>JBHEQV010000007.1:0-126431 GCA_046530735.1 Arsenophonus sp.
ATAACACATTGATGCTGCATATACTGAAATATCTTTGCTATTATATTCTAAAAACTAAGGGTATTGTCTTCCGTAATAAATCAGTAAATATGGTTAAGCGGCACAAATGCTCGTGACCATCTAGAAATTCGGCTCAGTTCTCCTTCTAATTCTCAATAAGTACCTTTTTGGTACAACGAACTAGGTCCTTATATCCATGCGCACTGACGTTGATAATGAGAATCTGGTAAAAAGTAATTAGCTTGCCTAACAGGACGACATAATATCCATTGGCAAAAATAAACGTGCGTGTATTACTTAAATTAGTAAGCTACCATTACCTGCACTCTTCAAGCTATTTCTGTTTCAGTCTGCTAATGGTCTCAAGATAAGAAATCCATGTGCTTTTCACCGAAAAGCGCTAAGAGTTTAATGAAAATAACTAACGGATGATGAGTTAACTGCCTGTCAATAAGGCAACATTCAGCATGTTCTTGTAACTGTGGCTTCAAGTTGAGCTAAGCCTCAATAGTGATGTTTATTAGATCTGGCACAATTACAGATAATTTCATACAAGGGATTAGAGTTGGGGTAATATCTGGTTTCACGAATAGCTCTAGGAAAGACTTTTTGATAGTATATTATCTTTTATTTATTATATCATCTAGGAAATCAATTAGCTGGATATAGCAGCATTTCTGAAACTTTATATACCAGAAATGAGAATAACTCGATTAATTATAAATAAAACGTATCTAAGAAAATCTTAATCGACTAGAATTACATGCAAGAGTTATTGTGGTAATGGACGTAGTAGATCAGTAGAATAGCTATTGGGTGCGAAATTTAATCTTCTATTGCTAGCTGATATTTACTCTATGAGAAGTATCATTAATCAATATCCAGATATAAAATGATTAAGAAAATCAACAGATATACATTAATTAGTTAAATTACAATATGAGATTCTAAAATCTATCTGATATTGCTCAATAACTAATGGCATCTTCTAATTTATGCAACTTGCTCTATTTTACTGCATGAAACAAAGAACGAATCCAGAAATTTCTTTTTCTTCATCCTGATTCTTCTTTAAATAAGAATATGGGAACTAGGCCAACAATATTACCTACTCAAAATGGGAGGATATCGGTTTCTTTTATTCTTCTTTAATAAAATATTAACATTACTATTTTAAATAATACTCAATCTAGCAGTAAAATAAAAATATAATGAAAATTATTATATTAGGTGCAGGACAAGTTGGTGAAACACTAGCAGAAAATTTAGTTGATGAAAATAACGATATTACTATCGTAGATACTAATACTGAACGTTTACGCCAGTTACAGGATAAATTCGACCTAAGAGTTGTCAGTGGGCATGGCTCATATCCTAGAATTCTAAGAGAAGCTGGAGCTAAAGATGCTGATATGTTAGTTGCTGTGACAAATTCAGATGAAACTAATATGATTGCATGTCAAATTGCTTATTCTCTTTTTAAGACACCAAATAAAGTTGCTAGAATACGTGCATCTGAATATATCAAAGAAACTAAAAAACTTTTTACTCCTGATCATATACCAATTGATTATCTTATTTCACCAGAGCAGCTTGTCATTGATTATATTTATAAATTAATTCAATATCCTGGTGCACTCCAGGTTGTTAACTTTGCAAGTGGTAAAGTAAGTATTGTTGCAGTAAAAGCCTATTATGGAGGTTCATTAGTAGGAAATCCCCTTTTAAACCTACGTGAACATTTACCTCATATTGATACCCGAATTGCTGCAATATTTCGTCAAAATAGATCTATTCGACCACAGGGATCCACAATTATTGAAGCAGGAGATGAAATTTTCTTTGTTGTTTCCCCTGAACATATTCGTGCTGTTATGAGTGAATTACAACGACTAGAAAAACCCTATAAGCGAATTATGATAATTGGTGGTGGCAATATTGGTGCAGGTTTAGCAAAACAGTTAGAAAAAGATTACAGTGTTAAATTAATAGAACATGATCAAGAAAGAGCGACAGAATTAGCAGAATTATTACACGATACAATCGTGTTTTATGGTGATGCTTCTGATCAAGAGCTATTAGCAGAAGAACATATTGAGCAAATAGATGTTTTTATAACACTAACTAATGATGATGAAGCCAATATTATGTCAGCTATGCTTGCTAAAAAAATGGGGGCAAAAAAAGCAATGGTTCTTATTCAGCGTTCTGCTTATCTTGATCTTGTACAAGGAGGAGTCATTGATATCGCTATATCACCTCAACAAGCAACAATTTCTGCTTTACTAAGACATGTTCGTAAAGCGGACATAATTAATGTTTCATCCTTGCGTAAAGGTGTTGCTGAAGCAATAGAAGCTATTGCTCACGGTAATGAAAACACATCTAAAGTTGTTGGTAGAAAAATTTCAGAAATAAAACTTCCTCGAGGCACAATCATCAGTGCTATCGTTCGTGATGATGAAGTTATCATTGCGAATAGCTATCATGTTATTAAACAATATGATCACATTATTATGTTTATTACTGATAAAAAGCATGTTCCTGAAGTAGAAAAGATTTTCCAACCTAGCCCATTATTTTTATAAATAATTTGATAAACATAGACTTATTAGTAATCTGGTATATGACAATCAAGTTACGTTCTACTCTAATTCTCGTGAATCTGTTCTCCTCTTAAAATTAGACATTCTTTACAAACAGGATCTAATAGGGTTAAAAAAACTTCTGAACTTATTTCAACTTTCCTGAGAAGAAGAGAATCAGATCAAATACGATTAAAAGGGTTATTTTCTTGAATTATAGTACTTGCGCGTAAACTTCATAGTCTCACTGTCGCAAAAGCTAATTCAATCGGATTGATAGTTCTTATTGATGTCAAGTGCGCTAACGCGAAAGCATAGAATGTCACTGTTCTTCTTGCTCTTTTCTTCACCTTCTTAATCTCTGCAGAATTTTCGCTGAAACTCCTTATCAATAAGACATCAAAGGATTTATTATCGGCATTACAACTCTCTGGTAGCATAACTTTCGAAGCTCACCTTAATTTTTAGTTACATACCTTTTTGGGGAGTGAAATTAGTGGATTAGCTATTTTATATACTCAATAGGCGTTGTTCCTACATATCCGGGAACATCTTTACTATTTCATTCCAAAACTAATGGCACTACTTCCGTAGAAAACTGGAGATGTGGTTAAGTAACATAATTCCAGATCATTGAGATAATAAATTCAGTTTGCCTCTGGTTATCAATAACCATCTTCCGATCGTAGCTAGCTTCTTACGTACATGCAGAGTTTATTCATAATGAGCAGCAGGCAAAAGCGACCTACTTGCCTTATAGAACGGTATATGTCATCGGCCTAGAAATAAACGTAGTGTATATCACGTAAATTACACAGCCGTCATCGCCTGTATATTTTACAACCCATTCTTATTTCAATCTGCTTATTGTTCTTGACAAGAGAAATTAGGTACTTTTCATCGAAAAGTGCCCCAAGAGTTTTGTGACAATCATAGATAGAGATACCTTATAGGTACAAATAATAGATAGTGATTTTTGACGATTTTGCATTCTTTAGATAAGGCAAACGGTAGCAAGAAGTTTTAGAAACATATTTCGTTTCCGCTATAATTCTCTAAATCTTAGACACTTTAATCTCAAAACTGGCATAGCAAGTTTATATGATTTATTATGAGAAATAACCGTTACGGATGACAATATGATCCTTAGACAAATGGTGTTAACATGTTGTCTATCTATAGCTTCAAGCTCAGCTAACTTCAGTAACTATCAGCTGTCTGTAACCATTACGTATGAGTTTATGCAAAGGATCTCAGGTAATATTTGATTTCGTGGATATCTGTATGGTAGATTTTTCATGGCATATTATCTCTATGTTATTGAAATCATTTACGAAATAAATTACTAGGATATAGTAAATATCTCCGAAATCCAATATATCAAAATTTAAACATAACTCTTAAATTAATATTAAATTTGATTCTTTCATAGATGAAAATTATTAGCCCATTAATGTGTACAATTTACTCATATAAATGAAAAAATGATTTATGCTGCAATGAAATTGATTGAAGTAAAAGAACATAAACTCATTATGTTATTCGATCTAAATTATCTTTATTTATTAAAATAAATATATTATAACCAATTATTTTTTATTACTGGTAAATAGAAAGAGTTATGCTGATTTCTGGTGTATGGAGTTTCGGATATACTGGCCGTATCCTGATTATTAATTTCGTAAATGATTTCAATAACAGAGAGATTATATGCCATAAGAATTTTATCCTTACAAGTATGAGTAAAACCAGGCATTAGCTATGATACCTTGATGAATTTATCTGTAATCTGTCAGGTAGTTGATAAGCACCGCTATTAAAAAGGATAGAAAACAGATTTATAAAGCATAAGAGTAGAGCGGATCCTGATCGTCATACAGCAGATTTACTTATAATTCTAAATATATTAGTAACTAATTATTTTTAAATAGCAATCATTAATTATAATTCATTAATGATTAGTTAAGTTTTTTATAGTTATTTTTATTGTTGATAACATTGATCTGTTTATAACTATTGATGCTTTAAGTGGATTTTCAATGAATTATTCAAAACACAGTTTTTCACGACGACGTCTTTTGCAGGGTGCAGTAGCTACTATGCTGTTAAGCATTACTCCATTGGGAGTAGCATTATCTTCAAGTATAATCGCTATTCGTATCTGGCCTGCCTCTAGTTATACTAGAGTAACGTTAGAATCGAATATCGCTTTAAAATATCGTCAATTTACTTTGTCTGTGCCTGATCGTATTGTTGTGGATTTAAAAAATACGCAGTTAAATAATGTTTTACAGAGTATTAACCAGCAAATCAGTTCACATGATCCTTATCTAAAATTAATTAGAGTAGGGCAATTTGATAAAAAAACAATTCGATTAGTTTTTGAAATAAAAACTTATGTTGATCCAAAAATATTTACTATTTCGCCTATCGCCGGCTTTAAACATCGTTTAGTTGTTGATTTTTATCCTGCTTCAAATGTTTACACTGATGATGATCCGTTATTAGCACTATTAGTAGATTACAATAAAGGTAAATTAAATAATACCTTGCCAGGTAAAACGAAAAATCTATATAAAGTAGCGAGAGATAGGCCAATTATTATCATGATCGATCCTGGTCATGGTGGAGAAGATCCTGGTGCTATAGGAAAATATAAAACTCAGGAAAAAGATATCGTATTACAAATTGCACGACGATTAAAAATATTAATTAATCGTGAATCTAAGATGAAAGTTTATATAACTCGTAATGAAGATGTATTTATTCCTTTAAATGTCAGAGTCACAAAAGCACGAAAAATGCAAGCTGATTTATTTGTTTCTATTCATGCTGATGCATTTACTAATCGTAAAGCTAGAGGTTCTTCAGTATTTGCATTATCGATCATAGGAGCAACTAGCAATACCGCCCGTTATTTAGCTCAAACGCAAAATGAAGCAGATCTAATTGGTGGAATCAGTAAAAGTGGTGATAAATATCTTGATCACACCATCTTTGATTTAGTTCAGACGGCGACTATTAATGATAGCTTGAAATTTGGTACAGAAGTGCTTAAACGGATGAGAAACGTTAACAAATTACATAAGAACATTGTTGATCAAGCGGGTTTTGCTATATTAAAAGCGCCAGATATTCCGTCCATTCTGATTGAAACTGCTTTTATTAGTAATATTGAAGAAGAACGAAAACTAAAAACAGTAAAATTCCAACAGCAGATGGCAGAATCTATTTTTCTGGGTATTAATGCTTATTTTAAAAATGACAGAAAACTAGCTTTGAATTAAGTAAATTACTTAGATAAATAATAGTTTTTCTAGAAGATTAATATGATATTGAATAAAAGATGGGGGTGGTTGTCGTGGCTGGATTTAAACCGATGATATTCGGGTTAAAAGTCCAATAAACTACCAAGCTGCTCTATCTCACGTCCGATAATGGCTCACTATACTCAGGATCAGATTTGAACTTATACTAATTTCTGGTATATGTAGTTTCGGAGATTGTGCCATATTCTGCTGATTCCTTTCGTGGATGATTTCAATCATATTAAGATGATATGCCATGAAAAGTCTAGACCTTAAAGGCATCTATAAAACTAGATATTACCTGTAATCCCTTACATAAATTTATTCGTAATACTACTGGTAGTTGATGGGCACCATTGTTGAGGCGGAGCTCTAAACCATGCTACGCAACATACTAAATGGCCGCCTCTTGTTATCGCCAGTAATGGTTATCTTCTACAGCGAATCATATAGACTGATATTACCAATATTGAGATTAAACTTATGAAGATTAAGGATTGCAGCACAAACGGAATATATTTCAACAGATCGTTACTGTCGCCTTACTTAAAACGTATAAAAAGCGGCGAAGATGTTTGCCATTTGTCTTATTGGAAAGGCATCTTCACCGCTGATTTTCACTAAACTCTGAAGGCGATTCTCTTGGTAAAAAAGCACATTCTTTCTCTTCATTATATCATCAGCAGATTAAAACAACAATCTCTTGAAGAGAATAAGGATTGGCAGCTGCGTGATTTAAACGATACATAACGCTATGTTTATTTCTGTGCTGATGATATATATCATTCTGGTCAGAGGCAAACTGATCGTCTTTGCCTGCTAATTATTATGGCGACGTTGAGCGTGGATATAAGGAGCTCATTGCAGTCGAAGATGTTCATTAAAAGTTAGAACGAACTTAGATAAACTTTCAATACTCTGCAACTGCATAAGCTTAACTATATTTTTCAGGGTTACTACGGAAGACTCTGCCCTTGATTTTTAGAATGCAATGACAAGATATTCTTGGATATGCAACATCAATGCTGTTGGATATATAAAATAGCTAATGTGCTACCTTCACTCCCAAAAGGCATGTAACTAAAAGTTAATGGTGAATTTACGAGAGCTCTGGCTAACAAGGCAGCCATAATGCCGCTAATAAAGCTCTTAATTGTTTTGTTACAAGGGTTTGAACGTATCCACTACAGGTATAAATAAGCTATGGAAAGATCGAAAAGAGTTCCTGGCATTCTACGATTTTTATCAGTGCACTGGGTATCAATGAGAACGACGAATCCGATTGAATCGACTTTTGCGTGATACTGAAATTATGAAGCTGATTCGCGAAGCACTGTGATTTGAAAAATAATTATTTCAATTGAATTAAGCTGTTGCTCGTCTTTTCAGAAAAGCTAGAAGTGGCTAATAAGAGCATTTGACCTGTTTGACTTAGCGATAAGCAACGTTTAATTTAAGGATGAAAGCAGATTTATTAAGCATCAGAGGCTAACTTAGCCTAACTACCTACATCAAATTTGTTAATAATTTCATCCAAATATATCGATGCAGAGTAATTTCAAGCTCTTAACCAGAATAAAAATTTATCATTTTGCAATCACATATTTTATCATGCGCTTATTACATTGTTCAATCATACCATTCGTTTCAGAATAAATGGCCATGACGGAACTAAGTTAGTGTTCTATACCAAGCTTCCTACACAAATGGTTGAATTCCTATTTTTCGGTGAATGAAAGCTTTCGAAGAGCAAAACGGAAGTCTGAAATTTTTTTTCCATTGTCTATAAGTACTATATGGATAAGGTGTGGTTGGAGAATGTTGTTCGGTTAAGATCAGGTAATAAACAATCAATCATTAACTACGATCTTTGACTTATAAAGCCGAATAAAACACATTAAGTTACACGATCTATGATTAAGAAAAGATAATGTCGTGAAGTTTTGCTGAGCATTTGCAAAAGATATTTACATCTACGTACAGCAAAATAGGCGCGTAGCTTTTAATACTTTATGCTTCCGGCTTCTGGAATTTACTGCCTTATTTCACGTAAATTCTCCCTCTTATTCCTGCATAAACAAGAGTTCAGATTAAATCTGGATTCTACTGGGTTCAAAATTTGCATACGACTTGCCAGCTTCTCCTCTAGAAGGATTAGGAATAGGCTTTTTTTTTCAGAAAAATATTACGACTTCCTGAGTAGTTAAGATCGTTGTCAGCAACCGATTGGGAATAATATAGCTGCAATTCATTAACATCATCTCGCGTTTCTCTTTAGAGACGGTAATTTAGAGATGCCATAAGGCATAGCAAAAGTAAATGTAGATTTCTGCTAGCCTAAAGAGAAGGTCTGATTTAAGTGTTACAGTTGCCATAATGATGGGAACCTCATAATCATGATATTTTACTTCAACTATATCCCTTAGTAGCTATTATTTCATAAATATAGTTATGCAACGAGAGTTTATATAATGCTTTAGGACCAAGGAATCAAACAGTTATTCATTACGATTTATTAAAAAATGATGCATTAGAAGAATTAATAAAAATTTCTTAATTAAACACTTAATGGGGAAACTGATTCGACTGTCTGCTTAAATAAATATTTAGAAAAAATGCAATAATAACATCGAAAAGATTTCGATATACTTAAAATTTAAGATTTTATTGCCAAATGATTACCTAATAATTTATTAAAAAATAAAAATTCATCAAACTTTAAACTCAAAAACAACGTTTTATATTGTTATATTATTTATATATGGAAAATCCTATATCCTAAATATTTCAATTATATCTGAGATATTGATATTAGACTAAAAAATTGTTAACACGGTATTGGAATTAATTATAAGATATCTGCAATAACTGTATGGGTTTCCGGCGACCATACACTACATTGAACTTGACCAATGTGCTTTTTATGAAGCAATAACATCACTAAACGAGATTGTCCAATACCCCCACCTATGGTTTGTGGCATTTGACCTTTTGCTAACTCTTGATGCCATTCAAAAGACATTCTATCTTCATCACCTGTGATTGCTAATTGATATATAAGTGCTTCCGTATCAACACGAATACCCATAGAAGAAATTTCAAATGCATCCTGTATTATATGGTTCCAAACAATAATATCACCATTTAAACCGACATAGCCATCACTATTGGGTGTTGTCCAATCATCATAATCTGGAGCACGTACATCATGAGGAAGGCCATTCGATAGTTTTCCTCCAATACCAATAAGGAAAACTGCACCTAATTCTTTAGCTACTTCACGTTCTCTTCCTTTAGCATCAAGATCAATATAGCGTTGCAATAGTTCTTCACTATGAAGAAAATGAATTTTCTCAGGTAAAAATGGAACTAAATCAAATTCTCTGCTAACTGCTTTTTCTGTTTCCTTTATTGCTTGATAAATTTTAATTACTGTCTGTTTTAAATAATCAAGAGAGCGCTCATCCTTAAGCATTATTTTTTCCCAATCCCACTGATCTACAAATACAGAATGAATAGGTGTCAGAGGGTCTTCATCAGGACGCAATGCTTTCATATAGGTATAAAGCCCTTGCCCAGGTTTAAAATCAAAACGACCTAAGGTTTTACGTTTCCATTTAGCCAATGAATGTATAACTTCAAAAATAGAATCTGGAATCGACTTTATTTTTACTTGTACTGCTTTTTCATAACCGGACAAGTTATCTTGAATTCCATCACCGATACGACTTAAGATAGGCGCTTGAACTTTAATTAAAGCTAACTCTTTTTCTAACAAACGCGAAAAAAAAGACTTAACAAAACTAATTTGCTGTTGATTTTTTATGAATAACTTTTTCATTTTTATCCCATAATCTGTAACATTATTGCTTTATCTTATAGATTAAGCAATAAAATTGATCATAAATTCAATATTTTTAATAAAAAAGTAATTATGATTTTTAATTTTCAAAATTAGCCTTTAAAAATAAATAATCGTTAAAAATAGTATTTAAAATGATTAAAAATCATCAGATGGATAATCTGGAGTGTAGCATCTTTTATGAACTGCTGAAATATACGACCTTAACATCTACGCTAAAATAACTAAATTTTATCAAAAGTCCTGGTAAAATACATATCTGCAGTTATTAACAAATCTGGTGCATGGTTGTCAGAGTATCAATTTACTCTGATGTTTTATAAATCTGTTCTCCATCTCTTAAATTAAATGTTATTTTTCACCAGATTTATAACCTAAAATCTCCTTAGTCAGTTTCAGTTTTTCTAAGCATCTTGATGCAGTTTAAATAACATTGAAAGGTTTGCTTTTTTTTGAACTACTGTGCTTCGCGCGTCGACTTCATAGTCTCACTGTCACAAAAGCTAATTCAATCGGATTGATTGTTCTTATCGATGCCTAGTGCGCTAACGAGAAGGTATAGAATGCCAGTCGTTTTTTAATTATTCTCCAACATCATCATTGCTGAAATAATATGATGAAAGCCTTTTAAATAAAACATTAAGGGATTTATAATCGGCATCGCTGCCTCTCTGGTAGGCAAAGGCATTCCCCCTTCCCACCACACAGCTCTCACCCTTAACTTTCTGTGCTGCATGCCTTTTAGAGGTAAATCTAGTGCATTAGCTATTTTGTGTATCTAATGATGTTGGTTTTACATGCTTAGAAATATCTTTGCTATTATATTCTAAAATTAAGGGCACCTCGTCTTCCGTAGCAATCCTTAGAGATATGGTTAATCTAGGTGCTTGCAGGTCTATTGAGGAATTCGGCCTAATGAGCTTCTGACTCCCGATAAGCATATTCGATCGTAACGAGCCTACTTGTTCATACGGGAGTGCACGTCGCCTTAATCAGCAGGTAAAAACGATCAGCTTTCCTATGACCAGAATGGTCATGTCATCAGAGCAGGAATAAATGTATATTTATCATTTAGATCATGCAGATACAATTCAGATGCTCTTCAAGACATTGCTGTTTCAATTTGCTGATAGAACTTGGCAAGAGATCGCGTGAGATTTACCGAGAAGCAGGTAAAAGATTCATGAGAATCTCCGATGGAGATGCCTCGCAGATATAGGAATGCCAGTAAATCTTTGACGTTTTTATACTATTCGGATAAGGCAGTAAAAAAATCTGTTGAAGAATATTCCGTTACCTCTAAGATCTCTTACCTTAAGCACTTTAAATACTAATATAACCCATAGCAATTTGTATATAGTTAATTGTAGAGCAGTTAACCGTTATAGTTAACGGTACGCCATTCGTTAACAACGATGGCGAAACCATAAATTTGAACACTATTTCAAAGATAGTCCTATCAGTTTCCTGGTATTATTACGAATGAATTCATGCAAGGTATCGCAGGCAATGTCTGGTTTCGTGAATACCTGTAAGGTAAACTTTTCATGTCATATCATCTCTCTATTGTTAAAATCATTTACGAAATTAATTAACAGAATACATCACCATCCTCGAAACCCTATATATTAAAATAAGCATAACTCTTCTTCAATAAACAGTAAAAATAATTAAAATTATTTTAAATACAGATAGCATTTCACTTTTACTTATATTTTAATTATGAAATTTTATTAAAAATATTTATTTAATTTTATAGCATTTTACTATTTATTTAAGTTAAATCTTATAGAATAATTTAATTTTATATATTACATTTTTAATTATATTTCGATAAATAATATATTAGATTATGATATAAAATCATATTTATTTGTTATTATATAACAACAATTGAATAATAATAGATAGAATTATATAATCAATCTAGCAATAAATGAATAACAGGTAAAATTTATATATTTTCTAATATTAATTAGGTTTATTTAAACTATAACTATTTATAAGTAAATAGCTTGTTATATAGTAACTACTGTTTAGATTTTATAAATATAAATTTTCATAAACAATATAAACTGAAATAGAAAATTATAATTGGATTACAGAAAAACTAAATACAACAATATTTAATATCTTTTATACTTATTATAATTGAATGATGATACTAGAAATATTAAAACTTTCAATCTATAAAAAGCTTAATCTATAAGCATTATATTAATATAATTATAATATCTTATTACTGATAATTATTTTAATAAAAATTAAAATTAATAAAATTTAATTTCACTTTATTAATCGGTATTTTTAATATTCTTAATATAAGAATATTAAATTAATTTAATTATAATGATTAACAAAAATTAATTAAATCAATCATTTTAATTTAAAGATTTTTCTTATATAAATAATCATAGCTTATTTTTAATATATATGGTTTCAAAAATGGTGGCATATTCTGCTTAGATTAATTTCATGAATGATTTTAATAAAAAAGAAATGATATGCTATAAAAACCTATCTTAATATAAGTATCTGCGAAACTAGATATTATCTATAATTCATTGCATAACGCATCCATTGCTACTAGAGAGAGATGATAGCACCGCTATTGAAGTTAAGATGAAGCCATGCTGCAATAACCTTCTTAACGCCGCTTTGTTGATGGGGAACTATGCGTCGTCAGTAACAATTATTTATCACAGCGAACCTACAAAGAAGGTATTATCGATATTAAGATTAAAGTGATTAAGGTTAGAAATTTTTCAGCGGAATAGAATATGCTTCAACAGCTTGCTTACACTTCCTTATTTAATCGTATTAAATAGCGAAAAATTGCTACTATTGGGTATACGGCGAGACATCTACACCATTGATTTTTATAAATCTTTAGGGCACTTTTTAAAAAAAATCAGATAATCTCTCTGCCAGTACATAAACAAACTGAAACAGGAATAACTTGAAGAGAATTAGCAATGGTGATGTCTGCATGATTTAAACGATACGTGTTACGTTTATTTTTTAATCGATGACATATATACTATCTATCAGGAAAGTTGATCACCTTTGACTACTTCTTCATTTATTGACATCACTAAATATATAGACATAAGAGAAACCAATTACGGTAAAATATGTTTATCGAGAATCAGAAGAAAACTTGCTATAACTTTTCAATGGCCTGCTGTAAACGCGGGACTTAACCGTATATATTAGACTTATTACTGGGATACAGAGTACCGCCTATTTTAGTTTTTAAATAAAATAGAAAGAGATAATCCCAAATACACATTAATAAGGTTATTTGGAGTATAGAAAATAGCTCATGTGCTACCTTTTGCTCACCAAAGACAGGTAACAGAAAGTTAAAGCTTGAGCTTCAAGAGATTTGGATATCAGAGAGCCGTGATATTGCTAATAAAACCTTTAATTTTTTGTTAGCAAGGTTTTCAGTGGTATTCTACAGCGATAAAGAAAGTGAAGCGAAGAGCAGCAAGAAGAACGCTGGCATTCTACGGCTTCCAATTAGTGTTCTTTGGCTTCATAAGAATGAAGAATCTTGTATTGAGTCGGCTTTTGGAAACAGTGAGCTCATGAAGCCGATGCACAAAGGACTGTAGTTCAAAAAACAACCATTTAATGGTACTGAATCTTCTCCCGTCTGCTCATAAAATCTGGACCACTCTTAATGGAAGTTAACCTGTTGATTCTGTTGTGATAAATAACGTCCAATTCAATAGTGGAAAACAAATTCACGAAACATCAGAGTAGAATATAGCCTTATCACTATATACTAGATTTGTTAATAACTCCATATAAATTATATTTAGTTAAATTATTTTATAATTATTTGGTCCAAAATTATTATATAGACCTTCGTCACACAAGCCCTATTTATGGCAAGGATGGCTACTGTGCATGATATAAGTTAAGGGTAAATATCATGATTATAAGATTTTATCGTCATGGAACTAGAAGACCAAAAATTAGCAATGATCTCCCGAGAATCAAATATACCTAGATCTATTTTGGCTAATCGTTATAGCATATCTAAACTACTTTTACTAAATGGCAAAAACAAGATGATGTTGATGATCACAATCATATTCTCCCATCGTTTATCAATAACACTGTCGCCAACTCAGAAATCCGTACTCATTTTATTTTGAAAAACCGTTTTCTCCTTCTTGCCGATCTATCTACTGGCAATCCATACGCGAATCCTGAACCGCATTACATCTTAATCTGGCTTAAATTGCTGTTTACGTAAACCAGAGGTGAGGATTTGCGTGAAATGAGGAATAAAATTCCAGAAGCGTAAGCATAAAGCATTTAAAAGCTATGCGTCTGCTTTAGCTACACGTAGCTGTAAATATCTCTTTTATAAATGCCAAATAAACTTTACAATGTTATATTTTCGTAGGTATAGATCACATAACTCGATGAGTTTTATCTGCCTTTACAAGCCAAAGACCGCAATCAATGATTGATACTTTTTACCTAATCTTAACTAAATATATCCACACATTATTCATATAGTACTTATAGACAATGATAATAATTTCAGATTACCGTTTTGCTTTTCGAAAACGTTCATTTACTAAAAAATAAGAATTTAACCATTTGTGTACAAAGTTGGTATAGAAAAACAACTTAGTCCTTCTCTCCCATTCATTCTGAAACGAATGGTATGATTGAACAATATAATGAGCGTATGATAGAAGATAGGCTAGAAAGCTTTAATTTTAATTTTTGTCAAGAGCTTGAAAATCACTCTGAATCGATATATTTAATTTTATACTTATAAATTATTCAATCAGTATTGACTAGAAAAATTTCGTTATAATCTATAAAGATTGGTTAAAAGTTAAACCTGAATTATTCAAAAAAAATCATACTATCTTCCAGGGAAGATGATAGGTAATTTAGCTGGTTTCGAAACTTTATTCATCCAGGCAGTTAGTAAATTATGTGAAACAGCTAAAATAACTGGACCAATAAAAATACCAATTACGCCAAATGATAAAATTCCACCAATTACACCAATAAAAATAAGTATCATTGATAAATTTGCTCCCCTTTTTATTAAAAATGGGCGTAATACGCCATCCATTGTTGCTACAATTATGCTCCATATTATTATTATAATGGCATAACTAGTATTGCCTGACCAGAATAACCATATTATAGAGGGCACCATAATCAATAATGGGCCAAGTTGGGCAACACAACATACAAAGACAAGAATTGTTAATATTTCAGCATAAGGAATATCTGCTAAAGCTAAACCAATACCACTGGTAATTGCTTGTATTAATGAGGTTACAACTACACCTAATGCAACAGCGCGAATTGATTGACCAGCAAGCAGAATGGCGATATCACCCTGCGTACCTGCTAGTCGAATGGCGAAATGTCGAATACTTAATATAACACTTTCTCCTTTTAGATAAAGTAATGCACTAAATAGTAACATTACGATAAGATGAAACATAAAACGTCCAGCATTAATAGCTTGCGCTAAAAACCAGCTAGTTGCTTCTCCAATATACGGTTGTAGTTTAGAAAAAAATGTATTACTACTATTAGATATCAATGCATGCCAACCATAAAAAAGTTTATTATCTATAAATGGTAGATTTTTTAACCATAACAGCTCTGGCAATCTAATTTCAGACGGCGATTTTGCCCATTCAATTAGTGGGCCACTATTTTGTATAATGCCACTAATTAGCATTGCAAAAGGAATAACGAATAATAAGATTACTAATAATGTCATCGCTATACTTGCTAACCATTTTTTATACCATAGTTTGCTTTCAATTTTTTTGAATAATGGCCAGGTTGCAATAACCAGCATGCCAGCCCAGAGAAAACCAAGTATGAACGGTTTCAATACCAAAAAACATGCTGTTATCATCAATAAAATAGCAATTATGCTTAAAATAAATTTAGGTAAATCATTAAGGGATTGTGCTTTTTCCATAAATTGGCCTAATTATAAAAAATTACGAATGGGATATTATCAATGATCTATTACATGATTAATGATATTTTAACTAATAAAAATAGGGTGATAATGAAATTATATTGTTTATAAAATATTAATTACCAAGTTTTATTTTGTATGAACTCTTGTCAAGGACAGTACATAAAATACAAAGTGAACACTAATTAAAAAAAGTTACTAGGATCATGATCCCACCTTATAGGACGCGCTTATTAAATAAGTTAGAAAATAATAAAGTATTTAACTATATTAAAGACCAAGGTTTTAACGATGATTTAACGATCAGTTAAACTGAATGTTTATTAATGGCAACAGATAATAGTGGAGTTGTGCTAATTTCTCTTAACTATATCTCTCAATAGCTATCCTGTCATGAACAGGACTTGTGCGTCGATGATCTATATAATGATCTTGAATCAAATAGCTAATCTATTAAACTAGTATCTTCAAAAAAAGTACATAGCTTATGTAATGCGATTTATCTTGATCGTTGGTAAAAATTTTATTAATAAAAGTATTTAATAAATAATTAAGACTAAGTTGTATTTTCCGATTGATAACAATCATAATTTTATTATTAATTAAAGATAAATAAAAGACAATAAGTCGATAGTTTATCCATATTTTGTTTGTCAAATTTTAAATATTATTAAATTTGTAAGTTAATTTTATTAATTAATAAGTTAATATAGTTAATAAATTAACTGCTCTGAACTAATAGTAAAATAAATACTACTTTTGCTGAAAAACACTCTAATAAAAATATCCACTTAAATAAGTAGTTAAAGTGAACAATGTTATCATTAACATATATAGTATTAAGCAAAAAAAAATCTAGTTACATTCATAGTGTATTAGTCAAAAAATTAGTTTAATGAGGTCACTAATGACAGAGCACGTCGATACTTCTTATTTTAATCAAACAATTTGGCAGGGCCTTACCATGACCGATAAGGCGGCTGCTCAAATTAATAATTTAATGAAAAAAAATCCCGATAGTCAAGGACTATCTCTTAAGATTAAACAATCAGGTTGTGCAGGATTTAGTTATGTTATTGCATTGATAGATAATCCAACCAAAGAATATTTGCTGTTTGAACACAATGGCGCTAAGCTTTTTGTTCCTCTAAAAACAATGCCATTTATTGATGGTATTGAGGTTGATTATGTTCATGATGGACTTAATCAAATATTTAAATTTAATAATCCTAAGGCTCAACACGCTTGTGGTTGTGGTGAAAGCTTTGGTATTTAAGTGAATTAAATTATGTTACAGTATAATATAGAAATTGGTCATGATGTTCAACAATGGTTAGAGGAGCATCATTATAAAGAGGGATTTTTCACTCAAATTGCAACGGATGAATTACCTAAAGGTCTTAATGAAGAAGTTATTAAAGCCATTTCAACCAAACGTAATGAACCTGATTGGATGTTGCAATTTCGCTTAGAAGCTTACCAACATTGGTTGAGTATGGAAGAACCGCACTGGCTTAAAGGCTACTACCCTAATTTAAACTATCAGGAATATAGTTATTATTCCGCACCATCATGCAATAGTTGCGATGATAATCGTCACATTAAATCCGATTCAGCAACAGAGGTTGGGAATAAGAATAACAATAATTATCTGACTGCAGAAGTTGAAAAAACGTTTAATAAGCTTGGAGTACCAGTACGTGATGAAAAATTAGTTGCGGTAGATGCTATTTTTGATTCTGTTTCTGTTTCAACAACTTATCGTGTTGAATTAGCAAAACTGAATATTATTTTTTGCTCTTTCGGTGAAGCAATCCAACAATACCCTGAATTAGTAAAAAAATATATTGGTACGGTTGTTTCTAATCGGGATAACTTTTTTGCTACATTGAATTCTGCTGTCGCTTCTGATGGTACCTTTGTTTACGTACCAAAGGGAGTTCGTTGCCCAATGGAATTATCAACCTATTTTCGTATTAATGCAGCGAAGACCGGTCAATTTGAGCGCACTATCTTGATTGCTGATGAAGGCAGTTATGTTAGTTATATTGAAGGATGTTCTGCTCCAGTACGTGATAGCTATCAACTACATGCTGCTGTAGTTGAAGTTATTATTCATAAAGATGCTGAAGTAAAATACTCTACCGTACAAAATTGGTTTTCAGGTGCTAAAAGTGAACATACTGGTATTTTAAACTTTGTCACTAAACGTGCTTTATGTAAGGGTGAGAATGCCAAAATGTCCTGGGCCCAGTCTGAAACAGGATCGGCTATTACTTGGAAATATCCCAGTATTATCCTTCAAGGAGATAATTCGATTGGGGAATTTTTTTCAGTGGCATTAACCAATGGTAACCAACAAGCTGATACCGGTACAAAAATGATCCATATTGGCAAGAATACACATTCTACCATCATTTCTAAAGGGATTTCAGCAGGTCGCAGTCAAAATAGTTACCGCGGTTTAGTAAAGATTTTACCGACTGCTGAAAATGCTAGAAATTATACCCAATGTGATTCTATGTTAATTGGCACTAAATGTGGCTCGCATACCTTTCCTTCTATTAAGGTAAAAAATAGTAGTGCAAAGTTAGAACATGAAGCCACGACATCTCGTATTGGTGAGGATCAACTTTTTTATTGTTTACAACGTGGTATTAGTGAGGATAATGCCATTTCTATGATCGTAAATGGTTTCTGTAAAGATGTCTTTTCTGAATTACCATTAGAGTTTGTCGTTGAAGCGCAAAAATTGTTAGCAATTAGCTTGGAACGTAGTGTGGGTTAATGGTTTCTATTAAAAGAATATTCAGTTATTCAGAGGCCAATGAAATGTTAAGTATTAAAAATTTAAATGTCAGTATTGAAGGTAATCAAATTCTTAACGGATTAAACTTAACAGTAAAAGCAGGTGAAGTGCATGCAATCATGGGGCCTAATGGATCAGGCAAAAGTACCTTATCAGCAACACTAGCAGGACGTAAAGAATGTCAAATAGAGCAAGGTGAAATTCTATTCAAAAATAAAAACTTGCTTAAGTTATCGCCAGAAGAGCGTGCAGGTGAAGGTATATTTTTAGCCTTTCAATATCCAATAGAAATTCCTGGTGTTAGTAATCAATTTTTCTTACAAACTTCTGTTAATGCCATTAGAGAGTATCGTAAGCAGTCACCCTTAGATAGATTTGATTTTCAGGATTTTATTAAAGATAAAATTGAACTACTTGATATGCCGAAAGATTTACTTACTCGATCAGTCAATGTCGGGTTTTCTGGTGGAGAAAAAAAACGTAATGATATTTTACAGATGGCGGCGTTAGAGCCTGAATTATGTATTTTAGATGAAACGGACTCAGGTCTTGATATTGATGCTTTAAAAATAGTGACCAACGGCGTTAACTCATTACGTACCGCCAAAAGAGCTTTTATCATAGTCACTCACTATCAGCGCATTTTGGATTATGTACAGCCTAATTTTATTCATGTTCTTCATCAAGGAAAAATTATTCAATCTGGTGATTTTACATTAGCTAAAAAACTAGAGGTACAAGGCTATGGCTGGGTTATTGGCAAATAATGAAAGAGCAGAAAAACAGAATCAAGTTACAAAATTAAATCAACAAGCGCTAAAAGGTTTTGCGACACTCTTTTATTCCAGCAAAAGAGCAAAAGAAAAACAAGCTCAGGCCTATTGGAAACAGGCAGAAAAAATTGGCTTTCCACTATTTCGTCATGAAGAGTGCCATTATATGCAATTGACAAAAGTACTTAACGCTCAATACCAATTAAATAGTGATAAAGCTAACTCAATTACCACTAAGCAATTAAAACAGTTGGCAATCTCCTTTGATGGTTGGCAGATTGTTTTGTTTAATGGATATCTTATTCCTGCGCTAAGTAGCGATAACTTTGGACTTTATCAAATTCAAATGATGAATACACTGACACAGCTTACAGCACCTATTGTGAATGATGAAATATTCCTGTATTTAACTGAGAGTCTGGCTGCTCAACCACTATTAATTAAATTAGCCGCTAATCAACAGGTAGAAAAACCTCTTTATATATTAAATATTACTTCTGGTTCAAATCACCGCGATTATATTAATACCAGTCACTATCGCTATCATTTAGATATTGGTTCTAATTGCAAATCGCAAGTTATTGAACATTTTATTTCTGTTGATGATAAATCGCATTTAACTGGTAGTCGATTGACCGCTAATATTGGTGATAATAGTTATTTTAGTCATATCAAACTTAGCATTGAAAATAACCAAAGTAACCATTTCGCCCATAATGACATCTTATCAGGACGAGACTGTCAAATAAATAGTATCGGTATTTTTACTGGCTCAGCATTACTTCGACATCATACTAGTGTGAAGTTAAATGGAGCAGGCAGCAGATTATCATTGAATAGCTTTTTGTTAGCACAAAATAGAGAAACTGTCGATATCAGAACTTATCTTGAACATAATCAACCATGTTGTAAAAGTCGCCAATTACATAAAACAATTGCATTGGATGAAAGTAAAGTTATTTTTAATGGTATGATTAAAGTTTCACCAGCAGCACTTAAAACTGATGGTAAAATGATAAATAATAATTTATTATTAGCTAAAGAAGCCGAAATTAACACCAAACCACAGTTAGAAATTTATGCTGATGATGTTAAATGTAGTCATGGCGCGACAGTAGGACGTATTGATGATGAACAGTTGTTTTATCTACGTTCACGAGGTATTCATCTCAATAATGCAAAACATATGATTATAGTTACTTTTGCGGCTGAAGTCATCAAAGCTATTCATAGTGAAAGTGTAAGTAATAAGGTATTGGAGATTATTCAGAAGCGTTTGACAGGGATTTAATATGACATTTTCAGTAGAATTGATTCGCAAGGATTTTCCTATGCTGGAAAAAATAATCAACGATCAACCGTTGATTTATTTAGATAGTGCCGCTACCGTACAAAAACCAATGCAAGTGATAGAAAAAGAAAAGCAGTTTCTTTGTCATCATTATGCTGCAGTACATCGAGGGATCCATCGCTTGAGTAGTGAAGCAACGACGATGATAGAAAATGTTCGTCAGCAAGTAGCAGACTTTATTCATGCTTCTTCTTCTGAAGAAATTGTTTTTGTTAAAGGTACAACGGAAGGCATAAATTTAATTGCTAATAGTTATGGGCCTAGTTTTATCAAATCAGGTAATAATATTATTATTACCCAAATGGAGCATCACGCTAACATCGTTCCTTGGCATTTACTTGCAGGTCAGATTGGTTTTGATATTCGTATATTGCCTATTGATGATACTGGAAAATTAATTTTTGAACGATTAAATAAGCTAATCGATAGCCGAACTCGATTACTCTCTTTTACCCATATGTCAAATGTTTTAGGAACCGTTAATCCAGTAAAACAGATTATTGCCTATGCCCGTCAATGTGCAGAGAAAAAAGGAGCGCAATTACATACTTTGCTGGATGGTGCACAAAGCATTATGCATCAAATGATTGATGTTCAAGATCTTGATTGTGATTTTTATGTTTTTTCCGGCCACAAACTGTATGGACCAACTGGTATTGGTGTTTTATATGGTAAAAAGGAATTATTAAATTCCTTGCCTCCATGGCAAGGTGGTGGAGCCATGATTGATAAAGTGAGTATGACGTTAGCTGAACCAGCAATAATAAATATCAGTTATGAAAAAGTGCCATGGCGTTTTGAAGCAGGTACGCCAAATATTGTTGGTATTATTGGTTTGGGTGAAGCATTGCGGTATGTTACTAATATTGGTTATCAACAAATATCTACTCATGAAACCACATTAATGCAGTATGCTAATCAACGTTTAAGTACAGTAAACTCTTTGCATCTTTACGGATCAGATGAACGTCAAGGGATTATTGCCTTTAATTTAAGTGATCATCATGCTTATGATGTTGGTATTTTTTTAGATAATTATTCGATTGCAATACGAACAGGCCACCATTGTGCGTTGCCATTAATGGATTTTTATCAAGTATCAGCCATGTGTCGAGCTTCTTTAGCAGTTTACTCTACTAAAGAAGAGATTGATATTTTGGTTGAAAAACTTCAATATATTGAAAAACTACTTGGTTAATTCGTTTTTAAATACATCTAAGGATAGAATAATGTCAGTTTTGCCTGATGAAAATAAATTATTACGTAATTTTTCACGTTGTCAAAACTGGGAAGAACGATATCTTTATTTAATTGAATTAGGAGAAAAATTATTACCTCTTAGTAATAAGCAAAAACAAGTAAAAAATCAAGTTTCAGGTTGTCAAAGCCAAGTTTGGCTTGTTATGGAGCCAAATAGTGACGGAAAGATACAGTTTTTTGGTGACAGCGATGCAGCTATAGTTAAAGGTTTGATTGCATTAGTAATAATTAATTTTCAAAATAAAACCGGAGAACAAATTTTAACTACAGATAGTAAAGCATTTTTTGAAAAGTTGTCATTGGAGCAGCATTTAACACCATCAAGAAGCCAGGGATTGTATGACATGATCAAAACAATCCATCAGAGAATCAAAAAATTATCAGTTAATAACTTAAACATTTAATTAACTGTCACTTCCAAGAAGATAGTATGGTTTTTGAATAACTCAGATTTAACTTTTAAATCTCTTTTATAAACAGCAATAGAGCTTTACTACTCATTACTGATTGATAGTAATGCTTATTTTGCACAGGAAAATATATCGATGCAAGGTTGATCTCAAGCTCTTGATCAGAATTAAAATATACCTTTGCGATCCCTCTTTTATAAGCCCATTAAATCACTTGATCATCTTATTGATATGAGAATATACCGACAGGTAACTTAATATTCTATACTAAGTTATTTGCATAAACAGGCAATTTTTTGTTTTGCAGTCCTTAATGTTTTTGCAGATCAAAAGATAGTCTGTAAATTCTTTACCATTACCTATAAGTGCCTAATAAATAACTATAGAATATATCAGTTAAGATCAGATAAGAAACGTCGATCCTTAGATTTATTCCTTAATAAATTTAATTACTCTAAATAGGTTAAAAACCATCTTTATTAGCTAAAAGGTGATAAAA
Source organism: Arsenophonus sp. (assembly GCA_046530735.1). Lineage (GTDB taxonomy): Bacteria > Pseudomonadota > Gammaproteobacteria > Enterobacterales > Enterobacteriaceae > Arsenophonus. Next base: position 22,847 of record JBHEQV010000007.1, read on the forward strand.
TTGCTTTACTAGATCTAGTGTAAATTAAAATTTCATTGGAGTCTGTATTATTTGATATAATACACTATTTTAGATATATTAACCATATTTTTGTCTTAATAACTATTGTTTTCCATTTTATCTATTATTTTTATAATAATCTTGTTGCCTGTTTGCTAAACTGCGCGTTGATAAAAATAACCCGATCGGTCTCCACATAGAATATATTTATATGAATCTATACACAGGAATTCTTTTATCATAACAACGAATTCCCGTTTTTTGTAAGCCCTCCATCATCTATAACTCTTTACCATACCTTCGATAATGGTGTGATCCTTGCTTACGATTTAATAAGAAAGCATGGTAATGTACCATCTTAAATATCTCGCCAAAATATGGCTGATATATAGTAGCCGATCATTTTTCCTGCGACAAGATCTCTGCCGGTGTACCACCTACTTAGTCTGTTAGTTATAATTATATGTATAAACATTCTCTACCTCAGTAATACTAAAATTTCGATGCGGATACTGAGCTCGTTTAAGGTGTAGCGCTAGAGGTATTTTATGCTATACTAGATTCATTTTATTTTTTTAGTGAAGTGCACTTACAGTAACATCCGTACTGTGACTGTCAGATAACGCCGTCACTGCTTCCTTAGGCAGATTCCAAGACCACAGAAAACCTGAGATTTATCAGGTCATCTTTGTGACATAGCAGCTGGATGATAGCGCTTTGCCAGATTTCTTCGACCGCTCTTTTTTTAAAACAACTCATCCTCTACAGGATGTTAATATTCAGACCGACATCAGTGACAAAGATATGAAGATGACGATGTTAATCAAATTGTCAATCAGAAGTGAGGCATATAAAGAAGTAATTTCGATACCCTGTTTGATCGCCTATTTCATTATGGCACGAATAGCGATGCGAAACAGAGCCTTGAGTAGCGACGAGTTATTGTTAAAAAAAAGCCAAATAAGATGGGCATAGTGAAAATAATGTTCCCAGTCGCAATTGAATAAAACATGAACTGCTATGCTAACTATTGCTCGGTAGTTTTAACACCGAATAAATTGTAGATTTTTGACTTACAGATTTAGTAAAATAACTGTGAGAAGATTTAGGAGAGGAATAGTAGTTAGCGCCAAACACCAATGGCACAAGTGCTGCAGGCAGACATCTGCTCAATACAGATAGACGTGTTCACACGTTAACACTTTCATCATGATTTTCAAGAAATTTATTCCCAACTATCATTAATGGTAAAAATTAATTTAGTTTAGTGGTATACATCTGACTAAATTAACCTCTAGGTGTTTTATAAAAGAAGTAGAAATTGTCATTCTGTTTGAATTCGTCAGATTTATTGGTCCAATTATCTTCGTGTTTATTCTGGGAGCGAAGAAGACAGGGATTATCCTTATTTCCTTATAGGTGATGAATTCATTAGGAATTATACTTTTATTCATTGCCATTCAATGCATTATATCCAGCATCATCGACTTGGCCTTGTACCACCGCCTTAAAACCCAGGATAATTATGACTAGAAACGGGATAATACTTGCGTATCAAAAAATTAAGGACTGAGTCGGATGCATTGCTCTATGGCCTCGTTTAAATATCATTAAAATTTAATCGATCTGTCATTATTTATTTCAAAAAGAGAAGATTTAAAGCGATTTAAGTAACCAAGCGGTGTAATACGTGAAATACCGTATTATCTTTTTGATTTAATCAATTTATAATTTCTATAAGATTTACTCCAAGGTATTTATAGTAGCATAAATGAATTTTTAAAAATTAACATATAGAAAAATAAAAACAGTACCAGATCATGACATCCCCAAAGTAGCGTAGCACTGACACTTATATCATAGTGCTCCTTCTAAGATAAATAAAACCTATCAAGCGGGACTTTCTATTCTTATAGAAAGATAACATCTTGAAGTTTTTAGCATTTGAGGAATATATTCCATATCTACGTGATAATCAAGGATCGTAGATTTTTAAATGCTTTATAGTTTCGGATTCGGTTCTTTCCTGCCTCATTTTACGCAAATTCTCTTCTGTGCCTGCAATAAACAGCAATCGAGAACAAATCAAGATATAACTAAATTTAAAAATTCGCATGGAGGGATGGGGTCTCCACTACCAGTAGATCAACCATAGAGAAAATATTTTTGCCAGAGAAACCGACTGTTGCTTCTTGATTGAGCAACAGTTTAATCGGAAAAGCATGAGAAATATAATTGTAATTATTAATATCATCTCGTTTTTTGTTCTTTAACAACGGTAAGTTCAAATATGGATAACACTCAGCAAAAGTAGATGGAACCCTCTTCTTTACTGGCTTTAAGAGTAACATTAATTTTAGGTGTTGTAGTTCTTGAAGAAGAATCCTAATTATCATTATATTTTTGCTTTCAACTATATCTCTCAATTATCCATATTGCAATGGATAGTGCTGGAAGAATAAGGTCTATATAATAATCTAGAAGCAAATAGTTAACTATTGATATTATTAAAGTGACGTTTATTCATCCAATGAATTTTATACGTTCCTTAGGAGAAAAGTATGAAGAGAATTCTATTTTTTATCGCCTTGTTGTTTTTAAGCTGGCTGACTTTTAATGTCAGTGCTATTGAATACTCATTGCCATCCACTACTACAGCACGCCTAATTGGAGAAAATAGTCATTATTTAGTAACTAATGATGGGCGTCCACTGGAAGCTATTGCAAGTGAATTTCAGATAGGTTTGCTTAGTATGTTAGAAGCTAATCCAGGTACCGATCCTTATTTACCTAAAGCTGGTAAAACATTGATTATTCCATCACAAATGTTATTACCTGCAACTAAACGTGATGGGATCATCGTTAATTTACCCGAATTACGACTGTATTATTTTCCAAAAGGAAGCAATAAAGTCATTGTTTACCCTATTGGTATCGGGCAATTAGGTGCTAATACGCCTAAAATGGTAACGACAGTTAGTCAATTAATTAAAAATCCAACCTGGACACCGACACCGAGTATTCGTAAACGTTACGCTGCCGAGGGCGTTATTTTACCGACAGTATATCCAGCCGGGCCTGATAATCCTATGGGTCTTTATGCCTTACGCTTATCTTATGATAAAGGACAATATTTTATCCATGGTACTAATGCAAATTTTGGTATTGGTTTACGTGTGAGTTCCGGGTGCATTCGTTTAAGACCTGAGCATATATCAGCATTATTTTCCTCTATATCAATAGGAACTCGTGTACAGGTAATTAATGAACCCATTAAGTACTCTAAAGAGCCAGATGAGAGCTATTACATCGAAGTTCATCAACCTTTATCTAAAAGGAAATCTGAAAATCCACAAACAATACCGTTAGTATATAGCAATGAGTTTAAGGCGTTTTTGCAAGAACCTGGTATTAGTCAAAAATTAGTTTCTAAAGCCATAGCACGTCGCTCAGGAATACCGCTAAAGGTAAATAAGACTTAATTAATATTAAATGCGATAAATTATGAGTAGATTTACTATATTTTATATATATAGTATTTTACTAAAAAATAGATAATAGTAATACTAAAAATTAGTTGTATATATTAAATATAAGGCACCAGTTGGGTGCCTTATTAGTATATCGAGTGATTCGTTAAATATAATTAGATTACTTTTTATAGTTATGAACTTGATTATCCAAACGTTGATTAGCACGATCAGCTTCATCTTTAGCAGTCTGAACATCAATACGTAATGACTGAACGTCATTGGATAATTGATCGACTTTATCGTTTAACGTTTGTAAATCTGAGGACACTTTGTTAATTTGGCTGCTGGTTGAACAACCTGTTAATAAACCAGAAGCTAGAACGATAGAGCCCAGTACAATTTTAGTACACTTCATTATATTACCCTCTAGATTAGTTAATCTCTAAATAACAAGATAAATATTGCACATTCCTGGCAATACCATAGAATAAATTTCTGTCTTTAACTTTAAATTATTAGATCTTTTTTAAATTCTTGAAGAATACTTACTTATTCTTATACTAGTACTTAATATTATATTTTCTACTTAAAATTGATAATATTTAATAAAATTAAAAAATATAATAATTTGTTTGTTTTTGTTTGTTTTAGTTAAGTAGTTAACAACTTTTAATTATTCATTGCCTTATTTTATTAATTATTTTACGCCAGGTATAAATAAAATTAACGAGATATAATAGTTATTTTTTATAAAATAACAGATTATGATCTTTTTAGCTGAAAATATTAATTTTAAGATAGTAGAATGCACTTAAATAAATACTCAATGAAAAATGATTAATGAGTTTTTTTATTATAAACTATAAATATTAGAGATATTAGCGATTTATTTAAAAAAAATAAATTTCAGTTATTTTATATAGATTAATTTATTCTTATTAACATAATTATGATATATGGATAGATAAAGTGTTTTGTATCTCTCTTAGCACTAAGACGCCTGAAACTATAACAACAACATCACTTTTTTATCAAAATTATTTGCTAAAGCAAATTGGTTGTAAATACATGATAGAAATTGTCAGAGATGCAATTTTTTTGACTAATTTTGAAATATAACGCCTTTAAATAAAAAAATAATTGGAAATTCTTCTTTAAGTTCTTGAAGAAAGAATCGACATAATCATAAATAGTCACCATAATTTACCGGTTCAATAGGATATTTGCATTTTGCACTTTGCAATATATCATAATCGTATCAGTATCGTCATATATAGCATTAATAACATTCGCCTACTTCGGCACAAGTAGAAGGTAGGTTTTGAGACTATATTGGCAAAAGTTATTATAGAAATCATTTATACTGTAAGAAGGATTTTCGTTATAGCGATTTCCATAAAAAATAAACAGTCATGTAGATCAAAGAGATTTTTGCTAACTCCATTCGAAGATAAAGTTCGACCTCATTAGTTGGCTTAATTACAATCTGTCAGATGATGTCAATTCATGTATTAAAACAACTTATTTCACTTTATCCTAGCATATTGTTACAGAAAACATGTTATTTACTAAGGACATTCATTAATATTACAAGGATATCATTGCAAAATGCCAGATTGTAGAAAAATATTTAACAATCGTATTGAAAGTTCTTTGACGAAACTACATCAGAAAGATAAATGGTTTAGTTATCTTCGATGTATGTGAATAGTTTGACTTTACAGAAGTCAGCAAAATAAACAGTAATTCATTTAAAACAGTTTTTAGATTGCATCACTACTTTTTACTTCATCGGTGAGAGCTAACTTAAACGCACTAAGTATATTTTAAAATTGACAAAACATTTTTCTATGAATTTTTTAAATAGAAATATTACCTTTTACATAGGAAAGATAGAAGATGCTGGAGAAGGAGGAGATAAAAAAAGGAATGAATTACGCTTTTAATTCCATGAGATCGATAGGCATTATGTGAGCGATAAGATTCTTGAATAGTTTAATGTAGAGTGTGTTAATAGTTTTCTTAAAACAATCATCGATAAATGCTCAACCGTTGTTCGGATAGAGTTAAATTGCATGAAAGATTTACCAGCAAGTATGAAATTAGTGACCATTGTTCAATAAGTTTGATAATTAAAGATTTATATATAAAGAATTTAATATTTTAAATATGAACAAGTTATCTCAGTCAATTAATAAAGATGGCTAAGTAGATTTTATGATATAGGGTCTATATTTATTAAATTATCTGACCTAGAAAAAATCATTTAAAACTACAATAACTAAAATAAAGTATCACTTTAAACGGTTTTTCAAAAAAAAAAAACAATAACTTTTCCTAACAATATAGCCGTTTTGATCGTTAAATATAATATTCGGATAGCTACAATAACGATTACATGACAATAACGCATTTTTTGCTAATCATTTTTGTGCAAAATAATTTCTTAACCGTAATACTATCCCAAGATTACAAGTTATTAGTAAATCTTGTGTCTAATAATTAGACTCGATTTTATGCTTCATGAATCTGTTCTTCATCCTTAAATTGGACACTATTTAGCACCAGAATCAAGCAAATCTAAATTAATTTAGCTGCTTCTATCTATTCTTAGTAGACGAGGGAGATTATTTAAATAACATTGAAAGAGTTGCTTTTCTTAATACACACACTGTTTCGCGCGCCAGCTTCATACCCTAACACTTTTTCGCAAAAGTCGATGTTCAAATTAAATTTGTCGTTCTTATTGACGGGCTAGTACGCTTAAGGGAAGACATAGGATATTAGCAGATCTTCTCGCTCTTTATGCAGCTTCTTCATTACTGTATGGATATACCCTATACTGTGAAACTTTGCCAAAAAACATTAAAGGCTTTCTTAGTGGCATCTCAACTCTCTTATAGGCAGACATTTCTCGCAGCTCACCCTTAATTTTCGGTACTGCATACCTTTTATAAGTAAAGGTAGTGCATGAACTATTTTCTATAGCTAATAGCATTAGTGCTAGATGTCCGGAAATATCTTTACCATTATATTCAAAAAACCAAAGGCATCGGTTCCCGTATCAACCCTGCAAGATACGATTAAGAAATGTGTTTGTCAGCCATTAAAAAGTTATACCAGTTTGTTTCTAACTCTAGATAACCATCCTTGACTGCAGTTAACTCCTTACATCCATCCGAAGTACTTGCTGATAATAAGCAACAGGAAAAGGAAAATACCTTTCCTGACAGAACAACATATGTCTTCAGTACAGAAATAAACGTATCGGTTAGTATCGCTTAAATCATGCTAGCGACAATTCCTATATTCTTCAAGCCATTGCTGTTTCAGTCTGCTGATAGTGGTAGTACTGGCAGAGAAAAACATGTACTTTTTTATCGAAAAGTAGATTCATTGGCTTCAAAAAATCACTGATAAAAATACCTAATAGTTACAAGCCATGGTAACAACTCTTTGCTACTTTTACACGCTTTAAATAAAGCAAAATCAAGAGGCTATTAAAACATATTCCGTTGCTAATTGCGATCTCTGACCTTAGTCGCTTTAATCTTAACATTATCAATAATAGTCTCTTACTGTATGGTTCGCTGTAGCACATAACCGTTACGGATGACGAATGAGATCCATAGATAAATTAGCGTTGAGATGTTGAGAAGCATGGCTTCGAGCACCATCTTAACAGCAATGTCTATCAGTTTCTTGACACCATTAGATGAGTTAATGCAAGGGATTACAGATAATATCTGCTTTATTGAAGACCTGTAAGGTAAACTTTTCATGATATATCATCTCTCTGTTGTTGAAATTATCCATGAAATTAATCAGCAGGATAGTTTGCACCTCCAGCATTTCTGAAGCTCATACATCAGAAATTAATATAATTATTTCCAAAGTACCATCAGAAGATTAAAACAGCAATGCATTGAAGAATATAGGAATTGTCGCTAGCATGATTTAAGCGATACTAACCGATACGTTTATTTCTTGGCTAAAAGCATATGCCATCCCGTTAAGTAAGCTTATCGCCTTTGTCTGCTGCTCATTATTTGCGGCGCTGCATAGATGATAATAAACTTATTGCGGTCGAAAATGCTTATCAAGACTTAGAGTACACTGGGCAAAACTTCTGGATGACAGCAAACGTTGTGCCCCTTAACCACATTTACTGATTTGCTATGAGCTATGGTGTTTTAGTTTTTAGAATGTAATGGTAAAGATATTCCAGGATACGCAGCATCAATGTTATTGGATACACAAAAACAAACAGATGATGTGATCATCGCTTTACTTTGTATAGGTATAAAACTAAAAATTAAGAGTGAGAGCTATGATGGAGTTCTGCTTAATAGAGAACTATGATATCGCTAATAAAGCTCTTTATGTTTCTTGCAAGATTTTTAGCGTATTATTCAGCAATGAAGATCATAGAAAAAGAGAGAGAAGAACAGGTTAGCATTCTACAATTTCCCGTTAGTGCACTGAGCCGTCAATAAAAAAGACAAATCTAGATTGAATTGGGTTTTGTAATAGCGTTAGGATACGGAAGCTGATGCGTGAACCAGCTTAATTCGAGGAAAATAATCCTTTAAATAGTATCTAAACTACTACAGTTCTGCTTAGAAAAGCAGGAACCGGCTAAGGGAATTTAAGCTATTTACATTGATGGTAAATAACATTTAATTTAAAGATAGAAACATGCTCACACAACATAAAAACGAATCTAATTATTAAACAGGGATACTTACCTAATAACTCATTAAATTATAAATTTATTATTTAATAAATATTCTTCGATTACTTTATTTTTAATTGCAATGCTTAATTTACTTTTAAAACATATCTGTTATAAACACTACTATTATGAATAGATTGAAACATAAAAATAATTTTACTATTTTATGGTTAAGAAATTAAATCGCTCTTTAAGAGAAGAATAAAACTATCCTTTTTTCTAAAAAAATAGAATTGGTTTATTTACTATGTCTATTGAAAGTTAAAATTCTATCGGAGTCTGTATTTTTTAACCTAATGCATTAATTTTTAAAAATTAATCATATATTTATTTTAATAAAAATCGTTTTTTCATTTTATGCATCCTTTATAATAACAATTCTATTACCTGTTTAACAAAATGAGTATTAATAAAAAATAACCTGTTGTTGCACACAAAATGCATTTGCACAAATCTTATGCGCAGCAATCCTTCCATTAAAACGGTAATCACCGATTTCTCTAGTTTTAAAATCCCTTATTTTCAAGCCTTATACATCTTTAATAATAGTGCTCCTCATTTATTATTTAAAAAATCTATATAACACAGTATTTTAAAATGATTAGTTGGAATATAGGTAACTATAGAATCCGATCATTTCTTCCTGTATCAGGAGTCTATGGCGATATTGCTTGGTTTAATTGCTTATAGCATAATATACAATCACTTCAATCTCTCTCCCCCTTCGATAAGGTCGCAGTTTTGAAATGGATATCGTGACTTTAAGATAGGAAGCAACCGAGGTATTTCACACTATGCTACTTTCTTTTATCTTATTAGCGAAATGTATTTTTCAGTAATCATCCGTACTGCTGTGGATTCATATAACGCTGCCACTGATTCCTGGAAGAGGATACGCCAGAGACAAATAATAACTGCAATTTATCAGGTCATAATTGTAACGCAGAAGAGAATGACAGGATCTTTCCAGATTGCTTCAACCATCTTTTTTTTGAATAATAGCTACGCCATTAACAGTATGTTAATATCTAGACCGCTAGGAATGACGGAGAGATGAACATGCGGATATTTATTGACTTATCGACTATAAGCGTGCAAGGACAGAAGATACCAATTTCAATATCCTGTTTGCATACTTGCTGTAATATAGGTCACACCCACTGTGGGCTCAAAACAGAGCGTTGAAGCTATGTCAGTTATTCTTGAAAAGAATTAAAGAAAGATGGACATAGTGAAAGGTAATATGTTGCTAGTTACAGTCAGATAAAATCTAAATTCGTTGTCCTAATTTCTGCTTGGCAGTTTTGAAGCTATATGAACTCCAGATTTTTGACTTACAGATTTAGCAGAAAGCAGTTGTGATAAGATTTAGGAGGAGTCACACCAGTAGTGACAACCAGATAAATCCAATGACATAGAGTGTTGCAGAAAAAAGTATTCGCTTACAGAGCGACGTGTCTAAAAATTAATACTTTCACTATGTTTTCAAGAAATTTATTTCAAGCATCATTAATGGTGAAAACTAATTTAGTTGGTATTAAGGATATAACATTTAGGTAAATTATTCTCTGAGGTATATTGCCAGAGAAATAGAAATTGTCATTCTGTCCGCATTTGTTCCAGATCTATCTGCTCAGTTATTTTTAGGTTCATCCAGGAACTAAAGGAAGCGTGGATTATTCGTAATTACCTATAGGTGATTGAATTCATCGGCAAGAATATTTTCGGACCATTGTCCTCAATGCAGTTATATCTACAACGTCATCAGCTTGTAGGCCTTCTCTCTAGGTGTTGCTGAAAACCCGGATAATCGTAATTAGAAGTGGATAATATTGCGTATCAAAAAAATTGAAACCGCAGTAAGTTGCACACATTGCTCTTTATTAGGTGTCATAAAAAATTTAATCAGTCTATCATCATTAATTTCGAAAAAGAGGTCTATAAAAATCTTCAAATAGTTTAATAGCTTAACACATGAAGTCGCATATTATATTCCTGATTTTATGCAATTTATGCTTTCTAGGATGGAATTTATCCTAAGCGCCATCTGGCTGAATTCCTAAAAAAATTCAAATATCGCATAATATAAAACAGTATTCAGATCATAAATATACACGAAACAGCCTAGCTGTTGCCGCTCTCACCATGGTGAGGTACGTTTAATTTAAATGACAGTGGATTATATTTTTAACTGTTTATCTTCTTGGATAAAACCTTTCAAACAATAATGTGATATACATACTTTTGCTGACTGAGGAGTCTACGTATCATTTTATAGTTGCTCCCTTTTCCAGATTTATATTTTCAGGGGCATCGATAATTAATTGTATTTTAACTATTTAAAAAGTTAAACAGTGTTCTAATCGATTCAGTGTTCAATCTCTTTTATTCATACAGGAATAAAAGATTAGAAGGTAAAAATTTTTACATCGGTAATCGTTGTGACTCTTCTCTTTCTAACTCTATAAAGCATCACTAAATTAACATACCTATATTAATCGCTTTTTTTCGTCAAAAAAACACTACTTTCTTCTTTTAGCAACCACTTCAAAACTATAATTAATTTAAAAATCTAGTTATAAAGAATTATGATAATCAAATAATTCTTTACTAATAATTTATGATAAGAATTCTCTAATATCTATTGAAGAGTTTAAACATTGATAAAGCTTTGTCATTACTTTAGAAAATGTCAGATTCTTTAAATAGATCCTAATTATGGTCCCCTATTATTCTAACACTACATCAAGTAGTGATTCATGACTTTGTTGAATATTAATATTAAGCCGTAACTCCTTTACCTATCCAAGAAAACAGACTATAGCTTCTGCTTAAGTGTAAACAGATGCAATTTTGCTCATGATAAATCGTTTTAGGAATAATATTTCTCACATTCTTGGTATACTAATGACTAATTTTTATTCACTATCTATCAGGCGTGCAATTTAATTTCTATTTTTAATGCTATAAATCAAATCATCAGTGCAAATAATTATTCTCAAATACATTTCACATAAGTGTTGATAAACAGATAGAATAGCTCTATTTTACAGCTCTCACTATTTAAGATCTTCAGAGGCATGGTGGGATTACATCCCCGTAATGTTCATTATCCGCTATGGTTGTCTAATATCACCTAACGCTTTTCTGATGTCAGACGTAAATTGCTGCAATCCATATAGCCAATTCACGTCGATGTAACCGACGTTAAACACCATTTTCTCTGATCATATGCAGATTTATAACATACCAACAAGATTTACCTGATACCATCTGGTCGCAAAGTTACTAATAGTCCCACTTTAATTTATATTATTTTTCTCCCAATTGTTTATTTCAACTTCATAAAATGTGATTTATTTTCCAATTACTTGATGCGCAAGAGATTAGCATTGAATGTCTAATAAAGACGATCTTGGCATTCGTGTGCCAGTTTTTAGAATTACTATCAGCCTAGAACGCGAATCACTTTTATTTCAACCTCAGCACTCTTATCATATCCTGCTTAGTTTTAAAGAGTTATTCGGTGAAGCTAATAAGTTGATTAAATCGTGAAAATTTTACTTTGTTGCTATCTTAGCTGTTGACGTATCTAATTAAGCTCTTTCAGATTGTTTCTAGAAGCTAACAGAGTTTATTATTTAAATCTACATTTTTAATACCATTTCCATCGAGTCACTATAACTAAAATAATCTTGATGTTAAATAACTTGAATTAAAATAAAAGATTTCTGTTTGAATTACTGCTCTAACTGCTTGACTTGTTAATATTCTGATATAATTGATCCTCCTTATCAGGAAATCACTTTGTAAGATATTAGCTGTCGACTTTAATTTTTCTAACTATTTATATGTTTATCCAAAAAGTATTCAACTTCTTTCTGGTTCTGTAAGTTCTTTAGCGATTTCTTAAATTCGATTAACTAGCGTTTCATATATTAGTAAATTAATGCTCGGCAACAATCGAGTTTAAACTTGCCAAACATTCTCTTTAATCCAAGTATATTATTATTTTTATTGTTGTATTTGAGATTTTAATTGTGCTAACTATCGTTTAAATTTATCTCTACGTTGGTTAACAAATAAATTCATCTTCTGAATCCTACGTCAAAAGCTATCTACAGATATTTGCTAATAAAATCATTAAATGCATCATTAGCTCGTTATGATTTCTGCATATTTAAAAGAATGGGCGTAGCATAGCGTTAAATTAACGTATTTCTCTTAGATGAACATTTCTATTTGATTTTTACTAATCACAAAACTAAATAGAGGTCTTTAGACTAATTAAAAATGCAATTAACGTTCTGAAGATCGAATTAATTACTACCTGGTTAAATTCTTTTTCATTAAAAATGCTACAATCAAAAGATTGTAGTTTATCTTATTGAAGATAAACATGATCTAGATATTCGGAAATCAATTCACCAAGTTATGAATGAATTGTTACTAATTCAGGAATAACAATACTATCTCTTGTTGGATCATAGAGCATTAAAAATAAAATGCATTCTCGATGAGAATATTATCATAAATTTCAGATAATATAAAACACTCACAAACCTTTCAATCAAAGCAAGTAAGCGGTTATTATTAGAGTGAGCCGATTGATTTACTAAGATGACTACATGTTACTATAATCTACGTTTTTAAATTCTGACTTCATACGTTCAACGCTGTGATATCACGTTCTTGTTCTAATAATTATTGTAATGTTCAGTAATTTCATTACTATCACTAAAACTATCATTTGCCTGCACTATTAATTGATTATGCGCATTTTTTGCATTTTCAAAAAAATAGATGCTTTTTAATTAACATTTAAATTTTTTGTTTAATCTACTCAAATTCTTGTTCTATTAACATACGATGTCCACTACTTTTACTAATAAAAACACTTACTTACTATTTTAAGCTTCTATTTTTCTTCCAGAAAAATGCTAGCTTAACTAGCTGATTATACTATTTAGTATAAAATAAGATTTTGATAAATTGCATTGTGTATCTTTCTTACTATTAGATTTTTTTCAATTCACATAATAACATCTATAAGGCGCTCAATGCATTTGATAAGATGTTTATTGTAAACCCTCTAAACGCACAGTAATGCTTATCCTTTTTGATAAGCCTTATTTCGTTTTACCTCATTGCCAATATTATAACTAAGTTACAAGCTTAGTCAAATTGGTTAATCACCGTATCAATAACGTTAATCTTCTGTTTTAAAGCAAATAATTTTTCGCTATTCTATTTTTCTATTTTACTCAAAACTAGTTAAAAACTGCTTGATATTATTTGATATTAGTTTAAGGCATTTAGCAAATTCTCTCTACTAGTTCCAATTTTTACTGGGCTTTTTAATATTAAATTCCACGCATCTACTGAACATCTAACGCTTACTGATAATCAGACAGTTAGCTTTTTATCTCATCAACTTCAATTCAGCCACCTAAACTTTAGTTTTAAGCTCAGTTTACTACTCTAATGTTTTCTTAACAAGCTTCACTTTGCTCTTTTAGAGAGTACGTGATCATCTCTTAAATATCTGCTTGATAGCGATTAATTTTTCTTGCTAAGGTATATTTCCGGGTCGCAATAAACCCCAGATGATCTGTGACTATCTAAAATTAGCTTCTAAATCTAATAAAGAACTATTTTTAATCCAGTTTACATACCATTTTAACATGACGACTCTGAACAGTTATTAGTTGTATTCAGCTATTAAATAATTCCGCTTAAACAATAAGTACACTATCTCTAGATGCATCCGGCGTTCATTATCATGCTGTATATAACCAGCAAAACATAATCTGTTATTTTATTTGATTAAACGTCTAAATAAATCACGATCAGATTGATTAACGCGAATTATTTTTCATACATTAACCTATTTCACGCAAAGCTGTTTCCGTATCCTAAAAGGTTTTTGAATATCACTATTTTCAGGAAAAAGATAATTACGTAATGAATGCGTAATAACGCTAGAAATTTCATCGTATAATAATCTTCAATTAAGCTATAAAATTTGCTTCTGTCAGTTAATGATCTGAATCGTTTTGGAAAAAATGCCTAAATCAAATAACTTGGCATAATAATCGGTGATTGAATTAAATTATTTAAATTGCATACTTTCAATTGCATTTACTTGATCTTTTAAATTATTTAAATTAATTACTTCGTTTGACCTTCTTCAACTTACTCAGTCAAATATAAGTTAATAAAATTACTGTTTATAATCTTTCAGATATAAAAGATCTATATCAACTCTTTATTACCTCCCGTAATTTATTGTAAGTGAATACCCACTAAAATACACTGATGACAAAAATTAATTATGTTCAAAATTAAATAACAAATCCTTGGAGGTAATTTTTTATGCAATCCTTTTATACCTCTATTCATAGAGGTACCAACCGCTTCAGTGAATTTACTAAAATACAACAAGGTTAAATCAGGGATTATAAAATAGTAAATATCGCTATAATTGGCGACTTATCAGAATCGTTCTCAGCAGAGAACGTTATTACTAACTTATCAAATCAAACATTCTGACAAAAAGGTGTTCTAGTTGATGAGTTTAAGTTAGCAAAATTTTCTTCGTTTTAATATAGCTATTCATCTTCTGCTTCATCTTTATTACTATCATTATTTCTCTATCAGTTAATGATAAGTTATCTTTAATGATATGGCTTCACAATTATGGATCATAGGTAATTTAGCTTTCTATAGATCATCGGCGCTACACGTATCACAACCAAAACAAAAAAATAAATTCGGTTTTCATAAAATGATGACTATTATTTTGTAAAAAAGAATCATTCTTAATCGATGCAGACGATTAAACGAAGTACGAATTTTTTTTAATCTCTGTTTATCCAAATTAATCCCACTGTCAAAGGATTATTAAAAAATTTAAGTAATTTACTTTGATCTGCTAGTGAAAGCAGTTATTCAAATATGGCTCCTCCTTCACAGTAAAAATACCCTAATTGGAAATCTTTTCAGGCTTATAAAATAATAAAGAGTTTTGCCAAGGCAAATAATATTTTTAAAATAAAACTAAGAGAGGAACTAAGGTGTTCGAATGTGATCATAATAGAAAACCTTTTCAGACGCATTGGATGGATCATCTAAACATTATATTGAGGTAAAAGCAGTTAATTCCTCTTAAAATCCATAAAAATGCATGATGATCAATATAATTGAAAATATTACGCTCAGCTAGAAGCTAGCTTTTAATTCAGGGAAAATAGAGCTGACTAAAGCTTATGCTAAATTTACTAACATAAATGTTTAATGTTTGGCAAAATATATATCTGTATCTTGCTCCATAATCATTAATCGCTATCTATCTCAGGGTGGATATTCTGAGAAATCTACTTCTTATATCCTAACTTTGGTGCCTGATTGACAATCATGCGCAATATAAAAATTCTGTTTCTGTAGATTTTAGTAAAAAAGTTATGTAATATTAAACCAGTATCAAGTAAATTCTGATTTTTCTTATAATCAAACAATACCTGTTCCATCATATTAATCAGTTGTTCATTAATCTCATTAAATTCTTCATATACTAATTTAACTAGTAACACATTAGTCATTTCTTTGTTAGTCAACACTAAATTTTCATCACGCACATCAATAATTATTTTAACATTGGCTATCGTTAATATTCATGGATTGGCAAAATGATTTTTATAAGATCTGTAACCATTGCAAATATTCTATTTTTATCTATATCAATGTCAGCACAAATAAATTTGCACACATGGCCGATCATAGCCAATACAGAAATCGATAGATTGTTGACTTATAGATAATAATTCGATCAAAGTTACTTTATAGATCAAATACTATCTTATCAGTCAATTCTGAACTCACCTCTCTCTTTCTCTACTATCCTCATATTCGCTTCTTGGATAGGCAAGAAATTAGTCTGTAATTTATTGCCGTCCGGTTCCAGAGTATCTCTTGTAATTTATGTAATATGCATGAACTTTCTGTTAAAAGTTATTCACAATTGATAATCGCTGTACTCCAATCTCCTGACTGGAGTAATTCGGATATGCCTTTCTTTGCGTTATTTTGTTGCTCATCCATTACACACTACGAAATATCAATACTAACAAAAATTTCTGCTACTAAATGCTTTCATGACGTAAACAGATTATAATGCCAATGAAATTTATCTCTCCTTTTTTCTGCAGCATCTGTCTCTACAACTTAATTCGCCAGCTATGATAGAATGTTTCATGGATAAACTTAAGGAAGAAAACTTCATCTAGCAAATAAATAATCACTGATACCTATATCGAGTTGCGTCAAACGATAAATTGTATTACCTTCAATATTTTTCACTAGAAAAATAATTAAATAATTTTTTCCTTACCGTGTCATTAATATCATTATTAGTTCTGGCGGTAACCGTTTCTGCGGTCAGCTCTAATCCTCTTTGCTAACTTCACAAAAGCATCAATTAATTTACCTTAGCTTATTTTACCATCAAGCGCCCAGCATTGGGAATAGCAACAGTCAATAAAAGATTTTACGCTCAAAAGTAATATTATTGAAAATTATTTTTCCGCGTTTAGGATACTAATTTCAGAACAGTCTAAAAATTTATCCATAATTAATCCTTTCAGATAGGCTTAACATGCCATAACGTAAATATAAGGTCACAGATCAATATAAAGTTGTTATCAACAATAACTATGCTCTAAAATAAATGACGCTAGAAAATCTTTATTTTGTAACTGATAGTTTTGTATATAATCATGAAAAATCTGTATATTCTTTTGCTAATTATTTTAAAATAAAATTTTTCTAATCATTGATATACTTTTTCTGAAACAATGAATTTATAGGTGAAGTGAACGTTTGTAGCGTTGTTGAATATTAGGTGTATCGCTAAATAAAAGCTATCTAATACAAAATTTTATCACTAACTCATTTTTATTATAAAACATTACAGAAAATGCGCCACCTAAGTTAATCATATATTCACTAGAGTTTTATTGCAAATTTTTGTTCACTAATCCCATTTAATAACTTCATAAAACAACACTAAATCAACGGTTCTCGTTCCTGTTAAATATTAATCAATCTCCTGAACAGGAGAGTGAATAAATTGCATATTTTAGCTTACTTTTTCAGCCAATAATTTATCGTGTTCAAGTATTGTTGCTGAAATACCATAAATAATAACTTAAAGCTCCATCGCAGAAAACTTATTAGCAAAAACCTTCTCTAACCCACACACGTCTAAATAGCTTTAAATATTTATTAAGCAAAATTATAATAAAGGCTTTAGATCCTAACAAATATCAGATTCACGTATTTTTTCCTTCTGTTATAGGATAAATATCCTGCACAAACTTATCTGCAATATCATTAAACTGCGATCTACCATGAAATACCCTGATACTACTTATTATAAAACTTAATCAGCATTGACGATAAAAATATCTATTTAATAGATAGATTTATTAAATAATATATCTTTCAGGAAGATAGTATGTTTTTTAAATAATTTAGGTTTAATCTTGAACTAATCTTTCATAGACTGCAATGGATTTTGACTATCTAATACTAATTGTGGTAATTCTTAATTTTACACCCAAACATACTGATACAGAGTGATCTTAAATTTTTGATCAAAATTGAAATAATAAATTTACAGTTTATATTCTATAACACCCATTAAATTATTAAACTACATCATTTATTTTAGTATGCATCAGCGGGATAAATCGATATTCTATATAAAGCTATACACAAATGATCGAATTCATATTTTCCAGTGGTTAAACATCTTTCAGATCAAAAAGGCGGTCTATAAATTCTTTTCTATTGTTTGTAAGTACCCGATGGGATCCATAAGGATGAGACATAGTTGGCTAAGATCACGTAATAAGGGGAAAGCGTTAATTACGATCTTGTTATTATGAAAGATAAATAAAAACTAATCAATATGCGATCGTTCTATACCTATAAAAAATAACATCGTGAAGTTTTATTTGGCATTTGCAGAAGATATTTATATCTACGTACAGATAAGCAGATGAATAGCTTTAAACGCTTTATATTTCAGATTCTGCGCTTCTTCTCCTCCTCATTTCACAAAAATTTTCCATTATGATGTTGAATAAGAAGCGTCTGCATAAACAGCGATTCAGGCTAGATCTAGATACAACGGAATTCAAAAATTTGTATTCATATACCAACATATAGATGAATGAAAGAAAACTATTTTTCACAATAAAATAACTACGCTCCATGTACTGGCAACAGTATCGTCAGAAAACAATGAGAAGTATGGTATGTGATCATCCAGGCTATGTTTGTAACAGTTATTTGTAGATCTCATATACTATATAAAGGATTTTCGCTATAGCTGTTACCATTAAAAGCAAGCAGTCATAAAGATTAAAAAAACTTTCCCTCATTCCTTATCCAAGATAAAACTGCATCTCATTAGTTAGCTCGGCGACAATATATTAGATGATGTCGATCTATGTATTGAAGCAACTCATTCTACTTTTATCATCACTCATATTATCACAGTAAACATGTTATCTTCTGGGGAACATTAATTAATGTTGCAGAGATATCATTAAAAATCTCCAATTATAGAAAAATATTTAACAATCTTACTAGAAAATCTTATAGCAAAACTACATCAGAAGGATAAATGATTTAGTTATTTTCAATGTACGTTGAATATCTTGACTATATAGGGTAATCGAAACAAACAGTCATTAATTTAGAGTTATGGTTATTTCTGGTGTATAGAGTTTCGGATATAATGGCAAATCTCTTCCTTCTAATTCGTTTGTAAATAATTTTAATAAAATATATCATATGCCATAAAATTTATTCCTACTGATATTCATGAAACCAGATATCACCTCTAATTTTTATATGAACTTATTCGTAATAGTGGTAGGTAACTGATAGGACCGCTGTTAAGGTGGAACTTGAAGCCCATGGCTACAACAAGATGCTGACGCCAGTGTCCTTACCATTATCCGAATATAGCAAACTATACAGATGGGTATTTTGGAATGTTAAGATTAAAGTACCTAAGATCAGAGGATCGCAGCGGAAACGGAATATCCTTGACAACTCATTAATACCGTCTTATCTAAAGTGTATAAAAAAACGTTAAAGAGCTTCTACTATGACCTTACCGGCAAGCATACTCCACCGAAAATTTTTATGAAGCTATTGGGTAATATTTCTTACTAAAAAGCACATTATTTCTTTGTTACTAACATCAGGAGACTGAAAATAGCAATAGCTTAAAGAGTGCAGACAATAGTAGCTGCATAATTTAGCTATACACGCTATGTTTATTTCTTGTCTTAAGGCATATGTTATTCTGTTATCCAGCTGAACACCTTTGTCTGCTTATTGATTATTGAGTCAGTTAGCATGGACATAGGAGGTTATTACAGTTAAATATAGTTATCAAAAAATCAGAAACAAGCTGAGCATAACTTTTCAATGGCTTACAATTGCGTAGATTAACCATATATCCTAGACTTGCTAAGGAGAGACGCGGCGCTATTAGTTTTTTGAATTTAATAGAAAAAATATTCTAGGATACACAGCACTAACGAACTGTTAGATATCATAAAATAGTTAATATCCTCCTTAACTTCATAAATCCATGTGACTAAAAGTTAAGATTGTGTAAGCTTGTAAGAAGATCTGGATAGTATAGAGCTATAATATTACTAATAAAGCTCTTGATATTTTGTTGGCAAGGTTTTTAGCGTATCCCTCTCTAAGCGATGAAAGAAGCTGGAGAAAGAGCAAGAAGAACACCTATGGCATTCTACGATTTTCCATCAGTAACTTGCTGTCCAATAAGAATAATCAATTCAATTAAAATCAGTTTCTGCGAGAATTAGGCTACGAAACTCATTCGCGAAGCAAGGGCAGTGGTTCTAAAAAAATAACCCTTCAATAGTATTTAAGCTGCTGACTCTATAGGTAAATAATGTTCAATTTAATGATGGATAGCAGATTCACGAAGCATCAGAGTACAGGTTGCTGTCATATACTAAATTTGTTAATAACTAATTAATTTTGAAACAACATTTAAATGGGGTCACGACTTCCTGTGAGTTGGCTAGAGCAACCATAAATACATTTATGTTGTATTGTGTTTGACGTCGAAACTATTTTTCCATGAACTCTTTAAATGGAGGTAGTATTGTTTCCCACATAGTAAAAACAAAAAATATGAGAGATAAGGAGATAAAAGAAAAGAATAAATCGCGATCTTAATTGATCCTAGATCGAAAAAGGTCTCATGTGTTAGTGATAAGATTCTTAAAGAGTTTAATGCAAAGCGTATTAGCTGTATTCTTTAGCCAATCTATAGATAAATAATGATCCTTTGCTCGTATGGAGATAAATGGTGTGAAACCTTTGCTAGGAGGAATAAATTACTCAGTATCATTTAATAAAGTTTATTATTAATAATAATTAATAGTAATAAATTCCACATACAAAATACAATATTTACCATCCGATTAAAAGGATGAGTAAGTAGACTTTATCATGTGGTAAAGTCGTTTTATTTATTAAATTTTCTGGCTGAAGAAGATTGCTGTAAATCATAACAATTGAAATATACAATCATGACTACAGATTGCCCTTCGAACAAAGCTAGAACCTTTGCCAATATAGCATATCATTAACATTATCTCGTTTTTATCCTTTTAGCAAAGTAAATTTAAATGCGCTTTAGTACTTAGTTAAAGTAAATGCAGGCTCTTTATTAGCCTGAATGACAGTTCTGATTTTAGGTGTTGTAGTTAGCATGACAATGGAGGTTAATAATCATAATATTTTGCCACCAATTATATCTATCAGTAGCTATCTTGTCATGAACATAGCTGTATGCCGATTCGTATATAATAATTCTGAACAAAACAGTTTAATAAAAATATTAAGACTTTCATTAAAAAATTTAAATATTAATTTATTAACTAGGATTGAAAGATTCTAATTACATTAAAAATTTATATTAGTGCGATTTTAATCCCATTATCTATCCTTATTTTAATTAGTTTTGTCGCTGATTATTATTATTTTCATTCACTAGTAAAAATCTGAAAATATTTAGTAACTTTTAGTTAGTTAACTATTTTATTAGTAAGCTTTCAACTTTTCGTTGATAATTATTTTTATCGATAAAAGGTGCATTTAATAAACGTTATGAACTTTTACATCTTAAAAACATCTAGTATATAGTTATACTTGGATAGGAATTTATTTACAATCTTAATTGATTACGAATCGTTAACTATTATTAGTAATAGCATAGATAGAATGACGGGAATAATTACCTCTATTCTCAATATTCAAAAGTTAGATTAATTTTTACTGAGGAGCGCAGTAATAATTTATTAAGCAATGCTAAAGTAGCAGTTTAAATTATACTATCATTAAGGTTACAAAAACAAATATTTTATATTAATCAAAGCTAGAAATCCAATAAAGAACTTCTCAAAGTAGCAAATCGTTGATCAACAAATCTTTTCTCCTATTACTGACCTCAGCTAACCATATGGCACAGACTGAATATTTTTTATTTCTATAAATATGCATCCCATTACTGCACCTGCCAATTAACTTACCATTACTTCATATCATCATAACCTTTGAAAAAATTTTTCTTATCGATTTACTTTTTCTACTCAGAAGGCATTTAGTATGAATTTATTTACTCAAAAATAACAGTTAATAAAAATTAACAATATCCAACATTTAATGCTATAGTTCTAATCTAGTAGCTATAGATAATTTAAAAAAACTGGTGACATCAATATAATTTTAAGTAGAAAAAAAAACTTCCCGAACAGCATCGAGATCCTGCTGATTATCAATTCCAGGCCTTGGTGTTTTAACTGCTATAGCAACATGAATTTTATTGCCATGCCACAATACACGCAACTGCTCAAGCATTTCTATCGTCTCTAACGAACTTATCGGCCATCCGATATAACGACGTATAAAGCTAGCTCGATAAGCATAAATACCAATATGACGTAAAAAATTCTGGTTAATTTTTACTTTATTAATTGCAAAGTTATCACGTTCCCATGGAATAGCAGCTCTAGAAAAATATAAGGCGTTACTCTGTTTATCCGTTACGACTTTTACAATAGCGGGATCAAATAGTTCATGGGGGTCATTTATTGGTGTCGCTAATGTTGCCATATCGACATTATTTAGTATAATATTGCTAGCTAACTGATTAATTATCTCCGGTGGAATTAAAGGTTCATCACCTTGAACATTGATAATAATTTCTTTATCAGAAAATTTATATTTTTCAATAACTTCTGCTAATCTTTCAGTCCCTGATTGATGGGAAACATTAGTCATACAGACTTCACCATTTGCTGCTTTCACCACATCAAATACTGCCTGATGATCAGTCGCTACAATAACACGCGTCGCATCTGACATTAGCACTCTTTCCATTACTCTAATAATCATAGGTTTTCCATGAATATCAGCTAACGACTTACCTGGTAAGCGATTAGAGGCAAAACGCGCAGGAATAATAACTGTGAACATATTATTTTTCTTCATCTAAAAGTAACTCACGAGCCTCTTCTTTTAAGAGAACCGGTATGTTATTACGAACAGGATAAGCAAGATGATCGAATTTACAGATAAGTTCTAAATTTTGTTTATCATAAACTAATTTTCCATGGCAAATAGGGCAAGCAATGATATCAAGTAGACGGTGATCCATGATATTCCTTATAAAAATATAATTTTAAATAAAACTAGAATAGCATAAGCATCCATCATCGTTAACTTTAATATCTGCTCTAATATGTATTTATATAGTAATCTGGTAAATTGACAGAAAATAGTAATCTAAATTCATAAGCTATAACATCAGCAGAAGCTTAATATCCATAAGCATTACATATAACTAAAAATTTAATACAATAACCTTCTTAAGTCATTTATTTTTATTCTTCGTAATAGCTTGACGATTAATATTGATATCTTGACTTTCATTGATAAGGAAGATAAATCTATAATCCTGTTTCACATTAAATTATTTTACGCGACCCATTTGTAATCGAAATATCATAATAAAATTTCTTTTGTTTACTAGGAGACAAATTTCATTTTCTTCTGTGGGGTCTCTCTCTGCATGCCAAATTTCTTCCCACTCTCTTCTATTAAGCTTTTAATAGAAATCCCATTTTTTTCACTAGATATTCTTACTATCAAAATAGTAGTATTATATTAAAAGCTATATTAGAAACATTATTAGTAGAAATTCCTTGATACTGCATGAAGGATTTTTGCTATAAAAGAAGAGCTTGTTATGACAAAGCAAACAGTTATACTGGTATAAAGAGTATTTTTTACTCCCTGTCAACTATAAAAATGCATGTCGTTATTAGTTGATTTTACGATTATCTATAAGATAATATCGATACATGCAATTGAAGCAACTCATTTTATTTTATCTTGTCTATATTATCACAGTGAACATGTTATCCGCTAAGCGGAAAACACAAAATAATTAGAATTAAAGCAATATCGTTATAAAATTCCAGATTACATGAAAAGATTTAACAATCTTATTGGAAGATCATCTGGCGAGACTAGATTATAAAGATAAATATTTTAGTTATCTGCAATGTATGTTTAATAGCTTAATTTTGCTGGAATCAGCAAAATAAAAGGCATTGATTTTAAAATAGCATTTAAATGACAGCACTGCTTCCTTGTTTTAGCGTTGACAGGCAATATAAATATCTAAATACTATTGTTTAAGTCGACGAAATATTTTCTCTAAATTATTTAAAGGAGAAAGAGTTACTTTTCACATAGTAAAAGTAGAAAACGCAAGAGGGTTAAGGAGATAAAAGGGAATACGAATTGTGATCTTAATTGCACAAGGTAGAAAAAGATCATGTGAATAATAAGATTTTTAAAAATTTAATGTCAAAAGTGAATTATTAGTAAGTCTGATATATGACGATCAGGATACCGCTCCATTCTGATACTTATAAATCTATTTTTCATTCTTAAATTGCATGTTGTTTACTACACCAGAGTTAGAAGCTTAAATCTGCTTAGCACTGCTTATCAGATTCTAGTTTTTCTTAGCAGATGTAAGCAGTTTAAATACCATAAAAGAGTTGTTTTTATTAAACTACAGTGTTTCGACATCGCCTTCGTAGCCTCACTGCTGAAAAAGCTGATTCAATCAGATTCGTTGTTCTTATTGACACCAATGCGCTTAACAGGAAGGCATGGATGCCAGCTGTTCTTCTTGATCTTTTCCAGCTTCTTTATCGCTATAAAATACACTTCGCTGATAAACCTTGCCTAACAAAACATTAAAAGCTTTCTTAGCGGCATCGCGACTCTCTGTTAACCATACTTCCTCAGCTCAACTCTTAACTTTTGATTGTATCCTATTGCGGAGTGAAAAGGCAGTATATTAGCTATCTTGCGTACTACTCTTCAATAACGTTGAGTGTATTGTGGTGTTTCTGGACATATTTTTGCTGTTGCATTCAAAACCAAAGGTAGATCTTACGTATCAAGCTCGAGAGATATGATTAAGCTAGATGCTTGCAAAGGATTAAAAATGAAACCCAGTGCATTTCTGACTTTAAATAACCATTTTCGACTGCAACGAACTATTTATATCTATAATTTTACGTGACAAGATGACAAAGTAAGCAAAGACGATTATCTTGCCTAACAGAATGACATATGCCTTTCTGTAAGAAATAAACATAACTCGTATCATTTAAATCATACAGGCACCATTGCCTGAGCCTATTCTTTAAGCTATTGCTATTTATTCTTTTGATGGTACTTGCAAAGAGAGATTATGTGCTTTCACAGAGAAGCTCATATCTTTGTAAAGATTACCAATATAGATGCTTTTCCGGTAAGCCATAATAGAAATTCTTTAACGTTTTTCTTATATGTTTCAGAGTAAGATAATGATGCAACGAGCTGTTGAAACATATTTCGTTTCCATTGTGCAATAACCTCGATATTGGCACTTTAATCTCAATATAGCTAATACCTGCCTGTACAATTTTGCTGTAGCAAAATAAGAATTACTGGCAGCAGCTCGCCACTCGTAGATAAGTCAGTCTTAAGTATCTTGTTGCAACATGGCTTAGAGCTTAGTTTCAACAGCTATTCCATCAGATGGCTGTCAGTATTACGGATTAGCTTATGAAAGGGATTATGGTAATATCTGATTTCGTGGATATCTCTAGGGTAGATTCATAGCATATCATCTCTCTTTTGTTATAATCATTCATGAAATTAATTTAGGATAGATGTCAGAATCTTAAAATTTCTATACATCAGAAATGAGTATAACTTGTTTATCATGCCAAATCAATATTTTGATGATGAACCTAAAGGGGAATTACTTTATATTTAGCTAATGAGCAGAGAAATAAAATGGTAAAAATATCAAGTTAGTCCCACGCTATTAGCATATTGCCCTCATTGAAATTTTCTCAGTTAAATTACTAAGCTTCTGTAGACGAAATAAAATCTGGTTGTTATGTCTTTAAATATAGGTATGCAATTAAAAATCAGTAGTTGTATACTCAACCTAGCTAAATTGACAACAAAATGGTTAAGGAATTTGTTTGGCTTTATAATTTTAGCCGACGAAGATAACGTCAAGTAAAACTCATGGTATAGAAAATATCTTGAAGTTATCAATAACCTTAAAACTTCAACTAATAATCCAGGCAAAATAACGTTTAGAAAGTACCTTATTAGAGTAAAGGACAGATCTTAGAGGAATTGGAAATAACCATAGCAAATGATATAGGAGTATCCTACGTCAAGAAAGTATTGACTTACAACTTTATAAACAATTATATTTGATAAAATACCAAAAATAAGGCATTGATATTATCAAATTAATTTTAAAAAAAAGTAAAAGCTACTTGCTATCGCATATTATTGCTGTTAATGAACAACATAAAGTAAATTTTTAATATTAAGCGAGTTATTTCGATTTTTTGTGTATGGGGTTTCTGGGATGATGATGTATCTTGCTGATTGATTTCATGAATGATTTCAACAACAGAGAAATGATATACTATGAAAATCTACCCTACAGAAAGATATCGTGAAACAAAATATTACTTTTGTTCTCTTAATATGATCTCATCCGTAACGATTATTGCCACCGCAAACCATATAAACTAGTGTTGGCGATATTGGAATTAAAATATCTAAGGTCCAGAGATCGCATCAATAACAGAAAATACCTTCAGCAGCTCATTGCTACCAACATACCTGAATCATGAAAAAGCGGTGAAGAGTTGCTACCAATGGATCTATACATCCTGAAAGGAAAGAGGGATTATCCACCAGTGATTTTCATGATTCTGAAGTAGCTTTTCTGTGAAAAGCACATGCGCTCTCTCTGCTAGTAGGATCAGCAGACTGAAACAGCAATAGCTTGAATAGCACAGGTAATACTAGGCTGCGTGATTAAGAGATGCGAGTTACCTTTAATTTATTGGCGGAAAGAATATGCCGCTCTATCAGAATAGCCGATCGTCTTTACCTGCTGGTTAAAGCGCCTATACTGCATGGATGGTAAGAGGTCGTTTCGGTCGAAGATGATTATTGAGAGTTAGAAGCAACTTGAACTGAACTTCTGGATGGCCGTGAGAGTATGGCTTAAACCTATCTTCCATGAGCTTTGAACGGGGTGGATGGGGAGATGCGGTACTTGGTTTTTTTTGAATGCAATGACAAGATATTCTTGAACGCGCAGTATTAATGCTGTTAGATACATAAAATACCTGAGGTGTTGGTTTCACTCCTAAAAGTAGCAGCCAAAAGTTAAAGGCGAGTTGCAAGAGGTATGGTTAGCAGCTAGATATTATGATGCTAATTATAAATCCATTAATGTTTTTGTTGATAAGGCTTTCAGTGTATTCCGTTCAGAGATAAAGAAGATAAAGAAATATTGAAAAGAACGGCTGGGATTCTATGATTCCTCCTAAATGCGCTGAGTATCAATTAAAAACGATGAATTTTATTGAATCGGCTTTTGCGCGATACTAAGGATATGAAGGCGACGCAAAAAAGTACTGTAGTTCAAGAAAAACAACTATTTCAATGAAAATTAAGCTATTCCTGCTTTTCAGAATAGCTGAAGAACCGGGGACACTAAGGGAATTTGAATTATTTCACCCCTAGCGATAAACAACGTTTTATTTAATAATGGAGAACATATTATCTAAAGCATTAGAGCGGAATGTAGTCTGACCGCGACCATACACTAGATTTTCTAATAACTTAAACATAATCTATTACTAGAAATAGAACATATATTGTAAAATATCATCGTTCTATCATTTAATTAATAAAAGTTAACAAATTTTCTTAAAAACCAGCAAAGTCAGAATTTTATCGTAAATGAAATTTATTTTTAATTGACTACATCTAGATAAAATCTTATATAATAAGAAAATTATAATGAATCTTAACAGGAGCGTTGAAAGATGAAAAAAAGACTAATGATATGTCTTCTTTGTATTTTGATATCACCAGTAAGTTTTTCATTAGAAAAACTTCAAGATCATGAATTAACTCAAGTATTAATTTTAAGTAGGCATAATTTAAGAGCACCAATAGTATATAAGGATATATTAACCCGTTCAACAAATAAACTTTGGCCTATTTGGCATACTAAAGATGCAAATCTTACAACTAAAGGTGAGCAGTTAGAGATTTATATGGGAAACTATTTTAAATATTGGTTTCATAGGGTAGGCCTATTGCGCAGAGATCAGTGTCCAGACTCAAATAATGTTTATATTTATGCAAATAATCAACAACGCACTATTGCTACAGCTCAATCTTTTATTAGAGGTGCATTTCCTGATTGCTCAGTTAAAGCTTTTTATCGCTCAGATATGAGCGAAGGAAAATTTGATCCTATTTTTGATCCAGTTGTCACTGACAGTAGTGCAGAATTTAAACGACAAGCTACAAGCGCTATGACAGAAAAATTAGCACATTTAGATTTAGCTGAAGCTTATAAACAAATTTCAACGATATTGGATTTTAAGAATTCAACGCTGTGTAAAAAAGATAAGTTGTGCGATCTGGTTAGCTCCCCTAATACAATCATCATTAATCCCGATAAACAACCCGTTGTGTTTGGGCCGTTAGGATTAACAACAAATATTGTAGATATATTTGATCTACAATATTACGAAGGGTTTCCTATAAAAGATGTAGCATGGGGAACTATTAATACACCAGAACAATGGAAAACACTTAATAAAATTAAAAATAGCTATTATTCAGTTGCATTTAGAACTAAAATTATTGCTAAGAATGTAGCTAAGCCTCTATTAAATTATATTAACTTACATTTTGTTAACCAAACTAATAAAGAAAAATCAAAATTACTTATTATGTTTGGTCATGATTCAAATATTGCGTCAGTCATGTCTGCTTTGGATTTCGCTCCTTATCAATTGCCTGAACAATATGAACATACGCCAATTGGTGGAAAATTAGTGTTTCAACGTTGGCATAATAAGAAAACTAACAAAGATTATCTAAAAATTGAATATATTTATCAGTCAGCGAATCAATTACGAGATAAGACGCCATTAACATTGAATAACCCACCAAAACAGGTCACTTTATCGCTTCAAAATTGCCCACTTAATGAAAATAACTTATGCAACTGGGATGATTTTGAAAAAGGCATGCAACAAGCTTTAAATTAAAAAAAAGTTAATATTGATTAAATTAAATAAAAAGCAGCGTGGAGTTAACGCTGCTTTTATTAATATTTACTTTTGTGGTGAATATTTCTATGATAATATTTTAGCAAGAAATAATTTTCTAACTAAATTGTAATTAACCTATAAAAAGTAGATTAGGTTTATATTTCTGGTGTTGTAGTTTCCTGAAGAGGAGATATTGGCATATCAAACCTGCCAATTAATTTGGGTAAATCATCTCAACAATATAGAGATTATATGGCGTAAAAGTTTATCCTACAGGTAGATGTGAAACTAGAGATTACCTCTAATCTTTTGCATAAATGCATCTGTAAAGTAATGGTGGATGACAGGCGCTGATTAGGTGTGCTATTAAGGCAAAGCTCCAAACCATCTTGCTAACAAATACTAAGTTCCAACTTATGAAAAACATAACAATTATTTACCACGTGAACCATTATAGACTTGTATTGGTGATGTCTATATTTAAAGTGCCTGAGATCAGGAATTGCAGCTGCAACGAGATATACTTCAGCATCCTATTACTACTCTCTTATCCCGAATAGTAGAAAACATCGAAGAATTGATAACCATCCCTGTATACCTACAAATCATCTCCACTAATGATTTTTACAAAATTATTACGTCGCTTCACGGTGAAAGCACGTGATCTTTTTATTAGTGCCCCATCAACAGACTGAAATAGTGATAGCTTTGAAGAATAACAGCCAATAGTAGCTATGTGATTTAAGCGATATGCGTTACGTTTATTTTTAGGCGGAATGCATGTTCCGTTCTATTAGACAAGCAGATTACTTTTGCCTGATGTTCATTATCAGCGACATATCCATGGATGGTAAGGAGATGGTTGCAGTATAAGATGCTTATCAAGAGTTAGAAATAAACTTGGCGAACTTCTTAATTGCCTGTAAGGCGGAGCCTTAACCGTATTTATTAGACTTGGATGCCTCAGGGTACACGGTGCTTGGTTTTTTTTTTGGATGCAATGGCAAAGATATTTCCGGATACGCAGCAATCAATGTTCTTAAGTGTATAAAATAGCTGATTTACTAGCTTCACTCTTAAAAGGCACAACCGAAAGTTAAGGTTGAGCTGCAGGAAGATCTGGACTAGAAAAGAGAGCGCGATGCTGCTAATAAATCCCTTAATATTTTATTGGTAATGTGGTTTTCAGCGAATATTCTACAGCGAGGAAGATATTGGAGAAAGATTAAGAAGAACGACTCAGATTTTACGATTTTTCTTCAGTGCACTGAAGATTAATAAAAATAAAAAATTCAATTGAATCAGATTTTGGAATAGTATGAGAGTATGAAGCTGACGCGCGAAAAGTACTGTTGTTCGAAGAAACAACCCTTTCAATGCTATTTAAACTGCTATCCGTCTACTTAAAAAGCAGGAATTAGGTAATGGAATTTAATCTCCTGATCATTGATGGTAACCGATATCCAATTTAAGGATGGATAGCCAGATTCACGAAGTATCAGAGTAGAGCTTGATCGCTATACACCCAGATTTACTAATAACTATCAATTGATTAACAAAAAGCTTATATAGATAAGCATAGTGACTAGTTTTATAACATAGCCTCTAATTTTTGTTAATCGTGTATGTTATCAAGCTCACCATAAAGCGATGGCATGCCTCTGGGTCTAGTTTTAAACCGACGATGTAACCACATATATTGTTCAGGTGCTTCCATAATTTGTCTTTCAATTAGTTCATTCATAAATGCTGCGGTAGAAATTTCATCCTGCTGTACAAAGTTGATTATTGCAGGTTGAATGAGTAATTCATAACCCTTTGCATTAGCTAACCGCTTTGGGGTAAAAGGTATTATAGCAGGATTGGTAAGTTTAGTCAGAATATGGGTACCTATGGTAGTAGCAGTATTTTTGACTGCAAAAAAAGGTACAAAAACACTTTTTTTTGGGCCATAGTCATGATCTGGTGCATACCATAAGATTTCTCCTTCTTTAAGGCTACGTATCATACCTTTTATATCTTTTCGATCAAGCATAAATTTATTAGAACGCAATCGTCCTCGGATTTGCAACCAGTTCATTACCGGATTGTCATTTTGACGATATACACCAATACCAGGATTTAATATACCAAAGATACGAGCGCCTAATTCGAGCGTTAAAAAATGAATTCCTACTACAATGATTCCTTGCCCTGTCAGCTGAATTTTTTTAATATTCTTTTGTCCTTTAATTGTAAACCAACGCTGTATACGTCTATCAGACCAGAACCATGCCATACCTGTCTCAAATAATCCCATACCAACTGATTCAAAATTTTTATTGATCATATCCTGGCGTTTCTGTGAACTCATAATAGGAAAACAGAGTTCTAAATTACGTTTTGCAATTTGTAGGCGTTTTTTTAGGAAATATTTGGATAACCGTCCAAGACAAGTTCCTATCCAATAGATAACTGGATAAGGTAGTAAAACCAGCAAATAAAGAAGCCCAATAGCTAACCATGTTAGCCAATATTGGGGATGTAAATATAAAATTTTAAAAGGAGATATTTTTATCATCTAGATTTTATTTAGTTAGATTAACATGGCTATTTTAGCAAAAGTTCTTACTTTTCTCTCGCAGAGCAATTTATAGCTACATCTGTATTTCAATTTTTGTACTTTTAAGCAATTTTCTCCATCCTAAATAATTTAGTAAATAAAACGACCTCACACCATTGAATTTTCTTATCTATCCTTTTAATCAGCTAATATAACTATTCACAATTTAAATCTGCAATTTCTTATGAATAACTCTCTAGTTATCTAATCTTATTAGGCAATGATGACTAATTTAGTGCTCTATGAAAAGGCTTCATCATTTACCTCCATTCAAGCTAATGATGAACTTTTTATCGATAATCGGCTAAAGAAAACGACTAACGCACTCTGTATTAAACTCTTCAAGAGTCTCATTGTTCACATGACCATTTCAATCTCAGGCGATTAAGATCGTGATTCGTTCTTTCCATTTATCTCCTTCTCTTCCACATTTCTCATCTTTTCTATATGAAATAGAACGCTTCTTTTCATGGATTTAGAGAAAATATTTCATTAACTTTAACAATAGCATTTAGTGCACTTAAGTTGACTATTTCTGCTTAAGCAAGAAAAAAGAGGGAACACGCCGCTCCCCCATCATCTAAACACTATTTAAAAAATTAATACCTATTTGTTTCGCTAACTTTCATAAATTCAAGATATTCAACATACATAGCAGATAACTAAATCATCTATCCTTGTGATGTAGTTTCGCTAGAGAACTTTCAATAAGATTATTAAATCTTTTCGTGCAATCTGAAATTTGTAACGATATCACTGTAACTATAATGAATGTCTTCAGTGAAGATTTATATTCACTGTGATAATATTGACAGAATAAACTGGAATAAATTAATTCAATACATGAATTGATATTATCCGAGAGAGCTAGTTGACTAGCTAATTAATGAAATGCAACCCTATATTAATAGGGGGTGAGGAAAGAATCTCTATATCTGCATAACTGTTTACTTTTATGGTAACCTATGGAGTGAAATCCTTCTTTACAGTATAAGAGATTTTTACTGATAACCTTTTTCAACATAGGGATACTTAATCACCATTTATTTTTTATCCTTTCTTTGTTTTCAACACAATTAGCATATATTTCCACTGATGAAGTGATGCACTTCTATTTTATATGAACTTACAGTACAATAATTGGCATAGATTATTGAAGATCATATCTCGAGATATTTTTCAGTAATATCAAATATAAATAAAATAATAGTGAACACTATAATGATCGATCGTATTTATTTAAATAAATACAAAGCAAGAAAATAATTATATTCATTTCTAATCTATGGAATTTCAGAGATGGTAGTTGGTGTGTATCTACTGCTGATTGATTTCATAAATGATTTGAATAAAAGAGAGATGATATGCCATGAAAAGTCTACACTAACAGGTATCTGCGAAACCAGATATTACCCTGATCCCATTACATGAATTCATACATAAGTGATGTCATTAGCTGATAAATACAGCTATTAAGGATGTGAAAATCGAGGTCATACTGTACCAAAATGATGAACGCCACTTTGTTGATCGCGTTCATATCTTCGATCGTAACAGTTATGTGCTACAACGAATCATACAAGCTGCTATTAGTGATGTTGAAATTAAAGTGCCTAATGGTCAATGGAATCTCAACAACAACGGAATATTCCTCAACAACTCATACTATCACTTCATTCAAATTCTATAAAAACCTAAAGAGGTTAGATGTCTGTTCTGAGATTGGGTATATATCCCCCATCAGTGATTTCACGAAGTCATATGAAGCCCACTTCTCGATGAGAAGTGCATGATCTCTTTCTAGAGTATATCATCAACAAATTGAAATAGTAATAGCTTTAAGAGCGCAAGCAATATCGACTGCGTGATTTAGCGATACGTGTTACATTTATTTCTTGGCGGAAGGTATATACCGTTTTGTTAGTCAAGCTGATCGTCTTTACCTTATGGTCATTATCAGCTAGACTCCATATAGACCTAATGAGCTAGGCTAGATTGCGGTAGAAAATGCTTATTGAGAGTAATAAGCGCACTGGACTTAACTTCTGTATAGGGACTGGAAGCGAATGACTTAATTATATCTCAGAAGACTTTGAACGAGACGTGGTGCTTAGTTTTTTGTAATGGAATAGCAAAGATATTCTTTTGGTTGGTAGCACTAATGTCATTGAGTGCATAAAATATGCCTGATGTGCTAACTTAATTCCCCAAATGCATGTAACTAAAAGTTGAAACTTGAGCTAGAAGAGATTTTTCTAATTAGAAAGCTCTAATAATGCCACTAATAAGACCATTGACGTTTTGTTGGTAAGGTTTTCAACAAAGTATTGTCCTGTAGCGATGAAGAAGCTGAGGAAATATCGACAAAAACGGTATCATTCTATGACTATTCTCTCAATGAGAATAGGGCGTAAATAAGAATGAGGAATCCGATTGATCGTGAGGTTACAAAGCCGACGTACCAACAACTGTATAGTTCAATAAAATAACCCTTTTAATGATATTTAATCTACTGCAGTCTGCTCATAAAACTGAAGTCAACTAAAGGGATTCAACCTACTTTGACTTCGCTAGTAATAACGTTTAATTTAAAAATGGAGGATAGATTTATGAACCATCAGAGTGAAAGTATCCTGACTGTTATATACTAGATTTGTTAATGACTATAAACAATCACCTGAGAATATTTCTTGCTAATTCACTTAGAGATAAATTTTAATCATTCACAAATGAATCAGCTGGAAAACTTCATAAGTCAATTGAAGAAAAATTATTAATTTTGACTTTAAGTACATTAGAGTATTTCAAATACTAGAACGTGGTAATAACTGCTCTACAAAGTAGATTTACTTGTAAGTGACCATCATCGAAAGCAATCTGAGATTGAAATAGATTCAACTTCTCTATGAGAAAAATCATTTACTAAATTAGTAGAAATAAAATTAGGAATAATTCATTGCGCAAATCCATACACCAGACTTTTTTTTTACAAAATAGTGTTTTAGTAGTTTCTTGTGGGGAGTTTTACGGCCTAAAGTTAATACTTTCGATACTAAATTACTCCACTTAACTACCAAAATAAACCTGGAATTACTGACTACAGTACTGCAGCAAGGAAATCAATAACTCCATTAAATCCTAAATAACAGTGATTCAGACTATCAAGCTGATAAGCAAGTATCGTGAAAATGGATATCAGCCAGAAGAAATCATTAATATCAGGATTGCAAATAGCTGGTAAGGATTCTTCAATACTAATAAACCATAAGAATTCAGAAAACAAAACCTCTAATCTTGTTAAAAATAATTTTTTAATAAAAATTATGAGATAACCCAAATACTTAATTTGTCTATGAACTGTCTATCACCTATAGCGCAAAAATCATAATCGTGTGTAAAAACTAGCAAACTTGAATGTTTTCACCTAAACTACTGTAGTGTATAGCGGTTTCAAAAAAGGGATGAAATCTATAACAGAACGGTATGTTCAGGCAGCGCTATCGCAGGATGTATTACTTCACGGCAAAGAGATTTAAACAAAAACAAATCCCCCTTACTTGCCTGATAAAAATTAATGCAAGCGGAGTAAAATTAAAACCCTTATAGAGAATTGAAATCTTATTAAACATTTTACCGATGTTACCATCAATAACTACAAGGCACTGAATTCGGATACAGCACATTGCTTAAACTTTACAACATCCATCCTATTAGCTTGAACGCATAAACCATGATTGTCGATTTAGTAATGTAGTAAAGTTCGGTATAAGAAAAAATCTTTTAGCGTTAGTCATTACAAAATACTTTATCAATGCGCACTAAAATTTTGCACTTATTCACGACATCCCTACAAATTGCTAGAGGATTTAAATTAATCTGAAATAAAAAGACAAATCAATAAGAGGTGAAGGTTATTAAATAATATACTCAGCTTGAGTTTATTATCTTCAATGAAGTAAGGGTTCGGTTTGACCGCAAAGCGAAAAAAGATTATACTTTTCAAGATCATTAATGCACGGCTATCAGGTGATGAAATCGCCGATGCTATCAGCAATCTATTCCTTTATAAGCTATCTCAATTTATCGGAAGATTGTGATTAATCGCATTAACGATGATTTCGGTTGTACTCTTGGTATTCATGCTGGAAAGTTTACTAGTCATTCGCATATCTGAATAATTCAGGCATTGATCGGAAATTAATTTAGAAAGTGCTATAACCCCTATAATGGCATTTTTAGCCGACACAACATCCAAAAAATCTATCCATAATATCCTCATAGTGTGGCGTATATAGAATTTATTAAATTTTCAAAGTAACACACTTAATAAAATATTCACAAAAAAGCTGCTTTCAATACGAAGCCTATGAGCAGTGCCCAGCAATAGGCTAAGGAGGGATATACGATAAGAAATTTTCTATTCAGAAAAGACTTAACATTGATTATAAGCCCTAATATTTAGCTCTAAAACTCGAAGAGAGTAAAACAAGAAACCTACCATTTTGCATAATTAGAAAAGTCTGGAATTCTTCCATATATAAAATACTATACAGGTTTAAATATGTTAGTCAGCAATAAAACCTAAAGCTTATAAATATAGGAGGGAGAAAAACCTATTAAAATATTTAAAGCACTAGATGCCAAATTTAGTTTTAAGCTGGACGTTATTCTGCTAATAAAAGTAACGCACTATTCCAGGATTTTTTAACTGAAAATCATGACATACTTAATTGTAATGTTACTTGCTTTCTAATAGATATACGAGATACTTTTTATAAAGTATTAAAAACATTCGATAATGTGTGTTTTATCACTAAAAACGACTATCATTATCTATATTGAAACAAACAAAAAATAATAAGCGATAACAGAAAAGAAAGTGGTATTACTCATCTGAAAACCATGAAAATGCCTAGATATAAGAATGGACACATATCCAAGAAATAAACTATTAAAAATAACCTGGAACATAATTAAATCCATTAATATTTTTATTCAATTCTTATTCTTTATTTTAACTCTTCCCTTTCTTCTTCTACCTTACTGTACTTGAATATTTTACTGTTAATTTTAAATATCAATATTCGGTTGAACGCATAATTCATCATTTTAAAGTTTCATTGATAAATATTTTCCAATAAAATCAGATAAGAAAATGATTATTGAACTCCTTTCCCTCAAAGGAGTTAACCATTATTGGATGTGTAATACATGTCGTGTTGCTTTCAGCAAAGATACAAATAAATTCAAATAATGATGAAAATTGTCGATGCCAAAGCTTATATGAAGTGCCGTCATTAAAGATTCTATTCTGAAGTCTTAGTGTTATTAAATCTATGTCTTTCATACAATAGAAAACAAGATGTTGCTAATTGGGTATCTTAGCAAAGGTTTTTGTAGAAATTTCTTCTATAAGAAAATATTTCTCTATAGCGATTTCCATAAAAAGGAAGCAGTTTGCAGATCAAAATACTCTTTTCTTACTCCATACTAGCATAAAACTGCATCTCATTAATTGGATCGATGATAATCTGTTAGATGATCTCGATTCATATATTGAATCAACTCATTTAACTTTATAATGTTCATACTGTCACTGTGAACATGTTATTCATTGTGGAGACTCATTATAAACTTACAACGATATCGCTGTAAAATCTTCGATTCCAGGAAAACATTTAATAATCTTACTGAAAGTGTTCTGGCAAAATTATATCACAAGGATAAATAGTTTAATTATTTGCGATGTATATTGAATAGTTGAGTTATTAGCAAATCTAGTGTATGATGATTTAGGCTATAATTCTACTTTAATACTTCATGAGCCTGTTCTTCATCATTAAATTGGATATTATTTACTATCATAATTACAGCAGGTCAAATTCCTCATTTAGCCAGTTCTAGTTTTTCTAAGCAGACGAGAACAACTCAAATACCATTGAAAAAGTTATTTTTGAACCACAGCGCTTCGCGAGGCAGCTTCTCATAGGATTACTGTCCAAAATTATATTCAATCGAATTCGTCGTTCTTATTTACGTTCAGCGCACTTGATGGGAAGTCGTAAAATTCAAGCGTTCTTCTCGCTCTTTCTAGAAGTTCTTCATTGCTGGATGATATTCGCTGAAACCCAATTTTGCCAAGAAAATATCAATAGCTTTATTTAGCGCATCAGGCCTCTCTGGTAGTATATCCAGAGCTCTTGTAACTCACCATTAACTTTCAGTTACATGCCTTTTGGGAATTAAACTAGCGGATTAGCTATTTTGTGTAGCTAATGGCATTGGTGCTATATATTCAGAAATATCTCTGCTATTGGATTCTAAAAACCAATAGCAGAGTCTTCTATAGCAACCCTGAGAGATATAATTAAGCTATACAGTCAGCAGGGTATTGAGAAGTTTGCCTCAGTTCGCTTCTACTCTTGATAAGAATTTTCGACTGCAGTTACCTCCTTGCCTCAATATGCTGCAGTCCTGCTGCGATAACAAGCAGCAGGCAAAGGCGATCAGATTGCCTCTGAGAAGGACGCTATAATGCCACATTAGCCAAGAAATAAATTATAACGTCATGTATCACTTTAAATCACGCAGCTAACATTGACTGCGCTCTTAAAAGCATTGATATTCAATCTTCTGATGAATTTCCCTAATAGGGAGACCCATGTGCTTTTTACTGGAAGCAACCCCCCAGAATCATGAAAATCACCGGTAGAGATGCCTAATAGCTTTCAGGTAGAAAAGTATGGCATAACAACTCTTCAATATTTTACGCATTTTAGATAAGGTAGTAATAATAAGTTGTTGAAGAATATTCCGTTATTATTAAAATCCCATAACCCTTAGTTATCTTAATCTTAAGATCACCAATATTAGTCTGCATAGTTCACTAGGAGAAAAAAGCATTATTTTCTTCATTCACAAAGGCAAAGGCGGTGTGACACGTTATCGCAGCATAATTTCGATCACAGTCTAAACAACGGCGCTATCAGCTGCCTACACGCTATTACAAATGAGTTCATAAAAGGGATTACGGTAAGATTTAGTTTAGTGGACACTTATATGGTAGATTTTATCATTGTATATGATGTTTATCTTCTTGAAATCATTGAC
Organism: Arsenophonus sp.; assembly: GCA_046530735.1. GTDB lineage: Bacteria > Pseudomonadota > Gammaproteobacteria > Enterobacterales > Enterobacteriaceae > Arsenophonus. Next base: position 61,574 of record JBHEQV010000007.1, read on the forward strand.
GAAATTAATTAGCAGGATATGGCAGCATCTCCAAAACATCATAACACTAGAAATGAACATCCCTCTAAGGGAGAATTAACCTTAACCTTGTTAGTGGTAACAAGGTCTAATTTAATGATGAAAAACAGATTTACGAAGTATCAGAGAGCGAAAGCGTAGCTAAACCGTTATGTATCATATTTGCTAACAACTTAAAAAATGGAGGAGGAGAGATTCGAACTCTCGAATGGTTTCCCATCGGCGGTTTTCAAGACCGCTGCCTTCAACCGCTCGGCCACCCCTCCACAATATTTAAAACTATAAACATAGCTTGAAAACTTGTAAAGCCTTATATAATTTAATCGCTTTATATTTATCCTATTAAGTGATTATTTGCTTAATTTATCAACATTTTACTAATTTACTTGCGTAATGATTTTAATTTTGCTAAATTAGCCATAAATTTAATTTATTCTTAAAACATTATATGTTTATATTTAAAGGTCGTGAAATTAACACTGATGCCGATGGTTACCTTAAAAATAGCCAAGAATGGTGTGAATCTATGGTATTTCTCTTAGCTAAACAAGAAAATATTATTTTAACAGAACAACATTTGGAAATTATTTACTTCATTCGTGAATTTTATCTTGAATTTAATATTTCGCCGTCTATTCGTATGTTAGTAAAGGCAATTGTTAAAAAATATGGTGAGGATATTGGTAATAGCCGTTATCTTTATCGCCTTTTTCCAAAAGGTCCTGCGAAACAAGCAACAAAATTTGCCGGCTTACCTAAGCCGGTAAAATGTATTTGAGTTATTACAGTGAATGTCGAATATGAAATTTACTACGTCTTTTCAAGACGACACTCTTCATTTTTATGATGTTTAATTTTAGCGCCTACTCTGTCTCACCAATTTTTAATCAATCCTCTAATTATTCAACTTGCTGTAATATACTAAAAAGCTTTTATGTTTAAACTAGCGTCATAGCAATGATAAACATATAGTCTATTTATTTTTTCAAAGTAAGGTATGATAACAAGATTCTACACCTTTTAATTCGCCAATAATATAGTAATTTCTGCTTATATTTCGCATTTTAATTCTCTCTTATAAGTAAGAGTAACTTCAACATATTGTTTTTTACATAAAAAAAAGATATTCTTATAGAATAAGAATTTATAATCTATTTAGTAGAGTTATTAGAAACTAACGTAACAGAGTGACCTGCTTGAAATTTATATTATTACCCACATATCATTGCCTATATAATAGGCTAGCTTCTAGGAGGTAGCAATGATGACTACCAGTAAATTTAGTATTGGGCAACAAGTAAGGCACAAACTCCTAGGTTATCTTGGAGTAATAGTAGATATTGATGCCGAATACTCTCTTGATAAACCACAAGATGATGATATCTCAGCTAATGCAGCTATACGTTCCGCTCCCTGGTATCATGTTGTTATGGAAGATAATAATGGTGAACCTATTCACACTTATCTAGCTGAAGCTCAGATTACTTATGAAATTTCTGACGAACACCCAGAACAGTCATCTTTAGATGAGTTATCGAGATCGATTAAAACTCAACTTAGAGCACCACAATTGCGTAATTAAACTAATTTTTAAACACAATCAAGGAAGATGATAAAGTAATCATCTTCCTTGATCTATTTATTAAACTTAATTGAAGTATCTCTATTTTTTAGAAAACGTTCATCATAACTAGTAATTCTAATTGCTCCGAGATTTTCTTAACTTCTTGATTAAGAACATTTAATTGTAATGAAAGTACTTTTGTATTAATTAAGATTGCCTGTTCCGTAACCTCAAAATAAAAAGCTAAATTTTTAAAAATATTTACCATATTAATAAAATATTTATACCAACTAAATAGATATAAACTTTATGACCAAGTAATTTGTTGCTAACTAATGTTAGAATAACAGGAGTCACATTCTATCTTTGATTTATAAGATATTTCATTATATTATACTTTGACATTCAGGTTTATCAGAACGTATCATCCTATGATAGGAACGAAGCAGACTACACTGTTCATATCATAATGAGCTATATTTGTTTTATAAAAATGGATAAATCCATCAAGTGGTGCACTATATACCTAAAAAGATAATGTCTTCTGAAATTTTGTTTAATATTTACGGAAGATATTTGAATCTACGTGCAAATATAAGCAAGGTCCGTAACTTTTAAAGACGTTATGCTTCAGCTTTTGGGAAAACGACTTCCTGCTTCATTATCACTTAAATTTCCTATCCTGTATCCGTAAACAGCGATTTATAGCAAATCGAGATACAACTGTATTAAGGAATTCGCATATAATAAACATGCTAACAGATACAAATCTTAGATAAGTAGAAAACTATTTTTCTAAGAAAAACACTAGGATACTCTCCTGATCGAACAACAGCATCATCTGCAAACAATGAAGAATATGACTGTAATCATCAACATCATCTTAAGAAAAATTATTAGTAGAAATTCCTTTTACTATATGAAGGATTTTCACTACAGCGATTGCCATGAAAAAATAGTAATACAGATTAAATGAACTTTTTTTACTCCGTGCCCAACATAAATCTGTATCTCATTAGTTGGCTCGGCGACAATATGTTAGATGATATAGACCTATACATTGAAGCAACTCATTTAACTTTATCCTACTCATATTGTCACAGTGAATATGTTATCTGATCTGGATATTCATTAGGGTTACAGCAATATCATTACAAAATCCATGATTGCAGAAAAACGTTTAACAACATTATTGGTAGCTCTCTATCCTGGAAACTACATAACAAGAATAAATAGTTTATTTATATGCGATGTATCTTAAATAACTTGACTTTACGGGAGTCAGAAAAACAATCATTGATTTGAAACAGCGTTTAGATGGCATTTCTTGTTTCTTTATTAATCGGCGAGAGCCAATTTAAATATACTGAATATTATTGTTGAAATCAATGAAATATTTTCCTGAATCCTTTAAAGGGAAGCGTTACATTTCACAATAGGTAGGCTAGAAAAGGCGGAAGAAGAGGAGATAAAAAAGAACGAATCGTGATCTTAATCGCTCAAGATTGACAGGGTAATATTAACTATGAGATTGTTAAAAAGTTTAACATAGACTATGTTAGTTATTTTCTTGACACGATCATCGATCGGGGCCGATCCTTAGATCAGATAGAACAAAATAATACGAATCTTTTTAGAGAGCATAAAATTATCCGTCATAGCCTAATATGATTGGGTAATTAGAAAATCCTTAGTAAGAAATTCCATATTTAAACTGTGAACAATTATATCAGCTGATTAAAAGAGGATGACTAGTAGTCTATAAGGTATAGGTTTGTTTAAATACAGAATTATCTAACCTGGAAAAGAAATTGTTTGAAACACAACAATTGAGTTATAAATATAGCTACGTTTTTCTCTGTGAGAAAAACGATAATCTTTACTAAAATAGAGCCAATCATAAAAATAATCTAATTTTTAGCATTTAGCAAAAGCAAGTTCAGATATGCTACTGCATCCAGCTAAAGTAGACGCAGTGCTCTTACTAACCTGAAGAGTAATCTGGATTTAAGTATTGGTTCTACTGACGATGTAGCCAAATCCATCATTATATTTTATTCTCAATTATATCTCTTAGTAAGAGTATATTGTCATAAACAAGGACACACGACTAAAGTTTATATAATGATTTAAGATCAAACCAATACTAAAATATCAAATCCTAGCATAATATCTAACTTAACTTCAAGCAAACTAATTTTAAGATCTGGTGTAGGAGGAGGGGATATAACGTTAATCTGTTTCTAATCCACATTCACAACCTTCCATAAAACGTAACTATTAATGTGGTTAATAATTTAAATCTAGGTCTTCGATTACAATTAAAGATACTATTCGAAAATTAAACCATTTTCAAAATTGTAACCTTGCTCTCCTAAACAAGGAGAGAAATTGTTTAATATCTGCATCAACAATAAAATAGGTTTTTAAAATCAAAATAAGCTCTTTTAGTTAATTTAAGATATTTTTATTTTCTAGTAAAGCAATAGTTTTACTTACTGAATAAATGATTTCTAATTCAAATTTATTAATAATATTTGGTGAGTTAAATATTAATTTTTTGATACCGAGTTTTTATCTAATTACCTAAATAGTATCACTTTAATAAAGCATATTGTTCTCCTGTGATTTCTATTTGGTGAGACCAGCAATTAACAGTGTGCTTTTATTAAAAAATAAATTATATATAAAAATATGCTATCGTAATTACAACAAATTATATAGATTTTTAAAAAAAATATTAATACTTACTTATTTATTTTCATTTAAAAAAAATGAGATACTTTAGTTGAGGAAAGGTATTTATTAAATTAATAATAAAATTTAATTTAATATTTTTCTGAATACTAGAAATAAAAATAACAGTCGAACTAAAAATGAATGTTTTTCTATTTAATATCAAGAATATATTAAAAATATTACATAGCAACCTACGCAGAATTTATTAAAATAAATAAATTAAATTCCTTACTTTCCAATTTTTGGGAATCCGTAAAGCGTTTTTTTTTAATGACTATCATTATCTATTCAAAGCTAATTCATATTTTAAATTATGGCTACTATTACTTAAGTTTATCACTGTTGGCTATTAGTTTATGGAGTTAGTAATACTAAATTAGGCTTTTATTCACAAATTGACTATTGGCATAGTATTAATTCTTTTCCAGACAACTTTTTAATAAAAATTAAAGGTGCTTCATTTAAAAAATTTAAATAATATTAAAAAATTTTTATTTCAGTAAAATAACTAACACTGGTTATATTGATCAATATCTTTATTAATATAAAGAATTAATGATTTCAGTGGTTAATATTAATCTCAAATCGATATTAGATTATTCTTATTTTTATCGTGATTATAAGGTAACCTATAAATTGAGTTGCTTATGGAAACATAAAAAAAATAGCAATAACTAGTCATCATGCTGCTAGTGAGACGTTCTATCAAAGAACAAGTTAATTTAATATCAATATTAATTATTTGCAGAGAACAGGTTAGAGAAATATTAACATTCCATACAGTATTTTATTCTACTCAATAAAAATTGTTAAGTACTTCAATTCACTAAATTAGAATATCAGCTATCAAAAAATGTATAGTTTTTAATTGATGCGGATTCTAAACATTACGGTTATCTCGCAAACATTATTTGTACTTATATGACTAAAATAATGATAAATTTACTAAGTTGATTAGCGATTTGAATAGTAATCAACAGATATTGATCGATACAATTGAAACCAGTATTTGCTATATTGAATATCATCAATAGATGCATCACATATTACATCTTTATAGCTAGATCATGACATTGTTTACAATATCAGTGAAGAGCTAATAATAGAAAATAGCTTACAATACCACTTTTCCATATGGCTTTATGCCCATATGGTAATCTTTGCATCGAAGATGCTATCTTCATAGATAAAAATAAAGTTGAAAACATTTCATGTAATTTACATTTAAAATAATAAATCTTTATTTGATACCAGTAGAGTTTATTTATTCTTACCGAAGAGATTAAAAAACTGTTTTATTACATATCCGGTAATATACTCATAGAATTGCTTAAGCAAAAAATTTCATCCAAACTATTAAACATAAATACCCAAATCTCTGCCATCATTATTAGAACTATGTGATTAGTAAGGCTGAGATTGTCAAAATTAAACTTTTTAATAATGATTAGTCAACAAAAATAGACAGGTAAGCCGATGATCATTCAATTGTTAACTGAATATATTAGTGAAATTACCACCATTATGATTCTATTTTTATAGCATTAAATTGATAACTAATAGATTATTTATAACTTATTCTAATAGCTTTTAACAAATACTTACTCTTTCAAACATCCAGCTAATAATGCTTCAAAATATTATTTAATACATTGTGAGTATGCACATATAAAATGGTTAATCAATTAATGCAATAATCAACAGGCAGATAATAAACATAGGATAGCATAAAATGCTATTAGCAATTTCATTTTCTGCTAAACTTTTAAACAAAAGTTTACTAAAAATTACGTAATTTGAGTAAAGGCGCGTTAAATTTAATACCTAAATCTTAATGTTATAACTAGATTTTCAAGGAAAAACTATTCATGCATTTTCGAGCTATAACCCGAATTGTGGGGCTACTCGTTATTTTATTTTCTGTTACTATGATTATCCCAGGTATAGTAGCCTTGATATATCGAGATGGAGCAGGACGTGCTTTTAGCCAAACATTTATTGTAGTATTAATTATAGGTTTACTGCTATGGATACCAAACAGAAATAGTCGACATGATTTAAAACCTAAAGAGGGTTTTCTGATCGTTGCCCTTTTTTGGATCGTATTAGGTAGTGTTGGAGCATTACCTTTTATTTTTTCTGATCAGCCTCATCTTTCGGTTAGTGATGCTTTTTTTGAATCTTTTTCCGGTTTAACAACAACTGGAGCAACTACATTGGTTGGTTTAGATGCTTTACCTAAAGCAATACTCTTTTATCGACAGATGCTACAGTGGTTAGGTGGAATGGGAATCATTGTTTTAGCGGTAGCCATATTGCCTTTATTAAGCGTAGGTGGAATGCAACTTTATCGAGCAGAAATGCCTGGCCCTCTTAAAGACAATAAAATGCGCCCAAGGATTGCGGAAACGGCAAAGACACTCTGGTTAATTTATGTTTTGCTTACAATAGTTTGCGCGATAGCATTATGGAGCGCTGGCATGGATGTTTTTGATGCTATCTCTCACAGTTTTTCTACTGTTGCTATTGGTGGATTTTCTACTCATGACCAAAGTATTGGTTACTTTAATAGCCCTGCTATTAATAGCATTATTGCTATTTTTTTACTCATTTCTGGTTGTAATTTTGCTCTTCATTTCTCCGTTTTATCTGGGCGTAGTTTGGTACTTTACTGGCGTGATCCTGAATTTAGAGCATTTATCGGTTTTCAATTAGTTTTAATACTCACTTGTACGTTAGTACTTTTATATCATTCAGTTTATAACTCAGCATTGCAAACATTTAATCAAGCCTTTTTTCAGGTTGTTTCTGTAGCAACAACAGCCGGATTTAGTACAGATGGATTTGCAAATTGGCCTCTTTTTCTACCCATATTGTTACTTTTCGCTGCTTTTCTAGGCGGGTGTGCCGGATCAACCGGAGGTGGATTAAAAATTATTCGAATTTTATTATTATTCTTACAGGGTTCACGAGAGTTGAAACGTTTAGTACATCCAAATGCTGTTTACACAATAAAATTAGGTTCTAGAGCATTACCTGAGCGCATTATTGAAGCCGTTTGGGGATTTTTTTCTGCTTATACATTGGTTTTTATTATAAGTTTATTATTGTTAATTGCTACCGGTGTAGATGAATTTTCTGCTTTTACCTCAATTGCAGCAACACTGAATAATTTAGGGACAGGATTAGGCTCTGTAGCTGAAAACTTCACTACCATGAATCCAACGGGAAAATGGATCCTAATTGTTACCATGCTATTTGGTCGATTGGAAGTATTCACTTTACTTGTTCTTTTCACACCAACCTTTTGGCGGGAATAATCATTTATATAACATAAAGGTAATATATGAACTATTTACTACTTTATTCTGGCGAAAATGGTCAGACTAAAAAGATAATACTTAAAATTACTGAGTATTTACGTAAACAAGGTAAACAATGTGATGTCAAAAATTTGAATATGGATAAAAAATTTAATCTTTCTGTTTACCAAAAAGTATTAGTTGGTGCATCAATCCGTTATGGTCATTTTAATTCTACGGTGTTAAATTTTGCGCAAAATTACCAAAAAGAGTTAAATACTATGCCAAGTGCATTTTTTAGCGTTAATTTAACGGCTAGAAAAAAAGGCAAAGATACATCTGAAACAAATATTTATGTCTGTAAATTTTTATCTAAAACTCCGTGGAAACCAAATATTACTAATGTATTTGCTGGAGCGATACGTTATCCTCAATATAACTGGTTTGATCGTATCATGATTCAAGTTATTATGAAAATAACTGGTGGAGAAACTAATATAAATAAAGAAATTGAATATACTGATTGGCAAAAAGTTGAATACTTTGCGCGTGAATTTAATTTACTTAAATAAAAATTTAATTAAAAATTAGCTATTTCTTTTTTAATAAAAAGAAATAGCTAAAGTTTGTAAATTTTTAATAATACTATAAATTAGGATTTAATATCTCTTGAATAGTTTTACTTGGGTCAAGGATAATTCAGCTTCTGGATAGTATGTTAACATTATAGCAATTTGTTTATGAAATGGTTTCAGTAGTACTGATTACAATTTTGGATAAAATCTCTCTAAGTTCCTCTTCTGACATAGATTCTATATAAACTTCTCGTTTTATATTTGTTTTTAAGCTTAAAATGGATTAATTTTCTGAATTACTTAATTTCACTAAAAGTATACAGTACCATTATAACTAATAAATTTAGATAATTAAACACGCTCTTGCGGTTCCAATGTCTCCAAGATTATTGAAAATATTTTATAAATATTATTCACATGAAAGTAGTGCTGTTTTCTGATTTAATGGTTCATATGGTTAAGTATAACTACTTATCAGCTATTCAATACCTATATTTTTGCTAATACAATTCTTAAGAAGATTAATATTAGGTCTTGAGCTTCTCTATAAGATAATCATTAATCCTTGAATGATTAATCCCATATTCCTTTGATATTTTTTGTTATAGATCTTGAGCTTATTAGCATTTTAGTCGTGCGTTGATACTGTTTATTTATATGCCTTATTTTAAGAAAAAATCTAATTCTTTTTTATCCATAGTTTATTTTTCTTTCATGTTATTGCTTTAAAAGCAGAAATATATGTAAAACTAGCGCATAATTTAAAAGAATTAAATTTTAATTGACTTTATTTTTTTTAAAATAATAGTCTATTCAAATCAGTAATCTCTATTGTTAGATAAGTTTATTCTTTAATAATAAAGAAATAATATTTAAAAATAAATTATAAGCCATGATAATATTAGTACAGATAACATATTGTTACAACAGTGAATGTAAAGGAATTCATACTATGTGAGTTATCGATGCGAGCAGGACTGAAACCTGATTTACTAAAAATATGCTTAATCGATATTATAAAATATGAATGTATTATTACTGGAGCAATTAGTATTGCTCCTAAAGATATTTGGCTAACTGGTATCCTCATTTCTGAATGATTGATATCCTGTTGCTTGTATCAGCAACTTAATTAATTGGAATTTCATAGTTATCTGTCACAGTACAGTGATTTTTGCTGGCACTAAATTCATGAAACGTAAACGTAAAGATAACAAATCTTAAGAGTACTAACATTGATTTCTTACTCATTGAAGTCTATTCTGCAGATCCGTAATCGTCATTTTAAACAACTAATGATCGCTGCGCCAGCTGATAGAATCAAATAACCACCATATCAAAGGTCAGCATCAATGATAAAAAGCTGTAGAAGTTAGACGTTCACCGTAGTTGCCATACATTAGGTGAAAATATATAAGCCGATCTAATTGATAACTAATGTTAAATTATCGATGCAAAATATTACTAGTGCAGCTTATTTCTCAAATAAGCCATCTGATTTATTCTCTGATAATAAAAAACTGGTTAGTTTTCAATGGTATCCTCAGCAAGGCGACATAGGTGCTGGTCACCACCAAGAAAGACAAAAGTCGTCAACTCACTGAATCACCATTATAGCTGTCTAACAGACTACAGAAAGGCCAGAAATCCGGGCGAGCGCCTGATAAAAGTCCTGCTCTAAATAAGCGTAAAGTCATTAAGGCGGAGCGCATCGTCTGGCTTTATGATTACCTAGCGCATTATAACAAACGAACGAGTACAAGGTTAAAGAGATATATGCAGATTTTTGCGCTGAATATAGCAACAAAGAAGCGCTATGCGGATGAGTCATTAATGAAGCTATCATCCTTCCTATGAAGCCGTGTTGTATGCTATGGAGAAAACCTCCACAAAACCGAGTATCGAATATCGCTATCTTAAAAGGTTTGTCCACTATAACTATAGGCAGTCTGCTGGAGAATTATGCCTGGATTGGATACGGATCACGGGATAAAGATAAGAGTCTACTATTCTGGCCACGATTAGCTATTCCTCTAATATTTGAATAATGAGAAAAGGTAAAACTAACAGCATACTGAGCAGATATTACTGGTATTTTAACTCACTTAGAGTATTGAACATCCAACCAACAATTCACAATGATACGGCAGTATCGAACGACTGAATTGTACTTTGTCTTTATAAACTTTACCGCCGCTTTGCCATCGTATTATACGAGGTACTGGCGGTTAAATAAGAATCGTGCACAAAATCGCAATAAAGTACTTAAATAAGTTCTGAACATCAGGTAAAGAAGGATATAAATTAACTCTCACCAAGCTAATAGCCACGCTGCGCAAGCTGCACTTCTTAAAATGTTGATTTATGAAATCAAGGGGATGGGAGGTTCTTTATCGGTAAAATACACCCCTCTGTACACTTACTCTATAAAAACTCAATGCTAACATTACATATCAACTGAGTTTTACTACTTTGAAAACTAGAAAACGATGCTACCATAACTGAAATGGCTTACGTAGTTTTAACTACGCGACTTGTTTATACCGCAGATAGAACACACCATCAGCGCTGTGAAATCCGTTTTTTAACAATATTTACTATCCTGATAAACTATTAGATGAACATGACCTCAAAATGGTAGTAAACTTACGAGATCCACTATGTAGCAAGGTTTATTCGAATACTGAATGAACAGTACTTATCTGTAAAGCGCTGCAGGATGACATAAACGTCTTCCCTTATTAAGGATAGTTGAATATTAGAATCGGAAACAGCTATTAAATAGATCCACAATGGGATTGTGGGATAAACAGAGCCGGCTATTAACGGAGATAGAAAACACTATGATGTTTCTGGAGAAAATCAATCTTGTCTGAATTGCTGTTTATGTAATCTAAGATAAGGAATTTACTTAAAATAAGATAAAATACTAGAAACCTAATCATAAAGCGTTTAAAAGCTACGATCTTGGTTATTTGCACGTAGTATGAAATATCTTCCGCGATGCTAAACAAAGCTTCACGACGTTATCATTCATAAATATATAGATCACGATACTATATGGATTTTATCTGTCTTTATAAATCTAAGACTTCGGTTAATACTCGACACTTATTACGTGATCTTAACTGAGTATAATGCAATGTATATCCATTGGTACGTATAAACAATGGCAAAGAATTTACAGATCGCATTTTTAGTCTGCGAAAACATTCAGTCACCAAAAAATAGAAATTCGACTGTTTATATACAGAACTTGATATAATAGAACATTGACTTAGCCTGTCATGCATTTTTAAACGAAAATGGTTATGGGGTCGAGCGATTTAATGGACGCATGGAAGATGCGCTACAAAACTATAATTTCAATTTTGGTAAAAGCTTGAGATTAACTTTGCATTAATATATTTATCTGTACAATCAGGAATTACCCAATCAGTATTATGTGAGTTATGCTTATTTCTGATATATAGAATTTCAGAGATGATGGAGTATCCTGCTGATTAATTTCATGGATAATTTCAACATTAGAAAAATGATATATAATGAAAAGTCCACCCTACTCAGGTATCCGAAAAAATCAGATTACCCTTAATCACTTGCATGAACGCATCCGTAATTCTACTAGGAAACTGATATCAGCGCTGTTTAGGCTGAGATTTTGAAGCAATTGCTGCGATAATGTGATGAACGCTTCCTTGGTCTGACGGATTATTGTCGTTATCTGTAACGGTTATCTGCACAACAAATCATACAGGCTTGTATTAGCGATATTGAGATTAAAGTGCCGAAGATTAGAGATCACATCAGCAACGGAATATACTTCAACAGCTCATCATTACTCCACTATCTGAAGCGTATAAAAGTAGTGAAGAGTTGTTATAATGACCTGTGTATATGATAGGCATCTCTACTAATTATTTTAACGAAGATACTGAAGCGCTTCTCGATTAAGAAGACATAATTTTCTCTGCCAGTACACCATTACCAAACTGAAATAGTAATAGCTTGAAGAGTACATGGAATGCTATCTTTCTTAATTTAAGCAATATACGCTATCTTTATTTTATGGGACGATGGCATTATGCCGTCCTGTCAAGAAATCTGATCGTCTTTGCCTACTAGTTATTATTGCAGAACTGTGTATGGACGTAAGGAACTAGGTTATGATAAGAGATGCTTGTCAAAAGTTGAAGCGCACTGGACCTAACTTCTAATTCCCTACGAGCAGGTAATTTAATCGTATCTTTCAAGCTTATTATTAAAAAAAACGGGGTGCTCATGGTTTTAAATATAATGGCAAAGATATTCCATGGCATGTAGCGCCAACGCTGTTGAATATATAAAATAACTGATTTCCCGCTTTCGCTTCCCAAAAAGATCTAATCGAAAGTTAAGGGTAGTTGGAAAAGCTTTGGCTAGCAGAGAGTTATGATGCCAATAATAAACTCCTTAATATTTTCTTGGCAGTTGCTTTCAGCAAATATTCTACAGCGATGAAGAATCTTTAAAAACATTAAGAAGAATGAATAACATTCTATAACTTCCTTCCTGTTAGTGCACTTGGCGTCAATAAAAACGACGAATCCAATTAAATCAGTTTTAACGATAGTTAGGCTATGAAGCCGAAGCGCGAAGCACTATGCTTCGAGAAAAATAATTCTTTCAATGGTATTTAAGAGATACTGCAGTCTGCTTAAAATAACTGGAATCGGCTAAGAGGATCCTCGCTGTGCTAACTCAATCCATTCTGGTAACAAGGTATAATTTAAGGATGAAAAACAGATTTATGAAGGATAAGAGTGAAGCCTATTTCCTGACCCTCATACACTAAATTTATTACTATAACCATATTAGGTAGTAAAACTCCATTGCAGTCTTATCAAAAAAATTTATTAAAAGTTAAACCTGAATTATTCAAAAAAATCATATTATCTTCCGGGAAGTGATATACTTATCAATAACGATAGGTTTTTTAACAATAGCCTTTATAATCTACATTATCGAAAAATTCTGCTATACCAGCCATACCTAACCTAGACTAATGCTGCGCGTAATATCATTACTATCAACAATCTTCGTAACGAAATAATGGATGTCCAATGTGTTTTACTTCTAAAAAAAAAGAGATACTTCTGGAATATATTATTCGCCTGCACCCTGTTTGTCAGTGCTTTAAATTATCTTTCTCAATCTGATATTTATAAGTTCACTTCTTTGGACAGTAGAAGCACAAGAAAATCCTTCAGTACATGATCTATTTTCCAACCGCATAGGATTTAAATTTATGTGTTAATCTCTCTTTTCTATCTACATATCACAGATTGCAGAGAGATCTGGGATATTGTGATAAGGTCGATTTCTATGAATCGCTTGAGGAGAATTGCTTAAGACAGTGTTACTACTCAACATGTGGAGTTTTGCTCTTGGATAGCTGATTTTCATCTATAAAACGATTCCTATACATCTGTTTAACGCCTAGATTCAGAACACTTCCTCAAAGTGGAAGCCTAAAGATTACACAGCCTATTCTATCTCATTACGCTGCATAAAGCGATTAGAAGAAGGACTGTATCAAGCGTGTCTGTTATGTTGCCAAGCAAGGGGGTTGGGCCCTTGATATCAAAAAGTGTGATATGAGACCTCTATAAGATAGCTATGTTGGCAAAGGTTGTTGCTTTGCTCGGAGAGAAATTTATAGTCACGCCTGTATTCAATTGTTATGATTTCAAATAATCTTTTCCAGATTAGATAATTTTTAAATAAAAGGACCATTACATTATAAAATTTACTCAGCCATCCTTTTAATCAGGTAATATAATTGTTCAAATTTTAAGTTTGAAATTCCTTACCAATAACTATTTGATTATCCAATATTATTAGGTTATAGCGACTAATTTTATACTCATTGGCAAAGGTTTTGCACTATTTAGCTCCATTTGAAAAAAGGATTTACTTTTATCGATAATCAGCTGAAGAAAACGGCTGACCACAACACTCTACATTAAACTCTTCAAGAATCACATTGTTTACATGACCCTGTTGATCTCGGGTGATTAAGAACGAGATTCACTCTTTTCTTTTATTTTTTCTCTCCCGTGTTTTCTAACTTTCCTATCTGGAATATAACACTTCCATTTAAAGAATTAAGAAAAATATTTTATCAACTTCAATAATACCACTTAGTACACTTAAGTTAAGTGTTGTCACTAAAGCAAAAAGCAATGCTTACATTTAAAGACTGTTTTAAATTAACGCCTGTTATTTTGCTGATTTCTGTAAAGTCAAGCTATTCAAAATATATATAGCAGATAATGAAATCATCTATCCTTGTGATGTAGTTTGCCAGAGACTTCAATAAGATTATTAAATCTTTTCATGTAATCGAGGATTTTACAATAATATCGCTGTAACCCCAAATGAATATCACCAGTAGATAAGATGTTCAGTGTAATAATATGGATAAGATAAAAATTTATGTTGACAACAGGGAGTGAAGAAATAGCTTCTTTGACCTATATGACTGTTTATTTTTATAGCAACTGATTGTAGCAAAGATTTTTTATACAGCATAAGAAATTTTTAGTAACAACCTTTACTAACATAGCTATAAAACACCACCAATAAGCGAATGCGCCAATAAAAAATATTTTTATGTACCGCGCAATTTATAGCTATAGTGGTATCTATCAGACTCAATGATTTTGAGGCAATAATACAATATGAGTAGACTTGTGCGCCCCTTCTTGAAATTTGAAGCTTAACCTCGATATTCAAACTGTGAAGTGCATCGCTAAACTTTGAGATATCGGGGCCTATATCAGGCGCATCTTACAACGGTGCTGTAGGCCATTTAACTCAACTATCATTGCTGTTTTAACGAGGACTTAACTCATAAGAGCAATCCAGTTAGTATTTGTGTTTAGCTATCTCTACAAGTTTAAACAAGCGAGAGACGTTGCGCGTAGAGTAACGTAACGTCATCTTATGATCAACAAAAGGAGATAATCCTCTACATCCTTATCTGGATAACCCTATCTGATAAAGTTAGCCTTTAACTAAACCGGCAACGACAGGTATCTGTCCGAGCTTTGCCCGAGTACATTTCCGGCTCGAATATTATAAATTATATTACACTCATGGAGATAGTATCCTTGAATGAATTTTCAGAGTTAAAGGTGAGCTGAAATCACAAAATCTGATCCTAGCTAGCCAATCAGTTCATGCTTAATACTTTCTATATATCAAGGTAGTATAGTAAACTACAAATTGACAATGACCTTATAATGACCTCATAAAGAATATGCAATCAAGGCGTTCGAGGCATGTGTAACACCGAATATGTTGGACGGTTTTATTATACTGGATAAATACTACCCTATTAGGCATTTTATATTCAAAATCCTAGCAATGGAATATACTGACGAGATCGGACACATGATAATAATAACCTGATAAGCGAGGAATCCTACTAATAAAACGTTTTGTAATATTCATAGGTAATTCCTGCTGTTTTTAAATGACAGTCAGACAACAAAGATCGATATTTCAATGTGATGGCAAGTCATATGTCCAAAGCATTTGGCATTCTGTATATTCACCTCTAATCCGCACCGCGCACTCTATTTTCAGGCAGCAGATGGCCCCGGGGTCACATGACCACTAATTTTGAAGAAAAGACATTTATCTATTTTTCAAATTAAACAAACGCCGCCTTGCGCTGCAAAACGTAGAATAAAATATATTCATCCCTCACAGATAGACTCCAGAATAGCTAAAAAATCCTAGACAGGAATAGAGCTGTAAGGAACAGCTTACTGACTCAGCATGTTTAGATAATGCGGTCTCTGTTTGATGCTATTGATGCCTGCTCAAAGGCTATACAATGCAGAAGATTATTTAAAAATAGGTTAAGGCAAGTTTTTAATGACTACCGTTTACTATCTTGGCATTATCTTAATGCTGTATTCTGCGTCAATTTCTACAACTACCACGCTAGCCGGGGCAGTTACGTAATAGCAACTATTTCAGGAAGACATTACAGCTATATGGCTAGATTTGCCATGAGGCCAAGACAAAAAAATACTATTCCTGTGTTTACAGGGTACTTACCCACCAACCGTACAGGACCTGGTACGTGCTCTAATTTAGCTGATTTATTTTTAATAATTACACAGCGTATGGAATTTTGCCAAATTTCTTGAAATTTATGCCTGCGCTACTGCTGGTAGGTAAATATTACAGCTAAGTAAGTTATTAAACAAGAAACCGTTCTAATGCGAGCGGCTGTGATAGGATATTGACCACCAGTTGTATAAGCCTGTAAGCTTGAGGCCGCTGCTAATGCTCAATCCTGCATCCCTTTCATGGCAATGATTACATGTGGAGTTTGCAAATGAGATACGTAATGCGGTGTCCAAATAGATCTGCAACTCTGATTTATATCAGCTATTTATGTGTCTCTAACAGCAATGTTATTTATCTTCTCCTGGCGTTGAATAGCCCGTCGATCTTAACCGGGCAGTCAGGAACAACACCTAGTATTTAATACGATAGATAGGAAAGACATGACTGATTTTCGGAGGCGATCGTCAACCTAACAGTAGGGGATGGATATTGATATTAATGGACACATGAAAAACTGAAGATCCCTTGTACTAGGGAGCGACCGATAAATACGTTTCGCCTTATCCTACAGAATAGGCTTTCTAGGGACAACAATGATCACATTCCCTAGGGGGTAGAAGTGTCTGCGCTGTCAGATGGCCGTCACACACCAAGGAAGTGTCGATAACCGACACGCTGGATATAGAACACCACCTAACTCCTCGCTAAATTAAACTAGCACAGTATAATTTGATCAGCGTGGCTACGCTGCTTTGAATCAGTTAATGACATTAGTACTATTTTTATCTACAAAATATTAATTTTTAGAAATTAACTAGATAGTTCAGAATAAGTATTCTAGAAAAATAAACCAGGTAAGCCAGGAAGACAATACACAACTTCATATTGTGATATCGTTTATTTATCCGAAGCAATTTTATGATCTCCATGACAAATTGATCATGACAGACCGACTGAATTTTTTTATGATTCCCAAAAATAGACCATATAGCAATGTGTCCAACTCCTCTTGATCCTCCAATTTTTCTCTCGACATGGCAAGTATTATCTGCCTCTATTCATTATTATCCAGAGTTTTGAGAAACGCATAAGTCAAGCCGATGATGCTGGATATAACTTATTAAGAACAATTACTGAAAGTATGCTTCTCGATGGATTCTCTCACCTATAGGGAATAAGGATAATCTCAGTTTCCTTTACCACTTGGACAAACATAAAATAGCTAGGCCAGATAGAGAAGATGAATGCAGACAGGATAAATATTTCTATTTCTCTGAAAAGATACTAGAGAGTAATTTATCTATATATATATCTCTTTCGCCCAATTAAACTGCTTTTTACTATTCATGAGGGTTAATAACTTTTTTAAAAACACGGTGAAATATCACTCTGTGAACGCATTTATCTATAGAGAAAATGCTTGCCTGCAGCACTTGTATCATTGGGTTTTCCTGTCTCGAATGCTACTTGCTATACCTATCCTGAATGTTATCATAGTATTTTTCTGCTAAAGCTGTAAGCAAAAGCCCGTAGTTATGCAATGTCAAAGTTATATAGCACTGGTTGGCACAACAGATTCATATTTTATCCAATTGCGACTAGCAACACATTACTTTTACTATATTCCATCTTCTTTAGCCTTTTCAAGATAACTGGCTTATAAGACTCAACACTATATTTTGGCTGCCTATAACCCTGCATCTACGCTGCAGTGGACACGCAAATAGAATATTGAAATTGGTATCTTCTGTGCATTTTACACTTATGTTCAATAACTTAATCAATATCTACATGTTTATACCCACATCATCTATTACAATCTGCATATTAAACATCCTGTATGGGATGATCTGTTTTAAAAAATAGCAATCGAAGAGATCTGGCAAGACGATATCATTCAGGTAATCCGTTACAGATATGAGTTGATAAATACTAGTATCTTTCTGGTCTTTTAGATATCTGCACCAGGAATCAGTGAAAGCCTTATCTAGAAGTCACAGTACGTACGACGGTTACTGAAAAGTGAACTTCGCTAAAAAGATAGAATGAGTCTGCTATAGTATAAATACCTCTAGCGTTATCTTAAACATCTCAGTATTCGCATAAAAACTACGGCATTAATGAGGGGATTACGAATTATTGCTAGACCCACCCGCACTACAGTATTGGTAACAGAGCCCCTTAGCATAGAAAAAGATGATCTGGCGTTATATATTAACTATAATTCCAGCGAGGCATTTTAAGATGTTATGTTATTATGATTTTTATCGAATTTTTAAGGAAGCAGATTATTACCGAATATACATAAGACCCTAAAAATGATAACGGCTCGCAAAAAAATCAAGGTTTATTTTTCTGATAATAAGATTCCTGCGAATAAATCTATAAAATGCATTCTATGTGGCCGAAAGCTACTTTTATCAACACTTAAGCCTTGA
The DNA here is from genome assembly GCA_046530735.1 of Arsenophonus sp. Lineage (GTDB taxonomy): Bacteria > Pseudomonadota > Gammaproteobacteria > Enterobacterales > Enterobacteriaceae > Arsenophonus. The sequence continues at coordinate 80,337 of JBHEQV010000007.1, forward strand.
CAAGCAGGTAACGGAATTATTATAAGAAAAAATACATAAAATAAAAAACAATAGCTATTAAGCTAATAATATGGTTAATTTTCTAAAATTAAAGTATTAAATTAAAGAATATAGATTCCGATAAAATTTTACTTACAATAGATCAAGCAACCGATTATTCTATCTTTTTTAGAAAAATAGATGGGATTCACTCTTAACTTAAAGAGTGATTTAATTTGCTAACCATGACGTTTTCGAATATCAAAATATGATCTGTAAATTCTTTGCTATTGTCTATAAGTACCCGATAAATAACTATGGCATGTGTTAGATTAAGACCACGTAAAAAGCGTAAAAAATTGTTCGTAGTTATTGCCTTATAAAAATAGACAAAACTCTTTCCTATAGAGTTGCGCAATCTATATATTCGAAAAATAACATCATGAAGTTTTGTTTGGAATTTGCGAAAGATATTTACATCTACGTACAGATAAGAAAAATACCAAATTTAATGTTTTATGCTTCAAATTCGGATCCTTCCTGCCTTATTTCACGCAAATTTCACACTTTCCTTGCCTGCGTAAACAGTAATATCCAGATCATATTAAGATACAAAAACAAGATTCAGGAAATTTGCGAACAACTGCCAGCGCATTTCGGCAAGCAAGAAACGTTTTTGGAAAAAAAATGACTATGATTTCTTGAACGAGCGATAGCATTATCAGCAAATAATGGAGAAGATTGGTATATTTATAAACATAATTTCGCTTTTCTCCTTTAGCAATGGGTAAGCTTAGAGATATCATAATTATTTTAGCTAAAATAGATGCAGGCTTTTTATTTACCTAAAAATGGAGCTTCATCATAATAATATTTTGCTATCAACCCTATTCCTTAATGGCTATCTTGTGACGAATAGTGCTTGTGCGACTAGCATCTATATATAATGGTTTTGAACCAAACAGATACCTTTTATTAGATAATATCTAAAATTAGATTAGTTGAATCAAAAAGAATTAATCATAGTAGTTCTGATTACATATCTTAATATTTTATAATTTGACATACTAATAATAATAAAATATAATTTTATTCATAAATCATAACATGAAAAATTTGTATCTTATTTACTATAAACGCAGGAAAATAGATGTATCAATAAAAAATCTAAAAAGATAGAAACTTTTCTGCTTAACACTAAAAGTTAAAATATAAAAAATTGTGCGTGATGGGAAAATGAATTTCAATTATTGAAGCAATAGTTCTAAACTACTTTTCCATTAAATTTAATCTAAAAAAATTATACCATAATAATCCATTTAAGTATAATGGATTAGTTATTTTATTCGATATAGACTACCATTTCATGATCCTAAGATCATGAAAGATAATATTATTAATGAACTAAAATGCATATTTAAACAAGAGATTTTACCAAAAAAGAGGTCAATATCAGGCGATTCAGTTGTCACTATTAATTATATTTTAAAAATCTTAAAAACAGTTTATTCGGAAACTAAATGGTAAAAATCCTTCAACTATTCTTATTAAGATCCTAAATCAAAATATAACTTAGCTACTAGCTAATAAACAATTTAAGAAAATTAATTAATTATAATTAAAAATAGCATTTTTTCTATTATTTCATTTAAATTTTTATCATATACTCCTTCTCTCGTGACGGCCATTAGCAACATAGAATTCTGATAATAACAATCCTGATTCAAATAATAAACTATATTGCTACCGCCAATAATGCTTGAGAAAACATATCTGATGGAGTCAAAAATATACTTATAACAAAACACCTATAGTAATATATGGACTCTTACGTTTTAAATAATAAGGGGTTATGACAACTGGTCAGGCACAGTATAATATTAGCAAGAGGAACTTAAAAGATTGCGCCAAAAGCATAAAAGTGTTATGATAAATTAAGATATTTACTGATATCGGAATAATATTAAGACTTTTTGTTTAGTTTTCACAAAACCAAACGCTAAAGAAAAAACAAAAAATATTAAAACATCCACAAGTAAAAAGTACTTTGCTAGAGAGACCAGCAAAGGTAATATTAATCGCTATTCATGGTTTAAAGTGCTGGAATGATAAAAAATCCATAACTGATATAAGAATCAGTGAACAGAAATAAATGTTACAACAATAAACGTCAGTTTAATCGGGGGTAAAAGTTGATACCATATCGATTATTCTTATTCGCTTATCTATCAGTAAGCATTCTATCAACTTATATAGCACAAAATAACAAATATCATTAGAAATGAGCAAACCAAAAACTACTGCAACAAAAAATAAGCTATAAATTACGTCTACGTTTTCCAATGAAATTGTTCATAAGTAATTTAAGACCATAAATAAACATTGATCAATTTTCAGTATTAGTTTGATCAGAGCACTTTTTACTTTCTATGGAGGAAAGTAAATCGCAATTTTACTTTTAGTAGGATTATTTCCTGTAGTTACCAACTAATTAATATCTATTGTTGATTTTGTTTATTGATTATGTTATATTCATTTCTTCATCTGTTTTACTTCCGTCATCTTCATCAAGATTAAGTATTAAATGCTTTTACTTTAACCAATTTTTCTTCGATACAACTGTTTGATGATTGATAATTTTTCTTTAATAACTCAGTAGATTCTTTCAATTCTCCATTGATTTCTTAAATTCCGGCCAAAATGTTTGTAACTGTACTTCTTCTTCCTTTTTTATGTTTCCTGCAATTTCTCAAATTTAAATTCTTATGAGAATTCATCTTGAACATTAGTAACTAATAAACGCAACGTACATATCCAATTAGCAACTATTCTGGACGGCTAGCAGCAACCACTCTAGACCAGAATATCATTAGACCAAAATCATAACTAATAACAATTAACTAAAAGTGATATTAATACGGTTTATGCCTAATTTTTTACTTTCAGTTGTTTTATCTAGCTTACTATTGCTTCTTCAGTAAGTTTTTAAGTTCAAAATCAACATCAGTATACTATTTTTCTGGTTTGTTACTATCATTCAGCTTTACTATGATAATCACTCATTACTTTTTAAAATTTTTAATGACTCTCTAAAATCTGAACTGAGTGAAAGTAATTTTTTAGTACAAAAATTAAAATAATCAGTAAAATACTAATAATAAGAATCTGACAGAAGCTTACCAATATAGCCATAGCAATTCTTGTTGCCATTGATTTATATACCCTATATAAATTAAATTCAACTGTATATAATTCCATTGTATGCAATTAACTTTATCTAAAAACAGATAAAATCTAATATAAATTTATTCAGACAAACTTTATCCAATTTCACCTGTTTGATGCTATCCCTGCCGCCCATGAAATTATACCGAAAAATATAAAACCAATAGCAGAAATTTTTGAATCAAAAATTTGTAATAAAGTACCACATAATAAACAAGTTGCTCCAATTCCTAGTAAATACTGACCTTGTCTCTGCTTTAATTCCTGTCCTTGCAGAAAGATAGTAAATTTATTAATACTATCTTGTAAAGATTTATGCTGCTTAAGCGCCCCGTAAATAAGATCAGGAATTTCTGGCATCTTTTCCAACAAATAAGGTACTTTTTCCTTAAATGCACTAATAATAGCTACTAACTCCATTTGCCGATGTAACCAATCTTCAAGAAAAGGTTTAGCTGTCTTCCACAAATCTAATTGTGGATAAAGCTGCCTTCCCAATCCTTCAATATAGAGCAAGGTTTTTTGCAGTAAAATTAACTGAGGCTGAACCTGCATATTAAAACGACGTGCAGTATTGAATAAATTGAATAAAACATGACCAAAAGAAATCTCAGCCAGTGATTTCTCAAAAATTGGGGCACAAACGGTTCGAATAGCAAATTCAAAATCTTCTACATTAGTCTCTGGTGGTATCCACCCAGAATCAACATGTAATTCAGCTATCTTACGGTAATCACGATTAAAGAAAGCAATAAAATTTTCTGCCAAATAACGTTTATCTTCTTTATTTAGTGAACCGACTATACCACAATCAATACCAATATATTGCGGATCTTCAGGATGTTCTCGACTAATAAAAATATTTCCAGGATGCATATCAGCATGAAAAAAACTATCGCGAAAAACTTGAGTAAAAAAGACTTTTACTCCACGTTCAGCTAATAATTTCATATTAATTCCCTGTTTTTTTAATCCATTAATATCAGAAATAGGAATACCATAAATACGCTCCATAACCATCACATTCTCTCGACAGTAGTCTGAATAAACTTCAGGAATATAAAGCATGGAACTATTTTCAAAATTACGCCTTAACTGGATTGTATTTGCCGCTTCGCGCAACAAATTTAATTCATCAATTAATGTTTTTTCATACTCTCGAACAACTTCCCGTAGACCTAAGCGTCGTCCATTCAGTAAAAGTGGGATGCAATTAGCCAACCAATACATCAAGCCTATATCGGCTTCAATAACTGGCAATATATCAGGGCGAATAACTTTAATTACAATTTGTTTATTATTTTTCTTTAATTTTGCAGTATGTACTTGAGCAATTGATGCCGAGGCTAAAGGTACCTCATCAAAATCATCAAACCAGGTTTCAAGAGAACCACCTAATGACTGCTCTATATGTTGGCGAGCCAGTTGCCCATCAAAAATAGCTACCTTATCTTGTAATAAGGCTAACTGATCAGAAATTATTGTTGGAAAAAGATCGCGACGGGTAGACAACATTTGTCCAAATTTAATCCAAACTGGACCTAAATCTTGTAAAGTTAAACGTAAACGTTCACCAATAGCTTTACCTTTATGCTTATTTAATAACCAAAATAAACAACGGCGTCCAATTCTTAAGAAGAAGGTGAATTTAATTTTAGGAATGAATTCATCTAAACCATAATTTAGAAATACTCCAACAATAAAATAGAGACGTTTAATTTCTCCCAGTCTCATATTTTTCCTCCAATTTAGATAAACGCTGTTCTAGTCCTGAAATATCTACTACTACCCGCTCAATCTTATTAATAAAACTTAGTACTTCCAATATATTAGGAAAGATTTGACATTCTTCCACCAATGCATTTTTAAAATGTTTTTTTTGTTGCTTTAATAATCCATTTATTCTAAAAATATTTTTTTTAATCAAACAACTCATTACTTCGGCAATAAAATCACCGACATAAGGAGCAAAGTAATGAGCAAGATCCCATTCAGCCGCATCAAGCAATGCATACCAATTCTGCACAACTTGGATATCCCCTACGATAACAATCGTACCATCGTTAATCAATGCTAAAAACTGTTGTATATTTTTAATATATAGTAAAGTTACTAATCTAGTTTTTATCATACAATCTTCCGGTGTAGGCCACTGATTTACCACATCAACTCGTTCCTCAGAGCATATAAATATTAACGGTTGAGATAATTCTTTTAAATCAATCGACAGAACTTTACCAACTAACCTTACTCTAACTGATTTCAAAGCAACTTCCTGATAGAAAAATTTATTTAACATATGCTGTAAAAAAGAAGCTATTCCAGAATGTAATAATGGGATTTTTGAATACCTTTTAATTGATGGAATATCCATTTTAAAATTTAAATCCTTTATGTAAGGCAACGATTCCGCCACTTATATTGGTATAGGAAACTTGTTCAAAACCAACTAATCTCATCATTTTCTTTAACGTATCCTGATTAGGATGCATACGAATAGATTCAACTAAATAGCGATAACTATCGGCATCATTAACTATCATTTGAGCAACTCGTGGTAAAATATTAAAAGAGTATGCATCATAAACTTTAATTAATGCTGGGAAAATAGGTTTTGAAAACTCTAATACTAATAAACGACCACCAGGTTTTAACACTCTAAACATAGATTTAAGTGCTTCATCTTTATCAGTGACATTGCGAAGACCAAAAGAAATAGTAATACAATCGAAGTAATTATCAGGGAAAGGCAATTTTTCAGCATTAGCCTGAACATAATTAACATTACCAATGATACCCTGATCGCGAAGCTTTTTACGCCCCATTTTCAACATAGAATCATTGATATCGACTAATACAACCTCACCTTTTTCACCAACTATTTTAGCAAATTTAACACTTAAATCTCCGGTACCACAAGCTAGATCTAAAATAAATTGCCCGCGGCGCGCGCCACTAGCTTCTATCGTAAAACGCTTCCAGATTCGATGGATCCCAAATGATATAAGATCGTTCATAAGATCATATTTCGGAGCTACCGAATGAAAAACAGCAGCAACCAAATCCCCTTTTTCATCCTTGTTTACTTTACTAAAGCCAAAATCAGTGGTTTCTTTAATTGAATCTAGCATTATTTACGCTCATTTAATCATTAAGTAATCGAAGTATAATCATGTTTACCGCAAGATATTATTTATGATCTAGCGACTCTTCTTAATCATAAATTTATCTGTCTGCCTACTAAATTCAATATCAATCGGACGTTTAACTTCTACACCTAATTCTTTTAAACTTTCCGCCTGGCTAATTAAATTACCTTTTCCTTCCGCTAATTTTTTGATCGCCGATTGATAGTTAACCTGTGCTTTACTCAAACTCTGACCTAAAATCTGCATATCATCGATAAATAACCGCATTTTGTCATATATGCTAGCAGCACGCTCAGCAATTACTTGTGCATTTTGACTTTGTCGTTCATAACGCCACAAATTATTAATAATACGTACTGCCACCAATAAGGTTGAAGGACAAACAAGTAAAATATTATTCCGCAAACCTTCATCAATAAGTTCAGGTGCTTCACGTAAAGCAATCAAATAAGCTGGTTCAATAGGAATAAACATTAATACATAATCCAGCGATCTTAACCCATTTAATTGATGATAATCTTTTTGTCCAAGCTCTTTTATATGATTACGTACTGAATTAACATGCTCTCGCAATGCCCTTGTTTGCTGTTTCTCATCTTCGCTATTAAAATAGTGCTCATAAGCTGTTAATGACATTTTAGCGTCGATAATAACATCTTTACCTTGTGGTAAACGAATAATCACATCTGGTTGATAACGATTATTAGAGGTATTAATGCTAACTTGAGTTTCAAATTCATACCCCTGCCTTAACCCAGAAGCTTCTAATATACGAGATAGAATTGTCTCACCCCAATTTCCCTGAATTTTATTATCCCCTTTTAAGGCTTTAGTCAAATTAATTGTTTCTTTTGCCATTGCTGCATTTAATTGATGAAGCTGACGAATTTCATGAGCTAAAGTATGACGCTCACGCGCTTCCTGACTAAAACTCTCATGTACTTGACGACTAAAACAGTCCAATTGTTCACGAAAAGGTGTTAATAATGAAATTAAACTTTGACGGTTTTGTTCTGAAGCTCGACGTTCATTTTGCTCAAAAATACGATTGGCTAAATTCTCAAACTGAACATTTAACCGTTGCTCGCTATTAAGTAACAACTGATGTTTCTCTTCAAAAGCCAACCGTATCTCTTCAAGCCGTGTCATCACTTCACGTAGTTCAATTTCTTGATTATGATTAATTTCCCTTTGTAATCTTAATTCTTGATCCCGCTGATCACACTCAACTTTCCAATATTCAAGATTGGTGATTTTTTCCTCATAGCTACCTTGGATACTATAAAAATCTTGTAATTCAGATTCTTTTTTATCTATTTTTTGCGCAATAAGCAGCCAGATAATACTACCACCAAAGAATATGCCGATAAGAAATGCAATAATTGCATATAATAACTGAATATCCACCTTGATTTCCTTAAAATAATTATCACATTTCGGAAAAGAGTATGGTTTTTTAGCTACATTGGCAAAGGTTGTTGCTTTGATTGCAGAATAATTTGTGTAGATAGGTCTGTATTTTAATTGTTGTGATTTTAAATAATCTACTTTAGGCTAGACAATTTAATAAATAAAACAATCCCATATCAAGAAATCTACTCAGTCATCTTTTTAATTGGCTGATATAATTGTTCGCATTTTAAATCTGGATTTTTTACCAATAACTTTCTGATTACCTAAATTTATTAGTCGATAGCGCCTAATTTTATGCTTGTTTAGAAAGGTTCCATACAATTTTTCTCATCCGAATAAAGGATGGACTCTTATCGATGATCGGCTCAAGAAAACGAGTTCATACTCTGTATTAAACTCTTAAAGAATTTTATCGCTTACATAAGCCTCTATTTTTTTGAGATTAAGACCGCAACTTGTTCTTTCATTTCATTTCCTTTTTATCCAGGGTTTTCTAGCTTTCCTATTTGGAATATAATGCTTTCCTTTAAAAGCTTCATGGAAAAATGTTTCATTGACTTCAATAATATCACTTAGTGCACTTAAGTTGACTGTTTCTGCTAAAGCAAGAAAGCAGGGAGGGGAACACCATATCTAAATACTGTTTTAAATCAATATTTGTTTGTTTTTCTAACTTCCATAAATTTAAACTATTTAACATGCATCGTAGATAACTAAACTATTTATCCTTTTTATATAGCTTCGCCAGATACTTACAGTAAGATTATTAAATGTTTTCCTGCAATCGTGGATTTTACAACGATATTGCTGTAATCCTAATGAATATCCATAGTGAATAACATATTCATCATGATACTATGAGCGTAATAAAGTGGGAATGAGTTTATTTAATGCATGAATCGATATCCATCCTCGACAAATTATATCGCCGAGCTAACTAATGAAATCCAGATTTATATTGATATGGAGTAAGAAAAGAATCTCTTGATTTATATAATTATTTGATTTTTCAGAGCAATCTCTGTAACAAAAATTTTTCTTACAGTATAAGAGATTTCTATCAAAACCTTTTCAAGGGTAATTTTTTTTGAATAATTCAGGTTTAACTTTGAATCAATCTTTCATAAGACTAAAATGTGGTTTACTACCTATTACTTTATTTGGATAATGTCTGATTATACAATAAAACATATTAATGTAGACTAATCTTAAACTTCCAACTAGAATTAAAATCATGGCTTTGCAGCCCATCTTCCTATACGCCCATTAAATCCGCTCGAGTATACTGTTTATGGATGCATCGATGGGCTAAAGTCGGTGCTCTATACCAAGCTCTGTATGTAAATCGATAAATTTATGTTTTCTGGTGAATAAACGTTTTTATAGCCTAAAAGGCAATCTGTAAATTCTCTTCCTTTATCTGTAAGTATACGATGGATAAGTATTATGGCTGTTTGATTAAGATCACGTAAAAAGAGTTTAGCATTAACCATGCTCTCGGTCTCGAGTAGACGAATAAAAATTTATTGAGTTGCGCGATTTTTTCTTATGAAAAAATAACGTCGTAAAATTTTATTTACATTTGTAGAAAATATTCACATCTACCTACAAAAATCATGCTCGTAATATTATATGCTTTATATTTGTGCATTCATAACTTTTTTCTTATCTCATTTCAGTTAGATTTCTCACTTCATATCTACGTAAACAATAATATCCAGTAGAGATTAAGATAAAATAAAGTTCAGGAATTCGCGTATGGCTCCCGAATTATCAGAAAATCGTTGAGTAGAGAGAAATTACTTTTGCATGAAAACGACAACGACTTCTCTTGAACAGGCAATAATATCATTAGCAAACGATTTGGATATTAGTTGCAAGAATCAACATTATCTCGTTTTTACCTTTTAGAAATGGTAAGTTCGGAGGCATCATAACGTTCAACTAAAATAGATCTAATCTCTCTTTTTACCTGGAGATTACTCTGATTTTAAGTGTTATAGTTCCTAATAATGGAACCTAATCATCATAATATTTTCTTCTCAATTATATCTATTAGTAGTCATCTTGCTATAAATAGGTCTATAGGAGGAAGATCTATATCATGACCTGAGAACAAATAACTAATATACGCTTTTATTGTACATTTTACTATTTTCCGTTTAAAACGACCGTTTTATTTTGTTATTACATTTAAATAAATTCAAACGCGTTACAATAAAGATATTCAGGAGATCCCCTCTTTCACTAGAAAGAGATTTCCTAGCTATTTTCGCTATTTCAAAACACCTAGAAATATAAATTCATTCTTTTTAAAAAAATCAAATCATCCAATGCAGCATTCAAAACCATACCTGTACATCTTTAATAATCTATTTAGATTATTAAACAACGGGAATAGTTTTTATGTTTCAATATTGCTCTGAAAGAAACTACAATTCACTTAAATCATATAAGTGTTCTAACCTTAATCCATTCCTAATAAAAGATAATATCCCTGTAAGAATTTTATTCCAATGCATCACATAAAATGATAATACAGATATTAAGAAAATCCTGTTCTCCGTCAATAAGAATTATTGATTTTATTCCCCTGACTAAATCAAGCTTTACCATGAGGTATATAAATATTAATACTATTCTACGAAAAAATGTACTCTATAATCGCTATGGCATAAAAATTAAATTCCGACATACTAATATGTAATTCAATTATTTTTCTAAAAGAATTCAAGCTAAAGAAAATTGGCGTTTATCACGGTTATTTACAATAACCATTAAATATTCACAAACACGAAAGAAAAATTAACTATTAGTTAATAATCGAACGTAATAACTATATCAGTGGTAGTTTCTATAGAAACTACCTTACAACTTAATGTTGTCATTCAAATCCTACGACAATCTAAAAATATCCAATTGATGCCAAATATCATCTATTCGTTTTTTTATTTTTTCTGTCATAACAATTGGACGACCCCACTTTCGTTGTGTTTCACCAAACCATTTATTGGTTGCATCAAGTCCCATTTTTGAACCTAAACCTGAAATTGGTGATGCAAAATCAAGATAATCAATCGGAGTATTTTCCATTATAATGGTATCTCGTGCTGGATCCATTCTGGTCGTTATTGCCCAAATAACATCATTCCAGTCACGAGCATTAATATCCTCATCACAGACAATAACAAATTTTGTATACATAAATTGCCGTAAATAAGACCAAACTCCCATCATAAGACGCTTAGCATGTCCAACATATTGTTTCTTTATTGTTACCACAGCAAGCCGATAAGAGCACCCTTCAGGGGGTAAATAAAAATCAACAATTTCTGGAAACTGTTTTTGTAACATAGGGACTAAAATCTCATTCAGTGCAGCACCTAAAACAGCAGGTTCATCAGGAGGGCGGCCAGTGTAGGTTGAATGATAAATAGCATCACTACGTTTAGTAATATGTGTAACAGTAAATACTGGAAATTTATTACCTTCATTATAATAGCCTGTATGATCTCCATAAGGCCCTTCTGGTGCAAATTCTTCAGGATCAATATAACCTTCAAGAATAATTTCTGCACCTGACGGGACTTCAAGCTCATTAGATATACATTTTACAACAGATGAACGATGTCCACGCAATAATCCAGCAAATGCATATTCGGAAATCGTATCCGGAATAGGCGTTACCGCAGCTAGAATAGTAGCAGGATCAGCTCCTAAAGCTACTGCAACAGGAAAAGGTTTATCTGGATATTTATTACACCATTCTTGAAAATCCAATGCCCCACCTCGATGAGATAACCAACGCATGATCAATTTATTTTTAGTTAATAATTGCTGACGATAGATACCTAGATTTTGTCGTGTTTTATGAGGTCCTCGAGTAACCGTCAATCCCCATGTTATAAGTGGTGCTACATCTTCTGGCCAACAATGCATTATTGGAATACAAAATAGATCAATATCATCACCTTGCCAAATTTGTTCTTGACAAGATGCCAACTTTAATCTTTTGGTTGGCATATTAAGTAGTTGCTTAAATTTTGGTAATTTCTCAATTAAATCAACGAATCCTTTAGGTGGATCCGGTTCTTTAAGAAAGGTCAATAATTTACCAATTTCATGCAATGCTTTGATATTTTTTTGCCCCAAACCCATTGCAACGCGTTCAACGGTTCCAAACAAATTACATAGAACTGGCATAGCAAAACCTTTAGGGTTTTCAAATAATAGTACAGGCCCACCTGCTCGCAGAGTTCTATCTGCTATTTCTGTCATTTCTAAATAAGGATCGACTTCATAGCTTATACGCTTCAGTTCTTTTTTCTGTTCTAATAATGATATAAAATCTCTGAGATCACGGTATTTCATTATATATTTTCTACTTTTTAATTTACTGTAGCTACATTATAAATTTCCATACAGCTTACCAACAAAGGTTTATTTTTGTTAAAAACAATGAGTATTTTAAATTAATTGCAATGCAACTAAATAGTTATTTTAGCATAAGTTGTTAGTAGAAATCCCTTTTTAATGTATCAAATATTTTTGGCTAGAGAGATATAGGCTGCCATGAAAAGCAAAATAATTATACGTATAAAAGAGACTCTTTTCTAACTTCCTGACAACATAAATGCGATAAGTCATATTGTTGAAATAAATGAAATATTTTTCCATAATAATATAAATGAAAGCATTATTTCCCCACATAGGAAAGTAGAAATGCGAGAGATGAGAAGTAATAAAAAAAAGAAGGAATCGTACTCTTATAATCGACTAAGATCGATAGGGTAATGGAGAAATAGTTTTTTAAAAGTTAAATGTAAAGTGTGTTAGCCGTTTTCTTAAGCTAACTATTGATAAAGAGTCTATCTCTTTGGCTTAGATGGAACTAAATAGTACGAAAATTTTCCAGCGAGCATAGAATTAATTATCATTGCCTAATATTATAGGAGATAATCAGAGATTATAAGTCATCTAAAATAGAATAGATTTATATAATAAATATACAACTAGCATTTAACTAAATTAATTAAATGTTTATAACAACAAATTTAAAAAATAAATAATAATAAAAATAACTACTAATATATCGTTTACTACATCTCTTTAATCAACTAAATCACACGTAAAAATTGACGTTTACGCATTTGGTTGCGCAAGTAAGTATCAAAACACATACATATATTACGGATTAACAATCGGCCTTTATGGGTAATTTGTAGTTTTTTTATTAACAATCACTAAACTATCTATTATCATAGGTTGTAATAATTGTAAATCTTCAAAAAAAATAATCTTTAAAATTAATCTGATAACAATCTTCAATCTGATCATAATCTAAATGAAAAATGCAGATTAAAGTTTTAATGATATTACGTCGCATACAATCATCCTGTGTCAAGGATAAACCTTTCCATAATGCATGTTGGTAATTTTCAATGGTCTTATAGTAAGCACCTAAATACTTTTGATTTTTCGCATAATGATCACCTAACATGCTAATTGCTGACAACCACCAAGTCCAAGTAGATCACAGTTCTGCTGAGTGGTATAGCCCTGAAAATTACGATGTAAGACCCCCATTACGTTGTGCAATAGCCAGTTCGTCATTAGGTTTTAGCAAAATGCTCTATACCAATAAATTGGTAACCATTTTTCGTTAAGGTGAAAATGATTTGCTGCAAAATACCTAGTTTTTGTTCTTATCTCGGTAAATCTTGCAGCTTTATTTTTCGTTGAGCTGCAAATAAATTAGGTATATCGGCATAGTTAAACACACTTAAAAGATCGGGTGAAAGTGCTAATACTCGCTCTAAAGTAAAAGCAAAAGTTTCTTTTGTTTGTCTAGGTAAACCATAAATTAAATCAATATTAGTAGAACTAAATCCCATGTCTTTAGCACGTTGAATCAAAGCGAAAATACCGTATTCATCCTGCTGACGGTTGATTAAATATTGTACTTGTTTATTAAAATCCTACACACCTATGCTAAGGCGATTAAAACCATTGTACTGCAAGTGATCAATAACATTCAATTCTATTTCTCGCGGATCAATTTCAATTGATATTTCAGCATTGACAGCAAAATGAAAATGTGATTTTAACATTACCAATAGGTGACTGATCTTGGACTTATTTAAATAAGTCGGTGTTCCACCACCCCAATGCATTTGGGTAACAGTTGTATTGGTAAATAATCTTGCTTGTTTTATTATCTCTTTTGCTAAAACCTGTAAATAGCTATCTACTTTATATTTATGGCGAGTCACAAACTTATTGCAGCCACAAAAATAACAGAACTTATGACAAAATGGAATGTGTACATAAAGAGACAGGGGGTCTATCAGGATAGCGATTGGAGGCAATAATAAAATCACTATTACTATAATAGTGGTTAAATTCTAACACAGTAGGATAAGAAGTATACCTGGAGCCAGCATAGTTATATTTTTGAATAAGGGAAAGATCCCAAATAATATTTTTCTCTGACATATTTTATCCTTCAATAATAGCTATCTACTATCTTATAGCTAAACTTACATTACTGTATTTATTACTAGAGTATCTTAAGTAATAAAATTATCTTGAGATTATCTAAATGGTATAATAATCCTATTAAATAAACTATTTAAAATGATTAACGTTGATAATCAAAAATAACTATTGATAAGTTATTATGATTAATCAGTAATAGATACTACTAATGTTATTAGGCAATAACACGCAGAATTATTATAAAATCTAATGTATTACGATAAGGTTAAGTTGCACATAATGCTTAGTAAATATATTCTCATATTTAAATTAGACGTTGTTTACAACTATCATCATCAGGTCAATTCAATTTATCTGGGTCTAGCTTTTTTAAGCAGACGGGAGCAGATTAAATAGCATTGAAATGGTTGTTTCTCAAAAAATAGTGCTTCGCGCTTCGGCTTCATAGCCTCAACTCTTGCAAAAAGCCGATTTATTCAAATTCATCGCTCTTAATTATGACCAGTGCGCTGAAGGGAATGCATAGAATGGCAGACATTCTTCTCGATCTTTCTACAGCTTCTTCATCGTTGTAGGATACTCTGAAAACCTTGCTAATAAAATATCAAGAGATTTATTAGTGTCATTGCAGCCCTTTTCTATGGAGTGGATCTCTCCTGAAGCTTAAGCTTTAACTCTTGGTTGCATGGACTTTGTGAAGTGAAGCTACTGTATTAACTATTTTGTGTAGATAATCACTTTAATGCTGCGTATCCGGAAATATTCTTTTGGCGGTCAATGCATTTTTCCAGAAACCAAGAGATCAGGCTTCTCTAGTAAGCCTGGTAGGCACGATTAAGCAAGCGCTCTTATCGAGATATTAATAAGTTCGGCCCATGTTTGCTTATGACTCTTAATAACTATCTTCGACTGCAATGGCTTCTTATGTTCACGTGCAGTGATGTCAATAATAAGCAGTGGGTAAAAAGTGATCATCTTGCCTTATAGAATAGTATATATGGCATATCAGTACATAAATAAACGTAACGATATTGCTTTAATCATAAAGCTACCATTTAATATTCTCTTAAAACCATTATTGTTTTAATCTTCTGATCATCTACCGACAGGAGACCATGCGATTTTTCGGAGAAATGACACAATAGTTTCGTAAAATTACTAGTGGAAATGATTCATAGGTATATAACCCATAATAGTAACTCTTCATTATTTTTTTACATACTTCAGATAAGGCGGTAGCAATGAGCTGTTGAAAGATATTCCATTGCTGCTGCTATCCCTGACCTTAAGTATTTTAATCTCAACATCGTCAATATTCCGTCTTGTAGGTACCTATGGAAAATAACTGTTACGGATTACAGGTTGAGACCAATCGACAAGGCAACAATGAGGATATTGTTGCAGGATGGATTCGAACTCCATCTAAACAGCAATGCCTATCAGCTGCATTTGGCACCATTACAAATGAGTTCATGTAATGAAATGAGGCTAATATTTAATTTTTTGGATACCTGTAGGCTAACCTTTTATAGCATATCATCTCTCTGTTATTAAAATAATTCACGAAATTAATCAGGTAGTATACGCCTAGCATCTCTGAAATCTCATACATCAGAAATGAGAATAGCTAAATTAATATATAGCAGAGTATAAACAGTACTTAGATCATGAACATTTCCGAAGCAAGCATACCTCTATATCGTTATACCATAGTATGGTATCTTCTTAAATATAAGAAGAAGTATGTTTTTTGAATAATTCAGATTTAACTTTGGAGCAATCTTTCATAGACTGTAATGGAGTTATACTATTTAATAGTGATTGAGATAATTCCTAATTGTACAGCTAAATATATTGATACAGAGTGATCTAAAGCTCTTAACTAAAATTAAAATGATAGCTTTGTAACCTATCTTATAGTACGCCGTTAAATTGCTCGACCATACCATTTGTTTAAAGATGTATCAATGCGCTAAATCGGTGTTCTATACTAAGGCTATGAACACAAACAATCGAATCCATATTTTCCAATAATTAAATGATTTTACAGACAAAAATAGAGTTTATAAATTCTTTGCCATTCCTTATAAGTATCTATAAGCACACAATGAATAGCCATTAGATATACTCGGTTATGATCAGACAAGAAGCGTCGAGCATTGTCCGCAGTCTTGGACTTATCAAAGACGGATAAACCCCATTGAGTAACGAAATCTATATCCTACGAAAAGATAACTTCGTGGAATTCTATTTGTTACTTACGAAATATATTGTAAATCTACACGACTAGATAAGCAGGCTTGTAGTTTTCAACTGCTTTATGTTTCGGCTTTCAGAAACTTCTCCCTACCCCTTATTTCACTTAAATTTCTACTCCGTTCCTACATAAACAGCAATCCATATCGGGGCGAGATACAAGAGAATTCAGTAATTCGCGTACAGGAGAACCTCCAGACCACTCCTTTCAGTTTCTCTGGAAGGAGAGAAAAAAAGATTTTTACATAAAAGAATTACGGCTTATTTAAGCGGGGAGACAACATCATCGGCAAACGATTTGGTAATATAACTGCAATCATCAACATCATCCCATATTACCCTATAAAACGGTAAGTTCGGATATGCTATAATGCTTAGGCAAAAGTAGATTCATCTCTCTTGCTAGTCTTAAAAGCAGCACTTAATTTTTGGTGTTATAATCATCTGACTTTATGGAGTTTCATGATCATGATATTTTACCCTAAACTATATCTCAGTAGCTCATATAGCCCTGAATAAAACTATACGATGAGAGCAATAATTCGGGATAAAATTTCTACATAATAATTTTAATCTTCGTTAAGAAGATAATTTCTAGTTATTAACTATATAAATATATTTTTCATTCAGTGAATAAATCAATCTCTTTGAAAATATCAATTAACAACTTCATACTTTTTATTTAAAATAATTAACGTCCATGAAGCGGTAACCATAATTGCAATCTTAATCCTCCTAATGAGCTATCAGAAGCTTTTACCCATCCTTTATGATGAAAAACTGCAGTTTCGGCAATAGCTAGCCCTAGACCTGTGCCACCAGATTGTCTATCTCTCGCTTCATCAGTTCGATAAAATGGACGAAATATTTTTTCTCTATCTTCCTTTGATACTCCTGGGCCATCATCATCTACCGTTATTAAAATACCTTGATTTTCTTCTTTAAATGCAACTTCAATACGATTATGGGAATAACGTAAAGCATTTCTAACAATATTTTCTAGTGCGCTACCTAATGCAGGAGGGTTACAATAAATTGCCCAAGCACCAGGAGAAGCCATAACATTCAGTGTTTTATTTATCTGTTCAGCTTCAAAAGTAGCATTATCTAAAATATCATTCCAAAGATCAGTAACTTTAATATTTTGTCTTAATATTTCATTCTTATGTTGGCTATGAGCCAATACTAACAAATCATTAATCATACCATCAAGACGCAATGTTTCAGTTTCAATCCGTTCTAATTCTTTACTCTCCCCATGTCGACGGCGTAATAATGCTGTTGCTAATTGCAGACGTGTTAACGGAGTGCGTAATTCATGGGAAATATCAGAAATCATCCGTTGTTGCGCGCTAACCATTCCTTCTAACGCACTAATCATCTGATTAAAACTATTTCCTACAGCTAAAAACTCTTGAGGTCCAGATTCCAGTTCAGGGTGTTGACGTAAATTACCATTAGCAACATCATCTGCTGCCATTTTTAATTTTCTAGCAGGTTTTGCTAAGCTCCATGCTAACCATAACAACAAAGGAGCACTAATTAACATCGTTGCAATTAACAACAAAAAAGGTCTATCAAAAAGTAAACTAATAAAATTAGACTGCAGACTATTGACTGGACGAACTAAATAAAGTTGATAATGATCTTCCCCATCACGTATTAAAAATGGCCCTAATATCTCGATACGGCCATATTTTTTCTTTTTTGGATGATCTGTATTATCTGATTGCCCAATAAAATTACGAATTACCTGCATTTCATTAGGCATAACTCCAATAACTCGCCCTTCACTGGTTACCATGATAAGATGCTGATCTGGAGGGGTCCACTTTTGAATAGCATTAGAAAGACGGCGCCACCACATAAGATCATTAATTGGATCGCCAGCTAACTCAGCTTCTATATGCTGCTCTAACATAATACCTTGACGGTATTCGTTCTCTAACAGAGGTGTAATTTGCCTTGAATCAAGTTTAGGTACCATCAACACCAACATTAATACTAAAGCCAGCGTAAACCAAAAAATAGCAAATATCCTAGCTGTCAAACTATTTATCATGTTGCTGAAACCATCAAATATCCTCTTCCACGTAGAGTCTTAAACCAAGGCAATCCATCTGTCCGTTCAGGTAATTTACGACGTAAATTTGAGATATGCATATCAATAGCACGATCGAACGGTGTTAAACGTTTTCCTAAAACCTCTTCGCTAAGATGTTCACGAGAAACAACCTGACCAAGATGTTGTGCTAATAAATAAAGTAAAGTAAATTCTGTTCCAGTAAGATCGAGAACCTTGCCATTAAAACTTGCCTCTTGTCGTCCTGAATTTAACTGTAAGCCATCTATCTGACAAATTGACAAATTAAGATTATCCTGACTTTGCTCACTCCAGCTTGAACGTCTTAGTAAAGCTCGTATACGTGCAACTAATTCACGATCATTAAATGGCTTAGGTAAATAATCATCTGCTCCTAATTCTAAACCAAGAACGCGATCAAAATCGCTACCACGAGCGGTTAACATAATCACCGGAATTTGATATTGTCGGCGTATTTCTTTTAATGTATCAATACCATTTTTCTGGGGCATCATAATATCAAGTAATAATAGATCGATTGTTGAATCAAGAAGAATTAATGCTTGTTCACCATCATAGGCGATGATCACACTAAATCCCTCCATTTCAAGTAATTCTTTTAACAGCGAAGTCAGTTCGCGGTCATCATCAACAAGTAAGATTTTATGCATCAGTCATATCCTCCAGGAGCCAAAATACGACAAGAATTGCTGCGATGCCATGACTTTACATTCTTTTACACGCTCTGACGCTAATTTTCAACTATACAGATATAGTTATTATAATATTAATATTCTATCCAATAGAGAGGGTGGGAGTAAATTATTGATGGATCACTGGGCAATGATAACTTTTACATCATCGCTATTTATTTCTGTATCAACAGCAGCTTTAGCCGAAGCGACAAATGTTAATATAGTAACATTACAATCCGTCGAAAAAACACAGACTGCTAAATATGATAGTCATATTTCTAATCATAATATAATAAGAAATATGCTATGTAATCCCTATGATATTTTTTTACCTTTAATAAAAGGTATTACCTTAAACGAAATACAACGTCAACAAATGCGTGACCTGATGGCTTCACAACGGCAACAAATTTTTAAAAATAAAGTTTTGCAACCAGAACGTGAAATTTTGCATAATTTGATGACAGCAGATATTTTTGATGTTTCCGCTTTTCGCGCAACAGCTGAAAAGCTAACACAAGACATTATTGAACAACAAATTGAGATGGCACGAATATATAACCAATTTTATAAATTATTAACACACGAGCAAAAAATGATACTAGAGAAACAACATCAAAAACAATTATCGCAAGCGCGATATTAAGTATTTCATAACAAATCTAGTTCTTTGATTATGGACTATTATATAGATCCTCATTGAAAGGCATATTCATAGAATGAATGGCTACTGACTGATCTCATTGAGATCAAATCCTCATAATTAAAAGTATCAATCATTAAGGTAACTATAATATCTAAAATAGAGTTGTTCTTCAGGAAAGAAAAGAACTTCCTCTACTTTAGTAAGTGTTATGATATCTTCAAACTTACTGTCAGTAATGAGTATAGCCATATTTTCTATCGTTTACCAATGATGCTCTCGTCTGTTCAAAAAAGTCCTAGTTTTTCTGTAAAAACGTTTCTCCCTCTTGAAAATCTGCTAGTAGTTTGCATATGAATTCTTGAACCCTGTTATATCTTTATCTGGTATGAATAGCTATTTACGCAGACTAGGAGCGAAGATTTTGTATAAAATGAAGTAGGAAGACAATTTCTATAAAGTCGAAATCGAAGAATAAATCGTTTAAAAGCTATGAGCCTAGGGTTCTATACCTGCACTTAAATGTAAGATATCTTCCACAAATACTAAACGGAGTTTCATGACATTATCTTTCATAGATATAGTATAGATCGTGCCACTCAATGGGTTTTTATCCATCCTTAAAAAAGGTTCAATGGGGGAGGCCACTCTAGCTAATGTTTGACGCTTCTTACGTGATTTTTAACCTGAGAGGCATATCCACAGGTATCCATCAGGTACTTACAAATAATATAGAGAATTTATAGATCAACTTTTTAGTTCGTAAAAACTTTCAGTCATTGGAAAAAAGTTATGCTTATTTCTGGTGATATGATGTTTTGGAAATGCTTGGCGGGTATCTTGCTAATTAATTTTTAAATGATTTCAACATCAGAGAGATGATATGGAATGAAAAATCTACCCTACAAGTAATTCGCAAAATTAGATATTATCTCTTGGGGGACCCACCTTGCATGAGCTCATCTGTAATTCTACTAGGGAACTGATAGCACCGGTTTTGAAATGGAGTTCGAAACAATACTTCTCAATATGCTCAACCCGTCACCTTGTCGATGGGCAGCATCCCCATCCCATATGTGCCCATCGCTCGTAATGGTTATGTGCTACAGCAAGCCATACAGACTGCTATTTTGGAATCTTTAAAGATTAAAGTGCTAAGATCAGTAGATCACAACGGCAATGGAGTATACTTCAACAACTCATTGTTACCCCCTTATCTGAAGCGTGAAAAAAACGTTGAAGAGTTCTTATCATAGATTGTACCTGCAAAGAAGGAGAGATTATTAATCGATTATTTTCATAAAGCTTTTTGGCGATTCTCTGTAAAAAGTATATGAGGTGTATCCTACCGGAAATCATCAGAAAATTGAAGCAATGATGCTTTGAATGAGGATAGGCAATGATAGCTGTGTGATTTTAAGCGATATGCATTACATTTATTTCTGAATCGATGACGGTATAATGCTATTCTGTCAGGTAAGATTAATCACCATGGCCTACTAGTAAAATCAGCGGCGTTTCGCATGGATGCAGCTCATTACGCTTGAAGATATCTATCAATAGTCAAAATCGAACTTATCTGAACTTTTCAATGATTGAAGAGCACGTTACTTAACCGTATCTCTATACTTACTACAGAAGATGGTGCTCTTTGTTTTTGCAATGCAATGATAAAGATATTCTTAGATATGTGGAACCAACGCTGTTGGGTATACAAAATAGCTCATATTCTCCTTTTATTACTCAGAGGCAATGCAGCACTAAAAAGTTAATGGTATAAGGTTATAGAGATTTGGATAACAGAGAGCCATGATATCTCTAATAAAACCCTTGATGTTTTGTTGGAAAAGTTTTTAACGAGTATTCTGCAGTGATGAAAAATCTAGAGAAAAATTAAGAAGAATAGCTAGAACATCCACTATGGCTTCCTGTCAGCGCACTGCTAGATGTCAATAAGAATGAGTAATCCAATTAAAATTGACTTTTTTTTGCGACAGTGAGCCTATGAAACGAATGCATGAATCACTGTAGTTCGAAAAACAACCCTTTTAATGCTATCCAAGCTGATCTCGTCTACTAAGAAAACTTAAAATCACAGCTAATAAAATTTAAGCAGCTGAACCCTAGTACTAAATAACGTTTAATTTAAGGATTAAAAACAAAATTCACAAAGCATCAGAATATAACATAACCTGATGCACCATACGCCAAACTTGCTAGTAACTTCCAAGCTAGATAATTTAGTAAACAAAGATCTTACAGCATGGAATCTGTTTAAATATCCTTTTAATTGGCTGACATAACTGTTTACGTTTTCAACATGAAATTCCTTATCAACAACTCTTTAATTACTTAGCCTTATTTAAGCAATGATGACTAATTTTATTCTTGCTGGCAAAGGTTTTATACTATTTTGCTCAATCCGGTCAAAAGATGTGTTCTTTTCGATAATTTGTTCAAGAAACAGGTAATACACTCTTACATTACACTCTTCAAGAATCTCATCGCTTACATGGCCCTATTTTAAAGGCTTGGGGGTAAATACGTTACTTTGTGATCCTCATCTAATCTTTAGGGATTAAGAGAGAGTTTTGCTCTTTTCTTTCACTCTTCTTCTTTCCTCGTTTTTTATTTTTCTTATGTAGAATATAACGCTTTCCATTTCAAGGATTTATGAAAAAATTTTTCCTCGACTTCAACAGTAACCACTTAGTATATTTATATTGTCTGCTACCGCTGAAGTAAAGGAGCAATGACGAAATCTAAACGCTGTTTTAAAATTAATGCCTTCTTGTTTTGCTGATTCTCATCATATCAAGATTTTTAACATACATCACAGATAGCTAAACTATCTATCCTTGTAATATAGAATATCGGAAAGGACTTCTAGTAAGATTATAAAATATTTTCCTGCAATCGAGGATTTCGTAACGATATTACTGTATAGTTCTAATAAATGTTTCCAGCGAATAAGATGTTCAATGTAATAACATTGACAGAATAAAGTGGAATAAATTGCTTCAATAGATGAATTAATGTTATATGATAAATTGTCGCCGAGCTAACTAATGAGATGCAGCTTATGTTAGTAGAGAGTGATAAAATAGTCTCTTTGATCTGTATGACTGTTTGCTTTTTCATATTAACTTCTATAGCAAAATTCTTCATGCAGTATAAAGAATTTCTATCAACAATCTTTGGCAACATAGTCTATTATTATTATAATAATCTTCACATTAGAATAATTAATGACAAAGGAAGACCAGAAAATACTGTTCCAAGCAAAGAAAATATTCTAAACGCGTAATCTACGTTTAATACCAGAAAAGAATAAGTATTACGCCTAGTATCATCCCAACCTAATACTACTAGTGCTTATTATTTACTTAATCTACTTAGAATTTTTGAACCTCAATCTAAACCACCGACTATTTATCGTACCTTGGAATTTCTTTTAAAAGAAGTATCTATTCAGAAGATAGAATTAACAAATAGCTATATTATTTATTGATAATTTTTAATATCTCAAATATACTTCAATTATTCTAATCTAGAATAGTTGCGGAATTTTTCCGAAAGCAATAACAAAATAGTAGAAATTATTATTTTAAACTTAGCTAAACAAACTGATTTCTAGTTGTTACACACTGTTGCTGAAAGCCATGGGATATGTTTAGCTTTCTACAAAATTAAAAAAAGAGTGTTAAAGCTAAGCTTTATTTGAGTTAAATAGAAATATAAAAGCTGACAGGGGCATTTAATCGGCCTTTATTAAAAAATAATTAAAATTTAAAATAATTCACTTAACACTTATTAGTTAAAAATCAAACAAGCTAGAAAACAGTATTATACTCAGTAAAGCAAACTGAAATTTATTTAAAAAGTAATTAGAGACAAAATAACTAAAATTTTGACTAAAATGAGTTACACAGCCACGAGTAATACCATAACAAGTAATCTTTTAATAGTTAAAGTTTGTATCCGTAAATTTATAATAATTAGTTTAAATTCAATATTTTCAGTAATTAATTCTATTTTACTACCCGATTGTTTGAAGATGTTTAATCGTCACTTGATTATCAATACGTCCAACAACAATTTATCTATTATTGGTGCTTGCTGAGTTTTATGGGCAGCAAGTAAATCTTTTATCTAAAATTCCAATATTTTTATAGATATTCTAATTAATACGCAATAAAAAATCATCAATAAGCTAAAATAGTAGGCTATATTAGCAAAGGATGATTGGTAAAAATCCTTTATAAGGTAAAGGATTTTCGTTACAGCTGTTACACTAAAAAGCAAACAGTTATATAGATCAAAGAGTCTCTTTTCTTACTCCTACCAACATAAAGTTGCATCTTATTAGTTGGCTCAGTGATAATCTATCGGATAATATCAATTTATACATTAAAGCAACTCATTTTATTTTATCCTGATCATATTATTACAGTGAACATCTTATCTACTGGAGATAATATTCATTAGAATTACAGAGATATTATTGTAAAATCCCTAATTCTAGAAAAGATTTAACAATCTTACTAAAAACTCCCTGATGAGATTAAATCACAAGGATAAAAATGATTTAGTTATATGCGAGATATATGTTGAATATTTTACTTTACAAGAGAATCAGGGGGAAACAAACATAGATTTATTTAAACAGCCTTTAGATTACGCCATTGTCTCCTTGTTTTAGAGGAGACAACAAACATAAGTACACTAAGTAATATTTTAAGTCGACGAAACATTTTCTTCTAAATTTTTTAAAGATAAGAGTTATATTCCACATAGTAAACCTAAAAAGTGCGGGAGAGAAAGGAAATAAAAGAAAAAAACAAATTTTAACATTTAATCACTCAAGATAGATAGATCATATGAACGATCAGATTCTTGAAGAGTTTAATTAAAATGTATTATCTGTTTTCTTGAACTAATTTTTGATAAAGAGCCCATCTTTTACTTGGATAGAGCAAAATTCTACGAAACCTTTGTCAAGGATCATGAATTAGTCACTATCATTTAATAAGATTAAAGAGTTATTGATAAGAAATTTCACATTTAAAATGCAGAATTATTTCAGCCAATTAAAAGGATTGCAGCTCTGAGTAGATTTTTCATTGTATAGGGTTATTTTATTTACTTATTTAGCCTAAAGAAGATTTTTAAAACCAGAACAATTAAAATATAGATGTATATAAATTTTTCTATGAGAAAAGCAATAACCTTTAGCAACATAATTAAGTAATATACAGATATATTAATATTTAATATCAATAAATGCATAAAAACCTATTTATATAACCTCAGCTCCACGCACAATGTTGATTACCAATGGCAACTAATTAAATAAAAATAGCTAAGAAAATTAAAATAAAAACAACTGACAAGCTGATTTCTTTTATTAGCAGAAAGTTCACGTAATTCTGTAGCAACTCTATATAACTATAGCTTCAATCACACTATTTAATAATTCAACAATAGCTATCAATACTATTGAACTAATAAGTTAGTAATCGTTCAATCAATTATAAATCAAGTAAAAATGTACATTTATAGCAATAAAGAATCATTAGTTGCTTTTTATCTAAAAACGATTTCACTATTTTAAACTGATCTCTTAACACTTTCAGCGAATAACCGATTGCTTTAATAATTCAGATTAAGCCCGTTGTTTGATTCACTATAAAATTTACTTTATAGGTTAAATAAATATTAGATTTAATATAATTATTATCTTTTAAACAGATATTAATTACTATTTCTGATATGCTTTATATAATTCATACAAGAGGCTATCGATTATTTATGTCTTTTTGGCGTAAAATTTACTATAATCTATTAAATTTACCAATGAAATTTTTGGTAAAAAGTAAACTCATACCAGAAGATCCAATTAAAGAATTGTGTCTTGACACGACACGTCCTTTTCTATATTTATTTCCTTATCATTCTAAAGCAGATTTATTGACGTTACGTCAACAATGTTATTCTATTGGTTTACCTGATCCCCTCGATCCAATTGAACTAGATAAAATTAAATTACCTGCCTATGTCTTTATTGATGATAGCCCGCGTATATTTCATTATTATTCCCTAGATCCACGTAAAGATTCAATGAAAACATTCAATGCATATCTTGATCTGCATTTCCATAATCCCAATCTAAATATTCAGATGCTACCTGTATCAGTTATGTTTGGTCGAGCACCTGGTCGAGAAGGCCATTTGCCAGCACCGCCGCTACGTTTTCTTAATGGTATCCAAAAATTCTTTGCTGTTATCTGGTTAGGACGTGATAGTTTTATTCGTTTTTCTCCAACAGTCTCTTTACAGCAAATAGCTTGCGAATATGGTACTGATAAAATTATTGCCAACAAACTTTCTCGAGTAGCACGAATTCACTATTCACGGCAACGATTAGCAGCAGTTGGACCAAAACTCCCTATACGTCACGACCTATTCAATAAACTATTAACTTCAAAAACAATTGAGAAAGCAATTGAAGATGAAGTTAAAGCTAAAAAAATTTCACTTAAAAAAGCAAAACATGATGCGATTGTCATGATGGAAGAAATTGTCGCTAATTTTTCCTATGAAGCAATTCGTATTACTGATCGCATACTTAGTTACACATGGAATCGACTCTATCAAGGAATTAATGTGCAACATGCTGAACGTGTGCGTCAATTAGCAGAAGATGGTCATGAAATTGTCTATATTCCTTCTCATCGTAGTCATATGGATTATCTATTATTATCTTATGTACTTTATCATCAAGGTTTAGTTCCTCCTCATATCGCTGCAGGTGTCAATCTTAATTTTTGGCCGGCTGGACCAATTTTTCGTCACTTAGGTGCTTTTTTTATTCGCCGCTCTTTTAAAGGCAATAAACTTTACTCCACTATATTTCGTGAATATCTTAGTGAATTATTTGCGCGTGGCTATTCGATTGAATATTTTATTGAAGGTGGAAGATCTCGAACAGGTCGGCTATTGGATCCAAAAACTGGTACGTTATCAATGACTTTGCAAGCGATGCTAAGAGGTGATTCGCCTCCAATTACTATTGTTCCTATTTATATAGGTTATGAACATGTATTAGAAGTTGATACCTACGCTAAGGAACTAAAAGGTGCAGAAAAAGAGAAAGAAGGGCTCCTCTCAATGCTAAGAGGTCTATGTAAATTGCGTAAACTAGGACAAGGTTATGTTAACTTTAGCCAACCGATTACGCTAATACAATATTTAAATAAACATGTTCCAGAGTGGCGTCAATCTATTAATACTATTGATTCTCAACGTCCAATATGGCTAAATTCAATTGTGAGTCGGCTAGCTCATAAAATCATGGTTAGAATTAACAATGCCGCTGCCGCGAATGCAGTCAATTTATGTTCAACAGCTTTACTAGCTTCACACCAGCGCGCATTAACTCGTGAACAATTAATTCAACAAATCGAATGTTATCTCCAACTATTAAGAAATATGGCTTATAGCGATGATAGCACAACCCCCAATAAAACTGCTAAACAACTGTTAGAAGATGCATTACAATTAGGTAAGTTTGAAGTTGAACATGATTGCATGGGCGATATTATTGTTTTATCTCGAAAAAATGCTGTATTGATGACTTACTATAGAAATAATATTATGCATTTATTGGTTTTACCTTCTTTGGTAGCCAACATTATATTAAATAATAAAAGCGTTAAACGTAAGGAACTTGGTTATCAAGTTGCACTCATCTATCCATTCCTAAAAGCAGAACTTTTTATGCGATATAGTATAAAAGAATTATCTGAATCTATTGATATTCTATTGAATGAATTGGCTCGTCAACAACTAATACTATTAATAGTAGACGGTTTTATAACTATCAATCCAACTCGAATTCACCCTCTTCAGATTTTAGCTTCTGGAATTAAAGAAATGCTACAGCGCTATGCGATTACACTTTCACTACTGAGTACAATACCTGAAATTAGCCAAAAAATACTGGAAAAAAAGAGCCGTATTCTTGCTCAACATCTATCTGTATTGCATGGTATCAGCGCGCCTGAATTTTTTGATAAAGCAGTTTTCTCGACGCTAATAAATACATTAAAACAGCAAGGTTATCTTAATAGAAAAAAAGATGTGATTATCATCGCTAATACACAACAACTTTATCGTATTATTGCTAAGTTAATATCTCCCGAGGTTTACTTAACAATTGAAAGTATCAAACAGGTTATGATAAGCCATTGCCTGAATAAATCATCTTTATATTAAGATAATAATATAAAATAGATTTATACTAAAATCGACCATACTTAATAATAATTTAATAAAATACCAATAAATAAAATCAATCCAACATAGTTGTTATTCATAAATGCTTTAAAACATAATACTGGTTGACGATTGGCAATTAGTTTTTGTTGATAAGTAAATAAGCATAACACTAATATCAAACTAGCAAAATAAAATATACCTAAATCTAGCTGTTTACCTATATAAAACAACACCAACACCATCGCTAATTGTAAAATACCAATAATTAATTTATCATAATGAGAAAAAATAATTGCGGTTGATTTTACAGCAATTTTTATATCATCATTGCGATCAACCATAGCATACTGGGTGTCATAAATAACAGACCAAATAATATTAACTAAAAATAATAACCAGCATTCCAAAGGTAAAGATTCAGTAACTGCTACGTATACCATTGGAATTGACCACCCAAAAGCAAAACCCAGTATAATCTGTGGAAAATGGCTAAATCGTTTGATAAATGGATAAATATAAGCTAATAATAACCCAATAACAGATAACCAAACTACCATCTTATTTAAAATCAAAACTAATATGAAAGCGATAATAATCAATGAAAAAAATAATATCTTAGCTTCTTTTTCTGTTACGTCACCATTTAGCAATGGACGTTTCCTTGTTCTTGCAACATAACTATCAAATTTTTGATCCGCGAAATCATTAATAACACAACCAGCAGCGCGCATCAAAAAGACACCAAAAGTAAAAACTAATAAAATAAAAAGATCTGGTAACCCTCGGCTTGCTAACCATAATGCCCAATAAGTAGGCCATAGTAATAGCAAAACACCTATCGGTTTATTAATACGCATTAAATCAAAATAGGCGCGCAATTTATTTAATTTAAACATTGTTTGCCCTGT
Source organism: Arsenophonus sp. (assembly GCA_046530735.1). Lineage (GTDB taxonomy): Bacteria > Pseudomonadota > Gammaproteobacteria > Enterobacterales > Enterobacteriaceae > Arsenophonus. The sequence goes on from JBHEQV010000007.1 coordinate 109,466, forward strand.
CAATCTATTTATCTCCATTTTATTTTTAAAAAAATAGATGAATCTAGCAAAAAGCTCTATCAATAATAATTGATTAGATGATATATTAAAAAATAAACGGCTTAAAAAGCAATTATTTTAATATAAAAATAAATATAATCACGAGTATATCTATTTCCATTAAATGGATACTCTCACCCATAGCGCATTGCATAAATTTATTAGCTCACACTCAGGACCGGTTAATGGGACTTCTTAAATAACTGCTAATTCATACAAACCATGGGAAAACATTACTAAATAGTACGATCTCATGTAATCAATACCTTATCTATTAGACAACAGTTTAGCTTCTTCCTCCTGAACTATCTAAGTAAATAAAACCTTCTTGATAAGGCTTTACGGTTACTTACTGACAAATAACGTGCAAAACACTGAATTATTGAACTTAATTCAGTTAACTAACTATATATTGATCTGGTAGGTTAATTTATTATGTTAAAAACTTTACCAGAGAATACTTTTCTTAATTCTGTCATCAGATTTGAATATAAGAGATATTACAAGCTGATTACTCTTAGATTAGAGTAGCTAGTTATCAAAAAAACAAGATATAAGAGGCAATCAAAAAATATAATTTAAGGTTTTATTTTTTAATGTTTCAGCAATATGGCCTTTGCCAGATCTACATTAGAAAAAAATGTATATTTAAATGCTTTTTGTAAGGTCTGAGTACTTCTGGTTACCAGATATGGTCAAAGACAAGAACCTTCAATATCAATATTTAAAATATCTGTTATTGCCTGACCGGGTATAGCCTTTCTAATCATAATTAATGATACGTTTACTAAAATAACGTATGTTGTCTAACAAAGCATTCTTGAGGTATAATTTCAATATTATAAAGTTTTATCAAACTACTACTACGATTAGATAAATAAATATATAAAACAGCTTTATTTTCTGTTTTATTTATTTTTTTTGCAAAATGTTATGTTAATTTCAGAGATTATATTAACAAAAGTTACTGATTTCCTCGAAGAACAATTTTGTAGCTACTTTCTATTTTAATTGTTGTGGTTTTAAATAATTTATTTCAGGATATACAATTAGGGAAATAAACGGACCTTATACCATGAAATCTACTTAGCCATCCTTTTAATTAGCTGATATAACTGTTTACATTTTAAATTTTTAATTACTTACCAATAACTCTGATTACCCATATTTATTACATGATGACTAATTTATACTTATTAGCAAAAGTTTTATACTATTTTGCTCAATCCGAGGAAAAGAGGACTCTTTATTGATGATTGACTCAAAAAACGGCCAACACACTTCGCATTAAACTTTTCAATAATCTTGCCACTCACATGACCTGTCGAGCTTGAGTGATTAAAGACTAAGATTCGTTTATAGTTACGAAATTAAATCACTCTTTCAAGTTAACAGCAAAAGACATGTATTTTTCTAAAAGCAAACAGGAATCAGTTTACTGGATCTATTGTAAGTTACAATTTCATCAGAGTATGTATTCTTTGATCTAATTTACTAATTTTAGAGATATTAATTCTAGGTTTAACTTAATAAGGATTATTTTTATATTTTATGCATTCTTTTTGAAAACAATTCTATTGCAGATTTTAGCAACCTGCTCGTCAATAAATAACCTGTCGTCATGCAAAATGCATTTGTAGGTGATCTATGCGCAGAAATCACCTTTCATCAGAATGCTAAATCCTAGTTTTTTCAGTTTTTTTCTAACTAATTATTTCTAGAGTCTTATGTACCACCTTTAGTAATAGTGTACGTTGTTAACAATTTGACAAGAAACCATAGCAACGGAATATCTTAAAATTTCTCCCTGAAATATATTTAATATAGCCATCCTATCATCTTTTCCTGTGTCATGAGCTGCTACCAGTACTACAGAGTTCGCTGGTCTAGTAATGATGCACAATCACTCCTTACACTCTCGAGTTATTAGGAAATCTAGTATATAGGAGTTTTAAGCTACTCTACTTTAATACTTTGTAAATCTGTTCTTCATCCTTAAATTGGTCGTTATTTATTATAATAGTCAAGACTAAAATTTCCTTAGCCGGTTACAGCTATTCTTAGAAGACGGCAGGAAGGAGCTTCAATACCATTGAATGGTTGTTTTGAACCACACTGCTTCGCGCATCGGCTTCATAGCTTCATACTATTGTGTAAAATCCGATATTCAAATTAGATTAGTTGTTATTATTATTTCCAGTACGATGACAGGAAGGCATAGAACGCTAACAGTTCTTCTTAATCTTTCTTCAGCTTCTTCATCGTTGCAGGATACGTTGAAACCTTGTCAATAAAACATCAAAGGCTTTATTATCGCCATCGTGGTTCTTTGCTAGCATTCCTCCTTCCCGCAGTTCACTCTTAGCTTTCAATTCTATGTCTTTAGGAGTGAGAAGGTAGCGCATTAGCTATTTTGTGTAGCTATAATGGCGTTGGCGCTACATCCTCAGAAATATCTTTGCTTATTTACTTATAAAACTAAGGGGGAAACCCCACCCCCGTCTGGCGTAGGAAGCCTGGAAGGGTACCCCACTTAAGCAACGCGCTTCCAGAACCTCATTAAGAAAGTTCAGATCAGTTTGCTTATGACTTTTGATAACCATTTTCGACTGCAACAAGCTCCTTATGTCCATGTCTGCAAATCCCACAGTCGACTTTAAGCAGCAGGTAAAGTTAATCAGCCTATCCTAATACAACGCGGCATATGTTTTCCGCCAAGAAATAAATGTTAGTTGTATCGCTTAAATCACGCAAGTACCATATTATCTATTCTATTCAAACGATTTCTGTTTTAGTCTGCTGATGAAACTTGGCAAGATATATCTTGCGTTTTTTATCGAGAAGCGACTAAAAGCTTAAAAAAATCATAATTAGATAACTTCGTAGGTATATAAGTGATGGGTAATAACTTTTGACGATTTTGCTTGTTTCAAATAAGGAGCAGAAATGAGCTCTTGAAGGATATTTTATTTCTGCTGTGATTCCCTAATCTTAGGCGCTTTAATCTCAACATCCCCATACCAGTCTATATGATTCGCTGTGACGAATAACCGTTATTAACTACACCATGAACGCCTATTGATAATAGCGAGCTTGAATATGTTGTTGCAGCATGGTTAGAGCTCAGGCTCAATAATGGTGCTATTAGATACCTAGGACAATTACGGACAAATTTATGAAAGGAATCACGGTAATATTTAGTTTCACGGATATCTCTGCAGGAGTAAATTTCATAGCATATAATCTCTATGTTGTTGAAATGATCCATAAAATCAGTTAGGCAGGATACACAAGAATTTCTGAAGCCCAATAAATCAGAAATAAACCTAACTCGGAGTTAGGTGGTTATATAGCTTCCTTCTAATTTTCTATAACTTTACATGAAGTCTATTTCAATCAGTTTTTTCAGGGAAAAACACCATAAAAAATGGTAAAGATTTAATTTATTTCTAAGAACATATTTTCTGGTATTTATGCATTAGTATTTTTGAAAAGTCATCACCTCACTGAAAAGAAAAAAATAATTTTCAATAAGAAAATAGTAGTAAAAATCTTTTCTCTTAATTTTTATTCTAAATTTATTCATGAATTTTTATAATTTCCTATCAAGATTCCTGGAATTAGGTCAATCAGTGCTATTTATCAAGAAAAATTTTTAAAATACTTACAACACACCGAGGTTTAAAAATATTCTAGATTAGATAGTTTATCCTTTCCTTTATAACGCTTGAAATGGATAAACCTAAATCTAAAATTGCTATTACGACTATAACTTGTTAAAAGTTAATTAACCTTGTTTTTATGATTAATTATAACTTATAACGCTTTGATAGATTAGTTACTACTAATGATAAAATTATTAATGAATTAAAAGGTATTTTTAGTGTTGCAGAATAAGAAGGCCATTAAAGTCCTTGTGTGTAGCTGATGGAATAAATTATTGCATAAAGATAATTCATGTTAACTAATTCAGTTGATTAATAAAACTTTTAATGATAACTATTAAAAATTTAAGCTTAAAGATGGCACTTATGTTTGTGAAAACTTTTTCAATCGTTACCCTGAGATAAGCACACTAATCAAGGATATAAACAAGATAAAATCTAAGCGTTAAATTGTACTGATCATAACCCCGAAAAAATTTATAGTTTTTTAAAAAAAATGTAAGGCACTAAAGGTAAGTCAATATTTATTTTAGATCAAAAAGTTAAATACTATGGCGATGGCGGGCAGATATTACTGAAGGTAAAATATTGTCTTTCAGATAAATAATGAAGTTGGAGAAGAAGTTTGTTACTTTTGTGATCGCTTTAATATGTTGGCAGCAAATGATTAAGTAAAAAATTGTATTTATTACATTTAAATAAAATTTATACGGATATAAATATCTGTATTAGCATCATCAGATATTAGGTGGCATTTGCCAGGATGAAATCCTATATATTAAAAATTAAATATTCTTAGCCTAAGAAATTTTTTGCTAATTATTAGCAATACAAGATAAAGAGATCTCTACTAGAATTATATTTCTACATACTTTGAATGTAATGTTAAAAAATAACTTAATTAAAGATCTCCTACTGCTAATCATTAATAATGAAGCATGTACTTTTGATATGGAAACTTTATTCCGTTAGATTGAAATCTATAATTCAAATAAACAGTAGTACAGCCACATCAAGATCGTAAAAAACGTAGCATAACTATCGTGTATAAATGAGGGTAAAACTACGCTATCTCTGGGATTTTCATGATCTAAATACTGATTTATATTTTTGCAATATGTTAATTTTTTAGTAATTTATCTAGATAGCTCTGAATAAATCTTCTATAAAGAATAAATTATGTAAATCAGAAGATAAGATACGACTTCACATATTACAACACCGCCTATTTATTTAAAGCGCTTTATAACCTCCATCCTGAAATTAATGATAACAGACTGCTTGAATTTTTATAGCCTACAAAAAAAGAGTATACAAAAATACGCCTGAACTCGATCCCTAAATTTTTCTTTATACAGAAATATTATTCACCTCTAGTCAGAATTATCCAGATTTTTTAGTAAATAGGGCCAAGGATAAGTAAATTACGCTGGATACAACTACATTGATGGAAGAATAACTGAAAGTATGCTTGCTGATGAATTTATCAGCTTATAGGAAATTAGGGATAAGTTGTCTCCTTTATTTCTTAAAAAATATAAAGATAACTAGAGCAATAGACCTGATGAAAGTGCCAACTTGTAGTAAAGATCCATCTATCTGTTGATCGAATGTTTATTCTGCAGCAACTTGTATCATAAGAAATGTGCAGGTGTGTCGCTACTGTTATTCCTTTCCTGAATGTTCCAATAACTGTTTTTACTAAATCTGTAAATTAAAAGTCTGCAGTTTATGAGGCATCAAAGCTACCGAACACTGTTAACATAATAGGTTCATATTTTATTCAACTGTGACTAGCAAATATTACTTTCACTATGTCCATCTTCTTTTCTTTTTTAACAATAACTCGCCGCTACTCAATGATTTGTTTTACACTTTTACCAACGCCATGTTACAGCGGACATATAAACAGGGCATTGAATTGATATCTTCTATGTCTTGCATACTTATGGTTGACAACTAAATCAACATCGGCATGTTTATATCTCCGTCACTCAGCAGTCTAGATATTAAACATGCTATATGGGTTGGAGCTCTTTTTCAAAAAAGAGTGGGCAAAGGGAATCTAGTAAAAAGCGCTGTCATCTGGCTTCTGCGTTACGGCGATAACCTAATAAATCCTAATAGTCTTCTTGCTCTATAGATTGTCATCTTCGCCAGGAAGGAGTGGAAGCATTATCTTAAACCACAAGTACGAATGTTAACTGGGAAAAGTGCGCTTTTCTAAAAAGACTAAAGAAGCGTGGTATATAATATGAAATAGCTTGGGCATTATATCACAGCCATATTTCGGATAGGCATTTTAATATATATTACTATAATTTTTTGTTGAATAGTCAACGAAGTTGAATATCACCAAAAGTGTATAGGTGCGAAAAATATAACGGCTCGTAAAAAAACTAAAAAATTAGAGTTCACCGTTCTGATGAATAGGATTCCTGTACACAGATCTTCTGTAGAAATGCATACTGTATAGCAAGAGTCTACTTTTATAGACGATCAAGTTTGGCAAACAGGCAACGGAATCATTATCAATAAGAATTATAAAATGGAAAAAATAATAGTTATTAAACTAACCTAGGATTAATGTTTCTAACATTAGAGTATTAGGTCAAAATATACACTCCGATGAAATTTTAACTTACAATAGATCCAAGTAAACTGATGCTATTTCTTTTTAACAATAAGAAATACTTTTTATCTTCTCTATAAAGAGCGATTTAATTTCTTAATCATCAAGTTGTTTACTACAAAGAAAATAAAAGATAAAATCTTCAATAAGATATTAATGAATTTTGAGTAATAGTGCTCTTGATTAGGTGCTGCAGCACCATATAGCATGAATAACCTATCTATCATCTTATTTTTATATTTATTATTCCATGTTTAGCTTTCAGGATATCAGTGACCTGTTATAGGCAGTTTTAAGCCAGTAAACCCGTGGATTTTTAATTAGCAGATTCATAGCATTTTACATTGAATGGTAAAGACTTGCAGCATGAAGATTGGTATAGATATATTCATACACTCTGATTAATTATAGCTAATTATATTTCTTATGACCAATATTCTGTTTATAAGATTTCTATAATTATGCATGATAGTTTAGTTCGTATCTATTATAAGAAATAAAAAATATTTATTACTAATATTAGTACCTTTAACAAAAATTATTATGTACCACCAGATTGCCTTCTGATATTGAATAAGGTATTGATCAATATATCTATAAATTTAAGTTACTAAAAAGCAAAAAGAGTAAATTTAATTATTGGGATCCAGCTCAATGGATGTCTTATATGTTCATTAATCTGTTAAATTTTATTTAATAAGTACCTATTGCTTCCAATGTTTATCGTTCAATGTCATTTATCGAATTAGTTCTTTAAGTAGAGGATTATTAACGCTAAAATATATTACATTATCTTATAAACCTCACATGCCTTTTTGTTAAAATCATAAATAATACGCTTGCAGTTGCTTTAACAGCTTATATGATTTTTTTGTAAAATAAATTCTTTCCCACTTTTCCAGAAAGTGATTGTCATGTTTTTAGTACTGATAATGCTTTAGTTGTTCAGAAGCCATGAAAACCTCATTCTTTATTTTGAAGTTAATATTTCCTATATAGTAGTTGTTACGGTGTTAGGTAAATTAGAAAAATGTAGTGAATAGATATAAAAATTGGTGGATGAAGATATCAAAAATACAACAATTACCCACAGAAAAAATTAACCCAAGTTTAGCATAAGAGATAAAATAAATTAATACCTATTGAAATCAACGTTCCTGATATTAGTATAAATGAAGTTGAGTTACCAAAATTATGCTAAAAGTAGACGAAAAAATTAATATTGAGCAATCATCAATTACTACAGGATACGAAAAGGCATCAATAGATGTATTCCATTACCTATAAAGGTGGGTTTGTAAAAAATTAAAGTTACAGTTGTTCATAAAGTGGCAACTGGTAAGTTGATTATGGTTTTATATACTAAAAAGTAACAGAAGACAACGATAAAATAACTCCTCATACGCAAACACGCGTAAGCAAATAGCATTCATAGATGCAAAATCGAGAAAAAAGTTAATTAAAATAATTTATTGTACATTATTGGTAATAATGAGGCTTAAGTTATAGATCTAACACTTAATGTTGTTGATCAAATTGCTATTTGACAATGGCTTTTTAATATAAAATGGAAAAAGGTATCGATGAAAGTATAAATATCTTTTGCCTGTGAAATTAAATAGATCAGAATTTCTAAGGATAACAAAATTAAAACTAGTTTACTTATTATAATTTTTACAGTTAATGCCACCGGCAACCTCTCCCAACTCTGTGCCAATGCGAAATCTAACAGAACTAAAATAGAAATAAAACCAGAAGCTTTTATCTAAAATAAAAATTGGGATATTTCTAAAACTAAAAATAAATTTATTGAAATAATGCGATCTAGTATCCAACACCAGATATTCATCGTTTAGAGTGTAAATTTTAATATTAAGCTTGCTAAGATAAATGGAATTTAGCATAAAGATGGTCTTCTGCGTGAATACAGACGTTCAGGATTATATTAAAGAGGCGGTAAAAGATTCTGAAGTGGAAGCGACTACAGCGGATAGTTTAGCAGGCACTTCTATTCCTAAAAGTTGATTTTTATAAATTTGGTAAAGTTGAAGAAATTGAACTTGGTTGTATTCAAAAGATATCTAGCGTTAATTTGAGTTTTAACTGAACAGTGATATCACATCTGACTGTTATGGAAGATGCTGATCTTACCTAAATAAAAGCTTTCTGTAAACAGAAAAGCAAAGAGATGAAAGTTATAAACAGGAATAAAATTATATCATTAGTTTTTGTAATGAAAGAGATTCTTCGAGCATTAGAAATACCTAATTTCAATATCTGAATTTCTGTGGATTCTCAGCGATTAACATTGAGAATATGTTCAATTAGTATTGCCATTAATACTCTAAATAACTTGAATGCACCTATTTATTTGAGATCTTAATAAAAAGGTATTCTAGAGCTTTCTAAGTACTTGATGGAAGATCGAATAAAACATACGTGTCGGAAAATTAACTGAATCTAATATGCAATCTACCAGCTTTACTATTTCTAGTTTAAGTAGTGTTGATACAACGAGTTTTACATCGATTATTAATGCGTCAAAAGTGGTTATTATAGATGGTTTCTTGCTTATCAATAAAAGCAACATGGAATGCTAGTGAATTTATTTCACGTCTGATATTACCTATATCAGTCTCCTTTAATCATCGTATTATTAACTGCGTTAGACGGCGATCATTTTATTAGTCGTATTCCAAGTTAATGAAATAATATTCGTCGTTTTCTTATTACCTTACAGACGTAACTGTACTTTGGTCTGTTTTATTTAAAAAATTATAGAATTTTTTCTAATTTGCCTTATAAGGTTGAGAGTTCTATCACGTTAGAACACTTTCAAAGATGTTAACAATTCTCTAAACTGTTTGTAGTACATACGTTTCGATGGTTATATTTTTTTCATCTAGGAGGAGAAAGAGATGAACCCACCGGATAACAAAAGTAAGAGGTCATGATGAGTACTGAAATTAAAACCAAAGTAGTAGTTCTAGGTGCAGGCCCTGCGGGTTATTCAGCAGCTTTTCGCTGTGCAGATCTTTCTTTAGAGACAATTTTAGTCGAACGTTATGCAACATTAGGTGGTGTTTGTCTTAATGTCGGCTGTATTCCTTCCAAAGCATTATTGCATGTTGCAAAAGTAATTGAAGAAACCAAGGCATTGGCAGCGCATGGGATCATATTTGATGAACTAAAAACAGACATTAATAAAATACAGTTGTGGAAAAAAAAAGTTATTGATCAACTCACAACTGGTTTGTCAGTTATGGCAAAAAATCGTAATATTAAAGTTATTAATGGGTTAGGTAAATTTACCGGTGACAATATATTGGTCGTTGAAGGTGAAAAAGAGATGATAACCATAAACTTTGATAATGCCATTATTGCTGCGGGTTCACGTCCAATCCAACTTCCATTTATTCCTTATGACGACCCAAGAATATGGGATTCTACTGATGCTTTGCAACTAAAAAAAGTACCAAAACGTATGTTAATAATAGGAGGCGGTATCATCGGTTTAGAACTAGGTACCGTATATCATGCATTAGGATCAGAAATTGATGTTTCTGAAATGTTTGATCAAGTTATTCCCGCAGCAGATAAGGACATTATTAATCTTTTTACTAAACAAATAAGCAAAAAGTTTAATTTAATGCTTGAAACGAAAGTGATTAAAGTGGAAGCCAAAAAAGATGGTATTTATGTTACAATGAAGGGTAAGAAAGCACCTAAAAATCCACAGTGCTATGATACTGTTTTAGTAGCAATTGGTCGTGTTCCAAATGGGAAATTGATTGATGCGAGTAAAGCGGGAGTAGAAGTAGATGAGATAGGTTTTATCCATTCCGATAAACAAATGCGTACTAATGTGCCACACATTTATGTGATTGGAGACATTGTCGGTCATCCAATGTTGGCTCATAAAGGTGTTCATGAAGGTTATGTTGCGGCTGAAGTAATTTCTGGCTTAAACCATTATTTTAATCCAAAAGTTATCCCTTCAATTGCTTATACTGAGCCTGAGGTTGCCTGGGTTGGTTTAACAGAAAAAGAAGCCAAAGAAAAAGGTATTAGTTATGAAGTAACCACTTTCCCATGGGCTGCTTCTGGTCGTGCTATTGCCTCTGATTGTTCAGATGGTATGACTAAACTTATTTTTGATAAGGAATCTCACCGCGTTATTGGCGGAGCAGTTATCGGTGTTAATGGTGGTGAATTACTTGGTGAAATTGGTTTAGCAATTGAAATGGGATGTGATGCACAAGATATTGCATTGACTATTCATGCTCACCCGACATTATACGAATCAATTGGCATGGCAGCTAAAGTATTTAATGGAAGTATTACTGATTTACCTAATTTAAAAGTAAAGAAAAAATAATTTATTTTATTTTAAATATATAAATTTATTATTAGGATAATTTAATTATTAATATCTCTTTTATTTAATTCAAATAAAGGAGATATTTTTTATTTTGAATATAAGATAACATTAAATTTAATTGAGATGTTTTTAAAAACGTTAAATAATTAATACATATTATTATATTATATAAACTATTTTTGCTACTAATAGTAATTTACGTAGCATAGAGGCAGAAAATTAGTACAAAAAACCGTAGCAATATGCAATATTTATTGATTTTGATGAATATTTGCAGTATGTAAATAAATTTTAGTAAAATTAAATTCTGTTAATCGGAATCTGGAGATTACTCTAATGGGTATAATTGATATATGTAAATTATGTTAAGCTAATTTCTATAACCAGACACTTCATTTCTATTTAAAATATAGACATCTAGTTATTTTTATTAAAAATCAATTAAGGAGAACCTTATGTTAAAGAAGTACCATAAGCATCTATCTGAACGTGAGACATAAATAATACCAAAGCCTCTAAATACTACCAAAATTGATAATTTAGTTGAATTAATAAAAATTCAACTTGAAACTAAAAAGATCTATTAGATCTGTTAACTAATCGTATTCCTCTTTGTGTTGATAAAACGGTTTATATGAAAGCTAACTTCTTAACTGTTATTGCTAAAGGAAAATATTTCACTTACTTACACTACCAAAATCGACAAAGTTATTAGGATACTATTCAGGGTGACTATGATATCTATCAATTAAATAATACGTGGAATGATAAATAGTTAACATAAACAGCTGCTAAAACATTATTCCTACTTTGTTAGTGTTTAATAACTTCTATTAAGTAAAAATAAATATGAACAACAAATGTGCCCGTCAAATTATAGATTCTTTAGCAAATACCGAATGTTTATTAATAGACCCTCATCAGTAGAAAAGCTAACTGTAGTTATTTTTAAAATAACAGAGGAAACTAATACTGATGATTTATAGAGAATATCTTATATCTAATCACGATAAGATATTCCAGTACATACAGATACAATTATTAAAATGGCCATGATAGAGTAACCCATACCAGATAAATGTGACATCATTAGATACATCAAAACAAAATTGAAGTTGAATAAAAGTTTCCATTAACTTATATTGGTGATGTATTCGTTACAGGATATTAGCGAAAATCAACAACAAATTCAGTAATATGGTTTATAAACAAAGATATTCCTTTATCCCTAATAAACATAATAGGGGTGTTGTTTTAGGTAGAGAAATTTCAGAAATATTTTTAATATTATGAATATATGATGGCTACTTCCCCATTGCAATTTAAGTTGATCTGACTTCATTAAATATGGGATATATGATTGATATTTATTCATATTAAAGAAGAAATTCGCTGCCATGTCACTAATCTGTTATTAGTAACCTTTTCATTAAAAACTGATCCTTTACTTTATGAAGCTCAAGTTAGCAACTAGATTTCATTGATTATTAATCGTGCACTAAGAGTAATAGAGTGTAAGTCTTTATTGGCTTGACTATTTAAAGTAATTTGCTAGGAAATTAGTTATACAAAGTGATTGAGGTTTTTACCCTAGCACAAAATAGTTTGTCGTACTTGTAATAAAGGTAGAATTTATTTCAGTGAATATTATGAGCCAATATTACGTCAATTAGTTCACAAAATGCCACAGAAGTAATAACCCATAAGATGAACTTAGAAACTTAAGTTGTTTAGGTTTTTCAATGAATTTGGTTATGTAGTTATTTTGTTATACTGTTGCTTATTAAAATCCTATCGATGTAACTACTCATGATACTTCCCCTAATTTTGTTATGAATCGTGGCAATGTTTCTTTGTGACTTGTCGATAGCATCATTATTTCTGGTTAAATAGATGCTGCCGCCAGTTACCGTAATAACTGGGGTAATTCATTCACATATTTATACAATATTTTTTGTAAAAATAGTGCACAGATTAAAATTTCTGGTTGTTCACTATGTATGCATGTATTATGGGTAGAGTAACCATGATTTCTAATTATACCCACAATTTTTCTAATCAACTAGAAACTACTGGTGCAATGACTCTTTCTGCTTCAGAAGAGTTGGTAGAAGTTGATTCATTATTGGGTTCTTTCTAATGGAAGAAGAGTATCTGCAATTGATTAATAAGATGACAAATAACAAATAAAATATTTATCAAAATTTAAATTTTAACTACTGACTCAGTATAAAAAAAGCAGAGGAAATAATTTTTCCAGTCCACTGTGTTTAAAACAGTTATTTTTATATACCTATTTCTTGTTGTAATTAGTTAGATGATATAGTATGCATAAGCGCTTATATTTATCTATCTGCTATATAAATATTTATTCATACTCTATCAATTTATTATCTATAAATTGATTATGTTTCATATAAAATCAGATTAGATCTGTTAAGGTGGATTAAAAAGCGATCAAAGTTACTTTTATATAAGTAACTTATATATTTAATTCTTCTTTAACCAAATATTTTTAAATACTATTTAATCATTATTTTACTAAGTATTAAGTATTTTCTTTACGAGTATTTAAAAAATAAGCTCAGTTATTATATTATAAATAATCTAAATTTATTTATTATTAATTTTTATAGATATATAGAATTCGTTTATATATTAAACTATAACTTTATATAAGTTATCATCAATTTATTTTGTATACATAAATTAAATTCTTTTATTAAAAATCTATATTTAGATAATTGGCTATGTTATCAAAGATTATGGTAGAAATCCCTTATACTGTATAAAAGATTTTCGCTACAAAGGTTATCTTGAAAAGGTAAATAATAATACAAATCAAAAGACTATTTACTTAATCCCTAAAAATATAAATCTGCATTTTATTAGTTCAATCGGTGACAACCTATTAGATGATATCAAGTCATACATTAAAGCAACTCATTCCATTTTATCCTGCTCATACTGTCACACTGAACATGTTATCCAGTGGATGGATTCATTATGAATACAACCATATCATTAAAAAATTTTCCAATTATAGAAAAAGATTTAATAATCGTACTGGAAGTTATTTTGGAAAACTACATCACAAAGATAAGTGGTTTAGTTATCTTAGATGCATCTTGAATAGATTGACTTTACTGGAGTCAATAAAAGAAATAAACATTGATTTAAAACAGTATTTAGATGGCGTCACTCTTTCCTTACTTCAGCGGCAACAGTCAACATGAATGCACTAAGTACTATTGTTAAAATCGATAAAATATTTTTCCAGATGAATCCTTTAAAGAAAAAGATTATTTCACACATAGCCGAAAAGTAAAAAAGGCATGATAGGAGGAGATAAAAAAAACGAATTGCGGTCTTAATCACCCAAGATTAAGAGGGGTCACTTGTAACCAATAAAATCCTGAAGAGTTTAATACAAAGTATGTTAAGATATTTTTTTAAAGCTGATCATCGATAAAGAGTTCATCATTTGCTTTGATAAAGGTAAATGATACGAAATCTTTTCCAGCGAGCATTAAATTAGTCACCATTGATCTAATAAGGCTAGATACTAATAGAATTATTTGCTAAGGAATTCCATATTCAAAATATGAACAACTATTTTAGTCGACTAAAAATATGTGAGTTAAGTACATTCCATGATGTAGAATCATTTTATTTACCAAATTATCTAGATTAGAAAAGATTATTTAAAACCACAACAATAAAATATAGATGTAACTATAAATCACTCTACTAGCAAAATAAGAAGTTTTGTCAAAATAGGCGATTATCAACATAATCTCGTTTTTCTCTTTAGCAACGATAAATTCGGAGATATCTCATAATACTTAGTCAAAATAGACTCAGGCTCTCTTCTTATATGAAGAGTAGCACTGATTTTAGGTATTCTAGCAGTCTGATGATAAAACCTAATCATTAGGATATTTTTCAAATTGAGTTATTAGCAAAACTCCTATATGGCCGGTTAGTCTACACATTCCACTCTGATACTTCGTGAATCTATTATCCATCCTTAATTGGACCCTGTTTACTACCAGGTCAGTAGAGTTAATTTCCCTAGATTATTCCCGATTTTTTAAGCAAACTGAGCAGCTCAAATACCATTAAAGTGTTATTTTTAATTTAAACCTCTTCGCGTATCGCTTTCATATCTTTAGTATCGCAAAATCTGATTAAATCAGATTCATTGTTCTTATGATACTCAGTTCGCTGACGAGAAGGCATAGAATGTCAGCTGTTCTTTTTTTATTATTCTACAACATCTTCATCGTTGTGAGGAATGAGATACGCTGAAAAAATCTTCCTAACAAAATATCAATGGATTTATTAGCGCATCACGGTTCTCTCTGTTAGCCAGAACCTCTGCACTTCATCCTTAACTTTCGATGTTGAATGCCTTTGTGGAATGAAAATATCGGATGAGTTATTTTGTCACACCCCACCAACAGCGCTTACTGTTGCAATCCTTTAATCTTAGGCACTTTAATCTCAACATCGCCAATAGCAATCTGTATGATTCGTTGTGATAAGTAACCGTTACAAACGAATGTATTGGGGATCGCCTATCAATAGGGCAGCGTTCAGAATCTTGTTAGATGAGTTCATCAAAAAGAACAGATAATATCTAGTTTAATAGATATTTTTAGAGTATACTTTTATGGCACATCATCTTTCTGTTATTAAAATTATCCATGAAATTAATCAATAGGATGATACGCCACCATCTCCGAATCCTATACACTAGAAATGATAATAACTTGGGAAAGCAGAAATTTGACCGTTTATGTATAGAACTTAATATAATAAAATACCGCCTTAGCCGTCGCGAAGAATTCTTAAACTAATGATATGTCGAACAATCTAATGGGCATATAAGAAATAGGCTTCAAAGACATCATTTCAATTTTACTAAAGAGCTTAAGATCAATCTATATTAATATATTTGTATGTATAATCAGAAATTACTCAATCAGCATTGAGTAGTAAAGCTTCATTGCAGTCTAAGAAAAATTGATTCAAAATTAAATCTTAATTATTCAATAATATAATACTATCTTTCATGAAAATTAATAGTTAAGTTACCTTAACTAACTGATATATCACTGATAACTTTTGCTAAACGCAATATATATTTAGTTGTTTGCTGCATAATTAAGCCATAGATTAAACCGTCAACTGTATTAACAAGCTGGTATTAAGTTATGATTATTTCTAGTGTATAGGATTCGGAGATGGTGGCGTATCATCCTATTGATTAATTTCATGGATAATTTTAATAACAGAAAGATGATGTGCCATGAAAAAGTCTAGTCTACAGGTATACGTAAAATCAGATATTAGCATAGGGTTTATCCTCTTGATGAACGCATGCGTAATGGTGGGATGATAGATGGTTAATAGGACCCGATATTGAGGCTGAACTCGAAGCCATTTTGCAATAACGTGATAACCCCTGTCTTGTCTTCAGTTTGCATCCCACTACATTCATCTGTAACTGTTACTTCTCACAGCGAACCATATACAGATTGCTATTCACGATATTAAGATTAAAACGGTTAAGATTAAAAGTGGAATTGCATCAGTAACAAAATATGCTTCAACAGATCGTTGCTAGCCTAGCGCCTTATCTAAAACGTGCAAATCAATGAGAGTTGATACTATTGCCTGTGTATGCGAGATATTATCCACAGGTGATTTTATAAACTCCTGAGCACACTTCACGGTCAAAGCACGTGATCTCTTTGCTAGTACCAATCAGTAGACTGAAACTCCAATGGATTAAAGAGCGTAGGCAATCTGATATTTGCGTGATTTAGTGATACCCCTAATGTTTATTTCTGTTTCGATGGTATATGTCGTTCTGTTAAGCAAGCTGTTTGCCTTTTCCTGCTGATTATTATCGGTATCACTGTTGCATGGCCAGAAAAGAGCTAGGTTGAGGCAGAAGATGCTTATAAAGAATCAGAAACGAAACTGAACTAAACTTTTGCCTGCGAACCATAGAGCTTAACATATTTCCTAGATTTGGTACGGGGACGCGGTACTTAGTTTTTTTGGAATGTAATGGCCAAATATTCTTTGGCGAGAGACACTAATGTTGTTTGATGCATAAAATAGCTAGTGTACTAGCTTCCCTTCTAAAAATCATGTAATCGAAAGTTAAGGTGAGCTGCGAGAGATCTGGATAGCAGAGAGAGTGGTGATGTCGCTAATAAATCCCTTGATATTTTG
>JBHEQV010000008.1:0-109321 GCA_046530735.1 Arsenophonus sp.
AAATAACTAAACTATTTATCCTTGTGATGCAGTTTCGTTATCAAACTTCCAGTAAGATTATTAAATATTTTCTGCAATCGAAGATTTTATAACAATATCACTGAACCATAATGAATTTCCTCAATGGGGAATATCTTAATTATGGTAATATGACAAAATAAAGTGGATTGAGTTGATTTAATGCATGAATCAAAATTATCTAACAGATATTATCACCGAGCCAGCTAATGAGATGCAGTTTTATGTTAGTAGGGAGCAAGGAAAGAATCTCTTTGATCTGTATGACTGTTTGTTTTTTCATGATAACCTCTATAAGCAAAAATTTTTCATAAAGTATAAGGGATTTCTATTAACAAATTTTTCCAACATAACTTTACTAATCTTCACTAATGTGGATGCTGAAGATATCTCTAATTTACCAGCTGAATATCTGATATAACTTAACTAGCTTTTATAGGAGGCTATAATGGTTTAAAACTTGTCAGAGGAATTATAACCAATACCTAAGTCTCCTAACGGAAAATGAATTGCTTATTTATGAGTTAATAATAGGGTATTACACTTTATTGAACAATATCTAGATATTCATTTTACTTGGTTGAA
Organism: Arsenophonus sp.; assembly: GCA_046530735.1. Lineage (GTDB taxonomy): Bacteria > Pseudomonadota > Gammaproteobacteria > Enterobacterales > Enterobacteriaceae > Arsenophonus. The sequence continues at coordinate 604 of JBHEQV010000008.1, forward strand.
GTTTGCTAATGACAGCGATAAGGTGTTATTCTAACACAGAAATAACTTATTGAATATAAAGAGAAATTTAAATTTTTTATCAATTAACAGTAATTATATTTTTCATACAATGAATAATTTATTCATTACTTATTAATATGAATAAAAAAACAGGAAATAAAGGAGATGGTAGGAAATTCAATTGGACAGCTTTTTCGTGTTACTACATTTGGTGAATCGCATGGTTTAGCGTTAGGATGCATTGTTGATGGCGTTCCTCCTGGTATGGCATTATCAGAAAAAGATCTGCAAACTGACTTAGATCGTCGTCGTACTGGTACTTCTCCTTATACAACTAAACGCCGTGAACTTGATCAAGTTAAAATTTTGTCGGGAATTTTTAATGGTATAACGACAGGAACACCTATTGGTTTGTTGATTGAAAATCAGGATCAACGATCACAGGATTATACTAATATCAAAGATATTTTTCGTCCTGGGCATGCAGATTATACTTACCAACAAAAATATGGTTTACGTGATTACCGTGGTGGCGGGCGATCTTCAGCACGTGAAACGGCAATGCGCGTTGCTGCAGGTGCTATTGCAAAAAAATATTTGCAACAAACACTAGGTATAACTGTTCGAGCTTATTTAAGTCAAATTGGAGATATTTCTTGTGAACTAAAAGATTGGGATTTAGTTGAACAGAATCCTTTCTTTTGTCCTGATGCAAAAAAATTAAAAGCAATAGATGATTTATTACGTTCATTGGAAAAAGAAGGTAATTCTATTGGTGCTAAAGTAACCGTAATTGCAGAACATGTACCAGCCGGATTAGGTGAACCTATTTTCGATCGATTGGATGCAGATATTTCCCATGCAATGATGAGTATTAATGCGGTTAAAGGTGTTGAAATTGGTGCTGGTTTTAAGGTGATCACATTAAAAGGAAATGAAAATCGGGATGAAATAACCAGTGATGGATTTATCAGTAATCATGCCGGTGGCATATTAGGTGGCATAAGTAGTAGCCAGCCAATTATTGTCCATTTAGCTTTAAAGCCAACTTCGAGCATTAGTATACTGGGTAGAACGATCAATAAACAAGGTGATGAGGTCAAAGTAGTAACAAAAGGACGCCATGATCTCTCTGTTGGTATTCGAGCTGTACCGATAGCAGAAGCAATGATGGCAATCGTGCTTATCGATCATTTTTTACGCCATCGAGCTCAATGTGGTGAATTAGATTTTTAATCTAAAATATAGTTTACATAAAAACATGATTATAATCATATTATTAATATTTTTAGCATTTATTTTGAAAAAAAGTATTGCACACGTTGAATTAAAGTAGATAATGAACCTATCTATCTGCCTGTAAATGATGAAATACCATCTTATCGTATTGTTTTGTCCGAAACTTTTATCTTAAGAGTTATCCTTATTTTTGGTATATAGGATTTTAAAGATTGTAACATATCCTGCTGATTAATTTCATGAATGATGTCAACAAGAGAGAGATGATATACCATGAAAAATCTATACTACAGGTATCTAAAAAACTAGATATTACCCTTATCTCTTTCATGAACGCATCCGTAATTGTGACAGACAGCTGATAGGCACGCACCGCTATTAAAACGGTGCTCGAAACTATGATTGCGATAACATGCTCACCCACCATCCTTATAGATGGGTGCCAACCCGTCATTGTCTGTAACGGTTATTTGTCGTAACAACCTACAAGATGGAGGTATAGCGATGCTAAGATTAAAGTTCTGAAGATTAGCTGGTGTGTGGGAGATAAACCGGTAATGAAATATATTTCAAGAGCACATTACTGCCGCCTTATCTAAGGGTATGAAAAGCGGAGAAAGCTTGCTCTTATGGCTATATAGCTGTGAAGAGATCTACAGTGGTGATTTTTACGAAGCTCTAGCTTTTTTCGGCAAAAAGCACATGATATCGTACTAACTACCATAAGCAGACTGAAATAGCAATGACTTGAAAAGCATAGGCGATGGCGCTGTATTATTTGAGTGATATGCGCTACCTTTATTTTTAGACCATCGGCATAATATACCAGCTTATCAGGCAACCTGATTGCCTTTTCCTGCTTATTCATTATTGACGGTACTGTATATGACTGTAAGGAGCGAGCTGCGTTCTAAGAGGATTATTGAAAATCAGAAGCGCACTCTGAGCGCCTATCTTTTCAGTAAGCTGGTAAGCGTGTGGTTTAATCGCATCTCCAAGCTTGTTATTGGAGACGGCGTCCTTGGTTTTAGAATGCAACGGCAAAAGATATTCTTCGAGTACGCAGTACAAATGCTGTTATGAGTATAAAACAACTAATATGCTATCTTTACTCTACAAAAAGCATTCAACATCAAAAGTTAAGGATAAGCTACAAGAGAAGTCTGCCCCTACCAAAAAGCTGTGATGCTGCTAATAAAGCTTTTGATGTTTTGTTGATAAGATTTCAACGTATCCTGTAGCAATGAAGAATCTACAGAAAGATCAAAAATATCTGCTGAGTATCCTATAGCTTTCCGTTAACGCACTGGCATCAATAAGAATCTCGAATCTGATTGAATTAGCTCTTGCGATAATGAAGTTATAAAGTTAATCTGCTAATCGTTGTAGTTAGAGGAAATCAATCATTTTAATGGCATTTAAGCTGCTCCCGTCTATTCAGAAAGCTTGAACCGGCTCAGGAGATTTAACTTGCTGATTCTAGTGGTAAATAATATCATAAAGATGAAGAATAGATTTATAAAATATCAGAGTGGAGTCTAACCATCATATACCAGATTTAGTAATAACTCATCTATTTCATGCTATACTAGACCACTTTCATCTTTTTTAGCGAAATGAACTTTCCAATAACGTTTGGACTGTAGTTCAGGGTACGCTGCTACTCCTTCCTGATAAGGATACTTATAAGTCTAGAAATAGACTAAGATTTATCAGGTTATAGCTGTAATGCAATAGCACGGATGATAGAATCTTGTTAGATTTTTTGACCGCTCTTTTTAAGAACAGCTCACGCCAATACAGGATATTTAATATTCAGACTCACACGAGTAAGAGATACATGGCAGCTAGATGTTGATTGAGTTGTCAACCATAAGTGTGCAAGACATAGAAGATGCTAATTTGGATACCCTGTTTGCGTGTGCCAACTACAGGATAAGATTGGGGGGGAGTGGAGCACTAAAACAGAGTGTTAAGTAACGGCGAGTTATTGTTAAAAAGGCTAAAGAAGATTGGGGATAGTGAAAAGTAATGTGTTGCTAGTGACAGTCTGATAAAATATGAACCTATTATCCTAATAGCGCTTGGTAGCTTTGAATCCATATAAAATCCAGGCTTTTGATTTATAGCTTTGATAGAAAACGTCGGTGGAAACATTCAAGATAGGCACAGCAATAGAGCGACGAGATAAACCACATTACACAAAGTCCTACAGGCAACAGTTCGCTCTACAGATAGAAGGAGTTCACGAATTAATACTTTCACTATGTTTTAAAAAAATATTCCATGCATAATCAATGGTGGAAAGCAGTTTAATTGGTTGTAGAAGATATACATCTGGGTAAATTACTCTCTAAGTATCTTAATAGAAAAATAAAATCGTTATCCTATCTGCATTCGTCAAATCTATCAGTTCAGTTATCTTTGTGTTTGTTTTAGGAGCAAAGGAAACAGAAATTATACTTATTTCCTTATAGGTGATGAATTCATCACCAAAGCATACTTTTATTAATTACCCTTCAATATTATTGAATGCAGCGTTATTTGCCTGGCCTAGCCTTCTTTTCCCTTGGTTCTGGGGCGGCTTTTCTTAAAACTTCGAATAATCGTGACTAGAAGCAGATAATACTTACGTGTCGAGAAAAAATTATAGATCAAGTAACTTTAGCACATCAAGTTATTAGTAAATCTAGTATATGACGGTTAGACTTCGATATGACGCTTTATGAATCTATTCTTTACCTTTAACTTAACGTTATTTAACACTAGTATCATCAGATCAAATTTTCTTACCAGTTTTAGCTTTTCTAAACAGACGGGAATAGATTCAATATCATTGAAAGGATTGTTTATCGAAAAACAGTGTTTTCAGCGGTTGGCTTCATAAGCTCGCTGTCGCAAAATCTGATATTCAAATTAGATTCATCGTTCTTATTGATATCTAGTGCACTGATTGTAGGAAGTCGTAGAATTCCAGCATCTCTTCTCGTTTTTTCTCCAACTTCTTCATCGCTGCAGGGATAACATCGCTAAAAACCTTGCAAAAAATATCAAACTTTATTAATGGCATTATGGTTCTCTGATAGCCAAACTTCCTGCATCTACCTTAACTTTCAGTTGCATACCTTTTTGAAGAGTGAATCTAGCATATCAACTGTTTTATGTAGCTAATGGAGTTGGTGCTACATCGCTGCATCTTCAAAATATATTTGCCATTGCATTCAAAACCAATGGCGCCATCTTACACGGTAAGCTTAGGAGAATTGCCTAGCAACAACAATTATGGATAAGTTCATGGAAGGGATTACAGATAATATCTAGTTTTGTAGATATCTTATAGGGTAGACTTTTCATGGCATATTATTCCTCTGTTGTTAAAATTATTTATGAAATCAATAAGGCAGGATATATCAGCATCTTCGAAACTGCATATACCAGAAATGAGGATAATTTCAGAATTTGTTATTAAATTGATTATAAGAGAAACTTCTGAATTAATGTTAAGTGAATAACAAGCCATTGCAAACATATTAAAGATATTGGATTTAAATTTCACTATATTAAATTAATATAAGCACTCAAGTCATTACTGTTAACTACCTTGAAAGAGATAATTACTTAGCGCCTCGCCAACGCGTAAATAAGGTTTGCGGTAAGATAATACCATATTGATCTAATATTCGATTGATAGTTTGATCAACAATATCCTGTACGGTTTCTGGTTGATAATAAAAAGCTGGCATCGGTGGGAATATTATCGCACCAATCTCTATAACGTTTATCATTAATCTTAAATGACCTATATGTAAAGGTGTTTCCCTGATACCCAGAATTAATTTACGTTTCTCTTTTAAAACCACATCAGCCGCTCGCGTAATTAATGTATCATTATAACTATTTGCAATACCAGATAATGTTTTTATTGAACAGGGCATAATAATCATACCAGAAGTAATAAATGAACCAGAAGAAATCGCCGCGGCAATATCTTTATCTTCATAAACAACATCTGCCATTGCTTGAACATTACGTAGACAATAAACAGTTTCCAGAGCTATAGTTTGCTTAGCTGCTGAACTAACAATTAAATGCGTTTCAACATCAACAACAGATCGTAAAACTTCAAGTAAACGAATACCGTAAATTGCACCACTGGCGCCTGTTAATCCGATAATTATTCTCTGCATCATTTTTACTCAATAACAATGATAAAATAGACTTCAGTATTGTAAGCTTAACGATACCCGCTAAAGTTTAACTTAATTTAAACGATAACAACAAGTTGGCCTTAATTATGAATTTCTAAATTTTTAATTTCATTATGTTCTTTTAACTGATTATTTTTACATGGATAATCTAAATCGATGTTTTTAGTGACATAAATCTATTAAAAACTGAACTTTTAAAAGTAGTGATATCAGAATTTTCCTTTCTAAGCTGTGGCAATTAAGTTATTCGCACAAATAAGTTGTGAATTTCATCCACTTAACGTACATAGGCAATCAATTAATTATAGGACGGAATATCAATACCATAAATATTTAGAAAACGAATTTTGAGTGATACCAAAAAATAGATCTTTTTATCTTCCCTTAGAGTTATTTTTATTTCTGATGTATAGAGTTTTGAAGATGATTACGTACATGCATATTTATTTAATAAACGATTTCAATAACAGAGAGATGATATGCCATGAAAGCCTACACTACAGGTATCCGTAAAACTAGATATTACCTTTGATTCCTTGTATAAACTTATCCGTGTAATACTGTCAGGTAACTGATAAACACTGCCGTTTAGGCTTAACTCGACTCTAAAGCCAGGTTGTAACAATATGTTCACAGCCGCCTTTTTAGCGACTGACTTCACCATACCATTATCCATAACGGTTAGTTGTCACAGCGAACCATATAAGAGGGGTTATTGACGATATTAAAATTAAAGATCTAAAATCCAAGGGATTTCAGCAGCAACGGAATATGCTTTCTAAGGCTCTTTACTATCTTTTATCTGAACCATGCAAAATCGGCAAAGAGCTACTGCCATGCCTATTATTGCGAATCATTTCACTGGAAATTTTAGTAAGTCCTGGACGTTTCTCGGTGAAAAGTATTTAATCTCTTTGCTACAGTACACCATCAGCAAACTTAAATACCAATGCCTTGAAGAGCATAGGCAATGGGCGCCTGCGTGATTTAAAGGATATAAGTTACGTTTATTTCTTGAACAATGGCGTATAATACCGTTCTGTCAGGCAAGGTGATCTCCTTTGCCTGCTGCGTTCATTATTATCAGCACAATCTACATGAACATAAGGAGTTTTGGTTGGAGTTGAAGATAACATAAGAATTAGAAGCGAGCTTACACGAACTTCTTAATTGCCTGCAAGCGCGAATCTTAACCGCCTCTCCTAGATTTGTTACGAGAGGCCTTGGTATCATTGATTTTGAATCCCAATGGAAAAGATATTCCAGAATATGCAGCACTAACGCTGTTGGATATATAAATAGGTAATACACTGCCTTCACTTCTCAAAGGAATGCAATTGAAAATTAAAGGTGAACTGCGGAAGATTTAGATTACAGAGAGCTGTAATGTCGTTAATAAAGCCCTTGATATTTTGTTGGCAAGATTTCAATATATCCTGCATCGATGAAGAAACTGAAAAAAGAAGAAGAAAATCTGCTGGCATTCTATGCCTTCCAATTAGTATTCCGTGGCCTCAATAAGAGGAACGAATTCGATTAAATTAGCTTTTGTGACAGTTAAAGCTATTAAGCTGAAGCACGAAGTGCTGTAGTTTAATAAAACAACTATTTCAATCCTATTTAAGTTGCTCTCGTCTATTTTAAAAACTGGAAGTAGCTAAGCGGATTTTGACCTGCTGACTCTGGTGGTAAATAACGTTCAATTCAATGATAGAGGACAGATTCACGAAGCATCAGAGTGGTATGGTAGCCCTGACACCTCCCATATACCAATTTGCTAGTAACTACCTATTTCTTGTACTAATTAACAATTTATTCAGAGATTGCTCTATAAACAATAGAGTCATCAACTAATAAAATATTTTACCACAGAATTCACACGATTAATATTTAACTTATAATGCATCAACTTACATCTTCTCTATTATCAGGTATGATAAAAATATGCACCACGTAACAATTTTTATAAAACCTTGGCATAAAACTTACCTAAGATCTAAGCTACTCTAATTCATGCTATTGCAGGAATTTTCAGGAATAAGAAATCACATCATCATTATCTAAATCTTAGCATTAGCAAAAAATTTTAGCACCTAACAATTTTATCACATCCAAAAACGACCTTATTAACTAATTTTTTATAAAAAAGAATGAGATCTTGTATAAATACACAAAGATCAAATAGACAAAAAATCAATGATAAATTTCTACATATTGATAGATAAAAAATTATCCTTGTACAGTAACATAAATCGCTTCATCAAGAGTAATATCCACAAGAACTCAAAACCAAAGGTATCTAAAACGACACTTTCCGAAGCAACCATATACTGATTTAATCTTCTTCTAATATGCAGTTGCTAACACCAGAACTCGAATACTAAATGGATTACAAACCTCATAGCCAATAATCATTACAATACAACTGCAAGCCGTCACGAACTTCCTAGAAATGGTAGCAATAACGGTAAATAGGTTATTTTAATGATCAGAAAATATCAAATTTGTTCATTTTATGAACAAGTACATTGAGAAACTTCTTCTAAATTAGAAGAAATATTTACATGACGACGAGGCGTTTTAAATAACGTTTTTAATTCATCTGCATTGATCAAATTACCATTATATATTAATATAATACCAAAGGTAATTAACATATAAAAAAGTTATGTTCCAAAACTGCTGTTATCTACTAACGGTTAGATAACACATATGATTAATTTTCATTTAGCTTGAAAAGTTAATGTATGGCTAGCCAGGGAAACACATCTTTACTAAAATCATTTGATTTACGTAAGCGAAATTATTTATTTTCATTAATTGTAGTAATACCTTCAAAATATTTTACCACGATGCTGAAACACTATTAGTTTAGATAAATTGATTAGCTAAATTACTATAAAAACAGCAATACCGATAATACTTCACATCTACTTTTTTCTTATCAACCAAGATAAATGATACTTTTAGGTAAAAAACTTGATACATTTTTTAAATAATCAAAAAACCATCTAATGATATGACTAAATTTGGAAATTAATTCAGAATGTTGCCAATCTTCACTTTTTGGTAAGGATGTAAAAGTATCTAAAAAAAATAAAATTGCTGATACAATTAATGTACCGCGTAATACGCCAAAACAGACGCCTAACATGCGATCAACACTTGATAATCCCCCTCTCTCAACTAACGAACTAATCACATAATTGACTACGGTACCCGCAATTAAAGTTGTGATAAATAAAATTACAATTGCAATACCATTTCTAATAAGCGTGTCATCAAAACGAGTAAAATAATAAGTCGCTAAATAAGGATAAAATTGGCTAGCAACAAAAAAAGCACATCCCCAAGTAATAAGTGATAAAGCTTCTCGTATAAAACCACGAATTAAACTAACTAAAGTAGAAAAAATAATAATGGCAATTATAGCGTAATCAATCCAAACCATAATTTTAATCCAAAAATTAAATTTTTTAGAATAGTCAAACGCATTTTAGCGGAAAAAAACGTTTTTGTTAGATACTTTATTGAAAAGTAGCAATAAATTTTATAGAAAAGATAAATAATAATCACCACATGAATAATTCATATAACTATTTATTATCAATATATTTTATATTAATAAATACCCATTTAAAGCTTTATAACTACGTATTTAATCCTATTAAGCAAGTTAAATCTTTTAACTCTAATAAATTATACTATAATTTTTTCTCTAAACATTTAGATCAATAAAAATTCGAGTTAATCGATTATTTACTGGTAATGATAGCTCTGTATAAATCTAATAGCCATATAAAACGTAATCTAGCAAGAATCTATTCTATTTTGCTATATTTTTAAGTACGGCTAACTCTGAATAACATAAGACTGCCTCTATAATGTTTGAACTTTCTAAGTTGACTTAGTAGTCTATTTTGGAATTAACGCAGGCTTTTAACTTTAACGGCGATATTTTGTCTTTCCTTGTTAAATAGATATACTATTTTCTGATTTGACATTTAAATTAGAAGTGATCTCAAAAATCTTAGCTTCGGTAATACTTTTTGAGAATGTCCCCCTAGTTCTTTAGGATTAATTGAAAAAATAGATTCAATTTTATATTCTTTGTTAGTTTTAGGCGCCAAAAGGGATCGCGATGTAAATTCAATCTTATTATATTTTTATTTGTTTCTTCCTAGGTTATTATAGAAACTATCGTTTCGCAACCTTCTTTATTGCAAGAAGGCTACTGAAAGTATATTTGAAGCAAAAATATCATGATGAGGGTTTATCGTTAGGAAACTACAACACCTAAAATCAAAGTTGCTCTTCAGGGAAGCAAAAAAAAAAGCTTACTTTACTTTATCTAAGCGTCTTCAAGAAAAAAACGAGATGTTGTTGATCATCAACTATATTAGTAAAGGTTATTGATAGAAATCTCTTCTACTGTATGAAAGATTTTGCGACAACCATTATCATAAAAAAGTAAACAGCCATACAGATCAAAGAGATTCTTCTCTTCACTTCATACCAACATAAAGTTACATCTTATTAGTTATGGCTTTGTGACGACAATATGTTAGATGATGTCGATCTATGAATTAAAACAATTCATTCCAATTTATCCTACCTATATTATTACAGCAAAGACGTTTATCCCCGCTGCGACCATTTATTAATGTTATATTGATATTGCTATAAAATTCTTGATTGCAGGAAAACATTTAACAAATCTTACTAGAACTCCTATGGCAAAGCTATATAAAGAAGGATAAATGTTTTAATTATCTTCAATGTACGTTGAATACCTTGACTATACAGAAATAATCGAAACAAATAGGGATTGATTTAAAATAGAGTTTAGATGGCGTCACTGCTCCTTACTTCAGAAGCGACCAGGTAACATAAGTGCACTAAGTGCTATTGTTGAAGTTTAACTAACCAGTTTCTTAAGCGGTCATAAATAAAGAGTCCATCTTTTGCTCGGATGGAAGTAAATAGTATGAAATCTTTACCAGTGATCATAAAATTAGCTACCATCTCTTAATAAGGCTGGATATTCAGAGAAGTTATTGGCAAGGGATCCATATTCAAAATGTGAACAATTATATCAGCTGATTAAAAGGATAGCTGAATAACCTCCTATGGGATGTGATATGGATTGTTATTTACTAGATTATCTGGCATGGAGAAGATTATTTAAAACCATAACAATTAAAATACAAACCGTGGTGGCTATAAATGTACTACAAGCAGAGTAATAATTTTTGCCAACATAGCGTGATTATTATAGGCATATCACATCGTTTTTCAATGACGCTGTTGCCCACTTAAAAATTATAGTTATTTTCTGTAAAAACGTTTCCCTTCCTCTTGACTATCTACTGCCATCTGTACGAGAATTCCTGAATCTTCATTGTATCTTAATTTGATCTGGATCTCTGTTTACGCAGCCACAGAGAGGAATTTGTATGAGATGAGTCTGAAAGTATCGAAATTGAAACCATAAAGCGTTTAAAAGCTACAAGCTTAGCTATTTGTGCCTAGATGTAAATATCTTCCGCAAATGCTAAAAAAATCTCATGACATTATCTTTTCGTATTTATAGATCACGCCCTTCGATAAATTTATCTATCTTTATAAAGTCAAAGACTGTAGTTAATGCTTGATGCTTCTTATCTGATCTTAATATAAGATATCTAATAACTATTCATCGAATACTTACAGATAAATAGAAAAAATTAAGTTATACTGATTTCTAGTACATGTAGTTTTAGAGATGGGTGGCGTATCCTACTCATTAATTTCGTGAATAGTTTCAATCATATATAGATAATATATCATGAAAAGTCTACCTTATACATCTACCAGTGAACTAGATATTACCATTATCCATTCCATGAACTCATCTATAATTCTATTAGGAAGGTGATAGACACCGCTGTTGATACAAAGCTTAAAACCATGTCTGAAACAAGATCCTGAACGCTACCTTGTCGATGAGCGTCATGTCGTCGACTGTAACGGTTATTTTCTACAGTAAATCATACAGACTCGTATTGTGTAGGATTATGAGATTAAAGTACCTAAGGTTAAAAAGAAGAGGATTACAGAAGAAATTAAATATATTTTAAAACTCCTTGCTGTGCCTTATCTGAAGTGTGTAAAATGGCGAAGAGTTGTTATAATAGCTTTGGGGTACCTACGAGGCAAATCCACCAGAGCTTTTTACAAAGCTATAAGACGTTTTTCGATGGAAGCAGATGGTTTCTCTATTAAAGGTATCAGCAGATTGAAACAAAAATGATTTGAAGATCACAGGTAATGGTAGGCTGTGTGATTAAGCAATACGCCTTAACCTTTTTTTTTATCGGATGTGATATGCCGTTTTGTCAGAATAGCTGATCGTCTTTACCTGCTAGTTAAGGCGGCTATACTGCATGGATATAATGAGTTCGTTTCGATAGAAGATGCTTATCGAAAGTTAGAATCGAACTGAATACAATTTTTAATAGCTGATGAGTACGTTGCTTAACCTATCCTTCCAGATTTGCCATGGGAGACAGTGTTTGGTTTTGAATGCAATGGAAAAGATATTTCCCGAGGACCAAGTACCAATCTTGTTGGATATAAAATAACTGATGTGCTGATTTTATTCTCCAAATGTATGTAAATGAAAGTTAAGGTAATTTTCTGGAGATTTGCTTAGCAGAGAGCCGCGAGATGTTGCTAATAAAACCTAATCTTTATATTAAGTAAAGTTTTTAGCAAAGTACTATCCTGCAGCGATGAAGAGGCTGGAGAAATAGCAAGAAGAATGACTTGTATTCTATATCTTCGTCAACATTCTTTGGATCATAAAAAGGACGAATCCAATTGAATCAAGTTTTTGTAACAGTGAGCTCATGAAGCCGAAAATCAAAATTGTTATTTAAGAACAAGAATCTTTTTAATGGTATTTAAGTTGCTCCCGTCTGCTCATAGAAAGCTTGAACTGGGAGCAAGTCATTTGCTTGCTTAACCTTACGATAGAAAACAGATTTAGGAAGTCTCAGAGTAGAATGTAATCTAACCAATATATACCAGATTTGCTAATAATTACAAAAAATTTCAGACTACTGCTTTGGTCTATGAAAATGTTCAACCGCTAGAAAACAGGAATTCAGCTGTTTCTATACAGGGTATGATATAGAATACTAACTTAGCTCGATACTGTATCCTTAAACTAATAGTATTATCGAGCTATTTAATTAGCGTATGGAAGGATGGGCTGCAAAGTCAATTCTTTAAATCTGGTGAATAGCTTTAAATTACTTTGTATTAATATAATTGGCTATATAATTAAAAATTATCCCAATCAACATTGGCTATTAAAACTCCTTTATAGCTCATAAAATTGGTTTCAAATTAAATCTAAATTATCTAATAAAAATCATATTATCTTCTCGGACGATACAATTATTACTATCTAATAATATTGGTAATAATATAACACCAGATACAATAACAATAACTGTTTCTAGGAAACAGTTTTGAAATTTACTGGCCACTTAAGCTTTCCTATTTTATCTGTAGTTCTCATAACTTCAGCGACAGTATGAAATGAGCCACAAATTAGCACGATGTCCTGCTTGTTAGCATCGGCTATAATTTGCAACCAGGCATCTCTAACCGTAGAAAATTGGTATGACGATTCAACATACTGTGCTAATTTCGTTGCATCAGCACCACGTATCCCACTTAAAGAAGCTAAATACCATTTATCAATTTGCGGAGCTAAATAAGATAAAGTACTTTTTATATCTTTATCAGCTAACATAGCTATCAGAGCGTAAACTTTAGTGTTTTTCTGTCTAGGTAAGTGAGCTAGTCTAGCAGCTAAATAAGCCGCTGCGTGGGGATTATGCGCAACATCTAAAATTATAAAAGGTTGCTCGCTGATAATTTGAAAACGGCCTGGTAATTTTGATTTAATCAATCCCTGCTGAATAGTTTGCAATGATATAGCCTGTCTAATAGCATCAGCCTCCTTGATTAAACAATTAATAATTGCTAATGCAGTTGCAGCATTAGCCAATGGGACATTTGGCAAAGGTAATTGTTTAAAATCGTGATCCTCAGATTGCCAATCCCAATGATCATTTTGTAGTTTAAAGTGCCAATCTACTTTGCAACGAAATAATTTTGCCTCAATATTTTGGGCTACATCATTAACTGACTTTGGCATATCCGGTTCACCCACAACTGCATAGCGACCTGAGCGAAAAATACCAGCTTTTTCATAACCAATTTTTTCACGATCAACACCAAGCCAGTCAATATGATCTAATGCAATACTAGTAATAGCAGCAATATCTGCATCAACTATATTGGTTGCATCTAATCGACCACCCAAACCGACTTCTAAAATAACCACATCAAGTTTAGCTTGTTTAAATAATTGTAAAGCAGCTAAGGTGCTATATTCAAAATAGGTCAACGTGGTTGCACCACGTTTAGATTCAATATCCGCAAAAACTCGACAAAATTCTGCTTCAGGTAACATCTTACCTTGAATCCTAACACGCTCAGTATAATTCAAAAGGTGAGGAGAACTATAAACACCGACTTTTAATTTAGCTTCAATTAAAATTGATTCTAATGTATGACAGGTGGTTCCTTTACCATTTGTTCCTGCAACAGTAACCACTTTCATAGCAGGAGATAAAAGATCAAGTTGTCTAGCAACGATACTAACCCGCTCAAGCCCCATATCAATAATTCTTTTATGTTGATCAGTTATATAAGTTAACCAGGTATCTATAGAAGAGCTCACATTAGGTATCATTAATAGTTTAGATATTTTCTTATTTTTGATCAAATTTATTGTTAATTTTTTATTTTTCATAATATGCCGGATCCAGATCATCGTCAACTAAGGTAATAACATCAATTTGACTTGCGTCTTGAACAGTTTTATGAGTGAGCATAGCCAGTATTTCAGCTAATTTATCCCGCATTTCAGGGCGTCTAACAATCATATCAATCGCACCTTTTTCAATTAAAAATTCACTTCGTTGAAAACCTGATGGTAATTTTTCACGTACAGTTTGCTCAATAACCCGTGGTCCAGCAAAACCAATTAGTGCCTTAGGCTCAGCAACATTAATATCTCCTAGCATAGCTAAACTTGCTGATACACCACCCATTGTTGGATCGGTAAGTACTGAAATATAAGGAAGCCCTCGTTCCTGAATTTTCACCAGTGCTGCACTAGTTTTTGCCATTTGCATTAATGACATCAATGCTTCTTGCATACGAGCACCACCGCTTGCAGAAAAACAAACCAACGGACAATTATTTTCCAGTGCTTGCTCAACTGCACATACAAAGCGTGCACCAACAACCGAAGCCATTGAACCACCCATAAAAGCAAATTCAAAAGCGGCTACAATAACTGGCATACCTTTAAGCGTTCCCTTCATGACGATTAAAGCATCTTTTTCATGTGTTGCTTTCTGTGCTGCTGATATGCGATCTTTGTATTTCTTTGAATCACGAAATTTTAAAATATCTTTAGGTTCTAATTCACTGCCTAATTCAACCATGCTTCCTTCATCAAGAAAAGAGGTAAGACGTTGACGAGCCGTAATACGCATATGATGATCACATTTTAGACATACGACTAAATTACTTTCTAATTCAGGCCGATAAAGTACTTGCCCGCAGCTATCGCATTTTGTCCAAACCCCTTCAGGAATACTCGATTTACGGGTCTGGCTAATATTGCTTTTATTAAGAATTTTTTCAATCCAGCTCATTAATAGACCTTTTTGTCTAAATTACATTATCAGTCTCATTATTATATTAATTATTAAAGCATAATACCAAAGTATAGTGGATAAAAAACTGATCAAATCTATTAATGACTATCTATTTTTTAGTTTTAAGAAGCTATTTTCTTTTATTTTTATGCTCAACGATAATAAAAATCTTAACAAGATTTTGCAGAATAGAAATTAAAAACAATTGCTACAATTAATAATTTTAAATTCTACTGAACAATTCCAAATCACACTAAAAAAATAACTCGAATTAGTAAATTATTTAACTTATATTAAAGCCTCAGCTACATTATAAAAATAAATGCTAAAATTATTAGCAAATCTGATGTATGATACTCATTCTATGTTGTCCTGTGTTGATTCTTCGTGAATCTGTTCTCAATCCTTAAATTGGGATATTGTTTATCATCAGGATCAAAGTAGTTTAAATTCTTTTAGCCTGTTCCAGTCCTTCTGATCAGAAGGGGACAGTAAATAGTATTGAAATGGTTGTTTTTCTTAATGCATAGTCCTTAACGCGTTAATTTCGTAGGCTCACGTCACAAAAGTTGATTTAATTGGATTCCTCGTTCTTATTGACCTAGTACGATAACAGAAAAGCATAGAATGTAAGCCATTCTTCTTGATTATTCTCCAGCTTCTTCATCGATGTAGGATACTTCGCTAAAAATTTTACCAACAAAACATTAAGCTTTATTAGCAGCATCAGTCCTTTCTGCTAGTCAAATCTTCTGCAGGTCAATGTTTATAACTTTTGGTTACATGCTTTTTGGAAGTAAAGCTAGCACATAAGCTATTTTATACATCCAATAACATTGGTACTTTGCGCCCGGGAATATCTTTAACCATTGCATTCAAAAACTAAGCACTATACCTCCCTGTAATAAGTATAGGAAATACAGTTAAACTTTGTGCTTTTAGGCAATTAAGAAGTTCGGTCAAGTTCGCTTTTGACTCTCGATAAGTATCTTTTATTAGGACTACTTCCTTACGTCTATGCTCAGTACCGCCGATAATAAGCAGCAGGAAAAAGGGGGATTAAGCTTGCCTGACAAAACGATTATGTTATCGACATAGAAATAAACGTAGCGTATATCACTTAAATGACCAATCTATCATTGCTTATGCTCTTCAAAGCATTCCTGTATCAGTCTGCTAATGGGTACTGACAGAGAGAACTTATACTTTTTCAGCAAGAAGAAGCTTAAGGTTTCAAAAATCAGCAGTGGGGAGGATGGACTCATAGGCACAAAAGCAATGATAACAACTCTTCGCTGATTTTGCACGCTTCAGATAAGGGACAGCAAGGAGTTTTACAAAAAAATATTCAGTTTCCACTGTGATCTTCTCCATTTTTTAATCTTAGGCAGGTTAATCTCAACATTTACCAATAGAAGTCTGTATGATTCGCTGCAGCAAATAACCGTTACGGATGACGGGTTGCTGCGTGTCGATAAAGCGACGTTGGCATGTTGAGCAACATGGCTTCGAGTATCGTTTCAACAGCGTTGTTTATCAGCTTCCTAGTAGAATTACAGATGAGTTCATGGAATGGATAAGGGTAATATCTAGTTTTGCGGATACCTGTATGGTAGGATTTTCATGGCATATCATCTCTCTGATATTGAAATTATCCACGAAATTAATGAGAATGATACAGCAGAATATCCAAAACTCTACACGGCAGAAATGAACTGGCATAATTTAATGCTAATACGACATTTATTCCTTTCTCTCTGAGAAATTAAAGCAAACCATTATAATAACAGGTATAATCTAGCTAAAGTAATTGCTTTATGATCATGTTTTTATAACATTGGTAAGTTTTTGTAAAAAAATTACCAAAATTTTAAAATTTGGATTCCTAAAATAGGACGATTACTGAATAAGAAACCAATAGCATAATTAACCGTATCAGCAATAATTGCAGCAATAACTATTATACTATTAAATAAACATTAAGATCATTATTTTCAGTGTCGTTAATGTTCCTCCTGGAACAAATAATAGTGAATCACCACACAGCAAAAAGGCGTAATAATTAATCTAGTTTCATAAAATTCTATTAAAAATAGAATGCATATAGCCAAATACCATACTAAGCAGCAAACTCAGCTAAATGAAGATCAATGTGTATAATAAAATCAATAATAAAAGTAATAATAAAAGTAATAATAAAAGTAATAAATTCCATAAAAATTCAATGGTTGATAACTTTAGCGTTTCGTAATTAAACGCAAAATTAAATTTATCATTCTAGTAAAAAAATGCTCCTACGGTTGTTTTAGGTAACTTATACTTTGCTGGATAGTCAACAGCAACTAAATAGAGCCCTTCTGCTTTTGCAGTTGCCGCTGCTTTTGTTCTATCTTTAAATTCTAAAAGCTCTGCTATCCAACTAATATCCTGATTGCCACACCCTACTGCAAATAAACTACCAACAATATTGCGTATCATATGATGAAGAAAGGCATTAGCTTTAATATCAACCACAATATAGTCACCATAACGATTTACATGAATATGCTTTATATTACGCCAAGGTGATTTAGATCGACACTGAACAGATCTAAATGAAGTAAAATCCTGCTCCCCAATCAATGCCTGAGCGGCAAGATGCATCCTTTTCTCATCTAATTGCGCATGATAGTGCGTTACGCCTGAAGATAATATCGCAGGTCGAAATCGACCATTAAAAATGATATAATGATATTGACGAGCAGTGGCGCAAAAACGAGCATGAAAATCTGGCTCAACAATTTTGCACCACTGTACTGCAATATCTGATGGTAAATAACTATTAACTCCCATCGTCCAGGCTGAATCTTTACGTAAGACCGATGTTTCAAAATGAATCACCTGGCCAGTAGCATGTACACCTGCATCAGTACGTCCAGCACAATAAATATTAATATACTCATTTGCAACTTTTGATATCGCCAACTCCAAACAAGATTGAATATTTTTTACCTGTTGTTGACGTTGCCAACCATAATAATGACTACCATCATACTCAATCCCTAAAGCAATTTTAGTCATCAACAAAGGAGATTGTTTTTCAACATTAATAATATTGCTCCTTCACTAATCATTACAAAATTTCTATTAATATTTGAGCAGCGCTAAATCGGATATTATTGGTAATCGACTAAAACTATAATATCTCAAGTGAACTATAATCATTACACCTACAATTAAATACTTAATTGACCACTGCCTGAAATATCTGTTATTTGAGTTAAAATCATCTTCGCAAACTTACTAAACATCATTAAATTTAATAATTTCTTTCCAGGCATCCCTAGAGGATCATTGAACGTAATGTTTCCAAATAAACTACTTGTGCATAATCATAAAAACAGGTGCTTGCAAATATAGTTAACAATAATGGATAACCTATCATTTTTAAAATTTCACGCACTTAACTAACTAAACTGCGCTTTTGCGAAGAAGAGACCTTTCATTATCATTTAATAATGGTAATCAATTAAATGCTAGCTTTCACTATACTGAAAAATAGTATAGTTTTTTTGAATAATTCAGATTTAACTTTGAACTAATATTTCATAGACTGCAATGGAGTTTTACTATCTAATACTGATTAGAGTAATTACTAATTATACAGTCAAACATATCGATGCAAAATAATTTCAAGCTCTTGAATAAAATTGAAGGGATAGCTTTGCAGCCAATTCTTCTATACACTGATTAAATCGCTTGATCATAGCATTCGCTTTAGAATGCCTCATCTCCCTAAGTCGGTGTTTATACCAAGCTCTTCACACAAATAGTCGAATTTCTGTTTTCCAGTGGTTGAGCCTTTTTGCAGATAAAAAGGTGATCTGTAAATTTTTTTATTACCTATAAGTATCTGATGGATGTTCATGAAACATGTTCGATTAAGATCACATAAGAAGTTTAAAACATCAGCCAAGAGCCATAGCCTTGTAGAAATAGATAAAATCCATAGAGTGTCGCACTCTATACATATGAAAAGGTAACGTCGTGAAATTCTATTTGATATTTTAGAAAAATATTTCATATTTACGTGCAGCTAAGCAGTCGCGTAGTTTTTAAATGCTTTATGCTTTGGCTACTTGAAGCTTCCTCCCTGTTTCATTTTACGTAATTCCTTATTTCTTGGTCTTCATAAATAGTAATCTAGTCCAGATGAAGATTCTACTAGATTCAAGAATTCGGGTATGACTTTACCAGAAGATCAGCGAGAAAGAAAAAATTTTTGTAGGAAAGAACTTCGGCCTCTTAAGCGAAAGAGTCATCGTCGGAAAAGAATGGGAATATGGCTATGATCATCAACGTTATCCCGTTTTTGTAATTTAGCAACAATAAAGTTCGGAGATGCCATAACGCTTAGATAAAGTAGAACCCAGGATGCTTGCTACCCTGAAAAGCATCATTGATTTTAGGTATTATAGTTACCTGATTATTAAGCATCATCACGATATTTCCCTTAAACTATATTCCTCAATAACCCATCTTGCATGGAATATGAATGTACGTCTATGGTTTAGATAATAATCCTGGAGCAAATAAATAAACTTAATATAGCTTATCTGACCGACAGTGGAGCGGTATTGGACCTAATACTGCAAGATTCCAATCTTCTGTTATGTTATTTTTCTCTAATCTTATTAGCATTTTAATTAAATTAATTTGGTATTGAAGCCTAGTATTTTTAGTGTATTAGCAGCATCGCTATTATCACATCTCACCTTAAGAGATGACCATTCACGGCGTTCTGGATAATTTTTACGAAAATAATCAAACTGGCCGTCAAGATGAGCAATTTTTCTTAATGGTGCATCGTCACGACGTACATCATAAACTAAATGCACTAAACGTTTTAAACTAGTTTGCGTTAATTCACCGCTAAAGGTAATTTCATTAAACTCTGAAATACTCAATAAATCAGATAATTTAATTTGCTGCACTTGGCCTAAAAACTGGCTAAATGCGGTAAAAATTTGGCTGGTACCACGTGCTTTACCTTCCAGTGAATAACCAGCAATATGTGGTGTACCAATTCTAACTTTGGCTAATAAAGGTAGAGAAATATGTGGTTCATGTTGCCAAACATCTAATATAACATCGATTTTCTTACCATCTTCTAAATTTTTTAATAATGCCTGATTATCAATAACTGCTCCGCGGCTAGTATTTAGCAAAATGCGTCCATCCGGCATAGAATCAAGCAATTCTTCATTTAATAAATGATAAGATGAATAGCGACCAGATTTATTTAATGGCGTATGAAAAGTTAAAATATCCGCCTGATTAACTAATTCTTCCAATGGCAAAAATTGCTCACTATTATCAGTAGCGTCTTTACGAGGAGGATCACAAAGTAACGTATTCACCCCCCAAGCCTTTAAATATGCATTAAGTCGACTTCCAACATTACCAACCCCTACAATACCGACTGTTTTTTCTCGCAAATCAAAGCAATCACGTTCGGCCAGTAATAAGAAAGAAGAAAAAACATATTCTACCACCGCAATCGCATTACAACCCGGTGCGGAAGAAAAAGCGATGCCTGCTTGCGATAACCATTGCCTATCAACATGATCAAATCCAGCTGTCGCAGTTCCAACAAATTTTACCTTACTCTCTTTAAGTAATGCTTCATTAACTTGAGTAACAGAACGCACCATTAAAGCATCTGCTGTTGCTAGCTGTGACGATGAAATTGAACGCCCAGAAACTGTCTTTACTTCACCAATTGTTTCAAACAATTGAGTTGCATAAGGCATATTTTCGTCAACTAATATTTTCACTTATCTAATACCCAGTTATACTTATCAAGATTAACCCATTGTTTTCTATTATTCTATAAGATAGAAAACAACTATTTTTCCATATTAATAAAATTCAATTAAGAAGTATATCCAGATCAAAACCTACCTGATAGATACTGTTATCTTATTATAATTTCATTATGGAATTTAAAAAACGTAATTGCTTTCACCACTCACTAAATGATATCCCTAGCTCCTTCTATAACAACATAACAAGTTATGTTTTGAGGTATATTATATATCCGCTATTTCCTCAAATAGGTTAAAGCGTATTATCCACTGAATTTTGTTGTAATTAAGGTAAAATAAGTACTAAAAAATTTATATTTACTTGTTAGTTCCGAATCATTATATAAATCCTCGTCGAACAGCTGTATTTATAGCAAGGATAGTTATTGAGAGATATACGTTGAGGTAACTTATCATGATGATGAAGATCCATTGTTAGGTAACTACAATACCTAAAATCAGTACTACTCTTTAAATAAGTAAAAAATATGCGTACACTTTTTCTAAAGCTAAGCTTTAATAGTATATTTGAACTTACCCTTGCTAAAAGATAAAATCAAGATGATGTTGATGATTAACAGCGATATTTCTGTTGTTTATTAACAACGCTATCACCTGCTTAATAACTTGTAGTTGTTTCCTCCAAAAAAACGTTT
Source organism: Arsenophonus sp. (assembly GCA_046530735.1). Lineage (GTDB taxonomy): Bacteria > Pseudomonadota > Gammaproteobacteria > Enterobacterales > Enterobacteriaceae > Arsenophonus. The sequence goes on from JBHEQV010000008.1 coordinate 22,341, forward strand.
TTTTATTTTGGCAATCTGCTGGCAGTCAGTTGTATACAAGTTATTGAACTCTGTTGGTTGTATATAAATCTTAACTGGATCTTTGTTTACACAGGTACAAAGTTGGAAATTTACATAAATTATCCAGAAAAATCCTATCCTGAAAACCGAATTATAAAGCATTTAAACGCTATGAACTTAGGTTATCTTCATATAGAAATTAAATATATCTTCCGCAAATGATAAACAAAATTCATGACGTTCTTTTTATTATAGAAAAAGATTATTTGGCACTCGATGGGTTTTTATCTGTTTTCATACGAGCAAAACTGCGGCAATACTCAAAACTTTTTATACATGATATTAACCAAAGATATTCCCTGAATATCCATCAGGTACTTATAGATAATGTCAAAGAATTTACAGACCGTCTTTTGATCTTCAAAAATATTTAGCCCCTGGAAAACAGGGATTCCACTATTATATACAGAGGTTGCTATAGAAGACCGATTAGACCAAATTTATTCTAAAATAAATAATATTATCAAGCGATTTAATCGGTGTATAGAAGATGGGCTGCAAAACTAACATTTTAATGCTAATCAAGAGCTTGATCTTTAGGAAATTGCCTCTCTCTTTAAAAGAGACCAAAAGCAATTCTTTTGCTAAAAGAAGAAAAGAAGATAGGAATCAGTTTACTAGGTAATTATAAGTGAAATTTTATCGGAGTATGTGGTCTTTTGACCTAATGCATTAATTTTAGTAATATTAATTCTATATTTTATCTTAATAAGCATCGTTTTTTTCAATTTTATGCATCCTTTCTGACAACAATTCCATATTGCTTTATATGCCAGAGGATGAGCGTCAGTAAAAGTATCCTGTTGCCACACAAAATGCATTTGTATAGATCTATTTGTGGGAATTTCCTTTAATTAGAGTAGCGAACTCTAGTTTTATAAATCATTTCCAACGTCTTATACATCTTCGGTAATAGCATGACTCATTTACGTTTCGAGAAGAATCATAGTTACGCATCATCTTAATATGCCTTTCGAAATATAGCTAATATAGCGCCAGATTATCTCTTCTTGCATCAGGGTTTACTGATGATACTGCAGTCCTATAGTAGTAATAATTATGTCCAAAGCACTCTTAACCCCCCCTCATTAATGCCGTAGTTTTTATATTGATACTGTAGTCATTTAAGGGGATCTCGTAAGAGATATTTCACACTATCCTATTTTCTTTTGTTTTTAGGGAAGTGTGTTTTTCAGTAACGCCTCTCTCTTATACTGCGTCTTCAAATAACGAAACGCCACCACTCCATTACTGTGGCGAATATGCGCACAAGACAGTAAGATACTGGGATTTATCAGATCATAGTTATGACGCATCAGCCTGGTGACAGCGACTTATCAGATTTCTTAGACCGATTTTTTATTAAAGAACAGCCTTTCATCATACAGCATATTTAATATTCAGCCACCTCAGGTGACGGAGATATGAATATGTGGATTTTGATTGAGTTGTCTAGGCCAAATGTACGAAAGGATAGAAGATATCAATTTTTAATACCCTGTTATGTATCTACTCCGGGATAAGCATGAGTGGAGATCAAAATAAAGCGTTAAGTTGCAGATCCCAAGTTATTGTTAAAAAGGCCAAAAAGATGGAGGGATAGTGAAAATAATATTTTGTAAGTTGTAATCGAGCAAAATATGAACCTGCTTTTTAACCACTGCTCAGTAGGTTTGACGTTACATGAACTGTAAGTTTTTATTTAGAGCTTTGGAAAGAACGTAAGTAAGAATATTTAGGAGAGGCACAGCAATAGCATCCTGTCACTTCCACATTACAGAAGTGCTATAAAATAAGTTATTTGTTTGATAGCTAAACGGGCCTATTAATTAATACTTTCTCCGTATTTTAAGTAAGTTATTCCAGACGTCACCAATAATGAAAGCAGTTTAGTTTGAGATGGAATATACATCTAGGTAATTACCTTCTAAGTTTTCTGTAAGAAAAATAGAAATCGTCATCTTATAAGGATTTGTCAGATCTATTGGTTCAATTATCTTTATATCTTTCCAAGAAGCGAAAGATGGGAGAATTATTCCTAGTTCCCTAAATAATAAATTCATCAGCAAAGCATACTTTATAGTATTACCCCTCCTCAATGCAGTTATATCCACTGTCATTAGATTTGCCTGAGCTGTTTGCTCAAAACCTTGGATAATCATGATTATAAGAGAATAATACTTGCGTGTTGAGAAAAAATTGGGAGCTAAGTCAGATATATTCTGCATGGTCTCTTTTGTAGTGTCATTAAAAATTAAGTCGGTCTATCATCATTAATTTTGTAAGGGAAATTATAAAGCGATTCGTATGAATAGGAGTATTATAACACGTTAAGTAGCGTACTATATACCTAATTTATTTAGTTTATGCTTTATAGGAATTCATCAAATTTATCTGGATAAATTTTTAAAAAATTAACATATTGCAGAATATAAATAGTATTCAGATTATAAACTTCTTATAAGCACTATAGCTGCGTCGCTCACACATAGTTTGGTAGGTTCTATTATTTTTCATCAATATCTTTTACTATATAATCAGGAATTATCCCAATAATATTGGGTAGTAAAGCTTCATTGCAGTCTATAAAAATAGGTTTAAAATTAAACTGAATTATTCAAAAACTATACTATCATTCAGGAAGTAATATTTACTTGGAGGTAAATAGGTTTCTTGAATAGATAAATATCTTAAATATCAGCCAAAATATTTGCTAAGTAAATATTTTTTGCACTCTTTTGTTGGCATATCTCGTTCATATAAAATCTAATTAAATGATATAAAATAGGTGTTTAACGAATATAATATAAGCTTTTTATAAAAAAACTGAGTGACTGAAAAATATCTAAAGTACTAAACTTAACACTTTTATTGTAAATAGCATGTTTAACATATCGCTACCGCTCTGAATCCAGATATAAAATTTTGGCAGAGTCATATAATCTGGCATTATAATTCAGATCTCTAATATTTTAATTACATAAATTAATTAAACAAAGTTATGGTGATATAATTTATATTTAATATTATCTAACAATTCATTTTTATAAAAACTATGGATTCTAACTCAAGAATTAAGACTAAAGTATACGTTTATTTTTCAATCACAGTAATTTTAACAGAAAGAGGAGTAACCTACCTATTATAGGTATATAATAAATCAGATAAAAATTATTAGCAAATCTAGTATATGACGGTTAAGTCATGTTCATGATGACATTTCATAAATCTGTTCTCCATCCTTAAATTGAACGTTATTTTACCATAACAAGAGTTAGAAGATAAAATCCCATTAACCGGTTTCAGCTATTCTGAGCAAAAGAGAATAGCTTAAACACTATTGAAATGGTTGTTTTCTTAAACCATAATGTTTTGTGCATCAGCTTAATAGCCTCACTATCGCAAAAGCTGATTTTATCAAATTGGTAATTCTGAATGGGCCCACTGTACTAACAGGAAATCGTAAAATATCAATCGTTATTCTTGATCTTTCTCCAGTTTCTTCATTACTACAGATGATAATTCGCTAATAACCTTGTCAACAAAGCATCAAAGAAGCTTTATTGGCGGCATTATAGCTCTCTGCTAGCTAAACCTCCGGCAGCTAAACACCCTCTTAACTTTCGATTTCTCCTCTTTAGGGAATGAAGCAGCACATTAGTTATTTTGTATACCTATATCCAAATATCGTTAGGGCTGACGTATCTAAGAATATCTTTGCTATTGCATTCAAAAACCAAAGGCATCGCCTCCCGTATTAAGCCTGAAATACGGTTAAGCAACGGGCTTTGCAGGTCATTGAGAAGTTTGATCCAACTTGCTTTAATTTTCGATAGCTGTCTTCAAACGTAATAAGCTCCTTATGTCTACGCTAATTGACTTAATAATGAACAAGCAAGCAAAGGTATTCAGTTTTCCTGACAGAACGACATATACCTTTAGCTAAAAAATAAATGTAGTGCGTATCGCTTAAATCAGGTAGCCTATCTCAATTCTTGTTACTCTTAAAGACGTTGCTGTTTCAGTTTGCTGATAGGTATTTAGCAAAGAGATAATATGCTTTCACCATGAAGTGCGCTCTAGGAGTTCGTGAAAATCAACGGTAGAGATAATTCCTATGTATACAGGTATTAGTAGCCCAACTATTCGCTACTTTTGCACGATTCGGATAAGGTAGTAATGAGCTCTTGAAGCATATTCCATCATTAGCAACTGCTGATCCCCCTTTAACCTTAGTCACTTTAATCTCAACATCGCCAATATTAATATGTATAAGTTTGCTGTGACACATAACCGTTACGGGCAAGAATGGACATATCTGTCAATAAAGGCATTGTTTAACACGTTATTGCAGCATAACTTTAAGCTCAATCTCAACAGCGGTGCCTATCAGCTGACTGGCATCATTACGGATGCGTTTCTGTAATGGATAAATTACAGGTAATATCTAGTTTTACTGATAGTTGCGAGTAGGCTTTTCCATTGTACATCATCTCTCTGTTGTTAAAATTATTTATAAAATTAATCAGCAGGATATGTCACAATCTCAAAAACTCCATACACTAGAAATAAGCATAACTCCAACGCTTTTTACGTGACTTTAATCAATCATACCCTGACTATCCATCAGGTACTTACAGACAATAACAAAGAATTTACAGACAGCATTTTAGCTTGATAAAATGTTCAGCCACTGAAAACAGGTATTTGCCTGTTTGTGCACAGAGATTGATATAGATCACCGACTTAGCCTGCTGATACATTCTTAAAAGAAAATGCTATGGTAGAGCGATTTAATAATCGCAAAAGATAACCTGAAAACCTATCCTTTCAATTCTGCTTAAGAGATTGATATCACTCTGCATCAATATATTTAGCTGCACAATCAGGAATTACCTAAATCAGTATTGGGTAGTATATCTTCATTTCAATCTATGAAGATAGGTTCAAAGTTAAACCTTAATTATTCAAAAACATAATATTTCCTCAAGATTGGATGTGATAGTTAGGCTTATTTCATGCCGATATACTTGATTATCTAGCCTTTAATCTCATCCACATTCTGCCTTTACATAAGAGATTAGTCGATATTATATTATTTGCTAAGTATTTAGTAATTAATATATGCCACGAGCTCAATCTTTCTTTTTTTGAATTTATTATTAAAGCACATAAAATTTTTTTATTTTTTTTCTCTGGAAAAATGCACGTGAGTTAAAGAATGTTATTGAACGTTCTGTCTATTGTTGTTATGACGATAGACTAAAGCATTAGATTTGATTATCTTCAATCCTTTTGGTAGTGAATTAATAATATCGATAGTAATAAAAGAAAATGATAAGCTATTTGAACTTCCTATTGATTTAAAACAACGTCAGCATACGACGGAGAATATTTTACTCGAATAAATTACAAATAAATCAGTTTAATCAGTGACTAATTCTAAGCCTGATTCGCAATCAAATTAATCTATCATCAATTAAGATGACTACTAAAAAACATAATTTCCAGATAACTAAAATACAAATACATATTAAGTAATATAGCGAATAGCTAGTGTGCTTGATGCTATCAAGAAAATTAAATCACTGGAAGCAATGCAATCAATATCGTTCTACAGTATAGTAAAGTTACTATTTGACAATAATCTATTTATTATATAATTGATATTAATGCTTATTAATAACGTTTGTAAAACACTTTATTAAGAATTTTCTCAAAAATAACTAATAATTTATTAACTCTATTTTGTTGCATAGAAAGAGTTAAGCTACAATAAAGCCATTGGCACTTATAATAGGTTTTTATATGCGGTACTTAATTTTATGGATTATTTTAATAAATGTATGGACAATAAATGCTTTAGCAAACACCATTCTTCCACCACAAATTCGTCAAACTAGTTTCATATATTGTGTTAATGGAATTATCACCACATTTAATCCTCAAATTGCCAGTACTGGACTGATTATAGATCTACTAGCTGCTCAACTTTATAATCGATTATTAGAAGTTAACCCATTCACCTTTAAACTAAATTCCGAACTGGCCTCACACTGGAAATCCCTTGATAAGGGAATAACTTATCAATTCTACTTAAAACGCAATATTCCATTTCAAACAACAAATTGGTTCACGCCGACACGAACACTCAATGCTGATGACGTTATATTTAGTTTTTCCCGTATGTTTGATAAAAATCACCCTTATCATTATGTCGGTGGCGGTAATTACTCTTATTTCGATAGTCTGCAATTAGCTAATAATATTCGTAGTATTCGTAAGATTGATAATTATACCGTTGAATTTAAATTATATACCCCCGATATGTCATTTCTCTGGCATCTTGCTACTCGCTATGCCCCAATACTTTCAGAAGAATATGCACAATATCTCAATAAAATTAATCATAAAGAATTTATTGATTGGCAACCTGTTGGTACCGGTCCTTTTATGCTGGTAGGTTATCAAAATGGTCAATTTATCAAGTTAACTCGGCATAATAATTATTGGAAGGGCAAACCTTTAATGCAGCAAGTTGTGATTGATCTTGGCAGCGGCGGTACAGGACGTATATCTAAGCTATTAACTGGAGAATGTGATGTATTAGCTTATCCAGTTGCTAGTCAATTAAAGATGTTACGTGAAGATGCCCGTTTTCGGTTATCGATACGTGCTGGCATGAATATTGCCTATCTGATTTTCAATACCAGTAACCCGCCATTTGATCAATTAAAAGTTAGACAAACTATTGCATATTCAATTAATAATAAAAGATTAATTCAATCTATCTACTATGGTGCCGCTGAAATGGCAACTTCTATATTACCAAGAGCTTCATGGGCTTATGATAATCAAATTAAAGTGACAGACTATAACCCAGAAAAAGCTAAAGAAATGCTGAAAGAGTTAGGCTTGGCTGATATGAAATTAGATCTTTTGGTTCCAGTTATTTCTCAATCCTATAATCCGAGCCCGTTAAAAACGGCAGAACTTATTCAAGCAGATTTAGAAAAAGTAGGTATTAAAATGAATATCCTTCCTGTAGAAGGCAACCTATTGAAAAATAAGATCAGCAATCAAAAATATCACATGGTTCTTAATGGTTGGTCGACCGATAGTAATGATCCAGATAGTTTTTTTCGCCCTTTACTAAGTTGCCAAGCAATTGATTTACATACTAATTGGAGCAAATGGTGTAATTCTTACTTTGATGAAATTTTACGCAAGGCTCTAGTAAGCCAAAATATTTCATCTCGCATTAATTATTATCATAAAGCGCAATCCTTACTAGCAAAAGAATTACCGATATTACCGCTAGCTTATTCATTATATATACAGGTTTATCGCTACGATATCAAAGGGCTTATTATTACCGCCTTTGGTAATTCCTCTTTTGCTGAAGTTTATCGTGATGGGTCCAGTAAAATCCCACTACCGGCTAACTTCTATTTTAATGATGAAGAAGGAGTTGCATGGTGATTATTTACGCATTAAGGCAATTATTACTTTTAATTATTACCTTATTTTTACTAACACTCGTTAGTTCTAGTTTGAATTATTTCACTACTGATGCTCCGTTAAGTGGGCTATCATTATGGAATGCCTATATTTTTTATCTAACCGGTTTATTAGATTGGAATTTTGGTTTTTCTAAAATTAATGGCCAACCCATTAGCGATCAATTGAATGCCACTTTTTCTGCTACCATGGAGTTATGTTTTTTAGCGTTTATTTTAGCTTTAATAATCGGTATCCCTATGGGTATTATTGCTGGTGTTTGGCGCAATAAACCAATTGATTACATTATTAAAATTTTTACCTTCATCGGTTTTTCTATGCCAATTTTTGTATTGGCTTTATTATTTATTCTGCTTTTTTCATTGAAATTAGCCTGGTTACCGGTCTCAGGACGAATTAATTTATTGTATGATCTTGCACCTGTTACTGGTTTTGCTCTAATTGATGTGTGGTTATCGGATTCAGTTTATCGTAATCAAATGTTAATTAATCTTTTAGAGCATTTAATTTTACCAGTTATTACATTAGCTATTGCGCCAATTTCTGAAATGATACGTTTAATGAAAAATAGTACTGAAGCCATTATGGGTGAAAATTATATTAAAGCAGCAGCAACTAGAGGACTCTCACGCATTACTATAATTAAACGTCATATATTACACAACGCACTTCCCCCTATTATTCCAAAACTTGGTTTGCAATTTTCTACTATGATCACACTAGCAATGATCACTGAACTTGTATTTAATTGGCCAGGCATAGGCCGCTGGTTAATAACAGCCACTCAACAAAATGATTACTCTGCAATTTCTGCAGGCGTAATGATTATTGGTACTTTAGTTATTTTTGTTAATGTCATATCGGATGTTTTAGGCGCTATGATGAACTCCCCTAAATATAAGGATGGGTATGTCTTCAGATAATTTTTATCGTGAACAAAAAATGCCATCTACTATGGAGATTATCTGGAGATTTTTTTCTAATGATATTCCGGCTATGACCGGATTTTATGGCATTATTTTTCTTCTAATTTTGACTTTACTTGGCGATTATTTAGCTCCTTATACAATTAACCAACAATTTTTAGGCTATCAGCTATTACCTCCATCCTGGTCGCATTATGGTAATATAGCCTTTTTTTTGGGTACTGATGATCTTGGTGCTGATATTTTAAGTCGACTACTTATCGGTACAGCATCTACATTCGGCTCTGCACTTGTAATTACCATTACTACAACACTGGTCGGATTAATGTTAGGTTGTTTAGCCGGCATTACTCATGGATTAAAATCAGCTATTTTAAACCATGTGTTAGATACTCTATTATCAATTCCCTCGCTGCTTTTGGCAATTATCATTATCGCTTTTGCCGGTTCAAGCCTTGAAAATGCAATAATAGCAATTTGGTTAGCCTTATTACCAAAAATTATTAGAACAATCTACAGTGCTGTTCGTGATGAACTAGATACAGAATATGTTCTTGCTGCTCGACTTGACGGTGCATCAAACTTTTATATCCTTTGGTATACTGTATTATCAAATATTACACCTATCTTGGTAACGGAAATTACTCGGACTTTTTCTGTAGCCATTTTAGATATTGCTGCGCTAGGATTTCTTAATTTAGGCGCCAGATTACCAACTGCTGAATGGGGAACCATGCTCGGTAATAGTTTAGAATTGATTTATGTAGCACCATGGACAGTTTTTCTTCCTGGCGCAGCCATTATGATCAGTGTTTTATTTGTTAACTTACTTGGTGATGGCTTACATCGGGCTATTAATGCTGGAGTGAAATAATGCCATTATTAGATATTCGTAATCTCACTATTGAATTTATGACTGCCAAAGGTCTAGTTAAAGCAGTTGATAATGTTTCTTTGCAATTAAATGAAGGCGAAATTCGTGGTTTAGCTGGCGAATCCGGTTCAGGTAAGAGCTTAATTGCTAAGGCTATTTGTGGTGTTACAAAAGATAACTTAAAAATGACTGCCGATCATTTTTATTTTCTTGACATTGACCTATTAAAGCTCACTGCACGCCAAAGACGTAGAGTGATAGGACATAATATTTCAATGATTTTTCAAGAACCGCAATCTTGTTTAGATCCGGCTGAAAATATTGGTAAACAACTGATTCAATCAATACCACAATGGACTTTTAAGGGTCGTTGGTGGAACCGATTTAGCTGGCGAAAGCGACGAGCTATAGAATTATTCCATCGAGTTGGAATTAAATATCACGATGATATTATGTACAGCTATCCTTATGAACTTACAGAAGGTGAATGTCAGAAAGTGATGATAGCCATTGCGTTAGCAAACCAACCACGTTTACTCATTGCAGACGAACCAACAAATGCAATGGAACCCACAACTCAAGCACAAATATTTCGCCTACTTGATAGCTTAAATCAAAATAATAATATGACAATTTTATTAATTAGTCATGACATGCAAATGATGAGCAAGCTAGTTGATCGCATTAACATACTCTATTGTGGACAAACTGTTGAAAGTGCAACACCTGAAGAGTTATTAGTCCGACCTCATCATCCTTATACGCAAGCTCTAATACGTTCTATACCGAATTTTAGCAGCCCACTTCCACATAAAAGTAGACTAAATACCCTATCAGGGGCTATTCCTTCTATAGATCACCTACCAATTGGTTGCCGTCTTGGCCCTCGTTGTCCCTATGCACAAAAAACATGTATTATTACGCCGCCGCTACGCGGTATAAAAAATCGAGCCTTTGCTTGTCATTTTCCTCTTAACATGGAGGAAATATCATGACAACACCGTTACTGGTAATAAAAAATCTGACTAAAACTTTTTATTATCGCACAGGGTTATTTCAAACACAACCATTAGAAGCGGTAAAACCTTTAAATTTTACCTTAAGAGCTGCTGAAACCTTAGCTATTATAGGTGCTAACGGATCAGGTAAATCAACTCTTGCCCGCATGTTATCGGGTGTTATTGAAGCTAGTGGTGGTGAAATTTTTATTAATGGTCATCAACTTAACTTTGGTGATTATAGTTATCGCAGTCAACTCATCCGGATGATATTTCAGGATCCAAATACTTCCTTGACACCTAAACAGCGTATTGGACAAATTCTTGAAATCCCTTTAATTCTAAATACTTCTCTTTCTGTTAACGAACGGGAAGATCGTATAGAACAAACCCTTCGTCAAGTTGGACTATTACCTGATCACGCTAGCTATTATCCGCATATGTTAGCAGCAGGTCAAAAACAGCGAGTAGCGCTAGCAAGAGCGTTAATTCTGAAACCAAAGATTATTATTGCTGATGAAGCACTGGCGTCATTAGACATGACAATGCGTTCTCAAATTATTAATTTAATGCTTGAACTACAAGAAAAACAAGGTATTTCATATATTTATGTTACTCAACATTTAGGTATCGTAAAACATATTAGCGATAAAGTGTTAGTGATTGATAATGGTGTTGTAGTCGAAAGGGGTCATACAGCTGAAGTGCTTGTTTCGCCTTTACATGAAGTAACCAAACGCTTAATCGCCAGTCATTTTGGTGAACTTTTATCTGCGGATGCCTGGAGGTAAGATTTATAACTAGTATAAAAGCAGAAAAACTGATCGAATCAGTAAAATTATACAACATATATTTATTCTATATGATAAACTTTCTAAAAGTTTATCAAAAAAATACATAGATATAGATACTATCTATAATGGATAATTTATAATGAGTAGATTAAGTGTTTTTTTAAATTATAAGGATACGGGCTTATGGGCTTTATGAGCGGTAAGCGAATTCTGATCACTGGTTTAGCCAGTAAATTATCTATTGCTCACGGCATTGCACAAGCAATGCATCAGCAAGGTGCTGAACTGGCCTTCAGTTACCAAGCTGATAAACTGAAATCTCGCGTAGAAGAGATGGCAAATAGTTTTGACTCTAGTATTGTTTTGCCATGTGATGTAGCTTCTGATGAAGCTATTACTAGATTATTTTTTGAGTTAACAAAAGTATGGCCAAAATTTGATGGTTTTGTCCATTCAATTGCTTATGCACCAGCAAATCAACTTTATGGTGATTATGTTGATACAGTAACACGCGAGGGCTTTCGTATTGCTCATGATATTAGTTCATATAGCTTTGTTGCGTTAGCAAAAGCTTGTCGAAAAATATTAAATCTTCATTCTAGCCTGGTTACCTTAAGTTATTTAGGTTCTGAGCGTGCGATCCCTAATTATAATGTCATGGGATTAGCAAAAGCTTCCCTTGAAGCAAATGTCCGTTATATAGCAAATGCAATGGGACCTGAAGTTATTCGTGTTAATGGAATTTCAGCTGGTCCAATCCGAACTTTAGCGGCATCGGGGATTAAAGATTTTCGTAAAATGCTTTCACATTGTGAATCAGTAACCCCAATTCGTCGTACGGTAACAACGGAGGATGTTGGTAATTGTGCCGCTTTTCTATGCTCTAATTTATCGGCAGGTGTTACCGGTGAAATTTTACATGTTGACGGTGGATTCAGTATTACTGCCATGAATGAACTGAAATTAAAAGACTATATTAGCAAAGGTTGTTGATAGAAATCCCTTATATTGTATAATGGATTTCATTATAGATTTCTATCTAGAAAACAAACAATCGTATAGATCAAGAAACTATTTCTTAACTCTATGTTAAAATAAAGCTGCATCTCATTAGTTGAGATAGGTAACAATCTGTTAGATGATGTGAATTCATGGAATGAGAAACTCATTCCATTTTATTTCACCTATATTGTTACAATAAACATGTTATCCTATGAAAAGATATTCATTATAGTTAGCGATATTGTTGCAAAATCTATCCCGATTGCAGGAAAACATTTAATAATCTCACTGGATAGTCATCTAGTGATGCTACATCACAAGGATAAATAATTTAGTTATTTTCGATATATCTTAAATAGTTTAACTTTACGGAAGTTAGCGAAACAAACATTGATTTAAAGCAGCGCTTAGATTACATCACTGCTCTTTGTTTTAGTTGGTAGAAAACTTAAATACATTAAGCGGTCTTGTTTAAGTCAAGCAAACATTTTTCCTGAATCTTTTAAAGAAAAAAATTATATCCCACATAGAAAATCTAGAAAACGCGCGGGAGAGCAGAGGAGTAAAATGGAAGAAAGTGGTATACACTATGGTATGAACGGCACAGCTCTATCCTACTTGCTGGATGTTAATGAACTGAGTACTGCTTTATTTTCTGCGATCTATTAATTTTTAAGAATTAATTCAGATGACTTAGAAGAGATCTACTAAAAAGTAAAAACTAGGGTAAATTAAGAAGACAATACGCAACTTCAGATCTTAAAATCACCTATTTATCCGAAGAGTTTTTTATTACTTCTCTTCTTAAATTAATAATGATAGAGGGAAAACTCCAACTGAATTTTTATGACACCATAAAAGTAGGTCATATAGCAAATTCGTCTGATTTGATCTCTAATGTTCTTAACGGAAAGTATTATATATCTATAATCAGGATTATTCAGAGTTTTGAGCGAAACATTAAATGTAAAGAGCTGATTACGCTGAATATAAGTGTATTAAGGGTAATAACTAAAATATACTTGCTGATAAATTTATCACCTATATGGAACTAATAATAATCTCCATCTTCTTCGCCCATCTTTTTAGACAAACACAAAGATAACTGAGCCGATAAGACCTGATGAATGCGAATAGAATGATGATTTTTATTTCTCTAAAAAGATGTCAAGAGAGTAATTTACCCATATATATTTTACTCTGCTCAATTAAACTTCTTTTCACCATTCATGACAGCTAAAACAAATTTCTTAAAAACACGCTGAAACTGGTCAACTTTAGGGCACATCTATTTATATGATAGTAATTGCCTGTAGCACTTGCATAATAGATATCCGAACGACTACTGCTGCAATTCTCCTAATTGTTTTCCACAGTTATTTTTCTGCTAAAGCTGTAAATTAAAAGCCTACAGTTATACGGTTTTAAAACTACCGAGTAGTGCTTAGCGCAACAGGTTCATATTTTATCTAATTGCGACTGGCAACACATTACTTTCACTATCCTTCCATCTTCTCTGGCCTTTTCAACAATAACTGACTTATGTGATTCAACGCTCTATTTCGTGGTGTCACACCTCACACTTATTCCGCAGTAGGCACGCAACAGAATATTAAAAATTGGTATTCCTCTATCCTTTGCACACTTATACTCGATAACTTAATTAAAATGCATATATTCATATCTCCCTTACCCAGAGTTGGGCTGGATATTAAATATACTGTATGGTGAAATCTGCTCTTTAATAAAAAAATAGTAGAAGAAATCTATCTAGGCTCTGTTATCTATCTGATGATGATACGTTACAACTATAACTTAATAAATCCCAGCATCTTCCTGTTCTTGTGCACATATCCGCACCAAGAAGCAGTGGTGACGGTTACCTGAGGCAGATTAGATGGCAACCCGGTTTACTGAGAAGTGCACTTTGCTAAAAAGACATAAAGAGATTGAGATAGCGTGAATATACTTAACCCCCCTACCTTAAATGCCGATTATTCATGTTAAAAACTGTGCCATTACTCAGCAGGAGTGCATTCTAGTATCTTATTACTCATGAATACCGCACTCAACATCAGCAACAACAGATACTAATGTAAGAAAGATAATTGGGCGCTATATCAGGCATATTCCAGCTAGGAATTTTAAAATGGTTCGTTACTATCATTTCTTGTCGAATTGTAAACGGAGAACACTATTACAAAAGGTGTATAAAATACTGGAAAATATAAGATTTCTAAAAAACTTAAAAAGCGTGGCTCTTCCATTTCCTTGTACTGATAAAAGAGTTCCTACTCACAGATACGTACAAAATGCATTCTATGTATGGCGACAGGCTACTTTTACCGACGTTCAGCTTAGCAAGAAGGCAATAAAATTGTTGTTAACAAAAATGCATAAAATAAAAAAATAATAGTTATTAAGCTAAATCTAGGGATTAAATATCGCTAAAATTAGCGTGTTAGAATCAAAGAATGCATACACTACGATAAAATTTTAGCTTACAATAGATCTAGTAGTATTGATTCTTATCTTCTTTTATCAAAAATGAATGCCTTTTGCTATTCAACTTAAAGAGCAATAAAATTTTCTAACCATAAATAAATTGCGGCCTTAATCGACAGAGATTAATAAAGTTATGGTGTGAGCGATAAGATTCTCAAAGAGTTTATGTAGAGTGTATTAACCGTTTTATTAAGGCGATCATCGATCAAAATCCATATTTTACTTGGATGGAGCTAAATAGTAAGAAACCTTTGCTAGCTAGCATAAAATTAGTCAATATAACCTAACAAGGTTAGGTAACCAGAAAGTTATTGGTAAGAAATTTCATATTTTAAATATGAAACTATATTAGCCTATTAAAAGGGATAGCTGAGTAAATTTTATGATATAGGGTCTTTATTTACCGAATTATCTGGTTTGAAAAGATTTTTTGAAACTACAATAATTGAAATACCAGTCGTACCTAAAAATTACTATACAAAAAAGCAATAATTTTTACCGAAATAGTTTAATGATCAGAGCCATATTTTCCATCGTTTGTTAACGATGCTATTACCTGCTCAGAAATCTATAGTCGTTTTCCTGCAAAAAATGTTTTCTTCCTTTTAATGATCTACTGGCAATTGTACGTGAATTCCTGAATCCCGTTTATTCGATCTGCCATAGATTATTGTTTATGAAGGCATGAAATAAAGAATTTTCGTAAAATAAACCAGGAAGTACTAAAGTCAAAGTTGAAAACGTTTAAAATCTACGAGCTTTTTTATCTTAACATAGCATGAAATATCTTCTTCAAATACCAAACGAAACTTCATGATATTATTTTTCGTAGGTATATATCGATCTCGGGCAATGCTCGACGCCTCTTACGTGATTTTAAGTAAAAATTTTCCATGGGCTACACCTATTGGATATTTATAGATCGTCTTTTTGGTCTGCAAAAACGTTAAATCACTGAAAATAAGTATTTAATTGATTTCTGTACAGAGCTTAGTATAGAGCACCAACTTAAAGACCGCCGATAAATCCTCTAACGAATGGCATAGTCAAGCAATTTAATTGGTGTATAGAAGAATGTCCTGCAAAGCTATTATTTGATTCTGGTAAAGAACTTGATATCACTCTTCATCAATATATTTAGCTGTACAATTAAGAATTACCTCAATCAGTATTTAGATAGCAAAACTCCTTTACAATCCATGAAAAATTAATTCAAATTTAAACCTGAATTATTCAAAAAAAAACTATATTCTATCTTTTAATATATAAAATATAGGCATAGATGATGAGGAAATTCCTTATTTATAGCTTACTTATCATTGCAGTAACAGCAATTATTACTACTCTTGCATTCGATCGTTGGATTAGCTGGAAAACTGCTAACTATATCTATAATGATGTAAAAAAATTACCAACTCGCACCGTTGGTATAATTTTAGGCACGTCAAAATATTATTCTAGTGGTTTACCTAATGAGTACTATAAGTATCGAATTCAAGGCGCCATCAATGCCTATGATAACGGTAAAATAAAATATTTGCTTGTTAGTGGTGATAATACCCATCATAATTATAATGAACCGATCAGCATGCGTAGAGACCTGATCTCAGCAGGTATCCCAGCGACAAAAATTGTGTTAGATTTTGCTGGCTTTAGAACATTAGATTCTGTTATCCGAACTAACAAAGTGTTTACTACCAATAATTTTACTATTATTACACAACGTTTTCATTGTGAAAGAGCATTATTTATCGCCATAAAAAAAGAAATAGATGCACAGTGTTATGCGGTTTCTTCACCAAAAAAAATCCTTAAAGTTCGTTTACGTGAGGTTTTTGCCCGTATTAATGCTTTTATTGATATTTATATATTAAAAAGTGAACCTCGTTTTTTAGGTGAACAAAAATCTATTCCTGCATAAATAAAAATACCTGATAGTATTAAAGGATATCCTACTATTTACTCAAAAAACTTAAATGATATAAGTGAATCAAGTAGTGAATTTATTAGTTAAATAATAACTATAATAGAGAATTAATTTATTTGATACTTGTAGTAATATGGGGGTATGTTACTGAAGGTTCTTGCTTTGCTCGTAGAGCAATTTATAGCAACATCTGTATTTTAATTGTTATAATTTTAAACAATCTTCTCTAGAATCAATAATTCAGTAAATAAAACTATCATCCACAATAAAATCTATTTAGTCCATCCTTTTAATCAGATGATATAACTTTTCACATTTTAAATGTGGAATTATTTACTAAAAATCTCTAATTACACAACCTTATTTAGACGATTATAACTAATTTCATGCTCACTAGCAAAGTTTTCGTACTATTTATCTCAATCCAAGCAAAATATGGACTCCCTCAATAGGTTATTAAGGATAATTCACAACCTGTTTTGTACAACGAAACAAAAATAAATAAAAAATCTAAATTAATTTATCATGACAAAAATACTACTTTGTAGAAAAATATCCAACATTACTTCTTATTTGAAATTCTTTTTTAAATAACATTATTACTTTCGGATGAATAATAAAATAAGATTTCGCCGAAACAAAAAGTTGTTGCATTTATAAAATCCCACAAAGAAAAAATTGAGGCGAATTAAATCTATTATTAGATTCATAATATTACAAAGTATAAACCAAATTGAGTTATTTTTATGTATTAATTTTAACTTTTTTAGTATTTGAATATATATAGATTTTATTCTAAAAAGCAATATAAATGACGTTTATGCAAAAGATATTTTTTAATAATAGCTCTACTTTTGTAAAGCTGGCTTATGCTAATGAACAAATCAATGATCGGCTTAGGAAAGCGACTAACACGCTCTGCATTAAACTCTTCAAAATGATCGTTCATATGCTCTGTTGATTTTGAGTGATAAAAATCGCGATTTGTTCTTTCCTTTTTCTTCTTTTCTCTCACATTCGCTAGCTTTTCCTATCCATGAAATAACGCTTTCCTTTAAATAATTTAAGGAAAAATATTTTGTCGACTTCAATAATAGCACTTAGTGCATTTATATTAGCTATATCCTCTGAAGTAAGAAAACAGTAACACAATTTAAACACTGTTTTAAATCAATATTTGTTTGTTTTGCTGACTCCCGTAAAGTCAAGCTATTCAGCATACATTTCAGATAATTAAATCATCTATCCTTGCGATGTAGTTTTATCAGAGAACTTCCAGGAAGATTATTAAATGCTTTCTTAGAATTCTGGAATTTTGCAATGATATCGTTGCAATATTAATGAATTGATTCCCTAGTGAATAGTATATCAATATGATAATATAAGTATGATAAAGTGATATAAATTGTCTCAATGCATTAATCAACATGATCCGACAAATTGTAGCTGAATAAAATAATGAAATGTAGATTTATGTTGGCATGAGGTAAGGAAAAAGTTCATTTAATCTAAATTACTGTTTGTTTTTTCATGGCAACTTCTGTGTGGTAAAAATCATTTATATACTATAAGAATTTCTATTAACAACCTTTCCCAAAAATACCTAATTTTAAGAAAAAAGACAAATAATACTCGAAATAAATCTGCTAGAAAGCATAAACAGCATTATCACCTGCACCTAAACTAGTTACGGCGCCCATATCCCCTGTCCAGTTCGTCTAATTAAAACTGAACACTCCAATCATAGATAGTATCTTAAGCCATCTCTAATCTTTTACCTAAAATTCTAACAAAAGACGGACCACAACGCAATAATATCAATAGAAGCTTAAAATAATAAATTAAACAGAATTTTATAATGATAAATTCGAAAATCTAGCACGAGTAAGTCAATAATCACACGTCTGGTTATTTGAACTGACTGACCATACCAGTAACTGAATTTACGTCTAGTACCATTTCAGAGGAAAAACAGCACAAAACTTTACCAATCTGTTAATTAACTGTTTGGTCCAAGATGATTATCTAGATCCTAACCGTACATCCTTATTCATAAATATATGGCTACCGAGGAATATAATTCAGGACCTTTCATGATAATGAAAGGCTGCATCGTAAGCACTATAATATACAAAATCAGAGCTGATTTCTAGCTTAAAAAGCTATATCTACTTTTTCTAAACATTATAGCATATTTAAACTTAGTGTTGCTAAAAGGCAAAAAGGAGATGATGTTGATAAGATCACAGCAATATTTTCTATTGTTTTCTGAGGGATACTGTTGCCTGTTCAATAAGGCATAATCGGTTTTCTGGAAAAATATTTTCCCCTATTGATGATCTGCTGGTAGTTGTACGCGAGTTCTTGAATTTCGTTGTATCTCAATCTAGACTTGATCGCTGTTTAGGTAGATTAAAATAGGGTATTTGCGTAAAATAAGGAGAAAATCCAAATCCGAAGCATAAAATATTTAAAAATATGAGCCTGCATTACCTGCACGTAGATGTAGCTATCTTCCACAAATACTAAATATAGTTCATGACGTTATCTTTCGTAGGTATAGTATAAATCACGCTACTTGATTAATTTTATTTATTTTTATAAAACAAAGACTCTGAGAATGCCAAATATTTATTAAGTAATCTTAATCGAGAGTTCTATAGCTATCTATTAATTACTTATAGACAATAGCAAAGAATTTATAGAAACTTTTTGGTCTACGAATTTTCAGCCACCAAAAAATAGGAATCCACCAGTTTGTGTATAGAACTTAATATAGAATACCGACTTAGCCAGCTAATTCATAAATAAATAGTATGATCAAGCGATTTAATAAGCACATAAAAGATATACTGTAAACAATCCTTTCAATTCTACTCAAGAGCTTAAGATCATTCTGCGTAGATATATTTAACTGTGCAATCAGGAATATTACTACTATCAGGATTAGATGGTGAAACTCCTTTGCAGTCTATAAAAAATAGGTTCAAAGTTAAATCTGAATTATTCAAAAATATCATATTATCTTGATGTCGCATGTGATATTTGAAACTAAAATTAGCGATAAATAATCACTATCTTAATTTCCATCAGTGCAATAAAATTGCGATATCATTTTCATCAGAAGCACTTTAGTCTATTCGAGTGATATGTTCAACTAAACAATATTTGTAGATACTGGTCAATGAAACCTCATATAGTAATGGTAACTCTTTCTACTATAGCCTAACAAAATATTTTTGTCTTACACTCTTGCTGTGCGGAAGATAATAAGTAAAAGGTCTACGTTGATATGCCCCTCCGCTTCTGGTTGTAGTTAAACCTCTTCCTGAATATGTTTAACAATTATCTCTCAGTTCATTTCTTTCAATGAACTTATGATATGAAGGAAAATGACCTGCTGACAAAAGGATATCAATAGGATAACATTAAACTATAAAAATAAAAGCCTCAAATAATTAAATATTTAATACTGAGATTAAATTTATCCAACTTCCAGACGACTAAAATTTCATTCGATTTCAGTAAATTTAGCGCAAGTTTAACCAAAGTCTTTTAGTCTCTTTTCCTCTTATTTATCCTCAAAAGCTACTCATAATTTATGTAAATAAATGATTTTCGTTGTAAATCAATGTTTGATCATTTTTTAATAGCCTGTCATATAGTCTATTTTTGCTATTTTAGTCCTTTTTTAGATTTTTAAAAGATTCTTATATCTATTTTTAGCCAAAATATTAACTAAATCTCTGATTTAAGAAAACCTTGATTTTAAAAAAAATTTTGTCTACGACATGTATATTCAGCGCTATTATCATTTTTTGATAGATTCTGATCAAGAATCTTATTGAGTTTTTCAAAAAATTTCTGGTTATTATCGGTGACTTTTGGTAATTTATTTAATTTATCTAATGTTGATGACACAATGTCGATCAATGCATTCAGATGGTTTTTTGAACGCGTAGCACAGAGGTAATGCCCAATTTAGATTCTTTTAATTTTTCCTTTAACCAGGGAAAACAGCTATCTAGTTCATGCGTGGACTAGGGGAAAGCTGATTATATGCTATCTCACTCAATTCTAATTCTAATATCGGATTGGAGGTCTTTATTTGCTACCACCATCCTACTAGGTAGCCGTTTCTTATAAATATCTCATTTCCTGATTCTCCATTATGCTTAATTCCATCGTGTAGGACTTTTTAGCTAAAAAATGTAATCTATTTTCATATATAGATTAAGTATTTTAGATACCGTTAACTGCTACCATAATTATAGCACCTATTGTAGGTCTTCTTACTAGTTATAGCACAACGCGGTATCGCTGTATAAATTCATCGCTACCAATTCACTACATACCTGACGCATATCGTACCTGCTAGCATTTCGTGTAAATTTTGCTGCTTATTCCACGTTGGTAATTAATTATTTGAGGATAACTGGATACAGCACTCAAGTGCATATCACTATCAAATATGCAGTTGCCTATTCAGGTTTATGAGCACTGAATACTACTTTGCTTATAGTCAATCTTATCCAACTCAAGTTCTCGTATCATAGCGCGAATATACCAGAGAAGTGCCATTATATAAATGTAGCGTTATCACCTAATTTCAGCATAATACGCGGTGAGCATTATCCGTGATTCTGCTAAACACAAGCCATTAATCCCAGTTTAGCATTAGCTGTTCTCTATCCATGGCAAATTTGCTGCATCGGTCATATTCAGCAGATAAACAAATAACAGACATCAGGTCAAATCCGATGCAACTGGCCGCCTGTGCGGTAAGCGCCTAAAAATGCTTTTCTGCTGATATCAATAGTGATAATGAGTAAAAAGCTGAGATCGGTTCACGAATCACACCTCTCCTCTCCCGTCCAATGGTAAACCGAATATCGGTATAATGCGGCTTAAAGGAGACCAAGCATCGTCAGCTTAATGATATTAAGACTGGTAAGTTGTACCCGGTAAAGACCAGTACGGGAAATGAGACATATATCTAACAGAATATATTGTTCTCAATCTGTTTAACTTGGCAAACGCATACTGCTTGGCGGCCTACTACTGAAGCCCATTTAAGTACTGCATTTCCCTGCTTGACTAGCATAACAGATTAGTTACATACTAAATCGTATGTGAACCTTTTCATAAGCCAGCACTTGCACCGTATCGTTAAGTCAACTCACTTGGTCTTCCAAGCGCAATGTATCACCAGACTGGGTATAGCTACTGACCAACAGCCTCTTGATTAACAAGAGGATACAGGTTGATATAATTACTGGTTTTGGATAGGATTACTGTTACATCACAAAAAATGAGTACTCATAGATAAAAACAGCATGTTTCGTATAAAACTTCCTGCGCTAAAAAGGTGTGTAGATTACCCCCCTTGGGCAAATGCTCATCATCCTCAGCATTCATAGCCTATCCGTGTTTAGCATGATATTTATTAACTTGAATCTCTCATCATTGATGGTTTCCATCAGGTAATGTAGATGGTTGTCAGTCATTAACCTTACCTTCCCCCCGATTATCTGCAGATTAGCGCTTAATCTTGTCTACTATTGATACTTATTATTGCTGATAGCCTGACATCGTTTTCGATAGTAAATATCAAGCTATCCCTGACGGCTTAGTCGTATGCTTAAAAATATCAGTATCGTCACAGAGGAGGAGGAGAGACCACGTCAGCAAAATTACACCGTGTGCGTAGCGATTATGCTAATATATAGTAAGAGCCGATCAGCTTTAGCCAGATTTCCCAACATCGTAGAGCTGGGAAAAGGCTACTAGGTTTCATTATACTAAAGATTAAATACTACTATCTTACAAAAGTCTTTCGGTAGGAGAGATGTTAATCAATAACTGCTCATGGCGAAACTGGCATAGGGTCTCTTTACAATGCCTACTACTTATTGGCTGCAATCATCTCGTGGTAATCATATGCGCATTCGCTTAAACAAAAATCAGCTTCTCTAAATTTAACGCCATTTAACCTCTGTTTATTGGTGAGTCTAACTGCGCTGGCAGACGATAGCGCAGCAGAAGATTTATCCGCTTATTTAGACATCCAGTATGATCTGATGTAATTTGCATCGGGGCTCCCCCAACGTCTGAACCTCCACCGTTTTTTACATTGAGCACATTGGGGAAAGCTCGCGCTCTCAGTTGGCATATTAAAATAGCATCAGGTTATTGCCAAAAACCTAGTAATCTAGTCGCTACTTTTCTAGGTAGCTAGAATCAATGTTATACTACTAAGTATCCCTCAACGCTAGTAACCCGTTCACCTAATATATGAAAATGCGAGTTGGGAGTATGCTGGGTAAAAACCTGTCATAGTGTTAATTAAATGCACCATTTCCTCAATTATTCTCCCCTACCATATCCAAAACTTATCTGTTGTGCTAATTTAAGCACTACCACATCACCCTACTATATAGAAACTAGAACAATTAGAAGTGCATGGCAATTTTGCTTTGGCAGTGTTGGTCAAATTTCAATGTGACATAAGCAGCTATAACAGCTTATATTTATCTACATTATTATGGAATGAGCATCAACGGATAATTCTGCTATCTTAATTATCTTCTATAATTTGAATATCCATTAATCCCTACTGAGTTGCCAATATTATTCCACAGTGCCACCAGGCAATACTTTTGATATGTTAATCGTTTCTTATACAATAAAATTATCCATCGCAATACTTTTATATCTGTTCAAATTAAGGATATCTCAGCTATCCATGCTACTGATTTATGTCTTAATCAGCAACTATTATCCCCCTAAGTAAGCATCGGGGTTTGTATCTGGCCAAGATAGCTATCACATGATTTTCGGTCATACTCGACAAATATCCCAAGTCAGCAAAATTCACTCGCCGTTTATCGCAGTTCACATCACTGTATTAGTCGGTTAATCTCGAAATATAATGCTCCCACAACACAATGCTATCTTGCCCGTTAACATACAATTAACAGTATATCACCTATTCGCAAAAATTAAATAGCCGTAATCCTTATTATCTTAACTATTGCGTTATAATATCGGTAATTATAGAATAGGCAGATTACCATAACTTGCAACTGAATCTGAACGCGAATGTTTTTCTAATCAATATCGTTCATGGTGCTAATCATTCATGATTGTTTCCGGTTTAAGTATCAATGGACTAATGCAATTGGGTTTTATCTCATCACCTGTCTCTCTCAGGATTCTCTATCCGAGATGATTTCCTGTTCGAATGAGCAATTGTTGTGGGCCCCTAAACTCAGCGTCAATACACAGATATAATTACTTTATCAGAAAAGAGCTTGTCTATTTTCGATAAAAATGCATACTTGGTAAAGAGGATTAAAGTCGTCAAGGCGTAGCTGTTAAACTCAGATTGATCCCAATATTACATGATAATTTCAAGGTTGCTATCCGTTAATATTCATTATGCCACTTTCAGGGCCCCGTATACACTTTTTCGATAGCTTCCCCACTTTCCCGATGCCGTTTTTCTGACTTTTTCTAATCTTAGTCTATCGGAAGACTTATCGTGCATCCTGATTAGATATTCATCGTTCCTTCTATCGTCACTTCATCCATTGTTCTATCGCCTTAAAGCTGATGAATAAACAATTGTTTTGCTATCTGTCCTGGTACTTGATCTTGTCCTGCTTATAGGATACGGTTAAAAGCATATCGAGTAGTAGAAAAAAATCTTAATATAGTATAAGGGATTTCTACCAAGAATTGTTGTCAACAGTTAATTTATTTCAGTCATGGTCATAAACCTTAAAAAAATCATCTTTCCAGCAGGGAAGAGCACTTTACTGGATTCTTTCGATTTTTAATCTAGTAAGAATAATTTTCGAAAATTTATAAAACTTTTCTAAAAAAGAATAGCCAAAACTACTGGCAGAAGATATAATCAGCGGAAATAATATTACAACTTCAAGCAGTAACTTCTAATAATACTATAAATAATCGCACTAGCTATAATCAAAAGAACAAGTAAGCATGAAGTAGGCTACTAAATAGTAGATTTGTTTTGTAAAAATAAAAATTCTGATTAATCAATAAATAAAAAAATACTTAAAAGTCATAATAATATTTCTGATTATAATTAAGCTAACTAATTAGAGGTTATATCTGTATTTTATTATCTTTTAATCTATATAAAATTATTACCATTTTAGTAAAGGTTATTGGTAGAAATCCATTTTACTGTAAAAGGATTTTCACTACAGAACTTACCATGGAAAAACAAACAATCATAAAGATCAAAAAACTTTTTCCTTACTTCATCTAACATAAACTACATCTTATTAGTTATATTGGTGATAATATATCAAATGATATAAATTTATACATTAAATCAACTCATTCCACTTTACCCTAACATTATTGTTATAATGAATATGTTATCCACTGGAGATATTTATTATGCTTACAGTGATATCGTTGTAAAATCCTTAATTACAGAAAAATATTTAACAATCTTTTTAAAGTCCTCTAGTTAAACTAGATCATAAGGATAAATAGTTTAGTTATCTGCGATATATGCTAAATAGTTTAACTTTACAGAATTCAGAAAAATAAACAGGAATTGATTCGAAATCAGCGTTTAGATAGGGGTGATTGTTTCCTTGTTTCCTTACTTCCTTGCTTCAGTGATGACAACCAACTTAAATGTACTAAGTGGCATTGTTTAAGTTAATGAAACATTTTTTCTTAATTCTTTAAAGAAAATTGTTATATCTGACATATAGGAAAGGTAGAAAATACGGGAGAGGAGGAAATAAAAGAAAAGAATAAATTGCGGTCTTAATAGACAGAGATCGACAGAGATCGACAGAGTCATGTGATCGATGAAACTCTTGAAGAGTTTCATGAAGAATGTATTAGCTATTTTCTTGAATCGATCATAGATAAAGAGTTCATTCTTAGCTCAGATGGAACAAAATGATATGAAATATTTGCAACGAGCATGAAATTAGTCATCCTTATATAATAAGGGCTGGATAATTAGAGAATTATTGATAAGAAATTTCAAATTCAAAATCTGAACAGATTTATAAACTGATTAAGAGGATATTTCAGTAGATTCTATGTTGTAGGATTATTTTATTTACCTAATTATCTAACCTTGAGAAGGTTGATTAAAATCAGAAGATTAAAATACAAAAGTTTCTACAAACTACTCTGTGCACAAAGAAAGAAACCTTTGCTAAAATAGCCAATTTTATTTATTAAAATATTTAGATATTAATTATAATAAAGTTTATAAATTATTTATTGAAGTTAACTTACTTGTTATAAGTAATATTGATACTTCTTTTATAAAATTTAATCAGTTACATTAAAATTTTAAAAAACATTTTATTAGGAGTGAAGAGTGATATACAAGGAGCTTATTTGCGCTGAATTAGAAGAAGCTACGCTGACATTGAAGAATTTTCTTAATAACAGAGAAAATATCGAAGCAATTGAAGAAGCCGCGATTATGTTATCAAATGCTTTTAAAGAAGGAAGGAAAGTACTATCTTGTGGTAATGGTGGATCGCACTGTGATGCCATGCATTTTGCAGAAGAATTAACTGGATATTATCGTAAAAATCGGCCAGGTTATCCAGCTATTGCGATTTCTGATGTTAGTCATCTTTCTTGCGTTGGTAATGATTTTGGTTATGACTATGTTTTTTCCCGTTATATAGAAGCTGTAGCTAAAAAAGGGGATATATTATTTGCACTTTCAACATCAGGTAATTCTCGCAATATTATTAAGGCAATTAAGGTTGCACGTACTAAAGGTATGCAAGTAATCTCTTTGACAGGTAAAGAGGGTGGAAAAATGGCAGGAACTTCTGATATTGAGATCAGAGTAGCTCATTTTGGCTATGCTGATCGAATCCAAGAAATTCATATTAAAGTGATTCACATCTTAATTCAGCTAATAGAAAAAGAAATGATAAAATAATATCACTATATAGTAGTGATGAATATGTGATGCAACTTTTAGCTATCTAAGCAAAAATAGCTGGTAGAAATTTCTTGTACTATATGAAGGATTTTTGCTATAGAGGTTGTCATAAAAAAGCAATCAGTCACATAGATCAAAGAGACACTTCTTCACTTCCTAGTAATATAAAGCTGCATCTCATTAATTACCTAATTAGGTCGGCGATAATCTATTAGATGATAGGAATTCATACATTAAATTAACTCATCTAGTTTATTCTGCACATATTATCACACTGAACATGTTTCTGCTGGTAATTCGCTTATTAGGATTATAGCGATATCGTTAAAAAATTGCAAATTAGAATAAATATTTAACAATCTGATTAAAAGTCCTCTGGTTAAACTAAATCAGAAGGATAAATAATTTAGTTATCTGCGATGCATGTTGAATAGGTTAACTTTACGAAAGTTAACGAAATAAACAGGAATTGATTTGAAATCAGCGTTTAGATGAGGCGTTCTTGCTTCCTTGCTTCAGTGAGGACAACCAACTTAAATTAACTAAGTGGTATTTGTTGAAATTAATGAAAGATTTTCCTTTAATTCTTTAAAGAGAATTGTTATATCTAACATATAGAAAAGGTAAAAAATGCGGGAGAGGAAGAGATAAAAGGAAAAAACGAATCGTAATCTTAATCGCTCGAGATTAAGAGGATCATGTTAGGAATCAGATTCTTAAAGAGTTTAATATAAAGTATGTTAGCCGTTATTTTGAGTCGATCATCGATAAAGAGTTCA
The DNA here is from genome assembly GCA_046530735.1 of Arsenophonus sp. Taxonomy (GTDB): domain Bacteria; phylum Pseudomonadota; class Gammaproteobacteria; order Enterobacterales; family Enterobacteriaceae; genus Arsenophonus. The sequence continues at coordinate 49,697 of JBHEQV010000008.1, forward strand.
TCCTTAGCTCAGATGAAGAAAAATGGTACGAAATAATTTCTATCGAACATGAAATTAGTCAGAATCATCTAATGAAGTTAGATAACTATAAAATTATTGGTAAGGAATTTCATATTTTAAATATGATCAGTTATTTTAACTGATTAAAAGGATACTATAATATATTCTATATTATAGGGTCATTTTATTTATCCAATCATCTGATCTTGAAAATATTGCTTAAATTCAGAAGAACTAAAATACAAAAGTTGCTATAAATTTCTCTGTGCACAAAATAATAACTTTTACTAATGTAGTTGTTTTATCTTTTTTTTTAAAGGCAAGACCTCGGTTGATACTCGATGCTTCTTATGTGATCTTTTAATCATGGCATTGTCTATAGGTATCTATTGAATACTTATGGATAATGGCAAAAAATTTACAGCAACTTTTTGGTCTATAAAAACCTTTAGCCACCGAAAACAGTAATTCGACTATTTATATACAAAGCTTGATATAGAACACTGACTTAGTTTAGTGAATCACTATCAAATTAATTCTAGTTAGAAACTTAAAGTCACTCTGCATTAATATATTTAGCTGTATAACCAAGAACTACTCAATCAGTATTGAGTAATAAAACTCCATTGAAGTCTATGATAAACTGCTTTAAAGGTAAAGTTATATTATTAATAATATCATACCATCTTCCAGAAGTGACATCTAATCACTATTTACAAATACATTTCCAATACTAATAATTATTCCAATATTCATATAGACGAATTAATTTTAGTTTTTCGTCTAAATATATTACCTTAGCAATTAACAATCAACTATTATAGTTAGAAGACATTGCACCATACGTGCCAGTATATTATAAAAGATTAAACAATCTCCAAGATATAAATTTCAAGTAATAAGCGAGGAACAACAGCGCTAATTTTATCTGGGTAAAAAAATCACCAGATTTACATAGAAATCAGAAACTAGTATTTAGATAATTTCCATCAGTAAAATTACAACTATCCGCTCTCAATATAGAAATATAATGATAATGATAACAACCCTACATAGTAGGACGTATTGTTTTATTAAACCATTATCAACTAATAGATAATGGTTTTCCCCATCTTTTTTATTGCTATAAATTCAGGTAAAAGTAGGCCTGATTCTGCTACTAAATAACCATCAGGCTCAATTGAGTTATTAGCAAATCTTACTATATAAGCAATTGGTCTACGCTATACTCTGATGCTATTTATTCATCTGTTTTCTTATCCTTAAATGGGATACTGTTTATCAGAAGAGTTAGCAAATTAAATTCCTTTAGTCAGTTCCAGTTTTTAAGAATACTGTAGCAGCTTAAATACCATTGAAAGTTTTTTTTCGCGAAGCACTGTGCTTCGAGCATTAGCTTCATAATTTTACTATCACAAAAGCTGATTCAATAGTATTCGTCACTTTTATTGATGTCCAGTGCGCTGACGGGAAGTTATAGAGTGCTAACCGTTCTTCTCTATCTTTTTTCAACTTCTTCATCACCGTAGGAATAGTTATTCTGATAACTTTACTAATAAAAACATCAAGGCATTTATTAGCGGCATCACAGCTATCTGAGCCGACCCCTCCCCTAGCGCAACTTACTATTAACTTTCGATTGCATACTTTTAGCCAGTGAAACCAATACATTAGTTGTTTTATGTACTAACAGCATTTGTAGTATATGTATGGTAATATCTTTACTATTACATTCTAAAAACAAAAAGCAAATCCTCTATCTAATATTAAGAATACAATTAAGCCCCGCGCTTTTTAGCCATTGAGAAATTCAGGTCAGTTTTCTTCTAACTCTTAATAAGCATACTTGACTGCAGGTAGCTCTCATTACCAATCCATACAGCGTCGCCGATAATGAGCAGTAGACAAAGGCGATCAGCTTACCCTAACAGAACAAATTATACCTTCAACCAAAAAATAAACATAACGCGTATCGCTTAAATCACGTAAGAACTATATTCCTGTACTCTTTAAAGAATCGGTGTTTCAGTCTGTTTATGGTTTCCTGCTGGAAGATCATGTGTTTTCACTAAAAAACGCTCAAATGCTTAGTGAAAATCACCGGTGGATAATGCTTCATATATACAGGCCACCATGGTAGTAACTCTTCAACATTTTTGCACGCCTTAAACAAGGCAGTAATAATGAGCTGTTGAAGTATATTCCGTTGCTAACGCGATCCCTAACCTTCGGCACTTTAATTTCAATATTGATAATATCAGCCTATTTGATTCGTTGCGTCAAATAACCGTTATGGATGACACATAATCCATCAATAAGTTACATTCAGCATATTGTTGCAGCTATGACTTTAAATCAGTCTTAACAGTTGGTGTCTGTCAGCTTCCTGACGCCATTATAATGAGTTAATCATGCAAAAGAATCAGAGATAATATCTAGTTTTATCGATATCTGTAAGGGTGGTAGATTTTCATGGTATATATCTCTATATTATTGAAGTCATTCATGAAATGAATTAGCAGGATACGCTAGTATCTCCGAAATCCCCACATACTCAATAAATAAGCATAACTCATCAAATACACAAAGAGGCTCTTTTCGTTTTCTCCTATTGAAAAATAGATATTAACTCCTGAATTTACTCTATATCATATTAAAAATAAATATAAAAATTAATTTTAGATCAGAAAAATAAATTAATAAAAATCAATTATGGGTGACTATAAAAAATATAGTTTTATTAATTATATACTATTCTCAATTATCAACATAGCAGCTATGTTTATTTAAATAAAATAATAAAACTAGGTACTAATTTAATCATCATCCTTTATTTAAATAATTAATGCAATCGTTAACGCGATTAGTTATATTTACTAATCATCATAATAAATTTGTTCACAATATTTTATCGAGGTAAAGTGAAAAATTTTAGACATTATGTATTTAAAAGTAAATAGCACAATATACAGAATCTTGGTTATTTTGTGCCACTAAAAAGCAAGATAGTATTGATATATATCCTTAAAATATTTTATCATTAACTTAATGATAAAATTCATTATACTGAATCTCTAGCCACTACTAATATTCCGATTTATTAAAAGATAGTAAATGTGAAGTCTTGTTTTGGCTAAAAACAGAATTTATTATCAATTATATTAAATATATTGAAGATGATAAAACATTACTGTACCAATGAATAGCACTAAAATTAAACAACATGAATAAAATAATAACTTGTAGTCGTTTTTAATTCTATTTCTATAGGTTAGAAATAATCGATGATAATATTTATTCATTAATTTTATTTTAAGGTATTACTAACTTAAGATGTTAATTTCAGAAAACAACAGAATTTATTCTGTTAGCCAACTTAATCAATCAATTCGGAAATTACTTGAACTTCAAATTGGAAGAATTTGGCTTAATGCAGAAATTTCTAATTTTTCTCAACCGGCTTCAGGGCACTGGTATTTAACTTTAAAAGATGAAAGATCACAGCTACGATCTGTGATGTTTCGTGGCAAAAATATACAAATTAATTTTCAACCACAAAATGGTCAACAAGTATTAGTTCTAGCAATTGTTTCCTTGTACGAACCAAGGGGGGAATACCAATTAATTATTGAATATATACAACTTACGGGTGACGGACTATTACAACAACAATTTGAAATATTAAAACAAAAACTTTTAGTTGAAGGATTGTTTGCGCAACATTATAAACAAGCATTACCCATGCCAGCCAAACGCTTAGGTGTCATTACATCAGCAACAGGTGCCGCATTATATGATATTTTAAATATATTAAAACGCCGCGATCCTTTATTACCTATCATTATTTATCCCTCCTCTGTACAAGGAGGAGATGCTCCACGACAAATTATTCGTGCTATTGAGTTGGCCAATCACCGTCAAGAATGTGACGTACTCATTGTTGGGCGAGGGGGTGGTTCATTAGAAGATTTATTGGCTTTTAACGATGAAAAGGTTGCTAGAGCAATTTTTGCTAGTCAATTACCAATTATTGCTGCGATTGGGCATGAAACCGATTTTACTATTGCCGATTTTGTAGCTGATTTACGAGCCCCAACACCCTCAGCTGCGGCAGAATTAGTAAGTCGTAACCAACAAGAGTTACTTCGTCAATTACTTGAACAGAAACAGAGATTAGAAATGGCGATTGACTATTTTCTGGCGTGCAAACTAGGTGTTTTTAGTCAATTACAAAATAAATTACAGCAACAACATCCTGAATGGCGGATAACGCGCCAACAAAATGATCTAATCAAACTACAACAAAAGCTTGTTACCACCACACAAGAATATTTACAGAAAACTAATCGTCAGCAACATAATATTGAACAACATTTAATACTATGTGATCCGCGTCCACAACTACAAAATTGTCGCCAACGCTATATTCAGCAACAATTTCAATTAAACCAATCAATTGCTCAAATACTAAGCCAATATCATGAAAAATTTAGTGTCAACTGCTCTCGCCTTGAAGCAGTAAGTCCATTATCAACATTAGCGCGCGGTTATAGCATTAGCGAAACATCTAATGGACAGCTTTTAACCAAAACACAACAAATACATATTGGAGAAAAGTTAAAAACTCGATTACAAGACGGATGGCTTGAAAGTAAAATCTTATCAATTAATAAAATTGCTTAATTCAAACAAATTTCTACTTATAAAAGTAGATTTATTAATCTTATAATAATGTATTATCTAAGGCTAAATAAAATTTATTAAACATCAAAATTAGGGAAATATTTTTTATTATTATCTAGCATCAAAATAAAAGCATATTCTAATGCGGTATCTTTTAAACGGTTAAAACGGCCAGATTTACCACCATGACCTGCTTTCATATTTGTCTTTAACAATAAGAGAGTATTACCAATTTTATACTGCCTTAATTTAGCCACCCATTTAGCCGCCTCCCAATATTGGACTTGTGAATCATATAAGCCGGTCGTAACTAATAAATTTGGGTAACGTTGATATTTAACATTATCATAGGGGCTATAAGATTTTATTCGAAAATAAACAGCTTGTTCAGCAGGATCACCCCATTCATCATACTCTCCAGTTGTTAATGGGATAGAGGGATCAAGCATTGTCGTTAGAACATCGACAAAAGGGACTTTAGCAACTACTCCTCGATAAAGCTCCGGTACCTGATTAATTACCACCGCCATTAATAAACCACCAGCACTGCCACCCATCGCATATACTCGTTTTGAATCAGCATAGCCCTTTTCAATCAATATCTTAGTTGCATCAATAAAATCACTAAAACTATTGGCTTTATTTTCAAGCTTACCTTGTTGATACCAAGCTTTACCTAAATCACCTCCACCACGAACATGCACTATTGCATAGACAAAACCTCTATCTAATAAACTCAAGCAAGATGAACTAAAAACTGGATCCATATTGATACCATAAGCACCATAACCATAAATCAAAATTGGATTTTTGCTTTTTTGCCATAAATCTTTACGATATACCAACGAAACTGGCACTTTTGTCCCAAATTTTACGTTAATCCAAATACGTTCACTGGTATAAAGTGACTTATCAAATCCATTAATTTGTTGTTGTTTTAGCAATTCACGTTCCCCAGTTCGCATATTTATCTGCATAACAGATATTGGTGTAGTTAGTGAGGAATAGCCATAACGTAAAGTCTCGCTATTAGGTTCTGGATTATGATCAATCCACGCACTATATGCTGATTCATCAAATTGAACCAATCTTTCTTGTTTTGTCTGCCAATCTATCTGTCGAATATTAATTAATCCATTATGACGCTCTTCAACAACTAACCAACGGTTAAAAAAAACAAAGTTTTCTAAGTCAATATCTTTATTTGGAGTAATAATTGTTTTCCATGGCTCATCAATTGATTGAGTAGCATATAAACCAAATTGCTCTAATTGATGATTAGAACGAATATAGAAATTATCACGAAAATGGTCTAAGTCGTATTCACGTCCAGTTTGACGTGATGAAAATACTTTAAGTTCTTCTGTGGGATTATTAGCATCAATTAATCGATATTCAGATGTTGCTATACTAGTAATCGATAGCAGAATATACATTTTTGAGCTACTTTTTGTCATACTTAAGTAAAATCGATCATCATTCTCCTGATAAACTTTATAATCTTTAATACCCTCTTTTCCATATTGATGACAATATACTTGATAAGATAATAGTGTTTGTGGATGATTACGAATATAATAGAGTTTTTGACTATCATTAGTCCATATAATATTACCAGAAGTATTTTTAATTACTGCATTCTGCCATTTTTTACCAGCTAACTGTCTAAATGAAATTTCAAATTGACGACGTCCTTGAAAATCTTCAGCAATTGCTAAACAATTATTATCTTCAGAAACAGCAATGCCATACAATATATAAAATTGATGTCCCTTAGCACGCTCATTACCATCAACTAGTATCTGCCAATCAGTATCTTGATTAACACGTTTACGTTGATAAATAGGATAATTTTTATCTTCTTCATAAAGGATACAATAGATATAACCATTATAAATATAAGGTACCGATTGATCTCGCTGTTCCATACGATGGACCATCTCGTCAAATAATTTCTCCCTTAATACAATGCCAGATTTTAATACCGTATTGGTATATTGGTTTTCTTCAGTCAAATATTTGATAATTTTTTTATTTTTTCTCGTATCATCACGTAGCCAATAATAATTATCAATACGGCTATCACCATGTAATAGCATTTTATGTGGTTGTCTTTCTGCCATTGGAATTATCATTTTTTTCCTGTTAACTGATAAATGCAATCATATTTAATAATGATATTATTAGTATAATATTTAAACAACAATAGAAAAAATGCTTAATTAATTACATATTTAATATAATATCTTATTGTTAATTTTTTAGTTATTTACTATATATAAAATTAATAAATAAAAAATTATAATAATAATTATAATACCAACTATTTTAAATAATTATCCAAATAATTAATCAATAAAATTGACTCATATATTTTATATTACCATAATATAAAAATCTCTGTACTTGTGAATAACAGAAATCTAAATCAGTAATTAATTTATTCTATAATATCTGAGTTTCTATTTTTGTTGAGTTATTAGAAAACTTGGTATCTGACAGTAGTCAGACTACATTTTACTTCGATACTTCGTGAATACGTTATCAATACTTAATTAGATGTTGTTTATCACCAGGGTCCCCTGCCATATCAAATTTGGAAAAACTTTCCATAATTTTTATAGCGTTATAATTTTATCTATCTCTTGTTACAGTAGGAATTAATTCATATCGATCTGTCAGTGCGAACAATATAGCTAACTCAGTTTTATTATTTTAGCGATGATAAGAAATTTTTTCATCTAAACTCCCTTCCTAGGATAGGAAGGGTATTATGAATATAATTTTGTTGCTAAGTTTGATAGAAAATTTAATTAAATTTTTAATTATTAAACAATATAGTAAATACTATTATTAATATATAACCAATTAATAAAACCTACACAAGTGTATAGGATAAAAATAGCTCTGATGGTGATGCATTTGATATTAATAATAAAATTAAGTAAATCAAATAAGATAAATGATCTATTGGTAAATAAGAATTTTATCTGATAATGAATTTAATTATGGCTAAAAATTCTTCTTTTATTATGATCAAAACCGATATTTTACCGCTTTAACCAGTATAGTTAATAACTGTTCAGTATCTTTCCAACCTATGCAAGGATCGGTAATAGACTGACCATAGGTAAGAGGCTTGCCAGCAATAACTTTTTGAGCACCTTCTATTAAAAAACTTTCTGCCATAATGCCGGCGATAACCCTCGAACCTTTTTGCAATTGTTTGGCAATATTTTTAGCAACATCTATTTGGCGTTGATAAATTTTTTGGCAATTACCATGGCTAAAGTCGATAATCAATTGCTCAGGTAATCCCAATTGACGTAATTGACGACAGACAACTCCAATATCTTCAGCGCTATAATTAGTCTGTTTTCCTCCTCTCATAATAATATGGGCATAAGGATTACCTGTTGTTTGATAAATAGTCATTTTACCATTTTTATCAGGTGATAAAAATGGATGACTGGTACGTGCTGCACGAATAGCATCTATAGCAATATTAATGTTCCCGTCAGTGCCATTTTTAAAACCAACCGGACATGAAAGTGCTGATGCCATTTGTCGATGGATTTGGCTCTCTGTTGTTCTGGCACCGACAGCTCCCCAGCTAATAAGATCGGCTACATACTGACCGGTTATCATATCTAAAAATTCGGTTGCCGTTGGTAGCCCGAGTTGGTTAATCTTAGTTAGTAGCTCACGAGCTAATCGTAGACCTTTATTAACTTGGCAGGAATTGTTTAGATCAGGATCGGAAATTAAACCTTTCCAACCAACCACTGTACGTGGTTTTTCAAAATATGTACGCATCACTATTTCAAGATAATCTTGATATTCAACTCTTTGCTTAACCAGCATTTTGGCGTATTCAAGTACCGCTTTGGTGTCATGTACAGAACAGGGGCCAATGATCACCAATAGTCGGTGATCTTGTCCAATTAAAATTGATTCAATCGTTTTTCTCGATGCTGTCACATTTTCAATAATTTCTTTTGATAAAGGAAATTCATCTTCCAGTGCTTTAGGGGTAATAAGGGTATCGATAGGTTTAGTTCTTAACTCATCGGTTTTATACATATTTATCTCATAAATACTTCAATATAGTCGATTTTCTTGCAAATAAACAAATAAATTAGTTATTAGCAAATATGGTATATGCCTGTCAGGTTAGGCTCTGCGTTAAGGCTTCGTGAATCTGCTCTTCATTATTAAATTAAATGTTGTTTATCACAAAAGTTGCAGGTAAACTCCTCCTTAGCAGCTTACTCTAGCTTTTCTGAGCAGATGAGAGCAGCTTCAATAGCATTGAAAAAATTGTTTTTCTCACGAACCATAGTGCTTCAAATATCAGCTTCGTGGCTTCACTGCTTAAAAGATGATTTTATCGGATTAGTTATTATTAATAGACGGCTCAGTGTGCTGACAGGAAGGCATAGAATGTCAGCAGTTTTTCTCGTTTTTTTCTCCAACTTCCTCATCACTTAAAGATATACGCTAAAAACCTTACTAATAAAATATTAAGGAATTTATTAGCAGCATCACAACTCTCTTCTAACCAAAGCTCCAAAGGCTTACCCCTTTACTTAGGTTACATGCCTTTAGGAAGTGAAGCCACAGTGCATTAGTTATTTTGTGTAGCTAATACATTGGTGACACATATCCAAGAATATCTTTGCCATTGAATTCAAAAAAGCAAAAGCATCGGTTCCAGTAGCAAGTTTGGAAATATGATTAAGTCTACCGCTCTTATAAGGACATTAGAAATTAAGTTCAGTTTGATTCTGACTCTCGATAAGCATTTTTCGATTATAAATGAGCTCATTATATTCATGCGCAGTGATACCGATAATGAACAGAAGGTAAAAGTGATCAGCTTACCTGATAGGACTACATAGCGATTACCTAAAAATAAAGGTAGTACATATCGCTTAAATCAGAAAGCTACCATTGCCTATACTCTTCAAGCTATTGCTCTTTTAATTTTCTGATAAGGGCTCTCCAGAGAGAGCATGTTCTTTTCACAAAATCGCCTATAGCTTTATAAAAACCAGAGGCGGAGATATCCTTACAAGTATACAGCTATGGTAACAACTCTCTGACGCTTTTGCACATGTCAGATAAGACAGTAACAACGAGCTACTGAAGCATATTTCGTTGTATCTATAATCTTTGATCTTAGGCACTTTAAATATAAACATCGCAATATTAGTCTATATAGTTTTTTTTGGAGTACAGATCCTTACGGATGATGGCAATGGCAGCGTTGAGGATGTTATCGCAGCATGGATTCGATCTCACCACACCCATAAAAGAACGATGACTTATATCTACTCTTAAGCCCTTATATATGAGTTCATATAAGGAATTAGAGATATATCTAGTTTCGCAGATACCTCAGGTAGACTTTTCATGACATATCATCTCTTTGATGTTAAAATCATCCATGAAATTAATTAGCACGATATATCCCAGCATCCCCGAAACTCTATACACCAGAAATGAGCATAACTCAAATAAACTAGCATCACCATAATTGAAAATTAATCGGATCTAATAATTATTAAAATAATGTTAAAGTAATAAATGAGCGTTTTTCAGCTAATTTTAAATTATTAAATATTTAATGAGTTAAATCTTAATGTATCAATAATTTTGACTGAATTCTCTCTTCAAGAGAGTAATTAATTGTATTTAATATACTGAATATTATGTCTTCTAAATAAAACTTTTATCTTAATTAACTCTATTCGATTTTGATGAAAAAGCATGACGACTTTTTTCATAGTGTTTATGATTAGCAAATTAAATCTCTCTTTAAGAGATACTAAAAACCATCCCCTTACTTTTAAAGCAGATAAAATCAGTTTATGAATTTATGTAAGTAAAAATTTTATTGAAGTGTGTATTCTTTGATCTAAAACACTAATTTTAGTGACATTAATTATGAATAGTTAGACTTATAACTATTGTTTTTTTATTTTATCCATTCTTTTTGACAAGAATTCCGTTATCTGTTTGCCCCAAGCTGAGCGGGGTAAAAGTAACATATTACTACACAGCATAAATTTATACTGGATCTGTGAACAGAAATCTATTTATCAGAACGATAAACCATCCCGGTTTTTATGGTTTTTTGCGAGCTGGTTACCTCCAGGGCTTTATGCATATTCGATAATAGTGTGCTTCATTTTCTATTTGATAGGGAATAATAGTCACACATCATTTTAAAATATCTCACCGAAATATAAATAATATAGCCCAAACCACCTCTTCTTACGTTATAGAATTTGCTACTAGCACTACACTTAGCCGGATAGTGATCGTAATAATGTATAACCACTTTCCATTAGATTAATGCCGTACCTAATTTTAATGCGGATATTAGTTGGTGTAAGGATAGCGCTATAGGTATTTCACGCTGCACGCCCCTTTCGTCTTTTTAGCGAAATGCACTTTTTTAATAAAGTCCGTATACTATGCTTTCAAGAACGCTACTACTGGATATTCCTAGCACTGATATACCCCACAGACCAGGAAAACAGTGTGGGTTTATCAGATCATAACTGTGACGTAGAAGGCGGATGACAGCAGGCTGTCAGATTTCTTTAACCGATTTTTTTTGAAGAATAGATCATCTCATGCAGCATGTTTAATATCCAGATTGCTACGAGTAACGGAACGATGAACATGCGAATATTGATTGAGTTGTCAACCATAAGTATGCAAGGCACAGAAGATACTAATTTCTATATTCTGTTGCGTCTCACTGTGGCATAAGTTCGATTGATGGTTCGAAATAGAGCGTTTGATCACACAAGCCAATTATTGTTGAAAATGTCTAAAGAAGATGGGCATAGGGAAAATAATGTTTGCCAGTCGCACTTGATAAAATAAGAATCTGCTATGCGCTAACCACTGTTCAGTATCTTTGACGCCATATGAGCTCCAGGATTTTAATTTACAGCTTTAGCAAAAAAAATGACTGTGAGGAACATTTAAGAAAATCACAGCAGTAATTATTCAACTAGACATCCCAATGACACAAGTGCTACAGACAAGCACTTGCTCTACAAATAGATGCGTACCCTCAAGTTGACACTTTCAAGGTATTTTTAAGAAATTTATTCGAGTCGTTATCAATGGTGAAAAGTAGTTTAATTGGGCGAAGTAATATATGTGGTAAATTAGTCTCTAGACATTTTCTAGATAAATAAAAATCGTCATACTGTTTGCGTTCTTCAAGTCTATCGGCGTAAATTTATTTTTATGTTTATCTAGATTGCGAAAGAGACAGAAATTATTCCTAGTTCCCTATAAATTATGAATTTATCATGAACCATACTTTCGTCATTGCCCTTAATGCACCTATATTTAACATCAGGAATCATACTCATTTCTAGTTATGGGTTTCAAAGAAAGTACTAGTACCTTTATGATTGATTTTGTGAATGATTTCAACAACAGAGAAATGATATGCCATAAAAAAATCTAAACTACAGGTATCCACAAAATTAGATATTACCTTTAATCCTTTGCATAAACTCATTTATAATATATAGAGGAAGCTGATAGCTATCTTCTGCTGAAGCGAAGATCGAGCCATATTGCTCAACATACTCAACGTCGCCTTGTTAACGAAAGACCATGCCGTCGACCGTAATGGTTATTTGCCATAACGAACCATATAAACTGCTATTGACGATCTTTAGATTAAAGTGTCTAAAGGTTTATCGATTACAGCAGCAACGAAATATGGTTTAACAACTCGTTACTCCACTCCCTCTTGTCTAAAAGCATGAAAAGCGATGAAGAGTTACTCTTATAACTGTATCTACGAGGCACATACCACAGGTTATTTTCACGAAGCTTTAAGCTTTTTTGATGAAAGCACATTGTCTATATGCTAGTGCTATTAGCAGACTGAAATAGCAATGCCTTGAAGAGGATAGGCATTGGTGACAGCATGATTCAAGTGATACAGACCACGTTTATTTCTTGGCCGATGATAATTGTGGCATATGGCGTCCTGATCAGAAACAACCTAATCGCCTTTACTGCTGGTAAAAATCTGCTGAGAAACTCCCACAACATGGATATAAGGAGTTCATTGCAGTCGAAAATGGTTATCAAAAAATCAGAAACGAACTTAGGATAACTTTTCAATGGCTTATGAGAGAGAGTCTTAACCATATATCCATGACTACTATGGGAAATGATGCTCTTGATTTTTTAGAATGCAACGGAAAGAATATTTCTGGACATATGGCACCAACGTCATTAGCTACACAAAATAACTAATGCACTGTGGCTTCACTGCCCAATGGCATGCAATTGAAGTAAGGGTAATCTGCGGAAGATTTAGATAGCAAGAGATTTGTGATGCCGATAATAAACCCTTTGATGATTTGTGAGCAAAATTTTAGCGAAGTATCCTGCAGCGATGAAAAATCTGGAGAAAGAGCGAGAAGAACGGTGGCATTCTATGCGTCCTATCTCAACGCACTGGGAATTAATAAAAACTATCAATCCAATTAAATCAGCTTTTATGACAGGGAGGATACGAAGATAATGCTCGAATCATTGTCATTCGAGAAATCTAACCCTTGAAATGCTATTTAAGCTACTCCAGTCTGTTCAGAACAGATAAAATCTGCTAATGAAATGTTAAGTTCCTGTGACCTTTTGTAGTAAATAACACCTAATTTAAGGATATAGACCAGATTTATTAAGCATCAAATTGGATCTTAATCGTCATACAGTAGATTTTTTAATAACATGGTATATGCTATCTCATTTAATGATCCAATAGAAGATGGGCTGCAAAGTCATAATTTCAATTATTATAAAAACTTGAGATTACTTTTTATCAATATATTTTAATGTACAATCAGGAATTAGCTAATTCAGTATTTGGTAGTAAAACCCATTGCAGTATATGATAGATTAATTGAAAGTTAAACCTGAAATATAAAAAATTATACTATCTTCTTAGAAGTAACAGCTAAATAAAAGAAAATCTGCATTACCAACTACTGTACATTTTAGCAATTAATCAGAAGAATTTCTATCATTATTCTAGTTTTGAATGAGTGCATTTATGAGTAATTAAATGCTGGTAGGAATAGATAAGCACTAAATATACAACTATTTTAAAAAGATTATTGCTTTCATTTACAAAGGAATTTTAGCCACGACTGTATTTCAATTGTTGTGATTTCAAACAATTTTATCCAGGACAGATAATTTGGTAAATAAACGAACCCCCATATCATGGAAACTGTTCAACTATCCTTATAAGCATCTGATATAGCTGTCCATATTTTTAATATAGAACTCATTACCAACAACTCTCTAATTATATAATTTTACTATACAATTATGACTAATTTTATATTAATTGGAAAAGCGTTTTCCATATTCTTTAACTTCATCTGAATAAAGGATAGCTTTATTGATGTGATTAACTCAAGAAAACGGCTGACATACTCTGCATTAAAGTTTTCAAAAATATCATTGCTCGCATGACACTATCAATTTGATCGATTAAGACAGCGATTTATTCTTTCCTTTTACATCCTATTCTTCCACATTTTCTATTTTTTCTATGTGTGATATAACAATTCTCTTTAAAGGATTCATAGAAAATGTTTCGTCCATTTCAATAATACAACTTAGTGCATTATATTTCCTGTCTATGCTGAATCAAGGAGGCAGTAACGCTATCTAAACTCTATTTTTAAATCAATTTCTATTTGTTTTTCTAACTTCCCCGTAAAGTAATCTATCCAAGATACATTGCAGATAATTAAACTATTTATTTTTAAAATCTAATCTCGTTAGAGGACTTAAAATAAAATTATTAAATATTTTTTTAAAATTGTAGATTTTTGAATTAAAATCGTTGCAACCATAATGAATATCCAAAAGCAGATAACATGTTCACTGTGATAATATAGAGAAGATAAAGTAGAATAAGTTGCTTCAATGCATGAATCGAGATCATCTAACAAATTATTATCGAGCTAACTAATGAGATGCAGCTTTATGTTGGTAGGGAGATGAGGAAAAAGTCTCTTTGATTGTATCACTGTTTTCTTTTTCATGGCAACTGCTGTAGCAAAATTTTTTATATAGTAAAATAATTTCTACTAACAACATTTACCAACAAGCCTAAAAAATACAGAAATTTCCTTTGATTCATACTTTTTTTTAAAAGTGAAGAAGCGATAAAAGGTATTGATTCTATCAATACGGATAAAACAAATTATATGTCCGAAATTTTTTATTATAAAAACATGAATATTATAGATAATTGCAAGTAGATATTTGTTATATTTAACATCCATTATAACTAATTAATATCTGCCTCAAGATGAAGGTTCTTTTCGTCAGAAAAGCTTATGCTACAAATTTATTATTCTAATCAATTAAATATTCATAAAGAAATTATTTCTAGTTTGATCAAAAATAATCCCTTGACCCATGTTTTTGCACAAGAAATTATTTTGGTTCAAAACCAAGGTATGTCGAAATGGCTACAAATTAATCTTGCGCAAAGTATTGGAATTGCTGCTAATATTTCTTTTCCGCTACCTTCAACTTTTATTTGGAGCATGTTTACTCGGATTTTACCTAACATTCCACAAGAAAGTGCTTTTACCAAAAGGGCAATGACTTGGAAATTAATGACAATTTTGCCTTTCGTGCTACACGAACCTAAATTTAAATTTCTTAAACGATATCTTAATGAAGATCTTGATAAGCGTAAATTATATCAATTATCAGATCGCATTGCAGATCTATTTGAGAAATATTTAATTTACCGTCCGCAATGGTTAGAAATTTGGCACAAAAAAGAATTAATTGAAGGGATAAGTGATAATCAGCAATGGCAAAAATGTCTTTGGTTAGCGTTGGAAGAGTATACGGAAAAGATTAATCAACCTAAATGGCATTTTGCAAATCTTTATCAGAAATTTATACAAAGTTTACAAATTAATCTGCCTTTACATATTAGATTACCAAAGCGTGTATTTATCTGTGGTATTTCTGCATTACCCCCAGTTTATTTGCAGGTATTAAATGCTCTTGGGAAGCATATAGATATTCATTTAATGTTTACTAATCCATGTCGTTATTATTGGTCGAATGTTCAAAGCTATACTTCTTTTACAAGACTTAAACAGCTTAAATTAAAAAATTATCAAGATCAACATGAAATTGCACATTTCAATGGGGAATGTTCACCTAATACCTTATTTAATCAACAAGGTGAACAATTTTTAACTAATCCATTATTAGCTTCTTGGGGCAAATTAGGCCGTGATAACCTCTACTTTTTGTCTCAGTTGGAGGAATCTAATGAAATTGCTGCTTTTATAGATTTACCACGCGATTGTTTATTACACCAAGTTCAGAAAGATATTCTAGATTTAGAAAATCATTCTCAACTTGGTTTAACCAAAGCTAGTTATAATAATAGTTTTTCAAAAAGGAAATTAAACAAACAAGATAAATCCTTAACATTTCATTCATGTCATAGCTTACAACGTGAAGTCGAAGTATTGCAAGATTATTTATTGCGTCTATTTGAAGAAGATCTAAATTTAAAACCAAAAGATATAATTGTAATGGTGACTGATATAGATAGTTATGCACCTTATATACAAGCGGTGTTTAGTCATATGTCGCCTGAACGTCGGCTTCCTTTTTCTATTTCAGATCGAAAAGCCAAACAAGTTCATCCTATTTTACGGGCTTTCATTTCATTACTTGATTTACCACAAAGTCGTTTCACTACAGAGCAAGTATTGGCTTTGTTAGAAGTGCCTAGCTTGGCTCGGCGATTTTCTATCTACGAAAATGAATTACTTTTATTACGTCGATGGATTAACGAATCAGGTATATGTTGGGGGCTTGATGATGAAAATCTTTCTATGCTGGAGTTGCCAGCAACAGGACAAAATACCTGGGCTTTTGGTTTAAATAGAATGCTGCTTGGTTATGTAATGGATAGTCAAGTAGGAATATGGAATAAAATTTTACCTTATGATGAATGTACAGGATTATATGCTAAATTAGCCGGGAAACTTGCCGAATTTATTGATTCATTGGCTGACTGGAGAAGTAAACTTAATCAGGAACGAAAATTGTTAGAATGGTTACCATTATGTAAATGTCTTTTAGATGCTTTTTTTAAAACTGATGAAAAAATTCAACCAATATTCGTATTTATACTTCAGCAATGGCAAAAAACCATTGAGACTGGGCTAGTTGAAAAATATGAAGAGCTAGTTCCTGTATCGCTTATTCGTGATGAGTTAGCAACATGTTTTGATGATAAAAAAATTAATCAACGTTTTCTTACTGGTGAAATTAATTTTTGTATTCTAATGCCTATGCGTTCTATTCCTTTTAAGGTTGTGTGTTTATTAGGTATGAACGATCGGACATATCCATGTTCAATACCTCCATTGTGGTTTGATTTAATGGTTGAACAACCACAACTTGGTGACAGAAAGCGTCGAGATGATGATCGTTATCTATTTTTAGAGACTTTAAATTCTGCTTCTCAATTATTTTATCTTAGCTATATTGGGTATGCTATGAGTGACAATCAAGCAAATAATCCATCGGTTTTAATAAATGAGTTAGTTGATTATATTAGCCAAAGTTTTTGTTTAGAGGGCGATGAACATCTAAATGTTGATCTTAGTGCTAATAGAGTAAAAGAACATTTAGTTATTAAACACACGCGAGTCCCTTTTGCTACAGAGAATTATTTACCTAATAGTCTTCATCAAAGTTATGCTAATGAATGGCTATTAGCAGCCAAAAAACAAGGTAATCTACAGCCTAAGTTCTGCACACCGTTAACACCAATAATTGAGCCTGAGAATGAAATATTATTAGAGCAGTTACTCTATTTTTATAGACATCCAATCTGTGCTTTTTTTCAAAAAAGGTTAAAAATTAATTTTTTTAATGAAAAAGTACAATTACCAGAAAATGAGCCTTTTGTTGTAAATAATTTACAACGATATAAATTTAATAAACGTTTACTTAATGCTATGATTTATGAAGAGTCACTAGAGGAGCTATTAATTACTTTACGAGCAACGGGTGGATTACCAGCAGGATATTTTGGCCAAATTTATTGGGAAAAACAGATCCAAGATCTTCAGTCATTAGCTAATAAAATAAAGATAAATTGCCATGAATATTTTAACAAACTATTTACTGAACCCTTCAAGAATGTTCGTTTATCTGGACAATTACAAAATATTCAGAAAAACGGCATCATTCGTTATCGCCCTGCAAATTTAACGATTAATAATGGTTTATCACTATGGATAGAACATTTAATTTTTTGTTTAACTGTTAAATCTGGTGAAAGTTATTATTGGGGAAAAAATAACAGTGAATGGTGCTTTAAGCCGGTAGACAAATATCAATCAAAAGTATATTTACAACAACTTCTTGATGGTTATCAAGAGGGAATGAATTCACCATTACCACTTTTTAATAAAAGTGGATGGAATTGGTTAATGTCATGCTACAATAAAAAAACTAATCAATTTAATTTTGAGTCTGAAACTATTTTAAAAAAAGCAAAAATACAACTTATCCAATCTTTACAAGGTACATATAATCAATCTGGTGAGATGGAAGATAGATATATTAATCGAGCGTTCAATAAAATTGATAGCAATTTACTTGAAACAATACAAAAAAAGACACTTACTTATTTATTACCAATGGCAATCTTTAGAAAAAATATAAAGAGGATGTAATTAAGATGTTTTAAATGATAAAGAATTATTAGAAAATCTAGTGTATGTCGGTTAGGCTAAGTTACACTCTGATGCTTTGTGAATCTATTATTCATCCTTAAATGAGATATTGTTTATCGCTAAAGTCAGCAAGTTAAATTCCTTTAGTCAGTTACAAATTTTCTAAGCAGACTGGAGCACATTAGATGCTATTAAAAAGGTTATTTTTAATAAAATACAGTTCTTTACGCGTTAGATTCGTAGGGTTATTGTCGCAAAATCCGACTCAACTAGATTTATCACTCTTATTGATACCCAGTGAGCTCAAAGGAAGTCATAGGATGCCAACCGTTCTTCTCGTTCTTTTTTCAGCTTCTTTATCTCTTTAGGATACAGTGAAAATCTTGCCAATAAAAACATCAAGGAATTTATTAGTAGCATTAGAGCTCTCTATTAGACAGATCTCCTATCAAATTTACAGCATTAACTTTTGGTTTCATGCTTTTGGAAAGTGAATTGTCAACACATTAGCTATTTCATGTACCCACAAACAGTATTTGTCCTGTGTCCCAGGGAATATCTTTGCCATTCCATTTTAAAAACTAATGGCGCCCTGTCCCCATACGTACCAAGTCTAGGAAATACGGTTAAATCCAGTCCGCTTAGAACCTATTAATAAGTTTAGCCAGTGCGCTTCTGACTCTCAATAACCATCTTTGAGCACAACTACCCTCCTTACGTCTATTAGACAGAAAGGCTGATTTAACTAGCAGGTAAAAGGTGAATTAGTTTGTCTAACAGTAGTATATGGTCATTGGCTTAGAAATAAATGTTAGCGGTATCACTTAAATCACGCAGCTGACATTACCTCTTACTATTTAAGCCATTACTATTCAGTCTTCTAATAGTACTGAAAATAGAGTATTTGCTTTCATCAAGAAAAATCCAGATATTTATAAAATCACTGGTGGAATATACGCCCTGGAAGGGGAAGATAGAAGGATACACCCAAGCCAAGCTAGAAACTCTTTAACCTTTTAATGCTTCAAATAAGGCAGCAGAAAAGAAATGTTGAGGTGTATTCCGTTGTCGCTACAATTTTCCCTAATCTTAAGTACTTTAATCTTAACATAGCCAATAATAGTTCATATGATTCATTATGGCAAATAACTGTTACGGATGACTGATGAGATCCGACTTGATAAGGCGAGCTTGAGTATGTTGTTCCAGAATGCTTTAGAGCTTACCCTCAATGGTGCTATCCATCAACTATCTGAAACTCACCATTACGGATGAGTTATGCAAGGGATCAGGATAAATATCTAGTTTTACAGATATCTGTAAGATAGACTTTTCATAGCATATCATCTCTCTATTGTTGAAATCATCCACAAAATTAATCAATATAATAGAGGCCAGCATATCCGAAACACCATGCACCAGAAATAAGCATAACTCTATGGCAATTTTTTATTTGGGACTATTTCAGTGAATTAAAAGAGTTTACACTGTATGGTGGTATCTATTTAGTTGAATAAAAATTTAAAATGTAGTTAACCAGGAGAAATAAATGTTAAAGCGTGAAATGAATATTGCAGATTATGATCAAGAACTATGGCAGGCAATGAAAAATGAAATTAAACGTCAGGAAGAACATATTGAGTTAATTGCTTCAGAAAATTATACCAGCCCAAGAGTTATGCAGGCTCAAGGTTCTCAACTTACGAATAAATATGCCGAAGGCTATCCTGGTAAACGTTATTATGGTGGTTGTGAATATGTTGATATTATTGAACAACTCGCTATAGATCGCGCAAAAACTTTATTTGATGCGGATTTTGCTAATGTTCAGCCACATTCAGGTTCACAAGCTAACACTGCTGTTTATATGGCCTTATTAGAACCAGGTGATACGGTATTAGGTATGAATTTGGCCCATGGTGGACATTTAACCCATGGATCACCCGTTAATTTTTCTGGCAAACTTTATAATATTGTTCCTTATGGAATCGATGAAAAGGGTAAAATTGATTATAACGATATAGCCAGTAAGGCACAAAAGCATAAACCTAAAATGATTGTTGGTGGTTTTTCAGCTTATTCAGGTGTGATAGACTGGGCTAAAATGCGTCAAATTGCAGATAGTATAGCTGCTTATTTATTTGTTGATATGGCGCATGTTGCCGGCTTGATCTCCGCTGCTGTTTATCCTAATCCCATTCCCCATGCACATGTCGTGACAACAACTACTCATAAAACTTTAGCTGGACCTCGTGGTGGTTTAATTTTAGCTAAAGGTGGTGATGAAGCGTTTTATAAAAAACTAAATTCTGCCGTATTCCCTGGTGCTCAGGGTGGTCCATTAATGCATGTTATTGCTGGTAAAGCGGTTGCGCTAAAAGAAGCGATGGAGCTTGAATTTAAAACTTATCAACTGCAAATTATTAAAAATGCAAAAATGATGGTTAAAATCTTCATTAAGCGTGGTTACAAAATTGTTTCTAGTAGTACAGAAAACCATTTATTTTTATTAGATTTACTAGATAAAGGGATCACTGGTAAGGAGGCAGCCTCTGTGCTTGGTCATGCTAATATTACCGTCAATAAAAATTGTATACCGAATGATCCTCAGAGTTCATTTATTACTTCAGGTATTCGTATTGGTTCACCCGCCATTACTCGTCGTGGTTTTAAAGAAAAAGAATCAGCTGAATTGGCTAATTGGATATGTGATATTTTGGAGAAAATTAATGATGAAAGCCTGATCTACAATGTAAAACAAAAAGTCTTATCAATTTGCCAGAATTTTCCTATTTATATATAAATAAGTTAAAATTTAATGATCCGTTTCGGACTATTTTAGTTGTTAATTGACATTAACTTTTTATATCAATAATAAAATAGGAATATAATAATGATTATTCCATCAACACATTGTCTAATATTAGCTTATTTTATTTATTTTTTATTTATGGCATTTTTTGCTTTTATCACAATTTAGCTAAGCTCTTAAGAACTTGAGGCTAATATAATTGCTGTTTTATTAGCTTCAAATTTTACTGATCGTTTTATTAGTTATTTTATGAACGCGCCTATACTGAAAGAAACTAATCACCTCATTATCACTTTGCGTTTATTTTCTGACTTAATGCTGATTTTTACTGTTATATTTATCGTAAGTTTCTATTGATTAATAGTTATTATCTTAATATATTAGCTTTCAATCTGTTTTTGCCGATGACATCTATCTTTAGCTGGATCTATTAGCCATAGATCAGTAAAAATAGTTAATATTGATTATGGAAAATTTTTTGGTTTTAGGTTTGATTACATTTATTATTATCGTTTCTCTGATCGGTTACTTGCGAATAATAATGGATATAAAATAATTATTTATATATTACTTGTCAATATAATTATTATATTGTTGACAATGTCATTAGAACATAATTTTTTACTTTAAAGCCACTTATCATAAAATCGATAATACAACTGCATCACTGAAACAATTATTTGCCTGTTATGGCTTTTAAGTATTGTTGCTGAAGTGATTATATTTACATTTATCCGTCTTCTTTTCGTTATTAGAAGATATAAGTGGATTATGATTGTTATCATCCAATTGTGTAGTCATTGTTTTGAATTAATGGCTAATTTTATTGCTTTACCGGTACTGATAGTTAGCCACTTTTACATAGTGGTACTTTTACTATTTATTATCTTTCGGCAATGCTTTTTATTAGTCCACACAGTAGCAACGAAAGTGAAATTATTCAGCTAAAAGCATTTTATTCTCTATTTTGGCTAGAGAATGATTTAGTGGTAATGAACAATCATAGGGGATTTTGTATATGAACATTTACCTTTTTACCAAAACTAGGTTTTTGATTAATGATATTAATTGCTATTCTAGGAATATTTTCAACCGAGTGGGGAAAGCGATATCATTAAATTGATGTAATAATGCAGATTTTAAAGCTAAAGTTGTTTATTTAATTTAAATAAAAGGTAAATATTAACCAACTATAACTATGCAAAAAAAATTTTTTCTTAAAATTAAGAAAAACTAATCAATCGTTATCTCCACCTTTATTATCTAAAAAATAATAAGGGTTTTAATCTCTCCTTAAGATAGATAAGGGCCGATAAGTAAGAATAAAATATTTAAATGGTTATTTACTTAATAAATCTATGGTAAATAACTGCCATTTTGGCAACTACCATAAATTAATAATGATAAAGTAAGAATTAAGACATTATTAACTAAATATAACTATTTGATATCACAATTTAATCATATTTATTAGCATTTTAATAGTTCGCTTAATTCAGTCTGGATTTCTGAGACCATTTTTTTTACTATCCGTGGACTACCAGCCAGAAGATTCCCAGATATGAGATAATTATGTCCGCCAACGAAATCAGTTATAATTCCGCCGGATTCACGAACTAATAGTTCTCCAGCCATAAAATCCCATGGTTTTAAGCCTATCTCAAAAAAGCCATCGACGCGGCTAGCTGCAACATAAGCTAAATCCAAAGCCGCTGAACCAGTGCGGCGAAAATCAGCACATTTTTTAAATAATTTAGTAATAATATTAATATATGTACCTGAATGTTGTTTCACTTTAAAAGGAAAACCGGTGGCAATAATTGCCCCTTCTAATTCATTATTATTTTTAATACGAAGCCGGTAACCGTTTAATTGTGCTCCTTGGCCACGTACTGAAGTAAATAGCTCATTAAGCATAGGATTATAAATAGCGGCGATTTCTGTACGGTCTTTAATCCGTACTGCGATGGAGACAGCAAAATGAGGTAAGCGTTTAGTAAAATTATTTGTTCCATCCAATGGATCAATAACCCACTGAATATCTTCATTTTTACGAAGTATTTTACCACTCTCTTCCGTAAGAAGAGTATGATCAGGATAAGATTTTTCAATGGTTTCAATAATGATTTGTTCTGCTTTTTTATCAATATTGGTCATAAAATCATTTTGACCTTTCGATATTATTTCGATAAAGTCAGGTTTTTCATAACTTTTAGCAATAAAGTTGCCTGCCTGGCGAGCTGCTCGTATAGCAATAGTTAGTATTGGATGCATAGATTATTTCCACTTGAATGTTAAAGAATAAAAATTAAACCAATTTAGTATTATACTATAGGTTCATCAGCATGAATATAATTGTACTAAAATAGTCTGATAACTAACACCAAATAAAGATAATCATGCTGGAAAATATTCGCACACTATTTTTGTTGAAACTTCGTATACCGGAAATATAGGCTCAACTACCCATGTGATAAAACAATAAAACTAACTAATTTATATTTAGTTAATTCACTTATATTGCTTGATTCGTAATCTGTTGCATTATCTGCTGGCGGTAGTGATATTATTGGTCAAACTACTATTGTAGAAACATTAGATCAAGCTTTGCTTGGATGCAGTCTGGTAATTGGAAGGAGTGTGTTCTCTATTACTTTATCATGGCCATAGATAACGCCTAGAGAATATGGAGAAAACCATCAATCAGGTAATAAATTCTCTGGTGGCTATTATTTTTTGGCGCGAATGTGTTAGTTTAACAAATAAAGAACTACAGAAATCTCAATATCATCTTCATATTTCAACAAACCCTAAATATAGCTCACTTAATTTAGCAATTGCTGTTAAATTGATCAGTTATGAACTTGTATTGCATACCTAGCAATAAATAAAAAATTCTTGTTAAAAACAATGATAAGGTATAATATCCCTCAATTTAAGATTATTGAACGTTTTTACATTCATCTTGAAGTAGCGCTCAATATATCTCGATTTATCAGAAAGCATCACCCTGGACAAATTATGAATAAATTGCGACGTTTATTTACTCGAGCACGTCCTAAAATGCAAGAAATCCATATTTTACATGCCATTCTCAGATCAATTGAAAATTGCATAAATAATAATTAAGTAAATTAAGTTATGTTAGCAAAGGGTTTCGCTTTACTCGAAAAGTAATTTATTAGCATCTCTCTATGATTTCAATTGCTGTGCTTTTAAACAATCTTTTCTAGATCAGATAATTCAGTAAATAAACAGACCTTATACCATAAATTTACTCATCTATCATTTTAATTACCTGATATAACTGCTAAAATTTTAAACGTAAAATTCCTTATCAATAACTCTATAATTAACCTAACCTTATTAGGCAATTGTGAGTAATTTCATGGTTGCTGCCAAAGGTTTCGTGCCAGTTTACTCAATCTAAGAAAAGGATAGACTTTTTATTGATTATCAGTTAAAGAAAACGGCTAATACACTCTGCATTAAACTATTTAAGAATCTCATTGCTCATATAACTCTGTCGATCTTGTATGATTAAGACTACGATTCCTTCATGGTTAAGAAGTTAAGTCGTTTTTTAAGAAAGAACCAAAAGTTATCTATTTTTTGATAAAAAGAGATAGGAACTGATTTACTTGGTATATTGTAAGTTACACTTTTATTGGAGTGTATATTCTTTGATATAATGCTCTAATTTTAAAGATATTAACCCTAGAGGATTAAGGTTAATAGTCATCGATTTTTTCATTTTATGCATTTTTTACCAACAATTCTGTTTTCTGCTTGACAAGCTGAGCGTTGATAAAAGTAGCCTGTCGCCATACAGAATGGATTTACTTATATCTGTCAGTAGGAATTCTTTTATAATAATAGCGAACCTAGTTTTTCTAGTTTTTTACAAGCCGTTATTATCTCCAGTACCTTATACATCTTCAATAAGAATATGCTTTCTTTATGATTTGATAATAACCATTACACACGTCATCTTAACATGCCTAGCTAGCGGAATGTTTCTAATATAGGATCCGAGTATTTCATGCTATGTCAGACCTCTCCCTCATCTTTTTAATGAAGGGCACCTTACAGTAACGTCCTCGTACTGTAACTTTAACTAACACTGCCACTGCTTACTGGAGCGGAGGATATGCCAAAGAGAAAGAAAAATACTAGGATCTATCAGGTTATCACTGTGATGCATCACCGAATGATATAGTCTCGCCAGATTTCTTCGACCTCTCTTTTTTTTTGAAGAATAGCTTACGCTATATAACATCTTTAATATCAAAACTGCTGCTACGAGTGATGGAAACATGAATAGGTAGATGTTTATTGAGTTATCGACCATAAGTGTATATGGCATACAATATAGCATTTAATACCTTATTTTCATGTCACTGCAGAATAGCTTGTGTAGCGACAAAAACAGAGAATTAAGTATCCAAAAAGCCAGTTATTTTGAAAAAGCTAAAGAAGATGAGAGATAATAAAAATAATGTATTGCTAGTTGCAATTGAGTAAAATGTAAAGCTACTTCACTAACTACTGGTTGGTAGTTTTAAGACCACATGAAGTACAGACTTTTGATTTACAACATTGCAGAAAAACATCGGTAGGAATAATTCAGGATAGATACAGCAGCAGTGCTATGGGGCCACGCCCCATGGTATAAGTGGCACAATCAAGTATTTGTTCAACAGATAGGCACATCTACGAGTTGACACTTTCACCATATTTTCAAGAAAATTATTCCAATCGTCATCCTATCCGCATTCGTTAAATTTATCAGCTAAGCTATCTTTGTATTTGTTCTAGGAGTAAAGAAGATATGAAATATTACTTATCTCTCTATAAGTAATGAATTTATCGGAAAGCATACTTCAGTTATGCCCCTCAATCCAGTCATATTCAGAATTATTGACTTAGGGTTTGAGCCGTTGCTCAAAACCTAGAATAATCGTGACTAGAGGCGGATAATACTTGAAAAATTGAGAACCGAAAGTACGGATTCATTATTGCATACCCTCTTTTTAATATCATAAAAAATTCAATCTCTCTGTTATCATTAATTTCAAAAGGGGGAAGATAAAAGCGTTTCGGATAACCAGGTAGTGTAACACGTAAATCGCATGTTATCTTCCTGATTTACCAATTCCTACTTTCTAGAAAACTTATTCTGAGCCATCTGAATGAATTCTTGAAAAATTAACATATCGCAGAATATAAAAGAGTACTTAGATCATAAACATTCCCGAACCAACCTAATTATAGTTGCCCCTCTCAACCCATATGGTTCTATGTTTTTCCTTTAATTCCTCCTCTCCCTCTCCCGCGTTTTCTAGCTTTTCTATGTGGAATAGAATACTTTTCTTTAAATGATTTATGGAAAAATGTTTTGTCGACTTTAACAATACCACTTAGGCACTTAATATTGGCTGTTACTGCTCAATAAAGAAAAGCAGTGATGCCATCTAAACAGTGGTTTAAAAATTAATGCCTATTTGTTTTGCTGACTCTTGTAAAGTCAATTTATTCAACATACATCGCAGATAATTAAATCATTTATTTTTATGATGTAGTTTTATCAGAAGACCTCCAATAAGCTTGTTAAATCTTTTCCTGCAATTAAGAATTTTACAAAAAATAGCTATAAACATAATGAATTTCACCACAGAAAATAATATGCTCACTATAACAATTTTTGCAGGCTAAGTAGAATAAGTTGCTTTAATGCATAAATCGATATAATCCGACAAATTGTCTTTGATCAAACTAATCAATAAAACTTTCATTTTAGGATGGACTGACAAAAGAGTCTCTTTGATATTATGACTCTTTATTTTTTATAGCAACTTCTTCTCTAGTAGCGAAAATCCTTCATATATATAAGGATTTTCTACCAATAATCTTTGTTAAGATAGTCGTAAATTACTAGTTTAAATAGTTGATTAAAATACTCAGAAATGACAGAATTTTATCATATTTAACTATGGGGACATATGATGACATTCATATCTAAAGGACACTATACAGTAAACAGCCGTTATAGATGCGGCATTACATTCAAAGACAGAACCTGTGCCATTGGCTGATATATTGAAATGCCAATGGATTTCACTTTCTTATCTTGAGAAACTTTTTTCTAAACTTCATAAAAACGAACTACTTAGCAATATTCGCGGACCTGTCGCGCAGATATTTATTAGGTCGGAAAAAAATATTTTATCGCTCAAGTTATTTTTACTGTTGATGAGTCTGTTTGTGCAACTCCCTGTTAGGGAAGAAAAAATAACATCAAGGTAAAGAGCGTTGTTTGACTCACGCGCTATGGCACGATTTAAATAACCGTATTAGCAGTTTTCTTAGCAAGATTAACTTAGAGAAATTGGTCAATAATCAAGAAGCACAAAAAATTACTTATCATTAAAATAATAAAAATTATTAAGACGTTTTTCGTCTTATTGGAGCTAATGAGTTAATGAAACTACCAATTTATTTAGACTATTCGGCGACCACACCTGTTGATCCTCGTGTTGCTAAAAAAATGATGAAGTGTATGACGATGGATGGAAATTTTGGTAATCCAGCATCTCGTTCTCATATTTTTGGCTGGCGAGCTGAAGAGGCTGTTGATATTGCACGAAATCAGATTGCTGAATTAGTTAATGCGGATTCGCGCGAGATTATTTTTACTTCAGGATCAACTGAATCAGATAACTTGGCTATAAAAGGTGTTGCCAACTTCTATCAGAAAAAAGGTAATCATATCATTACCTGTAAAACTGAACATAAAGCCGTTTTGGATACTTGTTTCCAACTTGAGCGTGAAGGTTTTGAAGTGACTTATCTGTCACCACAAAATACTGGTCTTATTAATTTACATGAACTTGAGGCAGCTATCCGTGATAATACAATTTTAGTTTCTATCATGCATGTTAATAATGAAATTGGTATCATTCAAGATATTTCTTCTATTGGTAAACTTTGCCGCAATCAAGGAATTTTTTTTCATGTTGATGCGACTCAAGCAGTCGGTAAAATACCGATTGATTTGAGTGAACTTAAAGTTGATTTAATGTCTTTCTCAGCACATAAATTGTATGGACCAATGGGAATAGGTGCGCTCTATGTGTGTCGTAAACCCCGTATTCAACTTGAAGCTCAACAACATGGGGGTGGTCATGAACAAGGGATGCGCTCAGGAACATTACCTGTCCACCAAATTGTAGGAATGGGTGAAGCTTATCATATTGCTAAAGCAGAAATGTCGGTAGAGTATAATAGACTACACGCTTTACGACAACGTTTATGGGACGGCATTAAAAATATTGAAGAAGTTTATCTTAATGGTGATCTAATCAATTGCGCACCTCATATTCTGAATGTCAGTTTTAACTACCTTAAAAGTGAATTATTGATGATGGAACTTAAAGATTTAGCTGTCTCATCAGGTTCCGCATGTACATCAGAAAGCCTCGAGCCTTCATATGTACTAAGAGCATTAGGAATAAATGATGAGTTAGCACATAGTGCTATTCGTTTTTCCTTTGGTCGCTTCACGACAGAAGAAGAAATTGATTATGCCATCAATGTAATCAATAATGGGATAGATCGGCTGCGTAATCTTTATTCTATATTTAGAGATCTATAAGTAGGATGTCGATCTTAATAGCATTAAATGAGCTCATCATTATATAGATGAATAGACGGTTTTACGAGTTTACAATATGGCATATAATAAGAAAGTGATTGATCATTATGAAAATCCACATATCATAGGTTTGTATGATAATGATGATCTAATATTGAAATGGAAATAGGTATTGTCTGGATAACTTCTTCTGGTTACCTCATGAAGCTTAAGATAAAAATTAATGACACAAGCATTATCGAAGATACCAATTTTAAAACTTATGGCTGTAGTTCGGCAATTGCCTCTAGTTAATTAGTAATAAATAAATTCAAGGTAAGACACTGAATGAAATGAAGACTATAAAACACCTTTCTCCCATAAGAGAAAGAGTATATTATACCTATCCGGTTAAATTTATTATTCTATTTTGATAGAAAATGTAATTAAAGCCAACATTATAGGCTATAAAAATAAACGGAAAGACAAGTGATTAATAAAAAAATCTATTTAAAATCGTGATAAAATTTCTATTTTATTTTTATCTATAGTATTTATCTGTACTACCTCTGATTGTGAGGTGTTGTTATGTTAATTTCTCTGATAGAAAATGCTATAGAGCGCATTTTAATTCTCTTATATAACAGAAAAAAAAGTGAACAGTTACGTTTAAGCGTTAAAACTTTTAGCTAATAAATTATGGCTTATATTTTTGAATTTTTCAATATCATTAATCAATGATTATATAATTTTTAAAGAAAAAGGACTGAATGTTATTGTTGATGGTAAAAGCATTGCTTATTTTAAGTAAGGCAGAATTGGATTTTATTAAAGGAGATTTTAATTAAGGTCTAAGGTTAACAACCCTAACAGAAAAATAAATCTAAAAGATGGGAGAGGAGAGTATGCGGTAAAAACTTTAACATAGATAGTTTATTTATTATTTACTTAAGTTAAAAAAGTTAAAATATGAATAGACCATATGACAAGTTTTTTAACCGTCTGTTTAATATTTTTAACCTAGAGCATTTTTGCTATATGATCACTATATTCTATTGATCTTATGCAATTAACTTATCATCATCAGGGATGATAGCGTCAGTATAATCCTGATAAAGAATTATTAGTAAATCTAGTAATTAATGGTTATGCTCCGCGTTGATCCTTTGTAAATCTGCTATCCCTCCTTAATTTGCCATTGTTTACCACCAGTGATCAATACCCCACCTTAGCTACAGTTCTAGCTTTTCTGAGCAAACTCTGGTAACTTAAATAACATTGAAATAATTGCTTTTCTCGAATTATAGTACTTCAACATCAGCTTCATAGCTTTATACTGTCACAAAAGTCGACTTAATTGGATTTATCGTTTTTATTGACGCTCAGTGAAATTATGAGAAGTCGTAGAATACTAGAAGCTCTTCTCGTTCTTTCTACAGGTTCTTCATTGCTGTAGAAGATACTTATCTTGATAACTTTTTCAATAAAAATATCAAGGGCTTTATTACCAGCATTTCTAGCTCTCTGTAACTAGACCTCTCTCCCCACAAATCTTAGTATTAATTTTCAGTTTGATCCCTTTAGGAAGTAAAGCTAATGTAGTATTAGCTATTTTATATAGCAAATAGCATTGATACTTCGTGTACAGTAATATTTTTATCATTGCATTACAAAAACCAAGAGCACCATCTCCCATAGTAAGCCTGAGAGATGCAATTAAAATAAGTTTACTTTTGACTCTTGATAATTATCTTTAATCGCAACTAGATCCTTATGTCCATGCGCAGTGACACCGACTTTAACTAGAAGGTAAAGGTTTTCATCTTATCTGATAGAAAACAGTATATATATCATCAACCAATTAATAAATATAGCAGATATCGCTTAAATTATGTAGATATGATTCCCTATCCTCTTCAAACCATTGCTATTTCAATCTACTGAAGTTATCCCTTATAGGGACTATGCTCTTTTTAACTAAGAGGCGCCCGGAGCAAAACTTCGTGAAAATCATCGGTGAGTATCCGTATAATAGGCATGGGAGAAACTCTTTGATGTTTTTATACCATTAAAATAAAGCGGAAGCAATGAGATTGCTAAAGCGTATTCCATTGCTGCTGTCTGATTCCTGACCTTAAGAGCTTTAATCTCAACATGTCCATTATCTATCTGCATAAGTTCGCTGCGAGAAATAACGGTTATGAAGGACGGTATTGATCCGTCGATAAAAAGCGGCTTTGAAGTATGTTATTGCAACATAGATTCGAGCTCAGCCTATACAGCAGTGCCTATTAGCTACTTGGCACCATTACGGATCCATTTATGTAATGGATCAAGGTTAATATATAATTTTCTATCTACCTATATGGTAGAACTTTTATAACATATTATTTCTCTGTTGTTGAGATCATTCATGAAATCAATCTGCAGGATACGCCAGTTTTTCTGAAACTCCATATACCAGAAATAAGCATAACCTCCTTATTTGCTTTGCAAATTAATCTGAAAGTGATAAATTATATACACCGCAACAGGCAGTTATAATTAATGCTTCTTATCAATCTTCAAAACACTATTTGAAAGGAATGAATATATACAGCTATGTTAACAAAGGTTTATTATTTTCTTGTAAAGCAATCTGTAGCCACGTCTGCATTTCAATTGCTGTGGTTTTAAACAATCTACTCTAGACCAGATGATTCAGTAAATAAACAACTCTACACTATCAATCTACTCACTATTCAGCCATATTTTTAATTAGCTGATATAATTATTTACATTTTAAAAATAGAATTTCTTATGAATAACTTTTTAGTTACCTAACCTTATTTAAACGATAGTGACTAATTTTATACTTCTTAGCAAAAGTTTCCTACGATTTTTCTCCATCTGAATAAAAGATGGACTCTTTATCAATGATTGGCTCAAGAAAACGGATAACACACTCCGCATTAAACTCTTTAAGAATCTCATCGCTTACACATTACCTCTTATAATCTTGAACGATTTAGACCACGATTCGTTTTTTCCTTTTATCCTGCTCCTTTCCCGAGCGTTTCTAGATTTTCTATGTAGAATAGAATCATTCTCTTTAAAGAATGAAGGAAAATATTTTGTCAACTTCAATATTAACACTTAGTGCACTTAAATTGAGTGATTCTGCTGAATCAAGGAACAAAGATGCAATCTAAACGCTGTTTTAAAAATTAATGCCTGTTTATTTCTGTGATTCCTATAAAGTCAAGCTATTCAACATACATTGAAGATAACTAAACTAGTTATCTTTATGATTTAGTGTCGCCAGAAGGCTTACAGTAAGATTATTAAATATTTTCCTGGAATTTCAGAGATTTTGCAAATGATATCACTGTAATCCTAATGATCTCTTTAGCAGTTACATGTTCAATGTAATAATATCTGACAGATTTAAAGTGGAATGAGTTATTTCAATACATAGATCAACATCATCTGATAGATTGTCGTCAATTCATCTAATGAAATGCAGCTTTATGTTGGTAGGGAGAAAGAAAGTAATCCATTTAATCTATATTAGTGTTTGCTTTTCATAGTAACTGCTGTAGCAAAAATTCTTTATATAATAGAATTGATTTCTACCAAGAATATTTATCAATATACCAAAACTTTTTTATGGCATATCATCTCTTTGTTCTTAAAATCATTCGCAAAACTAGATTACCTATGTTCCATTTTGTATGAATTCATCCGTAATACCGCCAGGAGCTGATAGTACTCTTGTTGAAGCGGATCTCGAAGGCAATGTGCTGCAATACATGCTGAATACTGTCTTGTCTACGAATTATTATCAATCGTTTGTAACGGTTATTTGCTATAGTAAAGCATACAAGATAGGTATGGGGATGTTGAGATTAAAGTGTCTAAGGTTAGGGATCACAGCAGCAATTGAATATCTTTATAAAGCTCATTTCTGTCGCCTTATCTAGGCGTACAAAAAACGATGAATGGTTGCTACCCATCATGTCTATTTACCATGCAGAGACATTTTCACTGGTGATTTTATAAAGCCATATGTGCTTCTCAGTGAAAAACACATGGTCTTTTACTGATATCCATCAGCAGACTAAAATAACAATAGCTTGCGTGATTTAAGCTATACCGCTACATTTATTTCTTGGCCGATAAACATATACCAAGTCCTATCAAGGCAAGCTGATCGCCTTTGCCTGTTTGTTATTATCGGCAACGTGGGTTCCTGATGGTAAGGAGCTCGTTACGGTAGAAAATGCTCATTGAAAGTTAGAATCGAACTTAGCTTGATCGTATCTCCTAGACTTGCTATGGGAGACGGTACTTTTGATCTATATAATGAATATAAAGATATTTCAAGAGATGCAGCACGAATCTCCTATTGAGTGCAAAAATAGCTAATGCACTGCCTTCACTCCATAAAAACATGCAACACCGAAAGTTAAGGGTTATCTGTGGTAAATTTAGCTATTAAGAGAGGCCTGATTCCGCTAACAAATTTGATATTTTGTTGATAAGGTTTTCAGCAAAGGTGTCATTCAACGATGAAGAAGTTGTATAAAGAGCGAGAAGAATGGATGAGCATTCTATAGCTTTCCGTTAACGTACTAGCGTCAATAAAAATGAGTAATCTAATTCAATTGCCTTTTGCGGCAGTGAGGCTATGAAGCTAAGGCACGAAGCTCTGTAATTCAATAAAATAATCATTTCAATAGTATCTAATCTGCTCCAATCTGATCAGAAAAGCTCTAAAACCGGCTAAAGGAGTAACTTTGCCTAACTATGTTGAGAAACAGTGTTCAATTTAAGTATGGAGAACAGATTTATGAAGCATCATAGTAAATCCTGATCGCTATATATCAGATTTACTGATAACTTATTTTTCTTCCTGTGTGTGGGTTATTGTTTATATAAAATTATTCTGTTGCTTAGATATTTTTCACCTAAGAAAAAAGTTTATAACATGCTAAAACAAGCCTTTTTGATAACGTCGCTAATTCTTTTACTTCTATTGGATTGGAATTTATTGCGTAATTAGGAAAAATTAAGAACGATTAGCATCCATATTTATGGATGCCATAAATTTCATATCCCTGATAAAATTAAATTTAAAATATAATTTTATTATGTTTTTATATTTAACATAGTTATGTAACATAATAATATTTATTTATTTTATTCATATTGTTATCTTTTATAAAAAATAAAAATTTTTTAATATTTAAATTTATTTTATTGACTTTACTCAACATCAATTATGATAATAACCTATTATCCATTCTTAAATTCTATTAATAGATTTTTAAATATTTTTTAATAAAAAGTTTGAATTTTATTCATAACTTAGCTATTAACTTTTAAATACAATTTATCAATCAATTATTATAATTCAATTATTGACTCTGAATTTAATATAAAATATTTAATAGATAAATTATACAAAGGAATAATTAATTTTACTAATTGTGTTTATAAAGCAATAATTTGCTTTATAAAAACTAGACCAAAATAAAAACAACACGTATAATACATCCTACTTATATAGGCCCCTTGGCTCAGTGGTTAGAGCAGGCGACTCATAATCGCTTGGTCGCTGGTTCAAATCCAGCAGGGGCCACCAAGTTTTTGCTGTATAGTAGCCAATTAATATAATTATTAATATAAGTTTTTTTATTATAAAATCATAGACTTTATCTTCTATTTATATGGGAAATTATTACTGAAGAGTTACAGATAATGCTGATAAGCATTATCGATAAATTCAGTGCAATCAATATAACCCATTGCTTCTATAAACCTGCTAACGCATTAATGTTGATGAATTATCAAATATCAGATAGTGAAATTTAATTGGACGTTATTTACCACTAGTGATCAGTAGAAAATCATCCCCCTGAGCTAGTTCCAGTTATTCTGAACAGAATATAGCAGATTAAATAGCATTAAAAGGATTGTTTTCTCGAAGTACAGTGCTTTGTTCATCGGCTTCATAGGCTCATTGTAACAAAAGCTGATTCAATGGGATTCGTCGTTCTTATGATGTCCAGTGCACTGATGGGAATCCGTAGAATGCTAGGTGTTCTTCTCGTTTTTTTACAGCTTCTTAATCTCTGCAGGAATATTTATTCTGATAACTTTTCTAACAAAAACATCAATGACTTTATTAGTGGCATCAAGGCGCTATGATAACTAGATACACACTCCCAATCCCTCCCCCTACGCAGCTATCATCCTTAACTTTCATTTTTATACCTATCAAAGTAAAGCACCACAATATTATCTGTTTTGTATACCCAATAACGTTAGCGCTATATGTCCTGAAATATCTTTACTATTGCATTTAAAACCAAGAGCATCCTTTCCCATAGCAAGCTTAGGAGATACGATTAAACTACCTGCTCATATAGCATTAGGAGTTAGGTCAAATGCGCTTCTGATTATTAATCAGAATCTTTTAGCACAACTTATTTCCTTACGTTTATGCACAGTACTGCTAAATAATTAGTAGTAGGCAAAAACGACCCTACTTGCCTGGCAGGACAATTATTCCATCATGCAAGAAATAAATTGCAGGTATATCACTTAAATCACGAAGCTACACTTGTCGATGCTCTTCAAGGCATCGTTGTTTTAATCTGCCGATAGTACTTGGTAGAGAGATCATCTATTTTTTTACAGAGAAGCGCCAACAGAGCAGAGCCTTTGTAAAAATCACCGGTACCTGTGGGCTCACAGGTATAAGCATGAGGAAGAGCAACTCTTTACTGCTTTTTGCACTATTCGAATAAAGCGGAAGCAAAGAGTTATTGAAGTATATTCCGTTGCCTTTGCGAATATTCACCCTTTTTAACCTTAGGTCCTTTAATTTCAACATCGCCAATAGTAATCTGTATAATTCGCTATGAAATATAATCGTTACGGACGACGATGGGATTATAATTCGTAGACAAGGCGGCATTCAGAATATGTCCAGGATGGCTTCGAGCACCGTATTAAGAACGGTGTCTATTAACTGGCTATCAATATTACGGATAAGTTGATGCTAAGGATAACAAGTAATATCTGGTTTCGCAAATTACATCTAGATAGATTATTCATGGAATATCATGGTTATTTTGTTAAAATCATTAACGAAATTAATCAGCAGGATATACCAGCATCTCCGAAACTCTATATACTACAAATGAGAATTACTCGATGTTTAAACA
Source organism: Arsenophonus sp. (assembly GCA_046530735.1). Classification (GTDB taxonomy): domain Bacteria; phylum Pseudomonadota; class Gammaproteobacteria; order Enterobacterales; family Enterobacteriaceae; genus Arsenophonus. Next base: position 85,838 of record JBHEQV010000008.1, read on the forward strand.
ACTTTTAGTTGTTTATAATAAAAGAGCGTTTTTATCACTTTATATAATTAGAATAACAAAAACTTTTACTAATGATCTGTTAAGTTAACAATAACTATCAACAAAAAAGCACCTATAGATAAGTTATCTTTTGCTATTCTAAAGATAAATAAGAGTTTTATTCATCCAAAAAACTACGCAACACTTCTGAACGACTTGGATGGCGCAATTTACGTAACGCTTTTGCTTCAATTTGTCGGATCCGCTCGCGGGTAACATCAAATTGTTTACCAACTTCTTCTAATGTATGATCCGTATTCATATCAATACCAAAGCGCATGCGCAGAACTTTTGCCTCACGGGTCGTTAAGCCAGCCAGAACTTCATGAGTTGCTGATCTTAGACTTTCCGAGGTAGCAGAATCTAATGGTAGTTCTAAAGTAGTATCTTCAATGAAATCACCAAGATGTGAATCTTCATCATCACCAATTGGTGTTTCCATTGAAATAGGCTCTTTAGCAATTTTTAATATTTTACGAATTTTATCCTCAGGCATTAACATGCGTTCTGCCAATTCCTCAGGTGAGGGTTCACGCCCAATTTCTTGTAATATTTGGCGAGAAATGCGGTTCAGTTTGTTGATTGTTTCGATCATGTGCACTGGAATACGAATAGTGCGCGCTTGATCAGCAATTGAACGGGTGATCGCTTGTCGAATCCACCAGGTTGCATAAGTTGAAAACTTATAACCACGACGATATTCAAATTTATCAACCGCTTTCATTAGACCAATGTTACCTTCTTGTATTAGATCAAGAAACTGAAGACCACGATTAGTATATTTTTTAGCAATAGAGATAACTAACCGTAAGTTAGCTTCAACCATCTCTTTTTTTGCTCGACGAGCTTTTGCTTCACCAATAGACATACGGCAGTTAATATCCTTTACCTGTTGAATAGTTAAACCAGTTTCTTCTTCAATCTGTTGTAGTTTTTGTAAAGATCGATATATATCTTCTTCTACTTCAACTAATTTTTTAGACCAGGGTTTATTTATTTTTTTTTCCAGAACCAACCAATTGGGATTGGTCTCATTACCTGAGAATAAGGTAATAAAATTTTTTTTCGGCATTTTACATTGTTCAATACAGAGTTTCATGATAAGGCGCTCTTGAGAGCGAACACGCTCCATCATATCACGCATATTATTCACTAAATAATCAAACTGCTTTGGTACTAAACGGAACTCTTTAAAAATCTCAGATAACTGCTCGATTTCTGCTATTGAATTAGGATGGTTACGGCCACTTCTTTGGATTTCAATGAACGTACATTCATATTGCTTACGAAGCTCTGAAAATTTCTTCCGAGCGAGTTCTGGGTCGATATTATTTTCATCACTGTCATCACTATCATTGTCTTCGTCTTTATCTTCATCTTCGTTATCATTCAGAGCTTCTTCCGATAACACTGAAGTAATATGCTTTGCTGTCGGTACTATATCCTCTTTAATGTTTGGATCAACAAAGCCAGTAATAATATCAGATAGGCGGGTTTCACCTTTTTTAACAGGTTCATATTGGTCTAATAGATAAGCGATAGCCTCAGGGTATTCAGCAAGAGAACACTGAACCTGATTAATGCCATCTTCGATGCGTTTAGCAATATCGATTTCGCCTTCACGGGTCAGCAATTCTACAGTACCCATTTCACGCATATACATCCGCACAGGATCTGTTGTACGTCCTATTTCACTTTCAACACTAGATAATACCTGGGCGGCAGCCTCAACAGCATCATCGTCAGTACCAGTGGCAGTTTCTGCCAGAATAAGATCGTCGGCATCAGGTGCTTCTTCCATCACTTGAATTCCCATATCATTAATCATTTGGATGATATCTTCGATCTGATCTGAATCGACAATATCTTCCGGCAGATGGTCGTTGACCTCAGCGTAGGTCAGGTAGCCTTGCTCTTTACCTTTAGTAACTAGTAGCTTCAGCTGTGACTGCGGGTTTTGCTCCATAAGACGCTATCCACATTTCATAATTTTAGTTGGTATTAGTCGGCAAAAAAAAAAGTTAGCCAACAATAAAATTAAAGGGGATTTAATTGTTTTATGTGTCATGCCCCTTAACATCATGGCAACTTATAAGCGTTATCCCTACGCTATATTATCTAGCAGCTTAAAAACCAAATATTTTTTACTTTTTTAATATTATTGCTTTATTCTTGCAATAGTTATTAAACGAACTTCTTCACGTTGTTCACTAGTTAAACCTTCTGTTCTCTCTTTTACCATCAGAGATGCGAATCTTTCATCAAGTGCGGTAATAAATAAATGCTTCAAAGCATCCTTAAACATTTTTTCCGCTATCTCTTCTACCTTTATATCATTCCAAGTTGCCAGTTTTTCAAGTTGCTTAATAAATTTATTGTTACGATAGCATTCTAATAATTGACCAGTATTTATCCCAGAATGAGATTGACAAAGTTCAACTAACTCTAAAAATAGAGCTAATCCTGGTAACTGTAAGTGTTTAATTCCATCAAGAGTAGGAATTAAGCTAACAAAATTTGGATTTTGCAGCAATAGTCCTATTAATATTCGCATTGTTGTTGATTTAATTTTTGGTGTTTGATATTTTTTTTTTCAGGTAATCCTTTTTGGAGCATGGAAAAAATACACGAAATATCAGGAATACCAATAAAATTACCCAATATTTTGGCTAAAAATAACTGTAAAGTATCACTAGGCACCTTTTTAATTAAAGGAATAGCAAGATAATTAAATTTTGCTTTACCTTCATAACTGCTTAAATCAACTTGTGCAACTAATGTATCAAACAAAAATGTAGATAAAGAGTCTGATTTATCCATTCGTTGTTCAAAATTTATTTTGCCTTCTTTACGTATTACTGAATCAGGATCTTCACCATCAGGTAAAAACATAAATTGTAGCTGACGGCCATCCCTTAAATAGGGAAGTGCTATTTTAAGAGTTCGCCATGCAGCTTTTCGACCTGCTTTATCCCCATCATAACAACAAATAACTGTATCTGTTGTTCGAAAAAGCAACTGGATATGCTCTGCCGTTGTTGATATACCTAATGATGCTACGGCATAATTAATACCAAATTGCGCTAGAGCTAGAACATCCATATAACCTTCGACAACTAATAATTTAGAAAGTGCAAGATTATTTTGTATTGCTTCATATAATCCATATAATTGACGGCCTTTATGAAAAATTTCAGTTTCTGGTGAATTGAGGTATTTTGGCAATCTACCATCTAAAACACGCCCACCAAATGCCACGACTCGTCCCCTACGATCTCGTATTGGAAACATTACACGTTCACGAAAGCGATCGTAAGTGCGGCTATTATTACTGGTAACTAACATACCAGTAGCATCTAGCAGTTTACGACTCTCAGGACATTTAGCGAAATTCTTGAGTAGGTTGCTATTCCAGTCGATTGGGGAAAACCCGATAGAAAAACGATGAATAATTTCATCACTTAATCCGCGCTGCACTAAATATTGTTTTGCACTCTGTGAATCTAATTTATTCAATGAATATTGATAAAATTGATTAATATCATCCATTAATTGATAAAGATTTTGTCTCTGATGTCGCTCTATTTGGTTTGAATTATTACCGGCTTGATAAGGCATTTCCAGTCCGTGCATGGTAGCTAGTTCTTCAATAGTTTCAACAAAATTAAATTTGTCATAATTCATTATAAAATCAATAGCATTACCATTAGCACCACAGCCAAAACAATAATAAAATTGTTTATTTGCATTAACTGTAAATGAGGGCGTTCTTTCATTATGAAATGGACAACACGCGAGATAGTTGTTTCCTTGCTTTTTTAGCGGCAATTTAGTATCAATAAGATCAATGATATCGGTTCTGGCCAATAAATCATTGATAAATGTATGTGGAATTCGTCCAGTCATAAACTCTTCATTGATGAAAGATATCAAGTCGTGCTTTCTGTTAGAAAGCACGAACATTTTTATAATCACTGTTGCCTAATTGTTACGATTGTTGAATCGTAATAATTAGTGCAAACGAATACGACGTTCATTTTCGCGAACCAATTTTTTAGCGTGACGCTTTACTGCTGATGCTTTTTCACGTTTACGTACAGTCGTTGGTTTTTCATAAAACTCACGACGACGTACTTCAGCTAGTATCCCTGCTTTTTCACAAGAACGTTTAAAACGACGTAGCGCTACTTCAAATGGCTCGTTTTCACGTACTTTAATTACCGGCATATGCCTTTTCACCTCAAAAAAATTGGTTTTTGCTTTTCTAACAATATTATTGTCAGCTATCTTAATAGTGCAGAATCTTACTTCAATTTCTATGGCTTTGTAAAGTGCTGTATATAAACAAGATGCAAAATCCAGCTAACTATTTTTAGTAAAAAATAGTTAGCTGGATTTAGATTATAATGGATAACCATATAAATTATATATATTAATAGTAACTAATTTAATCTAAATAGACAGTTATTTATTTAATAATAAATTGCACCATTTTTACATAAATGCTGATAAACTTACATTATTAGTAAAGGTGGTAAGTAATGTATGCGTATTTTAGGTATAGAGACATCTTGTGATGAAACCGGTATCGCAATTTATGATGATCAAGTAGGTTTATTAGCTAATCAATTATATAGTCAGATAAAATTGCATGCCGATTATGGCGGAGTAGTACCTGAATTAGCTTCTCGCGATCATATTCGTAAAACAATCCCTCTAATTAAAGTAGCACTACAAGAAGCGAGTTTAACTGGCAATGATATTGATGGTGTTTCTTATACCGCAGGTCCTGGGTTGATAGGAGCTTTATTAGTTGGAGCGGCAATAGGGCATTCATTAGCGTTTGCCTGGAAAGTGCCGGCTATTCCTATTAATCACATGGAGGGGCATTTACTGGCACCAATGCTGGAGAAAAACAGTCCTAAATTCCCTTTTGTGGCATTATTAGTCTCTGGTGGGCATACTCAATTAATTAATGTAATTGCAATTGGTCAATATCAGTTATTAGGTGAATCAATTGATGATGCTGCTGGTGAAGCTCTTGATAAGATAGGAAAGTTATTAGGCTTAGATTATCCGGGCGGGCCCGCACTTTCATTGATGGCTCAACAGGGACAAGTTGGGCAATTTGTATTTCCTCGCCCGATGACAAACCGCCCGGGATTAAATTTTAGTTTTTCAGGGTTAAAAACTTTTGCTGCCAATATCATTCGTAATAATAGTATGGATCAACAAACCACTGCTGATATTGCTCGAGCATTTGAAGATGCTGTTGTGGATACATTAGTGATAAAATGTAAGCGTGCTTTAGAACAAACTGGTTCTAAGCGTTTGGTTATGGCTGGTGGTGTAAGTGCAAATCGTACCTTACAGCTAAAAATGGTAGAATCAATAAAAAAAATTGGCGGCCAGGTTTTTTATGCTCGTCCAGAATTTTGTACCGATAATGGCGCAATGATAGCACTAGCTGGCATGATCCGTTTAAAACATGGCGTAAACGATAGTATGGATATTACTGTTAAAGCACGTTGGCCACTAGTAAATTTATCACCGTTAGCAGCAACAACTTTCCATAAATCGATTTAAAGTATAAAAATTAAAATATTAATTAATTATTTTTTCTTGTTTTTTAGTAAAAAATAATTTCTTTTTTCTCTTTTTTTCTTCATTTTTTGTCATATAGGGCTTTCTTTCCCTCTACATAGGCGCTGAATATTTTCATGATGGCGAAAGAGCATTAAACATGAAACTACCGTAACCGGAAAGGTGAATTCCGGTTTGAACCACCAAACATAGAAGGGATCTAATAGAGCAGCGATATTAGCTCCTAATGATGAATATCCACTGAGTATCACAGTTAGTAACCAGGTTACACTGCGATGATTCTAGATAAACCACAGCCAATGGCAACAATTGAGTCAAAGGAAGTATCAACACCTTTTCCGCTTTTAAAATGAAAGAAAATAGGAGATTATGCCATAAACAGGAGGCAATTGCAATAATTCTAAGATAAAAATGGGAGGTATTTAAATAATAGTAGACTAGCCATACTGGAATCATACCTTTTAGAAGGTCGCATACGAGCACAACTAAAGCAGCGGCTTTTTTTGCCACCTATGCGTAATACGTTTGTTGCTCCAGGGCTCGCTGAACCTTGATGTCTTGGTTCAAGGAAGACCTATCAAGCGATAGATCAATACGGCGCTGGAGCTTGACCACAGAGGTAAGCGAAGTTAATCATGCCAAGTGCAATTGCACTCATATCATTGTTCCAAAATAAGCAAGATCTTTTTAACTTAACATATTAATAATACTTGTACTTTATCAAAGTATTATTTGTAACCTTGTTTCAAGGATCATGGTAATATCAGAATATTAACAATATATACAATATAGTTGTTAGTAACACACTAACAAATATCTATCTTACTATTTATTTTTAAGTTCTGATGAATTATATTTTCAACTTTTTATTCTTTCAAAAGCTATCAATACAAGTAAGTCTTTATTTTTCTATTTTTACTGAAGATTTTACTAAAAAAATGTGTTCATTTTACCATTTTAAAATGGTAATAGAGAAGTATTTGGAAAGCGGTTATTTATCGCAATTAAAAAATAAGAGAAGGTAAATGGATATTATATTTATTGAACAGTTATCAGTATTCACAACTATTGGTGTTTATGATTGGGAACAAGCTACTCAACAAAAACTGTTACTCGATATTAAGATGGGATGGGATAATCAGCAAGCAGCTAAAAATGATAAAGTAGAATATTGTTTAGATTATTCTCAGGTTACCAAAGTAATAATTAAACATATAGAAACACAAAAATTTGTATTGATAGAACGGGTTGCGCAGGAAGTTGCTGATATTATTTTAAATCAGTTCGGTAGTTGTTGGGCACAAGTTAAAGTTTATAAACCAGGTATTATGACGCAGGCTAAACAAGTTGGTGTAATTATAGAGCGGACAAAATCTACTTAAATTAACTTAAATCGGTAAAATTGTTTGTTTCTGCCACCAATCAGTTAATAGTTCTATACGTTGTCGGGTAAGCTCATCTCTGATCGCAATACCTTTAATACCTTGTTGAATAACATTTTTACTTGATACTTGTTGCATTGTTTTAAATGCTTCAATAACAAATTTAGCTTGTGGATAAGTGATTTTCTCTCGTCCTATCCAACCGCGAGCATCCGCTTCACAAGCGATGACTAGTTGATTAATACGCTCAGGTTTCCGCCAACTATCTAATTGATTAAATAGGTTAATTACAATTTCAGGTGTTAACTGATTAATTTGGTGAATTTGTTGATGAAAACGAGCAACTAATTTAGCTAATTCTTTCATTCTATTAGGGATATGTAGTCGATCACACATAGCTTCAATTAGCAAAATACCCTTGCTAGTATTATCGGGATATTGTTCAGTTGGGATCAACAATTTATCAAAATCATGACAGAGAGCAGCGAATCGAGTTTCGATATTATCAGTTAATGATGCAACTATTTTTAAGGTTAAAAGAGTGTGCATTCCAGCATCTATTGTGGACTCTGATTCTGTCACTGACAATATTCCAAATAATTGATTAATTTCAGGAAAAAGAATAGCTAACGCGCCACAATCATATAAGACACAAAAATAAATTTCAGGCGAGGTTGATCGTAGTGCTTTTTCTGTTTCTTTCCAGACTCTTTCTGCGCTAATTGTATCAAGCTCATGATTAAAAACCATTTTTTTCATCAATAATTGAGTTTCATTAGCAATAGTAAATTTTTGCTTAGTCAATTGAGCAGCAAAACGGGCTACTCGAAGTATTCGTAAAGGATCTTCGGCAAAAGAAGCGGAAACATGGCGTAGTAGACGATTTTTTATATCTTGTTCACCATGGAAAGGATCAATTAGTTGTCCATCTTCAGTTTGCGCGATGGCGTTAATAATCAGATCTCGACGTAACAGATCCTCTTCTATAGTTACATCAGGTTCGGCATAGTAAGAAAAACCGGTATAACCTACACCAGTTTTGCGTTCTGTACGAGCTAGAGCATACTCTTCACGTGTTTCAGGATGAAGAAAAACGGGAAAACCCTTACCTACTTGCTGAAAACCTAATTTGATTAAATCATCCTGGGTAGCTCCAACCACTACCCAGTCACGATCAGAAACAGGCAATCCTAATAGCTGATCCCTTACCGCACCACCAACAAGATAAATCTGCATGGTATTTTCTTTAATTCATTCAGCATTCATTACGTTTTTTATATCATGGGATAATATGCGGCAATAACAAACCAAAAATTAAACCTGCATAGACCACAGCACCAGCATACATAAACCACTTTAGAATAGGCTCACAAAAATTATTATCAAGATTGATTTGCATAATTTCTATTTTTTTCCTGAACGGATTAACTCATTTTTCAGTTTTTTGTTTTCTGTTTCTAGATTAGTAATAGTTTCCTCACTGAATGCCACTTTGGTTTGTATTTTATTAATTTAATTATTCCAGTTTCTATATAATGTTAGTTAATTTTTTATGTAACTCTTGTTTTCCCTTTTCAAGTAAGGGAATACGTGTTTTTACACTGGGTGTTTTACTAAGTTAATTTTTGGATAACCAAGCGACTCGTCCTTTTATAATCACGAATTTTAGCGTAACCAGTTTCAGGATCTGTGATTAATAATTGAACTTGATAACCGCTTTTTAGGTTACTAACAATGTGGTAATCTATGCTAGACCCTTGGTAAATAAAAGTAGAGATCTCATCAAAAACATAAAACGTTTCTTCTGCATGAGTTGATATTAAAAGGTTAAATCCTATTAATACTATTATAAATAAAGAAAATTTTCTCATTGCATTCAACTATTTCAAACTGTAAAAAAGTGCTATTAGCTGAGATACTAATGCCTTAAATGTACTAATGCAAATCAAAAAAAAAGTAAAATAATAATTGCTTTAAATTAATTTGTTATTATTAATAATATTTCATTATTATGACTTTATATAAAAATTATAAAATAAAATTATTTACTAATTTATTTTTATAGTGTTTAGTTATTTAACAAAATTTAATTAAAATTAGAATTATTCGTTTTTAATAAAATATTTTTATTGGTATAGGGAAATGAATCACACTTTCACTACTGTTTTCTAACTGATTTATATTAAAATTAGAGCTTCTTTCCTCTCCTCATATTGTTAGTCATAAAACTGTCCATTTTTAATCAGAAACAGAGTGAATAGAAAAATAAGAGTCATATATTAAGTATGAGACTAAATATTATAAATAAAATAGAAATGTGTTTCTTCTTTGTGGAGAGATAAGATATTAAAAATCTAAACTAGATATTCGTCATATAGAATTTAAATTAAAATTATCTATTTATCCAGGAAGTTATTAAAACGAATTCCACAAAAATAATATTTTTTTATATAATTTCTCCTTAGATAAACTGTTAAATATCTATTTTAAAATGAGTTATGCTTATTTCTAGCGTATGTAATTTCAGAAATGTTAGTATATCTTTCTGATTGATTTTGTAAATTATTTCAACAACAGAGAGATAATATGCTATGGAAAATCTATCTAGATGTAATCTGCGAAATCAAATATTATTCTGATCTATTGCACTAACTCATCCTAATAGTGGCATTGAGCTAATAGCACTGATATTGAAGACTAAGGTGAAACTATGGATGCGATAACGTGCTGAACGCTTCCTTAGCTGATGAGACTTTATAGCGTTCTTTGTAACGGTCATGTGCTACAGAAAAACCATAAAACTGGTATTGGGGATGTTGAGATTAAAGTGCTTAAAGTCATAAATCGTAGCGGCAACTAACATGTTTCAACAGATGGTTACTATCATGGCTACTTGTACCCGCGTACTAGACATATCTGCCGGTGATTTTCATAAAACCATTAAAATAGACTGCTTTTCACTAAAAACACATGGTATCTTGTCAAGTGCTATTATCAGCAGACTAACTGAACATCAATATCTTAAAAAGCACAGGCAAAGATAGCTATATTATTTGAGCAATACGTGTTATATTTATTTCTTGACCGATTACATATATACCCGTCCTATTAGACAAACTCATTGCTACATGTACTGCTGCTAATTATCGGCAATACTGTGCCGTGCATGGACGTAAGGGAGCTCATTTCGGTTAAAAATGATTATCAAAAAGTTAGAAACGAACTGAGCAGAACTTATTGATAGCTTAACGAGTGCGTGACTTAACCATATTTTTAAACTTGCTACGAGAGTCGATACTACTAATTTTTGATACAATGATAAAGATGTTCCTGAATACGCAATATCAATATTGTTGATATACAAAATAGCTCATTTTCTGCCTTCACTTCAAAAAAGCATGCAGCACCGAAAGTTAAAGTTAAACTTCAGTGGCTCTCTGACTAGCAGAGAGCCGCTATGCCGCTAATAAACTCCTTGGTATTTTGTTGGAAAGGCTAAATGCATTGCCTAAAAGCAATGAAGAAGCTAGAGAAAGATTAATAAGAATGTCTTAGCATTCTAAGACTTCTCATCAGCGCATTTGGCGTCAATAAGAACAACAAATTCGAATTATAAATCAGCTTTTACGTTACAGTTTAAGGGTATCAAGCTAATGTCGAAGCAGTGTGGTTCGAGAAAGCAATCATTTCAATGGTGCTGATGCTGCTTCCGTCTGCTAAGAAAAGCTAAAACCGGCTAAAGAGATTTTAACGTGCTTTATTCTGCTGACAATCCAAATCCAATTTAAGGATGGAGAATAGATTTACGAAATCTCAAAGATAAGCTCAACCTAACCGCCATACACTAAATTTATTAATAACTAACTATTTATAATGGCACTTTCTTTTTGTATACTATAATAGGCTTTCCAATTGCTTAAAGCCAGCTACATTAGTGTATCCTTTCCTTTGCCATCTATCAGTGTATTCTACACCTCCTCTATCAAATATATCATCATCTCCTTCACCACAATTTATATCATTGTCTTCTTTAGCAACTAATATACCGTATTTTCTTTTACTACTTAATACGGTTGAATTACTCTTTTCTTTAATGTTTGAATTAAATTTCATTGATATCCTCTTGTTATTTATCAACAAAAATTTAAATTAAGCAAATTATATTACATTAAAATTAAAATTTAATAACAAGAGTATATGCTACTCCAAGAAAATCAGTTACTTTTTTAGCACTATGAAAAACTGATAATAGTAGACTAGCTATTATTTTACTGAAGAAATAATTCTTAAATCAATAAAATTGGCTTTTTTAGAGAAATATTTAAAAAAATGGAAAATTCTTGTCCTTTAAATGTTAAGTTTTATAGAAGAAAAATAGTTTAAAAAAATAAAAACTGGAACAGTTAAGCTTATTTTCTTAATTAAGAAAACTATAAATTTACATATGACTAATCATTGCATCACCAAATTTACTGCATTTTAATAACTTAACGCTTGATATATTAAGCATCAAAAATCATAGGTAATAGTTTTGGTGAAAGCATTACTCCTTGCATGCTTGCGCTATAATGATTATGTCAGCGTTTTCTATATCTAAAGCTCACATTACGTCTACTTTCAGCAAAAAAAAGTAATCGAGTCTGGATTGACTTTGCCTTGATCTGCGTATTTTAGAAATATTCCATGGATTGCATTTAAAGAATGAATAACTATTATCTATATTTTCGAACTGAAGCCAATGCTTCTAACTTGAACTAAATTGCATTGGAAATATAATTGCCATTAAGGTTCATACAAACAATGACGTTATAATTCAATTTGGCGCAATAAATTTATTATAAAACGCATCAGTAATCATGTTTTTAACAAAAAATCTTTAATTATCTATGAATGCTTAATTTTCATTTATTAGCCACAATTTAGTAATTCCTTACTAAATTATTGTTCTGCTAACTGATATCCCTAATTTTTAAAAGTATCTTCAATGAATTTTACTTTATTGCCTTTATCCACTAAAGTAACCGATTTACGATTGTTTTGGACAGCATATTCAATTACTGTTTGCACTAACCGTTTCATTCCTTTTTCCGAACAGGGCTTTATTCCGATTCTTCACTTAGTTGAAGATCGAATTTTATTTCCTGGATTTCATCCATTGTAGAAATTTAATTATTTTATCTACCTTAAAGCAGAACTGCTAGATTTTTCCATTTAATACCTCATAAATATTTTAAGAATTTTCGAGAAATATAACTATATTAATCAATTCTAACTGCTTTAGAGCGAGTGTATAGGATATGGGTGAAGCACATCACCTTGATAATAGTTCATAGGTTTTTTATAAAAATAAAGATCGAATTTTTGACCTAAAACCATATCTAAACAAATGATATTCATCCACTTACAGGTGTAAGTTAATGGTTATTTAATAACCACATGATATTGTTAAATAAAATCAAGCATTTCATCGAAAAAACCCCTCCATACATCCTTACCATAAATTTAAGTTGATTTTTCACCAACACAAATCTCCATATAAGAAATCTTTTATCATTACCGTGATAGGCTTTATTTTTACTGTTGCATCAACCACTTTTTATATTACTTCGGTAATATAAGTATCAATACTATTCTTATCAATATAAGAAATCATTGAATTATTAGGACACATAGCTTACCTATGTTAGTGTTATAGATTACCTTGCTGAGAAATAACTATTTTGCTTTCTATATAAGCTCTCCTTTTATTATATTACGTAATACCTATTAACCTTGAAATCGGCTTAAGGGAATTTAACCTGCTGACTATGGTTAAAAATAACATCTAGTTTAAGAAAAAAAGCAGATTTATGAAGCATCAGAGAAAAGCGTAGAAGCTGACCATTCTACACTAGATTTATTAATAATTCTATATTAATTTTATAGTAAATATAACATGTACCTTGAATAATTTTCTACACTAATACTTCTTAATTTAAGATAAAAGAGAGATCTTATTGCTCATTAGGATGATAAATTTGTAGCGTAAAAAATAAATTATTACTATAATAGAAATAGTACATTTTTTCAAAAAATATAATTAATTTTCGAAAAATATTACTCTTTAATAAATCGTTAGATATATGATCACAATTTACCAATCAAATTGATTAGAAGATAGAAAATTACATTTCTATCCTAATATTTATACCGCAGGATGGTTAAGATAGTGATAACAAGGGTCTTAAAAACTAATTAATTGTTTAGTCACGGCATTATATAGATTCTCGTTTCACAATCATATTCATGGCAATATGATTACTAAGAAATATAATTGATAGAAACCATCATGATAATGAGACTTTATCGTCAAGCAACAACTACAACACCTAAAATCAGTCTTGCTCTTCAGCACAACAAAGAAACTGTGTCTGATTTAGTTAAATAACATTATGTTATATCCGAATTTACCATTGATAAATGCTAAAAGATATGTTGATGATTACATCAATATTCCCCCATCGTTTCCGATGAGGTTATTATCCGCTCATCAAGAAGCTATAGTCATTTTTCTGTGAAAAATCTTTTTCTGCTTCTCAACCATCTATTGACAGTTATATGTGAATTCCTGAACTCCGTTGTATCTCGATCTTATATAAATCTCTGTTATCCAGATAAGCATGGATAATTTACATAAAATTAGGAAAAAACCCAGAAGCTGACATAACAAATGCTTAAAAGATATGAATCTAATTATCTAGATCATAGATATGAAATATCATCTAAAATGTCAAACAAAACCTCACAACGTTATTTTTTCGTGTATACATCCCCTCACGCTACTCGATGGTTTTTATCTACATATATAAAGAACAAGACCATAGCTAATATTCGACTCTTCTTACATGATCTTAAACCGGCAATATTCAATATTTATCCGGGTAATTACAGGCAATAACTAAAGAATTTATAGACCGTATTTTTAATCTGTGAAACATTCAGTCAACAGAAAATATAAATTCAACTGTTTATGTACAGAGCTTGGTATAAAATACCTACTTATTCGTCGATCATTCTAAAATAAATGGTATGGTTGAGCGATTTAATGGGTGTATAAGATAAGCTGCAAACCATTATTTGATTCTAATCAATATTTTGAGATCAAGCTAGATCAATATGTTTGGTTGCGCAATTAGGAATTATCCCAATTAGTATTGGGTAGTAAAATTCCATTGTAGTCTATGAAAAGTTAGTTAAAAGTTAAATTTAAATTATTCAAAAACCATGCTATTTTCCAGGAAATGACATTTAGTTAACAGGAATAATCCAACATGAGTACTTTAAGTACTAGCGATTTTTTATCGTTAGTTAACTATCTTGAATTATTAATTTTTATCAGCATAATCACGGTAAAGATAGTCTGGTAAAGTTTATGGTTATTTGTCCGTACCTGATAGATTAATAATATATAGAACCAGAATGAGCGATTGCTATACTGTCTGTAAATTAATCTAATTAATGCTTATCACAAACAATAAAGGCAGATAGTAGATATTATCTGGCTTTATTGTTAAATTAGTTTTTGATTAGAGTTTGATGATAACAATCATAGCAACCATACTAATGGTGGTGGCAAAACCATAAAAAATCCATTTTTCAGCTGGAATCGCTATTTTTAGATCATGCATACCATGATGAAGTCGATATAGCCCACACCAAATAGGTAAAATAATCATTAATACCAAAAAAATACGGCCAATAAAACTTTGGCAAAATGCCAGAATACGTTCATAACTGAACATTTCTGGCGCAAAACAATCTAGAGGAATTAAAATCGCCAATAAAAGAATAATAACCGGAGAAACAATTGCACTCCACATACCGCCAACACCAAATAATCCCCAAAAAATAGGTTCATTAGAACGTTTAGGAAAGTGATTCATCATTGTTCTCCTTGGATTATATTAGCGATACAGCTAAGATAATAATCGTTACTAGAAACGTAATACCCCAAAGTAATTTTACTATCGTTTCTTGTGGTATTTTTTTATTTTTAATTATAATATTGATAGCTTTAGGTACTAGTTCAAACCAGGTTTTTGTATGAAATAAAGTTGCTATTAAAGTGAAAATATTAATTAATAAAACAATTGAATTATCAAGAAAATCAAGATAATTAGACCAACTTTCACTCCCTGATGATAATGAACATACGCCATAAAGAACGACTAAACTAAACCAAATTTGAGGGATAGCTGTTGCTTCTCTAATAACATAAAAACGATAAAATTCAATCTGTCTCCACCAATTTGGTGACATTTTACGTACATATGGCTTACGTTTTGTCGTCATCTTTTCTTCCTTATCTTGCTTTCAAGATATATATAAATAAAGTATTTTATACTTGCTGTTTTTCCTTATTGAATTGAAGCGGTAACATTAACATATTTAGTTCTGTTTCAGAGCAGTAACCAATAAATATACAGCTTCATACGTCATTATCAGTATTTAGTAATGGCATCCCGTTTTTGTTGCTTTTTATCTCGATTGTCGAGGTTATCATGCTCTTAGCATGATTGCAGCATGGCCAATAAACTATAAATTAAAGTAAAATTAATGGTTAATCTACATAACAGAGGCGCAATTAATACAACCCAAGAATTGATAATATTAACCATTTGACTAGGTATTATTTATTGCAACTATCCTTAACTTTACGATTATTGCCAATAATATTAAATTAATAGCTTCAATGCTCTCAATAAAATTAGTCATATCTACCACTAAATCTCTTTCAAAAGGGAAATTTCTCAATGGTTCTACTTTTTAGAACATCAGTATATAGTCCATAAAAAAAGTTTTACAGGCTAATTTAAACACCTGGTTAATTATCCATACCGTAATAGAACTGAATTGCTATACAGCAAGGCTATCAGAAGAAGAGGTCAGCTACTAAGTTATCTTTAATATAACCAAGAACCTCTAACAAAGAGGTTTGTTCATCATGAAGGAACTTCATAAGTAACAGAATTAGGGACATTGTTAGTTTCAAGATTATATCAGATCATCTCCATTTTCAGCTTTTAATCTTAGCCATTCCCCTGTGCCTTATTTGCTTTTTCTTATTCTGGTGCTAAATTAGTAATTTTGCATCACTATAAACTATATACAGATCCAGCTTTTAAGTTATAAAAGACAAAGAATATTTTAGGACATTAATATCATCACACTCAGTTATTCCATCATCCAGGTGATGGATAGGCGAAACAAGATTTCATGCTATAGAAAGCCTAGTAAACCATATATATTCTTCTACATCTAGACTAAATTCTAATTTAATTATATTGAAGACTCAGTATAAAAACGCTGATATGATCTCTAATTTCAATGTATTTAAAGCGTTCTTTAAGTTTATCTACTTTAAATTCATGGAATTTGCATCAATTTAGAATATGATAGATACCATAATCTTCTTCCATTCTATCTCCATTTCATCATGATCTTAGCTCAATTCTCTCTTTAATTTTTCTGTTTATCAGTTTAGTTAAATTAGTTTTAAATTAACTATATTTTAATTTAATAATGTTATTATTTTCTTGAAACAATCTTAAGTAGCATATTTAGCCATTTTTGTGCTAGATAATCGCTAAAAAAAAGACTAACTCTGGTAAAGAGTTAGCATTCAGACGATTTTCTCCATACAAGACAATCGATGAAGATTCGCTCATAAAACAGAGCTTTGATTGATGTTTTAGATTTAAGATTTATTTCAATCCTTCGCTTATCGTATAATGAATGGTTTAGAAGATAGAAAAAAATCAGTAACTGGATCAACGCAACATAAACTTTGACTATTTTATAAATAAATGGCAGGAATTCATGCAGTTCCTTTGCTCCTAGAGATCATAAGTCGAAATGTACGACACATTACCACACGATATGATTTTATTTTTAACGTACATGTTCACTCCACCACTCATGCTAAAAAGCACCCCTTATTGGTTTAATTCTATATATTTATTTTCTAGTTTACCTAGTGGTATTTTTAGCCATAAAACCATAATTTTATAGATAGCGAGATTCATCATTGTTAATAATGTATCTCGCTTTCACTCTACAGTCTTCAGTTATAAGTATGCCAGATCCTGGCAAATTATAGTTGGGACTGGTATGGAACAACTTCACTATTAGTAGTGTACGAGTAATATTACCTGCTACACGGTGGTTACAATAACAGTGTTTGCCTTAATTTGAATATAAGTATCTTCATCACTTGGATAACGACCCAGGTCTTACCTTCTTTCTTCATAAATAAGAATATCTAACATAAAATATTCATTAAAATCGCTAGGTTTGTGGATATTTAAATGAAGCTTGAAATAAACCATATAACACATGGAAACCTGTTTTATCAACAGAAAACCAAGTTTGAAATGCACTTGCTTTTTATTCTTTTAAATCGATAGAAATTTACGGTACCATCTTATTTACGATTCTATAGAAATTCCACATAATTCTAGTTGTATTATTTAGGTTTAACAATGCACAAAATATTCAACTCTATCTTGTTAACATAACAAACCTTTCTCTTAAACTGTATTATTAAAGCAATAATCATAGGTATTATGAGATTAAGCAATTATCGCTGTGCTACCTTCTGCAGCGATAATATAATTATACATGGAATAAACTTTTGAAATAAAAAATTTTCATATATGGATTAACTTCAGTAGAAACAATTGTTGCTCTTAAATCAGATCAACAAGCTTTCTATTATTACTAAATTAGAATTAAAATTTTGCATAATAGCTGCTTCCATTATTGATAGAAATAAACCGTATGTTGTTATGGCATTGTTATTTCATTAACATTAATTATTAATTCTAAATTATTATTTAGTAAAATATAACAAATTGTTACTAACAGAGATTTAATTTAGATAGAAGTTTTACAAAATTTTGCTTATAAAAATCAGATCTAAACTTTTTTTTAAAATTAGCTATTTTGACCAGATATTAGAAAATCTAGTGCATGAACTGTCACAGGGATACGTCCACTTTAATGCTTCATAAATCTATTATCCATTCTTAATTAGACATCGTTTACACCAGAGTCAGTAGATAAAATCCACTGAGCCACTTTTAGATATTCTGAGCAGAATATAGCAGATTAAATAACATTAAAATGGTTGTTTTCCAAAGCGTAGTTCTTTCGCGCATCGGCTTAATAAGTTCATCATCGTAAAAGCCGATTCAATCGGATTCTTTGTTCTTATTGAAACCGAATATGCTGACAGGGAAAGCTATAGAATGCCAACAGCTCTTTTCGATCTTTCTCCAGTTTCTTCATTGATGCAGGATGCTTCACTAAAAACCTTGCTAATAAACATCAAGGGCTTTGTTAGTCGCATCAGGACATTTTGGTACCCAAAGAGCTCTCATAAACTCACCATTAACTTTTAGTTACATGCCTTTTGGAAGTGAAGCCAGCATATTAGCTGTTTTGCATACCCAACAGCGTTTGGTGCTACATGTCCTAGAACATTCTTTCCTAATTGCATTCAAAACTAATGGCACCATCTCCCGTAACAATGCTGGGAGATACGATTAAACTACCTTCTTATAATAGGGCATTGAAGTTATGGCAAGTGCGATTTTGACTATTGATAAGCATCTTTTATCACAACTATGTTCTTTACGTCCATGCGTAGTGACACCGATAATAAGAAGCATGTAAAGGCGATCACCTGTCTGACAGAATGTCATATGCCATGAGTACAGAATAAATGTAGCGGTATTGCTAAATCATGCTGGCAGCATTATCTATGCTCTTAAAGCGATTCCCATTTTAGTCTACTGATAGTACTAACAGAGAGATAAGGTGCTTTCACCGTAAAGTGCGCTCAGGGATTTATGAAAATAACAGGTGGAAATGATTCGTAATCATACAGACATGATAGCAACTCTTCGTCATTTTTGCACGCTTTAGATAAAGCAACAAAAAGGAAGGATCTGTTGAAGTATATTACGTCATTACCAACTGCGGATCACACCACTTTGACCTTAGACGATTTAATCTTAAAATGCCAATATCATTCTGTATAATTCACTGTAGTAAAAATTATTACTGATGACGGTGCATAAACCCAATCGAAAAGGTACGTTGAGTATGTTGTTATAACTATGACTTCGAGTTTATCCTTAACAGCAGTATTTATCAGTTACTTGGTATAATTATGGATGAGTTCATTAAATAAATCAGAGGCAATATCTAGTTTTGTGAATACCATATATGATAGACTTTTATGATATATTATCTCTCTGTTATTAAAATCATCCATGAAATTAATCAGAAAGATACACCACCATCATTTCCAAAACTCCATATACCAGAAATAAATATAACTCTATAGATATCCTATCCAGACTGATAAGTGGAAAAAGGCGATCTTATTTAAACCGCACATTACAGTGATAATGTAATTCATATTAAAGATAAATTTTTAACTGTAAAAGAATTATTAATAATAAATCAGTCTGGAATCAACCTGATAGACATTTAGAAATCAATAAAACTTATTTCGCATTCTGCCGCTTGTCACGAATTATATAAAGAAAAATGGCATTAATGCGATTCTTCTCCTCAACAATTAATAAAAATTCATTAATAGATTAACCTCCTGATCTGATATTCGCACTTTCCTTCTATTTTTTTGATTGAACTAGATGAGATGTATAAAACCTATACATAGGATAATGATATCCACTAATGTCTATATATTACTGATAAAATATTATTCAGTTTATGTCTTTATGTTTGATTTTAGTTACAGAAAGCATATGCTATTTTATCAGCTGATATTTTTCCTGTTAACATTAATTAATGCTTATAAATTCCATACAAGCTAATAGCGATTAATCCTATTCTACAGTGGTGAAACTTGTCACTGAGTGTTAAAATACTTGAGTTTATATTTACCGCAATGAGATTTATTCATGTTAGATAACCAGTTAAAAAAAGTCATCCTTGCTATATCTGGTGGCGTTGATTCATCTGTATCCGCTTACCTATTAAAACAGCAAGGTTATCAGGTTGCCGGTCTATTCATGAAAAACTGGGAAGAAGACGATACTGAAGAGTATTGCTCAGCAGCTATCGATCTTGCCGACGCACAATTGGTATGTGATAAACTAGATATAGAGCTGCATACAGTTAATTTTTCTGCTGAATATTGGGAGAATGTTTTTGTTCATTTTCTTGCTGAATATAAAGCTGGCCGCACACCGAATCCCGATATTCTATGTAATAAAGAAATTAAATTTAAAGTATTTCTGGAATTTGCTGTTGAAAATCTAGAAACAGACTATATTGCCACTGGACACTACGCTAGACGTAAAACTGTTGCTGGACATCATCAATTATTACGTGGTTTAGATAAAAATAAAGACCAGAGCTATTTCCTTTACTCTTTAGATCAAGATCAACTAGCACAAAGTCTTTTTCCAATTGGTGAACTAGAAAAATCAGCTGTTCGTCTTCTCGCTGAGAAAATTGGTTTAATTACAGCCAAAAAGAAAAACTCAACAGGAATTTGTTTTATTGGTGAACGTAAATTTTCTGACTTTCTTGCTCGTTATCTACCGACTAAACCAGGTGCAACAATAACAGTTGACGGTAAAATTTTAGGTGAACATACAGGCTTAATGTATTATACACTAGGTCAACGTAAAGGATTACGTATTGGTGGTGTAAAAAAAACTAATGACGATCCCTGGTATGTTGTCGATAAAGATATTAAAAATAATTACCTAATTGTTGCCCAAGGCAATAATCACCCACGTTTAATGTCCACAGGACTTATCGTTCAACAAATTCATTGGATTAATCCAATAATATTAAATGAAATCAATCAATGCACTGTTAAAACGCGTTATCGACAGTCAGATATTCCCTGTACAATTAAGCCACTTACTAACAATAAAGTCTCTGTGCAATTTGACTACCCTATTGCAGCCGTCACACCTGGTCAATCGGCAGTTTTTTATAAAGGTGAAATTTGTTTAGGTGGTGGTGTTATTAAAACACGTATTCAGGAGTCAATGTGAACAAAAATTTTTATAATATTACTCTTGCATTTGCGGGTATTTGCCAAGCATGCCGTCTAGTTCAACAATTGGCTCATGAAGGTAAAATTAACGATAATGCGGCAGAAGTGATGATTAATAGCACACTAAATATTAATCCAACATCTACATTAGCTGTTTATGGCAATAACGAGAAAAATCTTAGCGTTGGATTAAATACTCTACTTGCTATACTTACCGCTTCAAGTAGTACAATTTCATCAGATTTAACCCGCTACTTATTAAGTCTCATTGGATTAGAACGCCGACTAAGAAAAAATTCATCTGCAAGTGATGCACTTAAACGACGTATAGAATTACTTCAACAGAAAAAAAAATATTTTGAACCTATGTGCACTGGTATTTTTAATGCGTTAGCATGTATTTATGTAGATGTTATTAGTCCTATTGGCCCCCGTATTCATGTAACAGGTTCTCATAATATTCTACAAAACACTTTGATACAAGCTAAAGTACGCGCATTACTTTTTACTGGCATTCGTAGTGCTGTTTTGTGGCAACAAGTCGCTGGAAGCAGACTACAATTAATGTTTTCGCGACAACGTTTAATCACTCAAGCAAAAGAAATTCTTGCTCATTGTTAATAAATTTGGAAGTCACTAGCAATGAAATTATCTTCACTAACTGCTGTATCACCAATTGATGGTCGATACAGTGATAAAGTTAGGTTATTACGTCCAATTTTTAGTGAATTTGCTTTGCTAAAATATCGTATACAAGTAGAGATACGCTGGCTACAAAAATTAGCAGCATGCGCTGATATTAAAGAAGTGCCAGAATTTAGTACCGAAACAAATGATTATCTTGAACAAATTATAGCTAACTTCAATGAAAATGATGGAATTCAGATCAAGCAAATTGAGCAAAAAACTAATCATGATGTAAAAGCAGTTGAATATTTTCTAAAAGAAAAAATAGCAACTATGCCTGAACTTAAAAAAGTGTCTGAATTTATTCATTTTGCCTGCACCTCTGAAGATATTAATAATCTTTCTTATGCATTAATACTAAAAACCACCCGTGACC
Source organism: Arsenophonus sp. (assembly GCA_046530735.1). Classification (GTDB taxonomy): domain Bacteria; phylum Pseudomonadota; class Gammaproteobacteria; order Enterobacterales; family Enterobacteriaceae; genus Arsenophonus. The sequence goes on from JBHEQV010000008.1 coordinate 108,012, forward strand.
AAGTAGTTCTTCCTCAATGGCAAAAAATTATTAATACTCTAAAAGAGATGGCACATCTTTATCGTGCTTTGCCACTACTATCAAGAACCCATGGTCAACCAGCAACACCAACTACTATAGGTAAAGAATTTGCTAATGTCGTTTATCGCATGGAGCGGCAATATCTACAGCTTGAGAAAATAGAAATTTTAGGAAAAATTAATGGTGCAGTGGGTAATTATAATGCCCATTTATCCGCTTATCCTGATATAAACTGGCATTTATTCAGCGAAGAGTTTGTCACTTCATTAGGCATTAAATGGAATCCGTTCACAACCCAAATTGAACCTCATGACTACATTGCTGAACTATTTAATTGTATTGTTCGTTTTAATAGTATTTTAATCGATTTTGATCGGGATATCTGGGGTTATATTTCTCTTAATCATTTCAGACAAAAGACTGTTGCTGGTGAAATTGGTTCATCAACTATGCCACATAAAATTAATCCGATTGATTTTGAAAATTCTGAAGGTAATCTCGGACTAGCTAATGCCCTATTAAATCATCTGGCAAATAAGTTACCTATTTCACGTTGGCAACGTGATCTCACTGATTCAACGGTATTACGTAATTTAGGCGTTTGCATTGCTTATGCTTTAGTAGCCTATCAAGCAACTTTAAAGGGCTTAAGCAAACTAGAAGTTAATGAGCAAAATTTACAAATTGAATTAGATACTAATTGGGAAGTGTTGTCTGAAGCTATTCAAACTGTTATGCGTCGATATGGAATTGAAAAGCCTTATGAAAAATTAAAAACTTTAACCCGCGGCAACTGTATTAGAGCAGAAGATATCAAAGCGTTTATTGATAGTTTAGATTTACCACAATCAAAAAAAAATAGTTTAAAAAAACTGACACCAGCCAACTATATTGGTTATTCAATCAATCTAGTAGACATGTTAAAATAACGTTAATAGGTTCAGAAATATTAATGGCAATCTATATTTTTGTTTAATTAATCAATCAAATCACATAATTATTTTCTTTTAATTCAGTAATATTTTCTATTATTCAGTTCCTCTCTTACATAGATAAGATAGTCATACTTGTTTCTAGTATATGTGGTTTCGGAGAAAGATGGCGTATCCTGCCATGATTGATTTCGTAGATAATTTAAATAATGAGTTATTAGTAAATCTAGTGTATGTGGTCCGATTAGGCTATATTCTACTCTGATACTTCATGAATCTATTCTCCATCCTTAAATTATATATTGTTTACTAGTAGGATCAACAAGGTCATATTCCCTTATCCGATTCTTGTTTTTT
>JBHEQV010000009.1:0-105217 GCA_046530735.1 Arsenophonus sp.
TACTTACTTACTTACTTACTTACTTACTTACTTACTTACTTACTTACTTACTTACTTACTTACTTACTTACTTACTTACTATATAATAGTAAGGCTGAACAATAATTCTATATTTTCATTTTCGCATTGCCAAATAAAATAACTCCTTCTCACAACCAAAAATTTCTACCTAGCTCATTCTATAGATAATGGCGATGAAAATCAGAACTGACTGAAACATATAAATCATGTAGCTATCTAACTCGGTTAATTTTTTGTTCATCCGGCGATTATTGGCATGAAGGAACTTTAATAAAATTACCTTGTTGCTGTTTAAAATAAAAAAACCTATTTGCTATTTTGCTAATAGATTATCATGACTAAAATGTACTAGAACAAAAACATCTCTCTATTTATAAATAGAGTTCATTATTGCTTAATAAAGCTTACACCAATTGACAGAAACGTAACCTACTTTCGCCTCGTATTAAATATTTTTTAAAAAAAGCCGATACTTTTTTTGTTTAGTAAAATCAATGACATAATAATTAAAATGGTTATATATTAGCTGTTCTTTCTTTCAGTATAAGTTTTAGCGTTTTTCTAAAAGCATCAAGAATACTGAATTATGCTAATTTATAGCATAAATCCCACTATGTTAATTACGTCGTGCGATTTTATATTTCAAGTAAATGTTAAGAGAATATGCTTCCGAGTTAATATTAAGACCCTAAAATATAAATTTCAAATTTTTATTAAATAGTAGAAATTTTACCACCGGACCACCCTCTCTCTAATGTTATCGCATACTTTTTATTAATATACTGCCATATGTAAGCAAAATTTTATTAACCATATCGTAATCGCTAATATATCTACTATCATCAATACCAGTCTGTATACTAATTCTAATGATATTAGATCACCATCAGAAGCTTTTATATCACTATTACATGATAATAATAGATATCTTATCATTATCTTTTTCCAAAAGTTCACCCAATTTATTGATGAGAATTATAAAAAATATTTATAGTTTGGCATAAACTTAATTCAATTCTATTGATATGATTTAATCATAAAATGATTAGTAATCATAGCTAATTTGTTATTGATACATTGCAAGAAAATAAAAATAATATTGAAATTTTATTATCGCTAAAATATGTTGGTGATAAAATTCTCTTACCTTTAAATAAAATGATGCTTTTGTGTATAAATAACGCAACACACCCAGACGAAATTCATTATAAATGGTCTTTTATAGATAAATAAAAATAATATGAAAGGCAAGAAATATAGACAACGTAGTAGTCAATTAAATAATTTTTAGCATATTAAAGAATAAAATTAATTATCAATCTAAACTTTATCTGATATTTTATAATTTGTGCGGAAATTGTTTTCATACAGCACTTATTTGTTAGAGTCTACTACTGTTAGTAGTAAGAAAAATTTACAAAGTATTCTGATTATTAATAGTGCATTGCTATTATCGGTTAATCAATAGGAAGTTATTTCCCCACTAATTAACCGCCGGCTTCTAATGGAAATTCACTGTTAATCCATATTTTTACTACTATTACTAGATAAATTAAAAAAAGATTAAATTAGATTAGCAATTAGTAGTTATTTTATCTCAAAATAAAGCTAGATTTTAACGAAGACAGCCAGTTAAAATCAACATGATTGTTTGATGCGATACGTTTAATTTATGATTTATCTAAACATAACATATTGATTCAGAATTATGTTAGTTAGGTTATTCTCCTACGATTTAGTTGCTTGTTTTGAAATTTATCGATGCTAGTAAAATCAAATCATTGTTCTAATTACTATTTATATTTACCTGAACATTATCTTTGTGATTAATCACTAAAAGAAGTCAGTAAAACAATCTATTGCTAATATTATATTAAACCCTCATCAAGCAATTATTACGAAATGTCAGAAACTGCTATTACCATTAGCAATTGCAGCTAAGATAGCAATATCTTTTATCGCTTAATAAAAATCATAACAATATAAACGATGGCTGAAAAACCAAAAAATGCTTCTTCCTCTTGATTATCTGCTGTGGCAGGGTTTCTCGTACGCGAATTTTTAAATTCTATTCTATCCAAATCTAGTTTAGACTCTGTTTATGTAGGCACGAGAGGGGAAATTTGCATAAAATGATACAGGGATAGGACTAACAAAGTCGAAGCATAAAGCATTTAAAACTATGAGCCTGAGTTAACCTGGACGTAGATGTAGATATCTTCCACAAATGCTAAACGGAGATTCACGACGTTATATTTTTTGTAGGTATAGTATAGATTTCAAAACTCGATGGGTTTTTATTTATCCTTAATCAAGGATAAGACTGTCCCACAATCCTTAATTCTTTTTATGTGATTTTAACTAAATATGTTCCATGGACATCTATTAATACTTATGAATCGCAAAAATTTATAGACTGTCTTTTTGCTTTGAAAAATATTCAGCCACCGGAAAACAAGAATTCAATCCTTTGTATATAGAGCTTGATATATAGAACATCGACTTATCTCGATGAGGTATTCTCAAACGAATGGTATGGCCTAGCGATTTAATTGATGCATAGAAGATAGTCTGAGAAAAGACATCATTTTAATTCTAGTTAAGAGCTTGAGATTAGTCTACATTGATATCTTTGTTATATAACCAGAAATTATGCTAATCAGCATTATAGTAACATTTCATTTCAGTCTATGAAAGATTAGTTTCAAGTAAACTTAAATTTTCAATAAAACCATACTATAATTCTGAATGTAACTACCCAAGAGGTAGTTACATCATCATGAAACTTTACTCAACTATATTTCTCAGTAAGCCCTATTGCTATAAATAGGGATGTGCGATGAAAGTTTTAAATGATCTGAAATCAAATATTTAATTTTAAAAAATAATGATATCTTTATTTATAGAAGATAATTACCTGTACATCATTAAGTAATGATAATCAATCATTTAGAGTTTTATAGTTATTTTCTATATAAATATAAATATAAATATAAATATAAATATTATTTATCCTAAATTGTTAGTAAATCTAGAGTATGGTAATCAGGCTATGTTCACTTTGATCCTTAATAAAATCTGTTCTCCATACTTAAATTGAATGTTGTTTATTCATCAGTACAGCACAAAGATCATAAATCACCCTAGTCAGTTCTAGTTTTTGAACAGATTATAGGAACTTAAATACTATTAAAAGGATTATTTTTTGAACTAAATCGCTTAGCAAGTCGGCTTCCATATCTTCACTGTTGAAAAAGTTGATTAAATTGGATTCATCGTTCTTATTTACTCAGTTTCCTGATAGGGAAGTCCATAGAATGATAAGAATTCTTCTCGCTCTTTCTCCAGTATCCTCATCGCTAGGACGATATGCTGAAAACATTGCAACAAAATATTAAGGGATTTATTAGTTGTATCGCGGATACTTTGCTAGCCAAGTCTCCTGAAGCTCAATCCTTTACTTTCGATGTTGAATGCCTTTGGGAAATAAAGGCAGCATATCAACTATTTTGTATACCCAACAGCGTTGATGCTGCGTGTCCGGAAATATCTTTGCAATTTGATTCAAAAAATCAAGGGTACCATCTCCGTAGCAAGCTTAGGAGATTCAGTTAAGCAACGCGTTTACAAGTTAGTTATTGGGAAGTTTAGCCCAGTTTACTTCTAACATTTAATATGTATCTTTGACCGTAATGAGCTCTTTATGTCCATATGCAGTGCCGTCGATAATGAGCAGCAGCAAAACCGATCATGTTTTGCCTGATAGGACGATTATGCTATCAACCAAGAAATAAACCTAAGTATATCTCTTAAATTAGGTAGGCATCCATTGCCAATGATCTTAAAGGTATCGATGTTCCAGTCTTCTGGTAGTACCTTAGAGAGGCAATGTGCTTTTTCACCAAGAAGCCCCACAATACAGAGCGGAGCTTAGTTAAAATCACCGTTGGATATAGCTCGCATATACATGCAATGGTAACAACTCTTCGCCGCTTTTTACGTTTCAGATAAGGTGGGTTGAACATGTTTACAACATGGGCTTTGAGCTCCGCCTCAACATCGGTGCTATCAGCTTACCTGGTAGATAAATTATGAATGAGTTAATGCAAGGGATCACAGATCATATCTAGTTTCAGAGATATCTGTATGGTAGACTTTTCATGATATATCATCTCTCTGTTGCTGCTGATTGATTTCATTAATGAAATCAATCAGCAGAATATACCACCATTACTTGCTCCGAAAACCAATACACCAGAAATGAGAATAACTCTCCTATTCCATTTTACTCTAGATAATCTTTAAATAGCAGAAACCATTGACTTATTTGATTTTAATTAAATCAATAACTAATAAAATTAAAGAATGGAATTTAAATAGTAATCCATTCTATTTTAACTATATAAAAAGATTAATTTGTTATTTTTTTTAAATTCATAGATAGAGAAAACTTGATTTTTAACATAAATAGATTGAGATAGAATTAAGTTTAATAAGTTGTATTTTAAGGTGCTGCTATTCTAATGTTCCAGTGATTTATGGGTAGGAGATTAGCACTGACAATTTAAATTAGAAAAGAGTTATCAACCCTAATAAAATGAAGAAGTTGATAGCATCAGCAATTGTGGTTATCAGTGCACTCGAGATAATAGCTAAATCTCTATCGAGATTTACTATAATTAATTGGATAAAGAACGCCTATATAATAGGACTATCATTAAGTTTAGTATCATATAGCTAAAGTCATCACCGCATCATCCATTTAAATATTATTATAAAGTAAATAAATGACGATCCTATAATCCTTCCCAAAACAATATTATTAATTATGAGAGAGGCTTACATCTAGCTCTGTTATCAATAAAATAAGAAATTGCCGTTTTAGATATAATAGAAAATAATTTCCTGAAGAATCATGTTGATAATTTAATTGCCGGTATTGCCCACTAATGCCTGAAACAATAGGCATTATATGTTTCCAGTGCAAGAAGTTGTTGAAATGATATTTTTGAATATATTATTTTCCTGAGAAAATCAAAGAAATACACAGAGGTTAATAGCAAGCCAAGTCCAGCAAGTTTTATTGTTTTCCAAATAGGTGCAAAAGATATTCTTCAGGATTAATCCTCCTATGTGCCTAATATTGCCATCACTTTCTTCATTAAAATTATCAATTATATCTTCAACGAATAGGCATCCTCATTAATAAACCCATTATTATCAAGCCAGCTAATGAGATAAAATCATATTGTATAAAAGCATTCGTAGTGTCTTTTGCTTTTTCGTCAGGTAAAAATTTACTGTGGCGGTTTTTATCACATTAGTTATTATTTTTGTTGGTGATATGATTCAAATCATCGTTAATGGCAGCTTCTCTTTCTCTATAAGTGATTTTATATATTAACAATAAAGATTTTATTAGTTGCTTCATGGAGTATTTACTGTTCTGTGGTAGATAACGTTGAACGGTTTTAATCTAAAATTAGATTTTCTGATGATAAATTCAAAATTTATAATTTCCAATGCTATCTTTTATGATATTGCAGTATTCTAGGGATCTGATTACGTTGACTGATATTAAGGCAATCAGTAAATAATAAATTGTGTCGTGCTGCAAAGTGTTCTAGAATATAGAGTTGTTCATTAACATGAAATAGCATACATGCAGAACTCTTTATCTGAAATATTTTTTAGTAAATTTTTTCATATCGAGGTGTGAGACTTCTACTAATACTTTCTTCAGATTATTATCCATATAAATACCATAGCAATAAGCGTTCATTATAAGGTAATATTTCTAATAGATCAGCAATATCGGCTACATGTAAGGTATTGTAGTAGTGATTTAATTTTTATTATATTTTGAAGATAAATAAGCCTTATTATTTCTCATCTTACGATGAGAAGATTTAATGGTATTTTAATTTCCTATATAGAGTATCAAAATATCTTTTCTAATTTATACTAGTTTTTGTTAAACTTGCTTAATAAGTGAAGTAATTTTTAATGAAAAGGCTGGTTGAGATATGGTTATATTTAAATACTAATAGTCCTAATTTATTTATCAATTATTCTCATTTTTAATAACTTTCGATTTAATGCATACATTGGTTAAACAAGCAATATCAGTAACAGGATAGATAAGTTATTAAATAAAAATCAAGCAATTAAATTGAATTTATGATTGCTAAATTTTAATTTGTAATATGCTAAAATATAAAGCAGATTCCTCTTTAATTTTTAATTTCCAGCCAGGAACCTCATGCCAATATTTTTGTTCTTTTTCTAAATCTAACAACACTAACGCATTTTGCTGTAAATAATGAGTAGGAAAATAGAGTGTCCAATGATTTTGATCGGTTCTTAAACGTAGCGAATTTGGTGAGGTTGTTGATTGACGTTGATTATTAAGCAGAGTAGCTAATCGTAATAATTGAATCATAGGTAAATATTGTTTTTTCTTAAATAGATTTAATTTAGGGAATTCATCAGATTTAATGCTTTTTTTATGATATCTAACAAATGTTGCTAATAAAAACTGTTCCTCTTGGTTAAAGCCTGGTAAATTGGTATTATATAAAATATAAGCAGAGTGATGATGCAAGCCATCATGATTAATATTTAATCCAACTTCATACAGCATGGCTGCCAAAATAAGTAGCACTTTCAATTCTGAATTAGCCAACTTGAGGTTTTGTTTTTCCCATTCTTGATAAAGAATCTCTATGGTTTTTGAGACTCGATTTGTTTGTTCTCGGTCAATATTATACTGTTCAGCTAAACTTAATGCAGTGCGTTGACGAATGTCTTGATGACGAAAACATCCCTGCATTTCATAGAGAACCCCTTCACGTAAGGCGCCGTAAGACAGAGTTAATTGCTTGATTTGCAGAGCATCAAATATACTACATAAAATGGCTAATCCAGGAACAAAAACGTGAGCACGCTCTGCTGATAAGCCGGGTAGAGCGAGTAACTTAAAATTTTTATACTTTAGTACTAATTTTTTTAGTTTGATTAATCGTTCATAGGTGATGACACCATCTGAATAACCGAACTGGCACAGTACTTCATGGATTGCTTTTATGGTTCCTGAACAGCCATAAGCATAGTCCCAACCTTGCATTTGATATTGGCAAGCAAGACTTTTCAGTTTTTTCCAACTAGCAAAATAAGCACACTCAAAATTAGTTTCATTAATTATATTGTTAGCAAAAAATTGGTTGGCATAACTGATGCACCCCATTTTACAACTTTCCATTAATAATGGCTTGAAATCTTCACCAATAATAAGTTCCGTTGAACCACCGCCAATATCAATTACTAATTTCCGACCTTTTTCTGACTGGGTATGTTCAACTCCCATAAAAATCAATCGCGCTTCTTCGTGACCTGAAATAATTTTAATTTGGTAAGGTATAATGGCTTTAGCTTGTTGCAGAAACTCTTTGATGTTAACTGATTCTCGTAAGACATGAGTCCCAACAATACAAACATTATCAGCGGTAAAACCTTGTAAACGTTCAGCAAAAAGTGCTAAGCATATCAAGGCACGCTGAATTGATTTTTCACTTAATTTATTATGCTTATCTAAACCATTAGCTAGATGAACGCGTTTTTTAATGCGAGTTAAAATCTGTAAGGCACCATTAACAATTCGCGCAACAATCATATGAAAGCTATTAGATCCAAGATCAATGGCAGCAATTTCCTTCGGCCTTAATGGTGAAGGTTTTATTAATGGCATAGTATTAAATTCTTTTTTCTGGATGTTCTAGTAATTTTAGGTAATCATAGACAGCAAGTTGGGCTTGGATCTTTCGTTTATTACCACGCGGTACGTAACGATTAGTTAACTCTTTATCGATATAACGAGCTTTAACGGTATCATTAAATTGTAATTCAAGAATATCGAGCACGCGTTTTTTCAGCTGTTGATCAAGTAATTTAACAGCAACTTCAATACGAAAATCAATATTACGTGTCATCCAGTCAGCTGATGAGATAAAGACTTCTTCGTTACCATTATTGCTAAATACATAAACTCTATCATGCTCAAGAAAACGGTCAACAATGCTAGTGACTTGAATATTTTCACTAAAATTAACTTGGCCAGGAACTAGCGAACATATGCCGCGGATCAATAAACGAATTTTTACGCCAGCATTGGAGGCATCATAAAGACGATTAATTAACTCTTTGTCGTCTAAGTTATTAATCTTTAGCAAGATAGCGGCTGATTTTCCCGCCTGAATGTTGGTAATTTCCCGATCGATCAATTGAGTTAGCCGAGTGCGTGAATTTTGCGGAGAAACCATTAAATTTTCAAAACTAACGGGCCGGTAAGGATTTTCAATAAAGTTGAATACCCGCCTTACTTCATTAGTAATTTCTTGATTTGCTGTTAATAATGAATAATCAGTATAAAGACGAGCGGTTTTTTCGTTAAAATTTCCAGTCCCAATATGGGCATAACGAATAATTTTACCTTGTTCTAGGCGAGAAATAATAAAAAGTTTAGCGTGAATTTTAAGACCAGGTACAGAAAAAATGACATGTACCCCGGCTTCGGTAAGATGCTTAGCCCAATGGATATTAGCTTCTTCATCAAATCTAGCTTGTAATTCAACCACCACGGTGACTTTTTTACCATTGTGCGCAGCATGAATCATCGATTCAATGATGCGCGAGTCTTTAGCCACCCGATAAATATTGATTTTTATTGTCAATACGTTTGGATCAAAAGAGGCTTGCCGTAATAATTCTATGGTATGTTCAAAAGTGTAATAAGGGTAATAGAGAAGAACATCTTTTTCTCTGATCGCATCAAAACCATTACGGAAGTTATCAAAACAACGATGACGTAAACGCGGCAGTGGCTTATTTAGTAAATTTTTATTACCTTCATTTGGAAATTTAATGAAATCTTTAAAGTTATGATAACGGCCACCGGCTATGACTGAATCATCATTAGATAGTCCGAGTTTTTTTCTTAACAGTTCTACCATTTCATCAGGCATGTTACGTTGATAAACAAAACGAACTGGTTCTGCATTAAGACGCTGTTTTAAGCTGGATGACATTAGCTCTAGCATACTGGATTCCATCTCAGTAGTTAAATCATATTCCGCATCGCGCGTCATTTTCATAGCATAGGCGTTTAATTTATCATAGTCAAAAAAGCCTTTAAATATCTCATCTAGACAGTAACGTAAAATATTATCTAGCAAAATCATTGATTTCCTGCATTTTGGCATTTCAGGCGGTAAATGAATAAATCTAAATTGTTTTCCTGCTGGAATTTCTAGTAATGCATATTGAATATTTTGTTCTTTGATAATTTCTACGGCTAAATAAGTATAATCATCTTTTAAAAATTCAACTAAATCAGTTTCCGGAGTGATTAGGATAGGCGTGATATGTTGACTAAGTTGCTGGCGAAAAAATTCTCGTAACCAAATTTGTTGATTCGGCGAAATTTGTCGTTCATTAATTAGGAAAATCTGGTTACGCGCCATTTCAAGTAATAGATCATTATACAGTAAGTCAAATTCTTGATCAAGTTTGCCAACTTTGTTTTCAATTAGTTTCAGCAGATTGCGTGAACTAGATGCGGTTCCTCGTTCTTCATTAATTAATATCCGTCTCTTAACATCGGCAAATTTTATTTTATAAAATTCCTCAAGATTATTTGAATAAATACCTAAAAATCGCATACGTTCAATCAGTGGATTACGTTTATCTGCTGCTTCTTGCAAGACTCGCTCATTGAATGATAACCAACTGATCTCTTTTTCAGTATAGAGCCAAACTTTAGACATCTTTACTCCATAACCAATATTATTATTTAATCATACAGGATATTGATCCTTATTAGCTTATCTGATTACTTATGATTTTCAGATATTTTATTGGATCTCTACTGGAGAGGCTTAGAATTGTATTAGCAAAGGTTATTCCTTTCTTGCAAAGCAATAACCTTTGCTAATATAGTCATTTTAATCAATTTAGTTAGTAACTAATAACAGAATCAAGCTGAATGATAAATCATAGTAATGATATGTTAGTAACAAACTCAGTTTTTGATGAGTTATGCTAATTTCTGGTGTATGGAGTTTCGGGGGGGTGGTTTCGTATCCTACTAATTAATTTCGTAAATGATTTTAATAGCAGAGAAATGATATACCATGAAAAGTCTGTCCTACAGGTATCCTAAAAATTAGATATTATCTCTAATCCCTTGCATGAACGCATCCGTAATGGTACCAGATAGCTGATAGCACTTCTGTTAAGACGAAGCTTTAAGCGATGCTATAATAACATGTTGAATGCTACCTTCTCCATGTTAGTTTTATATGGCCATGTTCATAACGATTATTTTGTTATCGCTAACTATACAGACACGGGTATTGTGGATGTTGAGATTAAAGAGTCTAAGGTTTAGGGATCACAGCGGTAACGGAATATCTTTTAATAGCTCATTGTTACTGCCTTATCTGAAGTGCGTAAAAGTAGCGAAGAGTTGCTACCATAGTTTATACTTGTTAGTGGCATCTTAACCAGTTATTTTTATGAAGCTCTGGAGGTACTTATAGATAAAAAAAGATATGGTCTTCTCTATCAGTACCATTAGCAGATTGAAAGAGGAATGACTTGAATAGCATAGGCAATGGGTATCTGTGTGATTTAAGCGATATCGCTATGTTTATTTTTTGGTGGAGACATATAACCGTTCTGTCAAGTAAGCTGATCGCCTTTGCCTGCTTGGTTATATCAGCGGTACTGTATGTATATGTAAGGAGCTCATATTAGTCGAAGATACTTATCAAGAACCAGAAGTGGTACTGGGCCGAATTTATTGATATCTTGGCGATCACTTGCCTTAATCGTATTTCTCAGACTTGCTATGAGAGTATGCCTGTTCTTGGTTTTTTGGGATGCAATGGCGGCAAAAGATATTCAAGGACATATAGCACCAACGCTGTTTTGTGGTATATAAAACAGCTAATATGTTAGCTTCACTCCTCCAAAGGAGTGCAACCGAAATTAATAGTAGCCGTGATAGATTTAGCTATATAGAGAGATGCCGCTAATAAATGTAAATATTTTCTTGGTAAAGTTTTTAGCGAAATTCTTGCAACGATGAAAAAGCTGAAGAAAGGGGGAGAAAAGAACAGATAGGATTCTATGACGCCCCGTCTCAGTCACTATGTGTGAGAGACCGGACACCTCATTAATAATAACAAAAATATGATTGAATCAGGTTTTGTAATAGTGAAAATATGAAGCAGATACCAGAAAAGCACTGTTCTTCGAGAAAATAACCCTTTAATGCTATTTAACCTGTTCTCCATCCCCGTCTGCTTAAAAAAACGGGAACTAGGTAAGGGGAGTTTATCTTAATCCTGATACTAATAAGGTCCAATTTAAGGATGGAGAACAGATTTATGAAGCATCAGAACGAAAAGCCTGATTATCATATACTTAGGTTTGCTAATAAACTCAACGTTTTCAACATAAATTGTTTAATGGTATCTGAAACAAAGAACTTCAAAAAAAAGTTTTGTTTTAGTTTTTAATTTCAGATCTCTTGATATTTTGAAATAATGAGATAATACATGATGTTATTTTATCTTATTCATCATTATTTTGTTAAAATAATTTTAACTAAACAAGTATGTGTAGAGTTCTAGCGATTGAAACGAGCAAAGCACCGTACTTATTAGAAGCGGTAACTGCGATGTAGAAAAAATAAAATCTTAAAACAGTTAGTTCGCCGTAAAGCGAAAGAAGAAGTGAGCATTACTATTTAGCTTTTTCACTATGCACTAAGTTATTTTATCAAAAAATAGTACAACTAAGTGTATTTATACTCATATCAGTGAAGTTGATTTATCAATAATTAAATTAGACAGTATATATATGGATTAAGCTATAAAAATGAGAAGATGTTCATGTCCCTCTGTTTTGGTCGTAAAAAAAGCTTATCAATCAGTATAGTTAAACGTAATTGATAATGTGGGCTATCGTAATACCAATACAAAGGGTACGATTAAATCGTCTTAGGTTAAAAACAATTGATTGAATAACTTAAAAACAGTTTAGTTACAACATGAAAATGAAGTGTATATTAGCCTACAGATTTTGATAAAGTATTAATGTTAAAATAACATATAAAGTAAGTAAAATTAAGGAAATTATTTGAATAATCTGTTTAAGTTAACAACAAAGCAAAAAAGTCTAGTGAGGATTTTGCAAATTACCGATACTCACCTTTTTGCTAATGTTGACGATACTTTACTTGGCATTAATACTTTTGGTAGTTTTCATGCAGTAATTGATGAAATTTTAGTGCGCAATGAAAATGTTGACTTAATTGTTGCTACCGGTGATTTAGTTCAAGATCAGTCAGCATTGGCTTATCTGTATTTTGCAGAAGGAATTAAACGGTTATCTGCTCCTTGTGTTTGGTTGCCAGGCAATCACGATTATCAACCGGAAATGGTTGTGACTTTAGCAAAAGCAGGAATTTTACCTTCTAAGCAGGTACTGATTAATAATAATTGGCAAATCCTTATGTTAGACAGTCAAATTCAGGGTGCTGTGCATGGAAAATTATCCAAACAACAGCTATTATGGATGAAAAGCTGTTTTGAAACATACACGGAATGTAGTCATTTACTTATGTTACATCATCACCCTTTGCCATCGGGATGTACCTGGCTTGATCAACATAGCTTATGTAATTCTCATATTTTAGCTAAATATTTAAAACCATATCAGCAAGTTAAAGGAATTTTATGTGGCCATATTCATCAAGAAATAGATGAATATTGGCAAGGGATTCGCATGATGGCAACACCATCAACCTGTATACAATTTAAACCTCATTGTACTAATTTTACATTAGACACAATAGCACCAGGTTGGCGTTATCTTGATCTTTCTATCAATCATGACGGTAAAAATGCATTAGGTACAGAAGTTTTCAGATTAGATAGTAATAAATTTTACCCAGATTCAAGCTCAGTCGGTTATTAATGTAAATATTAATTTATATACATGGTTTTAATAACTTAGCTTTATCATAAGGGGCAAATAAGTTAAAAGCTTGCCTACTTCAACGACGACATTCTGAAGTTAATATACTTACCCTAGCTACCTTATTATCCGGTAGAAGTGATTAAGAGTCATTACAAAATCTCGCAGCAAAGTTCATACGAGAGAGTTGATTATACTAATCGATTCTTCATTTGGTGGTTAGTTTACTATTTTATTTATCACAATAATTTAATTTACCCGCTGTTGCTGTCAATCCAACCATACGCTTTTTTGATTTATTTAGCAGTATTTAGGTAAGAAAGTTAATTCTTATAAAAAGGAATATTACATTTTACAATTCTACCATTTAAATAAACTATAGGTGATACAAATTAACGCATTAACTGTACCAAATTTAATTTGGTTATTGCAACAAACAGGTGATGAATATTGAACTATCATCAAGTTCTTGCATATCTTATTGGAGTGTAAGTAAATAATAGTGTCATGAGGTATAGGTAAATCCATGCTTTTATTGAATTTAACTACTAATTTATACAAATTATGTGTTTTTAGTTTTATAAAAAACAAAATAAGTAAAAATTATCCAAAATACCTAAATGACTGTTATTATCAGGCTATGTTGGTAAATGTTTTGGTATAAATCCCTTATATTGCATTAAGAATAGTTTGATGCAAAGTGTGTTATCTGTTTTTTTGAGCCAACCATGGATCAAAGAGTTCATCCTTCTGCTCAGATGGAGATAAAATAGTACAAAATTTTTACCAATGAGCATAAAATTATTTACTACCACCTAATAAGGCTAGATAATTAGAGAGTTATTAGTGATGAATTTCACATTTAAAATGTGAACAGTTATATCAGACAATTAAAAGGATCACTGAATAGATTCATGATGTAGGGACTTTTTATTTCCAGAATTATCTAGCATGGAGAAGATTGTTTGAAACACAACAATTGAAATATAGAGGTGGTCACAAATTGCTCTGCGCGTGAAGCATAACAACTTTGCAAACATAGCCTATTATCATCAGTATTTATTTGTCTAATCAATTGCAATTAGCACAGAAAGTAATATGACTCAATCTAATTATAATGCAGAGGCAATCGAGGTCCTAAGTGGTTTAGAACCTGTACGTCGTCGCCCAGGAATGTACACTGATACCTCTCGACCAAATCATCTAGCGCAGGAAATAATTGATAATAGCGTGGATGAGGTGCTTGCTGGTTATGCTAAGTGTATCGATGTCATCTTGTATGATGATCAGTCGCTGGAAGTGATTGATGATGGTCGAGGTATGCCTGTTGATATTCATCCAGAAAAGAAAGTGCCGGCTGTAGAGTTGATTTTGGGGCAATTACATGCTGGTGGGAAATTTTCTAATAAAAATTATCAATTTTCTGGTGGGCTACATGGAGTTGGTATTTCTGTGGTCAATGCGTTATCAAAACGCATTGAAGTAACTGTTAGTCGTGATAGTCAAATATATCGAATTGTTTTTGAACATGGTGAGAAAGTTCAGGAACTTAAAGTAATTGGTAGTTGTGCTAAACGAACGACTGGTACTGGAGTGCGTTTTTGGCCTGATAGTTATTTTTTTGATGACCCACGTTTTTCTATTTCGCGTTTATCGCACGTATTAAAAGCTAAAGCTGTTCTATGTCCTGGTGTTAAAATCCTCTTTAAGGATAAAATAAATAATACTGAGCAGAGATGGCATTATAACGATGGCTTGACCGACTATTTAATGGAAGCAGTTAATGGTTTAGTTACTTTACCGGAGAAAGCCTTTGTTGGTAATTTTGTTGGCCAAATAGAAATGGTTGATTGGGCACTGCTTTGGTTACCGGAAGGTGGAGAACTATTGACAGATAGTTATGTTAACCTTATTCCAACCGCACAAGGTGGCACCCATGTTAATGGGTTGCGTCAGGGTTTATTGGATGTAATGAGAGAGTTTTGTGAATACCGTAATTTACTTCCTCGTGGTATAAAATTGACAGGTGATGATATTTGGGAGCGCTGTGCTTATGTTCTATCAGTCAAAATGCAAGATCCACAATTTGCAGGCCAGACCAAAGAACGTCTTTCTTCTCGCCAGAGTGCTGCATTTGTTTCCGGGGTGATAAAAGATGCTTTTAGTTTGTGGTTAAATCAAAATGTTCAAGAAGCTGAACAATTAGCAGAATTCACCATTTCTAGTGCTCAAAAACGTCTACGCGCAGCAAAAAAAGTTGTGCGCAAAAAACTGAGCAGTGGGCCTGCATTACCCGGTAAGTTGGCGGATTGCACTTCTCAGGATCTTAATCTTACTGAACTATTTTTAGTTGAGGGAGATTCAGCCGGTGGATCAGCTAAGCAGGCTCGTGATCGTGAATATCAGGCGATTATGCCGCTAAGAGGAAAAATACTGAATACTTGGGAAGTTTCTTCCGATGAGGTTTTAGCTTCACAAGAAGTTCATGATATCTCACTAGCTATTGGTATTGATCCAAACAGCAATGATCTTAGCCAGCTTCGTTATGGTAAGATCTGTGTTCTTGCCGATGCAGATTCGGATGGACTGCATATTGTAACATTACTGTGTGCACTTTTTGTTCGTCATTTCCCAACTTTAGTAAAAGCAGGTCATATTTATATTGCTATGCCACCTTTATATCGTATTGATCTAGGTAAAGAAGTTTATTATGCCCTTGATGAAGGTGAAAAAACTGCTGTTCTTGATCGCCTGAGTTATAAGCGAGGTAAACCGAATGTCCAACGTTTTAAAGGATTAGGCGAAATGAATCCAGCTCAATTACGTGAAACCACACTTGATCTTAATACACGACGCTTAATACAGCTCATTATTAATGATGAGAATTATCAAAAAACACTTGCGATGATGGATATGTTGTTGGCTAAAAAACGAGCAGAAGATCGTCGAAATTGGTTGCAAGATAAAGGCAATGCGATAGAAATTGAAGTGTAATCGACTCTATTATTAACCAGAGTCTAAGGAATTAAATAAATGACTGAGATAACTCACGATGGTGTAGAACAGCAACCACTGTATACCTTTACTGAAAAGGCCTATCTCAATTATTCCATGTACGTCATCATGGATAGAGCATTGCCATTTATTGGTGATGGATTAAAACCTGTTCAGCGACGAATTGTTTATGCCATGTCTGAACTTAATTTAAGTAATGCCGCTAAGTATAAAAAATCAGCTCGTACAGTCGGTGATGTATTAGGAAAATACCATCCACATGGTGATAGCGCTTGTTATGAAGCCATGGTGTTAATGGCACAACCATTTTCTTATCGTTATCCATTAGTTGATGGTCAAGGAAATTGGGGAGCGCCAGATGATCCTAAATCGTTTGCTGCTATGCGTTACACTGAGTCAAGATTGTCAAAATATTCTGAAACACTACTCAGTGAATTAGTATTGGGAACGGTAGCTTGGACAACTAACTTTGATGGAACATTAACTGAACCAAAAACACTACCAGCAAAATTACCCAATATTCTGTTGAATGGCACGACAGGGATTGCTGTTGGTATGGCAACTGATATTCCACCACATAATGCGCGTGAAGTAGCAAGTGCGTTAGTTGCTTTACTGAAAAATCCTAAAGCTGATCTTAAAATATTTATGAATTTTATTCCTGCTCCTGATTACCCAACAGAAGCAGAAATTATTTCTTCAAAAGAAGATATTAAAAAAATTTACCAAACAGGCCGTGGTTCTATTCGGTTACGAGCTGTCTGGGAAATGGATGATGGTAATGCAGTCATTACTGCACTACCTCATCAAGTTTCAGGAACTAAAGTATTAGAACAGATTGCTTTGCAAATGCGTTCTAAAAAATTACCGATGGTAGAAGATCTACGTGATGAATCAGATCATGAAAACCCAACACGCCTAGTGATTATACCTAGAAGTAATCGAATTGATTTAGTACAAGTGATGAGGCATTTATTTGCTACGACGGATCTAGAAAGAAGTTATCGGATTAATTTAAATATGATTGGCCTAGATAATCGCCCTGCAGTTAAAGGACTTGTTGAAATTTTAAATGAATGGTTATTATTTCGCCGAGAAACCGTACGTAATCGCTTAAATTATCGTTTAGAAAAAGTATTAAAACGCTTACATATCCTTGAGGGTTTATTAATAGCTCATCTTAATATAGATGAGGTTATTCATACTATCCGTAATAAAGATGAAACTAAAATAGTATTAGTGACCCGTTTTCTGCTTTCAGAAACTCAGGCTGAATCTATCCTGGAATTAAAATTGCGTCATTTAGCTAAACTAGAAGAATTTAAATTACGTGCTGAGCAAGATGAATTAGTTAAAGAGCGTAATCAACTGGAAAATATTTTAGGCTCTGAGAAGAATTTAAACACCTTGATCAAAAAAGAAATTGAAACAGATGCACAGATTTATGGTGACGCCCGTCGCTCACCGTTTAAGGAACGTATTGAAGCAAAAGCTATAAAAGAACATAATATTTTGCCTTCTGAGCCAGTTACTATTGTTCTTTCTATTATGGGATGGGTAAGAAGTGCAAAAGGCCATGATATTGATCCGACTAATCTTAATTATAAAGCAGGAGATGGTTTTCGTGGCGCAGCAAAAGGTAAAACAAATCAACCAGTTATTTTTCTTGATAGTACTGGACGAAGTTATTCTCTTGATCCACTTGATCTTCCTTCTGCTCGTGGACATGGAGAGCCGATTACTGGCAAATTGGCATTACCACCTGGCGCAACAATCGAATATATACTAACTGCTCCAAAAGAGCAAAAATATTTGTTAGCATCGGATGCAGGTTATGGTTTTATTTGTGCTACTAATGATTTAGTAGCAAAAAATAAAGCAGGGAAGGCATTAATTACCTTATCTAATAATGCAAAGGTACTGGCACCATTAGAAGTCAATAATGAACAGCAAGATTTATTATTGGCAATTACTAAAGCAGGGAGAATGTTAATATTTCCTGTTATCGAGATATCTCATCTATCTAAAGGTAAAGGCAATAAAATTATTAATATTGCAGCGACTCAATCAGCTAGCGGAGATGATTTGCTAGTTTGGTTAATATTTTTGCAGCCTCAGTCTTCAATTACGCTCTTTTTTAGTAAACGAAAATTAAAATTAAATCCAGAAGATTTACAAAAATATCGTGCTAAACGAGGTCGAAAAGGTTCCTTATTACCTCGTGGATTACAGAGTATTGAGCGTATAGAAATAACTCCTTCTAGTAATGGATAATCTTTAATTTTTTATTGGTGTGTGAAGTTGCTTATTATTTGAGATAAATATGTTAGCTATCATTCGTATTATTATTGTAATTCTATTTACCATATTAGTTTGCGTGTTAGGTTGTTTTTATTGCTTATTAAGTCCAAGAAATCCAGAGCATGTTATGCGCTTTGGTCGACTATTTGGTAAATTGTCTTATGTTTTTGGTATTACCATTATTCGTCGAGTGCCTTCTGAAGCGAAGGATTATGGTCCCAGAATCTATATTGGTAATCATCAAAATAATTATGATATGGTAACTATATCAAATGCGATCCAACCAAATACCGTTACTGTGGGTAAAAAAAGCTTAGTATTTATCCCTTTTTTTGGCCAACTATATTGGTTGGCCGGTAATATTCTAATTGATAGGACTAATCGAACTAAAGCGCACAATACAATTTTACAGATTGTTAACCAGATTAAAAAAAGAAAAATTTCTGTCTGGATGTTTCCAGAAGGAACCCGTAGTCGTGGTCAAGGTTTACTACCATTTAAAACTGGTGCATTTTATGCGGCAATTACAGCTGGGATTCCGATAGTACCAATCTGTTTATCTGAAACTGAAGGACGTATTAAACTTAATCGTTGGAATAATGGAATAGTGATTATCGAAATTCTACCGTCTGTTGATACAACAAAGTATAATCGGCAGAGCGTGCATCAATTGGCAGAACATTGCCATGATTTATTTAAATCTAAAATTGTAGAATTAAATAAAGAAGTAATAGAAATAGAGAAAAAATAAATTAAAAATTAAGTTTATTTTTCAAGCAAATTAGTTCCTAACTGAATATTAATTAATAATAAATCAATATTTGATGTTGTATTAATTTATTGTCCTAATTGAATTTAGTTATCAATCAATTCTGACAATACAATTATTAATGGATCATAAAGTATGAATTTATCTTGATGAACAAGATAAAGCGCTAGCTTATTAATATTTTATGAAAAGAGGACATGTCATTAAGTCGGAATCGATTTTTTAAGATATCAAGAATAGTTATGAGTGTTTCTATGCTTTTCGCTAAGGGTTAGCGCAAGAAAAAATGAAGGATACTCATTATTACCAATCCCGCCTTTATTGGAATCTGATTTTAATCAACCGCTGTTTATTACGTTAAAAACATTATTGATCTTTGATGGGTAGATATCGGAGCAACATTATTGGCTATAATGGTTATTATTTATGGCCAATTATTTAAGTAAAAAATGATAGTGATTTAAAATTGGTATATAATAATTAACTTTTTTTTAAAGAGGTGGATATGGCAGAAACAGTGCGGGGATCCCTAAGTTCTTAGAATACAAATTGATGTGGCAACAAATTAATATCGCCCAATATTAATTGATTGCTAATATTGTCAATCTGATAACCTGGCTTCGACTGCGAAATATTGGTATTAAGCAATGCATCAGGCATGATGCCAAGACAAATTCATGATGGATTGGTTGATTGTGTACTCTATCAGATAAAACTAGTAAGAATTTAAATATTCTTAATCATTACAGCATTAATAATTTCCTATTATTTTGTAAGATACAGGCGTAAATTCTTTTAGGATGCCTCGCTATAAAACAATAAAAGATTTTAGGCAATATTTATTAGTTAATAGTGTGCAGAAGCTAGTATATTAAAGTTGTTTAGGCTGCTTAATAAATCAAGTTCAAGGTGCTATTATATTGGAAATTAATGATAAGCGTCTACTCTATCTGATAAATAGAGATCAAGGGTTGATACTTGCTTTCTGTAAATATTTAAAGATTACCTATTGCGCCTGGTAATCGTAATAAGTATTAATTTATATGTCCAAAAGAGAGTTATTGATAATAATAACTGAAAAGCAGCAGGTGTCATGGATCACCTTAAAAGGTTTTTCAAATCCTCAGCTTTATTAAATTCAACCAAAGTTTTAATCATTTCTTTTTTAGAATTATTATCATTAGTAACAGGTAATTTACCAGAGACTTTAGTTAACGATACAGTCTAAATCATATCCAGGATCAATAATTATGAAGTAATCTTTAGTAAATCTTTTGGCATTAATGGTATGATACGAGATGTCAATTGTATTGCTTAATTACCAAAATTAGGGTAGTGGAACCTGGAAATACTGGACAGTATAAAGTGTATGAGCTTTAATCTTTCCATTTTAAAGTTATTAATCATAATGGGTGTTTCTAGTGTGGATTTATCTCTAGCAGGCTCAGAGGATTATGGCTAGAAAATACAGTATGGATAAATGGATAGTGAATTATTAGTTGATATGCTTAAACCGTCTTATAATGATTTCTTTTTTTGTATTTTAATTAAAATTTAGAAAAGGCATAAAGGTTTAGTTGCGATAATTGGGTATCAATCCATTAGCTTAATTTATTTATAATATAGAAAATATTTTTATCTGATTATATAAAAAGTAATTGTATCATTTTATGATTTGGAGTTATGCTAATTTCTTGTGTATGGATTTTGGAGAATGGTGAGCGTGTATCCTGCTGATTGATTTCGTAAATGATTTTAATAACAGGAAAATAATATGCCATAAAACTCTACCCTACAGCTATTCGTGAAACTAGATATTACCTCTGATTCCTTACATTAACTCATCTGTAAATTGTGCGAGGCTAGGTGATAGCTCCACTGTTTAGGCTATTTTATCTCGACTTGAAGCCCATATCTACAACAACATGCTCAACGACCGCTTATTGATGGGTTAACAATCTGTTTGACCGTAACGGTTATTTGCTACAGTAATCTACAAGATAGCTATTGTAGATATTGAGATTAAAATTCCTAAAGTTATGGAGGATAACAGAAATAATTGAATATATTTTAATATCTCGTTACCGCCTTATCTAAAAGGCATAAAAGCAGTGAAGAGTTGTTAGCACGTTATATATATGAGGTATCTAAACCAGTGATTTTTCATTATCCTGGAGACGATTTTCAGTGAAAGCGCATGATCTCTCTACCAGTGCACTATCAGCAAACTGAAACAGCAATAATTTCAATAGCATTGACAATAATGTCAGCATTATTTAAGCGATACTTTTTACGTTTATTTCTTGGCTAAAGGCATATGCCGTCTGTCATGGAAGCTGATCGCCTCCTTTTACTGGTTATTTATTAATTGAGTCAGTTTCATAGATATAAGGAGCTCATTGTGGTCGAAGATGCTTATTAAGAGTCAGAATCGCACTGGACCGAACTTATTAATCGCTTCTGAGCACGTGATTTAACCATGTCTCCTAGACTTGCTATAGAGAAATACAACGTCATTAGTTTTTTGAATTCAATAGCAAAGATATTTATGGACATATAGCATTAACATTGTTGAAGATACAAAATAACTAATGTATTGGTGTCACACTCCTCAAAGATATGTAGCACCGAAAGTTAATGTGGATCTGCGGAAAAATTTTAACTATCAGAAATCCGTGATACTGTTAATAAAGCCATTCATATTTTGTTAACAAAATTTTTAGCATATCTTGAAGCGATGAGGATGTTATAGAAAGATCGCTAAGAATTATCTGCCATTTATAGCTTTCCCTTCAGCGCACTTGGAGTCAAGAAATCGACGTTGAGCATATTAAAGAAGCATATAGAATGGCTTCAAGCTCAACCTTAACAACGATGCTATCAGTTCCCCTGGGCAGTATTGCAGATAAATTCATACAAGAGATTATAGATAATATTTGATTTTGTGGATACTAGTAGACTAGACTTTTCATGAAAAATCATTTCTTTGTTATTGAAATCATTCATGAAATCAATTACCAGGATACAGCATCACCTTCGAAACTCCATATACTAGAAATATGCATAACTCTAAGATATAAATAGTTAGAAAAAAATAAAATGGAGCCAATTTAGGATGAGCATTAAGAAGTATGCTGTTTTATTAGTTAACTTAGGGACGCCTGATGCACCAACACCAGAGGCAGTAAAACGTTTTTTGACATCATTTCTTAATGATGCAAGAGTTATTGATATTTCAAGGATAATTTGGAAACCGCTATTAAATTTGGTTATTTTACCATTACTCTTACCAAGAGTATGTAAATTATATCAATCAATTTGGACCGAAGATGGTTCACCATTGTTAAATTATAGTTTACAACAGCTGGCTGCACTGGCAAAACAACTTCCTGCTATACCTGTCGAATTAGGTATGAGTTATGGTTCACCTTCTATCGCAGTAGCGATAGATAAACTATTAATCAAGCAGGTTAAAAACCTAATTGTATTACCGCTTTATCCGCAATATTCTGGTTCAACCACAGCGGCAGTTTTTGATGCAATAAGCCGATCATTAAAAAAATATCGAACCATACCTGGTATTCACTTTATTCGTAGTTATGCCGATCATCCATCTTATATTGATGCATTAAAAAAGTCGATTGAGTTAAGTTTTGAACGATATGGTGAACCTGATAGATTATTGCTTTCTTATCATGGCATTCCTAAGCGTTATGCAAAAACAGGTGATATTTATCCGCAGGAGTGTGAATTGACAACTCGTTTACTTAGTGAATTAATTAATTTCCCTGCTAATAAAATTATTATGACTTATCAGTCACGTTTTGGTCGTGAGCCCTGGCTTACCCCTTACACTGACGTTACCTTAAAAAGGTTAGCCAAGAACGGCGTTAAACATGTTAAGCTATTGTGTCCAGGTTTTTCAGTGGACTGTTTAGAAACGCTAGAAGAAATTGCGGTAAAAAATAAAAAATTATTTTATGCCGCTGGTGGGAAAAAATATCATTATATACCTGCACTTAATGCCTCCGAGAACCATATTATGCTAATGGTTGAATTAGTTAGAGATTTAGTTATTAGTTAAATAGAATTAAAATTTCTACTAAACCTAAATACATTATATCATATATTTAAACTTTTCACCATAACTATTTGTTTATAACAGTTAATATTAACTAATAATTGTTAAATTCTACATTTAGATTACCAATATAAATCATTACTGTTGCGTAACATGCTAAATTATTTATTTCATTTAATTATTTTTATATTTTAGTTATTTTAAATTATTTGATTATTTAATGGACTTATATTAATCTCTGGTATATGGAGATTCTGAGATGGTGGTGTATCTCCTTCTGATTAATTTCATGGAATATCAACAGAAAGAGATGATATTCCATGAAAAGTTTACTCTATAAGTATTATCTAAACTAGATAATACCTGTAATCTCTTGCATGAACACATCTGAAATTGTGGACAGTTAGCTGATAGCATCGCTGTTAAAGAGGAATTTGAGGGGCTATATTGCAACAATATACTGAACGCCCCTTTTTCCATAAGTTATCTAGTCGATCGTAACGGGTTATTTGTTGTAACGAACCATACAGGCTGGTATTAGCAATGTCGAGACTAAAGTATCGAAGATTAGGGATTGTAGCAGTAACAAATATACTTACAGCTCATTTCTACCGCCTTATCTTAAGCCTGCAAAAGCGGCGAAGAGGCATAAACCATGATTACTATATATGCGAGGCATCATCACAGGAAATTTCATAAAGCCTTGTAGAGTTTTTAGATGAAAAAATATATGGCTTCCTGCTAAATACCATTAGCAGATTGAAATACCGATGCTTCAAGGCATCGGTATTGATGCTTGCGTAATTTAAATGATACACTTATGTTTATTTCTTAACAGATGATATAAACCCCGTCCTATTGACGTCAATCTGATTGTCTTTTCCTACAAATTATATTGGCTTATATTGACTTAAATATAAGGAGCTCGTTCTGATCAAAGATCACTATCGAGAATCAGAACAAATTGAATCTAACTTTCAATGGTCTGCTGCAAGCGTTGGGGAGTTTAATCGCATATTCCAGGAGTTTCCTACGAGAGATAGTACCCTTGATTTTTGGAATGCAATGATAAGATATTCTTGGATATGCAGCATAATCCTGTTAGATACATAAAAAATTGATGTGCTAGCTTCATTCCGAAAAGGCATGTAACAGAAAGTTAAGGATGAGAGTTCTCATTCATTAGTTGACTTACGATAATAATCTATCAGATTAGATTGATTTATGCATTGAAGTAACTGATTCTATTTTATCCTGTTCATATATTATCACACTAATACGTTTCTGCTTGGAGGAGCCCCGTTAATTACGGTTACAGTATATTACTGTAAAATTTCCGATTGTAGGAAACCATTTAACAATCTGATTAGAAGCCCTCTAGTGAAACTTAAATTACAAGGATAAATAGTTTAACTATCTATAATGTATCTTGAATAACTTAACTTTACGAAGAGTTAATAAAACAAACAGATATTCTTTTAAAAACAGCTATTTAGATTGGAGTAATTACTTTCTTGCTTCAGCGAAACAACCGCTAACATAAATGTATTAAATGCTATTGTTGACGTCAAGAGATATTTTTCCATGAATTCTTTAAAAAAGGTAAAAACGCGGGATAGAAGAAGATAAAAGAAAAAATAAATCGTGGTCTTAATCACCTCAGATTGACATGTGGTGTCATATAAGCAATCAGATTCTTGAAAAGTTTAATGCAGAGTATGTTAGCTATTTATTTTGAAATAATCATCGATAAGAGTTAATTATTTATTCGGATAGAGTTAAATGATATGAAGGCTTTGCTAATAAACATGAAATTAGTTTCCATCACCTAATAAGGATAGATAACTATAGAGTTATTGATAAGGAATTTTACATTCAAAATATAAAGAGTTTTATCAACTGATTAAAAGGATGACTGAGTAAATTCCATGGTGTAAGGACGTTTATTTACCGAATTTCTAGCCTGGAGTAAGATTGTATAAAACTGCAACAATTAAAATATAGATGTGGTTATAAATTTCTCTGCGAGCAAAGTAAATAACCCTTTGTCAACATAGTTTTTTATTAATACACATCACCACAATTTAAACAAAATGCATAACGATTTTGTGGATCATTCATATACTGACAAAATTTTATTTGTTGTTGAAATTCATTAGCTATTTTTTTCGGCACTAACAATTCTAATGTATTGGGTATCATTGCTTCAACGATTGAAGTTAATTCGAGTATTAATTGATCAATAAAAGAACGTTCAGGCTTCACCCAGTTAAGTGAAGGTATAGTAATTTTAGCTAATTCAGCAGCTTTATTTACTGCGTCATCAAAATCACCTAGGTTATCAACCAGGCCATTTTGTAGCGCGTCTAAACCTACCCATACTCGACCTTGAGCAATTTTATCTATCTCTTCTGGTGTTTTATGACGCGCCTGAGCCACATATTTTAGGAAAGTATGATAGCCATTTTCAACAGTGATTTGCATCAAGTCAGAAAATTGTTTATTAATCCCTTTTGTCTCTGAGATATCCGCTAATGGAGTAGTGGAGACACCATCAGTATGGACACCAATTGTACTTAAGCTTTTTTCGAAGGTATTTATTACACCAAAAATACCAATTGAACCGGTCAGAGTTGTTGGACTGGCAAAAATATAATTGGCCGGTGTTGAAATCCAATAACCACCTGATGCTGCCATTGCTCCCATCGAAACTACAATGGGTTTATTAGCGTCACGGGCAGCAATCAATTCATTACGTATTGCTTCTGAAGCGGTAACACTTCCACCAGGACTATTAACACGTAAAATAATAGCTTTTATATCAGGGTTAAGTCGTACTTTACGTATTTGCGCCACAATTGTTTCGCTGCCTATCATGCCAGGCTTTTGCAATCCATCAATAATAGAACCTTGGGCAATTATCACAGCAATGTTGTCAGGTTGATCATCAGATTGCTTTTTTTGCATCAGTTGACTTTTCTGTATCTGTTCATTTGGATAATCATAAATACTGATGTAATTAAAATGCTGATCTTTATCATTCCAACCAAATTTTTTGCTTAATTCTTTCTCTATAACTGCGTCAGTAAGAATATGATCAATAAGTTTTTGTTTAATCGCATATTGCGCACTATCACCATTAACGCTTTTCATTTCTTCAATTAATTTATCAGCTCCTGGGAAAATATTTTCTGGCGTCGTTTTGCGGTTTTTCGCAACAGTTGATAAGTAATGTTCCCATAGTGAATTGATCCAAACTTTATCAGCTTCACGCGCTTCAGGTGACATATCATCACTAATAAATGGCTCTACAGCTGATTTATAGCTGCCGATACGGAAAATATGGCTATTGACTTTTAAGTTATTCAATAGCGTCTTATAATAGAGTTTATTGGTTGAAAAACCATAAATTCCGATATTACCTTCTTGTGACATATAGATATAATTGGCAAAACTTGCTAAATAATATTGTGATTGATTATAGCCATTACCTATTGCATAAATAGGTTTTCCAGCCTGATTAAATTCTGTTAATGCCTTACCAATATATTGTAAGGATGACTGGTCAGAACTAATCAGATTATTTAATTGTAAAACAATACCAGTGATTTTGTCGTCATAAGTTGCCAGGCGAATAATATTTACAATTTCAAATAAAGAATTTTCTTTTATACGATTGCTTGATGAGCCTAATAGCTCACGGTTCATTTTAATTTTAACAAAAGGATTAGGAATAGAGACTTGATCAACAATAACACCTTGTAAATCAATAAGTAGCGCACCATGATATTGGTTAGTTAATTTTTTTTCATTTTTATAGGAAAAATAACTACTTGCTGCGATAAAGATCAAAAAAAGACAGATAAAACTACTAAAAAATCGTCTAATAAAATTAAGTAATCGCCAAATAAATTTAAAAAAATTTGCAATTAAATTCCATGAGTTTTGCATCTGATCTCCAATCATATGATTAACATTTTTATGTTAAAAGGACATAAGATAATTGTCAGCCCAATAACTCATAGAATAATTAAAAATATTATTTTATTGCCATTAAAGCTGATTAAAAATCTTACTTTACTATACTTATACTGATGATAAAATTCTATTTTTGAGAAAATACTTATAAAATACGAATTTTTTCGCAATTTATATCTATTAAATTAATTGCAATAAAAGTTAATTTTAACAGAGAGAAATCTATGAATTCTAAGTTATCCTTATTTTAGTGATAAAATTTTATAGGTGCTGGCATATCTCCTGCCTGATTAATTTAATGGATGATCTTCAACATATAGAGAGATGATATATTTTAAAAAAATCTACCACAGGTATCCGAAAAATTAGATATTATCTCTGATCTCTTGCATGATCGCATCCTAATGGCATGTCAGGAAGAGATAGCACTGCTGTTGAGACTGAGATTGAATCCATATACTACAAGAGCATTATGAGCACCGCCTTTGGCGGCAGACGGAAGATATTCCGCCATCCGTAACGGGTTATGTATCACGGTGAATCATATAGATTGCTATTGGCGATGTTAAGATTAAACTGCTTAATATTAAAAGAGATCGCAGCGGCAACAGAATATGTTTCAACAGCTTGTTAGCACCTAATCTGAAACGTATAAAAAGTGGCAAAGAATTGATAGCATTCTTGTATTTGTAAGGCATGAGTAATATCTACAGGTGACTTTCATAAGGACTCTTTGGCAATTTCTCGGTGAGAAGTACATAATCTCTAGATTATCATCAGCAAACTAAAAGAGAAATCCCTTGGAAAGGACATTGGCAATGGCGGCACTGCATGGATGGGAAGAAACTCATTGCGATCGAAGATGGTTATTGAGAGTTAGAAGCTAATTGGGCTGAACTTCTCAATGGCTGTGAGCGCGTAGCTTAACCGTATCTCCAAGCTTCCTTATGAAAGGAAGTGATACCTTGTAGTTTTGGAATACAATGGCAAAATATGCTCCTTAGCACGCAGCATTAATGCTATTTGGTACATAAAACAGCTAATATGCTGCCTTCACTCCCCAAAATCATAGAAGCAAAATTAAGACTTAGCTGTAGGATGTCTGGCTAGCAGAGACTCGCGATTCTGCTAATAAAATCTTTAATTTTTGTTGGCAAGGTCTTCAGTGTATTGTTTAGTTATGAAGAAGCTAGAGAAAGATTAAGAAAAATTGCTGTATCCTATGACTTCCCGTCAGCGCAGTATGTATAAACCCGTTAAATAAAAAAATAAGTCCCATTAAATCAGCTTTGTGATAGTGTAAGACTATGAAGCCAATGCGAGAAGAGCTGTAGTTCGAGAAAAATAATCCTTTCAATAGCATTTAAGCTGATACAGTCTGGTCAAAAAAAAGCTGGAATCATCTAAGAGGAACCGCTAACCTACTGGACCTTAGTACTAAACAATATCTAATTTAAGTATGGTGAATAGATTCATAAAGAATTAGAGTGGAACGTTATCCTTGTGCCCCGTCTTGCACACCAAATTTACTAAAAACTTAAGTAATAACTATCAGTAATAATTTGTTTTCAGATAAGAATTTTTGTATTGACGATAATTTTGTCAAAAATAGCAGCAATAAAAGGGGAGTTTATAACTATGCTTTTTTATTTTTCTTCAACAAATTTTCTAAAATTAGCGTTAATTGTAGTTTTTTCCAATAATTGCCTAAATTTATAGATCTCTTAATTTTTGATCCCAAAAAATGCAATGGCCGTAATGATACCATGATCAGATGCTCGCATTCTGGCTGATAAATATTATCTAGTGATTGCGTCAAGGTGACGGTTATCAAATAACTTATAGAACAGCGAGCTAATAATAAAGTTAAAGAATACAAGTTATTAACAAATCTTCTTTTATAAGACGAAATCAGGTTATTCCTCTGCGTACTCATGCTTCATAAATCTATTTTCTATTATTAAATTAGATATTGTTTAGTACTAAGGTCCAGTAGGTTAGCGGTTCCTCTTAGATGATTCCAGCTTTTTTTTTGACCAGACTGTATCAGCTTAAATGCTATTGAAAGGGTTGTTTTTAAGACGCAGCACTCCTTGCATCACCTTTTTAGTCTTTAAACTGTCATAAAAGTTGATTCAATCCAAATTCGTTATTTTTATGATCCTAAGTGCACTGACGGAAAAGCATACAATGCCAGCAGCTTTTCTCAATCTTTATCCAACTCTTTCATCGCTGAAAGATAAGCTGAAGCCTTTGCCAACAAACATTAAAGATTTTATTAGCGAAATTGCGATTCTCTGGTAGGGAGACTTTTCGCAGCTCACCTTAACTTTCGGTTATATCCTTTTAAGAAGTAAAACCAGTGCATTAGCTATTTTGTGTAAATAATGATGTTGGTGTTACATGTCTGAAAAGATTTTAAATTGCATTTCAAAACTAAGGTCACCCCGTCTGCGGTAGCAAGCTTAGAGATGCGATTAATTCACGCGATTGAAGTGCATTAGAAGTTTAAGCCCAGTCACTTTTGACTATCTATAATTATTTTCGAACATAACGAGCTCCTTATCTGCATGTGCAGTGACGCCAATAATGAACAGCAGGTAAAATGATCAGCTTGCCTGACAGAAGAAGCATTTGCCATCGGCAGAGAAATAAACGTAGCGCGGATCATCGCTTAAATCACGTAAGCACCATTACCTATGCTCTTCAAAGTATTCCTTGTTTTATTCTGCTGATGTTCTTCACTGCAGGAGAACATGTGATTTTTATCTAGAACCGATTTTCCTAAAAGGATTTCGTCAAAATCATCGGTAGATATGCCTTTACCAATACAGGCATGGTATCAACTCTTCGCTGCTTTTTCACGTTTCAGATAAACCGGGTAGTAGGAGCTCTTGAAGAATATTCCGTTGATGCTGCGATTCTTGACCTTATATAGGCACTTTAATCTCAATATCACCAATACCAGTTTCATGATTTGCTATGAGATATAACCATGCGGATGATGAAATGTGAAGTTCGTCAAAAAGCAGCCTTGAGTATGTTGTTGCAGAATGGTTTGAACTTTGTCTTAACGACAAAGTTATCAATTGCCCAACAGAATTACGAATAAGTTTATACAAGAGACACAGGTAATACCTAGTTTTGAGATACCTGTATGTAATGGTAGATTTTTTATGGCATATTATATCTCTCTGTTGAGAATTTTCATGAAATTAATCAGAAAGATACGTCAAAATTTCCGAAATCACATACACTAGAAATGAGCATAACTCAAACTCATTAGCAATATATCTTTTAGTAATTTCTTTTTCTAAAAAAAAGAAATTTTTAAATCATTAAAAGCTATTGCCCTCTCCTTTTTAAGGTCAGGCTGAATTTTTTCCTTTTAAATACTACTGTACTTAAAATGGCCTAAAAATCTTTAATTAATTTTACTAAGGTAATGTGGATTCGACTCCCTCGTACGATGCAATATTCTTGCTAATTTACACAATGAACTTTATTCGATAACCATCGTAAAAATTTTTCTTTCTTAAGAGAAAATAATTATTACATTTCAATCTTAAATATCAAATAAATATAATTTAAATATCTTTTTGATAAAAAAGAGCTGACAAATAAATCTAAAAGATATTCTTTTACAGCTTTTTAAGCTAAAAGCAGTTATATTAATAATATAAAGAAAAATAATTATAATTCCCTAATTAATTTTAGAACTGATATTATTACATCTAACTATTGTTTTAATTAGGTAATAGATTAGAATGAAATTTGTTTCATTTAACATTAATAGCCTAAGGGCACGCTTCCACCAGCTTGAAGCTATCATTAAAAAACATCAACCTGATGTCATTGGCTTACAAGAGACCAAAGTTGATGATTCTAGATTTCCTTTAGAGCAGGTTAATCAGCTAGGCTATCATATCTATCACCATGGACAAAAAGCACATTATGGTGTCGCACTATTTTGCAAACAAAAACCAATCAGTATCCAAAAAGGATTCCCTTTCGACGATATTGATGCCCAGTGCCGTATTATTACGGCAGATATTGAAATAGAAAAAAGAATTATTACCGTAATAAACGGTTATTTTCCACAAGGTGAATGCCGTGATCATCCAACAAAATTTGCAGCAAAAGAAAAATTTTATCAAGACATACAGCTTTATTTGCAAAATAATTTTTCACCTCAATCTCATATTATTCTTATGGGAGATATGAATATTAGTCCAACAGATCATGATATCGGGATTGGTGAAATAAATAGAAAGCGTTGGCTAAGTAAGGGCAGATGCTCTTTCTTACCTGAAGAACGCGAATGGATAGATAAATTAAAATCCTGGGGATTAATAGATACTTATCGTCAACAAAATCCAGAAATTACTGATCAATTTTCGTGGTTTGATTACCGATCGAAGGGATTTGTCGATAACCGAGGTTTGCGAATTGACTTGATCTTAGCATCAAGTTCATTGTTTGCATGCTCTTGTGAAACAGGCATTGATTATTCCATTAGAGGTATGGAAAAATCTTCAGATCATGCCCCTATTTGGGCAAAGTTTAAATTAAGTTAAAATAAAATCAAAATGATAGCAAAATAACGCTATCATTTTGATTTTATTTTTTCGACTATTTTTTTTCTATTTATCTTCGATGACCTAATGTTGGGGGTGCAGAATATAGTTAAAGCAGTTTGCTGTCTGGTTTGTTGAACTAATATTTCAGTGTCATTAGTCAGTTATGATATAAGTTTTTATAAAAAACTGTTTTACACTGATTTGTATTAATTTAAACTCGCAATGAGCGGTCATGTTAGACAACATTCCATTCAGTGATAAAGATTTTAAAAGCAATTCCTGCTGGAGAAACAGGGTTATAATATAACTGATTTTTTTAACTAAAAACTTTCGGTTAATTAACAATTTAATAATACCTTTTCAGCGCTTCATCTTGCACAAAATGGGCAATTCTGGTAATAACAAGAAAAATATCATTAGTAAAATTTTTTGTAGTTAGGTCTACTTTCCTATTATTTCACTGTTCTCGCAAAATAGTTCATTTTTTATTTTTCTCTCTGGTAGAGAGAGCCATTATTATATCTATATTGTTTATTAGCACTCAAAATCACTTGTCAACTAAATTGGACCCAAATAGCTAAGCAGCTTTGGCAATATATTTCCTTCCTTGTGATCTCCAGTTCAACAATTTATTTATATTCATATTTGCGATAAACTAGATAATATATTGATAAGCAATTAATGCATAAAAATTGCTTTTATTTTTATCAATCTGCATCACAGTTCCTCTAGCTGTAGGAATCATTAGATAATTGTATATTAACCTTTTTATCATCCAAATAGAGATTTTTTTATCTGATAACTTAATTGACAGAAATTTTGTGAAACCAAGCTGATAAACATAAATAGCTTTTAATACCTCATAATAAATAACAAAATGTTCTTGTGGTAAGTAACGATAAACTAAGCAAGGATAAATAATAACTTTATATTTTTATATAATTACCTAACATATAGCAAAAACTTCTTTGATACTTAAGGAATGTTTTGGTTACTTCAATTTATAAAGCTGACAATGAATAAAGCAAGGACGCAATTTCTAATTTTTGTTTATTAATGATATACAATAACTAAAGCTGATTGATGAGTAATTCGTACAGGGACATGATCAGCTAAAAGGTGATGAAGCAAATACCTACTTAATTCTGATAATCAATACAAGTTTTACTTGACTACCAGATAGCAGTGAAATATTATTCATGGACGTGATTATATCAGATTTTAATTCAAAAAATCTTTAGCAACAAAATGCTTAATCTTTTCATCTCTTCTAACCATCAATTCTAATATACTGACGTTTAAATTCGCCAACAGAAATACCATTGATAAAAACTCATCCCTGGATAAGGAAATATATGCTCGCATCATATTTATACCATACAACCAATATCTATCATGAAGTCAACCAGCAGAATAACGTAGCATCGCTTCTTAAATTTCATATACCATAAATTAACATAACTATCTTAGCAAAACATGGTTTCTAACCACAGAAATTAGTTTTAAACTAAATTGATAATTTATTAAACTTACAATTATTAGATAAATAAAATTATTTATATAGGTTTTAATGCTAATATTAAAATTAAAAATTTCATGAATAAATTATAAATATTAATGATTTATTATTTTTTTATTAACTTAAAGTAATCCGGGAAAAATAGATTTAGTTCCTGTAATAATAAACTCAATCCCAATTGACATTAATAATAATCCCATAATACGAGTAATAACATTAATACCCGTATGTCCTAAATACTTAATTAGAATTGTTGCTGATCGAAAAAGTAACCAACAAGATAAAGTAAAAAAAATACAAGTTAATGATAGACCAACTAAATTTTGCCATCCAAACCAACGAGAAGACCAGACAATACATGAACTAATTGCGCCAGGCCCAGCCATTAATGGTAGTGCTAAAGGAACAACTCCAATGCTATCACAAATTGCAGTTTCTATTTTTTTTTGTTTATTTTGTTTATCTTCACCTATTCGACCAGTAATCATAGACATAGCAATAGCCGCAATAACTATTCCACCGGCAATACGAAAAGAATCAATAGAAATACCAAATAATTTTAAAAAAACTTCACCTACTAATAACGAAATACATAAAATAATTGCTACAGAAAAATTAGCCACTAAATTAGTACGATTTCTTTCTGCTACAGATTGATAATTAGTCATACTAATAAATACAGGTAAAATTCCTATTGGATTTACTAATGCAAAAAGACCTAAAAAAAATTTAATATAATTAGGAAAATCCAGTAAAATACCAACCACAATTGAGTCCCTCAATCAAATATTAACCTTAGCTAAAAATTAATTATTAATAATTAAATAATATTTAACTTTATTTAGGAAAACACTTTATACTAGCATAGTATACTTATCTAGCTAAAATTTAAAAACTAATTCCAATAACAAAATCAGTTTCTAACTTAGATGCCATACTAAATTTTGTTAACTAATTCTGAATTATGCTAGCTTTTTTGGTATATAGAATTTCGGAGATGGGTACATATCTTGTTGATTGATTTTATGAATGATCTTAACAACAGAGAATGATATGCAATTAAAAATTTCACTCTAGAGGTATCTGTAGAAAACTAGATATTACTTGTAATTCCTTGTAAGAACTCATCCGTAATACTGGTAAGTAGTTGATAGCACCGCTGTTGAGGGAGAGCTCAAATCTATGCTGCTCAATATGCTTAACGCCACATTATCAACTGGCATCAGCATATCATTGTGCATAACGGTTATTTTCTCAGCAAGCCAAATAAGATGACGGGTATTAACGATCTTAGATTTAAAGTGCCTAAGGTGTTAAAAATCAGAGCAGCAACAGGATATGTTTCAACAGCTCGTTGCTGACTTACCTAAAGCGTGCAGAAGCAGCGAAGAACTCCTATTATAGTTTATGCCTGCTATAGCATCTCCTCTTGTTATTTTCAGAAGAGTTATTATAGTAAATCTGGTGCGTAACGATCAGGCTCTCCGCTTCATTGTCATGCTTCAGAGAATCTGTTCTCCATCTTTAAATTAGACGTTGTTTATTAACAATAATAAGTAGATGAAAATCCCCTTAGCCAGTTTTATTTTTTCATTGCTGCAAGATACCTTTTAAAACCTTGCTAATAAAATATCAAGGGCTTTATCAGCAGTATCGTGACTTTTTGGTAGAAAAATCTCCCGCATATTACTCTATTAACTTTTAGTTCTATACCTTTGCAGAGTGAAGGTAGTGAATTATCTATTTTTTTGAATGTGATATAGTATCGTATGATCGACACAGTTACACTGTGTAAGGGATATTTATGACTAAATATTATTTTATTTTATATTCTGTTATATGTTAATTTTTCAGAATTTTATCTAGATAGATCGAAATAAATCTCCTAGACAACGGAAATTGGATAAATTATCAGGAAGAGACAACATGCAACTTCACCTATTATACTTTTCCTGATTATCCGAAGCGCTTTATGATCTCTCTGCCAAAATTGATGATGACAGACTAACTAAATTTTTTATGACAACACCATAAAAGGCCATACAACGCAATTCCTCCGATTCAGTGCATAATTTTTTAGACACGTACAGAGTATTCCTGCTTTAGTCACTATTATCTAGGATTTTGAGAAAACATCCTAGAAAATAACTCTGAATATAATTGCATTGATAGGAAGGATAACTAAAAGTATGCTTATTGATGAATTTATTACTTTTATAGGGAAGTAGGGATAATCCCTTCTACTTCGTAATCCTGGAACAAACACAAAAATGGCTGAGCTGATAAATTTGATGAATACGGGCAAAATGATAATTTCTATTTCTCTGGAAATATACTCAGAGATAATCTACTAAGATGTATATTCCCCCTAATTAAACAATTTTTCACCATTGATGACGACTGGAATAACTTTCCTGAAACACGATGAAAATATTAACTTATGGATCAGTCTATCCTGTCGAGCATATGCCTACCTGTATGGCATTTTGTGCCATGTTGGTTGTCTGGCGCTACTGCTGCCTCTCCTGAATGGTTATTACCGCTGTTTTTCTGCCAAAGTTGTAGAGCTTTATAAAAGCTGCAGTTTATATTGAGTCAAAGCTATTGAGAGCTAGTTAATACAGCAGGTTCATATTTTATCCGATTACAACTATTAATACATTACTTTTATTATTCCTCATCTTAATTTGGTCTGTTTTTAACAATAACTAGACGCTATTCAATACTCTGTCTTCGCGCCCTCACTCGCACTATCCTGAAGTTGGTGGGTTTCCCTCACCGAAAAACAGAGTATTAAAATGCTATCTGTGCCTTAACTTATAGTTTACAACTCAATTAACATCTGAATGTTCATATCTCCATCATTCTTGGCAGTCTATAGATTAAATTCCTGCATGATTAATCAGGTGTTCTTAAAAAGAACGGTGAATGTGGGAATCCTCTACCGAGATGCTATCATCCGACTGTTGTGCAATAACTATAACCTGATAAATCTCAATGTCTTTCTTTATCTTGGCATATATCTGATCAAGGAATCTAGTTATAGCGTTATCTGAAGCCACAGTACGGGAACGTTACTGGAAAATGCGTTTTGTTTAAAAAGACAAAAAGTGGCATAGTGTGAAATACCTTGGTGCCACTACTTTAAGTAACAACTAGTATCTGCGCAAAAACTGAGGCATTACTGAATGAGAGAAGTGTTGTACACCATTACTATGACTACTAGACTTTAAAGCAATATCTGCAGTAGATCCTAAATTAGGAAGAGATGATTAGACGCTATATATTAGCTATATTTCAGCAAGTCATCTTAAGATGGTTCATTATTATAGTTTCTTATTGAAACGTTAATGAGGCACATTATTATTGAAGATGTAATAAGGCGCTAAAGAAGAGGCAGTTCGCAAAAAAACAGGAAAGGAGAGATTTACTTTTCTGATGAATAGGGATTCCTGTACACAGTTTTTTATAGAATGAACCCTGTCCTGACGACAGGGTACTTTTTATCAACGCTCAAATTAACAATCTGAGGTAACATAACTGTTGTTAGAAACAACACATAAAATAAAAAAGAGGTTATTAACCTAAACTTAGAGTTAATGTCTCTAAAATTAATATATTAGGTTAAAGAATACATACTCCGATAAAATTTTAACTTACAATAAACCCATTAAACCAATTTAATTTGCTTTTAGTAATAAAAGCAGAGCTTTTTATCCTGCTCTTAAAGAGCAATTTAATTTTCTAACAATTCAAGAAGAATGATTGGAATTCTACTACTTCCCGTCAATGCACCAGTGTCAATAATAGTGAAAAAGTTAATTGAATCGGCTTTTGTGATAACGAAGATTCGAAGCCGATGCCTGAAGCACTGTAGTTCAAGAAAAAAAAAGGATTTCAATTGTATTTAAGCTGTTTCAGTTTGTTCAGAAAAGTAAAATCAGTTAACTGCATTCAACCTGTTTACCATGAGGTAAACAACCTCTAATTTAAAGATGTAGAACAGATTTACGAAGTATGAAAGTGGAATGTAGGTAACAGAAATATACCAGATTTACTAATAACTCTTTTATATAGTTTTTAACTATAGTGATTTATAAAAATAAAAAGTTATATGACAATTGTTTTTAAAATAAAAAATACTAGTTTTTATATAAATGTAAAGTTGAGTGTTTTTTTTATATCTGCACAACAAAGGGCTTGAAAAATAATTAAAAAACATTATTTATATATTACTAATTTAATGTTAGTCGTTATTAATTAATAAAGGAAAGCAATTTTTATGATGCGAATAGCCTTGTTTTTACTTACAAACTTGGCAGTAATGTTTGTATTTGGAATTATTTTGAGCTTGACTGGTATCCAAGAACAAAGCGTTCCAGGGTTAATGATTATGGCTGGTCTTTTTGGTTTTGGTGGTTCATTTATCTCATTACTAATATCAAAATGGATGGCATTGCGTTCTGTTGATGGACAGGTAATTGAAAACCCGACAACAGAAACGGAACATTGGTTATTAAATACTGTTAAGCGTCAGTCTGATCAAGCTGGCATTAAAATGCCAGAAGTTGCTATTTATCATGCACTCGATATTAACGCTTTTGCTACCGGAGCTCGTCGTAATGCGTCACTGGTTGCTGTTAGTACAGGTTTATTAGAAAGCATGGATCGTGATGAAGCTGAAGCAGTTATTGCTCATGAGATTAGTCATATTACTAATGGTGACATGGTAACAATGACCTTATTGCAAGGAGTATTAAATACTTTTGTTATTTTTATTTCACGTACTATTGCTCAGTTAGCGTCTGGACTTTTATCAAATAGCAATAATGAGAATGAAAATAGCCAGGGTAATCCAATGATTTACTTTGCAGTATCAATGGTATTAGAAATCGTATTTGCTATTTTAGCGAGTATTATTACTATGTGGTTTTCACGTTATCGTGAATTCCACGCAGATGCAGGTTCGGCTGGTTTAGTGGGTAGAGAGAAAATGATTGCTGCCCTACAGCGTCTGAAAACAAGTTATGAACCACAGGAAGCTAGTAGTATAATGGCTTTTTGCATTAATGGTCGTTCTAAATCTTTTAGTGAGTTGTTTTTATCTCATCCACCTCTTGATAAACGCATTGAGGCCTTACGTAGAGGTACTTATCTTAATCGATAAAACAATAACAAATAATCCCACCTAATAGTGGGATTTCTATTTAATTTCAATAGAAAATTTTGTTTTATTCGATTATTAGTTAATAACTTCTATTTGCTTAGGATTTTGCATAGTAAAAAATTATTTTTATATTGAGTAAAACTTTTTCCGTATCAGCTTGATTTAGTGACTTTAATCTAAAGGTTATTAAAATTTTAAAAACAATTAATTTCAGTAGCGTAATGATTTCCGTATCAAGTGTATCTAAAAATTACTTGTTATTTTTAATATTAAAAATTAAAAAATAAAACAATAATTACTTTAATATATTTTACACAGTAATGAAATTTTATATACGTTTTATACGATTTTTTTTAATTTAAATAATGCATTTAATACAAAATTAATTATTTGATTTTAATATTTATAATATCTCTTTATCACTAATTGCAGCGGCCATTTAAATGCTGGAATGGTAATAGAAACAGGATTGCTGATCAAAACAGCGGTTATTTCTATTTAGGTAAAAATTATTTAATTTTTTCATGTAAAGATATTAATAATTATTTTATTACTTTTGTCTTTTATTTTAAAAAATTGGAATAAAAACTTTTAGTGAGATGTATATAATACAGTTATTTTTATGCCTGCTTGATAGACATAGCTCAATAAGAATTAACTTTTATTTCCATGGAATATAATATGTTTTTGAAGAATTCAGGTTTAACTTTGAGACAATCTTTTATAGACTGCAATGGGATTTTTACTACCAAATACTGATTTAGGTAATTTTGATTCTACAGCTAAATATATCGATGTTTTGAGTAATCTAAAGTTTTTGACCAGAATTAAAAAACAGTTACACCAATCTAAAGGCTGTTTTAAATTAATGTTTATTTATTTTTCTAACTTCCGTAAGTTTAAGCTATTCAACATACATAATAGATAACTAAATTATTTTCCTTGTCCTCTAGTTTCACCAGAGGATTTCTAATAAGATTGTTAAATGTTTTCCTGCAATCGCGAATTTTGCAATGATCTTACTGTAACCCTAATAAATCTCCCTCAGGCGGTTACATGCTTACTGTAACAATATAAGCAGAATAAAGTAAAATGAGTTGCTTCAATATATAAATCGATATTATCCGATAGATTATTACAAAACTGATCTAATAATATCAGCTTTATGTTGGAAAGGAGTGAAGAAAAAATCTTTTTTGAGATATATGCCTGTTTTCTTTTTCATGATAACCTCACACTATAGAAAAAATTTTTTTATACTGCATGAAGGATTTTTCTACCAACTATCTTTGTCAAGCAAAGTAGCCAAATTTCTTGGTGTATATTTCTAATAATATCAACAAGTAAAACAATTAATTATTTTTACATAAAAATAATTTAATTACTTTTAAAGTTTTGCAATAAAAGAGCAAAATATTATCTGCTCTTATTTTAATTGTTTTAGCAATTAAGCTTTTAATTCAAGTTACCATGACAATGCTTATATTTTTTGCCTGAACCACATGGACAAAGTTCATTACGACCTATTTTATAGACTTGGCCTGATATTTGAGGTTCTGTTTTTGAGATCAATGCTTCATTTTTAATTTCATGGCTAAGGTGCTGTTTCTTCATAATAAACTCTGACTCTTCACGTTTTTGCTGA
Source organism: Arsenophonus sp. (assembly GCA_046530735.1). GTDB lineage: Bacteria > Pseudomonadota > Gammaproteobacteria > Enterobacterales > Enterobacteriaceae > Arsenophonus. The sequence goes on from JBHEQV010000009.1 coordinate 40,118, forward strand.
TTAAGAAAATCTACTTTTTCTGGTAATCTAACTTCTAGTTTGCTTAATGTACTAATTACTTCATATTTTAGAGTTTCTAGCATATTCGCAAACATACTAAAAGATTCACGCTTATATTCCTGTTTTGGATCTCTTTGTGCATAGCCTCGTAAATGAATTCCCTGACGCAAATAATCCATTGCAGCCAAATGCTCTTTCCATAAAATATCAAGAGTTTGTAGCATGATGCTTTTCTCAAAATTACGCATCATCTTATCACTACCTACAATTCTTTCTTTTTCCTTATAAGCTGCAATTATTTTTTCTAGGATACGTTCACGCAAGGTTTCTTCATGTAATCCTGGTTCTTTATCCAACCACTTTTGAACAGGTAACTTTAAATTAAAATCCTTACTTAACCGCTTCTCTAAAGCATCAATATCCCACATTTCCTCCAAAGACTGGGGAGGGATATAAGTATCAATAGTTACGGTTATTACATCTTCACGAATACTGTTAATTGTTTCACTAATATTATCACCATCTAATAAATCATTGCGCTGTAAATATATGGCTCGGCGCTGATCATTAGCAACATCATCATATTCTAAAAGTTGTTTTCGAATATCAAAGTTACGGCTTTCAATCTTACGTTGTGCATTAACGATTGCTTTCGTTACCCAAGGATGCTCAATCGCTTCACCAGGTTTCATCCCCAATTTACGCATCATTCCAGTCATTCGATCGGAGGCAAAAATACGCATCAAAGAATCCTCCATTGAAAGATAAAAACGGGATGAACCTGGATCCCCTTGGCGTCCAGAACGCCCACGTAATTGGTTATCAATACGACGAGATTCATGGCGTTCTGTACCAATTATATGCAAACCAGCAGCAGTAATTACCGCCTCATGACGATCTTGCCAAGCTCTCTTGATTTGATCAATTTGCTCCTGACTAGCGTTCTCTAGTTTATTAATTTCTGCTTGCCAGCTCCCTCCTAATACAATATCTGTACCTCGTCCGGCCATATTAGTTGCAATAGTTACCGAACCTGCCTGCCCGGCTTCAGCAATGATATCTGCTTCCATCGCATGAAACTTAGCATTTAAAACATTATGCGCAATTTTAGCTTTAGTTAGCTCTTGAGAAATTAGCTCTGATTTTTCGATTGAAATAGTACCTACTAATACAGGTTGACCTCTGTTAGTACATTTACGAATATCATCGATAATGGCAGCAAATTTGTCTGATTCAGTCATATAAACTAAATCAGGTAAATCATTACGGATCATCGGACGATTAGTTGGAATAGAAATTGTATTCAATTTATAAATTGATCTAAATTCAAAAGCTTCTGTATCAGCAGTACCAGTCATACCTGCAAGTTTTTCGTATAGTCGAAAATAATTTTGGAAGGTAATCGATGCTAATGTTTGATTCTCATTTTGAATTTCAACACCTTCTTTTGCCTCAACAGCTTGATGCAATCCATCTGACCAACGACGTCCTTTCATTGTACGTCCGGTATGTTCATCAACAATAATAATCTGACCATCTTTGATAAGATAATCTACATTACGACTAAAAAGTGCATGAGCACGTAGGGCAGCCATAACATGATGCATAAGCATAATATTAGCTGGAGAATATAGAGATTCGCCCTCTTTCATTAAATTCGCTTTTGCTAATAATTGCTCAATTAATTCTAATCCACGTTCTGTCAACGTAACTTGACGTGATTTTTCATCAACAGAAAAATGACCTTCACCTTGAAAAATATCTGAATCTTCTCTTTCTTGTTGCCTAAGATTAGAGATTAGTTTATCCATTTTTTTATATATATCTGAACTATCTTCTGCCGGTCCTGAAATAATCAATGGAGTACGAGCTTCATCAATTAAAATAGAATCAACCTCATCGACTAATGCATAATGAAGTTTACGTTGCACACGCTCTTCTGGACTGAAAGCCATATTATCACGCAGATAATCAAAACCATATTCATTGTTAGTTCCATAAGTAATATCCGCGGCATAAGCTGCACGTTTCAATGTCACTGGCATACCTGATAAATTAATACCTACCGTCATACCAAGAAATTCAAACAGTACTCTATTATTTTCTGCATCACGTTTAGCTAAGTAGTCGTTTACGGTAACAATATGAACACCCTTACCAGTTAAAGCATTTAAATATGCAGGTAATGTAGATGTTAATGTCTTTCCTTCACCAGTACGCATCTCTGCTATACAGCGTTCATTAAGTACCATTCCACCTATCAACTGAACATTAAAATGCCGCATATTAAAAACTCGTTTACTAGCTTCACGAACAGTTGCAAACGCCTCAATGATTAAATCATCTAATGTTGCACCGGATTTAAGGCGCTGCCGAAATTCATCAGTCTTGGCTTTAAGTTCTTTGTCAGAAAATTTTTCAAATTTAGGCTCTAATTGATTAATAATATCAACAACTTTGCTTAAACGATGTAAAGTATGATCATTACTAGTACCAAAAAATTTTTTTAGTAACTTAGTTAACATAAATATTTTTTCTCAATTAAGGCGGTATCTTTATTTAGAACCACTTATATTATTATCTGCTTTCAACTAATATAATTAATATATTCAGTTGAATAATAGTTGCTATAAAATTAATAAAAAATCTATGAAATTTCTATATATGGCCAGACTCAAATACCTTGAACATAAGCAACCTATAGTGCAGTTTGGTGGGTAATATAGTAAGAAGATCCTGTTAATGAACAGATAAAATTATTCTTGTTATAATAAAAAACACTTAAATTAATCATACAATAAAAAGTATGAAATATATTATAAAACGAAATTGGTTTCTTGTTTCTACTTAAATTAGTATGCAACTTTTTATATCTCTCTCTTTGTCTAAAAAAAATAAAAATCAGCAAACGAGGAATTTTTTATATTACGTAAACTATGCTTATTCCAATCATTTGGGCCACCAAATATAAAATATGAGATTTATTGATATCTATCAGATAATCTAACGTTAAATTTTGCCGGTAATGTTATAATTATTACTAATATGTGACATATTTCAGTCACTTTTGACAAAATTATAGGTATACTATTTTAATCATTACAATAACTAACAATAGGTGGATGCGGCAAAAATTTTGTTTACCAAAATATCGCCAAAGAACCAATACATTTATTGAATATCATATATTATATGACTTGGAGTAAAAATGCGCGATAGTTATCCACAATCTTTAAATTTCTTATTAAAAAAAAATAATTTTGATTCAAATACCTTACAAGCTATTCAACAGCGCACACAGGCATTAATTAAACTTAATAATACTGTTATCAATCTACTTCCTATTGAGTTAAATGCTTGGTGTCGAGTCGCCAATTATCGTCAACATATTCTTATTCTAGAAGTTACAAATGCTAACCGAAAAGTACGACTAAACTATGAGCTTCCTGCACTACTCTCAACATTACGTAACACTATTTTACCATCTTTATCTTCAATTAAGATAAAGATTAATCCATCATTATCATCTAAAAATTTTAAAAATTCCTTATCAATTCAGAAAATAGCTATAAAATCATCAAAACAGATAATAAGCAATCTAAGCAAAGAGAGTGCAAAGACAATTCATAATCTAGCAAAAAGAAGTCCAAAAAAATTAAAGGATAAATTAGAACGTCTAGCTGCATTAGCTAGAGAGAATATCTAAGATTCTATAAATAAAGATCAGTGTTGAGTGAAAAGCATTAACAAAATATTGTAATAGAGAGAATAATCCACTAATCTAACATAAAGAGTATCTTGCTTAAGATAAGATATCTCAGATTATTATTGTTAAAGGTGTTTTAAATGCAACTGGCATTTCAGATTCATCTTCGAAAGTGACCATATCCCAAGCAGATTCTGTCGCTAAAACAGCCTGTAATAATTTGTTATTTAATGCATGACCTGCTTTGTACGCGGTAAAAGCACCAATGATATTATGACCACACATAAATAAATCACCAATAGCATCTAGCGTTTTATGACGCACAAATTCATCTTCAAATCGCAAGCCATCTTCATTTAATACGCGATAATCATCAATAACAATCGCACAATCAAAGCTACCGCCCAAGCATAACCCTTTAGATTGCAAGTACTCAATATCACGCATAAAACCAAACGTACGTGCACGGCTAATATCTCTAATAAAAGATTTTGCTGAAAAATCTAGTTTATAATGTTGAGTACTGCTATTAATAGCAGGATGATTAAAGTCGATAGTGAAATCTAAGGTAAATCCATTATAAGGCGCTAGTTCCGCCCATTTATCGCCATCTGTAACTCGGACACTTTTTTTAATACGAAGAAATTTTTTGGCACTATTTAACTCTTCAATGCCTGCATCTAATAATAAAAATACAAAAGGGGCTGCACTCCCATCCATTATTGGGATTTCTGGTGCATCTATCTCAATTATAATATTGTCAATTCCAAGGCCTGCCAATGCAGCGTTCAGATGTTCTACAGTTGAAATACGTACATCATCTTCATTGACCAAACAAGTACATAGAATGGTATCACGTACCGATTTTGCTTTAGCCTGGAAATCAACTGGTGGATTTAAATCTGTACGGTGGTAGATGACACCGGTATTTGCCGGTGCTGGACGCAATGATAAAGTGACTTTTTTGCCAGTATGCAAACCGACGCCTGTCGCTTGAACAATACATTTTAGTGTCCTTTGTTTGATCATCATTTTTTCTCATATCGTTAACTATCTTGCTCAATCCTCCTCCCTCCAATAGCAGCAAGATATTTTAGCACAAAAAGCAGAGAAACCCATCAGTTGTTAACTAATCAGCCTGTTTTCTCAAAAAGGCAGGAATATCAAGATAGTCCGGCTCCTTATTTAATTGCATATTTTGTTTATTTATCACTTTAGCAGCAGATTTTTCCTCTGTTAACGGCGTTATAGTCGGCATTAAGTTTTGCATATGCTGATAACACTGTTCTAACGATGATTCTTGTGGTGTTTTGTTAGTAATCAACGTGATTTCTGGCCGCTTATTCATACCAATTCCTGTAGCAACTACGGTCACTCGCAACTCGTCATTCATTTCAGGATCCAGTGAAGTACCAATAACAACCGTTGAGTTATCTGATGCAAATGCACGAATGGTATTACCCACTGTTTCAAATTCATCAAGCCGCAAATCAAAACCTGCAGTAATATTAACTAATACACCACGAGCGCCCGATAAATCGATATCTTCCAATAATGGGCTAGAAATTGCCATTTCTGCCGCTTCTTCAGCTCGATCTTCACCTTGTGCTACGCCTGATCCCATCATAGCATAACCCATTTCAGACATGACAGTACGAACGTCAGCAAAATCCACATTCATTAAACCAGGACGAGTAATTAGCTCAGCAATACCTTGCACTGCGCCTTTTAGAACATCATTTGCGGCACCGAATGCATCTAGCAAAGAAATACCGCGCCCAAGTACTTTTAATAATTTATCATTCGGAATGGTAATTAAAGAATCAACATCCTTAGACAGTTCTGAGATCCCTGTTTCAGCAAATGCCATCCGTTTTTTACCTTCAAAGTTGAAAGGTTTGGTTACAACTGCTACCGTCAGTATACCAAGCTCTTTAGCAACTTCGGCTACAACAGGGGCTGCACCGGTGCCAGTACCACCACCCATACCAGCAGCAATAAAGACCATATCTGCCCCATCAACCGCATTGTGCAAAGCTTCACGATCTTCTTCAGCGGCATCACGACCAACTTCAGGATTTGCTCCTGCTCCCAAACCTTTTGTAATACCATTGCCAATCTGAATAGTTTGTCCTACTGCTGTTTTACGTAATGCCTGGGCATCCGTATTAACAGCAAAGAATTCAACACCTTCAATGCGTTCACGCACCATGTGTTCAACGGCATTACCACCGCCACCACCAACGCCGATGACTTTAATCACCGCGTTATTGGTTAATTCCATTGGTTCAAACATAATCTCTCTCCGTTTTGTGCCTTATCTTAAGCGTAAGATTTGCTTCTTACAAAATTAAAATTCTTTTTTCAGCCAACTAGTGATTTTATGAAACCAACTGCTCACTGATGTACACTTATCCATTTCAGTTTCATTCCCAAGATAGGTCTGTTTTCCATAATGCAGAAGCCCCACAGTTGTGGAATAATAAGGCTCCTGTGCATAGTCCGTTAACCCAGTTATATTTAATGGTTTACCGATGCGTACTTGAGTATGAAATACTCTTTGGGCACATTCGACTAGACCATCAATTTGAGCACCTCCTCCTGTTATGACAATGCCCGCTGCCAGATGATGTTTAATACTTTGTTGACGTAATTGTTCTTGCAATTTTAAAATCTCGTCATTTACTAAGTTTAGCAACTCTGTATAACGTGGCTCAATAACTTCAGCTAATGTTTGGCGTTGTAAACTTCTTGGTGGCCGACCACCTACACTTGGTACTTCAACATTTTCGTCTTTACTAACAATAGTACCTAATGCGCATCCATGGCGAACTTTTATTATTTCAGCATCGCTTGGGGGGGTACCAAATGCATAAGCAATATCATTTGTTACGACATTGCCAGCATAGGGTATAACCTTGATATGGCGAAGTGCACCGCCAGTATAAACGGCTATATCCATAGTTCCACCGCCAATATCGACAACACATACCCCCAATTCACACTCATCTTCCGTTAAAACAGAATAACTTGATGCTAAACCGGAAAAAATTAATTGATCTACTTTTAAGCCACAGCATTCAACTGCTTTAATAATATTTTTAGCCGTATCATTATGGCAAGTAATCAGATGCACTTTGGCTTGCATACGTACACCTGAAAGTCCTACTGGATTTTTAATTCCTTCTTGATAATCAATTGCATATTCTTGTGGAATAACATGTAAAATTCTATGTTCATCACGAATCCGAACAGATTTAGCTGTATGGACAACGCTATCTACATCATCTTGAGTAACTTCATCCTCAGAAATAGGCACCATACCTATTTCATTCTGGCAACTAACATGTTTACCAGAAAGCGCCAGATAAACCGATGATATTTGGCAATCTGCCATTAATTCTGCTTGATCAACAGTTCGTTGCACACATTTAATAACAGATTCTAAATCATTTACACCGCCTTTATCCATTCCTCGCGATAGACAATTGCCAATACCAATAATATTTACCACCCCATCAGGTAGGAGCTCACCAACCAGCGCAGAAACTTTAGAAGTTCCAATTTCAAGACCAACTACTAATTTTCTGTCTGTCATTTTAATCATTATTATTTGCCTGTATCTATTCAGTCAATAGTCTCAAAACTACTTTAATTCAATGTGTAATAGATTTGTCTAAAAGTGGTAACCAACCTACCGCAGCACCGCTAGCATATCGTAAATCTATGTATCCAATACGTTTATCTGTAATTTGTTTTAAAAGTGGATAAATCTCAACAAAACGGTTTAATCGTTTTTTAATATCCTGTTTACCTATATTTAATCGAATATCATTATTTAAAACTAATTGCCATGCACGTCGTGAACTCATTGATACTGACTTAATGTTAAAATTATAGGACGCTAACTGCTGTTGTATAGCACGATACATTTCTAATATTTCTTGCTGACTACCTTGTGGACCATATAACTTCAAAAAATTACTTTTAACATTTAGTAATGCTGGTAAGCTAAAAACAATGCCTTCTGCATTAATAAAAGAGATATCATTCCATTTAGCATAAGGTTTGTATTCCACTAAATGAATTTTTAGTTCATCCGGCCATTGTTTACGTACCATAACTTTCCTTATCCATGGCATTGTTTTTATTTCATCCTGGATCGCATTTATGTTTATAGTCATAAACGTAGCCGGCATACCTAGTGTCAATATTGCTTTTCTAATATTATCATCACGGGTATAATGGCGTTCTCCAGTGATCACTAGTTTGGATATAGGAAATCTATTAACATTTTTCATCCAATTTAACACCATCCACACACTCCATATAATGGTACACAATACTATCAAAAAGAAGACAATACCTGCCAAATAAGAACCATTACTTCGGCCTGCATCGTTTTGATGCTCTTTATGCTCTTTATTATGAACGTTCAGTGATGCCTGCGGCATATTTTGCACACTCCGCCAATTCCAAAATCTTTTTAACTAACTGTGAAAAACTTATTCCTGCTTGTTTTGCAGCCATGGGGACCAAACTATGATTAGTCATGCCAGGTGAGGTATTAATTTCTAATAAATAAAAAATACCATTGTTATCTCTCATTACATCAACGCGTCCCCAACCAGTGCAACCAACCGCTTTATAAGCCGTTAGCGCTAATTGATTCAATTGCTCTTCTTCTTCAGTCTTTAATCCACTAGGACAAAAATATTGTGTTTTATTAGAAATATATTTAGCATTATAATCAAAAAAAACACCTCCAGGTTGAATACGAATTGATGGCAATACCTGCTCTCCTACAATTGCCACAGTATATTCAGGTCCATTCAGCCATTTCTCAATCAGAGCATTTTTGTCATAATGAAAAGCAAATTCTAGAGCTGCTCTTAATTCAGTCAAACTGATTACTTTTTTCATACCAACGCTTGAACCTTCAAGACTTGGTTTTACAATAAGCGGTAACTCCAAATGAGAAACAAACTCAAAAAGCATTTCATCTGACATCATTGCTAGCTGTTGTTTATTTATAGCTATATAGGATGAAACCGGCAAATCTATCCCCGCCCATAACTGCTTGGTACGTAACTTATCCATTGAAAGTGATGAAGCTAAAACACCACTACCGGTATAGGGTAAACTTAAAAATTCTAAAACACCTTGCACCGTACCATCTTCACCACCACGTCCATGTAAAGCAATAAAAACTCTATTATAACCAGCTTCTTTTAATTTAATAATAGGAAAATATTTAATATCAACTGGATAGGCATCTATTCCAGCATTACATAAGGCATTTACTATCTCCTCACCAGATTGCAGTGACACCTTTCTTTCGGCCGAATTTCCGCCTAAAAGTACGGCAACTTTATCAGCCATAATACTTTCTCTCATTTGTTAGGATTGGCCGTAAATCTGTGTCAGCCAAATTACGTGCTATTTTGTCGATATTACCAGCTCCCTGTATAAGTATTAGGTCGTTATCTTCTATAATTTGTGCTAATGTTTCGCTAATTTGGTTATGCTCAAAGATAAAAATAGGATCTAATTTGCCTCGATTGCGAATTGTTCGACATAATGATCGACTATCCGCACCAGAGATAGGTTCTTCTCCTGCCGGATAGACATCTAGCATTAACAATACATCAACCTGCTCTAAAATATTAGCAAAATCATCATATAAATCACGTGTACGAGTATATCTGTGTGGTTGAAAAACCATCACGATACGTTTATCTGGCCATCCTTCTTTTGCTGCTTTAATAGTAGCATTAACTTCTGTTGGATGGTGACCATAATCATCCACCAACATAACACTACCTTTTTTTCCATTAACATCAGATAAAAGAAAATTACCTAAAAAATCAAAACGTCGCCCCGTACCTTGAAATTTTTCTAGTGCAGTTAAAATAATACTATCATCAATTCCTTCTTCAGTTGCTACTGCAATAGCTGCAGTTGCATTTAATGCATTATGACGCCCAGGTATATTTAAGGTAAAAGCTAAATCAGTTCGGTTTTCTCGTGCTACAGTAAAGAAATCTTGATTGCCGCGTTGTCTATAAGATGTAATACGGAGATCTGCGTCATCACTAAAGCCATAAGTGGTAATATAACGTCCTATTTGAGGTAATAGCGAACGCACAACAGGATCATCAATACATAAGACAGCCCGACCATAAAATGGTAGATTGTGTAAGAAACTAATGAAAGTCTGTTTTAGTTTCTCAAAATCATCATCATAAGTTTTCATGTGATCTGCTTCAATATTTGTTATAACAGCAACTAGTGGTTGTAAATGCAAAAAAGAAGCATCACTCTCATCAGCTTCTGCAATTAAATAGCGGCTAGTCCCTAAACGTGCATGTACCCCTGCTGCTTTTACTAATCCGCCATTAATAAAAGTTGGATCTAAACCGGCTTGTGCATAGATGGTAGCAATTATAGCGGTAGTTGTTGTTTTTCCATGAGTTCCTGCAATAGCAATCCCATAACGAAAACGCATCAATTCCGCTAACATTTCAGCGCGTTGAATAACTGGAATACCAGCTTCGCGTGCAGCAATAATTTCTAGATTATCAGCAGCTATTGCCGTAGATACAACAACAACACAAGCATTTGCAACATTCTCTGGTTGGTGATTAAAATAAATTTTTGCACCAAGCTCTATTAATTGCTCAGTAACTGTATTAGGTAATAAATCAGAACCACTAATTTCATAACCTTCGTTAACCAATACTTCAGCAATACCTCCCATGCCAGCACCAGCAATTCCAATAAAATGAATATGCCTAACCCGACGCATTTCAGGCACTGTTGCTCTTAATTTGGCTAATTCTTGTCTATTCACTTTACTTTTCACTATTTCTATCGATGATTTCAACATTTTTAAATACAAAATTGGTTTTATTTAGCAACTTCAATTAATGTTACAGCTACGCGTTTAGTTGCGTCTGTAATCGATATCGCTCGCGCTTTTTTTGCCATATCCAATAACTGTGGCCGCGACCATTGTCTTAATAGATTTACCAACGTGTTCGTTGAAAATTGCGGTTGCTCAATAATTTTCGCTGCTCCAGCCTTTTCTAATGGTAACGCATTCCAATACTGTTGCCGATCTTTATGCTGGAATGGAATAAAAATTGCTGGTAAGCCTGCAGCAGCAACTTCACTAACCGTTAAAGCACCTGCGCGACAAACAATGATATCAGCCCAGGCATAAGCCTTAGCTATATCATCAATAAATTCAGTTACTTTATAAATATCTGATTTACCACATAACTTTTTATATAAAGTTTCTGTCATTTGCTGAGCACCTTTGCCTGCTTGATGCCAAATGATCACTTTCCCATCTAATTTAGCCGCAACTTCGGGTAATATTCGATTTAAAATTCTTGCCCCTTGACTACCACCTATAACCAAAATTCGAATAGCACCATCACGATTAATTAAGCGTTCTTCAGGTTCAGGTAAAGCTAATACTGCTTCACGAACTGGGTTTCCGACTACCGTAGCATTAGAGAAGGCACTTGGAAATGCTTGTAAAACACGCTTGGCAATTTTAGCCAACCAACGATTGGTTAATCCTGGTATCCCATTTTGTTCATGCAATACAATTGGAATATTAGATAACCATGCAGCAATACCGCCAGGGCCAGAAACATATCCTCCCATACCTAATACAACATCAGGTTTATAACGCTGCATAATTATTTTCGCCTGCTTTATTGCTTTAATAACTTTAAACGGTGCTAACAGTACTGCTTTGATACCTTTACCACGTAAACCTGAAATTTTTATAAATTCAATTTCAATGCCATGCTTAGGAACTAAATCTGCCTCCATTCGATCAGCGGTTCCTAACCAAAGAACATCCCAGCCTTGTAGCTTTAGATAATTAGCTACTGCTAGTCCTGGAAAAACATGCCCTCCAGTGCCGCCTGCCATCACTAGTAGGCGTTTTGGTTGGCTCATTTCGTTCTCCTTATAAATGCTTGCGCTCTCTTAAGGCGTGTTTCAAAATCGATACGTAATAAGATAGCTATAGCAATAAACATAATTAATAGGCTAGAACCACCATAGCTAATTAACGGTAGTGTCAACCCTTTAGTTGGTAACATTCCTGCTGCTGCGCCAACATGAACTAACGCTTGGAAAGTGAAGCAGATACCGATTGAGCAAGCTAAATAACCAGAGAAATGTTGTTTTGCATCTAACGCCCGTTTGCCAATCATCATGCTGCGAAAAGCAACGAAAAATAACATTAAAAGCACTAATAGAACACCGATATAACCTAGTTCTTCCGCTAAAACTGAGAAAATAAAATCAGTATGTGCTTCAGGCAAATATTCTAATTTTTGAATAGAGTTACCTAAACCTTGACCCCATAGTTCACCTCGTCCAAACGCCATTAAAGATTGTGTTAATTGATAGCCACTGGCAAAAGGATCTGCCCATGGATTGATAAAAGAGGTTATTCGACGTAAACGATAAGGCTTTAAATAGATCGAGCCAATAACACCTATCACACAAATAACAATACTGATAATAAACGGTGCTAATCTAGCACCTGAAAGGAATAGCAATGCTAAAGTTGTCACAACCAATACAATTACTGTACCTAAATCAGGCTGTAATAGCAGCAGAATAGCCATTAATATTAAAATGCACATCAGTTTAATAAAGCCTAAAAATCGTGTTCGTACCTCATCAGTTTTTCTAACTAAATAACTGGATACATAGCAAAATAGGGCTAATTTTGCGATTTCAGCTGGCTGTATACGAACAATACCGATATTAATCCAACGAGAGGCACCATTAACTGAGCTACCGGCAACCAATACCACTAATAACAGTATTAAAGCAGTTATTAATAATAAAAAATTATATTTTTCCCATCGCACCATTGGAATATTTAAGACTAATAAAGACAAACAAAATGATAAAACCAGATAGACAACATCACGTTTAGCAAAGAAAAAAGGATCTTGTGTTAAACGCTGCCCAAGCGGCATTGAAGCTGATGTCACCATAATAAAACCAATTATAGCCAAACATAATGTAAGCCAAACTAAGGTACGATCATAAAGGATTTTATCCAGAATATCATTATTAGGTTCACCGTCAGCCCAACTTGTTAGTCGTTTTAAGTTAAACATCATTATTGACCTAACTCCTTCGCTAATTGGCTAAATCTATCACCCCGTTCTTCAAAATTATGAAATTGATCGAAGCTAGCGCAAGCTGGTGAGAGAAGCACAATATCACCAGCTTTCAATTCTGGTGCAATGGCACGTAGACATTGTTCCATTGTATCTAGTAGCAAACTATTTTGTTTTAACTGTACTAATTGATAACCATCATAGCCAAAACAGTATAATTTAATATTTTTTGCTGAAATATATGGTTTTAACGGTGAAAAATCTGCTGATTTTCCATATCCACCCAATAATAAATAAAGCGTCCCCTCTACTTGTAAATTTTTTAAAGCCTCTTTTGTGCTGGCAACATTAGTTGATTTAGAATCATTAATCCATTGAATATCTTGATGCTGATGAACTAATTGGCAACGATGAGGTAAACCTGCATATTGAGTTAATGCTTCTAAACTAGCCTTACGTGGAATATTAACTGCATCTGCTAAAGCTATGGCAGTCATTCCATTAAGATGATTATGCTGTCCAATTAGCCTTATTTTAGCAGTATTGATAATCGGCTGCCCTTTTATTTGGAGTTCTTGGAAACGAGTATTTAATTGATAATCGCCGCTATTAATACCAAAACTGATACAACGGGCATCACGGCCAAATAAAGGCCAGGTTCGTGGATCTTGTTCATTAATAATACAAACTTTAGCGTCAGTATAAATTTGTAACTTAGCTGCACGGTACTGTTCAACGCCTTTCGGATATCGATCTATATGATCTTCTGTCAGATTCAATATGGTTGCTGCCGCAGCCTTTAAACTTGATGTTGTTTCAAGCTGAAAACTAGAAAGCTCTAATACATACAAGTCATAATTTTTTACTAATAATGTCAACGCTGACGTTCCTATATTGCCACCAACTGCCACTTTCCAATTAGCTGCTTTTGCCATTTCACCAACTAATACTGTAACTGTGCTCTTACCATTAGAGCCGGTGATAGCAACTATTGGTTTAGTTGTTTCACGACAAAAAAGTTCAATATCACCAATAATTTCAATACCTTTATCTGCGGCTATTTTTAATTCTCGGGTAGTAAGTGAAATCCCTGGGCTTACGACGATCAAATCAGCTGCCATCAACCATTCACTATTCCAACTACCGCAGTGACATGTTACTTCCACAGGCAATTTATCCTTACCTGGCGGTGTTATTCGGGTATCAATTACACGTGGCACAACCTGGCGAGATAGAAAGAAGTCGACACAGGATAAACCTGTCTGACCTAATCCGATAATAACAACTTTTTTACCATGATAATTAGCCATTATTAACGTATCTTTAATGTTAGCAATCCAATCAATACTAACATTAATGAGATGATCCAAAAACGCACAATAACTCGAGGTTCAGGCCACCCTTTTAATTCATAATGATGATGGATCGGCGCCATACGAAAAATACGTTGACCGCGTAGTTTAAATGATCCCACTTGTAAAATTACCGATAAGGCTTCAATAACAAACACGCCACCCATAATCAACAGCAAAAATTCCTGACGTAGTAAAACCGCAATCGTTCCCAATGCGCCGCCTAATGCCAATGAGCCAACATCACCCATGAAAACTTGCGCAGGATAAGTGTTAAACCATAAAAACCCCAACCCGGCACCTACAATTGCCGTACAAACTACAACTAATTCACCTGCATTGTTGATATAAGGAATTTTTAAATAGTTAGCAAAATTGAAATTACCCGTTGCCCAAGCCACTAATGCAAAACCTGCTGAAATAAAAACAGTTGGCATAATCGCTAAGCCATCTAATCCATCAGTTAAATTAACTGCATTACTTGTGCCAACAATGACAAAATAAATCAGTAAAATATAAAACAAACCAAGTTGTGGCATGACATCTTTAAAAAATGGTACAACTAATTGAGTAACTGCCGTACCTTTACCTGTATTATATAAAGAAAATCCTATTCCTAAAGCCAAGATAGATTGCCAGAAATATTTCCAACGAGCGATCAACCCTCTAGAGTTTTTACGTACTACTTTATGATAATCATCAATAAAGCCAATAAGGCCATATCCCAACAAAACAGCTAATACATACCAAACATAGGGATTATTTAACCGCGTCCATAGTATGACTGAAATCACAATAGAAGATAAGATCAATACACCTCCCATGGTAGGTGTGCCACGTTTGCTAAAATGCGATTCGGGACCTTCATTACGTACAATTTGACCTATTTGTAATTTTTGCAAATAGGAAATCAAATGAGGTCCAATCCATAGCGCAATCATCAAAGCCGTTAATAAACTGGTAATAGCCCGAAATGTCAAATAGGAAAAAAGATTAAAGCCAGAAAAATATTTAACTAAATATTTAGCTAACCAAACTAGCATAAAAAGCACTCCTGTATGGCATGTACAACTTTTTCCATTCCACTACTACGCGAACCTTTAACTAAAATTGATACAGTTTCGTGTTCTCTTGTTAATGAGATCAGTTTCGGAATTAACTCTTTTTTAGAAGCAAAATGCTCCCCGCAACTACTCTCTTGACTAATAATGATACTTTGTTGACCAACAGTTAACACTTTGTCAAGTTTCATTTTGTGAATCGCTACGCCTACTTCTTGATGATATTTTTTAGTTTTCTTGCCTAATTCATTCATATCACTAACAACTAAAATACGGTATCCAGGCATTTGAGATAAAATAGCAGCTGCAGCAATCATGGAGCTGGTATTGGCATTGTATGTATCATCTAAAATAAGTTTACCTGGCGCTAAATAGATTGGGTATAAACGACCCGACATAGGCTGAACAGATGCCAATCCAACCCTAATATGCTCAAGCGTTGCACCAACAGATATTGCTAAAGCAGTAGCTGCTAATGCATTAGCAATATTATGTTTACCGGGTAATGGTAATACTATTGAGACAACACCAATTGGTGTATGCAATTCAAATTCGTTAACTATTGATTTTGTAATAATATTTACTGGATAAAAATCAGCCTGTTTCTGTTTCGTTATAGAAAAACGCCAAATAGTTTGTTCTTCCTTAAAATAATGTTGCCAGTTTTTCCAATCATGGCTAGTCAAATTAATAACCGCCGTTCCTTTTTCCGCTAATCCCTGAAAAATTTCGCCCTTTGCCTTAGCAACTCCCGCTAATGAACTAAAACCTTCAAGATGAGCAGCAAATAAATTATTAACTAATACACTATCTGATTTAACTAAATCAGTGATATATGCGATTTCACCTATATGATTAGCTCCCATTTCAATCACTGCATATTGGTGTTCTTCCGTTAACCTAAATAATGTTAACGGAACACCAATATCATTATTAAAATTACCTGCAGTAAAAAGTGTTGTGCCACATTGAGATAGAATAGCAGCCACCATCTCTTTAACCGAGGTTTTACCAGAAGAGCCAGTTAACCCTATAACCTTAGCTTTGCTTTGTGATCGAACCCAAGCAGCTAATTTTCCCATAGCTAAACGCGCATCTTTAACGATAACTTGGGGACAGTAAATAGTTAATGGCCGATCAACTAATAATGCCGTAGCACCAGCTGTAGCAGCCTCTTTAGCAAAATGATGACCATCAAAATTCTCACCCTTTAAAGCAATAAATAAACCATTAACTGGTTTCTGACGGCTATTAGTTGTTATTACATTAAGCCATAAACTTTCTGCCTGTTGATTATTTATGTTCTGCAGAGCACCTTGTGTCACAGTAGCTAATTGCTTCAATGAAATAGGGATCATACCATCACCCCTAATAGCTGAGCTACCGTAAAGCGATCGGAATAATCGAGCCTACGATCACCAATAATTTGATAATTTTCGTGACCTTTACCGGCAATTAATATGACATCATCAGTATTTGCCTGCATAATCACAGTAGTGATCGCTTTTACTCGTCCTATAATAGGTATTGCCCGACCAGCGTCAAGAAAACCGCTCAAAATATCATCAATGATAGCTTTTGGCTCTTCACTACGTGGATTATCATCAGTTACTACCACAATATCAGCATACTGTTCAGCTACACTCCCCATCAATGCACGTTTACCCTTATCTCGATCACCACCACAACCAAATACACACCAAAGTTTGCTACGACAATGGAGACGAAGTGAAATTAATACTTTTTCGAGTGAATCAGGAGTATGAGCATAATCAACAACAACGGTTGGTCGTCCTAAAGAGGTGAAGACTTCCATTCGTCCACAAACTGGTTGTAAGGCATGCGATGATTCTATTACCATATCAAATGGGTAACCTATCATTAAAAGTGTTGCCATGGCTAGCATGACATTATTAATATTAAAAACCCCAATTAATGGGCTTTCTAGCGAACTTCTCCCCCAGGTTGAATTAAAATAAATGGTCGCCCCACAATAATGATAATTAACTTGCTCTACTAATACCCAAGCACCTTGCCAATTAATAGGTATACATTTTTTCATTGAAACTGCACATGCCTGTGGCAATCTTTTAAGCCACTGCAAACCCGTATCATCATCCACATTAATAATCTGTTTATCAGATTTATGAGTTGAAAATAATAACCATTTTGCAGCTGCATAATTTTCCATATCACCATGATAATCAAGGTGATCACGACTTAAATTAGTAAATACAGCAGCAGCAAAAGGAATGGCGGAAACCCGACCTTGCACTAAACCATGGGAGGAAACTTCCATAACCACTAAAGTAGCATGTTTGTCAACTAACAACTTCAATTCAGCCTGAATATTAACCGCAGAGCCAGTGGTATTTTCGCTAGGTATAATTTGTCCTAATATTCCATTACCCACTGTGCCCATTATGGCAGTAACTTCGCCAATTCCTTTCAGCCAGTGAGCAATTAGCTGAGTAGTGGTTGTTTTACCATTTGTTCCTGTTACACCAATTAATTTTAACTTTTCAGCTGGATGTTGATAAAATTTTCCTGCTAACAATGATAATTGATTATTCAGATCGTTAATATAAATGATAGGAACGCCATGCATATATCTAATCGTTCCATCTTCAGTTTCACTTTGTGCTTCAGCAATAATTGCGGAGACACCTTGTGCTATCGCTTGAGAAATATATTGTCGTCCATCTATTTTATGACCCTTAACTGCTAAAAATAGGTCTCCTGTCGCTACCTTACGGCTATCAAGTATTATTTCTCGTAACACCTTATTTGGTGCATTAATACCAAATGGTGTAAGTAAATCGTGTAAATTACGATCTTCCACCTGTATCCTCTTTTATCTTGTTAATTACTAATTCATTCTCATTTGAGATCAATGCATCAGGCTCTATATTCATTAAACGTAAAACGCCCCCAATAATGGATCTAAATACGGGTGCAGAAACAGCACCACCGTAATATTTTCCCGCAGTAGGCGTATTGATAATCACAACCAGAGCATAGCGAGGATTGCTTGCCGGAGCTCCTCCTGCCGTATAAGCAATATATTCATTAATATAATGACCATTATTGCCCACTTTTTTTACTGTACCTGTCTTAATTGCTATTCGATAACCCTTGACTGTAGCACGAACACTACCAGCACTAGGTAATGCAACACTTTCCATCATACGAACTACTGTGCGCATAATCTCTTCAGGGAAAATACGAATACCTGATACCGGCGGATTAACTTTTATGATTGATAGTGGACGATAAATACCAAAACTAACAATTGTTGCATAAACTCTCGCTAACTGTAATGGTGTCACCATTAGCCCATAACCAAAAGAAAAAGTGGCCCTTTCAAACTCAGACCACCGCATTTTTTTATCAGGAAATATTCCACTACTTTCTCCAATTAATCCCAAATTTGTTGCTTTACCCAAACCAAAACGAGCATAAACATTTATCAGTTCATCTGCAGGCATCGCTAATGCTAACTTTGAAACACCAACATTACTTGATTTTTGTAAAATACCAGTAATGGATAACTTACTATATCTTGCTACATCTTTAATTTCATGACCATTAATCATATAGGGTTGAGTATTTAATACACTATTGGCTTTGATAATTCCATTATTCAATGCACTAACAATTACCATCGGTTTAACTGTTGAACCAGGTTCAAATACATCGGTAATCGCACGATTTCGCATAATTTTAGTTGGAGTACCAGCAATATTATTCGGGTTATAGGATGGACTATTAACCATTGCTAATACTTCACCCGTGTGAACATCAACTAAAATAGCAGTGCCCGATTCAGCTTTATTTTTCATTACACTGCGTGTTAATTCACGATAAACCAATGACTGTATGCGTTCGTCTATACTTAATACCAAATCGTGAGCAACCTGCCTATCAGTGGAGAAAACATCTTCAATAACCTGCCCATAACGATCTTTACGCACTATCCTTTTTCCTGGTGCTCCAGTTAACAGATAGTTAAAGCTTTTTTCAATTCCTTCAATTCCCTGGCCATCAATATCTGTCACTCCAATCAAATGAGCAGATACTGGACCAGATGGATAATAACGACGCGACTCTTTACGTAAATAAATACCCGCTATTTTTAATTTGCTAATATATTCACCAACAGATGGATTTACTTGGCGAGCTAAATAGACAAACTGATTGTTAGGATTGATACTAATTTTATGATTCACTTGTTTAAGTGGTATTCTTAATTCATTTGCTAATGCTTGCCAACGTTCATTATTGGTTAATCCACCATTTTTATAAATTATTTTCGGATCAGCCCAAATAGCATAAACTGGAACACTTACTGCTAACTGACGCCCCTCACGATCACTTATCATTCCGCGAGCGGTTGTCACTTTTTGAACGCGAAGCGAACGCATATCACCTTCTCTAACAAGCTTTTCTGAGTTAATAACTTGCAGATAAGTAACACGAATAATGAGACCAATTAATGCCAATCCTATACCTGTACATAACAGCAAGAAACGCCAGCTAACATAGCTAACTTTTTTTTCGTACCGTCTTCTATATTTTCCTGAGTGTACAGGATTCATGTTATTTACCTATTTACTAAAACTACTTTGCAATCACAATATGTTCTTGCGTTGGATCTATATGGATCATTTGTAGCCTTTCTATCGAAAGGCGTTCAACTCGACTATAATTTCCTAATGAGCTTTCTTCCAAAATTAAATTGCGCCATTCTATATCTAAAGATTCCTTTTCTTCTATCATTAAATCCTTTTGTATTGTTAATAACCGTGTTTGATGACTGATGGTGATAATTGAAATCGCTGATATAATAATCATTATCAACAGAATTAATGGAACAGTTCCGTAGCGGAAAATATCATAACCAATGATCCTAATTAAGCTATATTTTTCCGCAGTCATTATCATTCTAACATTTCAGCATAACGCATAACTGAGCTTCTTGCTCGTGGATTTTTGATAACTTCTATTGCTGTCGGTTTTATTTTACCTAATACTTTCAATATCGGGTTACCAATTGCTTTTAATTGCACATCGGTTAATGGTAATCTAATCAAGACTTTTGGTCCTTTACTATGCTCTCGGATGAAGCGCTTAACTAGTCTATCTTCCAATGAGTGAAAGCTAATAATGGATAGCCGTCCATGGGGTGCCAATATCTTCAATGATCCCTCTAGTGCTTTTGTTATTTCTTCCAACTCATTGTTGATATAAATACGAATTGCTTGGAACGATCGCGTTGCTGAATGCTTATGTTTCTTCTTAAACGGACTAACTTGTGCTATCAATTCTGCAAGTTGTTTTGTTCGTGTTAATGGCTCTTTTACTGAATGATGATTACGAGCCACAATCGCTTTTGCAATTCTTTTTGCAAATCGTTCTTCGCCATAAGCTTTTAATACCCAGGCTATATCTGATTCTTCCGCCTTCATTAACCATTCAGCGGCAGATTGACCTGTTGTCGGATCCATCCGCATATCTAATGGACCATCACGCATAAAAGAAAAACCTCGCTCTGGATCATCTAATTGCGGTGATGAAAGACCTAAATCAAATAGTACACCATCAATTTTGCCAATTAATCCCTCTTCTGCAAGAAGAGTTGGTAATTGAGAAAAAGAACCATATTTAATTAAAAACCTATCATCAGTAATTATTTTTTTAGCAGCTGTCACAGCGTGTGGATCACGATCTATCGCTATCAGACGTCCTTCATTGCTTAACCGAGAGAGAATTAATTGAGAATGCCCTCCTCGGCCAAAAGTGCCATCAACATAAATGCCATTCTCTTTTATATTTAATCCATTAACTGCTTCATCAAGAAGCACACTGATATGTTTAAATTGACTGTTTACCATATTAAATAGATAAATCCTGTAACCGCGTTGATAATGGTTAATTTACGTTTTATTCAGCCTCAATATCTGTTTGTACTTATTGATATCAAGTCTATCTATCTCATAACTCAAATTTATTAATTTGATTAACCAGCATAACTGCCTTCTTAATTCCTCCCATATTGATAAAAGATATTAGCGAGCAAAAACGACCTGTAGTATCCATCTCATATTTACTTCCATATCTAGATAATAAACACTGAACACGACGTTCAACCGGACTTTTAATATAAGTAGAAAGCTGTGATAATTTTTTAATAATTTCTAATTTAGGTAATGTATAAAAGTGCTAGGCATGGCTGAAAATGGTGGATGGTAAAAACCATCTGCCTTCAAGGCTTATAGTTCAATAGATCACGCATCACGTAGGTGCAAAACCATTCTTTACTATTAAGATTCACGAGTGTTGTTTAACGAACATATCTCTTCAACCCTTATATTATAAAATCATCACATTACAGTACAATTTCCTACTTATACTATAGAGTTTATGAAGGGTATGAAAATCTTGTCAAGCAACAGCCACAGAGATTTAGTATTATTTACAGAATAATATTGGAATATGATTGGATGAGTTTTCTGACGAGTAAAAAATTAAAAATAATTAACATTATGATAAATTTAAATAAATTAATTTTTATACTTATTTTTATTGTTAAAACTTATTTTTTTGCAAAAAAAAATGAAATAAAAACTAAATATACAATCAATTTTTCATTTTAAATTAATCTTAAAATAACACTTCGTTGATATGAATAATAATTAGTTAAACTTTCTTAAAGTTATATACTAATAAATATATAGTAATTATTTATATCGTTAATCATATAAAGTCTACACTTTTAATAGAAAATATTCTACATTACAAAATGTACAATCTTATAGATAAATCTTAATATTCGAAATAATTTTGTTAAAATTATTTAAATAATTATTATTTATTGCTATTTGTTGATTAATTTTTAAAAAATTCGCCATTTCAATAGCACATTTTTTTTTAAATTTGATTTAATGTTTTTAACTTAAGTTAAATTAAACGGCTCAAGCTATCACCATCTAAGCAAATGTCACGCTGAATACCGTGTTACAGCAATGCTTAGTTTATTATTTTCACTTAAATTTGCTAATATCAGTTCTATTACTTTATCAGCAATATCTTGATGATCTTGAATAACTGATAATACTAAACAGGTAAAAATCTAACAATTCATTATCGTTAAAAGTTGCAATCACAATATCATTTGCTAATTCTTCATTATACTTTAACATCACTTCTATTACCCTCTAATAGAAAAATAATGTGATAAAATGCTTCCGGAATTTCATTATGACTTAGTTGTTTTGTCTATAATCATTATATAGACCCTTTATTTGCATAGCTCTATTTTCTGGCAAAATGCCTATTGCAGGATATGGTTGATGACAAAATATTATCATGACCTGATTAGTTCTCTCATCAGAGAACTACACACTTAAAATCAATGCTACTATTCAGGAAAGAAAAAAGCCTGCGTTTACTTTAGCTAAATGTTATGACATATTCGAACTTACCCTTGATAAATGAAAAAACGAGACGATACTCATGATCGACTATATTAAGCAACAGTTCTTGCTAGAAATCCCTTATATTGTATGAAGAATTTACGATATAACAGTTATCATGAAAAAGTAAACAGTAATGCAGATCAAAGAAATTCTTTTCTAACTCTCTGAAAACATAAAGCTGAATTTCATTAGTTGGTTCAGCGACAATCTGATGATATCAATTTATGAGTTGAAACAACTCATTGCACTTTATCCTGTGTCGATATTGTCACAATGAACATGTTATCTGCTGGAATATTTATTATATGATTACAGCAATACTATTCTAAAATCCCCAATTACAGAAAAAGATTTAACTTCTTACTAGAAGTCCTATAGTAAAACTATATCACAAGAATAAATAGTTTAGTTATCTACGATATATATTGAATATTTTGACTTTATGAGAGTCAGAAAAACAAATAGGCATTAATTTAACAGCATTTAAATGGGGGGACGGTACTGCCTTCCTTGCTTCAACTGTAACAGCCAACATAAGTGCTTAAGTGCTATTATTGAAGCTAAAATCTCCTTAGGCAGCGTCCAGCTTTTAGTAGACGGAAGCAGCTTCAATACCATTGAAAGGATTGTTTTCGTAAACCATAGTGCTTTCGCACTTCGGCTTCATATTCTCACTCTCACAAAACCTAATTCAATCGAATTTGTCGTTATTATTGATACACAGTACAGCTGAGTGACGGGAAGCTATAGAATGCCAGGCGTTCTTCAGATTATTCTCCAGCTTCTTCATTCCTGATAACCTTGCCAACAAAATATCAAAAGCTTTATTAGCGGCATCAGAGCTCTCTGCCAATCAAATCTCCAGAAACTTATCTTAACTTTTAGTGTTACATGACTTTGTTGAGAGAAGCCAGTGCCATTAGTTATTTTGTGTAGTTAATGGCATTAGTGCTAGATGTGCAGGAATATCTTGGTATTGAATTACAAAAACTAAGAAACCAGGCTTTATTTAGAAAGCCTTGGAGATACGATTAAGTTCCGCACGCTTACAAGCTATTGAGAAGTTTAGCCGATTCACTTCTGACTTTAGATAACTAGCTTTGACTGAAACAAGCTCCTTATATTCATCCTCAGTGACGTTGATAATAAGCAGAAGAAAAGGAGATCAGTTTGACTGACAGGAGACGGGTATATACCATCATTGATTCAGAAATAAACGTAGCGCATATCGCTTAAATCACGCAGTCACTCAATTGACGATGCTATTCAAGCCATAGCTGTTTAATCTGCTGATGGCCCAAGTAGCAAACCATGTGCTCTTTATACCAAGAAATCTCCCAAGAGGAGAGGTTCGTAAAATCTCCTATGGAGATGCCTAACAGCTACCAACCCATGGCAGGAACTCTTTGTAGCTTATTCGTAGACTTTAAATAAGTCAACAGCAAGGAGCCTGTTGAAGCATATTCTGTTGTTGCTAAGGGGGTTTCCCCCCTGGAGAATCTTAGAGAATTTAGTCTCAACATGCCAAAATACTCATTTTTATATGCTTCGCTGTAGAAAAAATCATTACGGTCGTCGTGGGAGGATTCCTCTCGAGTGCTACCAAATGTAGCGTTCATCATGCTCTTGCAGTATGGCTTCGAGCTCCATCAATAGCGGTGCTGTCAGCTATCTGACATTATTACGGATAAGTTAATGTAATGGATCACAGGTAATATCTAATTTTGCGTCTACCTCTCTATAGAGTAGACTTTTCATGACATATTATCTCTCTGTTGTTGTAATTATTTACAAAATCAATCAGCAGGATATGGTACCATCTTCGAAACCTCATATACCAGAGATAAGTATAACTTAAATTTATTTTAATATCCTAAAACACGATCAGTAAAACCTTTATAGAAGTATTAAATTTTAATATTTCATTATTAACAGTGATAATCAAAATCTTTGTACTACGCACTATTATTACGATTGATATCATAAGCGGTAGCTTTTTATCTTTAATTGAGCTTACATAACTCATCAGTAATCAAGGTGATCTCAATGATATTTTTATACAGAGAATAAATGGGAGCATTACTAATGTTTATTGCTGCTCTCTCTTATTCTCTATATGTTGTAAAAAAGCATTAGTAATCCTATTACCCAATGTTTGATAATCATTTTATATCTAAATTACCTTTAATATAATTCTACTATTTCCTAACTTTCTACTAGTTAAAACAGTAGAAATTACAGCAGCAAATATTAATTTAATCCTAGTTGTCCGTATTGACCGCCCTTTCTGATTGCATCTTATTATGGATCCAAGGTGGATTTTAACTTGTTGCTAATATAACCTCAATATTTATAAATCTATATCATCGGTATTTACTGCTATTATCACTGTATTATTTTTAAATGAAAATCTATAGTTGTCATTCAATTATTAGTAGTGTAATGTTATTTAGTGTTGTATTAGCGCAACAATTACGAATCTTCAACGCAACTTTTTAATCATTATCGACATATAATAATAAAAATAACAATAACTTATTAAGTAGATTGGTTTTATTATAAAAAATTACGAATAATATTTACTCATTACTAATGAAGCATTAGTTCCACCAAAACCAAAACTATTTGACATTACCGTATTTAATTTTTTATTAGTCAGTTGCGTAACAATATTTATTGTTTTTGCTTTTTCATCCAAATTATCAATATTAATGCTTGGAGAAATAAATCCATGTTCTAGCATTAATAAACTATAAATAACTTCATGTACCCCAGCCGCACCCAGAGAATGGCCAGTCATTGACTTAGTAGCTGAAATCGCTGGCGTATTGATACCAAACACTTCAATAATCGCTTCTAGCTCTTTTGTATCTCCAACTGGCGTTGAAGTGCCATGAGTATTGATATAATCAACTTGATTGATATTAGCCGATGCCATTTTTATACACCGCACCGCCCCTTCACCTGACGGGGCAACCATATCATAACCGTCTGAAGTCGCTCCATAACCAACAATTTCAGCATAAATATTGGCGCCACGTGCCAAAGCATGCTCTAATTCTTCTACCACAACCATACCACCGCCACCAGCGATCACAAAACCATCCCGATCCTTGTCATAGGTACGTGAAGCTTTTTCTGGTGTTGCATTATATTTAGTAGATAATGCCCCCATTGCGTCAAATTCACAGGTTAATTCCCAGCTTAGTTCTTCACCGCCGCCAGCAAATATAACATCCTGTTTACCTAACTGAATCAACTCAACTGCATGGCCAATACAGTGCGCTGAAGTTGAACAAGCAGAGCTAATAGAATAATTAACGCCCTTAATTTTAAACGGGGTGGCTAAACAAGCTGAGATACCAGAAGCCATTGCTTTGGTTACCATATAGGGTCCAACACCACGTAATCCTTTGGTACGCATACCATCAGAACCAGCTACTTGATTACGGGGTGAACCGCCACCAGAGCCAGCAATTAAACCGGTGCGAATATTTGAGATCTGCTCTTCTGTAAGTTTAGCGTCCTGAACAGCCTCTTTCATCGCCAGGTAGGCATAAATTGAGCAATCACTCATAAAACGAAGAATTTTGCGGTCAATCTTTTGTTTAATATCATCTTCCGTCAGCTGAATATTACCCCAGATATGGCTGCGTAAACCCATTTTTTTAAATTCTTCTGAAAATCTGATGCCAGAACGACCCATTTTCAGGGAAGCTAGTACTTCTTGCTGGTTGTTACCTATGCTAGAGACAATACCCAGACCAGTGATGACTGTACGCTTCATTGATTATATTACCTCATAGTCAAAATTTATTTACTGGGAGCTTAGTTCATTATTTTAGCTTACACTTATAAGCTGAACAAGCCAGATCAGGTAAAATTATAGAAAATATTAGCTTTATTCACTTTTATATTTTTAGCAAAAACTAAATTATACTCAAGTTAAATTCCTTAGAATTAGCTTATTATTTAATCTATTGTAGATAATTTTATTAATATAAATTAGATCAACCAAGCTAAATTAAGATAAAATGAGAAAGATATCTCTATTTTTTAACACTTTGATTCATGTTTAGGTTTCTAATTAAAATGATTTAAAAGAATCCTGATATGTTTCTTAGCTAGAAATCAATTGCAAATCAGTTTTCACTCACTAATCTAATAATAGGTTATTGAAAAACCGGTTTTGGTAACTAGATTAAATTTTATAACAGTCTGTTAATTATTTATGCAATTCTGCTAACAAACGCCGAAAAACTAGTTATAAATTTTATACTATATAAGTTTTGAAAAACATCTCTTGTCCATTATTGATTTATTAAGAGTTCGTCAATATGCTCGCTGAGCTTGTTGCTTTTTATAAATAAATTTATTAACAATAACCTCAATTGTTATCGGGTTGTCATAAAATAGTTATAAACTGAGAGAATCATTCTCCATCTCTAGCTTGGAGATATAAATATATATATTTATTTTAATTAAAATCTTATTTTTAATAAAATAACTATTTGGTTTTTTTTAGATAGTTTTTCTCCAGCTAAAAATCCTTCAAATGTGCAGCAAGCAACTGTTCACTACAATAGTAATTAAGCACATGATAGCTGTATTTTTCATATTTCACTTCTGTTTGTATTGTCTATAGTGGATTAGAGAAGCCGGTTTTCAAGTAAAAAATAAAAAGTTTTGGCTACAAAAACATGAAATGTTTAGTCAGTTAATTACCTGTAAGCCGTAGCTTCTACCCCAATAACCCCTGATTCGATTAATAAACTAGATCTACAACCAATGAATATTGCTATTTTTGGTAAAAGAGCGGTATTTACAACTATCATGATCGGGCCCATCTCCTCTCATTACGTAGAGAGAATCAGGTAACTTTATCTGTTAAGATAACATATAGCGTGGAACAAAAAACTTTCAATAATAGTCAAGATGCATTTTTATTTATTAAAATAACCGGAACGTCGCCTATCATGGATAGAATATTTTTATTACCGTTTTTATTTTTGTAAAATGCTATTATACTCAATTTCAACGATTATCCATTGTCTTTAAACATGATTGGGACGGTTTAGTACAGTTAGTTTATAATATAAAAGCTTATAAAAAATTGGCTATCTGATTTTGCACGAGAGTTGTTAGCAAATTTGGTGTATCCCTTGTAGGGATATGGTTCATTCTAATACTTCGTGAATCTATTTCATCCTTAAATCAGATATTCCTTACCACCAGGATCAGCAAGATAAAAACGATTAGCCAGTCCTCTCCTATTCATCGCTGTAGAGGATACTTATCCTGATAACTTTACCAACAAAACATTAAAAAGCTTTATTAGAAACATCGCGGTTCTCTCTTGCTAGCTAAATCTCCCGCATCTCAACTCTTAACTTTTCATTGCATGCGTTTGTGGAGTAAAAACAGAATATGAGCTGTTTTATGTACCCAACAGGAGATTGGTGCTGAGTATTCTGGAATATCTTTGCTATTTTTTTTTCAAAAACTAATCACAGTATCCTGTATGAATCTCTTGGGAGGATATGGTTAAACTCGTATTTCCAAGGCATCTAGAAGTTAGGTCCAGTTTATTTCTAACTCTCAATAAGCATCTTCAACTACAACGAGCTCCTTACGTTCATGTGCAGTGACACGTCAATAATAAGCAGCAGCTAAAGGCAATCATCTTGACTAAAAAAGCGGTATATGTCATCATTGATTCAGAAATAAATTTAATGCGTATCGCTTAATTACGCAGTCTATCATTTCCTATGTTCTTAAAGCTATTGCTTTTTTATTCTGTTGACAGTGCTAGAAGAGAGAGATCATCTACTTCTCATCAAGAAAACAGCTCAAGGCTTCGTGAAATTAGTAGTGAATATGACTCTGGAGATACTAGAAGTAATTCTTCGCCGCTTTGCACGCCTTAAATAAGGTAATATCAAGGAGCTTCAGAAGACTACTCCCTCCGTTGCAATATCCCTTGACTTTAAATACTTTACTTTAAGTACTTTAATCTCAATATTCCTAATATCAGTCTGTATGATTCTCTGTGCTAAATAACCGTTACGGTTGAGGGATGGTTGCCGTCGAGAAAGAAGCGTTGATAGTATGATGATCAAGCACATGGTTTCAAGCTTCACCTTAATAGCAGTGCTATCAGATCCTCCTGTCAGCATTACAGATGCCTTCATGCAAGGGATCTGAGGTAATATCTTATTTTATGGATACTTGTAAAAGTAGAATTTTCATTCTATATCATCTTTATATTCTTTAAATTATCTACGAAATAAATCAGCAGGATACGCCAGAATCTC
The DNA here is from genome assembly GCA_046530735.1 of Arsenophonus sp. GTDB lineage: Bacteria > Pseudomonadota > Gammaproteobacteria > Enterobacterales > Enterobacteriaceae > Arsenophonus. The sequence goes on from JBHEQV010000009.1 coordinate 69,193, forward strand.
AAAACTCCATACATTAAGAAATGAGCATAACTCAATTCTATTGGTAACACATTAGAATAAATTTGTGCAATATATGTACCATATTAAGATTAGCAAAAATATTCTTCATTAAAATATTAAAGTTATAAATGAACTAATTTTAATTATATTCTGACGTAACTGATTTAAGTTTCCTTAAAGAAACTTTTGATTGTAAAATGCGACGGGCTAAAACTAGATAAAGGAGGTTAAAGTATTAAACATTACTGCCCAGTAAGCCGAGTTTAACCTACTGTCTTTAATAACCTCATCATGACCTGTGATATAAAATGATAGGTACCATTAAACCGTTACCAGAATAGAAATAAAAAAATTTAATACTATGTTTACAAAAGTTATTACCCTGCTTGCAGAGTAATTTGTATCCACGTCTGTATTTTAATTGTTGTAGATTGAACAATATTCTTCAGGCTAGATAATTTAGTAAATAAAAGCTTTACACTATAAAATCTACTCAGTCATCTTTTAATTAATTGATATAACTGTTCACAGTTTCAATGTAGAATTCATTTTATTAATAACTCTTTGATTACTAACATTATTAATCGATAGTTGATAATTTCATGGTCGTTGGCAAAATTTTCTACTATTTAGCTCAATTCGAACTAAGCATGAACTCTGATCGATGATTGTTTAAAGAAAATGGCTAACATATTCTAATTAAACTTTTCAAGAATCTTATGCTTACATAGTTCTTGTCGATATAAGGTGATTAAAGCCACAATTTGTTCTTTTCTTTTATTTCTTCCTCTCCCATATTTCTAGCTTTCCTATGTGGAATATAATGCTTTTCTTTAAAGGATTTATGGAAAAATGTTTCATCGACTTCAATAAATACCACTTAGTGCACTTAAGTTGACTCTATTACTGTTGAAGCAAGGAAACAGGATGCCATCTAAATGCTGTTTTAAATCAATACTTATTTGTTTTATTCACTCCCGTAAAGTTAAGCTATTCAACATATATAGAAAATAACTGAACCTTTATCTTTATAATGTAGTTTCGCAAGAGGACTTCCAGTATAATTATTAAATATTTTCCTGAAATTAGGGGATTTTGCAACGATATCGCTGTAACCCTAATGAACTTGTTTCCAGCAGAAATCATGTTTAGTATGATAACATGAGCAGAATAAAGCAAAATCAGTTGCTTCAACACATGAATCGATATCATCAGATTATCTCTAAATCAACTAATGAGATGCAGTTTTATGTTTAGTTGATAAGAAGTGAGGATAGAATCTCTTTTATCTATATCATGAGTTGCTTTTTATTGCAACCGCTATAGCGAAAACCCTTCATAATAGTATTAGGAATTTATACTAACAAACTGTGCAAATATAGTCTGATAATTACAGCTATATTCCCTATCGTTTAGCGATGGGACCCGGACTCTGTTCGCCACGCACTTAGGAGAGCCGTAGTTACTTTTGCTACGAAAAACATTTTTTCCTTTTCTACAATCTACCAGAAGAGTTCGTCCTCCCGTACACGAATCCTAAAACTCGCTCTATCTCGATCTGATCTAGATTGCTGTTTATGCAGATATAAACAGTAATTTGCGTGAGCTGAGGTAGGAAAACCATGAAGCTGAAACATCAATGGGTTTAAAATTATGAGCCTGATTATCTTGCGTAGATTGAAATATTTTCTGCAAATACCAAACGAAATTTCACGATATTATTTTGTAGGTATAATATCATGGCACTCGATAGGGTTTTATCCGTCTACTCAAAGGCAAGAACCGTGGTTAATGATGAACTCTTTTTACGTGATCTTAATCGAACATATTTCATGGTTATTTATTGGATACTTATAGAAAATAGCAAAGAACTTAGAGACCATCTTTACTTTGTAAAAATATTCAGCTACCGGAAAACGGAATTCCACTGTTTATGTATATAGATTAGTATAGAGACAGGCCTAGCCGCCTGAGATATCCTTAAATGAATGATATAATCGAAAGATTTAATGGACGTATAGAAGATGCAGCTGCAAAACCATCATCTTAATTATAGTTAAGAGCTTGAGATCACCCTACATTAATATATTTACTGTACAATCAAGAATTGTCCCAATCAGCATTGAGTAGTAAAACTTTAATTACTGTTTATAAAAGATTGATTCAAAGCTAAACTTAATTTTTCAAAAAAATTATACTATCTATCTTCCTAGAAGTGAAAATTAAGTACCCAAAAACTTTAACAACTTATTTAATCTGTTTATTAAAAACTAAATTTTCTATTGAACAAACTCATTTAGACTCAACAAACTGATTATTCTGTTAGATAAGATTGTTGCGGCATGAGAGATAAACTACGGCGCCTGATGACATTCACTCACAGTGAATGATTTCTAAAAAAATAAACAGTATTACTGTTGGCACCTAATGATATTATTGATTGATACCGATATCAATATCAGTGAGTGGCAGGCAACTACAGGCTAGTACTTCACCTTTATCAAGAAATGCAATTGGTTTATGAGAATAGCTCACTTTTCCTTTTTTAAGATAAACTCGACAGGCACCACAAAAACCTTTCCGGCATTGAAATTCAATTTGAATTTTATTCTGTTCAAGAGCATCAAGTAGGCTAATATGTTGTTCGGAATGAAAAGGGATTTGTATACCATGCGCGTGGTACAGGGTAATTTTATAAGTTCCCATAAAGGTTATAACTCAAAATTACGCAGTTCATCTGTATTGACCTGAGCATCAATTTGCCCTACCAAGTAAGAACTAACTTCCACTTCTTGTGGTGCCACCTGGACGTTATCAGAAACTAACCAGGAATTGATCCATGGAATAGGGTTTGAGCGTGTTTCACAGGGTAATTTTAATCCGACGGCTTGCATACGCATATTGGTAATATATTCAATATATTGACATAAAATATCTTTATTCAAACCAATCATTGAACCATTTGAGAAAAGATACTCAGCCCACTCCTTTTCCTGTTCAGCTGCTTGAACAAACAATTTATAACATGCTTCTTCAGACTCTTTAGCAATGATAGCCATTTCAGGATCATCTTGACCAGACTGCATCAGGTTTAACATATGTTGGATGGCAGTAAGATGCAGCGCTTCATCACGGGCGATCAATTTAATAATTTTAGCATTTCCTTCCATCAATTCACGTTCAGCAAAAGCAAATGAGCAAGCGAAGCTGACATAAAAACGAATAGCTTCTAATGCGTTAACACTCATCAGACATAGATAGAGCTGTTTTTTTAGACAGTGTAAAGAAATAATTACATTTTTACCATTAATTATGTGATTGCCTTCACCTAACATATGGTAATAGCTTGTCATTTTAATTAAATTATCATAATAAGTGGAAATATCTTTTGCTCGTTTTAAAATTTCCCCATTAGTTAAAATATCGTTAAAAATAATTGATGGGTCATTAACAATATTACGAATAATATGCGTGTAAGAGCGTGAATGAATAGTTTCTGAAAACGACCAAGTTTCTATCCAGGTTTCAAGCTCAGGAATTGAAATAAGTGGTAGTAGTGCTACGTTAGGGCTACGTCCTTGAATCGAATCTAATAATGTTTGATATTTTAAATTACTGATAAAGATGTGTTTTTCATATTCAGGTAGTGATTGATAATCAATACGATCACGAGAAACATCAATTTCTTCCGGTCGCCAGAAAAAAGAGAGTTGCTTTTCAATCAGTTGCTCAAAAATAGGATATTTTTGTTGATCATAACGAGCAATATTGACAGGTTGTCCAAAGAACATCGGTTCTTGTAGTTGATTGTTTTTGATTTGCGAAAATGTTGTATATTGATATTCCATACGTCCTCATATTAAATCTTACAAGCTCCGCCATTACAATCGCTATCAGCTAATTTAATAACCTCTTCTAAATCTGCTTGAGTATCTTCTGCACCATCACGGGTATTGTGGTAATAAAGTGTTTTTACTCCATACTTATAAGCGAGTAATAAATCTTTCAGTAATTGATTCATTGGAACTTTATTATTTGGAAAACGAGTTGGATCATAATTAGTGTTAGCAGAAATCGATTGATCTATAAACTTTTGCATAATGCCAACCAACTGCAAATAACCGTCATTATTTGGCATTTCCCATAATAATTCATAATTATTTTTTAAGCGTTCATATTCAGGTACAACTTGTCGCAATATACCATCTTTTGATGCTTTAATGCTGATATAACCTCGAGGTGGTTCAATACCATTTGTAGCATTAGATATTTGTGATGAAGTTTCTGATGGCATCAAGGCGGAAAGTGTTGAATTACGCAAACCATATTGTTTGATATCTTTACGTAAAGTTTGCCAATCATAATGTAGTGGTTCAGAGGTTAGTGCATCTAATGATTTTTTATAACTATCAATAGGTAAAATACCTTTTGAATAAGTAGTTTCGTGAAACCATGGGCAAGCACCTTGCTTTTTTGCCAATTCATTAGATGCTTTTAATAAATAATATTGGATCGCTTCAAAGGTTTTATGGGTTAAATTATTGGCACTACCGTCAGAATAGTGAACGCCATGTTTAGCTAAATAATAAGCATAATTAATGACTCCAACACCTAAACTACGACGACCCATAGAGCTTTTTTGCGCAGCAAAAATTGGATAATTTTGATAATCAAGCAGTGAATCTAACGCATGGACGACTAATATCGCTAACTCCTCCAATTCATCTAATGATGTAATGGCACCTAAATTAAAGGCGGAAAGAGTGCAAAGTGCAATTTCACCATTTTCGTCGTTAACATTGTTTAATGGTCGGGTTGGCAAGGTGATTTCCAAACATAGGTTTGATTGACGAATTGGCGCAACTTTAGCATCAAATGGGCTATGGGTATTGCAGTGATCAATATTTTGAATATAGATACGCCCGGTTGATGCTCGCTCTTGCATCATAAGTGAAAATAGATCAAGCGCTTTAACGCGTTTCTGGCGTATGTTTTCGTCTTGTTCATATTTTAAATATAAACATTCAAATTCGCTTTGATTAGCGAAAAATGCTTCATATAAACCTGGAACATCAGAAGGACTAAAGAGGGTAATTTCCTTACCTTTGATAAGGCGTTCATACATGAGTTTGTTAATTTGTACGCAATAGTCTAGATGACGAACACGATTACCTTCAACACCACGATTATTTTTCAGTACTAGTAAGCTTTCAACCTCTAAATGCCAGAGAGGATAAAATAGCGTGGAACCACCACCACGTACTCCACCTTGAGAACAAGATTTTACTGCAGTTTGGAAATGTTTATAGAAAGGAATACAGCCTGTATGAAACGCTTCACCTTCCCGAATTGGACTACCTAATGCGCGAATATGGCCAGCATTAACACCAATACCTGCACGTTGAGAAACATATTTCACAATTGCGCTAGAGGTGGCATTAATTGAATCAAGGCTATCACCACATTCAATTAATACGCAAGAACTAAATTGCCGAGTTGGAGTGCGTACCCCCGCCATAATTGGCGTAGGTAGTGAAATTTTAAAAGTTGATATTGCATCATAAAAGCGACGAATATAATTTAATCTCGTCTCTTTTGGATAGCATGAAAAAAGACAAGCAGCAACAAGAATATATAGAAATTGAGGACTTTCATAAATTTCCCCGCTTACCCGGTTTTGCACCAAGTATTTACCTTCTAGTTGTTTAACTGCTCCGTAGGAAAAATTCATGTCACGCCAGTGATTTAGAAAACTATCCATCTGATTAAATTCTTTTGCGGTATAATCTGTCAATAGATGTTTATCGTATTTAGCTATTTTAACCATACGCAAAACATGATGATATAATCCCGGTGGTTCAAATTGGCCATAAGCTTTTTTGCGCAGATGAAAAATAGCTAATCGAGCTGCAAGATATTGGTAATCAGGTGTATCAGCTGAAATAAGATCTGCTGCCGCTTTGATCATGGTTTCATGAATATCAGAAGTTTTAATGCCATCATAAAACTGGATCTGAGAGCGTAGCTCTACCTGTGAAACAGATACATCTTTTAGGTTTTCAGCTGCCCAGGCAATGACTTTATGGATTTTATCAAGATCAATGCGTTCTTTATGTCCAGCACGTTTAGTGACTAATAGACTTTGGTTCATTGGTAGTTACACCTAAAGTTAACTAGCTAAATATTTATCGATCATTACACTCAACAATCGTTAATAATAAACTACAAAACGCTATGCTTAATACCATTTTATGTTTATATTTTGAACTAAATTATAGCCTAGTATACCCTACATATAGGGTATACTTGCTATTATATTTATCATTATATTAAAAATATAATGATAAATTGTAACTTTTGTCAAGTCTATAAAAATATGATTTTTGTAATAATCCAGTGCCAAATTTTGTTAATTTGCTGATAATTTTTCTAATAAAAGAAGAATATTATAATTTATGTTACTTCAATGATGAAAAATAAGTTTATTAAAGCCTACTGATTGTTATTTGCTTTAGCAAAAATTAACAATTATTTGCATTTAACATATGCAACATATAATTAACATCAACATTTGAGCCTAAGGAAAATTTATCAATGATCGGATTATAATGTAATCCGATGATATGTTGCTCTTGTAAAGATGTTTTATCTATCCAACTGAGTAGCTCAGAAGGCTTAATAAATTTTTTTATATCATGAGTACCTTTTGGAACTATTTTTAAAATATGCTCAGCAGCAATTATTGCTAATAACCAGGCTTTTTTATTACGATTAATCGTAGAAAAAAATACGTCACCACCTGGTTTAACTAATTTTGCGCATGATTGAACAACAGATTCAGGATCGGGAACATGTTCAAGCATTTCCATGCAGGTAACGATATCATAAGTTTGAGGGTGTTTTTCTGCATAGCTCTCAGCAGTTATTTGTAAGTACTTAATTTTCATATTATTTTCTAATGCATGGAGCTTTGCAACTTGTAGTAGCTCTGAGGACATATCAATTCCTGTAACTAGTGCGCCTTCTTTAGTGATACTTTCTGATAAAATTCCGCCTCCGCAGCCAATATCGAGTACTTTTTTAGCGAACACACCATTAGCATGTTGCAGGATATAGTTTAAACGTAATGGATTAATCCGATGAAGAAGTTGGAATTCACTTGTTTCATCCCACCATCGACTCGAAACAGAGCTAAATTTGTTGATTTCAGTTAGATCAACATTTGCTTGACCGCGCAAATTATTATTCATCAGAAAATTACTCCTTAATTTATTATTAAAATAGACTCTAATGCTATTAGATCACTATACATGTTTTATTGAATAAAATGCGTTTTCTGTTTTTATAACATGGCGATTTTGTGGTATAATTTTCCTCCTTAATAAAAGGAGGAGGATGAGGGACAAACGACTCCATGAGTGACATAGCAAGAAAAATTACCCTAGTTAATATCGAAGAGGAGCTGAAAAGCTCTTATTTGGATTATGCGATGTCTGTAATTGTTGGACGCGCCCTTCCAGATGTACGAGATGGATTAAAACCTGTTCACCGGCGCGTATTATACGCGATGAATGTATTAGGCAATGATTGGAATAAATCATATAAAAAATCAGCTCGTGTAGTCGGTGACGTCATTGGTAAATATCATCCTCATGGTGATAGTGCTGTCTATGATGCGATAGTTCGTTTAGCACAACCTTTTTCAATGCGTTATATGCTAGTTGATGGGCAAGGTAATTTTGGCTCTATTGATGGCGATTCTGCTGCTGCAATGCGTTATACCGAAGTACGCATGGCAAAAATTGCTCACGAATTGTTGGAAGATTTAGATAAGGAAACCGTTGATTTCATTCCTAACTATGATGGTACTGAGGAGATCCCTGATGTTATGCCAACTAGGGTTCCAAACTTCCTGATTAACGGTTCTTCAGGTATTGCTGTTGGCATGGCTACCAATATTCCACCTCATAATCTTAGTGAAGTCATTGATGGCTGTCTAGCCTATATCGATGATGAAAATATTAGTATTGAAGGATTACTAGAATATATTTTAGGCCCTGATTTTCCAACTGCCGCAATTATTAATGGTCGCCACGGTATCATCGACGCATATCGGACGGGACGTGGTAAAGTCTATATCCGTGCACGTGCTAACATTGAAGTTGATGATAAAAATAGTCGTGAAACAATTATTGTTAATGAGATTCCTTATCAGGTTAATAAGGCCCGTTTAATTGAAAAAATTGCTGAATTAGTTAAAGACAAACGTATTGAGGGGATTAGCGCATTACGTGATGAGTCTGATAAAGATGGCATGCGAATTGTTATTGAACTAAAACGAGATGTAGTGGCGGAAGTGGTACTGAATAACCTGTATTCTCTCACTCAACTTCAAGTCTCATTTGGCATTAATATGGTCGCCTTATGTGATGGGCAGCCTAGAATTTTAAATTTAAAAGAAATTCTTGAAGCTTTTGTTCGTCATCGCAGAGAAGTTGTCACTCGACGGACTATTTTTGAATTGCGTAAAGCACGCGAGCGTGCTCATATATTGGAGGCCTTTGCCATCGCATTAGCAAATATTGATCCAATTATTGAACTTATCCGTCAAGCATTAACCCCGAATAAAGCAAAATTGGATTTAATTGCGCGTCCTTGGCAATTAGGTAATGTTTCTGCCATGTTAGCAGATGCAGATGATAACGTTGCTCGTCCTGAATGGCTTAAACCTCAATACGGAGTGCAGAATAATAAATATTATTTGACTGAACAACAATCTCAGACAATTCTTGATTTACGTTTGCAAAAATTAACTAGCTTAGAACATGATAAAATATTGGATGAATATAGTAAGTTGCTAAAACAAATTACAGCATTACTATATATATTAACCAGCCCAGAACGGTTAATGGAAGTTATCCGTAAAGAACTGGAAGCTATTAAAGAACAGTATCGTGATGCTCGTCGTACGGAAATTACTGAAAATAGCCCAGATATTAATATCGAAGATTTAATTACCCAGGAAGATGTGATTGTAACTTTATCACATCAGGGATATGTTAAATATCAGCCAGTATCTGCTTACGAAGCACAACGACGTGGTGGTAAAGGTAAGTCGGCAGCACGTATTAAAGAAGAAGATTTTATTGAGCGCTTGTTAGTTGCTAATACCCATGACACAATTCTATGCTTCTCTAGTCGAGGACGCCTATATTGGATGAAAGTTTATCAGTTACCGGAAGCTAGCCGTAGTGCACGTGGGCGACCAATAGTCAATTTTTTGCCATTAAAACAAAATGAACGCATTACCGCAATTTTACCGGTACGTAAATTTGATAATGGTTATTATATATTTATGGCTACCTCAAGTGGCACAGTTAAAAAAACATCACTAAAAGATTTTAGTCGTCCTAGAAGTGCTGGCACTATAGCAGTTAACCTTAATGAAGGTGATGAACTGATTGGTGTTGATTTAACGACTGGTAAAAACGAGGTAATGCTTTTCTCTGCTGCTGGCAAAGTTGCTCGTTTCGCAGAAAATGCTGTTCGTCCTATGGGACGAACAGCAACAGGTGTTCGAGGTATTAAATTACAAGCTGGCGATAAAATTGTTTCATTAATTGTACCTCGTGGTGAAGCTAATATTTTAACTGTTACCGAAAATGGTTATGGTAAACGAACTGAGGAGAGTGAATACCCAAGAAAATCTCGCGCTACTCAAGGTGTTATTTCTATTAAAGTTAGTAAACGTAATGGTAACGTAGTTGGAGCAATTCAAGTAGAAAAAACTGATCAATTTATGATGATCACTGATGCTAGCACTTTGGTACGTACGCGAGTTGAAGAAGTTAGCATTGTTTCTAGAAATACTCAGGGCGTCATTTTAATTCGCACTGCTGAAGATGAAAAAGTAGTTGGTTTACAACGCATTGTTGATCCTGAAGAAGATTATGATAATCAAATCTTAATAGAAGATGCAATTAGTATAAAAGTATAATCTGATTTTAATAAAATAGAAAATCTTTTGCTTAATGAGTGATTAATTAGTTTTATATCAGGGGGAAGCTGAGTAACCAGTAGTGCCCGTTTTTACGGATTATATTAATTCACTATTAGTGATAAAGTTTTATAATTTGCCTTATCCATATTACTTTATGATTGGATATACTTATGTTATAAGTAGAACAGTGTTTAAGATATCTTTTTTATTAAAAGCATTGTTAAAAATTTCTTGCTGTTTATATTATACTTTCAGTGTGTCTCCTCTTTTAAGAAATTAAATTTAGTTTGTTTCTAGTTATCAATAACTATTTTTTGGTTAACGCGAGTTCTTTACATCTATGTAAAGTGACATCAATAAATAAGAAGCAGGAAAAGAGGATCATCCTTCCTGGCAGGAATAAGGTATATGCCTTCAGCCAAGAAATAACCATATGGGTATCGCTTAAATTACGAAAGTACCATATTACTTGTGCTCTTTAACTCATTCCTGTTTCAGTCTACTTATGGCGATTGGCAAGGATTGCACCATATGCTTCTCAACGAGAAGCGCCTCAGAACTTCGTAAAAATCTACAGTAGAGATACCTCGCAGGTATAGTCATAGTAGCAACTCTTCATCGTTTTTTATGCCATTCGGATAAAGTAGTGGCAACTAGCTGTTGAATAATATTCAACCATTATCCCTACAATTTCCTTAACCTTAAGCACTTTAATCTTAACATCATTAATACCGTCTATATGGTTTACTATAGCAAAAACGGTTATAGACGAGGCATAATCACACCTGTCGATAAAATATCGTGTTCAATATAAGATGAGTTCATGAAAGAAATCAGAAGTAATATCTAATTTCAGATACCTGTATTGTAGGATTTTCCATAGCATATCATAATCTATATTCTTGAAATAATTCATGAAATAAATCAGATTGATAGGACAGCATCTACAAAATCCATACACTATAAGTAAGTATAACACTCAACAATTATTTACTTTTATTAAAAAAAGATATTGATTAAAAAGAATGTTGCTCTTGCTTTTTCAAAAAATAATTCTCTCCTTTAAGTCAAATAAAGAAGTTAGTAATAAATTGAATAATCCTTAGGAGACAAGAAGCTATAAATCATATTTATGATCTATTTATATTTTTAATAAAATTATATTTTATATAGATTAACAGTATTCATCTACTTATTACAGTATGGTTGAATAAGTGTATTATTCAGATAAAACCCTGGAATCAATTCAATATATGATATATAGCCATATAAAAATTTTTCGGCAGATCTTAATCATATGCATCTATACTACTAAGTAACTTAATTTTATCTATTACCCATCCATAATAGCAAATTGCATAAAAGATCAAAATTTACTTAATTACATTAAATCGGCTATTCTTAATAAGAATTGTGCAAAACTAAAGAATTAAAACAGTTTTTATTGTTAGTCCGAAAAGTAACTGTATGATTAATTTTGCTATCCGAAAACAGTAATATCAGTCTTTATGCGGTATTATATGAGTTTGAAGGCGCAAGAAGAAACAGAGGCAAAATATTTACTGGATCATGCCAACTTTTCAAGGACTAATAATGAATCTTTTTAAGATTAGTGCCTATTTATGAATAAGGGTGGGACTTTAATTGATCTATTTAGTTTAAATGTTCAATATGCTTGGAATAATTTAACTCATGCTATGAAAGGCCAATTTACTATCTTTGTCTTAAATATAAATGATAGATTTATATTATATTTTCCTTATGATAAGAATTTAAGATTTGATGATAATGCCTATGAGGTAGTACTTTCATTTTTGTTATGATAATGATTTTAATTGATTAATTTATAAAAATTATTTAATAGCTTCATTAGTAAGTATGATTTTTATCTCTTTTTATTAAGGACATTTTTAATAATTTAAGCTGTTAACTATAATAGTTATGCTTATTTCTGAAATATGAGATTTCGAAGATGCTGGCTGTATCCTGATCATTGATTTAGCAAATCATACTAACAACAGAAAGACGATATGCCATTAAAGTCTAGTCTATAGATATTTGTAAAACTAGATATTACTGTACTCTATTCATGAATTCATCAGTAATAGTGCCATGGTACAAACAACATGTTAGCACTGCCTTATCGATGGACAGAAATCCTCGTCCATAAGATTTTGCTACAGTAAACCATATAGACGGTATTAATGATGTTAAGATTAAAGTGCTTAAGGTTAAGGATTGCAAGACCAACAGAATATCTCTTAACAGCTCGTTGATACCGTCTTATCTGAAGCGTACAAAAGCGGCGAAGAATTGTTACATGGTTAGTAACTGTTAGGTATCTTAACTGGTGATTTTTATGAAGCTCTGAGGGGGGTGCTTTTATTGAAAAGCGCATTTTGGGTATTATCTTGGATAATTTCCATTAACAGATTGAAACAGCAATGGTTCGAAAACCAGGCGGGCGCATGTGTGATCTAAGCAATATGCGCTACATTTATTATTTAGCTGATTGTATACACTGTTTTATCAGATAATCTGATCGGCCATTGCCTGTTTATAATTATCGGCATCACTGCATAGAGATAAGGAGCTCATTACGCTCTAAAATGATTATCGATACTTAAAAGCGCATTAGGCTGAACTTTTAGATGGCTTGGAAGAGCACGTGGCTTAATCATATATTCCAGGATTGCGCTACAGAAGAGAGTACGTACCATTGGTTTTTTTTGGAATACAATGGAAAAATATTCTCAAGCTCGCAGCATCAATGCTGTTTAGTACACAAAACAGATCAGTGTTACCTTTACTCCACAAAAGTATGAAGCACCGAAAGTTTTAAGGGTTAGTTCTGGATGTTTGACTAACAAGAGATCTGTGATTCCGCTAATAAATCCCTTTATAATTTTATTGGAAATGGGGTTTCAGCGAATATCCTGCAGCGATGAAGAAGATGGAGAATAATCAAGAAGAATGAAGAGGCACTCTACGGCTTTCAATCAGCGCACTTGGCATCAATAAGAACGACGAACCTGATTAAATCGCCTTTTACAACAGTTTTGAACCTATTAAGCTGACACACGGAAATACTGTGCTTCAATAAAACAACTCTTTAATTATATTTAAGCTTATATTTTGTCCTACTCAGAAAAGCTAGAACTTCTGGTTAATGGGATTTATGATCTTGTACTGATACTGCTGCTAAACAATGCCTAATTTTAAGGATGGAGAATAGATTCATGAAGTATCAGAGTGAAATACAACTTAACCATTAATATACCATATTTCCTAATAACTTGTATAGGGAATAAGTATACGACAACTTACTGAAAATACCATACCTGAAAATAAAAAAATACTATAGCTAGAATAAAAATTATGTTTTAGTCTTAATCTTAAATTTAAAGATAGTATTATCAATCTTGATCTATCTTCATAAAGAAAATAATTTTCTAACTAGCTATGTTATCTAACATAGCAAATAGTGTCTTAATAATTGGTCAATATAGCTTGGATTAATAAATACAAAAAATAAACTGATGGTATCATGATTAATTATTTTCAATAAACCTAAGCCAGGGTATAGTAATCTTCTTCTTTGATAAAAAATAGAAAATTTACATTGTGATGTTGTCTAAATTAAAAAAAATAAAGCATCAAAAATATCTTGAACAATTACCAAAATTATCTCAGTCTGCCACTAGAGTTATAACTCTTTACAAAACAGAAAGCTTTCGAAAAGCCCTGTTAGATAACATTATCAATGCTAAACGATATATTTATATTATTGCACTTTATTTTGAACATGATGATGCAGGACAAGATATACTAAATGCACTTTATCAAGCAAAAATGACACGACCAGAATTAGATATTAAAATAATAGTTGATTGGCATCGTGCTCAACGTATTCGCATTGGTGCAAATGCCAGTGTAACTAATGCTGATTGGTATTATCAAATGGCAATGAACCACCCAGGATTAAGTATTGCTACTTTCGGCATACCCGTCAATAAACGCGAAGCCTTAGGTGTTTTACATCTAAAAGGTTTTATCTTTGATGATACCGTTATTTATAGTGGTGCCAGTATTAATGATATCTATCTCCAGCAACATAAACGTTATCGTTACGACCGTTATCATATATTAGCTAATATTCAATTAGCTGAAACTATGAAAAGATTTATTGACCACAACTTGTTATCTTCACCTGCTATTCAGCGCCTAGATCAAGCACACCGGCCACGCAATACTCAAATTAAAAGTTTAATCAAACAATTTCGCCATAATTTAAAAAATTGTCACTATCAATTGAAAAATAATGCTACAAATAAAGAGTTATCAGTAACCCCACTAATTGGTTTAGGAAAAAAAAATGAATTAAATAAAACTATAACACATTTAATGCACAGTACAGAAAAGAAAATGATTATCTGTACACCATATTTTAATTTACCAACTACTTTAATAAAAATAATTAGTAATTTATTGAGTGACGGCAAACAAATTGAAATTATTATCGGTGATAAAACAGCTAATGATTTTTATCTTCCACCAGAAGAACCTTTTAAAATTATTAGTACATTACCTTATTTATATGAAATTAACCTACGGCGATTTATCTGTCGATTACAAGATTTCGTAGATAATCAGCAATTAACCATTAGATTATGGAAGGACGGAAAAAATAGCTACCATTTAAAAGGTATTTGGATAGATGATAGCTGGCAATTAATAACCGGTAATAATCTCAATCCTCGTGCATGGAGACTAGATTTAGAAAATGCAATATTAATTCATGATCCTAAAAAAGTTTTGCTACAGCAAAAAAACAAAGAATTAAAATGTATAACAACTAATACTAATATTGTAAATCATTATCAAGAGATTGATAGTATTCAGCGCTATCCAGTAAAGGTTAAAAACCTTATTCGTCGCTTACGAAGGATCCGCGTTGATAGGCTAATACGTAGAATTCTCTAATAAATTAGTTCAATTTTAATTACTAATTAATAGTGATTTATTTTAAATAATGAATACGTTACCAATAAATTAAATACTAAAAAAGTTACCTTCTTTCTTCCTATTTTTATATAGGGATAGCACACACTACAATCATCGGCTCTACAGAATTTCACTTCTTAATTCAGCATGGAGTAGATTGGGGGACCTGCCTCTCTATTGCAGCAGCGAGATAAATTCTTTTTTAATTTATCTATTTTATTTTTCGCTGATTTACTACCTCAAATATCTTTAGTGTTCTCAAGTTAAGCTTATCTTAGATTATTAGTACTGATTAGATCTCAACATATTGATACGCTTACACACCTAGCCTATCTATCCATTTGTCTTGAATTACCCCCTTATTAGTTCTGTCAGTAAAAACTCTTTTTGATACAAGTTTTCCGATTAGATTCTTACGGCGTTTATATCTTCTAGACTTAGTTATCAGTTAATGTTTACTATTAACATGAAAACCTATATACCAGTCTTATATGTACTCCGCCCCTACCTATGAGCAAGCCAACCACTTAATTACTCTATTTACTCATGAGAGGTAGGAATAAAATTTGTTTTAATACCTTCTAAAGCTTATCTCATATTAAGATTTTAATGGCAAACAGCATAACCCTTAGGACACCTAGTTATCACTAGGATATTGATTAGCCGATATTGATATGCCAAACACCGTCGTTGATATGAACTCTTGGATGGTATCAGTTTATTGTTATCATGGGAGGAGTACCTTTTTATCCGTTGAGTGATACTTCTTTATTCATAACTACTGGATGATGATTAAGACCTACTTACTACTATTCCAGAATAGTAGTAAGTTTTTTAAAAGTTCAAGTTTAATTTTGAAACAAGATTTCATAGATTGTAATGAAGTCTTGCTACCTAAGATTAATAATTAACTAACTGGTATGATTTTTGATCATAAAGCCAATATATCGATTTAGAATGATCTCAAGTTATTGAATAAAATTTAAATGATAGCTTTGTAGCCTTACATCTGTCATTAAATCACTCGAACTCATATTAGTTTGAGGATTCATCGGCGGATTAGAATTGGTATTCTATACCAAACTCTGTATAAAAACGATTGAATTCCTATTTTTTGATGACTGAACGTTTTATAGACAAAAAAGAGATCTATAAATTCTTTACCATTGTGTAAGTATCTGATGGGATACCAATAAAACAACATGCTTGGTTAAGATCAGATAATAATAGTTATAAGCCTGTCCTTGTAAGTGATCTATAAAAATCCATATAGTTCCTAGAACTATACCTACGAAAAGATGATATTGTGAATTTTTATTTTACATCTTTGGAAAAGATTTATAGCTACCTATAACTAATCAGGCGCATAATTTCAGGCAAATTCCCATTTCGGCGTCTACGTAAAAACAACGATATAGAAGTAGAAGAAAAAACGTTTTTCACAAAAATGGATATGGGCTTCTCCCGAGCGACCGACATCGTTTGCCGACAACCATGTCGGCAAACGATGGGAATATGGCTGTAATCATCAATATCATCTTACTTTACTACTTAGTAAAGTAAGATGAAAAAATGATGTCATAACGCTTAGCTAAAGTAGATGTAGATTACTGCTCTGACCTGAAGAGCAGTTCTGCTTTTACGTATTATAGTTACCATGAAGATGGAGTTCTCATCATCATAATATTTTTACTTAACTATGCTCATCATAACCTCTTAATATGAATAGGGATGTATGACGAAGTTCTATATAATGATCCAGGACAAGATACCTACTTTCGTGTATCTACTCGCACTTGCACTCTCCCATGCAAGCTTGGTTATTCCTTTCCGTTAGTCACAATATCCGTTCCTCTTTTGGAGGAAACCGCCCCAGTCAAAAACTATCCACCAGACGTTGTTATTTTAAGCTCATAATACGAGCTTAAGTTAGGAGATAAAAATATTAAATGGTAGTATTTCAACATTGGCTCCATGTAACCTAACGTCTACACTTCAAAACATCCAACTTATTCTACATATCAAGACTCAATGTTGGTTGAGTCTTGATCTACAAAGTAAAAGTTCACTGGATCTTTCCATTTTGTCGCGGGTACGCTGCATCTTCACAGCGAGTTCAATTTTACTTAGTTTTAGGTGGAAAAACCTGACCTTCGCTGTATCATTCGCGCAGATCGGAACACTACCAGCTAAGGAATATTAACTATCTTAGGATCGTTATAGTTACGGCTACTGTTTATTTAGATTTTAATTAAGAGTTTTACCTTAGGATTAATCTCATCAATTAACCTCCCAACACACTGGATAAGAATCATACCGTGTATGCACTTTTATGTTTACACAGTACTGTATTTTTAATACATAGTTTCAACTAGCTGATATCTGTGACTGGAATAAACTCAGAATGAAAGATGCTCGCCTGAGAATTCTCTACCCAAACTACCTATATTAGTTTAGATAGGATTAACGATCCTCTATCACTTATAGAGTTTGATAGGAAACTAGGCATCAACTATTTCAGTACCTTAGTGGCTCATCATTACGCCTCTATGTTAGAGTAATGCAAATTATCTGCATTACCCATTTACACGCTTAAACCGGAGGAACTGTCGCTGGAAATAGTCTATCTTTTCCGTCCCCTTTCATACTAATTCTTATAAAAGAATATTAACCAATTCCCATAAACTACGATTTCAGCCTCTCCGTAGCTGTCCCTACTACGGATTACCCTTATCTATTTAACGTTAGATAAACACTTTATCTTTCGGTGAGTGGATTTTCACCTGTTTTATTGTATTGTTACTTGATATCAGTATTTTCATATTAATACCCACAACTAGGCCTTTCAATCTATTTTTATAGATTATAGAATCCTTCCCTATGCTAAGCAATACTAAGTGTTGCTACCTCAGCTTCGGTGCATAATTTAGCTCTAATATACATATGTCGCACAGGTAGACTCTCGACCAGTGAGCTATTACGTTTTCTTTAAATAACAACTGCTTTAAGTCAACATACTGCCTATCTAAGCTTTTTCACTTAACTATGATTTAAAGATTTTATCTGTAGGTCTTGGTTGTTTCTCTTTTCATGACAAACGTTAGTACCAAACGTGTAACACCTTTCGTAATGAAATTTTTGGTATTCGTAATTTATATCAAGTTGATAAATTTTGATAAATCACTAGCCTAAGTAGTGCTCTACCACAAAAATAAATTTCTATACCTACTACCTAAATAGGTCTTAGAAAGAATTAGATATCTCCAGTTTAATTGACTTTTCACCTAACAGCCACAAATCATCCGGTAGTTTTTCAATATTTGGCGTTTCAATCATCCAATTAGTATTACCTAACCTTCAATCTGCTCATGACTATATCATCGGGATTCGGGTCTATACCTCGAATCTTATGCCAGTTAAGATTCGATTTCTTCATGCTCCCTAATTCGGTCTTGCTACAACATATAAATTACTGATCTATTATACAAAATTCACCCAAATCACTCTATTTTTAATATTCTGCTTAGCTTTGCTATCACAATCTTAACCACTTTTAACTTTTGTTATTGTGTACTTCACAGTACACAGCGTTGCTTTGTGATGATATGCCATCACTCTATGACTGATATACTTAAGTAATGGACTCATAGTGTTGTGTGTACATGGTTTCATATTCTATTTTTACCTAATCACTGGGATTTATTTTATCTTTCTCTCACAGTACCTGGTTCACTATCGAGCAGTAGAAGTATTTATTCTTGAAAGAGAGGATGACCCCAATATTTAGACAAAATATATATCCCGTCTTAATATTTTTTGATCTCACTCTATTTACATCTAGATAACGACTATTATCTTTTTCTTTATATAAATTCGCCTTCTCGCATCCATTAAATGACTTTTAATTAATTTGTTTTCCTAGAAGGATTCTCAGATGTTTAGTTAGCTCGATTTTCCTTGTTTGATTATGAATTCATTAATCGATAGTTCATAAATGCACTGGATTTTCCCATTTAAATATTGCTACTTATTGTTCATCAGATTAACTAATCTACGCTTTTCGCAGATTAGCAAATCCTTCATTATTTCTGATTGCCTAGGTATCCACTGCATACAGTTAATTGACTTAACCTTCACAACTAAAAGGTATCTTTCTTTTATATTATGGTTATATATTATTCAGCAATTCTTTGTTACGTAATTTTTGTGATGCTTGCCTACCTTAATGTAGGCTGCTATCTTAATTTTTAATTTAAGTTACTAACTGACTAGTTAATTGAAGTTTTGAGAGTTCTCTTCACTATTTTTAAAAAAAATAGTATTTCAGTTTTTAACTTATTTCAAATTATTATATAGCATTATTATTTACAGAAGGTATTTACAGAAGGTTATTATAGTAGACTACTCTAAATAACCTTTTATCTAGTTCATATTTTGCAATATGATAGAATTAGCTAAGTATGATGAACCTCTGACCTCCTGCGTTCAAAACAAACACTTCCCACAGCTATAGCCACATTAAGATTATTATATCTACATATCCTCTGCTAACCTTTCCTTTCAGAAACTTCTCATCAGCAATATTGGAAGCTTGAGTGGTTTTGTAACCATCTAAGCTACAAGACTAATAATACCTTCTGCTTAATTTTTATTAGACAATCCGTGTGAACACTCACATTCCACCTATCTAGGTAAGGAGGTGATCCAACCGCAGGTTCCCCTACGGTTACCTTGTTACGACTTCACCCCAGTCATGAATCACAAAGTGGTAAGCGCCATCCCGAAGGTTAAGCTACCTACTTCTTTTGCAACCCACTCCCATGGTGTGACGGGCGGTGTGTACAAGGCCCGGGAACGTATTCACCGCGACATGCTGATTCGCGATTACTAGCGATTCCGACTTCATGGAGTCGAGTTGCAGACTCCAATCCGGACTTCGACGTACTTTCTGAGTTCCGCTTCCCCTTGCAGGCTTGCCTCTCTCTGTATACGCCATTGTAGCACGTGTGTAGCCCTACTCGTAAGGGCCATGATGACTTGACGTCATCCCCACCTTCCTCCGGTTTATCACCGGCAGTCTCCTTTGAGTTCCCGACCAAATCGCTGGCAACAAAGGATAAGGGTTGCGCTCGTTGCGGGACTTAACCCAACATTTCACAACACGAGCTGACGACAGCCATGCAGCACCTGTCTCAGCGTTCTCGAAGGCACTCCTTTATCTCTAAAGGATTCGCTGGATGTCAAGAGTAGGTAAGGTTCTTCGCGTTGCATCGAATTAAACCACATGCTCCACCGCTTGTGCGGGCCCCCGTCAATTCATTTGAGTTTTAACCTTGCGGCCGTACTCCCCAGGCGGTCGATTTAACGCGTTAGCTTCGGAGGCCACAATTCTAGATTACAACCTCCAAATCGACATCGTTTACAGCCTGGACTACCAGGGTATCTAATCCTGTTTGCTCCCCACGCTTTCGCACATGAGCGTCAGTCTTTGTCCAGGGGGCCGCCTTCGCCACCGGTATTCCTCCACATCTCTACGCATTTCACCGCTACACATGGAATTCTACCCCCCTCTACAAAACTCTAGCTAACCAGTCTTGAATGCCATTCCCAGGTTAAGCCCGGGGATTTCACATCCAACTTAATTAACCGCCTGCGTGCCCTTTACGCCCAGTAATTCCGATTAACGCTCGCACCCTCCGTATTACCGCGGCTGCTGGCACGGAGTTAGCCGGTGCTTCTTCTGTCGTTAACGTCAATTGCTAAGGTTATTAGCCCTAACACCTTCCTCACGACTGAAAGTACTTTACAACCCGAAGGCCTTCTTCATACACGCGGCATGGCTGCATCAAGCTTGCGCCCATTGTGCAATATTCCCCACTGCTGCCTCCCGTAGGAGTCTGGGCCGTGTCTCAGTCCCAGTGTGGCTGATCATCCTCTCAGACCAGCTAGAGATCGTCGCCTAGGTGAGCCTTTACCTCACCTACTAGCTAATCTCATATGGGTTCATCCGAAGGTATGAGGCCAAAGGGTCCCCCACTTTGCTCCTTAGAGATTATGCGGTATTAGCCACCGTTTCCAGTGGTTATCCCCCGCCTTCGGGCAGATCCCCATACTTTACTCACCCGTCCGCCGCTCGCCGGCAAGGAAGCGAGCTTCCTTCCGCTGCCGCTCGACTTGCATGTGTTAGGCCTGCCGCCAGCGTTCAATCTGAGCCATGATCAAACTCTTCAATTAAAAGTTTGATGCTTAAAGAGTGTTTTACTAGCTGGTAATGTTTTTGTTCAGTTACCTTTGTTAACATTTTATTGCCTTCGCCGCTGCCTACTAAAATAACATTACTGCTTATTAGCTCATGTATGAGCTAACTGTTTTTACTCTTCAAGACTTTAAAATCAAATATTTTATTTTGATGATGTCGTGTGAGTGCCCACACGGATTGTCTAATTAATTGTTAAAGAGCGCGCGATCTGAGCCGCAAGATAGTTTATCTTACTGTTTCACTTGAATTTACAGTTATTCTTTTATTTATTATAAATATTTTATTATAATTAATTTTGTATTATAAATGATTTTGTGAAACTAACAACTATTATTTACATTTTTCTGTTTAAGTGCTCATTTATTGAGCTAATTTTTAATTAAAAGTATCTATGTAGATTGCTAATAACGATCTTTAATCAAAGTTATTACTCTTTAAATAGTATTGAAGAGTAAAATCTTATCTCTTTAAAATAAGATTAACAATTTTATTTTATTTATTGCTTAGCAATAATAATACCATTTTCAATATCAAGAGTCACTTGTTTACCGGGTACTAATTTGCCTGATAACATCTGCTCAGATAATAAATTTTCTATCTCTTGTTGAATTGCTCGTTTTAAAGGGCGTGCACCAAATACCGGATCAAATCCTGCTTGTCCCAATTTTTCTAATACCGCTGATGTAATTTTTACTTTATAGCCTTGCTCTTTCATACGCTTATATAAACGCGACAGTTGAATTTTGGCAATTTCTGTAATTTGCTTTTTATTGAGTGGATGGAATACCACAATTTCATCAATACGGTTAATAAATTCAGGCCGGAAACTACGGTTGAGAAGTTTCATGACAATCCTTTTTATCTCATCATAACTTAAACTATCAAAACCCTCTTGGATCAAATCAGAACCTAAGTTTGATGTCATAATAACAACTGTATTAAGAAAATTAACCGTTCTTCCCTGGCCATCAGTTAAACGTCCATCATCCAGAACTTGTAACAAAATATTGAAAACATCAGGATGCGCTTTTTCAATTTCATCTAGCAAAATAACAGAATAAGGACGGCGGCGGATTGCTTCGGTTAAATAACCGCCTTCTTCATATCCTACATAACCTGGAGGTGCTCCAAGTAGCCTTGAGACAGTATGTTTTTCCATAAATTCAGACATATCAATCCGCACCATAGCATTGTCACTATCAAATAAAAAATTTGCTAGTGTCTTACATAGCTCAGTTTTACCAACACCAGTAGGACCTAAAAATAAAAATGAACCAATAGGGCGATTTGGATCTGATAAACCAGCACGATTACGTCGAATAGCATTCGATACCGCATCAACAGCTTCATTCTGACCAATGACACGCTTATGTAGATCCTGTTCTATATAAAGTAATTTTTCACGTTCACTTTCTAACATTCTTGTAATAGGGATACCTGTCCAACGGGCTAATATTTCAGCAATCTCTACATCAGTCACTTTATTACGTAATAACTTCATGGTGTTATTTTCTGCTTTGGTGGCAACTTCAAGTTGTTTTTCTAATTCAGGAATTTTTCCATATTGTAATTCTGACATTTTAGCTAAATCACCACTACGTCTAGCCTTCTCCATACTTATACGTAAATTTTCTAATTCCGCTTTTATATGCTGCGTACCAATAAGCTCTGCTTTTTCCGCTTTCCACTCTTCTTCTAGCTCTGAATATTCTCGTTCTTTTTCTAATAGTTCTTCCTCTAACATTTTAAGCCGCTTTTTACTGGCTTCATCAGATTCCTTTTTTAGTGCTTGCTGTTCAAGTTTTAATTGAATAACCCGACGCTCTAAACGATCAAGTACTTCTGGTTTAGAATCCATCTGCATTCGTAAGCTAGCCCCAGCTTCATCAATTAAATCTATTGCTTTATCAGGTAGCATGCGATCGGAAATATAACGGTTTGATAAACTAGCAGCAGCAACAATAGCAGGGTCAGTTATTTGTACATGATGATGCAGCTCATAACGTTCTTTAAGTCCCCTTAATATTGCAATGGTATCCTCAACGGTAGGTTCAGCAACATAAACTTTTTGAAAACGACGCTCTAGTGCCGCATCCTTTTCAATATACTGATGATATTCATCAAGTGTAGTCGCACCAACACAATGTAATTCTCCTCGAGCTAGTGCTGGTTTTAACATATTACCAGCATCCATTGCACCTTCAGCCTTGCCTGCACCAACCATCATATGCAATTCATCAATAAACAGAATTACATTTCCTTCTTGTTTAGTCAAATTATTCAAAACGGCCTTTAAACGTTCTTCAAATTCGCCACGATATTTTGCGCCAGCCAGCAAAGAACCAATATCTAAAGAGAGAACGCGTTTATTTTTTAGCCCTTCAGGTAGTTCACCATTAACAATTCGTTGAGCGAGACCTTCAACGATCGCAGTTTTACCTACTCCTGGCTCACCAATTAAAACTGGATTATTTTTTGTTCGGCGCTGGAGAACTTGTATTGTTCGACGAATCTCTTCATCACGTCCAATAACAGGATCGAGTTTGCCTTGTTCAGCTCTTTCAGTTAAATTAATTGTGTATTTTTTAAGTGCTTGACGGTGCTCTTCAGCACCTTGATCATTAACATTTTCACCATCACGCATTTGTTCTATCGCCTTTTCTATATTTACTTTATTCGCTCCCATCGTTTTAAGGATGTCTGCAAGAGAGGTTTTGGTATTAAAAATTGCTAACAAAAACAGCTCTGAAGAGATAAATGTATCACCTCTCTGTTTGGCTAACTTATTACAAAAATTTAAGTGTTGAATAAGATTATTTGATGGATAGATATTATCAGTAGTGCCATGCACTTGCGGTAAAGTATTGAGAATATTGTTTAATTTTTTACTAAACTGATTAACATTAATTCCTATCGATGTCAATAAAGGACGTAATATACCGCCTTCTTGATCTAATAAAGCAACGAGTAAATGTACGGGTTCAATAAATTGATTATCTCGTCCAATTGCTAAAGATTGAGCATCAGCTAGTGCTTGTTGGAATTTGTTGGTAAGATAATCAAAATGCATAATATCTCCAAAATACAATTACAATTATTGCATATAGATTAAATGAAGTTTTATTTCATATAATTCAAGTTACTTATAATAATTATTAATATAAATAATTAAGCTATTAAAGATTTATTTTAACTAAATCAATGATACCAATTCGTCCTGTTTATACCCTCACGGCGATAAGAAAAAATACCTTTCTCCCTAAACCATACAATAGGTTCCACCATAAATACTTCTTCACCAACTTCACTCAATTTTAAACGCGCTAGCAAATAAAAGATTGGCTAGATATTTATCATTGATCATAATCTTTAAAGCCTTGTGCTAATTCTGCATTATATACAATAAAAGCACATCTAATTTCAGGTACCTACTTCAAATTTTTCCGTGCTAATAACCGGTACAAACGAGGCCATAATAGAGGAAACCGGTGATTTAAATTGTTTTATTACCTTTTCTAGAATCCTATCACACAAACCTTTCTAGCAGGAGATGTACGGCAGAGCAATTTCCGTGCCTTATTCGTTAGAGAATAAAACAGGAAAACAGTCTACTGTCATCATGATACACACTTATTTCGCTCACAACTATACGTAGCATCACCGATCAGCATTTTTTTCTTAGCAAAATCGATAATATGCGTGCCATGGATCTGATTAAGCCAGTAAGACTGTGATGGTAGTTGTGCAATTTTCATTAAGATATTACGATTTTATTTCACTAATTGCGACTGATCTTCGACATGCAATTCTAGATTAAAACTATCGTAATGTGATAAACTATCACCACTAATACGCGTTGCGCTGCAAGCAATAACTGTTTTAGGTTCTGCTCAATCCGGATATATTAAACTATCTATTTACCAATCCATTTCATCTTTGTGCATCACTGAATCTGCTTTAAGCATATTAATTAATATAATTATATCTTCAGGAATATCTGCATGCCATTCCATTTCAATACCTGTACAAGGGTGATATAAACGTAACTTCGTAGCATGAAGTGCCTGTCGATTAAAATTGTCCATAATTTGACAAAACTCTTTCGAAACACCTTTTAATGTGCATGAACGATCACCATATACCGGATCGCCAACTAAAGGATGATTAATATGCGCCATGTGAACACGAATTTGATGTGTTCTTCCTGATTCTAACCGTAATTTAAGCCTGGTATGAATGCGAAAATGCTCCATGATTCGATAATACGTAATAGCGGGTTTTCCAGACGTATGAATAGCCATGTGTGTTCGCTTAGTTGGGTGGCGAGCAATAGGTTCATTTATCATTCCACCAGCAGTCATACAACCATTTACTATCGCTTCATATTCACGTGCAATCTTTCTTAGCTGCAAAGATTGAACCAAGTGAGTCTGTGCAGCTATTGTTTTTGCTATAACCATTAATCCGGTAGTATCTTTATCAAGCCGATGAACAATTCCTGCTCGTGGAACATTTATAATCTCAGGATAGTGATATAAAAGTGCATTTAGTATTGTTCCATCTAGATTTCCTGCTCCTGGATGAACCACTAAATCACAAGGTTTATTAATGACAATTATTTCGTCATCTTCATAAACAATATTTAATGGAATATTTTGTGGCTGCCAACGCATATCTTCTTCAAGAAGTACATTAATGTCAATTTGTTCGTTGCCAAATACTTTTTCTTTCGGCCTATTTATAATCTTGCCATTTACCTGCACTTTTTTATCTAAAATCCATTTTTTAATCTGTGAACGAGAGTGATCAGGGAATAATTCAGCTAATGCCTGATCCAGACGTTGGCCAAATTGCAATTTTAAAATTTTTACCTGGAGTTGTAATTGTTTATCCATAAATTATCTATAGTAAAGTTTACATTTTAATGATAGTGCCATTTTAATTAAAATATGTGCTATTGTAACTTATATTTCGTTAGAGGCTTTTTATGGAAATCTTCCAAAAATATTTAGAGGAAACAACCACATGATTAAAAGTATAAAATATTTACTATCAACAGCTACATTGAGTTTACTTATTACCGGATGCTCCAGCAATAAGGATACTGTATCAGAAAGCTCTCCTACTGATATCTATACTAGTAGTCAGAAGAAACTACAAAATGGTAATTATATAGGGGCAATCAAATTATTAGAAACCCTAAATAATCGTTATCCATTTGGCCCTTATACTCAACAGGCTCAGCTAGATATGATCTATGCCTACTATAAATCAGGGGAGCTATCATTAACGATAGCAACCATTGATCGATTTATTCGCCTTAATCTAGCACATCCCAATATTGACTATGTTTTGTATATGCGCGGTCTTACCGCACTAGCATTAGATGCTAGTGCACTACAAGATTTTTTTGGTATTGATCATGCAAATTGCGATCCTCAACATGCAATTGTTGCCTTTAAAGATTTTAAACAACTAGTTCATTTTTATCCAAATAGCCTTTATGCAACAGATGCTAGCAAACGTTTAGCTTTCCTAAAAGAGCGTTTAGCAAAATATGAACTAGGTATCATTAAATATTATAATGAACGTCTTGCTTATGTTACTGTTATTAATCGCACTGAAGAGATGATAAAAAATTATCCAGATACCCAATCAACACGCAATGCACTAAAATACATGGAAATAGCCTACAACAAATTATACTTAACTGAGGAAAAAAATAAGGTTGCAGAATTAATCGTAGCTAACCCAATACCCTAGCAGACATAAATAATAATCGCTACAATTTATTGCTTAGAAATAAGCAAATAGCTTTGCTTTTTTAGTATTAACTTTTCTCTTCTAGAAGAGAGAGAATGGTTTTTTGAATAATTCAAATTTAACTTTTAACTAATCTTTTATAGAAAGCAATAGAGTTTTACTATCTAATACTGATTAGATAGTTCTTGATTATATAGCTAAATATATTAATACAATATGTAATCTTAAGCTCTTAATCAGAATTGAAATAATAGTTTTATAGCTCTTATTTAATAAGCCCATTAAATCACTCGACCATACCATTCGTTTGAGAATACAATAGGCAGGATAAGTCAGTACTATATATCAATATCTGCACACAAACAATCGAATTCATATTTTTCAATAACTGAAGGTTTTTGCAGATAAAAAGACGATCTATAAATTCTTTGTTATTATCTAGAAGTACCTGATCCATACCATTGGGTATGCACGGTTAAGATAATGTAATAATGATCAGGAATTAGCCGCGATCTTGGTCTTGAGTAGACGGATAAAAACCTATCGATTGTCGTGATCTATACAATACCTACGAAAGATAACGTTACGAAGTTTTGTTTGGCATTTTCGGAAGATATTTATATCTACGTGCAGAAGTAAAAACCCAGACTCATAGATTTTAAATGCTTTATTCTTCTCCTTGAGTACTTTCAGTCTCATTTCACGTAAACTAGAGCCCTCCCCCAGTGCCTGCGCCTGCATAAACAGTGATCTAGGCCAGATCAATATACAAAAACAGAGTTCAGAAATTCACATACGACTGCTAGTAAATCGTTAAAAAGGAAAAATATTCTTTGCAGGAAACGAAATTACGACTTTCTGATCGGACGACAGCGTCATCAGTAAAAGATGTGGGAAATATAACTGTGATCATCAAGCTACCTTAGCGAAGGTTGTTGCTTTGCTTGCATCACAATTTGTAGGCATGTATTTATATTCCAATTGTTATGGTTTCAAACAATGTTTTTCAGGCCAAATAATTTTATAAATAAAACGACTCTACAACATGGAGGAATTTACTCAGTTATTTTTTAATAAGCTGATATAACTGTTCATATTTTTAATATAAAATTCCTTAGAATAACTCTCTGATCACTCGCCTTATAAGGAAATAATAACTAATTTCATTTTTATTATCAAAGATTTTTTGCACTCCAACAATAGCATTTAGTGC
The DNA here is from genome assembly GCA_046530735.1 of Arsenophonus sp. Taxonomy (GTDB): domain Bacteria; phylum Pseudomonadota; class Gammaproteobacteria; order Enterobacterales; family Enterobacteriaceae; genus Arsenophonus. The sequence continues at coordinate 97,432 of JBHEQV010000009.1, forward strand.
ATTTATGTTGCCTGTATCCGCTGAAGCAAGAAAATGGGTGATGCTATCCTAAACGCTGTTTTCAAATGAATTCCTATTTTTTATAGACTCCTATAAAGTTAAACTATTCAACATACATCGCAGATAACTAAATCATCTATCCTTGTGATGTAATTTCGCCAGAAAACATTCCAGTAAATATATTAAATGTTTTCCTGTAATCGGGTATTTTGCAATGATATTACTGTAATCCTAATAAATGTCCTCTAGCGATTACATGCTTACTCTGACAATATGATCAGGATAAAGTGGAGTGAGTTACTTCAATGCATGAATTAACATTGTCTGATAGATTATTGCTGAGTCAACTAACGACATGCAGTTTTATGTTAGCGTGGAGCAAGAAAAGAGACTCTTTGATTTGTATAACTGTTTGCTTTGTTATAGCAAACTTTACTCTGTAGCAAAAATTCTTCATGCAGTATAAGGGATTTCTATCAACAACCTTTGCCAACATAGCTATGAAATAACAAGGGAATGAGTTATTAAGAAATCTGATGTATGGCGATCAGGGTTCCTACTATATTCACCTTCTTGATACTTCATGAATCTGTTGTTTTGCATCCTTAAATTGAATGTTGTTTACCACTAAAGTCAAGACTAAATATCTTTAGTCCATATCCAGTTTTCTGAGTAAGCTAAGAATAACTTAAATACTAAATACTTATTTTTCTTCAGCCACAGTACTTCGCGCGTTAGCTTAATAGACTCACTATCACAAAACCGATTTAATTAAATTCATTGTTTTATTGATATCCAGTGCGCTAACGGGAAGGCATAGGAGAATACTAGGCATTCCTCTCTATCCTTGATTAGTTTCTTAATCGATCCCAGGATGCCTATCCTGAAAAACTTGCTAAAAAAATATCAGTAGATTTATTAGTGGTATATTACGACTCTCTGTTAGCATACACTCTCCCCCTGCAGCTCACCATTAACTTTCGATTACATAATTTTGGTGGAGTAAAGGCAGCACATTAGCTATTTTGTGTAGCTAATGGCGTTGATCCTGCATGTTAAGGAAATACCTTTACTGGTGCATTCTAAAAATAAAGAATACTATCTTTCCGTAGCAAGCCTGTAAGATATACTTAAGAAACGTGCTCACCAGCCCAATTGAAAAGTTATGTCCAGTTTGCTTCTGGTTATCGATAACCATTTTTGACTGAAATGAGCTCTCTGTCTAGTAAGGCAGATGATATAAGCAGTAGGAAAAGGTGATTATTTTTTTGACAGAACAGTATATATCATCGGCTAAGAAATAAATGTAACATGTATCGTTTAAATCACGCAGTCATCACCATTGCTTATTCTCTTCAAAGTATTGCTATTTCAATATTTTGATGGAATACAGACCTAACAGAAAGAGATCATGTTTTTCACAAAGAATCGCTACAATAGTTTCGTCAAAATCACGGGTGAAGAATGTCTTATAGGTACAAGTGATAGGTATTAACTTTTTGACGATTTTGCACGCTTCAGATAAGATGATAGGAAGGAGCTACTGAAGGTATTATGTTGCCTCTGTGATTCCCCTTTAATCTTAAGCAATTTAATCTCAACATTACCAATAGTAATCTGCATGATTTTCTGCGATAAATAACTGTTACGGACGACAACCATGCTGCCCGCCGACAAGACGAGCAGCATGGTTTTTATCCTCCTCTCAACAGCGGATAGCCTATATACTGGCTGTCACAGTATTACAGATGAGTTCATCCAAGTGATTAGTATAAATATCTGGTTTCGAAGATACCTTAGCTAGACTTTTATGGCACATCATTTCTCTGTTGTTGAAATCATTTATGAAATCAATCAGAAGGATGATACGCTATCATCTCTAAAACCCATACACTAGAAGTATGCGTAACTAATACTAATTCACAATTCTATCTATTAGATTAATATTCATTATATTATTTTTAATTTTTAATTTTTAATTTTTAATTTAGGTAATATTACTTTTAAGTAATCAATACTATTAAAAATAAAAAATTTTTAGGTTAAAATCTACTTTTTTAAACATAAAAAGATTAATATATTTTTGCCTGGAATTTAAGATTTAATTTATCAAAAGAGAGGCTGTATGAGCTATATTATTGGTCTTACAGGCGGAATAGGAAGCGGGAAAAGTACCGTTTCAGATAAATTTGCATCCTTAGGAGTACCAATTATTGATGTAGACATCATTTCAAGACAAATTGTTATGCCTAATACTTATCCTCTTAACATGATAAGACAATATTTCGGTTCAATTATTCTTAATAATGATGGATCTTTAAATCGCACTAAATTAAGAAAAAAAATATTTAGCAATTCAAAAGAAAAAAATTGGTTAAATAATTTACTTCATCCTTTAATACATCAAGAAACACAACGTCAGTTAACTTTAATTAACTACCCATATGTAGTTTGGGTTATTCCGTTATTAATTGAAAATAATCTGGAACATCTTGCCAATCGTGTGCTAATTATTGACGCAACACCAGAAGAGCAAATAGCTCGTATAATTAAGCGTGATAGAATTAACCAGCAAGAAGCAAAAAATATTTTATCTAATCAAGTTAGTCAAAGAAAGCGCTTACAAAAAGCTAATGATATAATTAATAATTACGACAACAATTTAACACTTAATAAAACTATAGCAAAATTACATCAAAAATATTTACAATTAGCTATGAATACTTCTCAGTAAATTCATAATGAATAATACTGCTTCTAGATTTTTTATGAATATTCATTAAATGAGAAAATGTGCTCTTTGATACGTATGGGGTGTTTACCCCAACAAATTTATTTCCTTAAAAACATCTACTTCATTAGGAAGTGAGTTAGTTTTTGTGCTATTTCTGAATTAATCGAAGTATTAAGATCATAACGGTATATACGCATGCAGAATTTATTAAAAAAATAAAATAAATAAAAATTAAACTTAATTAATACTGCAGTGATATCCATGCAGATAAAATGCTGATTAAGTATCTTATAAGAATACCTTTCTTTTTTTAAAAAAGAACTACCTATTACTCTACACTTACAGCAAAACAAAATTATTAGTATTGTTTTGGCGGCCGTTAAGTATAAGCTGGTAGCAATTGTAGTTTTTATTTACTAACATTACATTTATGATTGAACACTCATAAAAAAGAGATAGAAACTAAAAATAACTTTTGGATTGAAGTCATCCTTCCATTATATTCTGCTTTAAATATACTATTAAATTTGATCTGCAAATATAAGACATTTATTGGCCAAAAAATCTATAATGGCTTTTATCAAAGTAGTATTTAAAATACTGATCTGATCCAAATAAAGTTACCGATAAATCTATCCATAGATTCTAAAATTTATAAATATAAACACCTTTTATTATCTGATTCTTACATGAATACAGTAAAAATGGTATTCTATCTTATAAGTTACCATTAAAATTAATCTGTTGTCAGGAATTCATTATGCCAGATAAGCTCACGGTAAAATGTCCAACTTGCCATAAAATTGTCATTTGGCAAAAGAGTAGTCCTTATCGTCCTTTTTGTAGCAACCGTTGTAGATTAATTGATCTAAGTAAATGGGCTTTTGAAGAAAAAAGGATATCAAATCAACTAATTTTTCTGGAATAAAAATTAGTAAGAAATTTGATGTATGACAGTCAGTATACCGCTCCACTCTGATGCTTCATGAATCTATTTTCCATCCTTAAATTGAATGTTATTTGCCGGCACAGGATCAGCAGATAACTCCCATAGATGGATTTCAGATTTTCCGAGCAGACAGGAATCAGCTTAAATGCTATTTAAGGGTTGCTTTAAACTACAGCGCTTCGAGCATCAACTTCGTATGCTCATGTCAGAAAAGTTGATCTAATCGGATTCATCGTTTTTATTAATACCAAGTGCGCTAACGGGAAGTCGTAAGATGTCAACAGTTCTTCTCCTTTTTCTTCACTTTCCTAATCGGTTCAGGATATTTTTCTAAAATATTAAAATAAAATATTGAGGACATAATGATCATCATCATAAGCTCTCTAGTAGCCAGAGCTTCCCCCTGAAAGCTCACCCTTAACGTTCGGTTTTACACATTTACTCTCCTCAAAAGCATTTAACCGAATATAAAGGATGATCTGCGAGAAGCTCTAGCTACTAGAGAACTTATAATGTCGATTATCAAGCCTTGGATGCTTATTGGAATGTTTTCAGAAAAGTATCCTGAAACAATGAGAAAGCTTGTGAGAATAATCGAAAAGAACACTGGGATTCTATGCCTTTCTGTCAGCGCAGTTGGCGTAAATAATAACAACGAATTCAATTGAATTAGCTTTTGTGATAGTGATGGTATGAAGCTGACGCATGAAAGACTATGGTTCATAAAAATAATTCTTAATGGTATTTAAGCTGTTACAGTCTGCTCAGAAAAGCTAGAAATACAGCTAAAAGAATTTAGATGCTGATCCTGTGCCGGCAAATAACATTCAATTTAAGGATGGAAAATAGATTCATGAAGCATCAGAGTGGAATCTAATCTGACCGCGAATACAACCAGTTATTTACTAATAACTAAAAAAATAAAATATATAGTATTTATTAAGTTAATATTGTTTAGTTAATTATCTTAATATTATAATCACTATTTAGTTATGGGATTTAGCAATATTCAATATATTAATAATACTTCTATTTAATGAGTTACTTAGGTGACAAGTAAGGTTCCAGTTGCTTTATTAATTTTTGCAATCCCCCTTTATTCTTATGTAAAACTTCTGCTGCTTTACGACCATGGTATAGACGGAAATCTTCATCTTTAAGCAAATTAGAAACAGTAAGAATTAAAGATTTACTATCATTAACTGTAATAAGGCCATCTAATTGTTTTAGTTTGCTACAAATATCTTTGAAATTAAAAGTATAAGGTCCCATTAAAACAGGGAGAGCATGTACAGCTGCTTCTAAAGGATTATGGCCGCCTTTTTTAACTAAACTACCTCCGACAAAAGCAAGATGTGCAATACCATAGAGTAACATGAGTTCACCCATGGTATCGCCAATAATAACTTGAGTGTCCGCATTAGGAACTTGATTTTTACTACGACAAATATAGCGTAATTTAGCTTTTTTGGTTAATGTTTTTGCTTGTATAAAACGTTCTGGATGGCGAGGAACAAGTATGAGTAATAAGTTGGAAAATTGTTTTACTAGTTTAGTATGAGCCTGTAATATAATTGATTCTTCTCCTTCATGAGTGCTAGTAGCAATCCAAACCGGGCGGTGTGGAACCCACTGTTGACGCAATCTTACGGCTTTTGCGATCAATTCAGGAGTAATCGAAATATCAAACTTTAGACTCCCTGTAATATTCAAATTTTTTCTTGTTAAACCCAGTGTAATAAAACGTTCGCCATCTTCTTGATTTTGTGCTGCAACTAAAGTTATATTTTGCAATAACTTTTTGATAAAATAGCCCAATTTTTGATAACGTGCCGCTGATCGTTCAGATAAACGAGCGTTAGCAATAACTAATGGAATTTCACGTTGTCTTAATTGAAGAATAAGATTTGGCCAAAGTTCTGTTTCTAGAATAATGGTTAATTTAGGATCCGCATTATTAAGAAAACGACGTATAGATCCTGCTAAATCATAGGGTAAATAGACATGTTGAACATCATCACCAAATGCAGATAAAACACGCTCTGATCCAGTTGGAGTCATGGTAGTAACGGTAATAGGTATTGTTGGGTAGTGATGGCGTAATGTTCTAATTAACGGAACAGCTGCTAACGTTTCTCCTACTGAAACAGTATGTAATACTATCCCGCCGGGAATAACCTTACCATTACAAAAACCATAGCGTTCCCCCCAACGTTTGCGATAGAGGGGGGATTTGCGACTACGCCACAATAAACATAACCAAATGATAGGTTGAATAAGGTAAATAAGTATTTGATATAGACGTAATAACATTCAATCATATTGACTAATTAAGAATACCACTATAGTAGCATATTACACATAGGACAGTGCAATGAATATTTATTTAAATAGCATTTTATTAATCATTATAAAGATGCTATTTTTAATATTTTTTTGCTAACTAGCATTAAACTAATCATTAACTAAATGTCATTATCCAAAATAGATAGTATAGTTTTCATGAATAATTTAAGTTTAACTTTGAACCAGTTTTCATAGATTGTGACGATAGAGTTTCACTGCTTAATATTAATTGAGTGATTCCTGATTGTGCAGATAAACAATCGACGCAAAGTGATCTCAAAATTTTCAGCAGAATTGAATAATGGTCTTTCAGTGCATCTTATTATTAGCCGATTAAATTACTTAGGCATAGCCTTTTGTTTAAGGGGAGGATGCATCTGGCGCCTAAGTTAGGGTTCTATTATATCAAGCTCTGTACATATAAACAGTAGAATTTCTATATTTTCTACAACTGAATCTTTTCACAGTTAAAAAGATGGTCTGTAAATTCTTTGCTATTTATCTATACGTATTTAATGCATATCTACATTGAGCATGCTCAGTTAAGATCACGTAAGAAGTGTCGAGCATTGACCGCAGTCTTGGACTTATAAGACCATATAAAATTTATTTAGTGGTGTGATCTATATATCCACGAATGATGACGTCATGAAGTTTTATTTGGTATTTATGAAATATATTGTAAATCTACATGTCTAGATAAACAGGTTTATATCTTTTGAACTATTTTATGTTTCTTCCTTTTGGTTTTCTGCCTAATTTCACGCAAATCCTTCTTCTCTAAGGCCCTGCGTAAATAGCGATTATTACCTGATAGAGATCAACACAGGATTTAGAGGAATTCGTACATAACTTTATAACTGTCAGTAGATCATCGAGATGAAGAAAAAATTTCTCGCAAGAAAATTAGGATTACGTTTTTCTGAGCGGTAAACAGTATCGTCGACAAACAATAAGAATATGACATATAATCATCAGGCCTATCTTGGCAAAGGTTGTTGCTTTGCTCACAGAGTAATTTATAGCCACATCTATATTTCAATTTTTGTAGTTTTAAATAATGTTCTTCAGTCTAGATAATTCGATAAATAAAATAACCCCATACCATAGTGGAGAGGCTACTCAGCTATACTTTTAATTAGCTAATATAATTTTCACATTTTAAATGTGGAATTCTTTAAATAACTCTCTGTTTATTCAATCTTATTAGTCGATGGTAACTAATTTTGTGCTAACTGTAAAAGGTTTTCGTATCCCCCTTTGCTCCCTTCAAGCAAAGGATGAACTCTTTATCAATAATTAGCTCAATAAAATTGCTAACACATTCTGCATTAAAAACTCTTCAAAAATCTATTGCTCATCTATGATCCTATCGATCTCAGTCGATCATAAAAACACGATTCGTTCTTTCTTTTCATTTCTTTCTCTCTCACATTTTGTATTTTTCCTATCTGAAATATAACCATTCTTTTTAAAGAATTCAGGAAAATACTTCGTCTATTTCAATAAGAGTTATTAGAAAATTTAGTATATGATTCTTAGGTTCCTCCCATTCTGATATTTCGTAAATTTTGTTCTCTATCATTAAATTGAAGGTTATTTACTCCAGCGGTCAGCAGCTTAACTCCCGTTAGCCGCTTACAGATTTTTTTTAGAAAACTATAACAGCTTAAATACAATTGAAGGGATGTTTTTCTTAAACTGGAGTTTTTACACATCGACTACGTCGACTCACTATTATAAAAGCTTATTCAATC
>JBHEQV010000010.1:0-104815 GCA_046530735.1 Arsenophonus sp.
AATCTATTTAATCATCCTTATAATCAGCTAATATAGCTGTTCACATTTTTAATGTGAAATTCCTTACCAATAATTCTCTGATTATCCAACCTTATTAGGCGATTCTGATTAATTCTATGCTTGCTAAAAAAGGTTTCTTCTACCATTTAGCTCCATCCAAGAAAAAGATAGATTTTTATCTATAATTAGCTCAAGAAAACAGAGAATATGCACTCTGCATTAAATTTTCTAAAGAATTTCTCATTGCTTACATAACTCTATCTGATCTCAAGCGATTAAGATCAACGATTCTTATTTTCTTTATCTCCTTATTTCCTATATTTCTAGCTTTTCTATGTGGAAATAGAACCTTTCTCTTTAAAGAATTCAAGAAAAAATATTTTGTTTACTTCAATAATACTACTTATGCATTTATGTTATCTGCTTCCGCTGAAGCAAGGAGAAGCAACAATGCCCATATAAACACTGTTTTAAATTAATACCTGTTTATTTCACTGACCCACCGTAAAGTTAAACTATTTAACATACATTGCAGATAACCAAATTAGTTATCCTTATGATCTAGTTTCACCAAAGGACTTTTAATCAAATTATTAAATGTTTTCCTGCAATCGGAGATTTGCAACGATATCGCTGTAACCACTAATAAATATCCTCAGTAGATATTATGTTCACTGTAATAATATAGGTAGAATAAAGTAGAATAAGTCATTCAATACATGAATTGATATTATCCTAGAGAGTTAGTTTCCGAACTAACTAATGAAATTTAGTTTTATGTTGGTAGGGAGTATAAAAGAATCTCTTATCTGCATAACTGTTTGCTTTTATAGAAACCTATGGAGCGAAAATTCTTATTTACAGAATAAGAAATTTCTATCGATAACTTTTGCTAACATACCATTATCTCAACAAGCCATGAATCGTAGCTTGATAATGACTGCATCTTTTTCTCGAGTCTTTACAAGATATTATCCAACTGAAAGTGCAAATTATTGTTATAGCAACACTTAGTTTCGTTAAGAATACCGATCTCTTTATTAAGCAATGAGAAATATTCTAGTCATCTCATCAGAATTCTTGTTGGAGAAAAATTTAACTTATTTATCAGGATTTACATCCACTACTAGCAATTTAGATAAACAACTAGTAATAAATATCGGTGGTGCTGGACTCAACTACACCACAAAGTACTAAAATCATTACACGTATCCTATTTAAACATAGTTAACATGTTAGACTTAACATGAGCATGCGTTATCTTGCTTGAATTTTATTTTAAAAATCATAATCTAAACCGAAGAAAATTTTGCAAAAACTAAAAATGCCGCACCGTAAGATTTATTAAATCTATTGCAAGTTAGCTTATTTAGTAATATAAGCAAATTTATGGCGGCAATTTAAAAAATAATGCTAGTGATCGCTATCATGCATAAATGCATCTAACACTAGATAGATCATAATTTTAAAAAAAAGTGTAAATCATCTCTAAAAAATTAGAAAAATTGTAAATTAAAAGATTAATACTTGAAATACGTTAGTTTTCCAGTAGTTATTAACTATCCTTATTACCATATTTACAAAATTAAAAATAGATTATATAACATTAAATGGAAATTCTTACGTGAAGGATTAATTATAATATCCTTAATCTACCTGCAAAACAGAATATACACGAAATTATATTTGCTATTTTTAACATTGTTTTCAAATTGAAATTAACAAGCTAATCGAGTGATGAGCTAACAGCGTTTTTATTTACAATTAAAGAAGATCTTTTATGCTGATAATCAATCAACAAGTTAATGAGCTATTAATAAATGGTGTTGGTGTTCTGCATAAAATTGGTTTAAGTATTAACGCTCTGCATACTACGAACTACATCCATTATCTCATTAGTCATCTTGATATTCCAAGTTATATGCTTATACAAAAACGCTTTTTATAGGAGTTTTACTAAAATTAAATTAGCCAGATTTATGAGTTATGCTTATTTCTGGTGTATAGAGTATTGGAGATGATGACGCATTTTCTACCGATTTATTTCGTTAATAATTTCAACAAAATTGAGATGATATGCTATGAGAAGTCTATGCTACAAGTATCATAAAAAATCAAATTACCCTTATCCCTTCCATAAACTTATCCCGTAATGGTGCCAAGGGAAGCTATAATCACGACCGCTAAGGATAAGCATGAAACCATGGCTACGAACAATATGCAAACGCTGTATTTTATCGATGTAAATTAAAAATGGCATCATCTGTAACTGTTGTTTGCTACAGAGAATAATACAGACTTAGTATTGGCGATGTTGAGATTAAAGCACCTAAGATTAGTGGAGGATTTCAGTTGCAACAGAATATGATTCAACACAGTTCGTTGCTGCCTTATCTGAAGCCTATAAAAGCGGTGAAGAGTTGCTCTCATAGCTGGTAAAGTGCAATATCTCTAATCATAATTTTCTGAAGACTCTGAAGGGGTGCATTTCGATAAAAAAGCACGTAAATCTTCCCCCCTCTCTTGGAAATCGCTATAAACAGACTGAAATAGCAATCGCTTAAAGAGCGCAGGCATTGGTGATGGCACGTGACTTAATCGATATCGATACATTTATTTCTTGGCCGATGATGGCATATATATGCTATTCTATTAGGTAAGTTAATTATCGCTTTTCCCTCCTAGTTAAATTGGCGGGGCTGACATGCCATAAGGGAGATACCCAACTTGCATTAAAAATAGTTATTAAAAATTAAAACGAGCTGTGGCTTAACTCCTGAATGGACTGCAAGCACGGAACTTAACCGCATCTCTCAAGCTTGTTATGGAAGATGGTATCATTAGTTTTAGAGTAAAATGGCAAAAGATATTAGAGAATATTCAGTATTAATGCTCTTAAGTATACAAAACAGTATTGATGCTAGATTATTCTCCCTAAAGGCATACAACACGAAAGTTAAGTCTGAGGTACCGTTGGATCTAGATAATAGAGAACCATGATATTTCTAATAAAGCTTTAGATCTCTTATTGAAAAGGTTTTCAAGATAAGTATCTCTACAGCTATGAGGATGTTGAAGAATAATCAAAAGAAGTGCTAGCATTCTATGCTGCTCTGTCAGCGCGATGGTGTCAATAAACACAATGAATCTAATTGAATCAGCTTTTGTCATAGTGAGCTATGAAACCAACAGATTAAGCACTGTGGTTCGAGAAAACAATTCTTTTAATGCTTTCTTAGCTGCTTCCATCTACTCAAAAAAGCTATAACCGACTAATGAGATTTGTCCTATTTGACAATGTTAGTAAAAAAAATGTTTAATTTAAGTATGGCGAATAGGTTTACGAAGCATCAGAGTAGAAAATAGCTGCAATCTTACCATCATATACTAGATTTACTAATAATTCACCGATTAATTGAGTTAAAGGAGCTGACTCAACAAAACATAACATCTCTTCTAATATGCTTTTTTTTTCTTTTTTACCTTTTAAGACTGGCGATTATTTTTACTCTCTCACGTCGAGATAATACTAATCTGGTATTACGGATTAAAGCAAATAAAAAAACCTTAATCCTAAGGTTACCGAATCAATAGTTATTGAAACATTTACTCTTTTATGAATATTTGAAGCAAAAAATGCAATTCTAATATCAATTAGCTTTTATACTAAAAAACTAACTGAATTAACTCGATAAACTAAATCTTGTTAGTTAACAAAATTTATTTTTATTTTAACCATCCAGTATCACTCTGATGTCAGTGATAAAAGACTGCTCTTTTTCATTCTCTGTTCTGCTATTACTATCTTTTTATTTTGTTCCCAGAGGGAACTATCTTGTTGTAATTCATGTTAAAACAATTAACTTCCTGTCCGAATAAGTTCATCATATTGCGCCGCACCTGACAATGAGTAAAAATAACATTCTTTTAGAACGACTTATCTCCATCTAATCAAAAGTCGTTTTTGATTGATATTACCCCATAAAACTAGTATTGATGAGGAGGTATATAATAGCCATTCTTTCATGTCAATTAAAAAACATAAGGATACCTCATATGCCTTTAAGGCATACTGGGTCATTAAATTGTAGGTAATATAAATTTTCTGTCGTTTCTCTACACTGCATCATATTACGTAATATAAAGCATTATACAACCTGTAATAAAATTATCACATTATTGATGTCATTAGTATTAACCAATTTCTCATTTATCCAACTAAATAATTGATTAACATTTTCATCTATAGTTCAACCCATTTACTACTATTTGATGTCTGACATAACTAAGCTTTCATGATTATGATCCTGTAATTAAACTTCTAACTACAAGCAGTATCTCGCGTTAACTACGCGTTTGATAATTAACTAACCAATGGATAAAACGTTCTAATACCATTGAATCACGCAAGTTAAGGTTTTGTTTAAGCCAAAGAGATAAAGACTTGTATTAAATAGGATTTTTGGCACAAAATGGCTCGTTCACCTAATTTATAAATGAATTTTAGCCTAATTCCATATTTCGGTATATTTTAATAATACTGGGAAATGCGCTATTATCATTTAGATAAGTAAGTATCCGCAAATAAGCTAAGATATATTTAATATCTAAACGTAAAAAAAATAAAACACCACTTAAAATTCGGCAAAGAATGCGATTCTGTAACAATATTTTTCAAATAGCTGTGATTTTTGTGGTTCCACGATATAAATTGGCTTAATTTTTATATTGGGTTTTATTAATAAAATGATTAGCAACCAATTCGCTGATCATACATTCTCAATCATAATCTTCATTATTAGCAGTGATAGCTTTTAACGCTTCACTATAAAATCAATTTAAAAAATAATTATTTATTAAAAATATGTGGGTTGTTAACAACTCACTATATTAGCAGCTTTTAAAAGACACACAAAAAGTAATAATTTTACTTCAATTTGATAAAATCAAGATAACAGAAGTTGTTTTTTAGTAAAGCTAAATTTTCAGTTGAGCACTATGCCAAGAAAAAATGGATTGATCACCATCAACAATGATAAAATCTCACGCGTTTACCCACTAACAATTTATCCAGTTGATATTGGCTAGTATTGGTATCTTGATACTTATCCGCTAGCAAGCGGATAATAAATCTTTTATTGCCAACGCGAACTCAGTTCTACTTCTTCTTCAATCAAGAAGATTAATTAGTAATTATTTTATTAAAATCTATCACATTGCAATTTAATAAATATAATTCATAGCGCTGATAACATTCAGCAAATTATTATTATTTTTCCGATTTTACCTGCGGAATAACTTGTCTGGCAATTAATAAATAATTTTTCCCAGTCAGAGACTATTGAGGTAACTGACATAAAAATCTTTTTCTTCTATCAAGAAATTAAAGGTTATCTCTTTTAACAAAACTATTTGATGGTGTTCATCAAACAAGAAAAAAATTAGCTTTTATATCTAACATACTATGTTCCAGTTTAATTATTTTCAAGGAAAATAAAGTTGAAACAGTTAATCATCTAATTTCTTTTTTCTATCATTTGTTCTTCCTATCTTTCCATCTCTTTGGCAGATTTATTGATAATATTAATACCGTCAGCTAATAAGGTAAATAACCACGATAACGAATAAAGTAGGCTATTTTATTGATAATAATTCAAGTTTCACACTACTTCCGACTAGCACAGCATAAATAAGAAGCTGTCAACATATTTAATCATTTATTGTTGATTGTAATTTGATTACTTAGCATATTAACTAAGTATTTTTTATTATTTATTATAAGTTATATTATATCAGAAAAAATCAGTAAAAATATCATAAAACTCCCACTATTAAGTGATTGAGAGTTATTAGAAAATCTAGTGTAGAACTGTCAGGATACGTCTACTCTAATGTTTTGTAATCTGTTCTCAATCCTTAAATTAGGCATTATTTACCACTGATGATTAAAGCTAAAATTCCATTAGAAGCGGTTCTAGCTATTATAATAGACGTGAGTAGCTTAAATACCATTGAAATTATTGTTTTTCGAATTACATTGTTTCAATAATTCTTCGTGCGTTATCTTTATAGTCTCACTATCGTTAAAAACAGATTCAATCGGATTCATCATTCTTATTGACGCCAAAGTGCACTGACGGGAAGGCATAGAATACCAACCATATCTTCTTGATCTTTCTCCAGATTCCGAATCTTTTTAAGATTCATTGAAAACCTTTCCAAGAAAATATTAAGGGCTTTATTTATGACATTGCTATTCTCTGATAGGCATACTTCCTATAGTTTATCCTTAACTTTTGGTGTTGCATGCCTTTGTGGAGTGAATGGCAGTGTATTAGCTATTTTGTGTAGCTAATGTCGTTTATGCTACATCTTCAGGAATATCTTTGCTATTAAATCATAAAAAACCAATGACAGAGCATTCCGTAGCAATTCCTTGGAGATACGTTTAAGTAACGCATTCATAGACCATTAAAAAAGTTCAAATCAGTTTATTTCTGACTATTGATAAGCATCTTCAATCACAATCAACTCCTTAAATCCATGCCGCAGTTCTGCCAATACTAATTAATAAGCAAAAGCCGATTACAGCTTGTCTGATAAAACGATATATGTCATCAGGCAAGAAATAAATGTAGCAGGTATTTATTAAATCATACAGCTACTATTGTCTGTGCTCTTCAAGTTATTGATATTTCAGTCTGCTGATAGCACTCTAAGAGGAGATCATGTGCTTTTCACCGAGAATCGCTCTAGAGGTTCGTAAAAATCAGCGGTGGAAATATCTCGTAGATATAGTAATGCCAGCAATTCTTCGACTTCCTTATACTATTTGGATAAGGAAGTAACAAGGATCTCTTGAAGGAGATTTTGTTTGCATTGGTGATCAGGAATTCCCATTAACCTTAAGCACTTTAATTTCAACATCGTCAATAGCAGTGTGTATAAATTCACTTAGGTGAATAACTGTTATGAATGACGACATAACCCGTCGCAGGGGGATATTTATCATATATTCAGTATGGTTTTAGTTTTTAACTTCGGTTCAACAGTGGTGCTATCAGCTCCCGGTAGCATTACGAATAAGTTCATGCAAGAAATCATAGCTAATATTTAGTTTTTGCGGATATCTCTATAGTAAATTTAATGGAATATCATCTCTCTGTTGTTGAAATTATTTATGAAATCAATAAATCAGGATACGTCAGATCATCTTAGAAATTCATACGCTAGAATGAGCATAATTCAAGTAAAAATAAAGTTGAGATTTATAGTTAATCCACTAAATTATCTGATATTTTACCTGATGATGTAATCAGATTAAAATTTATTTTCTTTTTACTTGCTGATCCGAAAGAGATATCCTTATTAATCTGGCAAAAAAGCTAAATAAAAATCTTAATAACTTATTTATAATAAAATAATTTTATTGCCAATTTAAATGACACCTAATTAGGAGTCTATTGATATTTATTTAAAATAAAATCAACAGTGTACTACAAAGATGCTACATGAATATTGATATTTTTAAGCTGCTAAACTATCGTTATTTTTGATAACGACTAAAATGCCATTAGAATCAAAAATGAGTGTTATCGTTTGCTGTTTTACCTTGTTATATTTGAGTTGTTGACGGAAAATATAATACCAAACTTGCTGCCCAAATGGTTCTTTTAGCATTGGTGTTCCTAATGTATAGACTACTTGTTGTTGAGTCATTCCTTTTTTAATTTTTGCAACATCACTGGCAGAAAGATAGTTTCCCTGATTAATATCAGGACAGTAAACAAACCGTTCTATCATAGAGCAACCTGGTATTAAAACAACAACAGATATAGCAATAATTAATAATTTATAACGCATAGTCATATGTTCCTTTAAGAGTTAAAATATCGATTATTAATCGAGATTAATGAAATTAAAAACTTTTGCTCATTTTTCTATAACTATAATTTACAATAAAGTTAAAGATCTTTTTAAATAGTAAGTAGATCTTTTATCACTAAACCCTTAGCCAAATATTTTTATTATTTCACTAGCACCACCAAGTAAGTAAACAGACAATTCCTTGTAAACTAGTTTTATCTAAAAATTGCATTCGCATTTCTGTTTTATAATTATTAGTTCGTTTGCTCACAATAAGATGGAAATATCTAGACCCTATAACTTAATGCAAATAGATAATACATACATAACTTGAGTTGAATTCCCTAATTTACATAACAGTTTTTCAACCACCACCGCAGTCTAGGAGCACCAATACCAACATCCAGTTCATCAAAATAATAGCAGGGATATCTATTTTTTTGCTGTAATCACTTGTATGGGCAGTACGATACATGAAAGCTTCTCACCCTGAAGTAACTTTTATTAAAAATTGATGTTAATCTCTAGGATTAGTTATAATATTAAACTGTATTTAATTTACATCATTAATTTATAAATATTCAGGATTTTAAATTATATAAACCGTAAATAACCATGAAGCATTAAAGGTTAATGCAGACTGTTGTTGATTTAATTTTTCTTTTTTCTGGAAATAGTTATTGATGTAATTAAAGCGATAATTCGGTGCAGGGAAGGAGTCTCCACAATGCGCAATGCTTACGTTCTAAACTGACATATTTTGCAATGCGTTGTTCTAATTTGAGTAATTTTCTAAAATAATTTAGATCTATTTAGTAACCATCGTGATGAAATTCATTACTAACTTCATTAATTTAGCTTAACGCTTTTTCAAACATATTAACTAAATAACTGAATGAATTACTAATAGTGGTTAGACTATTAATTTTTTATTTTTAGATAATTTTAGCATACTGCTAATATTTCTTTCTCATTCTCATTAATAATTTGTAATAGATTTTTATTTAAGGTAAGAAATTGTTCACGATTGGCTAACTTTTATACTCTTGCTCTAATTTTAATATTCATTAGTTTGTTGTATGGTGGTATCAATTCATTTAATTCTTTAGAAGATTTTAATTAGTTATTGGCACAATGACGTTCAATTGTTTGTTATTAACATTTTATTAATTCTTGAAAACTTTGATGCCAATTTTTTCAGATTAATTTTATTTCAGCTAAGACAGCGTTTTTGTTTGCGTAACTATTCAATAGGCATTGGAATCCTGATTATCTAATAATAATTTTGTGAGCGTGCTGGATATGTAGTTTAAAGTAAATGTCTCCAATTCGCGTAATTGTGATAAACAAACCGATGTGCAATTAATAAAACATATGAACGTCATCAGTAGTGATTAATCTACGTAGCAATCTTCATTATGGTTATTTAACTGGTAATTTTGATTATATTAATAAAGATTGGTGGAAATCTCTTATATTGCATGAAGGTTTTCGCTACAGCGATTACCATAAAAAACAAACAGTTATAAATCAAATAGACTCCTCTCCAGTCTTTGCCAATATAAAGATTAATCTCATTAGTTACCTTGGCAAATAATCTGGTTGGGGATCATCTCGATTCATGGATTGAATCAATTTATTCTACTTTATCTTGTCCATATATTGTGTAATAGTGAATATGTTATCCGCTGAGAAGCGGTTTTTTAGGGTTATAGCGATATCATCATAAAATCCTCCGATTGCAGGAAAATATTTAATAATCTTACTAGAAGTCTACTGGTAAAACTACATTAGAAGGATAGAAGGTTTGGTTATCTGCGATTTATCTTAAATAGCTTTACTTTATTAAAATCATAAAATATATATAGATTGATTTGAAAATAATGTTTAGATAGGTCGCTGCTTCTTTGCTTCATCGGCGACAGTTAATATAAATACCCAAGTGGTATTTTTTTAAATTAACGAAACATTTTACCCTAAGTTTTTTAAAGAGAAGCGTTATATTCAAAATAGAAAAGGTAGAAAATACGGGAGAAGAATGAGATAAAAGAAAAAAAAGGAATTGCGATTTTAATTAGCGAGATCAATAGAGTCCAGATGAGCGATCAAATTTTTTAAGAGTTTAATTCAGAGTATATTAACTATTTTCTTAAGTTGATCATAAATAAAAAGTCCATCCTTTGTTTTGATGGAGGAGTTATTAAAAATTAAAAGGTTTTCTTTGACCACCCTAATTTTGAGTTTAATATATTAAAATAATTATAATTTTTTGGATGAATGAGATTAAGTTTTTTATTACTTCGCTTTATTAAAATTTCATCACCATCTTGGATAGGTAAAATAATTTGGCTATCACAGCTGATTTCATAATTAATGTTTTTTTGTCTAAATTTTAATTTTATACTACTATCACTACTGATGACTAGTGGGCGAGATGAAAGGGTATGAGGAAACATAGGGACTAGCGCGATAGCCTCAAGATTTGGGGTAAGTATCGGGCCACCGGCAGAGAGTGAATAAGCGGTTGAGCCAGTTGGAGTAGTAATAATTAGTCCATCAGAACGCTGAGAAAAGGCAAAGTGATCATCAATATATACTTCAAATTCAATTATATGAGCTACTTTTCCTGGATGTAAAATAACTTCATTAATTGCAGTACTAATACGAGTTTTATGATTTTTTTTGCTGATATGAGTTTCCAGTAAGAAACGTTGTTCTTCATAGAAATGGCCAGCTAATACTTCAGTTAGTTGTTGCAGAGCATTATCTGGCCAAAGATCAGTTAAAAAACCAAGGTTACCGCGATTGATGCCAATAACTTTATTTTCATATCGTGATAGAACACGAGCAGCACTGAGCATATTACCGTCACCACCAACAACGATAATTAAATCAGCTATTTTACTAATTTCTATTAGTCTACCGATAGTAGTATTTTTTAATTTAAGCTGTTGGGCAATTTGTTGTTCAACAATAACTTTATATTTTTGGGCTCGAAGCCAATTATAAAGTTGTTTATGAGTTGCTAATGCCTCTGGATGTCGAGGATAACCAACAATGCCAATATATTTAAATAATATCTTTTTTTCTGATTTTCTGATCAGCATGGTTTATTTCCTCTTACAAGTTAACCTGTTTCTCTTGAATCAAAAACTTTTATCCCCATATTATGCTAATAATCTGAATTAATGCTAAAAAAATGTGGAGATACTCATGAGTAATAAAGATCATAAAGTGTATGATGAGCATTCTTCTAAAGAAGAAGAATTAATAAAATCACAAAAAAATGAGGTAAAAAAACAAGCAATTGAGGCTGAACAATCAGTAAGTTCTTCTGAAGAAATATTAATTGATCCACGTATCAATGAATTAGAGCAAAAGTTGCTTGAAGTGCAAAAACGTGAGCGTGAAACACTACTACGTGCCAAAGCTGAAGTGGAGAATATTCGTCGCCGTACTGAACAAGATATTGAAAAAGCACATAAGTTTGCTCTGGAGCGGTTTGCTAATGAATTGTTACCCGTTATTGATAATTTGGAAAGAACAATTGAAGTTATTGATCGGGAAAATACTGAATCGATATCAATACTTGAAGGGCTTGAACTAACTTTAAAATCTTTTTTAGCTACCGTTGGCAAATATGGTATTAAGGTGGTAGCAGATAAGAATGTTCCTTTTAATCCAGAACTGCATCAAGCTATGACAATGATTGATTCTCAAGAACATGAACCTAATCAAGTTATTGATGTTATGCAAAAAGGTTATACTTTAAATTCTCGTTTACTACGCCCTGCGATGGTGATCGTGTCAAAAACAAAATAAACTGAAATACCACCATTTTAATGGTGGTAAAATTTATTATTATTTTGGGATAATCGGCATCCAATTAATGGGCCTTAATCCTTGTTTTATAAGTGTTTCATTTGTTTTAGAAAAATGTCGGCAACCAAAGAAACCTCTATGCGCTGAAAGCGGGGAAGGATGAGGTGCTTTAAGAACCAAATGTTTTTGATTATCGATAAATTTGCCTTTTTTCTGCGCATGTGATCCCCATAATAAAAAAACAACACCAACACAATATTGATTAATTACTGCAATAACCTTATCTGTAAATTTTTCCCAGCCAAGATGCATATGTGAATGTGCTTTGCCTTGTTCAACAGTTAAAACTGTGTTCAATAAAAATACCCCTTGTTTCCCCCAACTAACAAGATAACCATGATCTGGATATTGGAAATCAATGATATCTTTTGCTAGTTCTTTGTACATATTAACCAAAGAAGGCGGCACAGGAATTCTTGGGCGAACTGAAAAAGAGAGTCCATGAGCTTGATTAGGTCCATGGTAAGGATCTTGTCCTAGGATAACAACTTTTACTTCACTCAGCTCAGTATAACGGAAAGCATTAAAAACATCTTTTTGTGGTGGATAGATTATTGTACCTTGTTTGCGTTCTCTGTCAACATAAGCCAGAGTATTACGGAAGTAATTTTGTTCTTTTTCTAGACCGATGACATCGTGCCATCTTGGTAAAAAAGACATAACCATTCCTTTAAGTTTTAATTAATATCATATTTAACATGATATCTACGTTATGTGAGATAAAATTTAAAAACGGAAATTAATTGTTTTTCATTACACATTTTCATATTAAAAATATTAGCTAATAATTGTTATTTATTAAATAAAAAATTAATTTAAGATAATAATCTATCAATCTTATTATTAATAATATCTTAAAATTATTGATTCATATTAATAAATTTCTGATATTTAATTATTATTTAGTTTAGAACGTAGCACACTATGATATGAGCTAATCAGCTATCTACGATTTCTAGGAGATTTATAATCTGAATACTGTTTTATACTCTCCAATATATTAATTTTTTAGGAATTCATATAGAGAGATGTCTCGGAATTAACCTCCTAAAGAGCGTAAATCAGCTAAATTAAAAAGATAAATACAACTTCACCTATTTATACTTACCTGTTTATCTGAAGCGATTTATGATATCTTCCTGAATAATTTAAGACAGACTCGACTAAATTTATGATAGTCTAAAAAGAGGTTAAGCTAATGATGCTGAATACAACTGCATTGAGGGGTAATGATGAAAGTATGCTTCCAAATGAATTCATCATATATAGGGAACTAAGGATAACCTACGCCTCCTTCAACTACTGGAATAAATATAAAAATAGCTTTGCCGATAGACTTGATAAACGTGGACATGATAACGATTTTTATTTCTCTGGAAAGATATCCAAAGAGAATAATTTATCCAGACATATATCCCCCTAACTAAACTGTTTTTCATTATTGGATGATGTCTAAAATAGCTTTTCTGAAAACACGATAAAAGTGTCAACTTGGCACGAATCCTATTTGTAGAGTGAATGTTTATCTGCCTCATTTGTGTAAAAAGATGTCCGGACGAGACTATTGTTATGATTTTCCTGAATGATTCCATACAGTCATTTTTCTGCTGAAGTTATAAATTAAAAACCTGTAGTTCATGCGGCATAAAAGTTACCGAGTAGTAAATTAGCACAACAAATTTATATTTACCTAACTGTAACTGCCAATACATTACTTTCACTATCCCCCATGTTCTTTTGACTTTTCAGAACCAACTAACTGGTGCGATTCAACACTTTATTTCTAGCTTCCATCTGAACTTATGCCGCAGTAAACATGCAAACAAGATATTGAAATTGGCATCTTCTGCGCCTTACATACTTATGTAAATAATTTAATTAACATCTCTGCATGTTCATCTCTCTGTCACTTGCCTTAGCGTTCTGGATATTAAATTATCCTGTATTGGCGTGAGCTGTTTTTTAAAAAAGGAACGATCGAAGAAATCTGGCAAGAGGTTATCATTCGGCTTCTACGTTACAACTATGACTTGATAAATCTCACTGTCTTCCTGTTCTTATGTACATATCCGCCATAGGAAGCAGTAGAACCGCATATCCTGAAAGCAAAAGTAGGGACGTTATTGAAGAAAGTGCACTTCATTAAAAGTATAAAAGAGACGTGGCAGCGTGAAATACCTCTAGCTCTACCTTAAAGGCTCACTGGTATCTACTAAAAACTTCGGCATTATCGAGAAAAGGAGGATTGTACATCATTATTATAATAGCGAACTAAGCAGTTTACTGACAGCAGATCCTGATACAGAAAAAGATGATCGGGCTCTATATTTAGGCATATTACAGCTAAGCATTTTATTATTTAGTTTTACTAAAGAATTTCCAGTATGATTATTACATGTTTTTCTTAAATCGAGGATTTTGCAATGATATCGCTGTATAATTCTAATAAATATTTCCAGCGGGTTAACATATCTACTGCAACAATATGGGCAAGATGATGTGCAGTGAGTTATTTCAATACATAGATTGACATCATCCAACAGATTATCATCGAGCCAAATAATGAAATGCAGATTTATATTAACATGGAGTGAGGAAAAGTCTCTTTAATTGTATGGTTGCTTATTTTTTCATTATAACCACTATAGCAAAAATCCTTCATATTATATGAAGGATTTCTACCAACAATTTTTACCAAAATACATAACCTGGAATATTTATTAATTGTTATCAGTTTTCTTTACTGATTGATGGTTTGCGACGTTTACCAATATTTTTAATGTCGCGATGGCGTTCTTTAATTTTTTTCTTTTTTTGTTGATTATTTTTTTCTTGGCGTTTTAATTGATTTTTTTAATGGATTTGGTTTACGTAGTAAACTTTTAGTCTGTGTTTTGGTGATTGCTCGAAGGCTATCTATAGGAATATTTTTAATGGTTCTTTAAAAGAACGGTTAATTTTATCTAATAGCGGTTGATCATGAGCTTAGATTAAGCTAATTGAAATCCCTTTTTGCCCACTACGTGCGGTTATACCAATACGGTTCAGATAAACATCAACAGTACGTGATAAATTGAAATTGAATACATGACTAATATCGTAATATCGAGATCACGTGAGGAAAAATCAGTTATAACAAATACGTTTATTTTCCCACTATTTAGACATTTAACAGCTTAAGCTCGTTTTGCCTGAACCATTACTCCTTTAAGTAACTAGCTTTTTATTTTATCTTCTTGTAACCATTAAACTAACTGATGCCCTCTTTCGCGTTTACGGATAAAAATAATAAATTTGGTAACATTCGATTGTTTTAATAGATGGCAAAGTAATGTAGTTTTATATTCAAAATTATCATCGCGATAATAGTATTGTTGATTTTTTTGTTTACGCCTTTAAGGATCAGCATCAATTTCATAAGGATCATTCAATAATCGATTAGCAAAATTGTGAATGACTCCATCTTCTAATGTTGCTGAAAATAGTATACTTTGTTTACGCCAGCGTATCTCTTCGGCAATAGTTTAATGTTGTTAATAACTCCTATATCAAAAATTAGATCGGCTTTATCTAAAATTAATATCTCGATTGTCTTATAATTAAAATTTTTTTCTTTAATATGCTGTAGTAAACCCCATGTGATTGCGACGACAATATCTTGGTTTTCACTGAAAATTTCAGCGTGGTTTATTATAAAGGATGCTCTATTATTGATAGTTATCATATGAAGATGAGTATATTTAACTAATTCTTTTGCTTGTTCAGCTACTTGAATTACCAGTTCTCGGGTTAACGCTAGAACAAGAATACGTGCTTGTCCAGATCGTTTACGTAGAAAATTAAGTAAATGTTGGATTACCGTCAATAAGTAAGCAGCAGTTTCATTTATTCCTGTAGGTATGAAGCTAAAATATCACGTCCTTCTATTAGAAGCAGGGATAGTTGCAAGTTGAATAGTTGTAGAGCGTTCATAGCCTTTCTCATTTAGCGCATTGATAAGACTTTGGTTTAATTCAAGTTAAAAAAATATAATTTTAATCATTGTATGTCATTGCTTAGGCAATGAATTATATGTCACATCCAAAAAGATAGTATAGTTTTTTTGAATAATTTAGGTTTAAATTTGAACTAATCTTTTATAAACTGCAATGGAGTTTTACTACCCAATACTAATTGTAGTAACTTCTGATTGTACAGGTAAATAATCCACGCAAAGTGATTTCAAGCTTTTTACTAGAATTAAAATGATAGGTTTGCAGTCCGGCTTCCTAATGCGACAATTAAATGGATCGACCATTTCATTTGTTTTAGTATGAATAGGAGAGCTAAAATCGATGCTCTATTCCAAGAGCTCTGTACACAAATAAACAAATTCTAATTTTTTAGTGTATAACCATTCTTTCAGAAGAAAAGGCGGTCTATAAATTTTTTGCTATTCTGTAAGTACCTGATGGATAGCCATGGACATGCTTGGTTAAGATCTCGTAAGAAGCATCGAGCATTTAACGTAATCTTAGACTTACAAAGCATACAAAAACTGATCAAGAGGCGCGATCTTATAGATATGAAAAGATAACATTATGAAGTTTTATTTGGCATTTGCAGAAGATATTTTGCACTACGTACAGATAAGCAAACGCGTAGCTTTTTAAACGCTTTATTCTTCGAATTTAGTGCTTTCCTCTGCCTAATTTTACGCAAATTCCCTCTCAAAGACTACATAAACAGCTATCTGACTAGATCAAAATGCTACGAAGTTTAAAAAATTATGTACAACTGCCAGTAGATCGTTAAGAGGGAGAAAATATTTTTTGCAGGGAAACCAGATTACAACTTCTTGAACAAACGAGAACATCATTAATAAATAATTGTAAAGATGGCTATGATTATCGTGATCATGTTTTACCAAAGATTATTACTTTGTTTCAGAGTAATCTATAACCACATCTATATTTCAATTTTTAATTATTCTGGTTTCAAGCAATCTTCTCCAGGATAGATAATTTAGTAAATAAACGACCCTACACAATAAATCACTTACTACTTAGGTATCCTTTTAATCGACTGATATGACTGTTCCTATTTTAAATATGAAATCCTTTATCAATAACTTTCTGATTATCAAAAATTATTAGGGGATAGTGACTAATTTTATACTAGTTAGAAAAGGTTGCATATCATTTAGATCCATCCGAATAAAGATGAACTATAATCGATAATCAAGTCAACAAAACAGTTAACACTATGAATTAACCTCTACAAGAATCTCATCACTCAGATGACCCTGTTGTGATTTCGGGCGATTAAGTTCAGAATTCATTCTTTCTTTTATCTCCCCTCCCCTACTCTCCTGCATTTTCTATTTTTTCTATATAGCATAGAACGTTTCCATTTAAAGTATCATAAAAAAATGTTTCATTCATTTTAACAATACTACTTAGCCATTTATGTTCCTGTCAGCGTTGAAACAAAAACAGTGGTCCTATCTAAACGCTGTTTTTAAATCGATAGTTGTTTATTTCGTTAACTCCCGTAAAATCAATTTATTCAACATACATCGCAGATAACTAAAGCATTTACCATTGCGATATAGTTTCTCCAAAGAACTTTTAGTAAAATTGTTAAATATTTTCCTGCAATAATGGATTTTAGAGTTATCCTAATTTCTAGCTTATGGATTTCGAGCATAATTACGCATCTTGCTAATTAATTTCATGAATGATTTCAATAAAATTGAGATGATATGTCATAAAAAGTTTACAATACCGGATATCTGCAAAACCAGATATTACATCTGGTCCCTTGCATAAACTCATCCATAAGGCTAACAGCCAGTTGATAGGAACCGTTGTTAAGTGGGGGTTCGAAGCCATGTTACCATAACATGCTAAATTCCGCCTTGTTAGCAGGAATAAACCAGTCATCCGTAACTGTTATTTGCAACAGAAAACTATATAAATTGGTATTAGCGATGTTGAGATTAAGGTACCTAAAGTTAAGAACCATAGACATAGCTATTAATGGTAAGCTCAAAGCCATTCTGCACCAATATGCTGAACACCGCTTTATCGATTGGCATTATGCCGTCGATCGTAAAACGGTTACTTACCACCGCGAATGATATAGACTGATAATGGGCGATGTTGATATTAAAGTGCTTAAGGTCATAGGATCACATCGGAAACGAAATATGTTTACAGATGGTTCTTACCACTTTATTCGAATTGTAAAAAACCTCAAAAAGACTACATGTCTATATCTGCGATGGGGAGTGGTATTTATCCACTGGTGATTTGATGAAGCCATAATGGCATTTCTTACTGAAAGAACATATGCTCTCCTACTTTAGGATCATCAGCAACCTGAAACAGCAATGACTTAAAAAGTATAGGGAATGGTAGGCTACGTGATTTAGCGATACACGCTATGTTTATTTATTGGCTTAAGGCATATGTCATTCTGTTAGGCAAGCTGATCGCCTTTCCCTTCTGCTCCATTATTGAGATCATTACATTAGGTAAGAAACTCATTTCGGTTGAAGATGCTTATCAAGAGTCAGAAACACACTAGGTCAAACTTTTTCAATAGCTAGAAAGCGCATTGTTTAACCATATTTCAGGCTTGCTATGGGGAGCTAGTACTGTTGATTTTTAGAATGGCATACAAAGATATTTCCGAACATATGATACTAATGTTATTAGGTATATAAAATAGCTCATGTGCTGCTTTTACTCCATAAAAGCATGTAACTGAAAGTTAAAGTTGAGCTACAGGAGGCTCTAAGTAGCAGAGAGTTGCGATTCTGCTGATAAAGCTCTTGATATTTTGTTGCAAGGTTTTTAGGGTATTCTAAAGCAATGAAGAAGTTAAAGAAAGAACGAGAAGAATGACTGGTATTATATGCCTTCCTGTCAGCACAATTGGCGTCACATAAGAACAACGAGTTTAATTGAATCAGGTTTTTAGACAGTAAGGCTATAAAAGCCGTCTTACCAAAATTGTACTTTAAGAATAATAATTCTTTCAATGATATTTAAGCGAGTACAGTCTACTCAGAAAAGCTGAAACTGCCTAAGGAGATTTGACCTGTTGACTCTGATGGTAAATAATGTCTAATTTAAAATTGAAGAATAGATTCACAAAGCATCAGAGTACAATGTAGTTTGATCACCATACAGCAGATTTGCTAATAACTTTAAATTTATTTAATTAACCTAGTTATTAATAAAATCATCTTTTAGCTATTTAAGACGTGGTTTTTAACAAAAAATAATTTTATTATTTAATGGTTATCTGTTTTTTTTGAAATATGGCTATATACATCTAATTATAAGAGAACTTTTCTTTCAAATTATAAAAATAAAATAGTAAGGGATTTACGCAATGCGTATTATTTTGCTCGGTGCACCAGGCACAGGTAAGGGGACTCAGGCGGAATTCATTATGTCAAAGTATGGTATTCCACAAATTTCTACCGGTAATATGTTACGTACTACCATAAAGACAAGCACAGAATTGGGTCTAAAAATAAAAGAATTAATGGATAACGGTAAGCTTGTTACTAATGAATTAGTAATTGCCTTAGTTAAACAACGTATAGCACAAAATGATTGTAGAAACGGTTTTTTATTAGATGGATTCCCTCGCACCATCCAACAAGCAAACGCAATGAGAAATGTAGGTATTGCGGTGGATTATGTGTTTGAATTTGATGTACCAGATAAAATTATTCTTGAACGTATTGTTGGTCGTCGAGTTCATACACCTTCAGGTCGTGTTTATCACGTTAAATTTAACCCCCCGAAAATAACAAACAGAGATGATATTACCGGTGAAGAACTAAGTATTCGTAAAGATGATCAAGAAGATACGATCTGCAAGCGATTAGTGGAATATCATAACTTAACTGAGCCTTTAATTGCATATTATCGTCAAGAAGCTGCTACTGGTCATACCAAGTACTTTAAATTGAATGGTACCCGTAAAGTTATTGAAATTAGTGAAGAGTTAGCTAATATTTTAGATTAATTGTTAGTTGATAAACTAGGCACTCAATTTAAATTGCTATTTTATTTAGGGATAATTATCAGAAATAAAATATTCAATAAGTTATAATAAGGTTTGAGTTATCACTAAATCTAGTGATAATGACGATTAGGGCTCCCGCTCTGATGATTGATAAATCTATTATCCATCCTTAAATTGGACATTTTGCTACCATGGTCAGTAATGGGGTTACCCAAACTTAGCTGATTCTGGTTTTTTTGCGCAGAAGAGTAAAGCGCCTTAAACACTATTGAAATGGTTATCTTTCTACAATACAGTGCTTCGCACGTCAGATTCATAGCCTCACTGTCGCAAAATCCGATTCAATCAAATTCTTCATTCTTATGATGCCCAGTGCGCTAACACTAAGGTATAGAATGCCAGTGTTCTTTTCGCTGTTTCTTCAGATTCTTCATCCCTGCAGAATATACTAAAAACCTTCACAACAAAATATCAAGAGCTTTATCAGCGGTATTGCGCTCTCTGCTATGTAGACCTACAGCAGCACCTTAATTTTCTATTGAATGTTTTTGTAGAGTAAGCAGAATATTAGCTATTTGTTTTATATACCCAACAACTATTGGGTGGCTGCACGCTCAAGAATATCTTTTCCATTGTTTTAAAACTAAAGGTATCGTTTACCTAGAAATAGGGTAGCACCTATGAGATACGTTTAAAATCTGTGCTTCTAGACCATTAAGAAGTTAGACTCAGTTTTCTTCTGACTTTTGATAATCATCTTCGACTATAACTACCTTCTTACCATCCATCCTGTGCTCTAGATAAATGAGCAGCAGGAAAAGGCGATTAGCATATGCATGACAAGCCTGTATATGCAATCAGATAAGAAATAAAGGTAGCGCATATCGATTAAAAATCACGTAAGTGTATACAACCTTTCCTGTGTGCTCTTTAAGCTATTGTTGCTTTAATCTTCTAATAATACTAGCAAAGAGATCATCTTCTCTTTACAGAGAAAGAGCTATCAAGGATTCGAAAATTACTGGTGGATATGCTTCACAGATACAACCATACTAGGAAACTTTTCACCGATTTTTGCACGCTTAGAATAAGGTGATGCAATAAGCTGTTGAAAGTATCCGTTTCCGCTAAGATCTCTAACCTTAGGTATTTTAATCTTAACATCGCCAATATCCTGTCTTGTAGGTTATCTGTGGCAAATAACCGTTAAAGACGACGGCATTGAACATGCCTGTTGATAAAGGCGGCGTTGAGCATGTTGAACAATATGGCTTCGAGATACGCACCTCAACAGCGGTCCCTATGACCTACCTGGCACCATTTATGAATGAATTCATGCAAAAGGGAGCATAGCTAATATCTGGTTTCGG
The DNA here is from genome assembly GCA_046530735.1 of Arsenophonus sp. Lineage (GTDB taxonomy): Bacteria > Pseudomonadota > Gammaproteobacteria > Enterobacterales > Enterobacteriaceae > Arsenophonus. The sequence continues at coordinate 21,147 of JBHEQV010000010.1, forward strand.
AGATTACCTCTAGATAGACTTTTCATTGAATATCATCTTTCTGTTGTTGATTTCATCAATGAAATCAATCAGCAGGAATGCCTTACTCACCATCGATAATTCTATACACAAGAAATGAGCATAGCTCTTAGCTGAATGAGCTAAACCTATTAGCTAGGATATTATAATCAATTATATATTTCTTGACAATACATTATATAATATAATTCTTGATATTAAAAGATTATTAATAAAAATTAACCTTAATAGGTTTCATCGGCAACAGAATATGCTTCAAGAGCTCCTTGCTACGGGTTATGATGAAGAGTACAAATATTGAAAAATTATTAGCATGCCTTTCTATCTACTAGGGATATCCATTGGTGATTTTTATGAAAATCTGGTAATTTTTTGGTGAGAAAGCAAATGCTCATCTCTGCATATCATCAGCAAACTAAAACAGAAATAGTTTGAGGAGTATAGGCAAATGAATAGTACCTATGTAATTTATGTGATACGCCTATGTTTATTTTTGGGTATATGGCATTATAATCCCTGTCAAGCAATCTGATCGCTTTTACCCCGCTTCTTATTATTGTCGGTACTGCGCATGCACGTAAGGGGGAACTCTCGCGGTTAAAGATGCTTATTAAGAATCAGAAGAAAACGGAGTCTAACTTCTTAATGATTTGGAAGCACGTCGCTTAACTGTATCTACACCAGACTTATTATGGGAAACGGTGCCATTAATTTTGAATGTAACGGCAAAGATATTTCTAGATGTATAGCATTAATATTGTTTGGTATACAAAAACAGCTAATATTCTGGCTTCACTCCATAAAATCCATGCAATCAAAATTAAGGGTGAGTTGATGGAGATTTGATTAGTAGAGAGCTGCGATTCTACTAATAAATTCCTTGATGGTTAGATTAAGAAATTTAATTGCTCTTTAAGAGCGATTAAATCTATCAATTTTTATTAAAAAGGAGATAGAATCAGTTTACTTTGATCTCTATTGTAAGTTAAAATTTTATCAAAGTGCATGTTTTTGACCTAACACCCTAACTTTAGAGATATTAATCCTAGGTTTAACTTAATAACGATTGTTTTTTATTTTATGTATTCTTTTTAATAACAACTCTGTTACCTACTTACTAATATAATCGTTAGTAAACTTAGCCTGTCGTATATAGAATGCATTTGCATAAATCTGTGCGCAGGAATACTTTCATCAGAAAAGTGAACCTTAGTTTTTACAGTTTTTTGCGAGTCGTCATCTTCAGCGATTTATATAACATATCTTCTGTAATAATATGCCTTATTGAGGATTCAACAAGAAAACCATACTAACGCACCATTTTAAAATGTCTTGCTAGAATATATATCTAATATGGCAATGATTATCTCTTCTTGCGTTACAACCTTCTGCTGGAATTACTTAGTCTTGGCGGTAATAGTAATGATGTATAACTACTTTCACCTCGGTAATGACACACTTTTGAAGTGAAGGTGCCGTGGTGTTTAAGGTAGTGCTAGAAATATTTTATACTATGCCACACTCATTTTTCTTTTTTTTAGCAAGTGTACTTTCTTCCAGTAACATCCTCGTTCTGTGACTTGAGATAATGCTGACACTACTTCTGGCGGATATGCGCAGAATCAAGAAAATACTGGAATTTATTAAGTCATAGTTGTAACGCAGAAGTCGGATAAGATCACCTTGTCAAATTTTCTTCGATTGCTTTGTTTTGAAGAACAGATCATCTCATATAGCATGTTTAATACCCAAATCCAGACCAACACTGGTAATAAGATATTGTGAGAATACGGATGTTGATTAAACTAATCACCACAAGTGTGTTAAGCATAGAAGATGCTAATTTTAATACCCTGTTGTGTGCCCACTGAGCCATAGTTTTTATTCCGCTGCAAAATAGAGTATTGAATAGTAGACAGTTATTATTGGAATAAGGCTAAAGAAGATGGGCATAGTGAAAGTAATGTATTACGAGTTACAATCGGGTAAATTTAAACCTTTTGTACGGATCGCTGCTCGGTAGCTTTGAAACTGCATGAAAACTTTATAGACTTTTAACTTATAACTTGAGCAAAAAGGCGGGAGAGAATCCCCATTTAGGATAGCCACAGGCAGTAGCATCAGATATCTATAACACAAAGGTATTACATACAAGCATTCGCTTGACAGATAGACGGAGATGAGTTCAGAATTTGACATTTTCATATTATTTTAAAGAAATTTATCTCAGCCATCAATCATGAATAATAAAAAGCAGTTTAGTTAAACGGGTATTATCCATAAGATCCATACAAGCGATGAATTTATTGGCAAACATACTTCGTTATTGTCTCATCAATTACGTTTTATCCAGCGTAATCAGCTTAGTATGGGATTTGCTCAAAAATTGGATGATCGTAATTAAAAGTGAACAATATTTTCATGTTGAGAATAAATAGGTAGTTATGATGCGTTTGAAGTTCGTGTATTATCTTTTTGATTTACTCAATTTACTATTTTTTGAATATTTATTTCAAACTATATTTGATGGAATTTTTAAAAAAACATATTGCAGAGTATAAAACAGTACTATATAACGAGTATATCTATCTTTCTTTACATCAGTAATCTACACTTTATTTTTTATTGACAAGGATTTTTAGCAAAAATATTTTGCAGCGATAAAGAAACTACAGAAAGATAAAGAAGAGCTTACTAGCATTCTATAGCTTCTTTATTAGTGCACTTGCTATCAATAAAAACAACGAATATGGATTAAATCAACTTTTTCAACAGGTTGAGGCTACAAACAAAACGCGATGGTTCGAAAAATAACTCTTTCATGGTATTTAAGCTGTTCTCATCTGCTCATAGAAAGCTGGAAGTTACACTAATGAAATTTAACTTCTTTACTAGTGATAAAGAACATCTAATTTAAGCATGGAGAAGAAATTCATGAAACATTATTGGAGTGTATTATAGCATCTGATACATCAGATTTACTGATAACTAGTTTTTATCAAAACTAGCCTTTTTTAGTATTTTTATCTATAATTATATCAGCAATTGTGATATTCACTACTACAATAGCCTCAAATCGCTTTACCTAAAAGTGATTTTATCACCATAATATGGTGATAAAACTTTTCGTAAAGCGATCGTATGCACCAGATATTGCAAATACTAACCCACTAAATCTTATTTTAAATCAAACTCTGCTTCAACAGTCAGGATTACCACAGGAATCTATAATTTCACCCCTAATGATTTTAGGGATTTTTGATATTAAATTTCCTCAGTATAAGTTATATTTCAGCCAAAACTAATAAATTAATATCATTACCTTATATCTCTTTTCAGCTTCCCTTGGTGATATTCCTTTGCAGCTTTAATGAAACCAGCAAATAAAGGATGGCCGTCCCTTGGTGTCGAAGTAAATTCAGGATGAAACTGACAAGCTACAAACCAAGGATGCTTAGGATCCTCAATAATTTCCACTAATTTATTGTCCGCCGAGCGTCCTGCAATACATAAACCTGCTTCTTCAATACGTGCTAAAAGCATATTATTGACTTCATAACGGTGGCGATGTCGTTCAATAATTGTGTTGCTATTATACAACTCATGGACTTTAGTACCTTTCACTAAATGGCATAATTGACCACCTACTCGCATCGTACCACCAAAATCGCTATTTTCATTATTAATTTTAATATTACCACTATCATCAGACCATTCCGTAATCAAGGCAACAACTGGATATGGACAATCTGGTGCAAATTCTGTTGAGTTTGCCCCTTTCATACTAGCAACATGACGGGCATATTCAATCAGAGCAACTTGCATTCCAAGGCAAATACCCAAATAAGGAACATTATTTTCACGTGCATAACGTGCTGTAATAATTTTCCCTTCTATACCTCGCTCACCAAAACCACCTGGAACTAGGATAGCATCAACTCCTTTTAGGAGTTCAGCTCCATGCGCTTCAATATTTTCAGAATCAATCAATTTAATATTTACTGTTAAACGGTTTTTTAAACCACCATGTTTTAACGCTTCAATAACCGATTTATAAGCATCAGGTAATTCTATATATTTACCTACCATGCCAATAGTTACCTTACCTATCGGATTAGCTTGCGCATCAATAACTTGTTCCCATTCAGACAAATCAGCAGTTGAGCATGCAAGTTCAAATTTCTCACAAATATAATCATCTAACTGCTGAGATTTTAACAATGAAGGAATTTTATAAATTGAATCAACATCCTCTAATGAAATTACCGCTCTTTCCGGTACATTACAAAAAAGCGCAATTTTTTCTCGTTCATTAACCGGAATAACCCGATCTGAACGGCAAATTAGCACGTCTGGCTGAATACCTATAGAAAGAAGTTCTTTTACAGAATGTTGAGTTGGTTTAGTTTTAACTTCAGCTGCAGAAGATAAATAAGGTACTAAAGTAAGATGTAGAAAAAGAGTATGCTTACGATCAACATCAACCGCTAATTGGCGAATTGCTTCCAAAAAAGGTAAAGATTCAATATCACCTACTGTTCCACCAACTTCAACCAAAACAATATCGTGGCCTTCTCCGCCAAGAATAATCCGCTTTTTGATCTCATCAGTAATATGAGGAATAACTTGAATAGTTTTGCCTAAATAGTCACCACGACGTTCTTTACGTAATACTTCAGAGTATACGCGACCAGTTGTAAAATTATTACAGCGTGTCATTTTAGTACGAATAAAACGTTCATAATGACCAAGATCAAGATCAGTTTCTGCACCATCTTCGGTAACAAAAACTTCTCCATGCTGAATTGGGCTCATCGTGCCTGGATCAACATTAATATAAGGATCTAGTTTCATAATAGTAATATTCAGTCCTCGCGCTTCAAGTATAGCAGCTAAAGAAGCGGCGGCAATACCTTTGCCAAGAGAGGAAACTACCCCGCCAGTTACAAAAATATAATTTGTTTTCATGCTAAACCTGAAATTTATGTGTAAAAGACGATGAATATAACAAGACGGGGAAACAGTATACTCTAATCTTAGATTTGCTACAAATATCCTAAACCTATTAAGGTTAATTTTATTAATAATCTTTGAATATAAAGAATTAGCTTACGGTATTTCTTGTCAAGAAATAGCTGATTTATTATCATATTTTAACTAATAGATTTAATCTATTCAGCTAAAAATTATCATCATTTCTGATGTATGGAATTCGCTGATGATGTAGAGGTATATCCTGGTGATTGATTTTATGCATGATATCAACAACAGAAAGATGATATGACATAAAAGTCTGCTTAGAGATAATCTGCAAAACCAGATATTACCTCTAATTCCTTACATGAACGCATCCGTAATGGTAGTAGGTAAGTGATAGGGATTACTTCTGTTGAGGCGGAGCTTCAACGGCATCCTGCGATAATCTGCTCAGCCCCTTATCGATAAATATCATTATGCTGTGATCCATAACGGTTATGTGCTACAGTGAAATCTTCATATATAATGGTATTGGTGATATTGAGATTAAAGTGCAAAGTTAAGAGGGAGCTGAGAGGAATCACAGCGGAAACAGAATATCCTTCAAAAGCTCATTGCTGCTTTATCTGAAGCGTGCAAAATCAGCGAAGAGTTACCACCATGAGGCTTGTATACTAGGCGAAGGTATATGCACCGCTGATTTTCACGAAGGCATGATGCGCTCTTGATAAAAAATACATGATCTTTCTCTGCCAACTCATAACAAACTGAAACAACAATGTCTGAATAGTATAGGTAATAGCGGCTATATAATTTAATTAATACATGTTATGTTTATTTTTTGTTTGAAGAAATATATGCCATTCTGTCAGGAAAGCTGATTGCTTTTACTTGCTCCTCATCATTGACGGCACTTCACATCCCATGAATGGTAAGAATCTATTGCAGTAGAAGATGCTTGTTGAGAATTAGAAATAAACTGAGCAAACTTCTGGGATGACCGCGCGAGCGCAGCTTAACTGCATCTCCTAAACTTACCATGGAAGACAGTGATTTTGGTTTCTTAATGCCAATGCAAAAGATATTTACTGGAGCGCAGCAGCAATGTTATTAGATAGATAAAATAGGTAATGCACTGCATAACCCTTCCTAAAGGTATGCAACCAAAAGTTAAGGATTAAATACGGGAGATCTTGCTATCAAGAGAAACCTGATGCCACTAATAAAGCCCTTAATATTTTATTAGCAAGGATTTCAGCAAATATTCTGCAGCGATAAAAAATCTAAAAAAAATGAGAATAACGCTGGCATTCTATGCTTTGTCGTAAGTGCACCTGGCCTAATAAGAACGAAGAATTTGATTGAATTAACTTTTTCGACAGTGTGAGGGTATGAATCTGATGCGCGAAGCACTGTATTGTAGAAAATAACCATTTCAATGGTATTTAAGCTGTTCTAATCTTCTGCGCAGAAAACCCAGAATCAGCTAAGTGGGGTACCCCTTACTAACCATGGTGGCAAAATGTCTAATTTTAAGGATGGAGAATAGATTTATGAAGCATCAGAGTGTGAGCCCTAATCGTCATTATCACTAGATTTAGTGATAACTCAAACCTTATTATAACTTATTAAATATTTTTATTTCTGCTATTTATCCCTAAATAAAACAGCCATTCAAATTGAGTGCCTAGTTTATCAAATAACAATTAACCTAAAATATTAGCTAACTCTTCACTAATTTCAATAACCTTACGGGTACCATTCAATTTAAAGTACTTGGTATGACCGGTAGAAGCTTCTTGACGATAATATGCAATTTAAAGGCTCAGTTAAGGTTATGATATTCCACTAATCGCTTGGAGATCGTATCTTCTTGATCATCTTTACGAATACTTAGTTCTTCACCATTAATATCATCTCTGTTTGTTATTTTCGGGGGTTAAATTTAACATGATAAACACGACCTGAAGCTGTATGAACTCGACGACCAACAATACGTTCAAGAATAATTTTATCTGGTACATCAAATTCCAACACATAATCCACAGCAATACCTACATTTTTCATTGCGTCTGCTTGTTAGATAGTGCGAGGGAATCCATCTAATAAAAAACCGTTTCGACAATCATTTTGTGCTATACGTTGTTTAACTAAGGAAATAACTAACTCATTAGTAACAAGCTTACCGTTATCCATTAATTCTTTTATTTTTAGACTCAATTCTGTACTTGTCTTTAGGGTAGTACCTAACATATTACCGGTAGAAATTTGTAGTATACAATACTTTTACATAATGAATTATACCTGAGTCCCCTTACCTGTGCCTGGCGCACCGAGCAAAATAATACGCATTGCGTAAATCCCTTGCTATTTTATTTTTATAATTTAAAAGAAAAGTTATCTTATAATTAGATATATATAGCTATATCTCAAGAAAACAGATAAACATTAAATAATAAAATTATTTTTTGTTAAAAATCACATCTTGAATAACTAAAAGATAGGTTTATTAACAACTCAATTAATTAAATAAATTTAAAGTTATTAGCAAATCTGCTGTATGGTAGTTAAGGTACATTTCACTCTGATACATTGCGAATCTGTTCTCCAATTTTAAATTAGACGTTATTTTCTAATATAGTAAGAAGATCAAATCCCCTTAGTTGATTTAATCAGATTCGTCATTCTTATTCACGCCCAGTGCATTGACAGGAAAGCCATAGAATGCTAGCTATTCTTCTTGATATTTCTTCAAAATCCTTATCTCTGTAATGGAAATAACTTCCCTGAAAACCCTTGCTAACAAAATATCAATGGCTTTATTAGCAGCATCATGGCTCTCTGGTATCAAGAGCTTCAGAAAAGCCTTACCATTAAAACTTTCTGTTGGATGCCTTTGTGGAGTAAAGCTAGAGCATGAGTTATTTTGTATACTCAACAGCGTTGGTTGTTCTGCGTATTCAAGAATATCTTTATCATTGTGTTCAAAAAATCAAGAATAAAGCATCCACAGTAACAAGTCTAGGAGATTCAGTTAACCTATTCTCTAGTTGCTCATTGAGAAATTAAGATACAGTTTGCTTCTGACTTTTTATAACTATTTTCAATCAAAACGAGCTCGCTTCATCTATCAAAATAGATAATGAAGAGCAGATAAAAGCAATCAACTTGACTGACAAAACGGTATATGTCATCAGTAAAGAAATAAACGTAGCTAGTATCGTTTAAATCACGCAGCTACCAATGTTTGTGTTCTTCAAGGCATTGGTATTCCAGTCTACTAATGAGTCTTCTGAATAGAAGACTATATGCTTTTCAGCGGAAAATGTACCGAAATATAGCTTCGTGAAATAACTATTTGGGATATTATATACACAATCGCAGTTACAGAGATTTAACCTCTATAAGGTTTATATAGCATTCAAATAAAGCAATAGCAACCAGCTCTTGAAGCATATTCATTCCTGCCGCGATCTCCCGACCTTAGACGCTTTAATCTTAAGATCTCCCATACTAGTCTGCATGATTCGTTGTAGCACATAATCATTACGGACGATGGCAAATAACGTCCGTCGATAAAGTGAAGTTAAAAACTTTGGTACATCATGGCTTCAAAGCCCGCTTTAACAAGAGTAACTATCTAGATAATAGCATCACTTATAGATGAATTCATGTAATGAATAAGAGGTAAATCAAGTTTCACAGACACCTGTAGGGTAAATATTTATAATATATTCATCTCTCTGTTATTAAATTATACACGAAAATAATCAACAGGATACACCGCTAAGCATCTTCGAAATTCCATACACCACAAATGAGCATAACTAATTTTTTAGCCCAAAAATAACTTATTAATACGACGAATAAATTGATTAGGATCTTCCAGATTACCTTGCTCAACAAATAAAGCCTGATCTAAGAATACTTCTATCCACTCAGAAAATAAATCATCATCGATTAGCTCAGTTACTTTTTTAACTAATGGATGCTCAGGATTAAGTTCAAAATTATATTTTACTTCTGGCGCTAATTGACCTACCTCAGCAAAAAGTTTTGCCATCTGAGTACTCATATCATTCGCATCAGTCGTCACGATTGCCGGTGTATCTGTTAAACGGTGTGTTAACTTCACCCCCTTCACTCGTTTGTCTAATAATTTTTTTACTCGCTCAACAAAAGAATCCAGTTTTTTATCTATATTTTCTTGTTTTTTCTTATCTTCATCAGCTAATTTTTCTAATGACTCATCTCTTTTACTAACAGATTGAAAGGATTTGCCTTCGAATTCTGGCAAATAGTTCATCATCCACTCATCAATTCGATCTGATAATAATAAAACCTCTATTCCCTTTTTACGGAATAGTTCTAAATGCGGACTATTATTCGCAGCGGCATAACTATCTGCGGTAATGTAATAAATCTTTTCCTGCCCTTTAATCATTCGATTAACATAATCTTCTAAAGAAACATTCTGTAAATTACTTTCATTATTGGTTGATGCAAAGCGTAATAATTTAGTAATGACTTTTTTATTAGCTGCATCTTCCGCAGGACCCTCTTTCAGTACTAATCCAAATTCTTTCCAGAATTGCTGATATTGTTCAGATTCACTTTTAGCTAATTTTTTTAACATTTGCAATGCACGTTTAGTTAATGCATTGCGCAAACTACGGGTAATATCACTATCTTGTAAGATTTCACGCGATACATTTAATGGTAAGTCATTAGAATCAATTAAACCACGGACAAAACGTAAGTAATTTGGCATAAACTGCTCAGCTTTATCCATGATAAAGACACGATTAACATAAAGCTTTAAACCATGTTTATTCTCACGATTCCATAAATCAAAAGGCGCTTTAGTCGGTATATAAAGTAGGCTAGTATATTCTTGTTTACCTTCTACCCGATTATGACTCCATATTAAAGGTTCCACATAATCATGCGAAACATGCTTATAAAACTCTTTATATTCTTCAGCTGTAATACTGTTTTTGTTATTGGTCCATAGCGCCTGAGCTTTATTAATTTTTTCCCAAATAACAGTATCATCTTCTTCGTTTTTGACTTCAATTTCTACCGGTATGGCAATATGATCTGAATACTTACTGATCACAGAACGTAAACGCCAGTTATCTAAGAATTCGGTTTGGTCTTCACGTAAATATAAGGTAACTTCAGTACCACGCTCTGCTTTTTCAATATCAGCAACAGTATATTCACCTTCACCTTCAGATTGCCAAAAAACCCCTTTATCCGCAGCTATGCCAACTGCTCGAGTGCATACTGTCACTTTATCTGCAACAATAAAAGCTGAATAAAAACCAACACCAAACTGACCGATTAATGGTCTATCTTTTGCCTGTTCATTCCCTAAAGATTGTAAAAAAGCCTTTGTACCAGATTTAGCAATAGTACCTAAATTATCAATAACTTCTTCGCGCGTCATTCCAATACCGTTATCGTTAATCGTTAAGGTTTTTTTATCTTTATTAATAGAAATTCTAACTCTTAAATCACCGTCATTTTCATAAAGATCAGATTGCGATACTGCTTTAAAACGTAATTTATCTGCTGCATCAGATGCATTTGAAATTAACTCACGTAAAAAGATCTCTTTATTGGAATAAAGCGAATGGATCATCAATTGCAATAACTTTTTTACTTCTGATTGAAACCCAAGAGTTTCTTGTCCTTTCATACTCATTAAATAGCCTCAATTTTAGAATAATTTTTATTAGGTTAAATGGTTATGAAACTCATATATGGATAGAAATTAAAAATTTCAAGTCACTGTTCTGAAACAGTGTGTTTAATCATCAATATAATTAACATTTTCATAAAAATAAGCAAAGTTTTTAATCTCTTCATATATTTATTTATATTACACTAATACTATTAATAATTAATTTTCTGCTGGCCAATAATTGATATTATAACGTTATTCCATCAACTATTTTAAGCTTGCTGATAATAGACATATCATAAGAAATATGACTTTCTTTATTACATCATATTGAGCACGTATACCAGAAATACAATTAGCTATTACTTCTCCTTTAATTGTTGGGTTAGTTTATCAGATCATTTCTGATATTATCTCAGTTGCTAGCTTGTCTACTAAGCTTTTAAGACCTGTATCTTTAAGATACAATACTATTTAATGGCGATAAATATGCCATTAAAATAAAATAGCGACTGAAAACTATCCTATTTATTCGATTGCATAAATATCAGAAAGACTTTCAATCAGCTATATTTAATCAGTATATTTACGGCCTCTGATTAGTACAATATAGAACGGTGATCTTTTTTAGTAAATGTTCAATAACCTTAACAATTACCAATTTTGAAACTACGCCAGGTAAAATAGGATAGCTCTTCCTTCAAAGATTCAAGAATGGAGCTTGTTATTATTAAAATGGCATCTTAAAGCCTGCAGGTAATTGCATCCCATTAGATATATTGGTCATTTTTTCTTTTTGTGCTTCTTCTATACGACGCGCAGCATCATTAAATGAGGCTGCAATAAGATCTTCTAACATATCTTTATCATCTGTTATTAAACTAGGATCGATTTCAATCCGACGGCAATTATGGGCACCATTAATGGTTACTTTAACAAGACCTGCACCCGATTCTCCAATAACCTCCATGTTAGCAATCTCTTCTTGTACTTTCTGCATCTTTTCTTGCATTTGCTGAGCCTGTTTCATCAGATTACCCAGACCATTATCTTTACTAAACATAATATTCTCTCTTCTGATCTGTTACAGAGATAGACTTTAATATTGTAACATTATACTTAAAGGTATGTATTTGACTAAATAGGCCGAATACTTTCTTCATCTAACTGCGCATCAAATAACGTGCACAAAATCTGAATCGTTTTATCCAAAAAAATGCATTGACGAGCCTGAATTAGCTTCTCTTCATAAATTATCTGCCGCCATTCCAAAGGTGTTTTTATGGCTGGATTATCATCTTCAATGATAATCAGCTTTATCGACTTTCCATATAACTCACAGAAGGCTTTTGTTAATGTTTTATGCGCCAATTCAGTATTCAAATGCCGTTTCGTTGATCGTAAATGTAAACAAATTTTTATTTCACTTAACGATTCTTTATAAGTATTTAACGCGAGTTGTTCTATTAATTTTGGCACTTTTAACTGATCAATCTCCGCCGACCAGTGATCACGCTTTCGAGATTCAACCACAATTTTATTAACAAGTTCAGATGTCCTTTCATATTCCAATGCTTGTTTAATATTACTTGGTTTTCTTACTCTCTCTATTTTTTGCTTAGAAATATTTTGTAAACACCATTGATAAGGTTTATTCTTTTCATTTTGTTCAGTTTTATTAATTATTTTTAGTTGATTTAAACCAGAATGCTGGTGCTCCACCGAAACTGTAACTAATCTTTCTACCTCTGACATCACCAATGGTGTTTTTTTCTTTGACAAAGGTATTTCAAACTTTTTTAGCGGCATTTTTACTTTTTCCTTATTTAAGGATGCTTTTGCTTGCAATAATTGCAATGTAGACGTGCTAATTATTTTTTTTTCCGATGAGCTTCTTGCTTTATTGATGACTTTTTTTTTATCTTTTAAGTTAGTCAAAATATTGATATGATTATCAATCTCATTACTTTTAGTAGCTTCTTCAATAAGTTTTGGTGATGATACTGATGAAATTTTAATATCATTAATAGATTTAGGATGAAATGCTAATGCACGTAACAACGTCATTTCAACCCCCATTCGTCTTTCTGGCGCATAATAAAGTTCTTTACGCCCGATTAATAAGATTTGATAAAAGAGCTGTAAATCAGTTGGAGTAATCAAGCGCGCAAGTAAACGTAAACGCATTTCTATAGGTGATACAGTATCTTGCATTTCTACTGGTAAAAGCTGAATCATCGCAATGCGATGAATTAATGATAATATTTCAATCAATACTCTTTCCCAGTCACTACCTCGCAAAGCAATATCTTCTACTAAAGTCATCATTTTTTGACCATCACCATCTACAATCGCTTCAATGATTTCTAGAGGCTGTTCGTTATTTAATATTCCTAGCATTTGGCTAACTGAATCTACAGATATTTTCCTCTTTCCCATAGCAATAGCTTGATCTGTTAAACTTAATGCATCACGTAAACTTCCTTCGGCAGCTTTAGCAATTAATTGGCGAGCACATTTATCACTTGATATTTCCTCAGCCGATAAAATGCGTTCAAGTTGACTACTTATTTGATCAACATCTAGTGTCCTTAAATGAAATTGAAGACAACGTGATAAAACTGTTATCGGTAATTTCTGTGGATCTGTAGTTGCTAATAGAAATTTTACATGATTTGGCGGCTCTTCTAATGTCTTGAGTAAAGCATTGAAACTATGATTAGAAAGCATATGAACTTCATCGATTAAGTATACTTTATATCGACCACATGCTGGTGCATACTGGACATTATCTAATACATCGCGAATATCCTCAACTTTAGTGCGCGAAGCAGCATCAATTTCAATTAAATCAACAAATCGTCCTTGCGCTATCTCAAGACAGTTAACACACTTGCTACAAGGATTTTTACTTATCCCGACCTTACAATTAAGTCCTTTCACAAACAATCGCGCAATCGTCGTTTTTCCAACTCCACGGGTACCAGAAAATAGATAGGCATGATGAATCCGCTGCTGTTGCAAACTATTTTCCAGCGCGGTTAAAACGTGATGTTGCCCAACAACATCAGTAAATGTTTGTGGGCGCCATTTACGGGCAAGTATCTGGTAGCTCATGATTCCTATCAAACGTTAAGTATATAGTTTCGCTAACATGTCGCTATTTGCTTAGCCAGCATATTTATACATTAATGAATAGCCTAAAAATAAACTAAATTAAAACAATTAACCATTTTTTTTAACACGCTTGATAATACCTAAATCGAGTAAATAATTAATGAATACCTCTTCATTAACTTTACCGACAATCTGTCGAATCAAGCCTACTGCTTCCTTAATCGTTCCGCCTATAACGATTAAATCATGAATAACTAATAATATTAGTATTTACTGAAATACTATTTCAATAGATCTGTAATCTATCAGTACTATATTATAGCTCATAATTCTGCCGTAAAGTAAGGCGCAGTAATTTTCCTCTTTACGTTAAACTGGAACAAATCCTATTCCTAAACGCAAAACAACCCTAAAATCAGTGTCAAAAATAAAAATCCTTTTGCCTCAATCGCCAATAATTTATTAATACTATTAGTGTTATAATGTTCAACAAGTAGATCAATATGGTGTGATAAGCAGCCAGATTATCCATTAATGTTGTAATGTTGTAATGTTGTAATGTTGTAATGTTGTAAAATACAACAACATGATATTTAAATAAATAGGAATTATTTTAATATTATTTTTATAAATTATATTTTTTATTAACCATTATCATTATTATGATAGATAAAATAATCAAATACTTCAATCTATGAAAACTAATATAAAACTACTATAAAGTTACAATAACTACCTTAACAAGGTAGCGTGTTTTTCTGTAAAAATTAAATCGCAATCACATATTTTATTATCATGGCTTAATATATGAAAACACAGAAGTTGCTAAACATCCTTGAAGAACAAATTGAAGCATTGTCAGAAAAAATAAAACCTATTGCAGACTCTTCTTTTATAAGATTACGTTTTGATGATAAATTATTTTATCGAAAAAACCATCAATTAAACGAATGTTTATTCGAAATCAAAGAACATTTTAATCAATTAAAATATGCTGTAATAACATTACGTTCAGAACAGGTTACTTTTTTGACAGAAAAAATTATTGCCCAAATTGGGGCTATAACGCGTGAATGTGCAACACAAATTTTAAGAGAACAAGAAAATCATAATAATAAAAAAGAAAAAACTGTCGATCTCTATGAACGTTTGGTTCAACATCAAGATTATGAACGTCGTTTAATCACTATGGTAATTGATCGAGAACAACGATTAGATAAACAGGAGTCATTTGGAGCTTGCCAGAAGTTACAACAGCAAATAGCGGCATTAGCTGGAAGATTAATGAGATGCCGTCAGTCCCTTCTACGCATAGAAAGGACGATTAAACACTATAAAAATAATAGTTTTGAATAAAAATAATATAAGTGAGATTAATCAATCTAGAAGACACTCCTTCCCCTCACAATGGCAATTAAAATTACTATTAATTTAATTTCTAGAATAAAATTAATTAAATGAACCCAAACTAGAGCACACTCAAAACTATTCATATTATCAAAAAAGATTATAAGAATAAAAAAGACATCTTAATTACTTGCAAATCTATCTAAAAAGCGTTGATAAAAATAATTCAACTATTATTCGGCAGAATCATTCTGATTGTTTCTATCATAGAAATTCGTACTATTATCTGCGATAATAGTACGCTCAACTTCTTGTATAGAATCACTTTTAATATTAGGAATATTAAACTTTTAACTTATTAAAAGCAATATTTATATATTGTTATCGGCATAGAGTTATCTCATTTCTGGTGCATGGAGTTTTAGGGATGCTGTTATGTATTCTGATGATTAATTTTGTAGATGATTTTAACATCAGAAAGATGATATGCCATGAAAAAATTTAGCCTATAAATATTCTTTACAAAATCAGATATTATCTCTAATTATTACATAAATTCATTCATAGTTTCGCCAGGAAACTGATAGCACTGCTGTTGAGGCTGTGCTAGAAGAATATATGGCAACAAGATGCTGAGTGTATCCTTGTCGGATGACGTCCATGCTGTTATCTGTAACGGTTATTTGCTACAGCGAACTTCATACAGAGTGGTATGAAGGAGATGTTGAGATTAAAGTTTTTAAGATCAGGGATCGCAGTAGAAACGAAATATTATTTTAACAGATTATTACTGCCTTATTTGAAATGCTCAAAAGTAGCAAAGAGCTGCTCTCATAACTGTAGTATTTTACTAGGCACAGCTATCGGTGATTTTTATGAAGCTATAGGTTTTCTCGGTGAAAAACACATCATCTCTCTGCTATTAGTAGCAGTAAACTGAAACAACTATTCGCCTTGAAGAGGATCGGGAATAGGCGACTGCATAATTTAAGCGATATACACTATACTTATTTCTTATCGGAAAGTATATGTCATTCTGTTAGAGAAGATAATCAGCTTTCCCTACTAGGTATTTATTAGCGGCACTGTGAATGGACATAATAAGATCGTTCCAATCAAAGGTAGCTATCAAAAATAAGAAGCTAAGTAAGCTAAACTTCTTAATTGCTTACGAGAAAGTAGCTTAACCGAATCTCTAGGCTTACTAGAGGAGATGGATATTATTGGTTTTTAGAATGCAATGGTAAACATGTTCCTTGATATGCAGTACAAATGCTGTTGTATATACAAAATAAAAATCTGATGTGTTGCTTTCACCTCAAAAGGCATACAGAACCGAAAGTTAAAAGTGAGCTACCAGAGCTCTGACTAGAAGAGAGCTATGATGCCGCTAATAAAACCTTTAATGCTTTGTTGGCAAGTTTTTTAGCGTATCCTCCAGCGATAAGGAAACTGAAGAATAATCGAAAAGAACAAGCTGCCATTCTATCCTTCTCGTTAGCGCACTGATGTCAATAAGAACGACAAATTTGAGTTAAATTGACTTTTGCGATAGTAAACACCTATGAAACTGACGTGCGAAAACATTGCACTTTAGAAAGCAACCCTTTCAATGGCATTTAATCTGCTCAAATCTGCTCAGAAAAGATAGAATCACAGTTAAGGAGATTAACTTGCTGATTCTGGTAATAAATAACATTCAATTTAAAGACGGAGAAGTGATGATTTAGGAAATATTAGTGCAGAAGGTAATCTGACCGCTATACACTAGATTTGTTAATAACTCACTGATAATTGATAAGCTACTGTTTAATTTTTTGGTTAAAATTAACCTACAACAGCAAAGAAAAATTTATCTACCAAAGAAGCTTACAATCATACCATCTAAATACTGATCAGAGAGCTTTTAGTAACATTAAACTCATTACCTACTAAGAAATTGCGTAATGCTAGAAATAAGTAATAAAATTCTCTACTTCTTACTGAAAAAAGTATTATCGAGATGATGAAAACTATCATTACAAATATCAATAGAGATCGCCGTTAGAAGAATCCAGCAATAAATAGATTGCATGACTGAATTAAAAGAAAACTTGGTAAAATGCTATAACAATAACTTTAAAACTATCCTAATAATTAAAGAACAAAATTTACCTGAATCAGACAATTAATTGCTTTTAAAGCAATTAATATCATAGATTATAAATAACAGTTGCACCTGACGAGATAACAAGTATAATAATGCTGTTTTCTTGTAATTATTTCTTTCAATGCCGAAGTGGCGAAATTGGTAGACGCAGTTGATTCAAAATTAACCGCCTTTGGGCGTGCTGGTTCAAGTCCGGCCTTCGGCACCATAGAACATTAATGAACATCAAATGATATCTTTTTAGTATTTCGAATTCTAATATCAACTAGGTTTTTTTTAATTAAAACCCTATCAATCTAGTTTAACAAATATCAATCTCTATGTGAATAGATGTCTTATTTCAATAATGTTTGTATACAGCTATATTAGGAAAGGTTTTTGCTTTTCTAGCAAAGCAAAATATAGCACATCTGTATTTCAATTGTTGCGATTTCAAACAATCTTTTTCAGGCTAGATTATTCGCTAAATAAAACGACTCTACACCATAGAATATATTCAGCTATCTTTTTAATTAGCTGATATAGTAACTGTTTACATTTTTAATATACAATTTCATAAATAACTCTTTAATTATCTAACCTTATTAAGCGATGCTGAGTAATTTCATGGTTGCTGGCAAAAGTTTCGTACCATTTTCTCCATCCATGAAGAAAGGATGGACTCTTATCAAGAATAAACTTTTAAAAAAAACTAACATACTCTATATTAAACTCTTTAACGTAGCAATTACGATCTATACTGCTTCTAGCAGATTCATGATCTAAGTCCCGCTTTATGCTATATTATATATTAATCTTTTCATTTATTTAGATAGCTCGGAAAAAATTTCCTAGAAAACGCAAATTAAATAAAATCAGGAAGAGAACATGCGCTTCATCTGTTAAGCTACTGGACTATCTAAAGATTTTTATAGATCTTCCTCTATAAATTAATGATGACAGACCGACTAAATTTTGTCATCAAAAAAAGCTATACAGCAATTTATCCAATTCCGATTCCAATTTTTTCTTGATAAGCAATATTATCCGCTTCTAATCATGATTATCCGAGGTTTTCAGCAATATCTAGATAGAAGGCATCCAGCTGATCATACTAGAGATGCAACTACATTAATGACAATGGGCTATAAAAGTATGGTTTCCGATGAATTCACTCCTTTAATAGAGAATTAGGGATAATCGAGCTCCCCTTAGCTATGGGATAAACGTAAAGATAACTGGAGCAGATAGACCTGATAAATACGGACAGAATGATAATTTCTATTTCTATAACAAGATATCCATAGGTAATTTACGCAGATATACATTCCTCCAATTAAACTACTTTTTGTCATCTATGACGACTGGAATAACTTTCTTGAAAAACACGGTGAAAATATTAACTTATGAATCAGTCTATGCTGTCAAATAAATGTTTGTATGCAACACACTTGTGCCATGGGGTTTATCTGGTCGCTACTGCTGCGCTTATCCTAAATGTTTCCACCACTATTTTTTGATAAATATGTAAGTTAAAAACTGTAGTTCATACTGTTTTAAAGCTATCGAGTAGTAATTAGGATAGTAGATCTATATCTATCCGACTGCAACTGGTAATACGTTACTTTTAATATGCCCATTTTTAGACTTTTTTAACGATAATTGGCAATTACTAAAAACTCTATTTCGGTTCGCTACTTTACACTATGCTGCAGTGGACACAGAAACAGAATATTAAAATTTGTATCTTCTGTGCCTTGTACATTTATGTGATAACTAAATCAAGATTTGTATGCTAATATTTCCGTTACCAGTAGATGTCTGGATATTAAACATACTGTATGGTAGGAGCTGTTTTTCAAAAAAAAACGATCGAAGCGATTTGACTAGGTGTTGTCATCAGGCTGATGCGTCACAGCAATGACCTGATAAATCTAAATATTCTTAGTTTGAAGTAAATCCATCTCAAAGAAGCAGCAGTATCCTTACCTGAAGAAATAGTACGAATGATTACTGGGAAATGCACTTCGCTAAAAAAAATAAAAGTGGAATTAGTATAGCGTAAAATACCTCGGATCCACTTTACACCAACCGATATCCGAGTTAAAACTGTGGCATTACTAGGGGGATATGGGTTATATATCATACTATACCACCTTGACTTAAGCAGTACTTCGAAAGAAATCTTAATGCAGGAAGATACAATTAGACACTATATTAGCCATATTCTGGAAAGGCGTTTTAAAACGCTGCATTACATGGTTTCTTATCGAAAAGTAAACGAGGCACGCTTTTACTAAATGTATAAAGAAACACTAAAAATAACGGCTTGCAAAAAACCGAAAAATAGAATTGTCTTTCTGATAAAAGAATTCCTGCGCATAAGGTGCGTATAAATGCATTCTATATGGCAACAAGCTATATTTTATAGATTCTCGTTTTTTTTTGAAAAAAAAATGGGTATATTATTTATCATAAAGAATATATAAAATGAAAAAAAACGATGGTTATTAACCTAAACTTATAATTAATATCTATAAAATTTAGTACATGACTCAATGAATACAGACTCCAATGAAAGTTTTACTTATAATAACCCAAGGTAAACTACTGCTATCTCATTTTAGTAAAAATGAATAGCGTTCGCTCTTCTCTTAAAGAGCGATTCAATTTTATAAAATCAACAGAGATTATTGTTCTTGGCTACCTCTAACTTCTTTACTAAGATCTTTAATGAGCCTATTAAAAAAGATACTGATTTTTAACTATTTTCTAGTACATTTAAACACAGACTTGATTCATTCTATGAAATAATTATTAAACGTAAATCATAATATTTCCAAATTTTTACTATCTCTTGCAAAACTTTTCTCTTCCACAATAACTGCAATCTATGCAAAAAGCTTTTTTTTGGTATATAAAAAGAAATATCAAAATGATGATATGTTTTTTGATTCTATATTTAGCTGTATAGCTAACTTAGCCGACTTATTTTTATAGATATTCTTTTAGAAGAATCTAATTATACTTAGAAATAAAGTTTTAAATCGTAATAACTGGAATCGCCAACATATTATAGCTGCTATGAATGTAAAAGAATTTACACTGCGTTAATTATTAATCTAATCTGTTCTGAAACTTGATTTACTGAAATGTCCTTGATGTTCTTGTAAAAATACGAACGCATTATTTCTGAAGCGAATAAGTCTTACTCCTAAAAAACTAGCTAAATTAGCATCCTCATTTTCGCGAAGTAATCTGATCATTCTTGTATCAGCAACTGAGCTAATTGGGATGTTATGGTTACCTAACAGTCTAGGGATTAGGACTAACGCTGAATAAGTAAGAAAATAGCTCTTAATCAATGATAAAACATAAGGATCAAAGTACTAAAGCTTGCGAGTACTAAATTGATTGCTTGTTACCTTGAAGTACCCAGTGTACTATCTATAAGTGTCTCTTAAATAACTAATCATCAACTGCATCTATTCATGATGTCGTCAAACAACACAGCATATTAAAGATCAATATAAAAATCTAATAATTTGGCAAACTAGATATTTATCGTCGTTGCTCGACGTTAGTTTGTAATAAGTTATCGACCTGACTGATAAACAGCAATAGATTGCCAATGCACATGCATGTAATTGCGCAACATATCCTCACAAATCAGCTAATAATCGCATTATAGCTACGAATAAAACATTCTCTTTATTATGAAAAAGGTAAAAAAGCCAATTTACCGAATGCATCATAAAAACGGTACGGATAATCAATTCTAGAAATGCAAGCGCTATCAACTTAGTAAAATTACACTTAAACGTTGGCTAGCGACTACAAAATCTACCACACAGGATGTTTTCCCGAAGAGTGTCTGATAGTATAGAAATCGTTAGGTGGGTAAATTGGAATAAATCATCTAATTACATGATTATCTTGCACACTATCAAAAGCTAAACTGGTGTAGTATAAAAAAAGGAATATACAGATTTTTCACAGACTAGCAACAACGCTATGCGAGATGTGATCCGCTGGTATTAGCAATTTTGCCTTTTATGATACCGTGTTGTATTAGATGCAAAAACTTCATGAAATCGTTAACCAGTCTGGTACAGAAGTTGCATAGAACCTAAACAGCTGAAAGCGTTTTATACATCGCCACTGAATTACCTGCTGATTAACTACATCTAGATTGAAAGACGGTAACATCATGAAGATGAAAAATCATCAATTCTGACCATGGTCAACTGTTTTCACCGAAAATGTCATCTTGATTATTGATAGAAGCTTCTGCTACATCACTGGCTTAAGCTTCTTACTTTTCAAGAATGTGATTGCCGTTACTAATATTCTTCGGTATGCATTTCCAACCTATTGGAAGTCTTTTCTCTACTACTAGAATAACAGCAGAGACAAAATTAATAATATGATCAAAATAGATATTATCAGTATTTTAATCTACCTGAATATTAAAGATCCGATCGGTATTTCTGTCAACCCACAAGGGTACAGCATTATCGAACGGATAAATCCGTAATCTTGCTCATCCATCTTGCGCCGTTTTGATGCCTATTTATACGGTACTGGTGCTAACCGGGGAAACAGTGCAAGGCTCTTAAAACGACGTTAAACATTCACGAAAATGTCTATCATAAAACTCAGATCAGCAAAAAACACTACGTAATACCCTATTACCTCTAGCAGGTTGATTGATGAAATCAAGATCGGGTGGAATAGTATAATACCCGTCTGCACAGTGCATGAACTTTCTAAATGAGACGATCAGAACATTACAGTTCAGGTGATTTTTATCACTGTAAGCTGAAAAATGATAAGACCGAACTTAAATGTACCTGATATAGTTTGAACTGAGTGATTTATTTATCCCGTAAATCGAACTCAGCATCACCCGTTATAAAATTCGTTTCTTCAACAATTTTGACTATGCCGACAAACAGTGAATTAATACGGCTAAAGATTAGTAATGAGTACTACATTTATGAAATAGCAAGATTATTATGCGCTGGATTAACGTTATTTATCTCTGTTAACCAATCTAAGATGCAATAAATATTAGCCTTTTTAATAACGGTAAATATCACAACCAGCAAAAGTGTATTAAAGAGATTTGTAACTGTGGAGTGAAAAAGTAGCACTCACTGAGGCAGAAAACATCCTGACATTGCAGGATAAAAAGTAGATGACCTGGGGGATTACTAGCTAATATCATCGGTAAATAGGGAATGCCGCATTGAAAACTGAGATTAAAGAACAGAAAGACTTCAATATGGAAGCGATATTACATTGAGCTTGTTATTACTGGAAGATTAGAAGATTGACCCACTGTTGTAAAAGAAATCATTTGGGTTAGTTAACTGAATAATACAGCGAAAGATAAGACTCTTCTCTTTAATTAAGAGAGCAGTTATCATGACTGAAAATCCAGCGATTATTAAGCAGCTGTAAGCATTAATTGATACGAGATCAAGATATGAACAGGCGCACAGATTGCCTCCGAAACCAACCAATCGAACGTACTGATTATTCAGCTTTATCAACGGCAGCTATAAACTGAAGCAATCAGCGGGTCAGGAACTTGTTAACCACTGGTTAACAAGTTATTAGCGAAAAATACCTTGCCATGGCTACTGCAGTTTGTAGAAACAGCTACGATCAGGGAGATATATGAACAATACCCAGTTTGTTTAGTTACAGCAATATATGAACGTGGTTATTGTGCGCAGGGATGGATAAAACCCTTACTTCCCACCAACACTGACAGCATGTCAACACCTGGAGATAATATTTTTCTCGCTATACATCCTTTGTCACTAAGTATTTTCTTGAAGTTAGCTATCCAAAGACGCTATATAGTCTTAGCGACCTCCAAAGTAATAAAAAGCCACATTGCCGCCTATAATTTGCTGACATCTAACTGGTACTCACGGGATAGTGATTATCGTAGTGAGAGTTAACTATTCTAGACATTGATGTACTGAAGATGCTGCAGGGATTTCAGTATACAACTGAAGTTAGAATGATCCTGATAAATAACCAGAATACTGTTGAAATTGACCAGCTAAACTAAAGGTTTAGATGAGTTAGCGAAGTTATACTGCCGTATCAGCAGCTCTAATGACTATTAAAAGAAAAAATTCGATGTTAACGCGATTTCAGTTTCCTGGTGAATTACAATGGAAAGTGCACTAATGGGTGATTCATCTATTGCTAAAAAACCGGTTTATTTGTAAATATTATCGCGCACCTTTCGCCATACGTGACTGATAGCTAGTGGCGACTCGCAGACTTAACTTAGCAAAAATACATCAAGGCAGGAACCTTCAGGAAGATGAATACCAAAACTGACCTCTTGCGAAGAATGGAATAAGTATAGATAGCATACTTTTATTAATAGCGCCGGAGAACCAAGTACTACTCAATGCTCAATAGGTGATAATTTATTTTACTGAAATCAACATACAGCTTGCTTGTGTCGTTTAACAATCTGCAGCAGCGCCTTTTCTATGTATTGCCGATTAAATACATAAGAGGTCATGATGCACTTATATAATAATACAAATCAATTAATCAGGAGATTCAATAATAAATAAGCCTTTACGGTCAATGAAGTCCATGCCGTGTGCGACATAGGCATGCAATAACTACCTTAATAACACGATACACCTAATGCCTATTGGTTACGTGACTCAGTTTTATATTTCTATCTAGAGCGATATTAGATGCGGTAGATCTCTTGCCGCGACGCAAAAAGATTATTACCTCTAGCAGAGATTTGATGTAGATTGATATGGAAAACAGTGTAATTGTGATATAGTTTGTCAAACGTGCTATGGCTTAACCCCCCTTTGGCAGACTTTACAGGAATTGCTATCAAAATTTTAGCGGATTTTATTAACAACGTTATTACGTGATACCCATAACTCCTCTCATTATTCAAGAAAGGAGAAGCCACAATGAATATAATTAATGTATGCATAACATGCGTTATCAGTTATGTATTATTCGCAGTAACATTCATCCCGCAAGGTGTTATTAGCAACACTCGTTTATAAAATTATCTCACCGGCGGTTTAGACGACAGCGTCCTTCTCTCCCTATTGGATTACTACCATTACCTTGTATTAACAGAGATAACAGAAGAAGGTTCTACGCCAAACTGTATCAGACTATTTGATTTATTTGGATACGCAGAACTAATACGCTACCACTGTTTCTTCTTAGTGAAGAAACCATGAAGATAAACCATCACCCAGAAAATTGTCCTAACCCATCATCAGGACTATTGTATTAATGTGTTATGCATAATAATATCCCGTTTTTGAGATATTAAGTCTATTTGACCTGCTACGCAATAATTGATTAACAGCCTGTTTATCGAAGGACGGTAACTCTACCTCCAGTAACAACTGGCCGAATTTAAATTTCGCGCCATAAAACATATTCAGAATTTTGTTGATTTATAGGCTACAGAATATTCATCAATTACTAGCGACTAAAGGCAAGTTCATCCTGATCAACTTTTATTAATAGTATCGTCTTGTTTATTCACACAGTGTGTAAATATCGTATTTTTAATGAACATATCCAGGCGATCAAAAATCAAGTCGTAAATTACCAAGTTTTCAGATGCTGTGAATGTAAATTAATGTCATCGTAAAGCATTCCTTTAAAGTAAATAAACAAAAATAGATTGATATTAAGGAAGTACTGGCGCTATGAGATTTAGGTATTAACTATAAAGAATAGCAAAAAGTAATCAACGCGGTCAGTAATTCAATTAAGATCAACAACAGCACCTATCTGTATTTTTATTTACAAAAAGCGAAAAAGCCTATAAACAACTGGTCGATCAATTTTCTAAATTATAATGTATTTTTAGTCATTGTTAAATCCAATGCGTGTCAGAACATCTGGCGGCACCTCGGGTATTTCTGCCGAGGACATATTGATGTCAGTGAATTAAAATTTAATTTATGATGTAATATTAACTTATTGAGATCATAATTAACAGATGTTAAAAACCATTAAAGCTTTTAGGGAACTAATCGGCGCACTGTACCGTTTTCTTTTACAAATTAGAATATTCAACAAGTATACCAAAAAAATCGTAATAGACATTGAAATCATGCTCGCTCAACTTTACCTAAACGGATCTGGTAAGAATGATTGACGATGAAAAGGCAGGCAAACTAGATGTGTTGTTACAGTGCTTATTGAACAGCTAGCTAGTAACGATAAAAACATAAGGGAATAAAGCATAAACTAAGCAAGCTTAATTAAACTTATCCATGATGTGGCTTCCTCAAGTTATAACTGGATCAATAAATCTATTGCTCCACCCTAATAAAGATATATGCCGGTAAAACTGATTGCTTAGATATGACGGTACTGGAGCTGGTCAAAGTTATTACATGTTTTTAGCAAAAAAATTTTAATGTGCGCTAAAATCCAGTTTTACGCAGCGTTAAACTAACTTAACCATTGCTAAAATCCTTGCTATCAAGCAATCCCTCTCTTCTACGCCTGAAGTTTCTTAACTCGGATTATGAGGCTGTACGTAATTCTTAGATAAGTGTTCGTTCTACAATGAAAATAAACGGGGCCTGATGATGTCACCCCCTGACTTGGATCAATCAGGATAACGTTACTGGTCCGTCAATGTACTTGAAAAGCCTTAAGTGCTGGCATCTGCACTGCATGCTGGCAATCCTGCTAGGAGTATTTATACCTTAACTGAAAGTTATGTCCGCATTTATTAGAATTACAACACGACGCACTATACATCGTAATAATAATCAAATTGACATTAGTACTTGACAGTCCAGGAATTATCATCACCTGGTCTGACGCAATACCTCTCTTTATAAAGTAAGTATTTTATAATAATATTATCGCCTACCTCATTAAATGAGGTAGGCGATGAAGACATAGTATCAGATTTACTCGCGGCTGGAATACCCGGAGATATATTCATTAATTAACTGAATGAATAGCACGTGACAGAAGTGACCTTGTACTCACTGGTCACAATTGCTCGCAGCACTATTTTATATCATCGATAATAAGATCAATATCAGGGTTTTATCTTACCACAGACACGTCGCTTAGTCCGTTAATGCTGGCTACTCTATCAGGATATGACATTGGATGTAACCTTTGTTTACCTATAGGCATAGCTTACTGAATACTTAATACGACAATAAAATATTCTACCATTCTCATCTATAGCACACCGATTAAGATCCTGTACAAGGAATACTGCCTCAGCCAGTATAGATTTATAAAATAATTCGACCCAATACCACTTTATTTAAAATGCACCTACAACTCGTCCTGTTTAATAACTAATTTACGCTAAACTTATTCGAGCAATCAAGTGGCCATAATGGATGGATTATTAACAAAACGTAATCTTCTCCATTCTATAAAATACTTACCCCGTCGCTAGGAATCCTTGAATCAAGATATTGATTATACCATATTTGCCAATCCGTTACGTAAAAACTCCTCGCCGTCTCCAACCTCTTCTAACGTTGTCCGTCTGCTATACACTTCTTTCTAGATTGGGAAATGGATTCTTTAGCCATATTAGAATAGCATCGGTGTACTCACCGTATACTAAGATATATCGGTAACAACCTCACCGACGATATATTAAAAATATCAACGCGCACTATGCAGTCTACTGATAGTAGACATGTGCCAGGATTTCTCCATATGATTAGCCATCAAGGTAACTCATACTGCTATCAAATGGATAGCACCTGATTCTTACTGCCTTTATTTATAATTTCGGCGATATTCCCATCAACCTCTAATAAGTTTTATCATCGCGTCAATGTTATTGTATCACACTGATTAATCTAGTAAATTGATCCATCTTCGATGAATAGGTTGTGCGACATGAACTACCTAAACCTAAGACGACGCCGCCGCGAATAAACTTACTAAAAATATCGCTGAAGCTGTGTCTACTAGCGTCATTATTCCTCTAATAGTTTGTCCATAATCATCAAGATAGGGGTATAGCGGAACAAAACACCCCGCGCCTACACACTTTTCGTTAAAAGTGAAAGCGAAAAGTTTAGCAGATGTGATAACGACGAGACCAACACTAAATATAACAGTTATTTCATTATTTGAAGTAAACAGTAACTCATGAAAACAACACCAGCCCGAAAAAAAACGAAAAGACCAACAACATACGTCATCATGGATAATCATAGTTAATTACGCCGTAATCCTATGCTTGCTTTTATTTTTTTTGATCCACGGAGTTGACAGCCACAGGCGCCCCTCTCTATGAGAATACAATGTTAATAGCATATCCGTCTGTACTTCCCTGACTTGTTATTAGTGGCTTTATCTAATTTCCCGTCTATCTCGTGCCCTGGAACTGTTTGACCTTTCGAGTAAAAGCGTAGATTATTCGCTACAAATGCTGGATGTGGATTAAACAATTTAATACCAACAAAACCGCATTGCGATAGGCAAGAACATTACTAATAAATTCAACTATATAATAAGTAAACGATGGAAACAATAACCATGATATCGAACAACGGATAGACAAAACTCATCCAACACGTTATTGCACGGAATACTTATAATCAATATAGGCAAAATCCGGACATCCAAAGCATACTACTGTCTGATCTTACAAACCAGACGAAAAACATATCTGTATGGGTTTATAACGTGATAAAAACCATACCACACCCGAGAGTACCCTATCTCGCTGTAAGGAATGGGGGTACACTCAAAGCCGGCACGTTGTTTATGTGATTAATTGCGCTCTGTTCCTTTACCTGAACACAAACAGGTCGAACACTTTAACGTCCCCGTATCTTAACGCTAAAACTAGGCTTTTAAATAATTACTCCGCATAGATCATGGATATTCCCTAAAAGAATGAAATATCAAATTTCAAAGTAATTTAAAAGAGAGACGTAGCAGATTGCAGGATGATGACTCATCAGCTAGAATTACTGGTGAAAAAGCTATTTAGCAAGAGTAACGAATGATTAACGATATTTTTATCTAAGATCAGGCCCTTGGGTAAGTAATAGTACCGTTCACTGAGTTTATTATCACGGCGAATTAAATCAATAAGTATTACAGGACTGCCTAACGGTTCCTACAGCCATAAGATATCACACGGTCGGCTAAGTAAGAATGATTTATTACCATCGTATATTAGTCAATACCTGCTTGAGCTACTACAAAAAAAGATCATGTGTTTTTCACCGAGAATCGGATCAAAGCTTCGTGAAAATCATCAATAGAGATGCCATAGAAAGTGCTAGCTATAGATATAACAACTCTTCGCATTTTTTTACACGCTTCAGATAAGGCAACAATGATCTGTTGAAGGATACTCCGTTATCGCTGTGATTTTTATAACCTTAAACACTTTAATTTTAACATCAGGAACACTAGTCTGAATGGGTTTGCTGTGGCAAATAACCGTTACAGACGGCGGGATTTTCCGCCCATCTATAAAATAGCATTCAGCATTTTGTTGCAGCATAGCTTCGAGCTCCATCTCAATAGTAATGTCTATCACAAACTACCTGGCATTATTAATGATGAGCTTATGTAGAGGGAAATCATAGGTAATATCTGGTTTTTGGATACCTTAGAGTAGACATATTCATGGTAATTATTATCTCTGTTCTTAAGATAATTTATCAAATAAATCAGCAGAATACGCAATTATATTCGAAACCCTATAGATCAGAAATGATATAACTCAGCAACAATATGATTAATCACAGTAAAATATAAGGAGAAATAGAAAAAAGTTTGTAAACTACATATATTAAGCATTTTAATAAAAACTAATAATCATACTAACTTAAATAGTTTTCGATCAACTGATTCTCTGAATCAGAGTGATCATTGTTGTAATGTCATCTCTTTTATTCTAAAAGATCCTTTATGATGAAATTCATACTAACGAGTAACGATAATGAAAATCTATAATCAAAAATTTGAGTTACTATTAGCCTTAGTATTTAATGAATCATTTACAGTATTTCAGTTCTGCAAAAAGAATTACTGATTATTCCTGAAAGAAAAGTTTTAGTTGCTTATTTATCATCCAATGCAGCTTTTCCAATGAAAAACTATCCCCCTATTTCTCGTCAAAAATATAATAAGAATAAACCTAGCTATCCACAATAGCTAAATTTAAAATAATCAAAAACAAGCATATTAGCTTGTACCTTATATTCGTGCAGGCAGTAAATTAATAGAAAATTTACTCCTCTACTTCCTTGAATAAGGAAGTAAAAAAATTAAAAGTTTACAGCTATCTTTTGCTACCATCAAAAGATACAAACAGGTATAAAATTAATCAACAATTATTTGAACGTTATATTATAATAATTAATAATTACTTTTAAAATCAATTCAATTAACAACATGCATCATTTAATCGTAGTATTAAATCGTATTTTATAGCAAGATAAGCAAATGCAAAATAATAAAACGATAGTAGGTACTATCCGTTATATTTTAATAAAAATAAAGATAATATTATTATTTTTGCTATTAAACTGGTTTATTTTTTACTAAAAAAAGTTATCTTATCCATTAATGATAAAAAATAAAGTAATTTACTCATAACATCTTTATGTTATTATTATTTTCATAAGCTGAATAATGATAAATTTCTTTATTTTATTAAATTATAAATATTTTTTAGTTCGAGGAAAATATGCGGCATCCATTAGTCATAGGAAACTGGAAACTCAATGGCAGTACAAAAATGGTTAAAGAACTGATTAGAAATTTGCGTAACGAATTAAATAGTTTCATTGGCTGCGATGTCGCAATTGCGCCACCAGCGCTTTACTTAGCACAAGCAAAACAAGCTTTAACTGGCAGCAAGATACTACTTGGCGCGCAAGATGTTGACGTCCATTTATCCGGCGCTTTTACTGGTGATATTTCAGCAGAAATGCTAAAAGACATTGGTGCAAAATATATTATTATCGGTCATTCTGAACGTAGAACTTATCATCAAGAAAGCGATGAATTTATTGTCAAAAAATTTGCAATCTTAAAATCACAAGGATTAACACCAGTCCTTTGTATTGGTGAATCTGAAGAAGAAAATAGCGCAGGGAAAACTGAACAAGCCTGTGTTCGTCAAATCGATGCGGTATTAGATAACTTAGGTGTCAACGCATTAGAAAATAGCGTCATTGCTTATGAACCAATTTGGGCAATTGGTACCGGTAAATCAGCCACGCCAGCCCAGGCGCAAGCAGTACATAAGTTCATTCGTGATCATATTTCCAAACAAGATCCAACTATTGCCAAACAAGTTATTATTCAGTATGGCGGATCAGTCAATACTGATAATGCTGCCAAGCTTTTTAGTCAACCCGATATCGATGGTGCATTAGTTGGCGGCGCATCACTTAAAGTCAATGCTTTTTCAGATATTATTAATCTAGCTGCGATAAAAAAAGCTAATTAGCTTATATTATACTAATAATAACCAAATAATTTAAAGCTAATCAATATTTTTAATCCTTCAATTCTATAAGTTCATCGATAGAATCAGATTCTATTATTCATAACTATTAGTTTCAGAAACGCGTAATAAACTCTTCATTAATCCGATAACTTTATAATAAATAAAGGCAATTTATCTTTAAAACTGATTACTATAACTTACTATTAAAATCATAATATAGTAAGGATCTATCTCTCTGATAGAAATATTAAGTTATACTCAATTCTAGTGCATGAAGTTTCGGAGATGCTGGCGTATCTTGCTGATTTATTTGATAAATGATTTCATCTACAGAGGGATTATATGCCATAAAAGTATGCCAATATAGATATTTGAAAAATTAAATATTATCTCTGATCCTTTACATGAACGAATCCATAATGCTAACAGGTATCTAATAGCACCCGCTGTTGAAGATGAGCTTGAAATCATGCTGTGGATAACGTGCTAAACGCTGACTTATCAGAGGACTATGTCGTCATCCGTAACGGTTATTTACTGCAGCCAATCATATTGATTCCTATTGGCAATGTTGAGACTAAATTACCTAATATCGGGGATTATAGCAGCAACAGAGTATGTTTCAACAGCTTGCTTATACCTACTTATCTAAGAATGTAAAAAGCGGAGAAGATTTGCTACTATTGGGTATCCACAGCGAAATATCTCCATCGTTGATTTTTTAAAAAACTTTAAGGCGGATTTCTTAATAAAAAAGTACATGTGCTCCTATGGAGCACTATTAACAAACTGAAATAGCAATGCCTTGAAGAACATTATCAATGGTGTCTGCGTGATTTTAGAAATACACACTATGTTTATTTCTTAGCTGAATGGCGTATGCGCGTCCTGTTAGGGACGCTGATTACCTTTTTGCCTGCCTGAGATCATTATCGTCATCACTACATCGATGATAATAAGCTAGGTTGAGGTAGAAGATGATTATTGAGAGTCAGAAACGGGGTATTAGGCTGAACTTTTAAATATGGGCTACGAGCGATGTTCCTTAACCATATTTCCTGAGATTGCTATGGGAGACAGCGCTTTAGTTTTTAAAATGCAATGATAAAGATATTCCCTGGCACGAATCACTAATATTGTTGTGTATAAAAACAAACAGTTAATCTGCTAGCATTTTACTTTCTATAGGTATGAAACTAAAAGTTGATGGAGAGCTGCTAGAGCTCTGGCTAGCAAAGAGTTGTGATGATTCTGATAAAGTCCTTGATGTTTATTAGAAATATTTTTAGCTAAGGTTACCTCCTTGCAGCGATGAAGAAACTAAAAAAGATTGATGAGAACGACTAAGCATTCTAATGGCTTCCCATCAACGCACTGGGCATCATAAGAACGACGAATGCGATTGAAGTCAACTTTTGTAATAGTGAGACTATGAAGCTTACATGCAAAGCCCTGTAGTTTAAAAAATAACTATTTCAATGGTTTTCGAGCTTTTCCTATCTGCTAAAAAAAATCTGGAAACCGTCTAAGGGAAATTTAAGATGCTGTGAATCTGGTGGTAAATAACGTCTAATTTAAGGATAAAGAACAGATTTACGAAGCATCAGAATAAAGACAAACTGTCATTATACACCAGATTTATTAATAACTTAATAAACGTTCTTTAGTATCGAAAATAACTTGCTAATAACACTTAAATATTAAGCCTACGCTTTAATGAAAATCTTATCAAATTAATTCCACTTTATTATTAAATAATTTTGAGGAATGAAAGAAATATTTATCAAAATAGAGAAAATACAACTCCCACCTGTATTTCTATTACATCTTATGATATAATAATATATGCAAGAAAGTGTTGCAACTAGACATTTAAAAAATCATTTATCCAACCTGGGTATGATGCTATTTAAAAATAAACACTAGTGAAGAATTTAATAAAAAATCCACTCATCGAGAGAATAAATCGTTAAATCTTGTTGATATATATCTTTATTTATATGAATAAATTTTTATTCCATTGAATTCATCAGATAGTAACTAATCGTAAATAGAGTTTTCGAGATTATACTGCGAAAATAATAATCTATTTATAAAGCATAGTTACATAATCAGCGGTAATAAATATACCTATCATATTAGTTTTATCTCTTTTATCAATTTAGATTTCGCTGATTTGAATCATGCGCTATTAAAGCATCTAAGTAATTGATATTGAGTGTTTTATCTCAGATAAAAGTATGATTTTTTAATAACTTAGGGTTAATTTGAACTAATCTTTCATGGACTACCAATGAAGTTTTACTACTAATACTAATTAGGGTAATTGCTAATTGTACAGCCAAACATATCAATATTGAGTGATCTAAAACTCTTAAACAGAATTGAAATGATGGCTTTGCAAACCCATATTCTATGCGCACATTAAATTGGTTACCAACCATTTTCTTAAAGATGTCTAAACAGACTAAGTCGTTATTTTATATCAAGATCTATACATAAACAGTCGAATCCTTATTTTTAAGTAGCTGAATATTTTCATAGACTAAAAAGACAATATGTAAATTCTTTGCCATTATCTATAAATACCAAATGAATATTTATGGAACATGTTCGTTAATATCATGTGAAAAGTGTTGAGCATATGGTCGCAGTATTTGACCGTCTTAAAGACGGATAAAACCCATTGAATGCTGCACCATCTATACCTACAAAAATAACGTCGTGAAGTTTTCTTTGGAATTTTCGGAATATATTTCATATCTACGTTAAAATAACTAAACTCGTAGTTTTAAACCTTTTATGCTTCGGCTTAGCGTAGTTTTAAGTTAGTGACAGTATCGTTGAAAACGATAGGGAATATATGACTCTAATCATTAGGCTATGTTATCAAAAGTTGTTGGTAGAAATCCTTTATAATAGTATAAAGGATTTTCGCTATACTGCTTGCTTTCCCATGCAAGCAGTCATAAAAATCAAAGAAACTATTTTCTTTTACTCCATCACAACATAAAGTTGCATCTTATTTATTTACCTAGCCTTGGTGATAATTTATCGGATGACGTCAATTCATATATTAAAGTAATTTATTTTACTTTATTATGATCATATTATTACAATGAACATGTTATCTGCTGAGATATTTATTAGGATTACAGTTATAATTAGTTACAAAATCTCCTATTACAGAAAAACATTTAAGAATTTTACTGAAAGTTTTCTGGTAAAGCTAAATTACAAGGATAAATTATTTAATTATTGTAATATATTTTAAATAGCTTTACTTTATTGGAGTCAGTGAAACAAATAACTTTTTATTTAAAAACAACGTTTAGATGTCCTCACTGCTCCTTGCTTCAACGAAGACAACCAGCATAAATACACTAAGTAGTATTGTTGAGCTAAATAAAATATTTTTCATAAACCCTTTAAATGGAAGTGTTATATTCCATATAGGAAAGGTAGAAAATGCGGGAGTGAAGGAGATAAAATAAAAAAAATGAATCACGGTCTTAATCCCCAGAGATTAAGAGGGTTATGTAACCGATAAGATTCTTGAAGAGTTTAATACAAAGTGTTCTAAGTTAGCTGTTTTCTAGAAATTATAATAAATAAAGAGTCCAATCCTTTGGTTGTATGGGAAGCTAAATGATAAGAAACCATTTTTCCAGTGAACATAAAATTAATTATCATTGCCTAATAAGATTAGGCGGTTAGAAATTTCTTGATAAGAAATTTCAGATTCAAAATATGAGCAGTCACCTTAACCGATTAAGGATGACTGAATAGCTTACATGGTTAAGGTCGTTTTTACTGAATTATCTAGTTTAGAGAAGATTGTTGAAATCATAATAATTGAATATAGATGTGACTACAATTTGCTATGCGATCAAAGAAACAATCTTTTTGCCAATATAGTCGATCATTAACATTATCTTATTTTTACCATATAGGACCGATAAGTTTAAATATGCCATAACGTTTAACTAAAGAAACACAAGCACTGTTCTTGCCTTAAGAACAGTGCTGATTTTATGTATTGTATTATCATGACGATGGAGCCTTTATCATCATGATATTTTTACTCGACTATATTGCCTAAGTAGGCATCTTGGCATGAATAGAACTATATGACAGATCTGCATAATGATCCTTATCTAAACAATTAGATAATAAACCAATTTAAACAAAATTCTATCAATCGCTAAATTATACATTAAACAATCTAATTGATTTTATATTCTAAGCCAGCTATCTTTATAGCATCCCTCTTTTTTGACTTCCAGATTTTTAGCCTACAAATAATATTCAGATTACTTAAAATTGATAGTTTCTATTACAATACTATATCTGCTCTCATTTTTGGAGCAGATTCTAATCAACTAATATGCTTAACAACTCTCCGACAAGAAATTCTGGCTTAAACGCCAGAATTACCGCCATCAATCACAGCCTAGTTTTCCATTAACTAATGGTCCATCGCAATGCAGGAATAATTTACACCTTTGGTATGATATTTTTTATTGCCTGGTAGATTCATGTTATCGCCATCATCATTTATCTCCTGTCGCAATAATAATTGTACAGGTCTATCTATAAGCACAGATACACTATTTTAATTTTGTGCAACTTAATTGAGTTGCCATATCGGCAGAAATGAGTTTTACTACCATTTATGAGTCAATAATATCATTATTATTGACAATGGCTACGTAGTGCAATAACTAATTTTAGGGCATTCTGTTTTTAACATAAACATATAATTTTAATGTCATTGACATCTAAGATCTAGCTATAAAAACGCTTACTAATAATATCGCTATCTATAACCTTTATAAGCCACATAAATAGAAACTGAAGTACCAGTGTGGCGGTTATAATCAACAACCAAGACATAATAAGGCAGTTGGTGGTTTAGTTTTTAAACAATATTTTTAGTATTAAGATAAATTTTAATGATCTTATCACTTAAGATTATCTGTGCACCCCTTTTCCCTTCCCCCTGCTCAAACTTTTCATCATTAAGAAACAACGAAAGGCACTGCCCGTAATATTTAGTTTCTGAACTTCAAACTAAAAATAGCACAATCGATGGTATATGCATAATATTATGATTTAAAACTGCTATTAAATTTAAATTTTTACTAAAGTACTTATAATTATGCTTTGACTATTAATTATAAGTTTCAAAGTAAAACTTTCAATCTAATTGACGGGTATAATCTAATATCCTGCGTTTCTTTTTTTTACAGAATGAATACCCAACTTACAATAATGCTAAAACTAATCAGGTAAATTCATGGGATAAACAACAAACAAGAAAACTATAATCTACTATCTTTACCCGGATTTTAGTAATTAAAAATAAAGATTTACGTACCTACTAAGTTATTGTCTTTAATAAAAGTTATGTTAACTAACACTAATTGTCTTATAATAGAGAGTTTATCTCGGGATACTTTTCACTTTTATTTAAAATTACTATATCAACTTAACCGACTGAAGCAATTTTATAAATATACTTTAAGTTAAGATTTCATGTTGCTATCAAACATTGATCTATACATAAAAATGAGTGCTAATCACCCGATTATAGTAAAATTACTTACAATATTTTTAACTAAATTTTTCCTACTAAATCAAGTGAAGGTGATAATGTTGCTTCCCCTTCTTTCCATTTGGCTGGACAGACTTCCCCTGGATGGCTTGCAATATATTGCGCAGCTTTAATTTTACGTAATAAATCAGATGTGTCACGTCCAATACCTTCCGTAGTAATTTCAACTGCTTGAATAATGCCATTCGGATCAATAATAAACGTACCACGATCTGCCAATCCTAATTCTTTTTGCTCATCATTTTCTTGATACTTGCGCATCACTTCAAAATTACGCGTCAATATCCAACTTGGATCAGCGATCATGGTATATTTAATTTTACCAATCGTGCTTGAGTGACTATGCCACTCTTTATGAGAGAAATGAGTATCCGTTGAAATAGAATAAATTTCTACACCAAGTTTATTGAATTCTTCATAGTGATCCGCTAAATCAGCTAATTCAGTTGGACAAACAAAGGTAAAATCAGCAGGATAAAAGAAAAAAATGCTCCATTTACCTTTAATATCTTTTTCAGATAGATCGATAAATTTTCCATCTTTAAAGGCGATACTTTTAAAAGGTTTAATTTCTGTATTAACTAAAGACATTTTACTTCTCCCTTCTATTTGATATATTTAATATATAAAAATAAAAGTATCATGTCTAATTTTTTTTACTATTAATTTAATAATTTTTACCTATGTTAAATAACTATATGATAAAAATTGATAAATAAATCGATTTTTTTAAGAAAAAATGTGCCAACTTACCTTTAAATATATCAATTATAAAATAATAAACACAAACCACACGAATAGCTAATTACTAACAAAGTTATTAATCGCTTCTCCAGTGAGAACAATATTATAAATACAAAAAATACTGTTATTATCATGTGATAATAACTTTGAGGCTGAATAACAATCTTACAGGAACGCAATAATCCCTCACACTTTACTATTTTTAATAGTAAAGTGTGATTCATTTTCAAGTACAATAAATAATTCATTATTTTATTAGTTTAAATAAAACATAAAATGATTAGGATTTCCTAATACCGTAACAAGATCCTGATCCTATTGATAAAATTTTTTAACTAAATATTGTTCATTACTTGTAGCAGAATAAATATTTCTACCATCCTAATATAGGATATTTAGTGGATAGTCCTATTATTTTAGTTCCATCGTTCTTAAACAATAGTTTTAATAATCTCAACTAGGATAGCTAGTCGAGCATAGACCAATTTATTTTTAAGCGATGACAGTAAACATTTTTATTCTACTTACTTAAAATAAGCCATAATATCTTTCTTGGATACTATCCTAACGAGGCTTGTTTATCATAAACTAATTGATAAAGGTAATAATATAAGAAGTAATTTTATGTAACTAAACTGTTTATTATATATAATTTAATCATTGATTATTTCTCAAGAAAATAAAATTTATCAAAAATGCTAATAGCAAAATTGCTATTAACTAATACTAATTGGCCAATTAAAGCACTTTATTCCATAAAAAATTCCTTTTCTAATTGTTCTAATGGATAAGTTTTAGCAGTAATGAGTTTTATTTCACCTGAATTAATTAATGACCAAATCTTATTTTTAAACTTGTTATAATTGCTATTTTCCACTAAAGTTCTTGCTCAAATTATTGAACCAATAAAAATAAAAACTAAGTTTTTAACTACTAATGGGATTAAATTTAAATGCTAAGATATCACGCATCATATTGACTTAAATCATACAGCCAAATTTAGCAGCAATTTATTAATCTTTATTAAGATAATCACCACCAATCAGTCAACCACTATATTAGACCCCTTTATTTTGTGTATACTCAGTTATTTTTTTCAAAAAATTTACTATCTTTGTCGTATAGAAATACTTATATCAGCACAAAAGTTGCCATCTTCATTTTTCTATTGAATCAATAATAGTAAATATTTTTAGGATAAAAAATTTTTTCTAACTGTTTTATCCTGAATAATATCCTCAGATCCTCGTTGCGCTGGAGTATTCATGCAAGATAGATACTGATGGATATAATTTAGGATAAAATATAATTATGATAAAAGAACCTCACCGTCAGGCAACTACAACATCTAAAAATCAGAGCTGCCCTTTCCGATAAGCAAAGAACTTGCATCTAATTTATACCTAAGCGTTATGGCATATACCAATTTATCATTATTAAAGGGTAAAACAAAATAATACTGATGATTGGCTATGTTCTGTCAAAAGTTGTTGACAGAATTCCTTATACTGTATAAAAGATTTTTTTCTACAGAAGTTGCCATGAAAAATAAAACAGTAATGCAGATCAAAGAGACTTTTCCCTCACCTCCTATTAATATAAAGCTGCATCTCATTTATTAGTTTCTCTGTGATAATCTATCGAATGATATCAATTTATATATTAAAGCAACTTATTTTACTTTATTCTGAGCATAATATTGTTACAATGAACATGTTATCCGCTGTAGATATTCATTAATAATTACAGCAATTTTTATTTAAAATCCACAATTTCAAGAAAATATTTAATAATCTTACTTGAAGTCCTCTAACGAGATTATTTTAAAGATAAATGGCTTAGTTATATTCAATCTATGTTTAATAGATTGATTTTATAGTGAAGTTAGAAAA
This sequence comes from Arsenophonus sp., assembly GCA_046530735.1. GTDB lineage: Bacteria > Pseudomonadota > Gammaproteobacteria > Enterobacterales > Enterobacteriaceae > Arsenophonus. The sequence goes on from JBHEQV010000010.1 coordinate 60,186, forward strand.
ATAAACAGATATTGATTTGAAACAAAGTTTATGTAGCATTAGTTCCTATTTATTTTATTCAGCGTCGACAGTAAACATAATGCACTAAGTAGTATTATTGAAATCAACAAAATATTTCTTCCTGAAGCTTTCAAAAGGAAGCATCAACTTTTCACATAGAAAAGGTAGAAAGGCAAAAAGAGGAGATAAAAAGGAAAAACTAAATCTCGATCTTAATCGCCCGAGATTAAGAAGGTCATGTGAGCAATGAGATTCTTAAAAAAAAATTTAATGCAGAGTGTATTAGCTGTTTTCTTTAGCTAATTATTAATAAAGAGTTCAACTTTTACTTTTATTGAGCATAAAATCGTACAAAACTTTTGCCAGCTAGCATTAATTAGTCACAATTATCTAATAATAGTTGGATAACTAGAGAGTTCTTAATAAGAATTCTATAATTTAATTTATAAATAACTATATCAATAAACTAAAAGGATGGCTAAATAAATTACTATTATAAGGAAATTATTTTATTTATCAAATTATCTAACCTAAAGAAGATTGATTGAACCAGAACAATTGAAATGCAGATGTGGCTACACTTTGCTATATTAGCAAAGCAATAACCTTTTCTAACATAAATAAAATTAATATACAGAAGAGTATAAAACAGCACTAAAGTTATAAACATCATTGAAACAGCATAGATATTATACTCACGTATAACGTTCTATATTTCTAATATAACACCGACTTTAACTAACTCGAGGTATTCTCAAATAAATAGTTTGGTTGAGAAATATAATGAGAGAATTACAGAAATCAGCCGAAAAACCATTATTTCAATTCCGCTCAAGAGCTTGAAATCGCTGCATCGATATATTTAACTCTACAATCAGGAATACCTGAATTAGTATTCAGTAGTAAACTCCATTGCAATCTATGATTAATTGATTTAAATTAAATTGATTATTAAAAAAATCATACTATCTTCCTGAATGTGACAGGTAATATAAGCAACGCTAAAAATACTAGAAATTCTACCATTGACGAGAACAGTTTCATTTTTAAGTTGACAAATTTGTAAACATTAGCCAACCAATAAAAAATTTTCTGGCACCTTCTGCCGTTTCAATATAAGTGAGATCACTAACAGATAAAACTATAACTTCATGTAACATACAATATTCAAAATATCTACCACCAGCAACTAAATCACAAACTTTATCGTCTTTTCAAGATTGGAACCTTCTTTACAAATACTAAAAAACCAATCATTAATTTCTAATTCTGGCATTGAAATAGATCTAATAGTGATTGAATGAACTGCATAAGTTCAAAATCATCAGGAGAACTTGACACTTGAGATAATAACCTTAACAAGTAAATGTGATTTTAGTAGTTTTATTAATAGTAATTTAGTGGAATTAAGATTTTCCGGACATGTACGCAGATTTAATAATTTCAATAGCAAGCATTGTTTTTAATAAAACATCGATATGTGAGTTATCCTAATTTTAATATATGGAGTTTTGGAGATGCCGGCTTATTCTGGTGATTGATTTCATTGATAATTTCAACAACAGAGAGATGATATGACATGAAAAGTCTAGCCTATATCTATCTATAAAACCAGATATTATCTGGCATCCCTTGGCATTAACTTATCTGTAATGATTTGCAGGGAGATAATAAGCACCACTGTTGAGATCGGAGCTCAAGCTATACTGATCAACATATGCTTTTAACGCCGATAGCTTGTCAATAGACGCTCATGTCGTCAATCATAACGGTTATTTTCCAAAGCGAACCATAAAAAATTGCTATTATTGGGATATTGAGATTAAAGTGCCTAATGTAAGGAGATCGGAACGGCAACAGAATATATTTTAACAGGTTATTATTACTGCCACATCTAAACCGCGCAAAAATATCGAAAAGTTGTTACCGTAATTGAATAACTGCGACGCATATCCCCAAGTGGTGATTTTACGAAGCTATTCGGCGATTCTTAGTAAAAAAACATGATCTCTCTGCACTATCATCATCAGATTAAAACAAAAATTCCTGAAGAGGATTCATAATGATAGCTGCGTAATTTAAGCGATATGCGTTACATTTATTTCTTATATGAAGGTATTATATGCCATCCTGTCAAGAAAACTGATCGCTTTTAGTTGCTGCTCATTATCGAAGACCCTGCATGGATAGTAACCAGCTAGATTGCTGTAAAAAATCCTTATCAAGAGTCAAAAACTGTACTGGACTGAACTTCTGGATTGGCTACGAGCATTGCACTCCTTAACCATATTTACTGACTTGCTACGGGGAAACGGTGCTTTATTTTTTAGAATATAATAGCAAAGATATTTCAGTATACGCAGAATCAATGTGTTATTGGGTGTACAAAAACAAAGAGCTAATGCACTGGTTTCATTTCCTAAAAGTATGCAATTGAAAATTAAGGTAATCTGCGAGAGATCATGGTTAACATGATAGCCCTAATACCGCTAATAATCCATTGATGTTTTGTTGGCAATGTTTTTAGGATATTCTGCCAGCTATAAAGAAGTTGAAGAAAGATTGAGAAGAATGGTTAGCATTCTATGGCTTCTCTTGTCAGCCAAGTTGGCGTCAATAAGAACGATGATTTAATTGAATCAGCTTTTGTGATAGTTGAGGATACGGAAGCGTATGCATTAAAGAGGTGTCGTTCGAGAAAACAAACATTTCAATAGCATTTAAGCTGCTCTCGTCCGTTTAGAAAAACTAGAATCGACCAAGGAAGAGTTAACCTTTTAATTCTGGTGATAAATAATGTGCAATTTAAGGATTGAGAACAGATTCATGAAGTATCAGATCAGAGCATAGCCTACTTCCTTTATCACATACATTAAATTTGCTAATAAATTTTTTATTATTCTATTATTGATATAAAAAATAATAATCAGCTTAAATAAAATAAATAACTGTTAAGTGAACTTACTTATATTAATAATATTAGTTAAATAAAAAAATAACTAATTATTAATTCTTTTACTTAACATAAAGTAAGTGTTAAAATTGATAAAAATCAATATTTATTATCATAATGAGTCTAGTAATCTGATCCCAGAAAAACGCGTTGTTCGCCTAATCCAATCTGGTTGCTGCGCTATCCACTGCCAGGACTGCAGTGTTAACAAGCTTTGTATTCCATATACTTTAAATGAACATGAACTGCATAAACTCGATAATATTGTAGAACGTAAAAAACCAATTCAAAAAGGACATACACTATTTAAAGCAGGTGATGAATTTAAATTACTTTATGGAATCCGATCAGGCACCATAAAAAGTTATTCCCTTACCGATGAAGGTGATGAACAAATTACCGATTTTTATTTAGCTGGTGATCTTGTTGGTTTTGATGCTATCATTAATAATAAATATCTAAGATTTGCTCAAGCTATTGAAACTTCAATGATTTGTGAAATTCCTTTTGAAATACTCAATGATTTGTCAGGTAAAATACCTAATTTGCGACAGCAAGTAATGAGATTAATGAGCAGTGAAATTAAAGATAATCAAGAAATGATATTACTGTTGTCGAAAAAAATGCTGAAGAAAGATTAGCTGCTTTTATTTATAATCTATCACGCCGTTTTGCTCAGCGTGGATTTTCAGCTAAAGAATTACGCATAACGATGACTCGAGGTGATGTTGGTAATTATCTTGGATTAACAGTTGAAACAATTAGCCGTCTGTTAGGTCGTTTTCAAAAAACTAACACTCTCAGTGTTAAAGGTAAATATATCACAATTAATGATATGTATAAACTTACCGAAATTGCAGGTAAAACCTCATCCTAAAAATAACAACATAAATGTATGCAAGATCATAATAATCACTTATTATTTTTGTAATTTAATTACGTTATTAATTATTATCCTAATCTATATTTATCCATCTTTAATGATGGAATGTTATTCAGCCCATAAAAGGAAGCATTATATCTAATTCTTATATCTTGGAATATAAGATGGCTTTTTTAAATAATTCAGATTTAACTTTGAACTAATTTCAATAGGTTAATGGAATATTACTACCTAATACTGATCAATATAATTCCTAATTGTACAGCAAAACATATCAATGCAGAGTAATCTGACAATAAGGCAGCGCCTTGATAGCATATTTAATATAATTTCAGATAAAATTATGCTATATGCGACAATAACCATGATACATTCCTCGCTTGTTTTTTAAGCAAAAACTAATTTTTTAATGTTTTTAAAGTTATTGGCTAAAAAAATATTCTTTTCTTAACTAGCGTTTTTACTTTGTTTTATATTAATTTTTCCATCTTTTAACTAGTTAGCAGGTTTTGTCATAATGTAAAGAATTTTGTATTTTTTCTTGATATTAAATAATACAGCTAAATCTTGTGTTCTAAATTTAAGATGCTTATAAAAATAATTCATAGACAATCTGATACGTAAAGATATCCATCTTAAAAAGATGGTAATTATTATTTAGCTATTTTTCTTTTAAACGTTCAATCTTTTTAATTTTGCACCTAATATATTGACGTTTTAATGCAGAAAGATAATCAATAAATAATTTGCCATTTAGATGATCTATTTCATGTTGAATACAGATAGCAAGTAGATCATCTATTTCTAATTTAAATTCTTTACCATTGATATCTAAGGCTTTAATTTTTAGCCGTTTTGAACGAGGTATAAATGCTCGCTCTTCCGGTACAGAAAGACAACCTTCTTTAATTCCCGTTTTACCAGATTTTTCTAAGATAACAGGATTTATAAGTATTAATTTTTCATTACGAGATTTCGAAACGTCAATAAGAATAATTCTTTGATGAATATTAACCTGTGTTGCGGCTAAACCAATACCTCCTTCTTCATACATCGTTTCAAACATATCATTTATAATACGTTGTATTTCTGCATTAACTTTTTTTACTGGTTCTGCAATTTTACGAAGACGTTTATCTGGGTAATGTAATATATTTAATACTGACATAAATATTTAAAGCTATATCCAAAAAGTAAAAGTTATTTAATACCTATTTTAGACATTTTTCATTATGATTGACAATATTAGTTATAAATGAAATACACTTATTGCCAATTAAGTCTAGAAAGTATATGGATTTAACGAATATGTCTACATATCAGGATGATTTCACAGCTTTTAGTTGTCAAGGCTGCTGTAATTCTAGAGAATCTCATTGTATTAATAATTTTAAACTCGCTTCTTTTCTACCATATGATAGGTTATCAACCCATCAAAATATAGAATTTACTCATAAAAATTTAAAAGCGATTTATGCTGCAATAAAATTACTTCATGCAATAAAGTATAAATTCATTACGTTATTTGATCCAAATTATCCATGTTTATTAAAACAGATATATTCCTCCAACAATTATACTATTCGTTCCTGGTAAGAGAAAGAAAGAGTTACTCTTATTTTTGGTTTGGGGGTTTTTGAGATGATGGCGATGTATCCACTACCTGATTGATTTTATTGATGATTTCAAGAAAATATAATAATATGCTATAAAAAGTCTACCCTAAGGTTATTCGAGAAGCAAGATATCACTTGATGATCTTTTTTCTTGTATAAACTCATCTATAATGGTGCCAGGCAGTTGATAGGCACCGCTCGCTTATTAAGGAGGAGCTCAAATCTATATTGTAATGAAGATCCTAAAAAACGCCGCCTTGTTGACAAATTAAGCCGTTATCCGTAATGGTTATTTTCTACAACGAAGCATATAAAGCATATAAAATAGGTATAAGCGATGTTGAGATTAAATTTTTCCTAAGGTTAAAGGAATCGCAGAGGCAACGGAATATACTTAAAGAGCTCATTACTACCTTATCTGAAGCATTGGAAAATCGGTGAAGAGTTGTTACCATAGATGTTCTACGGATTATCCACCTAGAATTTCACGAAGATCGGATCGCTATTCAGTAAAAAGCACATGCGGAGTCTTCTTTCTATCTAAGAGATCATCAACAGACTGAAACAGCAATGTCTTGAAGATCACAGGAAAAAGTTATTAGCAAATATCTTGTATACGAAAGTCAGGCTGCACCTCTAATGTTTCATAAATCTGTTCTTCATCCTTAAATTATATCTTGTTTACTGGAAGGGTTAATCAACTTAAATCCCTTAGCTGCTGTTTTAGCTTTCTCTGAGGGAAACGGAAGCAGCTTCAATACCATTAAAATGTTTATTTTCCTTGAACCATAAATAGTTCGCATGTTAGATTTATACCCATCACTGTTACAAAAGCCAATTCAATTCAAATTCGTCGTTCTTACTGACATCAGTGTGCTTACGGGAAGTCATAGAATGACAGCTGTGCTATTCAATTATTCTCCAGCTTCCTTATCGATTTAGAATATTTTATTGAAAGCATTGCAAATAAAAACATCGAGAGCTATAATCATTAACATTATAGCTCTCTAGTACTCAAAACTCTCGCAGCTCAACCTTAATTTTCAGTTACATGTCTTTGAAGAATAAAGGTAGCATATTAGCTATTTTGTTTACCTAATAGGGATTAGGTGCTGCATTCCTGAACATATCTTTGCTTATATACAAAACAAATAGAACTATCTTCCATAGCAAACCTAGAAAATACAGTTAAATAACGAGCTTTTAGGTCATTGAAATGTTCAATTTAGTTTGCTTCTAGTTATCGATAACTATCTTCGACTGTAATGAGTTCCTTATTTTCATGCGCAGTGATGACAATTTTACCAGCAGGTGATGGCCGATCAACATGTTTAGCAGATAGCACATATTTTTAGACAAGAACTAAACGTAGCGCATATCGCTTAAATTACACAGCTACTATTGCCTGTACTCTTCAAGATATTACTGTTTTAGTCTGCTGATGGTTTTTCTGTAGAGAGTATCTAGTTTTTATCGAGAACTACTCCAGAGCTTCGTGAAAATAATCGGTGGATATAAGCTTGTAAGTATAAAAGTATAGTAACAACTCTTCACCGCTTTTTATACGCTTCAGATAAGACGGCAGCAATCAGCTGTTAATGCATATCCTGTTGCTACTGTGATCCCTGACATTAGGCACTTTAATTTTGATATTATTAATACTCGTCTTGTAGGTTGGCTGTAGCAAATAACTGTTACGGATTACTAGTTGCCGGTCCGTTGACAAGGCAGTGTTGAGTATGCTACTATAGCATGACTTCAAGCTCCGATTCAACAGCGGAGACTATCAGCTTCCTGTTAGCATTACGGATGAGTTTATGAAAGGGATTACGATAATCCCTGATTTCCTTAATAACCTGTAGAGTAGAATTTTTATGGCATATTATTCTTTGATCTTGAAATCATACACAAAATTAATCAGTAGGATGCCGCCGGCATCTCTTCGAAACCTCATACCTCAAAAATAAAAATAACTCGTTAATTTATTACTAAATAATGATCCCGGATCATTATATAAAACTTCCTGCACAACTATATTCATGGAAATATAGTTATTTATGAACATAGTTGAATATAAATATCATAATAATGAGCATCCATAGTCATGCAACTATAACACTAAAATAAAAACTGTTTTTCAGGTTAACAAATAGGCTGCATCTACTTTAACTAAGTGTTATGTCATTTTCCGAACTTTACCTTTGCTAAAGGACAAAAATGAGATGATATTAATCATCGACTATGTTGGCAAAGGTTGTTAATATAAAATCTTCATATTCCATGAAGGGTTTTCGCTACAACAGTTGACATAAAAATAAACAGCCATACAGATCAAAGAGACTTTTCCTCACTCTTTATTCAAGATAAAGTTGTGTCTTATTAGTTGACTAGATAAGAATCTGTCGGATGACATCGATTTATATATTAAAGAAACTTATTTCACTTTATTCTACCTATTATGCTAGAATAACTATGTTATCTACTAGAGATATTAATTAATATTACAACGATATCATTGCAAAATCCCGATTATAGGAAGAGATTTAACAATCTAACTAGAAATCCTATGGCGTAATTACATTACAATGATAAATGGTTTAGTTATCTTGAATGTATGTTGAATAGCTTAATTTTATAGGATTAGCGAAACAAATAAGCATTGATTTGAAAACAGCGTTTATATGACGTCACTGACTCCTTACTTCAGAGTCGACAGACAACATAAATGTATTATGTCTATTATTATTGAAGTCAATGAAATATTTTTCCTTAAATTATTTAAAGGGAAGTGTTATATTCCACATAAGAAAGGTAGAAAATATGAGAAAAGAAGAAGATAAAAGAAAAAAATGCAGGACAACTATTCTATGAGCGGCGAACAGATATGCTACTTCGTAGATATTCATAATCTTTGAGTACTGTTTTATACTCTGCAATATATTAATTTTCAGGAATTCAGCCAGATGGCTCGAAATAAGTCTCCTAGAGATCGAAACCAGTTAAATCAAGAAAACAACACATAATTTACATGTTATAATTGACTATTTATTCAAAGCGTTTTATGATATCATTACCGAAATTAATGATGACAAACTGACTAAATTTTTATGATTCTCAAAATGGAGGTCATACAGGAATGTATCTGAACTCGGTCCCAATTTTTATTGATGCAATATTATTCACATCTAGTCAGGATTATTCGAAGTTTTAAATAACACAGAGAGGAGAGCTCAAAGCTGACAACGCTGGATTCAATTGCATTGAATGGTAATGATTGAAAGTATGCTTGTCGATGAATTCATTACTTATAGATAACTAGAGATAATTCCTCGTCTTGTTTGTCTCTGTAGCAAACATAAAAATAACTGGTTGGGGAATATAAACACATTAACGAATTCCGGAGAGGATGACAATTTCTATATCTCTGACAAGATATCCAGAAGATAATTTACACAGATATGCATTCCAAAAAACTAGACTAATTTTCAGCATTGATTATGGCCGTTAGTATCTTTTCTTAAAGAAACGATGAAAATGTCAACTGATGAATCAGTCGATTCTATCAAGAGAATGCGTACATGAAACACTTTATACCATAAAAGTTTCTAGTCCTACTGCTCTATACCTCTTCTTAATATTTTTACTGTCGTTTTTCTAGCAAATCTGTACATCGAAAGCTTGCAGTTTTTATGCAGCTTTAAAGCTATCTAGCAGTGGTTAGCACAGAAGATCATAATTTTATCAACTGCGACTAGCACCATATTATTTTCAGTATACTTCATCTTCTTTGGCTTTTCAACAATAACTGTCTGCTACTCAACGCTCTATTTTTAGCAGCAAAACCCCAGACGCTATGCTATAAGTAATTATGCAAACAGGGTATCAAAAATTGATATTTTTCATGCACTATACACTTGTGATCAGCAACTCAATCAATATCCACAATGTTTATATCTCCGTAATCTGTGGCGATCTGGGTAATTAAACATGCTGCATGGTGTGATCTGTTTTTAAAAATAAAGAATGGGATGAGGGGGAGAAATTTAGTGAAGTGCTGTGTCATTGACTGCTGTGTCAGAACTATAACCTAATAAATTTCAATACTCTTATTGTCCTGGATAGATACCCGTGCTAGAAAACAGTGACAGCATCATCTTAAGGAATAACACGGGACGTTACTTGCATTTCGCTAAAAAGACAAAAGAATGTGGCAGCATAAATACCTTAAACACTAAACAACGCCCTAATATTCGCATTAAAACTGTGATATTACAAGATAGTTAGTGCATCATCACTATAAGAAACTGGACTTATCACAGTAACTGTACAAGAATAAACCCCTCGTTTACCATGACGCAGAAAAAGATGATCATAGGCTTATATTAGCCATATCTGGCTAGGAATTCTAAGATGTTGTATTACTATAATTTCTTATAAAATCATAAATTAGACACACTATTATCGAAGGTATAAAAGCCTTGAAGATGACGGTTCGCAAAAAAAAACGAAAAAATTAGGGATTCGTTGTCCTGATGAAAGGATTTCTTTTTATAGATGTATATAAATGTATTTTATGTGGCGGACAAACTTATTTTTATCAACGCGTAGTTGGTAAATAGGCAATAGAATTATTGTTAAAAAGAATGGACAAAATGAAAAATACGAGTCTTATTAAGCTAAACCTAGATTAATATCTCTAAAATTAGAGCATTAGATAAAAGAATGCACACTTTAATGAAACTTTCACTTACAAATAGATCAAGAAAATCAATCCTATTAGCAAAATTGAAATGATTGTTTTGCAGGTTATATTTCTATGTCCTAATTAAATCACTTTTCACCATACGATTTATTTGATAATTTTTCGATAAACTAAGGTGACGTTCTATTCCAAGGTCTTGTACACGAACTGGCAAACTTCTGTTTTTCGGTAATTGAACGTTTTCATAAACCAAAAGTCAATTTATAAATTCTTTACCATTGTGTAAGTACATGATGGATAGGGATTAAAGATGGTTGGTTAAGATTACATAAGAAGCGCCCAGCATTGATCTTATAAAGACAGATAAAAACTCATTGAATAGCACGATCTATAACCTACTAAAAATAATATCGTGAAGTTTCCTTTTTTATTTGCAGAAGATATTTCAGATCTACGTACAAATAATCAGGCTCGTAGTTTTTAAACACTTTATTGCTTAGGCTTTAAGGATTTCTGTTTTTATTGCATGAAAATTCCATATCTTTACTTCGTAAACATCGATTTAGGCCAGATTAAGATACAACAGGATTTAGAAATCTGCATACAACTGTTAGCAACAGATCGGCAAAATAAAAAACGTTTCGTAGAAAACGATTATGGATTCTTGAGTGGAAAACAACGTCATCAGAAAACAATGGAGAAATGGGTATGATCTCAAGATCTTCTTGTTTTTATCATTTAGGAACAGTAAAGTTCAGGTATGTATAATGCTTAGCTAAAATAGATGCAGGCTCTTTATTGATCTGAAGAGCAATACTAATTTAGGTGTGTAGTTGCTTGACGATGGAGCCTCATTATCATAAGATTTTACTTTTAATTATATTCCTGAATAGTCACATTACAATAAGTAGGAGCGATACGAAGACCTATGTAATTGATTTGGAGCAAACATATAGTAGGAACACAATGATGGATGCATTAAGACTTCCTTACTCATCTAATGTTATCTCTTATGAGATAATAACCTTATTTTCTACTGAAAAACATAAAGCTATATAAAAGGACATTATTAATCAGCAAAAGTATGGATAAAACAACAAACAGATTTCTATTTATAAGTCGACATTAACTTTGAAATCAAAGTAATATGAAATAATAAATCTTATGAAGCGATTATTAAATAAGTTATTGCTAATAAAAATGATTTATTATTAAAATAACGCATCAAAATGACTGTTTTCATACCATGATTATTTACTATCCCTTAATAAACATCTACTACGTAGATGACTTTTCTAAGTAGATGATAAAGAATAAAATGTAGTCTAATAATAGTGCTTATAATTCTTTCAATTAATTTATAAACTAATCCAGTAAACGGAAAATATTAGTTATAGAATTATTAAAAATCCATATATTTCATCTTCTTATAGCATATTATTCTCTATCTTACCAATAAATATTGCTAATTACTTGATTTTAATATGAAATCTATATTCAATCCCTTAGAGGGCAATATTATTCTTGCAATGAAGACATTAAGGCAAAGATTTACTATTGATGAAATATATTCATATTGTTATGAAGGATACTCTGAGAAAATTCCTGAAATTTATGATAAATTACATGCAGGTATTCTTGTATTGAGTGTTTTAGGAAAAACAGATATTTCAGCGGAATTTTTATACAAAACTGGTGAATAGACTATTGATAAATTAAATTATAATTTATTGAGCATTAAACTAAACAATTTTATCTGGCTAAAAATTAATAAATTATTAATAGCTAAATAATCCTATAAAATAGGGATCTTATTATTAATAAACTTATAAAGCATGCAAAATAGCTTCTACGTTTATTTTTGCATCACCAAATAGCATTTGGGTATTTTCCTTGAAAAATAACGGATTTTGAATATTTGCATAGCCAGTGTTCATTGAGCGTTTAAATACAATAACATTTTGCGCTTTCCAAACCTCTAGAACTGGCATACCGGCTATTGGGCTATTAGGTTCATATTGTGCTGCTGGATTAACAGTATCATTTGCTCCAATCACTAATACCGTATCAGTACTAGAAAAATCATCATTTATTTCATCGAATTCAAAAACAATGTCATAAGGTACTTTCGCTTCAGCTAATAATACATTCATATGACCAGGCAAACGTCCTGCAACAGGATGGATAGCAAAGCGAATATTAATTCCTTTTTCACGTAATTTTATCATAATATCATGAATAGGGTATTGAGCCTGAAGCACCGCCATACCATAACCGGGAACAATAATCACCGAATTGGAATTTCTTAAAAGTTCAGCAACTTCATCTACTGTAGTTTCACGATAATTTTCCAGGCTATGTTTATCATTCACTAATATCCCGTTAGTGTTAAACCCGCCAGCAATAACACTTATAAATGAGCGATTCATGGCTTTACACATAATGTAAGATAAAATCATACCTGAAGAACCTACTAATGCACCCGTAATAATTAGCAAGTCATTGCTCAATATAAAGCCAGTATCAGCAGCAGCCCATCCTGAATAAGAATTCAACATTGATACCACAATTGGCATATCTGCACCGCTAATTGAGAAAACTAAGTGCCAGCTAAATGCTAAAGCAATGATGGTCATCATTAATAAAATAAATATTTGCAATCCAGTAGCTGTTGTTTTTACGAAAACAAATAGTAAAATTAATGAAATTAATAACGTCAATAAATTAATTTTATGTCGATTAGGAATCGTTAAATGTTTAATGTGAATTTTTCCGCATAATTTACCATAAGCAACAATTGAACCAGTAAACGTTACCACACCAATAAAAATACCCAGAAAGATTTCTATCAGATGAATATTTTCCATTCTTCTATTTAAGAATACATCATGGGAAATGAAACTATTAAAACCAACTAAAACAGCAGATAAACCGACAAAACTATGCAAAATAGCAACTAATTCTGGAATCTCAGTCATAGATACTTTATTTGCTAAACGAACGCCAATAAGTCCACCAATAATTATTGCAATAATCATCCAGCTAATATTATGCGAATCTGGACCTAAAATTGTTGCAATTAAAGCGATTACCATTCCAATAATACCTAATATATTACCACGCTTAGAACTTTCGTGACGAGATAAACCAGCCAGGCTAAAAATAAATAAGATAGCCACTACGATATATGCCGCTGTTACCATTCCGCTCGATATCATTTAAACTCCTCATCCTTTACGAAACATTTTCAGCATACGTTGTGTGACTGTAAATCCACCAAAAATATTGATGCTAGCTATAAGTACTGCAATAAATGAGAAGAAAGTGACCCAACCGCCACTGCCAATTTGCAACAATGCGCCTACTACAATAATACCAGAAATCGCATTGGTTACTGACATAAGCGGTGTATGCAGTGAATGGCTGACGTTCCATACTACGTAGTAGCCAACAATGCACGCCAACACAAATACGGTAAAATGAGAAAAAAATTCTTTAGGTGCTATATGTGCAAAACTACTAAAAAGTATAATCGTCAACAATAGAGAGATATATTTAAACCAAAAAGAAATTTTTTTCTCTGCCAGGTTTTCTTCATATTTTATTAGTTGATTTTTTATTTTCGGTTGTTGAAATAGTGGGATAGGAGGGGATGGCCAGGTAATTTTCCCTTCTTTAATAACAGTGACAGCGCGTATAATAATATCATCAAAATTAATGATTAGTTTACCATTCTTTTCTTTACAAAGTAGCTTAATTAAATTAACGATGTTAGTCGCATAAAATTGCGAGGATTGAGTTGGTAAACGACTTGGTAAATCGGTATAGCCAATAATTTTAATCTCATGATCAGTAACTATTAATTTATCTGCTTTGGTTAACTCACAATTACCGCCAGACTTCGCTGCTAAATCAACGATTACACTACCAAACTTCATCGAATTAACCATCTCTTTTGTAATTAATTTTGGTGCAGGTTTTCCTGATATCAATGCGGTGGTAATAATAATATCCACCTCTTTTACTTGCTTAGCAAGTAAAAGCATTTCCGCTTGAATAAAAGCCTCAGACATCTCTTTAGAATAAACATCACTACGTACCAGATCTTCCTGCTTAAGGTCCAATTCAAGATACTCAGCCCCCATACTTTGTACTTGCTCTCTTACTTCTAGCCTGGTATCAAATGCACACACAATAGCTCCTAGCCTACCTGCTGTAGCTATTGCTGCTAAACCGGCAACTCCTGCACCAATAACCATTACTTTAGCTGGCGGTACTTTGCCAGCTAAAGTAATTTGACCAGTAAAAAAACGTCCAAATTGATAAGCTGCTTCTACTACTGACCGATAACCTGCAACATTTGCCATAGAACTTATTGCATCAAGTGACTGTGCCCTGGAAATACGTGGAACTGCATCCATTGCTAGTACGGTAATTTTGCAGGCTGCTAATTTTTGCATTAAATCTGGTTGTTGTGCTGGCCAAATGAAGCCAATCAATATTGATCCTTCTTTAATAAGCAGAATTTCAGCTTCTAACGGGGCATTAACTTTAAAAATAATATCTGCATTCCATGCAGATTGTTGCTCAACAATTTTAGCACCAGCTTGCTCATAAGCAGCATCTTCGAAATTAGCAAGATAGCCAGCTTCTCGTTCAACGACAACAGAAAAACCTAATTTTATTAACTCTTTTACTGTTAATGGCGTTACTGCAACGCGTGCTTCATTGGTAGTTCTTTCTTTTGGTACACCAATATGCATAATGATCCCTTCCAGTTCAAAGTAAGATTACTTGATGTTTCTTCACCTGCAAACATAACTAATTATATTATATATCTATCATATTAAGTGAAAAACATTATTGAAACCTACTAAAATAGTAATCATTAGCTATAATCTATCGAATTTCCACGAAAAAAAATAATTTTTTGTCAAAAAATTACATTAGTCAAATATCTTAAAACTTGATATTAATTTATAAAAATAATTACTAAAATAGTCAGCATTTAACTAAATTAGTGTTTTTATAAGAAAACATTGGGACAATTATTGTTAATAACTCTAATAATTAGACTATCTTGGCAAAGATTATTGCTTTTTTTTGCATAACAATTTGTAATTATATCTGTATTTCAATTGTTATTATTTCAAACAATCTTCTCCACGCAGATAATTCATCAGTAAATAAAATGACCCTAAATAATGGAATCTACTTAGCCATCCTTTTAATTAACTGAATAAGTTTTGAACTTAGATTTTTTTACCAAGAACTTTATGATTACCTAATCTTAATACGATGATGACTAATTTCATAGTCACTAGAAAAATTCTCTAACATCATCCTTTATCTGATCAAAGGATGAAATTTTTATTGATATGGTTAGCTCAAAAAACGGTTAGTAAACTCTGAATTAAACTCTTCAAGAATCTGATCGCTTACATAACTCTGTTCTATCTAGGATCAAGATTAAGATCGCGATTTATTCTTTCCTTTTATCTTCTCTTCTCCCGCGGTTCTATTTTTCTTATTTTGGAATATAACACTTCTCTTTAAAGAACTTATGGAAAATGTTTTATTGATTTCAACAAATAGCACTTAATGCATTTATGTTGACTGTCGATTCTGAAGCAAGAAAACAGTGACCCAATTAAACTCTGTTTTGAATTTAATGCATATATACTTTATGACTCTTATAAAGTAAAATTATTTAAGATATATTGGAGATAACTAAACTATTTATTCTTTTGATGTAGTTTCGCCAGAGGGCTTCCAAAGAAGATTGTTAAATATTTTTTCTGCAATCGTGGATTTGCAATAATATCGCTGTAACCCTAAATAAACCTCTACTCATAGGATAACATATTCACTATGATAATATTTGGGCAAGATAAAGTAGAATAAATTGATTCAATGTATTAATTGAGATTAATCAATAGATTATCGCCGAACCAACTAATTAAAATGCAATTTATGTTAACAGGGACTCAAGAAGGAGAACTTTTAATCTATAACTGTTTTCTTTTTTATGACAACCTCTATAGCAAAAATCCTTCATGTAATATAAGAGATTTCTATCGAAAATATTTTCCAACATAACTGATCGTCAATATCATCTTATTTCTTTCTTTAGCAACGGTAATTTTAATATACTTATAACGCTTAACTAAAGTATATTCAGGTTTTTTGGCCTGAAGAGCAATTTATAATTTTATGTATTGCAGTTGCTTTACGACAGAAGCTAATTATTAGGATATCTTACCATCAAGTATATCCATGAAATAGCCACAGTTGATGAATAAGAATGTGCGATAAATATCTATATAATGATCTAGAAATAAAAATCTAATTAAAAAAGCTAAGAAAAAAGTGCTGTTTATTTTTATGGAATTATCCTTAATTCTAGTATATGAGTTTCATAGATGGTGACGTATCTCTGACTGATTAATTTTAGATGATCTCAATAACAGAGTGATATATGTCATGAAAATCTATCCTTATAAATATCCGTAAAACCAGATACGATCTCTTATCCCTTGCATGAACGCATTCATGAATGGTATCGTCAGGTAGTTATAATAGACGTCGCTGTTGAGGTGGAGATCGAAGACGTTATGCTGCGATAACATGCTAAACTCCGCCGCCTTATCCACATGTGGTCAGGTGGCGTTGTCCGTAACGATTATTTGCTACAGCAAACTCTATACAGAATGATATTAAGATATTGAGATTAAATTATATAAAGTTAGGGAATTGTCGCGATAACAGAATATAATTTAACAACTCTTTATTTTATTATCTAAACCGTGCAAAATGGGGAAGAATTGCTACAATGGCTGACTATCTGTCAGACATCTCCATCGCTGATTTTTATTAAGCTCTGGAGCAGTTCTCGGTAAAAAGCACATTGTCACCCTGCAGAAAATCTCCATCAGTAGACTGAAACGTCGATGCCTTGAAGACCATTGGTAATGGTAGCTGCGTAATTTAAGCGATACACGCTACGTTTATTTCTTGGCTGAAAGGCATATTATCTCATTCAATTAAGCAGCTCATCTCCTTTAGCCTGCTATAGTTATATTGTCGGTACTGAGGATGGATGTAGAAAGCTTCTTACGATCAATGATGGTTATTGAAAACTAAAAGGGGGAAACTTGGCTAACTTCTGGATGACCGCGCGAGCGATGTGCCTTGAACCATATTATTTCCTGACTTGCTACGGGAGATGATAGCATTAATTTTGGAGTGCAATGTAATGGCAAAGATGCTCCCAAAGACGCAGCAGCAATGTTATTGGTAGATAAAATTAGATAATATGCAAGCTTCCATTACTCAACGGCATGCAGCACCAAAAGTTAAGGGTTAGCTAAGAGAGCTCTGGCTAGTAGAGAGCTGTGATATCGATCATAAAGCTTATGATGTTTGTTTACAATAGTTTTGCAGATATCATCCAGCGATGAAGAATCTATAGAAAGAACAAGAATAGTTACTGAAATTCTATACCTTCCTTTATTCTAGTGGTATAAATAAAAACGATGAATTCGGATTGAATTAACTTTTGCAACAGTGAAGTTACGAATCCTGACGCACGAAGTACTTTGCTTCGAGAAAAAGAACCATTTCAATGGTATTTAAGCCGATCTCCCTCGTTTTCTTAGAAAAGTTAGAACCGGTCAAAAGGATTTTATTTGCTGACTCTTGGTGGTAATAACGTCCAATTTGAGGATGGAGAATAGATTTATGAAGGATAATCGCAAAGCTTATTCTAACCGTCATACACCAAATTTGCTAATATAACTTATCTGAATATCAAGATAATGCAGTAGCGTTATAATTAGTATTAATTTCTAATTAATAATAAAAATTACAATAATATATTATGCTTAAATAAGTAAGAATTTTAATGAATTAAATTATCCGTTTTTTGAATTATAGACAAAATCTATAAATAATTTTTATAAAAACAAGTATTTTTTCTTTTATGCATATTTAACGATTGCATATCATATTTCATAACCGTAAAATTTTACTAAATTTTTTTCTATTTAATTTTGTCAATTTGGTTTTTATAGAAAAATTATTATTAGTGAAATAAACTAAATTATGACAAATATATTTTAGGATATTTCTTTGAATAATAAAAAATTAAATTTGACCGCTTTAACCGCATTAGTATTAAGCTCAATGGTTGGAGCGGGTGTTTTTAGTTTACCGAAAAATATGGCTGAAATCGCTAGCCCCTTAGCACTTATTATAGGTTGGAGCATTACAGGTATCGGTATTTTATTTTTTGCCATATCTTTATTATTGCTTTCACGTATTAGACCTGATTTAGATGGAGGAATTTATTCTTATGCTAAAGAAGGCTTTGGCGAACTAGTTGGTTTTTGTTCAGCCTGGGGATACTGGTTATGTGCTATTATCGCTAATGGTTCCTATTTAGTTATCGTCTTTACAGCTCTGAGTTTTTTTACTGATCACTCAGATAATATCATTTTTGGTGATGGCAATACTTGGCAATCTTTGATTGGAGAATCTATCTTCCTATGGATCATTCATTGGTTAGTATTAAAAGGTACACAAACTGCTGCCGAGATCAACAAATTAGTAACTTTAGCTAAATTAATTACTCTTAGCCTGTTTATCATTTTAGCTATTTTGGCGTTTAAGATAGATATCTTTAAATTTGATTTTACCGGTATTGAAATGGGTATACCAATTTGGCAACAAATTAAAAATACTATGCTAATTACACTATGGGTATTTATTGGTATCGAAGGGGCAGTGGTTGTTTCAGCGCGTGCTCAAAGACGTAAAGATATTGGTTTAGCAACGTTACTTGCCGTAATTTCAGCTTTAACTATTTATATAGTAATTACTTTACTTTCCTTAGGCATCGTTCCAAGATCAGAATTTTCTGAAATGAAAAATCCCTCTATGGCATCACTTATGATCAATATGATGGGAAATTATGGAGAGATTATCATTGCAGCAAGTTTGATTATTTCTGTTTGCGGTACTTATTTAAGTTGGACAATAATGGCAACAGAAATTCCTTATATCTCCTCACTCAATGGATCATTTCCTAAAATATTTAAATATCAAAATAAAAATAACACCCCCTCCTCATCTCTTTGGTTTACAAACGGCGCCGTACAATTAGCATTAATATTAATTTGCTTGAGTGGTAGCAACTACAATATTTTATTAAAAATAGCCTCAGAAATGATTTTAGTTCCTTATTTTTTAGTTGGTGCTTTTCTAATCAAAATTTCTTTTGAACATGCTAATAAAAAATTACTTATTATTGGTGCAGTAACCAATTTATATGGTCTATGGTTACTTTATGCTTCAGGAACAATTAATTTACTTTTATGTTTTGTTCTTTATATTCCTGGCTTATTTATCTTTCTCTATGCTCAAAATCAAAACAATAATAAACCACTTAGTCTATTAGAAAGAAGCTCTATAGCAATGATTGTTTTCTTTTCTATACCAGCAGTTTGGTATTTACTTCATATTTAATTAAAGAGATTTTTAAAAAAAAGTTGCTAACAGATAATTATGTTAGTTATTTCTATTTATAGAATAAATTGTTAACTTAAGAAGTTATCTTGCTGGTCAAGACCTCATTAGTTATTTAACTATAAAAGTATCTTTTACTAAATTCATATTAAACAATAGTTTTATATAGCTGTTATTAGCAGCTAATAAAATTAAAATTGATTAATCACTATCTTTTATATATTATATTTAATTAATAGTTAATAACTACATAAAATCATTTTATGATTAAAAAATTAGTTTTTTATTTTAATGAGTTTAATATTATTAAATCTTATATTTCCCATTTAAAATAAAAATATTTTTAAAAAACAGTACTTTATTTATTATTTAAGAAATAAAAGGTTAAAACTATAATTAATTTATTAATGATTAGTTTATTATTAATATTTTATTTATTTCAATTCACTGCTCATCTATTAAATAGATATATAAAATTTCTCTAGAAATAATTTAATCGTTTTATACGTTTAAAATACTTACTAAAGATAAAACAATTCCTTAAGAATTAAGGCAAAAAATAGCTTTTAAAAAGTACACAACACACCATCTCCTCACTAACTATTTTTAATATTAAAATCAAGAATTATCTAAGTTCTTTGGTCAAGAACTATTATATGGAGCCCCTCCCATCGCACAACCATATTCATTGACAAATATAGCTACTAAGCTAATATAGTTGAAGCAAATATCATTATAATAAGGGTCCGTCGTCAGAAAACTATAACACCTAAAATCAGAGCTGTTCTTTAGGAAAACGAAGAGCTTGCGTCTACTTTAGTTAAGCATTATGAGATATCCAAACTTACCGTTGCTAAAGGGCGAAAAGAAGATGATGTTGATCATCGACTATGGTAGCAAAGGTTATTGGTAGAAATCCATTATACTATATGAAGAATTTTCGCTATAGCGCAGAGATTACGATGAAAATACAAACAGTCATGCAGGTCAAAGAGATTCTTTCCTCATTCCCTCCCAACATAAAGCTGCATCTAATTAATTATCTCAGCGACAATCTGTCGGATAATATTGATTTATATATTGAATCAACTTATTTTATTTTATCATGCTCATACTGTCACAGTAAATATATTATCCACTGTGAACATTTATTATGGTTAGAGCTATATTTTGTTATAAAATCTCCTATTGCAGAAAAATATTTAAGAATCTTACTGGGAAGCTCTCTGATAAAACTACATCACAAGGATAAATGATTTAGTTATCTTCGATGTATGTTAAATAGTTTAACTTTAGGGAGGTCAGCGAAATAAACAAGCATTGATTTAAAATAGCATTTAAATTGGCGTCACTATTTTCTTGATTCAGTAACGACCAGGCAACATAAATGCACTAAATAGTATTGCTTGAAGTCGACGAAACATTTTTCCTTGATCTTTTAAAGAGAAGCATTACTTACTACATAGAAAAGCTAGAAAATGTGGGAGGAAAAGAGATAAAAGAAAGAATGAATTCTGAACTTAATCGCCAAAGATCTAGAGAAGCTATGTGAGCGATGAGATTCTTAAAAAGTTTAATATAGAGTGTGTTAGCTGTTTTCTTTAGCTTATCATAAATAAAGAATTCATTCTTTTCTAAAATGGGAGCTAAATGATAAGAAACCTCTTTGCAAACGAGCATGAAATTAGAAACAATCGCCTAATAATATTGGCAATCAGAGAGTTATTGGTAAAATAAATTATACATTTAAACTCTAAACAGTTATTTTAGCCGATTAAAAAGATAGCTGAATATCTTCTATGGTATAGATAGAATCGTTCCATACCAAATTATATGATCTTTAAAAAAATTGTTTGAAATCACAAGAATTGAATGTAAATGTGGCTACAAATTGCTATGCGAACAAAGTAATAACATTTACTAATATATATAGCCTGATAATCACAGCCACATTCTCCATCGTTTACTGACGATGCCATTGTCCGCTTAGGAAGTTGTAGGCGTTTTCCTGCGAAAAATATTTTCTCCCTCTTAATGATCTGTTAGCAGGCATCCAAATTTCTAAATCTGTTATATCTTGATCTGACTGAATCGCTGTTTATGCAGTTAGGAAGTGCAAATTTGCGTAAAATGAGATAAGGGAAAACTACGAAGCTGAACATAAAACGTTTAAAAAACTAGCATGCTTATTTATGCGTAGATGTAAATATCATTCCGAAAATGTAAATAAAACTTTATAACCCTATCTTTTATAGATATAGATCATATTACTCAATGGGTTTTATTCACCTTTACAATACCAAGACCGTGATTAATGCTTGATGCTTATCACGTAATTTTAATCGAGCATCTCCAATAACTATCTATTGGATACTTACAGATAATGGAAAAGAATTTACAAATTAATTTTTGGTCTTCAAAAATGTTCAGTCACTGGAAAACAGGGATTGGAGTGTTTATATATAGAGCTTGGTATAGAATACTGACTTAGACCGTCTATTCATCCTTAAATGAAATCGTATATTTGAGCAATCTATATAGGTGCAAAAAAATAGTCTATAAAACTATTATTAATAGTTAGGAGCTTGAAATTAGTCTACATTGATATGTTTAGTTATATAATCAGAAATTACTAAAATCAAATATTAGGAAATAAACTCCATTACAATCATATAAAAGATTAGTTCAAAGTTAAACTTGAATTATAAAAATTATACTATCTTCCAAGAATTGATAATTAACAATTATCCGATTATAAGAAAATTTTTGCAAATTAGTACATAAAATAAAAAAGGAAAATCAATAGCTAACGAGAGAGATTACTAGCTTGTTTTAGCATCTCTAATTATAAGCACAATTTTTTGCTAGTAATAAGTTTCAAAGAAGCGTAGCTTATACTAATGCGCGTTTTTGATCTATCATCCTGAACCATTAGAATCAAGCGCAATAATACAATAAGCAATAAAGAACTAACTAAGTTATTCGAGTTCTACGTATGAGTTTATGAGAAAATATTGAGTTATTTGATAGCACTAATTCTATTTTTATCAGGAAAATACTTAAAACTAATAAAAAGTCTGTTAAAATTCAGGATCTGGCAGGCAGAATCTTAAACATGGAATTCTTATTAGATCTCAATCTTAGATAAATCATTTCTTGCAAAGAAAATGGAATTCACTATTATAAAATCAGTAGAACTCAGCATCAATATCATTTTTACTTCTTTCAGAACGCTATAATATTAAATTAAACCTAAACAAATCAGTAAAAACAATAATGGAAAAGTTATGCTTATTTTTAGTTGTGAATAATATAAACTTATAAAACCCCATTAATTTGCCCAGTTATATTTCTTGAGGCTTTGATGCGTAAAGAAAAATAATACATTAAAATTAATCTCCATCTTAAAGTCCAATCAAGTATTAATACTTTTTCGCAACCGGTAAATAAAATTCCTTCTTCTATTAGCTAAGAAGAGGAGACTTTCACTAAATAAAATCATAATGACAACTGATTAGCAATTTACTAATATTCTATTTTTTGAGCATCGGATATTAAAAACAGAAACCACTGTGTCAACTGCAAATAACAAAATTACAAGTTTATTTCAGCGATCTTGGTTAAGGAGATAAAATGATTAAATTAGGTATTGTGATGGATCCCATCTCAACCATAAAAATTAAAAAAGATAGTAGTTTTGCTATGCTATTAGAAGCACAACGCCGTGGATATGAAATTCACTATATACAAATGGACGATCTCTATTTATCAGAAGGTGAAGCATACGGACATACCAAACAATTAGTTAACATTAAAGAAGATACTACACAATGGTATGAATTTAGTGTTGAACAAGACATTGCTCTGAAGAATCTTGATGTTATTTTAATGCGTAAAGATCCCCCCTTTGATATTGAATATATTTATTCTACATATATCCTTGAAAGAGCAGAACAAACAGGTAGTTTAATTGTCAATAAACCTCAAAGCTTACGGGATTGTAACGAGAAACTATTTGCCGCTTGGTTTTCTAAGTTAACACCTAAAACGCTAGTAACTAGAAATAACAAAAAACTGCGTGAATTCCATCAAAAATATGGTGATGTCATATTTAAACCTCTCGATGGAATGGGTGGCGCCTCTATTTTTCGTCTAATGAAAGATGATCCTAATGTTAGTGTCATTATTGAAACATTAACCCAACATGAACAGCGTTTCTGTATGGCTCAAAATTATTTACCTGCTATTAAGCAAGGAGATAAACGGGTATTGGTTATCGATGGTGAACCAGTTCCTTATTGCTTAGCTCGTATTCCGGCTCAAGGTGAAACGCGAGGAAATTTAGCTGCCGGAGGGTATCCTGAAGCGAGACCATTAACCGAAAGTGATTGGGAAATTGCTAGAACGGTCGCACCTATTTTAAAAAAAAAGATTAATTTTTGTTGGATTAGATATCATTGGTGATCGCTTAACCGAAATAAATGTCACTAGCCCTACCTGTATACGTGAAATTGAAGCAGCATTTTCGGATATATCAATCACAGGTATGTTATTTAATGCAATTGAAAAACAACTGACTGCAAAACAGTAAGTTAACTACAGTTAACTGAATAATAAAATAGAGATGATGATAAATATTTTCTATTGTTAAAAACCATTAATTATGTACAGTTAGTCTAAATTAAAAGTTAAATAACTATAAATATGGTTTATTAATTATTTTAAATCTTAAATTAAGTATATTTTATTGATAATTAAAGAAAATAAATATTAATTTATAAAACTACTTTCTCAGTGCCATACTAAAGTTAGTAGATCCATATTTCAAAAATTAGTGCTTTATATCTGTGAACATAATGAAAAGCTGCTATCTGTCTTGTTATCAACAGCTCATATTAAAGTGCCTAAGATTAGGGAATTGCAGCGGCAATGGAATATGCTTCAACAGCTTGTTTCTACTTCATTATCTAAAGCATGCAAAAATGTCGAAGAGTTGTTACTATTGGGCATTTGGCGAGGAATATTCACCGATGATTTTCACTAAGCTCTGTGCAGTTCTTGATAAAAATCATAGATCTCTACTGAAGTATCATCATCAGATTAAAACAGCAATGACTTGAAGAGCATAGGCAATGGTTGCTTGCGTGATTTAAACGATACCGCTATGTTTATTTCTTGGCTGAAGGCCATAGCTCTATTCTGTCAGATAAACTGATTACCTTTTTCTACTGCTCATTATTGGCGTTACTGAGGATAGATTTAAAAAATCAATTCTAATCGAAGATTCTTATCAAGAATCAGAAGGAAAGTTTCCTGAACTTTTCAATATTCTATTAGAGAATAACTTAACTATATCTCCTAGCCCCTAGTACAGGAGAACGCTTTTCTTGGTTTTTTGGAATTCAATAATAAAGATGTTCCCGGGCATGCAGCATAAATGCTGTTAAGTACGTAAAATAGCTAATGTGCTAGCTTTTGTTCTCCAAAAGCATGCAACACCAAAAGTTTAAAGGTGATCTTCGTGAGATCTGGCTAGTAAAGAACTGCGCTGCTAACAATAAAGCTCTTAATGTTTTATTAAGAAGGTTTTAGCGAAGCATCCTACATCGATGAGAAACTTCAGAAAGATTGAAAAGAGCTTCTGGAATTCTATGCTTTCCCTTTAATGCTTTGATATAAATAAGAACGATAAATTCAGATTAAATCAACTTTTGCGATAGTAAAGTTATGAAGCTGATGCGCTAAAAAGCGTTATTCAAGAAAAACAACTCTTTCAATGCTATTTGAGTTGCTATAGTTTACTTAAAAAATTACAACTGTCTAATGGGATTAATCTTATTTAACCATACAAATAACATTCAACTAAGGATAGATAGCAGATTAATGAAACATCAGAGTGGAATATAATTCGACCGTCATACACCAGATTTACTAATAATTCTAAAATAAATACTTAGAAGGTAATTTATAAAAACGTATACCCACATAACTAAACTGCTTTTCATCATTGATAACAACTCAATAATTTTCTTAAAACACGGTAAAATTGTTAGTTTAGGAACATATTTATTTGTAGAGCGAATGCTTGCCTACATCATTTGTGTCATGGTGGCATCCAGGACAACTACTGATGTGATTCTCCTAAATTTTTTCCACAGCACTTTTCTGCTAAAGTTATAAATTAAAAGTCTGTAGTTTATGGGTTTAAAGGTACCGAGAAATGGTTAGAATAGCATTTTCATATTTTGCTCAATTGCAACTTGCAACATATTACTTTCACTCACTATCCCCATCTTCTTTATATTTTTTAACAATAATTAACTTGTGCGACTTAACGATCTTTTTAGATCGCTACTCTCATCTATGCCGCAGTGAGCACGTAAACAGGATATTGAAATTGGTATCTTCTCTACGCCTTACACACTTATGGTTAATAAACTCAATCAATATTCGCATACTCATTTCTCCATGATCATGTGAAAGTTTAGATATTAAGCATACTGCTGTATGTTGTGAGTTGCTTTTCAAAAAAACGGTCTAAAAATCTAGCAACCGTTATTATTCAACTGCTATGTCATGTCATTTAAAACTATGACCTAATATAAATTTCAGTATTTTCCTGATTTATGGTAAATTCGTGCCAGAAAGCAATCTTATCATTCTCTGAAAGCACAATGGAGGTTATCGGAAAAATACACTTAGGTAAAATACAAAAGAGGTGTGGCATAGCATGAAATGCCTCGGGTACTATATTTTCCATCTTCCAGATAGCCATTATAATTATGGTGTGTTATTATGGTTCCTTGTCTAATCATAAACGAGGCACACTATTACCGAATGTGTAAGTAAGGCACTGAATATGATAGCTTTTAAAAATTGAAATTTATCTTTTTTAATAAAAAAATTATTCCTATGTATAGATCCGTACAAATGCATTCTATGTGCCGATAGGGTATTTTTATTGATGTTTACGTTGCTAAACAGACAACAGAATTATTGTTAGAAACAATGCATAAAATAAAAAACAATAATTATTAAATCAAATCTAGTATTAACATCTATAAAATTAGTTCATTAGATGATGTAATATTTATTTTGATAAAATTTTAATTTACAATAGACTCAAGTAAACTGATCCTTTTTCTAAAAGCAAAAGGATTGCTTCTCTCTCTTCTTAAAGAGAGATTTAATTTCCTAACCATCAAATTAAAATTCTTTCTCTCTTAAAACACCTTTAGTCCTATCAGGAATTAATCCTTTTAAATCATTAAGTACTGGTTAGCTCAACATATCGCTACATTTATATACCAGCATATTTACGTCTTTGTCTTGAACATTAGGTTGAATATTCCTGTCAGGAATCCTTATTTTAAAACAAATTCTCTGCTTAAGTTAGATGCTTTTAGCTGTCATCTCTTTCGCACTCAGTCTACTAAACAATGTCATTGACATAACAATCTGTATACCAGTGTCGCGTCTAGACTCCGGGGTCCCTCTCGGTAAGAAGTAGCCATAAATCTTCCTTCGCCCACGACAGATAGGAACCTGAACTCTTTCACGACGTTCTAAATTCAACTTATGCAGTACTTTAAATGGCAACAACCCATAACATACCCTCGGGACATACATCATCACCAGGATGTGATGAGCTGATATTCGAGGTTTAAAACACCGCTGTAGATATGACTCTTTGGCGATATCAACCTATTATCAACGGAATACCTTTTATCGTTGAGCGATAACCATTCCATTCAGAATAACCGGATCACTAATACCTACTTTCGTATCTACTCACGCCATTACGCTCTCATAGTCAAGGTGGATTATGTCTTTACACTAATCTCAGAATGACCGATCGTGATTAGCCAACTTTTGTGCTTCTCCGCTTCTCTTTAGGAGAAGACTGCCAGTCAAGCAATCTACGAGACATTGTCCTCAACCAGAATTACTGGCTTAAGTTAAAAGATCAAACATTAAATAATAGTATTTCAATATTGACTCCATGTGGACTAGAATCTACACTTCAAAGCCTGTCAGCTATTCTACACATCAAGGATGAATATTCAATCTGAAGCTATAGTAAAGGTTCACGAGATCTTTCCATCTTATCTTAGATACACTGAATTTTCACAGTGAGTTCAATTTCACTGAGTCTTTGGTGGAAACAACCTATCCCATCATTATGCCATTCGTTCAGGTAAGAACTTACCCGACAAGAAATTTCGCTATCTTTTAGGGTCGTTACAGTTACGGCCGTCGTTTATTGAGACATCGATCAAGAGATTCACCTTATGCCTTAACCTCATCAATTAACCTTCTAGTAGCGGTAAGGCGTCACAGCGTATACGTCCACTTTTATGTTTGCATAGTATTGTGTTTTTAATAAACAGTTGCAGTCAGTTGGTATCTGCGACTGATATTAGCGCTAGATGTAATACCCTTTATCTAATATCAACGTGCCTTATCCCGAAGTTACAGCACCCTTTTACCTAAGTTCCTTGACTCGAGTTCTGTTAATCGCCTAAAGATTCTCTACCTAATCATCTGTGTCAGTTTGTGGTACAATTAATGATTACCTATCTCTTAGAGGCTTTTCCTGAAAGCTGGGCATCAACTACTTCATAACCTTAGTGGCTCGTCATCACGTCTCAGTGTTATAGTAGTGTGGATTTGCCTGCACTATCCTACCTATCTCTTAAACCGAAACAACCGTCGCCAGGATAGCTTAGCCTTCTCCGTTTCCCCTTCATAGTAACCATTAGTACGGAAATATTAATCCGTTTCCCATCAACTACGTTTTTCAGCCTCGATTTAGCGGTCGACTTACCCCTGCCCCGATTAACGTTGGACAGTAATCCTTTGTCTTTCAGCGAGCGGGTTTCACTCGATTTATCGTTACTTATGTCAGCATTCTCACTTCTAATACCTTCAGGAGATCTCTTAATCCACCTTCTGCGCCTTATAGAACGCTCCTTTACTCAGCAAACACTAAGTGTTTATGCCGCAAAAAACTTAAGTACATGGCTTATTAGACCCCGTTACATCTTCCGATCAGGCTCACTCGATCAGTGAGCTATTACGCTTTCTTTAAAGTATGGCTGATTCTAAGCCAAAATCCTGGATATCTAAGCCTTCCAACTTCGTTTCTTACTTAATGATGATTTCGAGATATTAGCTGGCGGGGTATGGATTGTTTCCTTTTTCACGACGGACGTTAGGACTCTACGTATTATCTCGTGATAATATTCTTCGGTATTCATATCTTACATCGAATTTATAAGTCAGAATAACCTCCTAGTCGAAAGAATGCTCTATCCGAAAGAATGAATTCACGAGGCGCTACCTAAATAGCTTTCGGGGAGAACCAGCTATCTCCCGGTTTGATTTGCCTTTCACCCCCAGTCACAAGTCATTCGTTAATTTTTAACATTAGTCGGTTCGGCCCTCCAGTTAGTGTTACCCAAACCTTCAACCTCTACTCATGACTAGATCACCGGGTTTCGAATCTATACCCATGCAACTTAACGCCCATTTAAGACTCTGTTTCCCTACGGCTCTCTTATGCAATTAACTTTTCTAAAAAATATAAGTCGCTGATACTTTATACAAAAGATACGCAGTCATCCTATATTCAAATGTCCCGCTTAGCTTTACCTGTCAATCTTAACCTCTTTGTTAGCTTAGACTGCTTGCCTACTTTCTTAGTATACTATTTTGTGGGTTACAAAAACTAACCAGATTTTCTAGGAAATCTGCGCTAGTTTATAATAATATCCCATTACTCTATAAATCGAGGTATTAAGTAATAAGACTTCCACTGCTTGTACGTACATGATTTCAGGTTCTATTTTACTCTCCTCACCGGGATTCTTTTAACCTTTTCCTCATGGTATTGATTCAGTATTGGTCGGTTAAAAGTATTTATCCTTGAAATATGATTCTCCATATTCAGAAAAGATAACATGTATCCTCGCTCTATATTCTTCGAGATCACTCTGCTGTATACCTTCAGATACAGGCTACCACCCTTTATTTCTGATCTTTACATCCATTCTCGATATGTAAATAGCAATGTTGATTCTGAGCTCTCCCTCATTTCTTCAACACTTCTAGAATAATCTCGTTTGATTTCTTTTTTTTGAAATAGTAAGACGTTTTAGTTACCCAGTTCACCTCATTTGATTATGAGTTCATCAAACGATGCTACATAAATGCAATGGGTATTCCCATTGAATATTGTCAGAACTCTTGCGTCATACTCATCTGATCCGCAGATTTTCACAGATTAATCCGTTTTTCATCATATATGACCTGCCTAGGAATCTACTGTATAGGCTTAATTTGATTAAACTCATAACCAAAAGGTGTTTTTCTTTTTGTTATGGGGATCCATGTTCATTAATTCTTTGTTGTGTAGTGCAGGCTCTGCAATTCTCATATTTAATGTACGCTGCACTTTCTGTTCCGATTAGCCTATCTTAAATCTGAATTTCTGGCTGCTCGTTCATAACACTTTTTATTATTATAATAAAAACCTAATTGATTAGAGTTTTGAGAGTTATCCACACCTTTGATAATATGCGTTTCAATTTTCAACTTGTTCCAGATTACTAAATAGCGTTATGGTTAAATCAACTTATTGAACTTACTTAATCATTATTAAGTAATTGATATTTAAAAAAAAAAATTATTTCCAAACATATCGCAAGCGCTGTACTAAAATATTGATGCTTAATCTTTCTAACTTTAGCGAAGTAGGGTCCTCCTAGGGAATTTGAGACCCTGTTACCGCCGCGCCGTGAAAGAAAAATAGAGGTCCCTAGGCCCATATACGAAGAAACTATAAGGGTTTCAACCAATTTTAGATTGGATTTACTCTCTATTTTATTAGAAAATCTCTATGAACATTCACCTTATCACTTATTTAGCTAAGTAAATAATTCAATCGTAGGTTCCCCTATACAGTTACCTTACTATGACTTTACTTAGTTATGAATTACAAAGTGGTAAGGCTATCCAGAAGATTTTAACCCTATCTACTTCTTTTGTAACCCACTCCCCCATGGAGTGAAAGGAAGTATATACAAAGTTCAGGAAGATATTCACTTCGCCATGCTGATCAACAATTTCGACTTGATGGAGTAGAGTTGCAGACTCTAGTACAGTCTTTAACGTACTTTCTAAGTCCTGTTTCCATCCCAGACTACTCCTCTCTGTATACGCTATGTTAATACGTTTGGTAGCCCATTCTCGTAATGGCTATAATGACACTCTTTACGTCATTATACATTTCTTCGCTTTATTACTGGTAGAGTCTCCTTGAGTTCCCAACTAAACCGCTAGGATGATTAAGATAATAGTTTCGGTAGTTGCGAGACTTAATTCAATATTTCCCAATACGAGCTGATGTAAACCATGAATTATCTATCTCAGAACTCCAGAAGGAACTCTCATTTTCATCTTTAAATAATTTTCTAAATCTCAAGAGTAAATAAACTTCTTTGTTGTGCATCAAATTAAACTATATCCTCCAAATCGATATCATTTATAATCTGAGACTACTAAGATATCTAATTCTGTTTACTTTCCACTCTTTTCGCACATTAGCGTCAGTCTCTCTCCAGTTTCTATCCCTTCGTCACTAGTATTCTTTATTATTTCTATGCATTCCATAGCTACGCATAAAATTTTACTCTCCTTACAGACTCTAAGCTAACTAGCCTTAAATTCTCTTTCCAAATTAAACTTATGGGATTTCATATTCAACTTAATTAACCGCCTGCGCGTATCCTTTTCCTAATAATTCCGATTTAATGCTCATACCTCCGTATTACTTGCAGATACTGGTAGGAAGTTAGCCGATCTTTCTTCTGTCGCTAACATCAATTATTAAGGTTATTGACCATAATACCTACTCACTACTTAAAGTACTTTATAACCTGAAAACTTTATTCATAGACTCAACATAGCTACATTAGGTTTGCGTTCAGATCCCCATACCTTACTTATCTGTCCGCACCAAGTAAGTAAACTTTCTTCCGATTGCCACTCAACGTACATGTGTTAGTCCTTCCTCTAGTATTCAATCAAAGCCATGATTAAACTCTTCAATTAAAAGATTCATGTTAAAAGAAGATTTGACTGCCAATAATCCCTTCTTGTTCAGCTACTAACTTTATCGATATTTTATTATCTTCATCGATGCTTGACAAAATAGCGCCACTCCTTATTAGTGTCTATATTAGCAAATGTTGTGCTTTGCTCGCAAACCAATTTATAACTACGCCTATATTTCAATTGTCTTTTGTTTTAAATAATCTTCTGCAGGCCAGATAATTTAGTAAATAAAACGTCCTATACAATGAAATCTACTCAACCGTTCTTTTAATTAACTAATATAGTTATTTATATTTTAAATATAGATTTCCTTACTAATAACTCTCTTAATTATCTAACCTTATTTAGGCGATGTTGACTAATTTTATGTTCACTTGCAAAGGATAGAATTTTTATCTATGATCGGCTTAAGAAAATATATAACACACTCTGCATTAAGCTCTTCAAGGTCTCATTGCTCATATGACCTTATAAATCTTGGGCGATTAAGACCGCGATTCGTTTTTTCTTTTTATCTTCTCCTATCCTGTATTTTCTAACTTTCCTATATTAGGAAATAAACCTTTTCTTTAAAAGATTCAAGGAAAAATATTTCATCGATTTCAACAATAGCAGTTAGTGTATTTATGTTAGCTATCATCACTGAGCCAAGGAAACAGTGATACCACTCTAAACGCTGTTTTAAATTAATGTTTATCTGTTTTCTAACTTCCGTAAATTTAAGCTATTCAAGTACATTAAAGATAACTGAACTATTTATCCTTGTGATGTAGTTTTGCCAGAGGATTTCCAGTAAAATTCTTAAATCTTTTCCTACGATTGAGGATTTTACAATGATATCTCTGTAACTCTAAATGAATGTTACAAGCTGGAAATATGTTCATTGTTCAATATGGGGTAAGATAAAGTAGAATGAGTTGGTCCAATGGATGAGTCCAGATCATCTAATAGATTATTGCCGATAGCCATCCAATAAGATGCAGTTTTATGTTAGAATGAAGCAAAGAAGTAGTCTCTTTAATCTTTATGATAGTTTACTTTTCATGCCAATAACCGCTGTAGTAAAATTCTTCATATAGTATAAGGGGGTTTCCTCCAACAATCTTTGCCAACATGACCTTATTAATTATATATATAATTAACTATTTTTACTGTCCAAAACTTTAAATTAAATATTTTTTATGATCTCTTGGAATGCATACACAATACAGATTATCTGAATTAATTGTTAAAATTATGAAATCTTAACCGAGAGGTGGCATATATTACACTTTTCATCTGAATTCATAATTCACATTTACTCTTTATATTCGATGATTGATGAATAAATCGCGATATCTGGAAGATCTTATAGATTAATTTTAACTTTGCAGAAGCACTTATTAAAAAATAAATTTGCTTTATTTATGAATAAAACTATTATCTTTTATTGCTGATTTTTATCTTATTAGGTAAATCTACCAAACTATTAATAATCCAATTAGCATATTTTTTATTATCTTCAGTAAAAGATTTTCCTGTAGTTACCAATACATTAGTACCAATATGCGCCTCTTTTCCGGCTTGCATATCAGAAAGCTTATCGCCAACCATATAAGAGGATGTCATATTAATATTAAGTTGCTTTTGCGCTTTCAATAGCAGACCAGCTTTTGGCTTTCGACAATCACATATTTGTTTATATTTTTGTTTAACTGTATCAGGATAATGAGGACAATAATAAATACCATCAAGCTGAATACCACGATTAATAAAAAACCAATTCATCCATTTAGTCAATTCAAGGAATTGCGTTTCTGTGAATAATCCTCTTGTAATACCTGATTGATTAGTAACAATAATCAAAGCATAATCCATTTTTTTCAATTCAAACATTGCTTCAATTACGCCTTCG
This sequence comes from Arsenophonus sp., assembly GCA_046530735.1. Taxonomy (GTDB): domain Bacteria; phylum Pseudomonadota; class Gammaproteobacteria; order Enterobacterales; family Enterobacteriaceae; genus Arsenophonus. The sequence continues at coordinate 93,876 of JBHEQV010000010.1, forward strand.
ATGAACTGAAAATTATCTATTTTATAAATATAACCATGATCGAGATTAATGGTACCATCACGATCGAGAAAAATTGCTGGAATACCTTGACTCACCAGATTACTCCATTAAATTTAACTTTTTTATTATATGAAAACGGTTAAAAATAAGAATAAGTATCATACTTATATTTTTATTTACTTAAATGCCTAAACATCTTAATATCCGTACTATATATAGTATAGTTGAAATTTATTATTACTCTATTTCCATACCTATTTGAGTTATTCTCATAAATTATGTATACAGACAGCTTCAGAGAAGGATGGTATATCCTGTTGATTGATTTTGTGGATAATTTCAACAACAGAGTGATGATATATCATCAAAAGTCTAGCCTACGGGGTATCCACAGAAACTAAATATCACCTCTGATTCTTTCCATAAACAATCCATGATGGTGGCAGGGGAATCTGATAGGAACTGATCTTGAGAGGGAGCTTAAAGTCATGTTGATCAACATGTTCAATGAAATCTTATCAACGGTCGGCTTTTATGCCATCGATCGTAACGATTATGTACTATAGCAAATCATACAGATGAATATTGGCCATATTGAGATTAAAGTGTCTAAAGTTAAAGATTACAACAGCAACGGAATATACTTCAACACCTCGCATTCTACCCTACTTATCTAAGCCTGTAAAATGGCGAAGAGTTGATATCATGACTGTTCTACAGATATCCACCCGTTATTTTCACTAAGCTCTGAGGAGATTTTTGATAAAAATCATATGGTCTTTTCTGGTGTATCATCAGCAGACTGAAATGACAATGGCTTGAAGAATATAGGCAATGGGTTGGTGCCTGCGTTATTTAAGCGATACCTCTATATTTATTTCTTACCAAATGGCATTAATACCGTTACTCTGTTAGGCAAGCTGATCGTCTTTACCTGCTGATTATTATCGGCATCATTGATCATGGATATAAAGAGCTTATTGCGGTAATAGATCCTTATCAAGAATCAGAATCGAACTTAACTGAACTTTTTAATGACCCACTAAATGGAGGGATGGCTTAACTATATTTCCCATGGCTGCTATGATAGGCACTGTGTTCTTAGTTTTTGGAATATAATGATAACGATGTTCTTGAACATGCAGCAGAAATGCTGCTGTGTACACAAAATAGTTGATGTATTGCTTCATTCTTCAAGGGAATACAATTGAAAATTAAGGTGAGCTACAGGATTATACTAGCAGAGAGGCCTGATGCCGTTGATAAAAGTCATTAATGTTTTTTTGCAAGATTTTTCAGAAAGTATCCTTGCAGTGATGAAGAAACTGAAGAAGATCGAGGAGAATGCCTGTATTCTACGGCTTCTCATTAGTGCACTGAACATCATAATAATGATGAATTCAATTAAATTAGCTTTTGCGTGACAGTGTGAGGCTATGAAGCCGATGTCGAAGCACTATTTTAGTTTGAAGAAAGCAATCCTTTCAATGCTACCTAAGTTGCTATAGTCTGCTCAGAAAAGTTAGAAACGCAGTAAAGGGGGGAGTTTTGATCTGCTGACTATCATGCAGCAGATTTGTTAATAACTCCTCTTACTCTATCCATTGGCAGTAATTTTTACTAAACATTTATATGATTGTAGCAAAACTAGTAGCTAGTTGTTGTTAATTTTTATGCTATTTCCGTCGATGTTAATTTATCTAACTCCCATTTTTAGCAGTGGATTGGCATTCTGGACAATTCTCCTACTTTTATTTATAGTTTCTATATTATTTAGATTACAATAGTTTTAAATGTCTAGATAAAACAAATTGTTATTATAAAACTGAGCAAATTAACTATATCTTACTTAATTAATTTTTACTTTCTACCGATTACCAATATTGTTCACTGGTAACTTGACCTGCTTTACGGCGTAAGTGTTTATCCATCCCTCTTTGTATTTTTAGTAGTTGTTGGGTATCTTTAACCATTTGTGGATTACCACAAAGCATAACATGGCTGGTTGATGGATCAATTTTTGCTTTTACTGCCTGTTCTAGCTGGCCACTTTCAATTAGTGCTGGAATATGACCGGTGAGTGATCCAGTTTTTTTTTCACGACTTACAATGGTTTGAATCTTTAATTTTCCTTGATATTTTTTTTCAAGTATTTTCATTAATGGTAAGTAACTGAAATCTTCAGCATATCGTACCGCATGCACTAGGATTATTTGTTTAAATCGTGCTAAATTTTCGCCAAATTGCAAAATAGATAAGAAAGGTCCAATTGCGGTACCTGTCGATAACATCCAAAGAATTTCACAATCAGGCAATTCTTTTAATACAAAAAAACCTGATGCTTCTTCAGTGATATAGATAGAATCACCGGGTTTTAATGTTTCAAATTGTGGGCTGAGTTTTCCTTCCGGTATGCTGACCAAATAGAATTCTAATTGATTATCATTGGGTGCATTAACATAAGAATAGGCGCGTTGAATACGCTGATCATTTATTTCTAGCGCAAGTTTAGCATATTGTCCAGCAATAAACGATTTAATTGGCGCTTCGAGGATTAAACTAAATAATGAGTCTGTCCATTTGTGGTTTTTAATGATTTTTCCTGTTACCCAATTTGCCATACTACTGGCCTCCCAATGTTTTAAATAAAGCGTTAATATTTGGTCATATTATATCAAACTAGGAAAAACCATTATCGATAATGCATTTTAACTATTCAGTTAAGTTATGACTTATTCCTTATAATATAAAATTATAGCTATCTTGGCAAAGATTGTTGATAGAAATCTCATAATACTATATGAAGGATTTTTGATATTAGAGATTGCCATAAAAAAAGAAACACTCATATAGATCAAAGAGACTCCTCATTACGTCATACCAACATAAAACTACATCTTATTAGTTATATCTACCATAATCTATCAGATTATGTGGATTCATGCATTTAATCAACTCATTTAGTTTATCTTGTTCATATTATTACAATGAACATATTTCCAGATGGTTATATTCATTTAGGGTTACAGTGATATTGTTATAAAATCCCAGATCACAGAAAAAGATTTAAGAATCTGATTGGAAGTTTTCTGCAGAAATTACATCACAAGGATAAATGCTTTAGTTATCTACTATCATATGTTGAATAGCTTGATTTTACGGGAATCAGCAAAATAAAAAATAATTCATTTAAAAACAGGATTTAAATTACGATACTGCTTACTTTAGCAAAGATAGCCAACTTAATGTAGTAAGGATATTATTGAAATTGACGGAACATTTTTCCATAAATACTTTAAAATGAAGCATTATATTCCACATAGAAAAGTGCAAATGTGAGAGAGAGGAAATAAAGGAAAGAAAGAATCTCGGTCTTAATTGCTCGATATTGATAGGGTCAATGTGAGCAATGAGATCTTGAATAGTTTAATATAGAGTATATTATCCATTTCTTAATTCGATCATCGATAAATAGTTCATCCTTTTCTCGGATAGGATTAAATGCTACGAAATTTTTATCAGCGAAGATCAGCAAATTAGTTATCATCGCCTAATAAAGGATAGATAATTAGAGAGTTATTGATAAAGAATTCCAGATTCAAAATGTGAATAATTATATTAAGTGATTAAAAAGATGGATAGTAGCTTCTAAGAAAAAGATTTGTTTATATACAGAATTATTTTTCCTGGAAAGATTGTTTGAAATAAAAATAATTGAAATACAGACATAACTACAAATTGCTCGGCGAATAAGGTAATAACCTTCGGCAACATAGTTAATATCAGCATCATTTTATTTTTGCCCTTTAGTAATAATAAGTTTAGATATACCATAATATTTACTAAAAATAGACGTAGTTTCTTCTTTATTAGCTTGAAGAGTACCTCTAATTTTAGATCTTATGGTTGCCTAACAACGGAAGTCTCATGATCATGATATTTTACACTCAACTATACCCATCAGTACCTATATTGCCATGAATAAGGCTATTCAACAAGAGTCTCCATAATGATTTATTAAACCAAATACTTTGGAATTAATCGTTAGCGTAGATTTCTGCTGTGGGTTAATCAGCATGGCAATTAATTTTTTTGATATCGGTTGATATTTTATCTTTCTTAGTACTACGTTAATTCTATCGTATCCAAATATTGATCACCAATAGTGCAAGTTACTGGTATTCTAAAATAACTAAATAAGCTAATATTTATCTGCTTGCAGATAAATTGTTTGATTATCACGGTAGTTGAATGTGCAAAATTACTTTTTATCTTGGATATAAACCAGTCTTAATATCATCTAATTTAAATTTTAACTGATAATAATCGATTTCTATTGGTGCAGTGATAGAAAGCAGAAAAATCCATAGTGCGGATTCAATTTTTTGTCATGTAACATATTATAATTAAAAATCAGCTTTAAATTAGAGTTACGTCAAACTTTATTACCTAAATCTAGTTGACTGAGATCATAAATGCTTAAATTTAATCCAGCATATCACGATCAAACAGGAAGCTGATAGCAGTTTTAAAAGTTTTGCTTGATCCTGATAGGTAAATTATAATTGCGGAAGTAATTATGCGCCATGCCGATTAATTGCCAGTAATAGTTAATAACTATTAGGATCAGAAAATACTAATTAATAGTCTATTGTTAAAAACATTTAGTCAGTACTAAGATTCTGTTGCCATGGTTTTGTGCGTTAATGATAGCTATCAAAGAGGTATAAATAAACAATTCCTTTTTAAGGAATGATTAGCAAAAATTTTTTTTGCTTTTTTATTAGTTTTCCTTCTAACCATTTGGCTTTTAATTCGCTATCTGAATGATGTTTTGCTAGTATATTTTTGCAATTCTCATAAATTAATGAGTCCACTTTTTATCATTGACCAGCTAATTTCTTTCACCTGGAGTTATGCTTATTTCTGGTGTATGGAGTTTCAGAGAAACTGGCGTATCCTAATTATTAATTTTATGAATAATTTCAATAATAAAGAGATTATATATCATGAAAGTCTATCCTACAGGTATTCTTTACAAAATCAGATATTACTTCTGATCCCTCGTATGTGAACTCATCTGCAATGATTCCAGGGAGCTGATAGCACCGCTGTTAAGGCTCTGCTAGAACCAATTCTGGGATAACATGCTCAACATCATCATTGTCTACGGATGTCATCCGTTGTCCGTAACGGTTATGTGCTATAGCGAACCATATTAAAGTGCTATTGGTGATGTTGAGATTAAGGTACCTAAAGTTAAGTAATTGTAACAACAATAGAATATTCTTCAAAAACTTGTTTCTGTCTTATCTGAAACGTACAAAAGCGGCGAAGAGTTCCTACTATGGCTGAATAGCTTCGAGACATGAAGTATTATTCAATGACGATTTTTATGAAGCTCTATCTATGGGCGATTTTCAATAAAAAATACATTATCTCTCTGCCAGCACCATTAAAAGACTGAAATAGCAATAACTTCAAGAACAGAGTCAATAGCAGCTACGTGATTTAAGTAATACGCCTTACATTTTTTCTTGGCTGAAGGCATATATAATTCTGTCAGGAAGCTGATCGTTTTTACCTGCTGGTTAAATCGTCGTGGACTGCGAATGGATATAAGGAGTTCGTTTCGGTCAAAGATGGTTATTAAGAGTCAGAAGCGCACTGGGCCGAACTTCTAGATGATCGCAAGTATCCAACTTAAGTCCATCTCCTAAGCTTATAGGGAAAATGATCCTTTGATTTTTATAATGCAATAGCAAAGATATTCCCAGATACTTAGCACTAAACGCCATTAGTTACAAAAACAGATGATGTAATTGATTTCACTTCACAAACGCATGTCAGTACCGAAAGCTAATGCAGTTACCGAAAGTCTGGCTAGTAGAGAACTGTGATACCGCTAATAAATCCTTTGATGTTTTTTTGTAAGGTTTTTAGTGTATTTTACAGCGATGAAGAAGTTGGAAAAAGATCGAGAAGAACTGTTAGCATTCTATGCTTCCTGTCAGTGCACAGTGTCGTAAATAAGAAGAACAAATCCAATTAAATCAGGTTTTGTAACAGTAAGACTATGAAGACCACAGATGAAGTACTGTAGTTCAAAAAATAATCATTTCAATGGCATTTAAGCTTCTTCCGTCTGCTAAGAAATGCTAAAACTGCATCTAAATAAATTTCATCTTCTGATTCTTGGTAAGAATAACATCCAATTTAAGGATGGAGAATAGATTCATGAAGCATTATAGCTGGGGAGGAGAGGCTTAGAAGCCCTCTACACCAGATTTTCTAATAATTCAATGGCATATTATTTATTTCGTTGTTAAACTACTCATCTTGATTGTGAAATGTGCAAACGACTAAAGAACCTAAAAAGATTAGAAAATTGTTTGACTTCTAAGTATAGCAAAGTAATATGAGCGCCATTCAACAGAGAAATGATTTAAAATTTTTTCGTTTCTATTTTTATGGTGAGGTGGCCGAGAGACTGAAGGCGCTCCCCTGCTAAGGGAGTATGTGGTTAATAACTGCATCGAGGGTTTGAATCCCTCCCTTACCGCCATTTTGATAGTGCATCCATAGCTCAGCTGGATAGAGTACTCGGCTACGAACCGAGCGGTCGGAGGTTCGAATCCTTCTGGATGCGTCATATAATAAAACCCTGCCAAATCAACGGCAGGGTTTTTATCTTAAAATAAAAATATGTTTATTAAAAATAACCGATTACTTTAATTACATCCTCTAGATAAGCTAGACGGCGACAATTCTGCTTATTTACGCTAAAGTAACTTTTCTAAAAGAAAAAATAACGAACGGATAACGAGAGGTTAATTTGATTCCGAATGTATCAAAAGCGCTATTATGGTTAGAGGTACGTCCTAATATATTACATGGCCTTCATCGAGGCATTGAACGTGAAACACTAAGAATTACGCCAGCAGGCAGATTGGCAAAGACTCCGCATCCTGATAGTTTAGGGAAAGCATTAACTCATCCATGGATCACGACTGATTTTGCTGAAGCTTTATTGGAATTCATTACTCCAGTTGATAACAATATTTGGCACGTTTTAGCATTTTTAAGAGACTTACATCGTTATACAGTACGTCATCTTGATAATGAATTGATATGGCCATTAAGTATGCCTTGTTTTATAGAGCACCAAGATAACATTAAACTAGCTCAATATGGTGTTTCTAACATTGGTCGTTTTAAAACTTTATATCGAGAAGGATTAAAGAATCGTTATGGGGCATTAATGCAAACAATTGCAGGCATCCATTATAATTTTTCTTTTCCAATAGAATTCTGGAAAGCCTTAGTTTCTGTTAAGGATGCCAAAAGTGGCAAGGATAAAATTTCTGCTGGTTACTTTCGACTTATTCGTAATTATTACCGATTTGGTTGGCTTATCCCCTATTTATTTGCCGCATCACCTGCAATTTGTGGTTCTTTTTTACACGGAAATGCTAAGCATTTTCCTTTTGAGAAGACAGCTAAAGGAACCTATTATTTACCTTATGCAACATCACTACGATTGAGTGATTTTGGATATACCAACAAAACTCAAAGTGATCTAAAAATCACCTTTAATGATCTAACGACTTATGTTTCTGGCCTTAAACAAGCGATAAAACAGCCTTCAGCAGAGTTTACAAAATTAGGTATATATAATAAAGATGGTAAACATTTACAACTTAATACCAATATTTTGCAAATTGAAAATGAGTTATATGCTCCAATTCGACCTAAACGAGTTCTTATTGGTAATGAATCGCCATCTGATACGCTATTAAAAAAGGGAATTGAATATATTGAAATTAGAGCTTTAGATATTAACCCATTTACTGCCATTGGTATTGATGAAGTTCAAATCCATTTTCTTGATCTCTTTTTAATTTGGTGTGTATTAGCAGATGCACCTTTAATGGATGAAAGAGAATTAAATTGTTGTCGCATGAATTGGAATCGAGTGACCCTTGAAGGTCGTAAACCTGGACAAATAATTAGTGTTGGTTGCAGTGAATCAATGAGACCATTAAAAGAGGTAGGGCAGATATTATTTGATGATTTAATCAGAGTTGCTAATGTATTAGATGTTAGTGGCAATACGCGATATCGTGAAATTTGTTCTCAATTGATATTAATGATTGAAAATCCAGAGCTTACTTATTCTGGCAAAATATTATCACCAATGATTGAACAGAGTATTAGTCAATATGGTTTACAGTTGGCTAAAATCTATTATCAACAATTAAACAATGAACCTTATGAAGTAATAACAGAAATTGACTTTACTAATGCTCGTCACACCTCAATTAGCAAACAGTTAGCAATTGAACAAGTAGATAAAATAAGTTTTGAGCACTACTTAAAGATACATGTAGGATAAGAACAAAAGAAAATGATTACTTAAAAGTTATTGATAAATCTAGTATATAACGGTCAATCCACGTTCCACTCTGATGCTTTGTGAATCTGTTCTACATCCTTAAATTAGGTGTATTTATCACCAGGGTCAGCATATAAACTCTTGCTTAAGCAGATTCTAGCTTTTCTGAAAAGAGGGGCGCAGCTTCAATACCATTGAAAAGTTGTTTTATTGATACACAGTGCTTCGCGTGTATTAACTTCGTAGTCTTACTATCATAAAAGCTGATTCAATTAGATTCGTCGTTCTTATGATGTCACTGCACTGATAAGAAATCGTAGAATGCCAGCCATTATTCTCAATCTTTCTTCAACTTCTTCATCGCTAGAAAGATACGCTGAAAACCTTTCCAACAAAACATCAAGGAATTTATTAGCGGCATTACGCTCTTTTGTTAGCCATGATCTTCTCGTAGATCACCTTAACTTTCGATGCTGAATGCCTTTTGAAGTGAAACTAGCTCATTAGCTATTTTGTGCAACTAATGTCGTTGGTGATACGTATACGGGAATATCTTTTCTATTGAATTTCAAAAACTAATGGCATCTCGCCCATAGCAAACTATAGCCTGAGAGATACGGTTAAAACCCGCGCTTCCAGCCAATTTAGAAGTTTGGCCTAATGCAGATTCTAACTCTCGATAAGCATCTTCTGGCATAACGAGCTCCTTTTACATCCATGCGCAGTCCTCGCCGCTTTAATCAGCAGGTAAATATAATCAGCTTGCCTGACAGAATTTCTTATTCCTTCACAGATTAAGAAATAAATATAACGCATATCTCTTAAATTACCCAGTTACAAATGCTTGTGCTTTTCAAAGCATTGGTGCTTCAATCTATTGATTTAGTTTTACAGAGAAACCATCTACTTCTACCGAAAATCGCTCACAAAAATTTATAAAAATTATCAGTGGATATCAGTAAAATAACTATGCTAGAACTCTTCGACGTCTTTCACGCTTCAGATAAGACAGTATCAATGAGTTGTTGAAGTATATTCCGTTGTCGTTGCAACTCTCAATACTCCTAATCTTAGTCACTTCAATCTCAACTCTCCAATAGAAGTCTGTATAATTTGCTGTAACAAATAACCATTACGATCGACGGCATGGCTACACTGTAGATAAAGCAGGTTTGAGCATGTTGTTAGAACATGGATTTGATCTCCGTCTCAATAGCGGTATCTATCAGATACCTACTAGGATTATGGATGAGTTTCATAGAGGAGATCAAAAGTAATGTTCTAGTTTCGCGAATTACCTGTAGTGTACATTTTCATGGCATATTATTCTCTGTTATTTAAATTATCCATAAAATTAATCAATAGGATACCACTACCATATCTGAAACTCCACACACTAATTATGAGGATAACTAAAATAACCCTTTCAATAGTATTTAAGCTGTGCTTCCGTCTGCTTAAAAAAATTGGAACCGGCTAAGGAGGATTTGACTTACTGATTCTGGTGGTAACAACATAGAATTCAAGGATGAATAAGAGATTATAAATCTTCATAGCAGATGCTAGCCTGCTAGCACACACTATATTTTCTAATAAATCTATAACTTCCTTTCACTAAGAAAAGCATAAAAAAATAAAATTAATGTTCTATAAAAATAGAAATATCAGAGTTAATAACTATTTTATTATGTTTTAACAAAAAACTAGAAAAGTAGAATTACTTATTACACTTAATTGAATAAGTTCAAAATATATTAAAACTTTATCTATAATAAATTTAGTCTTATAAAAAATTAACTTACCTAATAAGTAAGTATTATTAATTAGACAGAAATAAAAAATTATTAGAATAAGATTAGGGCTAATAAATTGGTCGGCGAGAGAGGATTCGAACCTCCGACCCACTGGTCCCAAACCAGTTGCGCTACCAGACTGCGCTACTCGCCGAAAACGATATTCATATTACTGCGACATGATAAAGTCGTCAATAATTTTTAGATAAAACTTACTATTGCGATAATAAAAAGTAACAGCTTGCTTTCTAATAAGCAATCAAATAAAATAAAACTTATTTTTAAAATAAATAAGAAAATATTTGATTACAATTTTTATCAATGAATATTATTAATAATCTAAATTATTTTATATAAAATATAAAGTTTTAAATAATTAATTGTATTTTAAAAAATTAATAAAAATTTACAGATAACAAATTATTTTTTTATAAAAATAGCCTATTAGTTTTAATAAAAAAATTATATTTAACCATTAATAATGATTATTATGTCATTTTCTGGTAACAGATTTATATCTAAATCATGAGTTATTAATAAATCTGGTATATGGACGATTAGGCTCGCCGGCTCCATCACTCTAATGCTTTATAAATCTGCTTTCCATCCTTAAATTAGGCGTTGTTTAACACCAGGGTTAAACAAGGTCCAAGAGCCCTTTAACCGCTTTTCAGATTCTCTCTGAGCAAATAGGAGGAAGTTAAATAGCATTTGAAAAGGTTGTTTTTCTTAAATTACAACGATCTTCGCTT
>JBHEQV010000011.1:0-13686 GCA_046530735.1 Arsenophonus sp.
TGCAACCGAAAGTTAAGGATGAGCTAATGAAGATTTGGCTAGTAAAGAGTCGTTATGCCGATAATAAAGCTCTTAATATTTTGTCGGCAAGATTTTCAGCGTATTCTGTCAGCGATTAAGAAGCTGAAGAAAGACCGACAAGAACATTGGTATTCTATGACATTCCGTCAGCACACTTTTGGCCAATTAAATTAGATTTGTGATAGTTGAGAATACAAAGCAGACGCATGAAGAAGTGTATTTTTAGGAAATAACTCTTTCAATGGCATCTAATCTGCTTCCCTCTACTCAGAAAATCTGAAACCAAGTGAGCAATGGATTTTACTTACTGATCCTGATGCTAAATAACGCCTAATTTAAGAATGCATAACTGATTTACGAAGCATCAGAGTGAAACGTAGCTTAATCGACATATACCCAGATTTACTAATAACTCTATAAAACCTACTCTATCTTAACTCTAGTGCGTTTATTTTTTGTTAATTAATTGAAATAATACAAAAAAAGTCTAAGAATCAATTACAGACTGTTTTAAAACTAGATATAATAGTTCTGATCACTAATTTAAAAATTTTCTAATTTTGATAAAGAATTTTAATTTTTTAAATTATTGATTTCTGAAAGTGCTAAAGACCCTGTCTAAAAATAATTAAATTAATTTATAGATAGGCATATTAATTACTATATCTTTTTAGGTTAGTTATTTAATTGCTTCCTTGAAACCTTTACCCGTTTAAAACGGTATGTTTGCAGAAGTAATTTTAAATAGTTTATCTGTTTTTTTTTGGATTGCATCGTTCTCTAGATGTTTTTTGTTTAATATGAAAGATACCAAACTCAACTAGTTGTATATCATTTATAGCCTTTACTTATTTTGTTACAGTTTTCATGAATATATTAAGTGTTTTCTTAAAGTTTTTTGGTTTAATCTGCTTTTCAGCGATTTTATTGATAAGTTTTATTTTGTTCATTTAGTGCTTAAGTAAATAGGGCTCTACCTTACTAAAGGTGTTGATGGTAGAAATCCCTTATACTGTATAAAGGATTTTTGCTAGATCGATTAACATGAAAAGCAAACAGTCATAAAGATCAAAGCGACTCTTTCCTTACTCTATACCAAAATATAGCTGCGTTTCATTAGTTGGTTCAGCTATAATTTATCAGATGATGTTGATTAATGTATTGAAACAACTAATATCACTTTATCCTACTCATATTATCACATTGAACATATTATTCGATAAATATATTCATTATGGTTACAGCGATATTGTTGTAGGATTCCTGATACTAGGAAACATTTAACAATGTTATTTAACTTCTTTAGTAAAATTAAATCACAAGAATAAAAAATGATTTAGTTATCTGTGATGTATATTGAATAATTTGATTTTACGGGAAGTCAGGGAAACAAACATACATTCATTTAAAAACAGCCTTTAGATGGCGTTATTGCTTATTTTTTCATCGGAGGCGCTTAATATAAGTGCACTAAGTGCTATTCTTAAAATAGATGAAATATTTTTACATAAATAATTTAAAGGAAAGCATTCTATTCTACATAGAAAACGCAGAAAACGCGGGATAGGAGGAAATAAAAAGAAAGAACGAATCGCAATTTTAATCATTAAAGATATTAACAGAGTTATATGAGCGATGAGATTCTTAAAGAGTTTAATGCAGGAGTATGTTAGTCGTTTTTCTTGAAATAATTATTAATAAATAGTCCATAATTTTATTAAATGAATCTAAATGGTACAAAACTTTTGCCAACTAATATGAAATTATTCGATATTGTTTAATAAGATTAAACAATCAGAGAAGAGTTGTTGATAAGAAATTCCATATTAAAATATAGACAATTATATCATCTGATTAAAAGATAGCTGAGTAACTTCCCCATATTGCATCTTGTTTTATTTATTGAATTATCTGGTCTAGATAAAGATTGCGTGAACCACAGAACAATTGAAATACAGGCATATCTACAAATTCTTCTATGAAGAAGTCAACAATTTTCTTCAAGATACGCAATCATTAACATCATCTCATTTTCGCTATTTAGAAACGATAAGTTCAGATATGCTATAATGCTTACCAAAGTAGACGTAGGCTCTTTGTTGGCCTGAAGAGTAGTTCTGGATTAAGTGTTCTGGCTCCCTGACATTGAGCTTCATTATCATAATATTTTTTCTTAACTATATACTGCTGAGTAGCCATCCTTTACTATTAATAATGCTGTATAACTAGGAGGATCCATATAATAGTTCTGGAGAAGATACATAAATCAGGAATAAATAGTAACTTTTATATAAAAATTAGCGCGATATAAAGATATTTTATTAAGATATAGCATTATAATAGGATATTGATTATCCATTTATTGAATATGTAGGTGGATAAATCTTAAATTTTATTGTTGGAGAAATCCATGTCATCACTAAGTAAAGAAGCGTATCTTGTTCGTAAAGCACTAGAAGCTCGTGGTCTTGAAGCTCCACTATTTGATCATTTTTTTTCCTCAAATGAGCGTAAACAACAGATTGAAGAGCACATGGGTGAAATTATGCATTTACTTAATCTTGATCTTAGTGATGATAGTTTAGCAAAAACACCTAATCGGGTTGCTAAAATGTATATTGACGAAATTTTCTCAGGGCTTGATTATAATAATTTTCCTAAAATTACTTTGATCGAAAATAAAATGGATTTCGATGAAATGGTGACGGTTCGTGATATTACTTTAACTAGTATCTGTGAGCATCATTTTATCACCATTGATGGTAAAGCGGCACTGGCATATATTCCAAAGAATAAAGTGATTGGTTTATCTAAAATTAATCGTATTGTTCAATTCTTTTCTCAACGACCACAAGTTCAAGAGCGTTTAACTAAGCAGATTTTAATTGCATTACAAACTTTATTAGGCACAAGTAATGTCGCGGTTTCAATTGATGCTGTTCATTATTGTGTCAAAGCTAGAGGTGTTTGTGATGTAAGCAGTAGAACAATGACAACCTCGCTAGGTGGATTATTTAAATCTAGTCAAAATACACGTCAGGAGTTTTTATATAATATTTCGCGTCTGCACACCCCTCATTGTTAATTAATGTTTATTATTAAATCCAATATGGATAGTGTTTTGAAAAAATTGCTCTGTTTCATAGAAGTTCTATTATATTAATTAATATTTTGATTTTTCGTTATCTGAATTAGATTATATAAATCTAGTTTATTCTGCTAGCACGTTAATTTAGGATATCTGAAGTTGGATATTTTGAATATCTTTGTGTAGGGGAAATTTCTGGTTATTTTTAGCTTATTATTTGGTACAAATTTTTAATTTTTATCTAAGGCAGGGTTTAGCTTGGAATCAAATCTGTCTGTTTGTGTTAGCTATTACTGATCTGTTGCATGATATTACATTATAGGATAGAGATATTCTATTATTTTCTTATACCTTGACAGACATAAGAAATATAGTTGATTTATTTATAACTTTCCAGAAGATAGTGTGGTTTTGTTGCTAACATATCTGTTTTGTCATGTATTTTCCTTATCATCCTCATGATTTAATCTTAATTCTGTAGAATGCAGGCAAATATTTCATTATTAAATTTGGTTTAATAGAAACAGTAGATTATGCAAAAATATACTAGATAAATATGTGTTAGAATATTTAACTGAAACCCTCCATGTGATCCAATTAGTGTATATTGGCGATAATAATTCAGGGTTATTAGCTAATGGTAACGGCAATCTAGTAGTTTATACCAATAAATAAAAGTTGAAAACTGGAGTAATATTAGTCTTTATTGGTTAGGTAATGCTAATGTTGATAGCACGATCATAATACCTATAACAATTTGCATATCTCATTGGGCGGTGAAATTGCTGTTTATTAAAAGAATGGTGATTGTTCATGGCTAATTTGGAGAAGAAATCTCAGTGAATGCTTTAATAATACCTTTCTACGTGATATTCGATTAGGGGGTATATGCAAAAAGTTAAGATATGGCGAGGGAAGGATATCCTGAATGAGTCACTGTATATGATTACAGGCGATTATTAACTTTAATACTGATGAATATGCTGGTTTATTTCAGAGCGAATCATACAAAATATCAATGATAGCTGAATAAATGTGTGGTTAATATGTGATGGAATATTAAAAATTTTATATGTTATCAACCTGATTCTCTTTATAAGATAGCTCTATAACTTTTGTTGGTACTATTTTTCTTATATTTGAAGATGCTTAGAGCTGGTATGAGTAATAAAACTTTTCAGCCGAAGACTATGAAAATCAAGTGTGAAAACAACGGGTAATACTTTAATGATTATGATATCAGCGCCTATGTTCTAAAAGAGAACATATAAGAAAAATTATTTATCAGAATGACCTAAAAATTCCGGGCTTAACCGAAAATGGTATTTTATCAATGCTAAGGTTGTTTCGCTGCGCCACAACAACAAATGAACTCAAGTAGTAACTACTCATAATAAACTAGATTATATACTTAACAATCGGAAAAATTTATAGCATTGTACAGGATGCTTCAGACTCGACATAGCTACAGAAGTTAAAAAAGTCTCACTGTTTGACCTGGAAAATATAGTGTGTTTATAAATCGATTTGATATTAATACTGCGCTAGATATTGATTAGTCGGAAATATCATAGAAAGCAGGGTAAAATTGAACATCAGGCTGTCTTGAAAATGTAGTTAGATATAACGTTGCTTTTGATGATGTTACTTGGACGAATTTTCTTATCAGTTCTTGTTATATGAGATGAATAAAAATACCTTTTATATTCTTTCCAGAAATTGAAGTATAAGGTTGTATTGCAGTCTAATTGAACTTCTGTTATTACAATAAACATTCCTTTTGGAGGAATGTTTGAGTTAAACAGCTTGTTCACCCATCATTCACTCAGTTTAAATTTTCTTAATGGCGTCTCAGATTGCAAGTTTAAAACTTTACGACTAGGTAATCTCTACCTTATGCCAAGGATCTAGCTCAGGATAAATTCGTAATATAAAATGAGGAATTTTGCCTGACTGATGAGTAAGAGTAAAGAGCAGATATTTTATCTTATTCAAGGGAGATCACCGTTTCAGATAAACCAGTTTGTTGTGGAGCTTGTTGTGGAGCTTGTTGCAAAGCTTTCAGTAGGCTAAGAAAATGAAACGCCTACAAGAATTTCAATACGAATATTCCTACTGTAATAGTAGGAACATCTATAGCGGTTAACTGAACATTCTAAGTCAATATTTTATCATTAATTTATGATGGTTTGATGTTGCATTTTTAACTAGATTTATAGTTGCATTAAACTAGGTTTCTTAAATCTGAAATTTAGCTAAAATTTTAATTAAAATCAGCAATAAAAGGTTTTTAGAGATAATAGAAATGGTTAAAATAATAATAGACTATATAAGCGAGTTTTAAAAAAAAATAACTAAACAAAGATTTATAACGAAAATTGTTAATTTTAAATTGTGAACATATTTTATGGATAAAGTCTGTAGAAAAACAGGCCAGAGATTCAGATTTAAAACTCATCTTAAACTGCTTAAAATCAGGTGATACCTTAGTTGTTTTGAAGCTAGACAGATTAAGGGAACTGGCATTAAACATTTGATTGGTTTAATTTCAGATCTTGAAGATAAAAGAATTTATTTTACAGTTTGACGGATTCTATAAATACCTCTTCATCAGCAGGCTGTTTTTCATGTGATGAGCATAAAAGCACAAATAGAGCGGGAACTGATTATTGAGTATATTCAGGCAAGTTTTATCCGTGGCGAAAAGCAGAGGCTGTATCGGAAAAGTAGACTTTGATTATTTTTTACATAACCACTACCAGCCTAAAAATACTTTAGTCCGGTCAGAGTAGAAAACAGCTAGCATTACTGTATGAATTTTTATTGATCAGCATCTACAATATTATCAAGTGACCGCACTATTTGAATAGACTAAAGTATCTCTGATAAAATAACAATATAATTTAGTTGCATTGATGGAAGCGAAAATAGTTCGATATTTATCCACGTTTGGTTTAAAATATCACTTACTGTATCATTAGTTCGTACAGCAGATATGAGTTATAAACGCGAGAAAAAAGCTATTGCGCTTTATAGCAATTTATACCGAGAAAGCAGCTGATATGCCATCAATGAAGCATTATGTGAGCAGGGCCGAATCACCACAGATTAGAGAACTAAATCTGCGCGATTTTATTAGATAAGGCATAACGTAAGATTTTATAAGGAGATAACCCAATGATAAAAACCGATAGGATGCTAAGGGAGGTTACTGAACTAATCATTCTCCTGTACAATATAATCAGTGAGACGCTTGAATATATGGATATAGTTCAAAGATCACATTATCAAATCGATGTGATTGTTAATTAGATTGACTTGTGTCTGAATCTCATCTATTTTTAGTGGGTCATGCTGTTTTTATTACGTTGATTTTTATAGAAATAGCTAATGCGAACTGTTAAATAGTTCTCCTATATCTTAGGACCTGATTGCCCTATCAGCGCAAAATTGACCTGCATGATGCTGCTAATATTTACAGTGTTGATGTGCAGAATCGCTGAACTTACTCGAAAATATATCAATGTTTATAGCTTATAATAACATTGGTTACTCGACGACAGCTAAGATGTTTCTGCATTGTTGAAAGATCCAATTGTCACCTGGGCTGAGACAATTACAAATCTGAGAATAACGTCATTACGGACGTAAAGTTTCGTGATGTGATGGCGAATATGTAATATGTTTTACGTCGACAAAAAAAGAAATGTACGTTGGAATATATTTCCGCCTTCTCGTTATTTGCTCATATATTTAAGAAGCTGTGGTCTAGGCTGATGTGATGTTTATGAGTCTACGTTTTGAGAGAGAAAAAGCACAATAAAATCCTCCAATATATAATCGTTTTCCATTCGCTAGCTTTAAATAAGTCATTTAAAATCTCGCTACTTTACTTTACTTTACTTTTCTAGCTTTCAGAGTGAAATGGTGATTGACGAGGCAGCTTCCCTATTAAATTCTTTAAGAATTTGCTTAAAAATGTCGTTGGTACTCAACATCTGCGGAAAAACCCCGCGCGGCTGTAACTGATTTCTATCAATAATGGTCTCAATAATCCGTTTAATGCCTATATTTAGGATGCGCTTGCGTAATTGATGTACAAGGATTATCCATGTATCCTACGCAACTATAGATTAGACGATTAGCGAAAAACTGTATCGCCATTTGTTATTGTAAATTATAAATCTTGGTAGCCAAGATACTGAAAACCATGGCGCTATAACCTGTATAAATAATCATGTTGGCAAAGGTTGTTAACTAAGAAATCCCTTATACTGTATGAAGGATTTTGCTGCAACGGTTATTATAAAAAAGCAATCAATCACACAGATCAAAGAGACTTTCCCTTACTCCATGCAAATATAAATCTGCATTTTATTAGTTAGTTCGCTGCTAACCTGTCTGATGATATTGATTTATATATTGAATGAATTCATTCCACTTTATCCTACTAATATTATTACAGCGAACATCTTATCTGTTGGATGACGTACCAATTATCCCATATTCATTAGGATTATAGAGATATCATTGCAAAATCTCCTAATTCAAAAAAATTGAACAATCTTATTGTAATTGTGCTCTGGTGAAATTAGATTACAAGAATAAATAGTTTAGTTTATCTGTAATGTATGTTGAATATCTTGATTTTACGGGAGTCAGCGAAATAAACAGGCATTGATTTGAAACAGATTTAGAATTGCGTCACTGCTTCCTTTCTTAAGTGACGAAAATCAATATAAATGTACTAAAGTGGTATTATTGAAGTTAACGAAATATTCTTCTTTAATCTATGAAAGAGAATGTTTTTTCTATAAGAAAAGCTAGAAAATACGAGATAGAAAAGAGATAAAAGGAAAAAACAAATCGTGGTCTTAATCGCCCGAGATTAAAATGGTTATGTGAGCGATGAGATTCTTGAAGAATTTAATGCAGAGTGTATTAGCCGTTTTCTTGATTAGATTATCGATAAGAATACATCCTTTGCTCGGATAGAGTTAAATAGTAAGAAATTTTTTAGAGAGTATGAAATTAGTCACTATTTCCTAATAATGTTAAATAATTATAAAGTTATTTCTAAGGAGAATTCTGCACACAAAATGTTAATAGTTATATATAATCTGATTAAAGAATAGCTGAGTAGATTTCATGGTATATTGGGTTGTTTTATTTAGTAAATTATCATGTCTAAAGAAGATTTTTAAAATCAGAAAAATTGAAATACAGAGTGACTATAAATTTTTCTGTGAAAAAAGCAATAATATTTGCAAAAATAGTATTATAAAATACCAAATAGCGAATATATCTAGAAAAGGAATACGACTTGCGTGTCAACACAACAAGTTCGACGAGTGCATACCCTGTCCACGGCAACTAATTGAAACGGAAATGGCCACTGGCATACTATGTTTCCCATCCCCCTGCACTTTGAATCCCAACTGACATTTGAACTGTAGAACTTAGCGCAAAGCCAAGGTTGTAGCCTGTTACTATAGGAATCTTAAGATGGTGATTGCAACTTTTACGTCGGACTTTTGTTACTATTTCGATGATGAAATTCCCCGAAATGGTGATCTGTCAGTAATTCTGGTATTAGTCGTCACTTCCGATTTAACTAAGTGCTACAAGGGTAGCGCTACACCTCAAGTCGCACAAGGTACGCACATATGACTAATAAAAGAAGATAATACTCTACATCCTAATCTAGCTATCACATATCTGGTGGGGTCAAGCCTTTAACTCTATCGGTAACGGCTGGTATCTGGCACGAGGTCGCCCAGGTAAATTTTGACCCGTACATTTTGGATTGTGTTACAATAATATTAAATGCTATGTTGAATGGATGTTAAAACTTAAAGGTTAATTGGAGGCGCAAAATTTGATTCTGGAGCTATCAATCGATACTAGATGATTTTCTGCATATCAGAGTAATTAACTGTATACTGCAAATTCATAAGAGTCGCAAGAAAGGATATGTCTTCAGATACTTAGGCAGATCGCCACGTCATGCTAACATGTGGTGTCGTCTGCATGGTTCAACTGGAGTTGCCTCTGCTTAGATGGTTTTTTGCTGGATGAGGGAGCTATTGTAAGGCATTGTCTGCCAGTATACGAGGAATGAAATATGTCGATGACGTAAGATATAACGATGATAATGCCGATAAGATAGAATTCTGTTAATGAAAGATATTATTCTATTCATAGAAAATTTATGATGGTTTCACCGTATAGCTATATAGTGAAGACTGATATTCTGGCAGATACCGATCTGTGCGCCAGAAAATTCGCGTTCATCATATTTCTATAACCGCGATAGATTCTATTTTCTAGCAGCAGAGATTGATGATATGACCGCTCTGGCGCATTTAATTGTTAGTTTCGAAGAAAAAGTTATCCATCTTTTTCTGAATTCAGTAAGCGCTACCATGCCGCTGTACAGCATGGAATAAGATATTCAAGCTTGTTCGATAAAACCCATTCAGCGTCCAAGAAAAAATTCAGGCGCTGGCGCTGGAAGAATGGCCTTACTGACGCGGTATGGTTTAGCAATGCATTATTAGATGTTATCGCTGTTTGTCAAAGACTATCCAATACAGGAAATTATCTGGAACTGGGTCGAATATGAGTGTTCCTGACCACTTCTACTGACGGAAGTCCGACACTGTTCTTTGTATCAATTTCGACAACTACTGCGAGCGGGGGTGGTTGCGCAGTATATAGCAGTTATGCTAAATAGATATTATAGCCGTTTAACTGGATTTGTTATTAAGATTAAGGGTAAAATAAGGCTACCTAGGTAGCTAGAAGCTGATAAGTATATTAATGTTGGCTGTTTACTTCAAGAAATTATAACGTGCAGAATTTTGCTAAATTTCTGAAGATTTTTATCAATTTACTGATTCGTGTGAGGAAATATTCTAAAACGGCGCGAATGTAAAATAAAAAACGTCATAATGTGAGCGGTGATAGTCAGTTTAACTTTTTATTTAATTACTTCCTAGTTACGTACGCGACATCCGAAATGATCTTCGGTAGGACGGTGACCTGATAGGCTAGGAGAGGTGCATAATGTTGGTGCGTAAGGAGATCCGTAACGCCGGTTTACGGAAGCTATTACAGACCTTTTTACCGCAATGTAATTTATCCGTTGCGGGGCGTTGAATAACCCTGTCCTATTTGAAAAACGGCTATTTCGCCTGATGTTTAATAGGATAGAAAGCAAGGATATGGCTGCCTTTCGGACGCGATTGTCAAATTAGCAATCTGGATGGATATTGGTATTCATGAACACATGAAAAATTAAAGATTCTCATGTTTTTAGCTGACATATAAGCAGCACCGATAATCAACGCTCTAGATGCACTGAAAAAAGAACTCGAGAACTATTCGCGGTTTTAAATACTAGTTTTGACACGTTATTAACTCCATGTAGAGATAAGCGTTATCCGTAAGAATATAAGTCAGAGATACATTGCTGATGTAGAAGTTCAGGTGGCGATCCTATATTCCGAGATGGACGATTGTTATGATTCAACTGCTGATTCGTGTTACTTTTACGTTGTAAAAGTAGTACTGTGTTTTGATCCTAAATTTTTGATTGATTTTGGTGTCATTCCTCCTCTGTTATTAAAAGAGATTATTGCCTACTTCTGCGTCAAGGGCTATCATATTATTTGAAACTGTTTCGAGGAACTGCAGTATTCGGTTTACCTAGGATGATTACCTAGCAAGGTAGTACGGCTAGGTCTTATAAGTGTTATCTTTAATGAAGTGGATCGGGCCATTGCTCGAGGAATATCCTGGAAGGACTTTATTAATGCACTCATAGTGGGCCTTCCGCCGAAAAATCTCGAATGCTGATGTAAATGTGTCGTGCTGGAAATCCAGGTAATGCAGAAGAAATGTAACTGAGTAGCAGTCTCTCGTCTAGCAACGAGATATAATATATAACGTCAATACCACCTGACTGTAATACCGGCTGTTATACACAGATGCTGATCACACCACAGATCTTTATCTCCACTACTTGGCAGATACAATAGATGGTGGGTCGTGTGGAATGATAGCTGAACCGGACATCGCATGCGACCCTGCATGGCAAGGGCTTTCGTTACCATTACTTCTTCTGGCAAAGTCATTATCTGTTTAATAGATTTAATTATTTAGTCTCGAATCATTATATAGACTCTTCTTGAAAACCCTATTTATAATAATAGGGCTATTTAATGACATAGTTAAAAGTAAAATATAATGATAATAAGGCGCTGTCATCAAGCAATTATAACACTTAAAATCAGATCATATTAATGATTAACTATTTTATATAACATATATAGACTATCTTTTAGCCAACGAAAAGATTCAGCCACCAAAAACATGAATTCGCCTGTTTTTATGTGCAGAGGTTGATATAGAACAAGGCCTTATCCCGCTGATGTATCTTGAAATAAATATGATATGATCAGGCGATTTAATGGGCGTATGGAAAATGGTCTGTAAAGCTATTCTTTCAATCTGATGAAGAGCTTGAAATTACTCTGAATTAATATGTTTTACTATAAATTAGAAATTACTTCAATCAGCAATTACGATTTCTCTTGAGCAAGCGACAGAGAGTCGTCAACAAAATGATAGGGATATAGTTGTAATCATCAACATTATCTCGTTTTTGCAATTTAACAACGGTAAAGTCTGGAGATCCCATAATGTTTAGCTAAAGTAGACGCAGGTTATTAGCTATGCTGAAGAGCAGTTCTGATTTAGGTATTTTAGTTGCATGATGATGAGGCTTCATCATCATTATATTAGCTATAAACTTATATCTATTAGTAAGCATATTACCATAAATAAGTTAATGCGACGAAATTAATAATGATATGTAACAAAACAATTAATTAGTTAATGGTAAATAAAACCGATAGTTTAATAGGTGATAATTAAAACTATCGAATTCCTTAACAATTTAAGGAGAGTCAAAGAGAAGAAGTAGCCATAATTTATACCTATTTATTTTTTATAAACTTCTTATTAGAAAGAAGTATTTTTTTAATTAAAAAATATTTTTGTAATTTGTGCTTTAAAACTTAATGTTTAAGTTTAAACAATAATTGTTGTTAATAACATTGGGTACTTAAAAAAGTGAATATTTTATATAAGCTTATATTTTATATAATCACTCATATCTTGTTCATCAAAAAAATTGAGGAACTGTCTTAAACAGGGTTTACAAGCTTTTTAGCTAAATCAGTTTAAATGATCCAATTTTATTGTATATTAAGATAATTTTTTATCAAAATCATCATGTTTATGTTTTAATTTTATACTAATTTTTTGCGCTGATATAATATAGGAAATTAGAACGACTAAAAATGATAGTAAACATCATATCTCCTTAAACTAAATTTTATTTATAATCTACAATATATTTGTTATATCTATTATAATTAGTATAGAAAAAGCACAATTTATTTTATTTTTATTTGAAGTGTGCATAATTATGTTATCTAACAAGATAGAATTTTAAAAACTAAACATAGATTGTTATAAACAAAAAATTAGTTATGATCATTTTTAGTCTATGAAATTTCAAAGATGGGTGGTGTATCTTTTTGATTAATTTTATAAATTATTTTAATAAAATATAGACAATATGCCATTAAAAATCTAGCGTAAAATTTCTACGAAAGTAGAAATTACCTGCTATTATTCATTTCATAAACTCATCCATAATGATGTCAGTTATCTGATATCACCGCTGTTGAGGCGGATTCTAAGGCATGCTGCAATAACGTGATAAACGCTGTCTTGTCTGCGGTTGGCATCCCACTACCTTCATCTGTAACGGTTACTTCTCACAGCGAACCATATACAGATTGCTATTCACGATATTAAGATTAAAACGATTAAGATTAAAAGGGGAATTGCATCAGTAACAAAATATGCTTCAACAGATCGTTGCTAGCCTAGCGCCTTATCTAAAACGTGCAAATCAATGGGAGTTGATACTATGCCTGTGTATGCGAGATATTATCCACAGGTGATTTTATAAAGTCCTGAGCACACCTCACGGTGAAAGCACGTGATCTCTTTGCTAGTACCAATCAGTAGACTGAAACTCCGATGGATTAAAGAGCGTAGGCAATCTGATATTTGCGTGATTTAGTGATACGCCTAATGTTTATTTCTGTTTCGATGGTATATGTCGTTCTGTTAAGCAAGCTGATTGCCTTTTCCTGCTGATTATTATCGGTATCACTGTTGCATGGCCAGAAAAGAGCTAGGTTGAGGTAGAAGATGCTTATAAAGAATCAGAAACGAAACTGAGCTAAACTTTTGCCTGCGAACTGTATAGCTTAACATATTTCCTAGATTTGGTACGGGGACGCGGTACTTAGTTTTTTGGAATGTAATGGCCAAATATTCTTTGGCGAGAGACACTAATGTTGTTTGATGCATAAAATAGCTAGTGTACTAGCTTCCCCTTCTAAAAATCATGTAATCGAAAGTTAAGGTGAGCTGCGAGAGATCTGGATAGCAGAGAGAGTGGTGATGTCGCTAATAAATCCCTTGATATTTTG
>JBHEQV010000012.1:0-911 GCA_046530735.1 Arsenophonus sp.
TCTAATCGCTTATTTCACTACAAGCGGATGTTTATTAATCAACTGATCGTTTAAAAAGAAATTAATAGTCCCTACCACTTGATTTTCGCTTAATAGCGCTTTGAGATAATCTTAGTTCAGGCTATAAGTCGCTTTTAGGTTTTGTTTTCTTCCTTTCAAGATGGTTATCACCATATCTTTTTCAGTTTCCAATAAAATCGTAGACTGATTACCATATCTTTTCAGTAGTAAATGGCTTATATGCCGTTATAGTAATAATCGTGCTATAAAAACGAAATCCTCAATTTAGCAGCTTTTTACTTTTGGTAAAACGAATGTGATCATTCGATATGTAAAACACAAATAAGAATCAATCGCATCTCGCCATTCGTTGCTGATATAATCAGATTATTAGGAAGCCGCCATACTTGTGTAGTCTTGTTTAACCAGATTCACCTGCAAGTTTTTGCTCTACAATAAACGATGGCGATTAAATTGCTTAATTTTAGTGTAAAACCACTTTTTCGCCATGTAAGAATTACTCACCAAGTACATCTCTAATTAATGCCTGGGCTAATACCACTATATCATTGAGCAGTTCTAAACTGACCTTTTGAATCTAAGTCGTATACGGTTTTAAAATTGGTATTTTTAATCCTAGTGAAGTAATATAATGATTCATTATATTAACAAAAACAGTTTAGTTACATACGACGTAATCCGTCAATACAATACAAACATGATTATCAGATTAAATGACAATATCACAATTTAAATCTAACACTGAAATCATATCTTTGGGTTTTAAAACATTAAAAATATCTTTTCAAAACAGGATTACCGATTATCTAAGCATCTTCTTCAACGAAGATAAGATCATTAACGCTAATTTTACCCGCTTTAATTATTTTCCAACCACATAACTAGTTATA
>JBHEQV010000013.1:0-1073 GCA_046530735.1 Arsenophonus sp.
GTAATATGTGATCGTAAACGAAAATTACGCTAAAAGTCGGAATCGATGACAGTGTTTTGTCCAAAGACGAGCAACCTTTTAATTAATTCAAAACTGGAAGCAGTATTAATTATCATCGACAATGTCACTTATGAAAAATCTCTCTGAAATCGTTAAGGATTGTACTCTATTCTCCTACAAGTTATCTGATGACAAGAAAGCCATGATTGAAAAAAATGATTATCTCTACCATAAAAAGATAGTGAAGTCTGGATTGCAAAACTGGTAAACAGTGCAGTCGATGCTTGGAGATTTCCAAATCATAAAATAATACACGGTTTTTTAGCCTGGAAAAGAGATAAAAAGTTAGGTATGATTTTGAAAAAACGTATTAAATACAGATTTAGTCTAGGTCATTAAAATAAAAATACTTCTTAATAAATTAAATGACTAAAAAATTCACTACAACATCGTATTATTCGATGTTTAGGTAGTTTTAATTGGAAAAAGGATGGTTAAAAATTCATTTGATATCTAGCTTCCTGATGAGATTAAGGCACTGTATAACTTTTATAGTCTGACAGTAGAATTCACTCATTTGTCGATAGCAAGATAAAAACTATCAGAGTGATATTCTCTATTTAGTGAATACCGAGTAAGAGAATGGTTATCTACTTGTTGATATAGTATCAAGTCAAACCCATGATAAGCTTCATGACATGTCGACTCTTATGCGTTATATAGCATTGCTTATATACAGAAGCATTTAGAATACAGGATCTAAAAATTACTGCTAGTTTTTCCTATCCTTTTTTATTGTGAGGAACAAAGTTACTAACCCTTATAGCACGAACTGACTCGATTATTTTAATGATATTAATAACAGATAAAAATATCTATATAAAATCGTTTAAGCTTGTTGATGTGATAACATTTAAGGGCAGTAAGATTTCGCAGCGTAGGCGAAGGCGTTATTAACGTTAATACAGAAATACATTTTCAGATGGGATCTGATCGAGTTACTCGATAGCATTATTAAACTGTTGGTGTATAATGATTATACAGATAATCAGGTTATAACCATGTTTAACTAT
>JBHEQV010000014.1:0-14331 GCA_046530735.1 Arsenophonus sp.
TCTTTATTTAACTGTACGGGTTACCCTTATATTTAATTAAAATAAGATTTTTACCTCTCCGGTATTGAGCCATTGATTTATTGTCCTTAAAAGGCTATGCCATAAATGTTCATAAATTTTACCTTATGCATCGCCTCCATTGTGGTAGGTGGTGATATAATTGAGAATCGAGACTTCTATTAGGGCTTTTTTTGAGTTTGATCGGTATCAATATTAATTGGGAGCTTTTTCTGATAAGTTAATTGTTTTGCTACAATTTAATAATTGTCGCAAAATCAGCATCAGCAATTTGCTGTAACAATTTTTCTAGTCTCTTTTTTAACAGAGATTCTGTCATTTTTTTGCGCATATTCACATTCCAAAATAGGGAGGATTTTCCGGTATATCAAGGAGAGATGTATGATTACTTCAACTCCAACGTGTAAACCAATGTAAATCGACTTTTGCCTAAGGTGTTCTTCTTACTGTGAATACAAATTATTGAATAATATGCAATCGCATTCTTCATATTTATAGGTACCTTTATTATTTTTTTGCCATTTAATGGATTTATGTTTGTGTTTTATAAATTCAGGAAACAAAAAATCTATTACCTGTTCAATTTTATCTTTTTGACTATACGTAAAAATTCAAGAACTCCGTCAGAAAAACGGACATATTGTAGAGCAAACTATGAAAGAAAATTCATAAATCTCCTCTCTGAAAGAAGACTTATCCTGATGAGGTAAGGTGCAAGCAAATCTACATAAGCGGATTTACTGATAATATTTATTTTATCTAGTCTAACTGAAGTTCCGATAAATCCTCCACAATATCCATCAACGGAGTTTTTATCAGATGATAAAGTTGATCTGTTATTAGACAAAGATGTGTATATCAACTAACTAACTTTAAATAATCTTCAATATTGAAAGCTAATTCCTTTGCGTAAGTATTTATTTAAAAGGTCACTATTTTATTAAAAAATAAAACTAACTCACCCATTTACACCGCATTATTTAATACAACAATGTCTGTTTCTTAAAAATATTTCTTTTTGATTGCACTGCAAGATTTTCCTTTAAGGTTATTTTTAACACTAATCAATAGGTGAACTGTATCGATAATTTTTAGGTATTGACCAATAGATAAGGCGGATTTTTTAATAATATTTCCACTGATTTAACGTTCTTAATTTTCTCCCATTTTTCTGCTAGAATATTGAGATCAAGTAAAGTTCTATCTGGTCTTTTTCGTCAATAAGAATCTCTGTTAAATAAATTTAATTATCAGGCAATAATGTATCGTTAGATTTCTGTAAAATAGAGATAACCTGTTTATCAAACTAATAATGTAGGTCTTTAAACAGTAAGATAGCATCTGCCATTTTGAGCCAAGGATGAGATAATACATATGATTGTAAATCAGATCGAAACTTAAGCGAAAAATTAATAGAAATAGGGTGAAAGTATAATGCTCGTCTAATAATAATACCTTTAAGTATTTGTATCTCGTTAAGGTTCGTTCTAGTAATCTCTTTGCACTTTTGCCTATACCAATAACTTGTTGATGTTGTTGGTAGTTAATTGTCGTCAGTAAAACTGAAAAATATTCTTGATCATATCAATTAATTGCTTGATGGTACTTGCCCTATTTTCATTTGATGCACTGACTTTAAATAAAGTATTAAGCTTATCTTTCCTATCACTAATCATTTTAGCTAAGTTTTTTCAGACTAATATATTGATATCAGAGCACATAATTGCAGCAGATGATAAAAATTATCTTTATATGGAAAAAAATCTTTTCTTATTTTCTGTTAATTGCATAACTCGTTTTTTTTATAAAATCTTATTCCCATGAGGCACGTAATAATCGTTCAAGATGTTTAGACTATAATCCTATTTTTTAGTTATCTCTTCTGTTGCACCTAGTAAACCATCCAATACTTGAAAACGAGCGGTGAGAGCCAATGTCTCTTGTTTGCTAAAATCCTACTATTTCCCTGTAATTTTTCCCAATTTTTGACTATTCCGCCGTAATTGAATATTTTTTTTGACCGCGAATATTAATAGTTAATAATTCCCCTAAAAAAATTTCTATATGAGCCACATTATTGTAAAATTATTCTATTTGAGGATATCGTTGCGCATAAAATGACTGACCTGATTTATTGATGTGAT
The DNA here is from genome assembly GCA_046530735.1 of Arsenophonus sp. Lineage (GTDB taxonomy): Bacteria > Pseudomonadota > Gammaproteobacteria > Enterobacterales > Enterobacteriaceae > Arsenophonus. The sequence goes on from JBHEQV010000014.1 coordinate 2,163, forward strand.
ATACCTTTGTTTATTTTTTGCTCTAGCTTAGAATTTATAAAATGTATCTAATCCTAAAACCAATTTTAATAAAGTAATTTTTCTTGCTTATCGATATGAGCAAGTAACTCACTTTGTTACACATAACCGCTACGGCATCTTTTAAAATCACCGATATTAAGTGTACATTTCTTTATAAGATTTTCCTTTCTGAGGATTATTATTAAAATAATGATTTTTTATTTCTGACTGGATATAAGTCTTATTGAAAATTACCACACCATCAATAGCAAGCAGGATAACATTCCTTTTCATCAGGTTTAATATGAAAGCATTCGGTTTTATCTCTAACGGCATCGAGTCGCTCAAAAACCATATGTTCTAAAAATTGTCGAGGATAATTAGGTAAACCATTAATATTAATATGATAAGCGCTTGATTTATCATCAACAGCGGCTAAACCTAATTCATGGTATTTCATAATTTTATTAAAGCCAGAGGAATAAAATTGGAGATATTCTACAGCAAATGAAATATTTCGCATGGAGAAATTTACGTGTTTTGGCAATTTATTAAGTTCATAAACATTCCTTTTATTGTTTTTGTCATAAAAATTAATCGGTTTTCTCATATCACATACTTTATATATCATGTATTGCATATAGTTCTTCTTAAAATCTTTATATATTTTACTTTAGCAAATATTCTCAGGCTTTGATTTTTTAAATTCCAAAAATTACCTAATTGGCGCCGTTCTTTATTTGGCGCATAACAAGGATTAAATTGTCCATTAGTTTCGACCAAAGCTTCTCGTCCTAAAAAATAACATACCCCACATCAGGCGATAAATCCTAGTAAGTCGATTTATCTAGTAAGTCCATATTCACTAATTTAATAAAATTACAGTTTGGTAATCGATGATTATTAGCAAATTTTCTATCTTGAATAACCTCTTGATTCTATCTAGAAGTAGCTTCTTCATTTCGTCGCATTGACAACGATTTAATTTCTTTAAATGTGCCCATAAATGATGACCTTTAATTCGATCAACCCACCATAATCGATGGCTAATTACACGATGTTCGCTAATTCTTGTACATTTTTTCTAGAAAAGTCATTTGTAAAGTGATTTATAATAATTTCCGCTCTTTTCTATATAATCATTTCGGATAATGATAAATTTATTTAAAATTATTTAAGACTTTTTTCTTAAGAGATTCCCTAACATAATTTTTTATTGTATATTTTTACTTGCAACATTCTAGGATATTTTATATCGGATATAACAGGAATAAGTGGTTCCCCTGCTCAAATTTTAACACCCTTTTGTAGAAAGTTTCCATTAATCATCAACTAGTTATCCTTATTTCTAGTATATGAAATTTTAAAGATGGGTGGCGGAATCCTGCTGATTGATTTTGTGGATGATTTTAACAACAGAGAGGAGATATATCATGAAAAGCTTTCCTTATCTGGTATCTGCGAAACTAGACATTAGTATGATCCCTTCATAAACTGATACGTAATTATGACATACATGATACAGACATTACTGTTGAGGTTGAGCTCGAAGCCATACTCCTCAAGATACTCAATGCTGCTTTATCGACGGATCTAATTCATCGTCTGTAACGGTTATTTACTATAACTAACTATATAAACTGTTATTGGCAATGTTGAGATTAAAGCGTCTAAAGTTATGGAATTGTAGTGACGAAAAATATACTTCACAACTCCTTGCTTTCTTATCTAAAACGTACAAAAACAGTGAAAAGGCTACCATAGCGATGTATTTATGAGACATTACACCTGTGATTTTACTAAGCTTGAGAGCTACTTATTGCTGAAAATCACATTGTGTCTCTCTGCCAGTATCATCATAAAATTGAATTAATAAGTACAGGCAATGGTAACTGCGTGATTTAAGTGATATGCCTACGTTTATTTCTTAGCTGAAAGCATTGCCGTCCTATCAGGGCAAATGATCATCTTTAGCATACTGTTCATTATCGGCAGCACTGCACATGGACGTTATAACTTCCTGTTATCGCAACTCGGCGTCAACAAAAACGACGAATTTGATTGAATTAGCTTTTGTGATATTGAGCCTACGAAGCTGAGGCATGAAGCACTGTGCTTTGAAAAACAAGCATTTCAATAATATTTATCTGCTATATTCTGCTCAGAATAACTTGAATCTGTTTTCCTTAGTAAAATTTTGAATACCTGCAATGTTTATCTTCTCTATTTTTCTATCTGATCTAGCAACATATTAGCAAACAGTTCTTTTTGATTTATTCTTTTCATAATCGTACCACTCACTTGTTTTTGCTGACTCTTTTTGTCAATGCTTGACAATATCCATAAACATATTTTTCTGCATAATAACACTTGACTATGCAAATAAATATAGGTTGAAGTTTTTTATTTTCTCTGATACTTTACTAAGCGCGATTACAATGTGTATTTAAAAAAGAATTTTTCTTTTATTTTTGGCATTTCATTGATCTTTTTAGCTTTCTTCCTCATATAATTTTAAGTAATTAACTCCTTTGTGCACTGTATATTATAATATTGTTGGATTGATATATATTTCACTTTGTTGTTTTAAAATACCTAGCCAGAATTCTTGACTTTTTCTGTATAGCTAATTTGGTCATCTGAAAATTTTCATGTTCACTAATGAAAGCTTTCTCGGATATATACAGCCTACCTATCACGTTATATCGTTACGGTTACGATGTTTTTCGCCGTATTTCTGATTGAAACAGTTCATTGAACTATCGAAAAATTGCTTACGTTTTTCACCACTCATGGCTAGCTGTAATCGTATATTTTATGAAATAGAGCGCTTTGGCCCAGATTTTCTCGAGAAAATTCTCTTTTGTAGTCACTCCGTCGCCTTATCAGTATTTTTTGCCGAATAGTGCTTATTGTAGCGTTTCTGCCGTTAGTCAGCGTTGAAACATTTGTAGTAGTTATGTTTCATAGAGATGGGCAATGCTATTAATCGTCTTGAGCTTTTTACAGTACATGATAATATAATTTGTATCTCACAATTTATTTATGTTCTCGACCTGCAAAATCAGGATTACAAGTTGGGGATGCAGCCAGCGAGTTACTAAAAGCCTTGAAATTTAGTCCACACTACTTCACTACTTACATTGTTTTCAATTCTTCATTCAGTGCTTCACCAAGTACGATGTCGCGCTAATCCGCTGCTCCGTGTCACGACGCTGAATAACCTAAAAATCCCTATAATTAAGGATTTTTTTGTTTTCAATCATCCAATGATCATCTTACGGATAGTTCGTAATTAACATGATTTACACATCCCGCCAAACTTAAAAGTTAATTATCAAGAGTTAAAAGGCGATTTTGTAGTTTTTGTTAACTCAGTATAGTTTTCTTACGCTTACGTATCTATCCGTAAAATTCCTCTACACCTATCTAAATTATTTTACAGCATCCATGCTTTTTTATGAGATGCTAAAACTGAGAAAACGCCGTTATAACCTTTATGAGGTTTTAAAATTGAAAAAATATTCCTGTAACTCTATCACCACTCTCTGCAGCTTTAGCTGAGGTCGTACCGCAGTGCAAAAACAACTAGGAACAAATAAGATAAAAAGGTGGAATCGGAAGATCCACGGAACTAACAGAGGAATGCATTCACATTAAAGTTTTCTAAAATTTAATTTTAGAGGTTGATCGCTTTGTCTATCTCCATCTCCCCTTCATAGACTAAGATAAATCGACGTCAAGTTTTATCTTAAATATCATAAATTATAAGTTTATTATGTAAACCTATAATATACTCAGTATTAATTTAAATTTACCTTAATGCTCTTACTTAGAGCCTACTTGTTTGATCCCGGATTACTATATAGACCCTTCTTGCATAGCCAGATTGATGGCAAAATGGCTACTAATGGATATAGTTGAAGGAAAAATATCATGATTATTAGGCTCCATTTTCAGGTAACTGCAACACCTAAAATTAGAGCTCCGCTTCAGGTAAGCGAAGAGCCTGTATCTATTTTGGCTAAGTATTATGATATCTACGAACTTATCGTTACTAAATGATGGAATCAGATTATACTAATGATCAAATCTATATTCCATCATTTAATAACAACACTATCACTCAGTTAGAAAGCCTGATTTTTAGCTTTTTAATATAGATAAAACAGAAAACTAGATTGATTAACTCCCTTACAGAAGTCATCAATATTACGCGAATTACCAATAGCATGATGTGATAGTCTTCTTAAAAGCAATAATATGCTTTATAACCGAAACTCCTTCATAAGCGAATGGAATTGGTAAGTGTCAGCTTCAATATGCATTTACTCTAACTAAACGCTAACTAGAGGAAAACGCTAAAAAATAGCTAAATTGTTTAGCAAACAAAAAAACGGATAAATTCAATACTATTTTACTGAATAAGGCAAAAGAATATGTTGATATCCTGAAAGGATATATCTCCTCAATATTAATAAGTCCTGAATAATAAAAAGTGCTAGAAGATTATCAAAAAAATAAAATATCATAATTTTTTTAAAAATTATCGATAAAAATCGATTAATAAATAACTTAAACAAATAAAATAAAAGATGGTACGTTAATATAACTAAATAAAAATATTCAGTTATTAACTCAAAAATAAAAATTTTAAAAACACTCTTCATTTATTTTCTTTTACTATTATCGTTTTCTACACTTTCTACACTTTCTACACTTTCTACACTTTCTACACTTTCTACACTTTCTACACTTTCTACACTTTCTTTTATTTTCAGAAGTAAAAAGATATATCTAAAATAAAAAGAATTTATATATAATCTTAAATAGAAAAGATTACGATAATCCTGTAATGATGAATACTATCTCAAAGATTAATTGAGAGATCATACTGACTTTAATATAAATAAATAAAATATTAACCAATATCAATTATTGAATTTAATATTAAAGAGAAGTAGAAATTAAAATTGATCTTTTAATTGATACTAACTTTATGACTATGTTGCAATGAGAAAGCCATGTATAGGATAGAGATAGATAATGAAGTTTCTGGCGAATTTACTAACTACGGTTAATTTTTAATATAATGCGTCTGTCATTTATGTTTGGTAAGGAAAGAGTTATTAGCAAAAGCTGGTGTATGACGGTCGTCAGACTGCATCCAACTCTAGATTTTATAAATCTGTTCTGCATCTTTAAATTAGATGTTATTTACCACCAGAATTAGTAGATCAAATCCCCCTTATCAGCAGTTCCAGATTTTCTGAGCAGATTAAAGCAGCTTAAATAGCATTGAAAGGTTGTTTTCTGAAAGCATAGTGCTTTGCGATTTGGCTTCGTAGACTCACTACAACAAAGCACGATTCAATCGGATTCGTCGTTTTTATGATGCCAAGCGCGCTGACAAAAAATCGTATAATTACAGAAATTCTTCTCGCTCTTTCTCCAATTTCTTAATCGCTGCAGGATACGCTAAAAACTTTGCCAACAAAGAATTAAAAGTTTTATTAGCACACGGTCACAGCTCTCTGCTATTCAAAGCTCCAGAAGCTTATTCTTAATTTGGTTGTATGAACTTTATTTAGTGAAGTCAGTCATCAACTATTTTATATACCCACACCCCAAGAAGCGTTCCTACTGCATATCCAGGGGCAATCTTTGCTATTTACATTCAAAAAACCCAACCATCACGTCTCTTCTATCTAAGCCTGAGAGATACGATTAAATCCTTTCTTGCAAACCATTCAGAATTTTCACCCAAGTGCGATTCTAACTTTCGATAATTATTTTTGATCACAAGGAGCTTCTTACATCCATCCACGAACAGTGCTGGCGATAATGAGCAGCATGGTCATGGCGATCAGCTTGCCTAAGAGGACGTATATGTTTTCATCGGCCAAGAAATAAATATAAGTGTATCGCTTAAATCACGCAGACAGAATTGCCAGTGCTATTCAAGGCACCAGTATTTCAGTCTGTTGATATGGTCCTTCCACTCGACAGAAGAGTATGTCTTTTAATCTAGAAGCGCTTACAGCGCTTCGTAAAAATCATCGGTAGAGATACACCTCATAGATACACAAATGATGGTCGTAACTCTTTATTGTTTTTTGCACGCTTCAGATAACACGGTAGCAAGGAGGTGTTAAGGTATAATTCCGTTGCTGCTAGAATTCTCTAATCTTAGACACTTTTATATCAACATCGTCAATACCAATCTCTATGGTTCGCTGTAGTAAATAATCGTTATGGCATCGGCCATATTAGCCCGCTCTTGATAAAGCAGCATTCATCATGCTATTGCAGTATAACTTCGAGATCCGCACCTCAACAGCGTTACTATCAGCTATCTATCAGCATTACGGATGAGTTAATACAAGAAATTATAGATAATATCTGATTTAGTGGATCTACCCACTTCTGTTCCTGTAATCATTATTGAAATCAATCAACAGGATACAGCGATCTACAAAATTCCATACACTAGAAATGAATATAACTCGATGCTAATTATCAGGCGTTTATTCAGTTAAGTCCGTTTCGTTATGACTAAAGGTGTTAGATAACAGAGGAAATTAACCAATAGTTGTTGAAGATAATTTGTAACCTTTTTAGCAGAACGAAACAAAAATAAATAAAAAATTTAAAATAATTTATCATAATAAAAATGCTACTTTGTAGAAAAATATCCAACATTAACCCATAATTTGGAATTCCATAATTTAAATAACGTCATTACCTCGTATTAACAATGAATAACGTTTCATCGGAATAAAAATCTAATCCATTTAAAATCCTGCAAAAAAAGATAGGAGAAATAAAATAAATATCTTATTAAGAGTAATACCAAAAATAAACCAAATTGAGTTATTTTTATGTATTAATTTTGACTTTTTCATTTTTGAGTATATATTGGTTTTAAAATAAAAACCAATATAAAGGATGTTTATGCAAAAGATATTTTGTGATGATGGTTCTACTTTTGTGAAGTTGGCTTATGCTGATGAGCAAAAAAAGTTAGTGACAAAAATAACAGAAACTTCATTTTTAGCAGGAAACTGGAATTTTGCTTTCGGGCAAAACATTTATAACTATGAGATAGATAGCAAACGCTATTCTTTTAACGATGGAGTGAATAATGCTAGCGAAACCACAACGATTAATTATCAATATAGTGATGAAAACTTGCTATCTGTTCATCATGCTTTACTAAATACTGATTTAACGCCTAGTGAAATAGAATTATATGTAACATTACCTTTATGCGAGTTCTTCAATGAACAACGTCAAAAGAACACAAAAAATATAGAAAGGAAAAAAGCTAATTTATTAAGAATAATAAAATATCATGATGGAGAAGGTTACAAAGATATCTTTAAAATAAAAAAAGTCCACGTTAGTCCAGAATCTTTAACAGCTTTGCACGAAAGATTTAAACATGACCATGTTAATGACTTTGAATCGTCTCTTATTGTTGATTTGGGTGGAACTACGTTAGATTGTGGTGTTGTTTTAGGAAAATTCAAACAATTAATGCATGTTATTGCCGAACCGTCATTAGGTGTTTCTTCCGTTGTTAAACGAATACAGAAAATAGTTAAATCAGAGACGAATATAGGCTTAAGTTACGTTTCTGCTAATAACTTAATGTTAGATATTTTTTATAAAAAATATGAGTTTTTAAGTTCGTTGATAAATCGAAATCAGCAAAAATTAGATAGAATAAAATTAGAAACTGAAGATGCTATAAATAATTTATCTGTATTAGTATCTAGTAAGCTAAAAACATTTAATGAGTTTCAGCGAATTTATCTTATCGGAGGAGGCGCATCTTTAATTAAAGATAAAATCGTTAAAGATTTTAAACATTTAAAGAACAAGATATATCAAGTTCCTGATTCGCAATTTGCTTTAGTTAAATCAATTGCTGGTATGATTTTATGGGATGACTAAATAAGTGCTAATAAGCATAACTCCCATTATGTCGTTAAATTTAATTTTATTTTATATTTATAGAACATTGCAAAATTTCATCAATATTGATGAAAAGCTTAATAGCCTATTAAAAAATGATCTTCACACATGAAGCATTTTAAATTACTCTCATTAGAGTTAATGTCGTATATACTATGCTGCCATGGGCCAAGTTTCATTTTATTTGCCTCTATAGAGAGGACTATTTTAGAGTAGTGATTTGTAAATTTTCTCTAATTTCTACAACGTGTTTTTTTGCCAAAAATACTACCATCAGATGATTATATATAACCCTATCAGGCTTAATTTTCTACCAATGAGGGATTGTTAATTAATCCTTGTATTTGCTCAGATAAGCTTTTCATTTCGATGCTTAAACAAAAGTCTGTTAATTCCATGATGCACATATTCAGCTATGCCGTCTATTATTTGTGGTAATTACAGGAATTCGGACTTGCAATCCTTTGTAGGATCACCAAATGTAAATTTTCTATCCATATCTAATTCCTATCGAATCGATAACGATACAATTTACAGGATTAAAAATACTTTTAATGATTTTTTTTCGTTGAAGTATTCTGTGACCATTTAATACCATATTGAATCTGGAGAGGTAGTTTATGGCGATTACGTGTAAAACTACTGTATTTTTCGGTTTTTATGCCTTCTCAAAATGGATAATACATAATTATCTCCAACCTAGAAAGCGTTTGAATTAATAGCTGAATCCATTTAACTGGAATATGGATGTCAATATAAGCAAAAGTAAAATTCTCTTTCAAAAAGAGGATGACGCTTGCTTAAGTCTAGCTAAATCAAAACTATAATCTAAATAAATAATCTTATTAGATAGTACCCAAAATCGGTTATATATCAATGATATAAATAGAGAAAATGGGTAATAAAATATTTTATTTTTTGTAATCTGATACAGAAAGATGCGTATGCCGCTTTACCAAATTTTGGTCCAATACGCACTATCAATATTATTTTCACTTTTAGTTGCTGAGAAATAACTAGGAAAACAGTATGTTATACATTTTATTTTTATTCATCAGAAATTGACCGCAGGGAGAGAAAATCAATAGCAGAATTAAGATTGTATAAATTGTCTAAGTAGGAACATTAGTTAGCAACCATATAGCGTATAAACATTGAAATATTTTTTTTGCGATAATATCGATTAATGAAGTCGATAGGTGATTCGGAGGGTGTGGGTGTCCAATGTGCACTATCTGATGTTTTATACTATGAATAAATGATTCTACTTACTTATCTAAGTAAGGGTCCTGATAACGGTAGTGGTATTTTTCGAGAGGAATATTGATTTTATATAATATAATCGCCAATTGATCTGTATCGCGTAAGCTGTTCTTTAAAAATAGCACCTAAAAAATTTGGCGAGGCGCTGTCATCAGGCTTCTGCGTCACAACTATAACTCGATAGATCTAAATTTCTCCTCGTCTGATTCATATAGCGCCAGGAAGCAGTGGCAGTGTATATCCTGAGCTACACAGTACAGATGTTACTAGAGAAAGTGCATTTTGCTAATAAAGATGAAAGTGGCGTTGAGCACAGCATGAAATACCACGAGCTATATCTTGAATACTTTTTTTTTGGGTATTCGTATCAAAATTAGGCATTACTGAGGGTGGGAGGAGGTCATACATCATTAACTATAACCACTTGACTTAAGCGGTACACATCAGCAAAGATCTTAACGTAGAAAGAGATAATTGAACACTATATTAATCATATTCTGGAAAGACGTTTTAAAATGCTATATAAGATGGTTTGTTATAGAAGAGAAAAGGAGGCACTTTATTAGCGAAGGTATAAAGACACTGAAGACAACGGCTAGCAAAAAAAACCAAAAAAATAGAATTCGATTTTTTGATGAAAGAATTGCTGCGCATAAACATTAACTGCATCAGTATTTCCTTACACTATCATTAGTCAGACCACTTATTACTCTGTCTATTTGCTTACCAGAGATAAAAATCTCTGATCACCTTCTAACTCCTTACTAATATATATTTTCCAATCGGAATTCTGAGTAATTTGCCCTTCTATTAATTAAGCCTCTTTTTTTAATCGTTTTACAATTGAGTCAGCACTATTTTCATGTACCTTTACTATTGTCAAGGCATCAAAAGCATTATCACGATGCTTTTGAGTTTCTGTTAACGTTAATATTGGCATTATTGCGATGTTGAGTTCTTAACTCTTATGCGCTCTTGCATTATCATAAATCTTGACTGTTGCTTCATATGTATCCTTAGATCCATTTTGAAATTGTTCTATATTATTTTTGGTTATTTTAATTTTACCTACTTCAGCGATTCACTCATCAATAGTCCGTTTTACTTTTTTTTAATTGATAAAGATTAACTGCATCACTATCTTCAGTACCTGGTGCAACATAGATGATTTGACTAAGAAATTTAGATAGTTCACTTACAGGTATTTTACTACCTAAAAACCTCTCATATACTTTTGAATTAATTTGACTATCTGGTTAAACTAAAATAGTCTCTAATATTTTTTATCATATTGTTTATTTTCCAATGAATCCGCATCAGCGCTACTGAACTCCTTTCACGAGAAACAGGATTTCTACCTAATGCTAATAATCATCACTCCAGGAATTACGCGATATTCCTATCGCGATGGAGCTATCACCATTACTGTTTGCATAATTGCCCGCACTATATGAATTAATTCCAGGTATTTTAGCGATTTTGATTGCGAAAGCTCAAGCTTCTCCATGTAATTAGATTCTATTGTTAATACAGGCCTACATTTGTTAATATTCAATCATTGTACAGGCTAATATTGTTTTTTATTCATTTTACCTCCATTTTAGACTTTTTAATTAAAATGTAATATACAGCTATATATGCTTAATAAGGTTTTAGTTTTTCATGAATTCAAAACAAAAAAATAAAACGAATTTTTTAATTAATTCGATTGAATTTTTAATGTAAAAAGTTATTTACCAAACTGGTTGTATACCACATGATATGTCATAATATGAAGTACTGAAATTTTGGAAGAAAAGAAAAGAAGTCTACATAATCTTTCAATATATCTGATTTTCAGATAAAAATTTATGTGAATAAACCTAAAGTAACTATTTTTATTGATGCATTATGAATTAGTGGCATACTTTCTTCACTCGCGCATCGCATACCTAAGCATGTAGATGATGAGATATCGGCTTGCTAAGCCTCAATTCTATGAATAATCAACAGCCTATCGTTTTTCCAGTAACAATTGAAAACTACTGATATTGCTCTTTTTATTATGTATATATATGGTAAAAACTTTCATTAGTTATATAACTAATAATACCACACCTATTAAAATTATGTGACTATAATTGCAGTGTTAGGTACACAATAAAAGATTTATTTGTAATTTTATATCTAATTTGAACTATTTTATTCAGGTCAATAGCACCCATTTTCACCCTCACTGAAGATGATGCTAGTTTCTTTGTTTTCTAAACAGCCGTTGTCCGGATTTATCAGAAATGAAATATAATTAGCTTATAGTGCCATATATCATATGGCATGAAGTCTTTTGTATCTGTTTTGACTTTAATGCTCTCTTTGTGTCATTAATATTTTTTATATTTGCTTTATTTTCTATAAATTTCTGTAACGACTTAATTGATTTAATTTTAACAATTTTTCCACTGGGTGGAACTATAAGTTAAACAATGCCATTGTCCACCATCTTCAGATATCTATCTTTTTTATGAAAGATAAAAAATGTAAGTATTTTCTAAAACTAGATCACGTGCTACAATAACTATTATTGTTAGTCAGTGAGATTAATTGTGTATGTTCTGTCTCTAGTTGAAATGTAGCTGCTTTAGCAAACAGTAATTCAGTATCACTATTAACCGTTTTTATCATATAACAATAATTTATATCCTCTGTTTTTATAGGCATTAACATACTAAGTGAGACTTAATAGGATTATTGCTATTCTATTAAGTATCAGATGCTTTTATAATATCGATTCCTGATATAGTTGCGATTGTATCTATGTGTTGCATATCATGTTTAATTCATGATATTTAAAAAAAGTAGATAGTTTGAAACTTATAAAATTTAAATCATCTTGTGTTACATAATTAAAATTTAGTATTCAGAAATAATTTGGAATTTAAATCAAAAT
>JBHEQV010000015.1:0-68824 GCA_046530735.1 Arsenophonus sp.
ATGGTATGAAAATCTACCCTAGAGATATTCATAAAATCAGATATTACCGTAACCCATTTTATAAACTCATCCGTAATAATTTACTAGACAGCTGATAGGCACCGCTGTTGAGACGGAGCCTTTCAACGGCATGCTTCGGATAACACATGCTGAACGTTACCTTTGTCTATGGATCTCTATTCGTCATCCGTACGGTTATTTATCATAGCAACCTATATATACAAGACTGCTATTGGCGATTTTAAGATTAAAGTGCCGAATATCAAGAGATAAATCACAGCGATAATAAAATATGCTTCAATAATTCATTATTACTGTTTTAGCTGAAGAGTATAAAATATCACCGAAGAATGCTAATAATAGCATACTCTACAAGATATAGCCTCCACCGGTGATTTTTACTAAGCTCTTGGGTGCTTATCACCGAAAAGCATATCGTCTTCTCTGTTAAAGGCATCAGCAGACTAAAACAGCAATGGCTTAAAGAGCTCAAGGAAATGCTGCTGTTGCCTATGTAATTTAAGCGATATACGCTATATTTTTATTACTTGTCACAAATGCTGCATACGCGTCCTGTCAGGCAAGATGATTGGCTTTGCCTCTACTTATTATTGGCAGCACTCTGCATGAATCTAAGAAACAATTGCCATGAAAGATGATTATCAAGAGTCAGAAACAAACTTATCCTAACCTCTTAATGGCCTGCAAGCACGGAGATTAACCGTATCCCTGATGTTTATTGATATAGAAAACGATATTCTTGGTTTTGGAATGCAATAGCAAAGGTGATCCCGGATATTCATAATAAACACTGTTATGTATATAAAATAGCTCATGCGCATATCTTTACTCCCTAAATATATCCAGAACCGAAAATTAAGGTAAGCTGCGGAAGGTCTAGCTAGCAGAAAGTTATGATGACGCTAATAAATCCCTTAATATTTTGTTAGCAAGGTTTTCTGTATAAGTATTTTGTAGTGATGAAGAAGCTAGAAAGAGATCGAGAAGAACTGTTGGCATTCCATGACTTTCCGTCACCGTACTGGGTATCCTAATAAGAGTGATAAATTCAATTGAATCGCTTTTATGATAGTAAAGATATAAAGCTGACGAGCGAAACACTGTAGTTCGAAAATAACCTTTTAATGATATTTAAACTACTCTTGTCTTGATTAGAAATCAGAAAACGATTAAGTAAGATTTCTTTTCTGTTCCTGATGATAAATAGAATTCAATTTAAGGATGGAGAACAGATTTATGAAGTATCAGAGTAGAATGTAGTCTAACCGACACTTACACCAGTTTTACTAATAATTCTTAAATAATTAAGACTATTTAATTTACATTAAATAATAAATAAAAAATATAATAATTATTATTTATTAGCATTTATCTTTACTTAGATAAATATTATTTATTAATGATATTGCTCTGATAATTTATGTACCGAATTAATAAAATTTTTAACATGATCAGGTGAATTATCCTGATGAATGCCATGACCTAAATTAAAAACATGGCCACTACCACTTTGACCAAATTGCTTTAAAATTTTTTTTAACTTCAAGCTTAATACGTTCTTTTGAAGCATATAATATAGAAGGATCCATATTCCCCTGTAATGCAACCTTATCTCCTACACGCAAACGAGCCTTTTCAATATCTGTCATCCAGTCGATACCTAGTGCGTCACAACCGGTTGCAGCCATTACCTCTAGCTATTGGGCTAGAACCTTTAGTAAATCAAGTCACCGGAACTTTACGATACTCATGTTTTCGTATTAGACCATCAATAATCTGATGCATATAATGTAAAGAAAATTGATGGTAATCAGGCCCTATTAATACACCACCCCAAGTATCAAAAATCATTACCTATTGAGCACCAGCTCGTATTTGAGCATTTAAATAAAGAATAATACTTTTAGTTAATTTATCTAACAATAAATGTAATGATTTTGGCTCGGTATACATCATTTTTTTAATATTGATAAAAGCCTTACTACTTCGTCCTTCAACAATATAAGTTGCCAATGTCCATGGACTACCATAAAAACCAATTAATGGCACTTTTCCTTGTAACGCCTTACGGATAGCGCGTAAAACATTCATTACGTAAACCAATTCTTGCTCAGGATCAGGAATTGGTAGTTTCTTTATATCAGCTAAACAACCAATAATACGTTGAAACACAGGTCCTTCGATGGTTGAAAAATAAAGACCTAGCCACTTAGCATCAGGAATAGTAAGAATATCTGAAAAAAGAATCGCTGAATCTAATGAAAAACGATCTAACGGTTGTAATGTCACTTCACAGGCTAATTCAGTATTTTTGTACAATGAGAGAAAATCACCAGCTTGCTAACGAATTTTTCGATATTCAGGTAAATAACGACCTGCCTGGCGCATTATCCATACTGGGGTTATGTCAACAAGGCTGCCGTAATATCGCACGTAAGTAGCGATCGTTTATTAACGCAGACATCATTAGCTCTATTAAATGTGAATAAGAAATTGCCAATTATTATTGGATATTTATCTTTTTATTATTACTTACAACTAGAAATAACTTAGGTATGGAATAATTAACATTATCATTCATGTAAGTTATCGTTTTCTGTCGGCATAAAAGCCCAGTCTATCTCTAATTAAATGATAGAGAACGGTGATATCAAAATGCAATCTGCATGTAATTTATTATTATAATACTAGTCTGCACTAATTAATTTATCAGGATAGTCTGATTTTCGCCACTAATATAATCAGCTAAAACCCTATCATTAATGAATGAGGAAAGCCATGGCTGTGAAATAATATAATAAATTTTGTTAACTACTAGTATTACTTTCTTCTTTTACTTCCCATTTACATTTTCTTCAATAGGTTCACCTAGTTCAATAAATTCTGCTAATACGATAAATATAGACTTTCTATAACGCCACAATATTATGGCAATAATATATGATCAGCACGCCAAATAACAATAATAATTCAGAACGCAATTTTCGGATAATATTGTTCATAACAATGACCACACTAGCTTATCCATTTGAGTAAGCTAGCTATCATTTTATTGCCTCAATAACCACAATAATGCTGAAAATGATAAAATTCTGTTAATTGAATACTAAATTCAATTAGTTTAGATCCCACTGATCTTGGCTAACAATTCATCGCGACACAAATGGCACAAATACTTACAGGGAAACATTCTCTCGAAAATATAGACTGATGATCCATAAGTTAATACTTTCACGTTGTTTTAAGGAAATTATTTCAGCCTTTTTAAGGGTAAAAAGCAGTTTAGTTGAGAAGGGGATTATATGTATATAAAACTGGATATTTTACCAGAAAAAATAGAAATCGTCATTCTATAAGAATTGGTCAGCTCTATCGGCCCAATTATTTTTATATTTATTCATAGCACCTGTCTGAATTCTTAAAAATTCATATATCGCAGAATATAAAACAGTACTTAGATCATGAATATTCTCAAAACAAAGTAGTTGCTCCTATCACAGCATAGTATACGATACATTCATTTTTGAAATGAATGTGCAAAGATGCTCCCGGACATTCAGCACTAACGCTGTTGGGTACATAAATAACTAATGTGCTAACTTCACTCTTAAAGGCATCTAACACCGAAAGTTAAAGGTGAGCTGCGAGAGCTCTGACTAGCAGAGAGCTGTGATGCTGCTAATAAATCCATTGATGTTTTGTTGGAAAATTTTCCAGAGAAGTATCTCCTGGATAGACGAAGAAGCTAGAGAAAGAACGAAAGGAATGACTGGCATTATATGACATCTCGGCAGAGCATTTAGCCTCAATTAAGAACAACGAATTCGGATTGAATCAGATTTTGTAATAGTAAAACTATGAAGCAGACGCAAGAAGCACTGTAGTTCAAAATAACCCTTTCAGTAGTATTGAAGCTGCTAGAGTTTTAATTTTCTCAGAAAATCTAAACCGGCTAATAAAATTTAGCCTGTTGACTCTAGTGGTAAATAAGATCCAATTTAACTATGGAGAAGAGATTCATTAAGTATGAGAGTGAAACGTAGCCTGTGACGCCATAAGCCAGATTTACTAATAATTCACAGTATATCCCATCGCCTTAATTTTAAAAATAATTTTTGTAAAATTTTAATATTATTAAATATATTACAAAAACGGACTAAAAAAATAGCAAATACGTTCAATAACACGGTTCCATAATGGACGTTTATTCCAATTTTTCTGCATCAGAGCCGTAGAGCGAGCAATGTAATCATATTGAACTAACATTAAATCATTACCAAAACTTTTATCATCAATAACAACAGTAATTTCAAAATTAAGCCAAAGGCTTCTCATGTCTAGATTAACAGAACCAATTAAGCTTAATTCACCATCAACAGATAGGCTTTTAGTATGTAAAAGCCCATCATTGAACTGATAGATCTTAACACCAGCTTCTAATAATTCAGAGTAAAATGCTCGACTTGCCCAACGAACTAAAAAAGAATTATTTCGATTAGGAATGACCATTAACACTTCAACGCCTCGCATCGCTACAGTGCAAATAGCATGAATTAGATCATCGCTTGGAACAAAATAAGGCGTGGTAAGGATTAGCTGTTTACGAGCAGAAAAAATCGCAGTCATTAAAGATTGCTGGATTAATTCTTCTGGAAAACCGGGCCCTGAAGCAATGAGTTGAGTTGTATGTCCGCTATCTTGTTCAAATGACATAATCTTAATATCGGGAGGAGGAGGAAGAATACGTTGACCTGTTTCCATTTCCCAATCAAAGGCGTAGACAATACCAAGTGTTGTTGAAACTGGTCCTTTCATCCGAACAACAATATCTATCCATTGCCCCATATCAGCTTTTTGCTTAAAAAAGCGAGGATCAACCATATTCATACTACCAACATATGAAATATTATTATCAATAATAATCATTTTTCGATGTTGGCGGAGATCCATTCGCCGCAGAAAAAAGCGGAACAAATTTACTTTTAGTGATTCTATTAATTCTATTCCAGCATCACGCATTTTTTTTGGTTGATGACTATGAAAAAAAGACCAACTACCTGCTGAATCAATCATTATTCGGCATTTTATACCACGTTTTGCTGCATTAATTAGAGCTTCCGTAACTTCATCAACTAACCCTCCATCTTGCCAAAGATAAAACACCATTTCGATATTGTAAAAAGCTAAATTAATATCGTCTATAATAGTATTTAAAGCATCTTTATAATTAATTAAAAGTTGAATTTTATTACCTTTAACACCACCAATTCCTTGTCTTTTTTTGCAGAGTTTAAACAAAGGCTCTGCTACACGACTATTTTTTTTGCAAAAAATATGTTTAGATTGCTTGAGTTTTTTAAGCCAGGTTTCAACCGAAGGCCACATATTCTTTGCTTTAATTACTCGTCGCTTGCCAAGGTATAATTCACCAAAAGCTAAATAAGCAATAACCCCAACTAGTGGAATAATATAAATAATTAATAACCAGGTTAGGGTAGAAGTTACCGGACGTCTTTTTAATAAAATGCGTACAGTAACCGTGGCAATCATTAGCCAATAAAAAAAAAGCACAGCCCAGTTTAATAAAATATAGACGGTTGCCATAGGCTAAGATGTTCCTATCTTAGAGTCGATTTAATATTATCGATTATCTGGATATTCACTATAGCAAAATAAAATTTGTTATAAATATGAAAAGTATGATTTTTAGCTTAAATAAAAGTAATTTTATGTGTTTAATAAAAATTAAATTATTTTTATATTTTTTGCTGTATACATGAACAGTAATTTGTTATATTAAATAATCTGTTAGTATTTTACACCTTAAATATTAAGCCTGGCTACTTTAAATGAATAAAAATATTAATGATTAGTTAATTTTTATGACTCGAAATGTTCCTATTTTTAATTAAAAACTTGATCACAATATAATTTTATTGACAATAAAATACTTTTTTAATCTTAACAGATTATTCTTAATTGAAGATAATTTCTATTTTTATTTAAAATTACAACTTTGGTTATTGCTTATCTTAAAAAAGAATCTTCCATACATACGGATGATATCCGTTTTTAGCATCCATTTATTTTTTATTCTTATTTCTTCATGTTCATTAGCAGTATCTTAGTTTTTATTATAAAAACCTATATTATCTATTTTTTAGTTAAATCTATATCAGTATCCATAGTATTCATTGACACCTAGTAGTATTAAGTAAACCAATGAATGTTAATGAGCCAGAACGGAAATCGTATCTAAAATAGAGTCTAATATTGAACTAAAAATGACGTTATCTAGAAAAATAAGGTGGTGCAAAAAAGTTAAGTGTTAAAAAAATCTAAATCTAAGTAGTTAGTATATGAAGTTATGTTTATTTCTGGTGTATGAAATTTTAGAGATGCTGTCATCTTATCCCTACTGATTGATTTTGTGAATGATTTTAGCAACAGAGAGATGATGTGCCATGAAAAGTCTACCCTGATTTATTAGATGAACTCATCCTCAATGATGAAAGGGTTCTCTGATAGAACCACTATTAAAACTGATTTAAAAGATTATGTTGTGATAAACATGGAAACACTGCCTTATCGACGCGCGGAAGCTATTACCCGTAATAATTATTTGCTACAGAAAACTATACAGATGAGTATTAGCGATGTTGAGATTAAAGTGACATTAGTTGGATTGCAATGATAATAGCGGAATACAGTTGAACAGCTGGTTGCTATCACCTTATCTGAAACGTAAAAGCGGTGAAGAGTGCTAATAATTACGTACCTACAAAGGCATATTCCACTAGTGATTTTCATGGAAACCATAATAACGATTCTCGGTTAAAGCACATAATCTTCTCTGCCAGCAACTCCCAATCAGAAAACTAAAACAGTAATAGCTTGAATAGCATAAGACAATAATAGATGGATGACTTAATAGATACGTGTTACGTTTATTTCTTGGATGAAAGCATATGTCATTCTGTTAGGCAACATAATCACCTTTGCCTACTAATTATTATTAGCGAAACTGCGCATGGATGTAAAAACTTCTGATAAAAAGATGGTTATTGAGAGTCAGAAGAGAACTGGCTAAACTTCTAAATAGCTTATAAGCAGCAGAGCTTAACCGTATCTCCTATGCTTGCTATGAGCATGTAGTACTTGGTTTTTTTTAGAATGCAATAACAAAGATATTCCCGGACATGTAGCATCAACACTGTTTGGCACACTAAATAGCTATTGCTTTGATTTCACTTTCCAAAGACATGCAATTAAAAGTTAAAACTTGAGCTGCAGGATATTTGGCTAGCAGACAGCTATGATGACGCCAATAAATCCCTTGATGTTTTGTTGAAAAGATTTTTAACTAAGTGTATTCTGAAGCGATGAAGAAGCTGCAGAAAGATTAAGAAAAATGGCTGGCATTTTATATAGTTTCCCGTTAATGCACTCTGGCGTCAATAAGAATAACGAATACAATTGAATCGGGTTTTGTGATAATGTGAGGATACGAAGCTAACGTACGAAGCACTATGGCTCAAGAAAAATAATCCTTTCAATAACATTTCAGGCATTTTTGTCTGCTCATAAAACTGTAAACCGGCTAATTAGATTAGCCCTTCTGAGCATAGTGTAAACAACATCTAATTTAAGGATGTAGAATAGATTCATGAAGCATCAGAGTGGAGCTGCCATGATAATACAGTAGATTTACTAGTAACTCTACTGTATTATCATATTTCGGAATACAGTATATCTTTTGAATAATTCAAGTTTAACTTGAACTAGTATTTCATAAACTCCAATAGAATTTTACTATCCAATATTTATTTTGGTAATTTTTAATTTTACAGCCAAACATATTATTCAGAGTAATCTCAAGCTCTTTATCAGAATTAAAATGATAGATTTGCAGCCCATCTTCTATACGCCCATTAAATCACCTGATCATATCATTCCTTTAAAGATTCAGCGGAGGATAAAGTCGCTATTCTATAGCAACCTCCTCTCTATACACAAACAAAATCTTCGAATTCATATTTTCCAGTAGCTGAACATTTTGCAAACTAAAAGGTAGTCTGTAAATTCTTTAACATTGAATAAGTGCCGATTAATGTCCATTGGATACATTCTTAATTAAGATCAGGCAAGAAACCATTGAACATTAAACGTAGTCTTTTCCTTATAAAGACAGATAAAACCTATCAAAGAGTGCGCGATCTATATCTACAAAAAGATAAGCTCGTCAAGTGTTATTTAGTATTTGCGAAAGATATTTCACACTAACCTGTAGATAAGGAAGTTTGTAAGCTTTTAAAGACTTTATACACTTTAGCTTTAGTACTTTTTCTGCCTTATTTCATGCAGATTCTTACTCCGCCTGCGTAAACAGAGATTCAGACAGATCAAGATACTTATTATATTCAGGAATTCGCGTACAGGGGGGCTGGCTACCAGAAGATCGTCGAAAGAAAAAATGTTTTTGCAGGAAAACGACTAGGCTTCATAAGCGGGCAATAGAGAGAACCACGGATTCGAAGCCAATGGGGAACATGGCTTGTGATGATCAACATCATCTCATCTTCACCTTTTAATAACAGTAAGTTAGGACATTCATAACACTTAGCTAAAGTAGACGCAGGCTATTTGCTGGCCTGAAAGCAGGACTAATTTTAAGTGTTGTAATTTCCTAACGATAGAACTTTATGATTGTGATATTTTTTCTCAATTATATCCCTTAGTAGTTGCTATATTCCTATGAATATGATTCTGCGACAAGAATTTACATAATGATCCGTAAGTAAATACCTATATAAGAAAAATATTGATATTAATCATATACTTAATATCACTTTTATGAGAATTTATTTATTAAAGTAATATGTGGAAATAAATAAATATCCTATGTTAAAAAGGTTATTGCTTTGCTCGCAGAGCAATTTGTAACCACGTCTGTATTTCAATTGTTGTAGTTTTAAATAAACTTCTTCAGGCTAGATAATTCGGTAAATAAAACAACCATATATCATGGGAAGGATACTCACTTATCCTTTTAATCAGTTGATATAACTGTCCACATTTTTAATGTAGAATTCCTTAGCAATAACTTTATGATTATTTAACATTATTAGGCGATGGTAGCTAATTTTATCCTCTTTAAAAAAATTTCATACTATTCAGCTCTATCTGAGCTGAAGGATGGACTCTTTAATCGATGATCAGTTCAAGAAAAAATCGCTAACATATTTTGCATTATACTTTTCAATAATCTTATCGCTCACATAACCCCCCTATCTATCTTGGACAATTAAGACCAGAATTTTTTTATCTTTCCCGCATTCTCTATCTTTTCTATGTAGAATATTATCCTTCCATTTAAAGAATTCAAGAAAATATTTCGTCGACTTCAACAATAACACTTAGTGTATTTATATTGCCTGTCGCCCCTTGAAGTAAGGGAGGCAAAGATACTATTTAAACACTAGTTTAAATTAATATCTGTTTGTTTCACTAACTCTTCTAAAGTTAAGATATTCAACATATATCGAAGATAATTAAAGCATTTATACTTGTTATGTAGTTTTTCCAAAAAACTTTTCACTAAGAAAATTTATTAATAAACCTAGTGTTATGATGGTCAGACTACTCCTCCACCCTGATGCTTCCTAAATCTGCTCTCCACCTTTAAATTTAATGTTGTTTATCAGTGGAATTAAGCAGCTCAAATCTCTCCTATAGCCTCTGTTCTAGTTTTTCCAAGTAAACAATAGGCGCCCCCCTCTCAGTACTATTGAAATGGTTGTTTTTCTAGAAGTGCAGTGCTTCGTGTATCGGCTTCATAACCTAATTCTCGCAAAAGCCGATTTTAATCAAATTGGTTATTCTTATTGTTGGACGCTCATTACGCTAACAAGAAGTCGTAGAATACCAGAAACTTTTCTCGATCTTTTCCAGATTCTTCATCGCTGCACAGGATACTTCGCTGAAAAGCTTACTAATAAAGCATCGAAAGACTTTATTAGCGGCATTAGAGCTCTTTGCTAGATAAAGTTCCACAGTAGGTCATACTTAACTTTCAGTTGCATAGCTTTAGAAATAATTTAGTACAAATGCTGTTTTATATACCCAACAGCGTTAGTACTGCGTGCCCTGAAATATCTTTACTATTGCATTTTAAAACTAATGGCACCACTTCCGTAGGAAGCTAGGAGACATGGTTAAGTCTCTGCGTTTTCAGGCTATCAAGAAATTCGGCTCAGTTTGCTTCTGACTTTTGATAAGCATTTCGACAGGAGCTAACTCCCTCCCATTAGCATCCATGCAGTGATTCCGATTTAACAAGAATGGAAAGGTGACCTGTTTACCTAACAGGTCGGTATATACAATCAAATCAGAAATAAACATAATGCATATCACTTAAATGACGCAGGGACCATTACCTACACTCTTCAAGGAATCTATATTTCAGTTTATTTATGGTGTTTCCTGCCGGAAGATCATGTGCTCTTTACCGAGAAACGCTCAAGGGATTCGTGAAAATCACCGGTTCATAATATCTTGCATATACAAGCTATAATAGTAACTATTCAACATTTTTAGACGCTTTAAATAAGGCGGTAATAATGAGCTTTTAAAATATATTCCGTTACTACTGTGATCCCTCTAACCTTCAGCATTTTAATCTCAATATACCAATAACAGTTTATAAGGTTCATTAAAGAAAATAACTGTTACGGATGACGGCCTTAATCTATCGACAAGGCTGCATTTTTTAGGATCTTGTTGCAACATCGCTTTGAACTCCGGTTCAACAGTAGTGCTATCAGCTGCCTGTCATTATTACTAATAAGTTCATGCAACAGATTATAGATAATATCTAGTTTTGAGAATACCTGTAAGATAAGCTTTTCATGCATATAATTTATACGTTGTTGAAATCATTAATGAAATCAATAATATTGGATATGATAGCATCTCCGAAACACATACATTAGAATTAGTATAATTCAATTTTATTTAACATTTTTAGAAGATATTTTATATCTATCTACAGATAAGCAGGCTTGTAACCTTAAATACTTTATGTTTTAACTTTGCTTATTCCTGCTTCATTTCAGTAAAATTTCCCCTTCATACCTACATTAAGATAACTATCCATCCCAAAGGGAAAAAATGTTTTTATAGGAAAATGAGTACGGTTCTCCTCCTACTCTTGAGCGGCAACAGCATTATCGGCAAAAAACGAAAAATATTACTATGATATCAACATCATCTCGTTTTTGCCTTTTAGCAACGGTAAATTCGGATATGCTATAACGCTTAGCCAAAGGAGACGTAGTCTGTTTGCTTGCCTGAATAGCAGCTTTGATTTTAGGTATTGTAGTTGTTTAACGATTGGAGCCTAATCATTAATATGTTTTGCTCTTAACTATATCAATTAATAGCTTTTTTTATAAATATAGGTGGCACAAAAATCTATATAATGATTTTGGATCAAGCACTTAGCATAATACTAAACGACGACCATTATACTTATAGCGCTAAATTTGGTCTAAAAATCTATCTTGTTTTAGATAAGGGTAACCTTTTGTTTTCTTTAAGTAGAATGAATTAAGTATAAATAAGGTACTTAATTAGAGTAATAGAAAATATTTGCTAAAAATGTAATTTTATTAAAAAGGAGGAGTGTAATGGTGCTATTACCTCCCGTTATCACGGTTGATGGTCCAAGTGGAGTAGGTAAAGGTACATTATGTCAAGCATTAGCAAATAAACTAGGTTGGCAGTTACTTGATTCTGGTGCCATTTACCGTATTTTGGCTTTAGCAGCATTACATCATCATGTTGATATCAAGTCTGAAGAAGAATTAGTTCCATTAGCAGCTAATCTTGATGTTCGTTTTGAACCAAGAGAAAAAGAATTAGCTGTTATTCTTGAGGGGGAGGATGTTAGTAATGAAATTCGTAGCGAAGTTGTTGGTAACACAGCATCTCTTAGCGCAACTTTTCCTCGCGTTAGAGAAGCATTATTGCGTAGACAAAGAGCATTTCTCATTAAACCGGGTTTGATTGCTGATGGCCGTGACATGGGAACGGTAGTTTTTCCAGATGCACCGATAAAGATTTTTCTTGATGCCACACCTGAAGAACGCGCTCGTAGACGAATGCAACAGTTGCAGGAAATGGGATTTAATGTTAAAATAAAGGCTCTTTTAATTGATATTAAAGAGCGTGATTATCGTGATCGTAATAGGTTAATTGCACCATTAGTACCTGCAAAAGATGCGTTTATCCTGGATTCTACAAAGTTATCTATTCAAGGAGTCATTGATCAAGCATTTGCTTATGTAAAAAAAAATAAATATTATCTATATTATATGTCCATAATAGACATATAATAAGTTAACTAAAGCTTTGTAACAAGGAGTGTTGCGATTTATGTAAAATAACCCCACATTTGGCAGGATGTTGAATGCTAGTTAAAATTTTGAAGAAATTACTATGACAGAATCTTTTGCTCAACTCTTTGAAGAATCTTTACAGAGTATCGAAACCCGTCCAGGGTCTATTGTTCGTGGTATTGTTATTGCTATCGACAAAGATGTCGTGTTAGTTGATGCCGGTCTAAAATCAGAATCAGCGATCCCAATAGAACAATTTAAAAATATACAAGGTGATGAGCTAGAAATTCAGGTTGGTGATGAAATCGATGTTGCTTTAGACGCATTAGAGGATGGTTTCGGTGAAACTATCCTGTCTCGCGAAAAAGCAAAACGTCATGAAGCTTGGTTGATGCTAGAGAAAGCCTATGAAGGTGCTGAAACAGTTATGGGCATTATTAATGGCAAAGTGAAAGGTGGTTTTACTGTAGAATTAAAAGGCATTCGTGCATTTTTACCCGGTTCATTAGTTGATGTTCGCCCAGTTCGTGATACAACTCACCTGGAAGATAAAGAGCTTGAGTTTAAAGTTATCAAACTGGATCAGAAGCGTAATAATGTTGTTATTTCTCGTCGTGCTGTTATTGAGTTTGAAAACAGTGCAGAACGTAATCAGTTATTGGAAAATTTGCAGGAAGGCATGCAAATTAAGGGTATTGTTAAAAACTTAACTGACTATGGCGCATTCATTGATCTGGGAGGTATTGATGGTTTATTACACATTACTGACATGGCTTGGAAACGGGTTAAACATCCAAGTGAAATTGTTAATGTTGGTGATGAAATCAATGTTAAAATATTGAAGTTTGATCGTGATCGCACACGCGTTTCTTTAGGATTGAAACAGCTTGGAGAAGATCCATGGGTAGCTATTGCTAAACGTTATCCAGAAAATAGTAAGCTGACAGGACGAGTTACTAATCTTACTGATTATGGTTGCTTTGTTGAAATTGAGGAAGGTGTTGAAGGTTTAGTACACGTTTCTGAGATGGATTGGACTAATAAAAATATTCATCCATCTAAAGTTGTTAATGTAGGTGATGTTGTTGAAGTTATGGTTTTAGATATTGACGAAGAGCGTCGTCGTATTTCATTAGGTTTGAAACACTGTAAAGCAAATCCATGGCAGCAATTTGCAGAAACACATAATAAGAATGATCGAGTAGAAGGTAAAATAAAATCTATTACTGATTTTGGTATCTTCATCGGTTTAGATGGTAGTATTGATGGTTTAGTTCATCTATCTGATATTTCTTGGAATATTTCTGGTGAAGAAGCTGTTCGTGAATACAAAAAAGGCGATGAAATTGCTGCTGTTGTATTGCAAGTTGATGCTGAACGTGAACGTATTTCTTTGGGTATTAAGCAATTAGCGGAAGATCCATTTAATAATTTTCTTTCTTCTAATAAAAAAGGGGTTATCCTTACAGGTAAAGTAAGGTCTGTTGATGCGAAAGGAGCAACGATTGAGTTAGCTGCCGGTGTTGAAGGTCACTTACGTACATCGGAAGCTTTACGTGATCGTATAGAAGATAATACTAAAATAGTAAATGTTGGTGATATAATTGAAGCTAAATATACTGGTATTGATCGAAAAAACCGTATAATTACGTTATCTGTTCATGCAAAAGAAGAAGATGAAGAAGATAAAAAAGATATGATTGCTTCTGTAAACAAGCAGGAAGATACAAATTGTACGAATAATGCTATGGCCGAAGCATTTAAAGCAGCAAAAGGCGAATAATTAAGTATTCCATAGAGCAACATTTTGATCCCAGTAATGCTAGTTTGGAGAGGGTGTACTATGACCAGGTCTGAATTAATTGAAAGACTTATTAACCAATTATCTCATATACCAGTAAAACTTATTGAAGAAGCTGTGAAAGAAATTCTTGATCATATGGCAATAACCATTTCTAATGGAGAACGTATTGAAATTCGTGGATTCGGCAGTTTTTCTATTCATTATCATTCGCCGCGTATGGGACGTAATCCGAAAACAGGCGATAAAGTTAATTTAAAAGGAAAATATGTTCCTCACTTCAAGCCTGGTAAAGAATTACGAGATCGAGTTAATATTTATGCATAAATTTTATTTATTGCTACTATTAAAATAGTATCTTAATTAGAATTAAGATGATAATTTTGCGGTCCATCTTTTTATACGCCTATTAAATCACTCAACTATCTCATTTATTTGAGAGAGGACATTTATTCGAGCTTAGTCAATCTTCATTATTAAAAAATTGTCTCTCTTAAATAGAGAGACCAAAAGTTATCTATTTTTACTAAAAGTAAAAATAATCTATCTACTATGGTAGATTGTAAGTTAGAATTTTATTAGATTATCTCTTCTTTGATTTAATGCGATAATTTTAGCAACATTAATCCTAGGTTTAAATTAATAACTCTCGTTTTTCCATTTTATGCATTTTTTGATAACAATTCCGTTGCCAGATCGTCAAGCTGAGCGTCGGAAAAATAGAATGTTCTTATAACAGGATACACTTCCATGGATCTGTTCAACAGGAATTCCTTTAATCAGAACGGCAAATCCAAGTTTTTGTAAACTATCTCATCTTCAGAACCTTATACAACTTCGGCAATAATATACCTCATTACGATTCAACAAAAAACTAAGTAACACATCAGCTTAAATTCTCATATCGGAATATGACTAATATAGGACTCGATTATCTCTTCTTAATTACTGGCTTTTGTCGATATTGTTATGTACGGTACTAATAGTGATGATGTACAGACTCTTTCCCGCAAAGTAATATATAGTAGTTTTGACGCGGATACCGCGGTGAGATGTTTAAGGTATAGCCGCTAAACGTATTTTCGCTATATCATACTCATCTTTCGTTTTTTTAGCGAAGTACATACTTTACAGTAATGCCGTTTTCCCGTGCTCTTCCTTCATAGAACACCATTCCAGTGTTTTCTGACGCAGATATAATCCATATCAGGAAGAGTATTAGGGATTTATCAAGTTATAATTATAACGTAGCACAAGATGGATTACAGCGCCTCGCTAGAATTTTTTCGACCACTCTTTTTTTGAAGAGCAAGTCAACATCATACAGCATATTTAATATTAAAACTGCTACGAGTGACGGAGATATAAAGATGCCGATACTAATTGAGTTATTAAGTATAAATATACAAGGCAGAAAAAATACCGATTTCGGATACCCTGTTTACGACGTGCCACTGCAGCATAATACAGGCTGGCGTGGAGTGCACAAAACAGAGGTTTAAGTAGCGACAGTTATTGTTAAAATGGCCAAAAAAGATGGGAGTAGTAAAAATAATCTGTTATCAAAGAGTCGCAGTTTGGTAAAATTTGAATCTGTTATGCTAATCACTTCTGAGTAGCTTTGACTGCGTATGAACTGTAGACTTTTGACTTATAGATTTGGCAGAAAAATGGTTGTGGGAATATTCAGGAGTGGCACAGTAATAACGCTTAACACCAATGGTACAAAAGTGCTGAAGGCAATCATTAATTCGACAAATAGACGAATCCCAATGAGTTGATACTTTCATTATATTTTTAAGAAAATTATTCCACAGTCCTGATCAATAGTAAAAAAAAAGAATTTAGTTGAGCTAAGGAGATATACATCTGAATAAATTACTCTCTAGATATATTCCAGAGAAACAGAAATCATTATCTTGTCTATATTCGTCAGATCTATCGGTTTAGTTATCTTTATGTTTGCCAATAGATAAAAGAGACTGAAATTATCCCTGTTCCCTATAGGTTATGAATTTATCGAGAAGCATACTTTCATTCATTGCTCCTCAATGCAGTTGTATTCAGCATTATCGGCTTAGCCTGACCGTTCTCAAAAATCTAGGATAATTATGATTACAGAAGGGATAACACTTGCGTGTCAAGAAAGATTGAGGACTTGAGTTGGATACATTGATATATGACCTTTTTTTTTGAGATGTCATAAATTTAGTCTATCTGTCATTATTAATTTCGAGATGAAGAAGATCCTAAAAAGCTTTGCATAAATAGGCGGTGTAATACGTGAAATCGCGCATTCTCTTCCTTATTTACCTAAATTAAGTTTTTAGGAATTCATACAAGCCATCTGAATGAATTATTGAAAATAATTAACATATCGCAGAATATAAAACAGTACTTAAATCATATGAAAAGACAGAGTAATAACTGCGCCGATCAGATCATAGTATGGTACATTCATTCAGCGGCGAGAGTTAACATAAATCCATTAAGTGGTATTATTGAAGTCGATAAAATATTTTTCTTTAAATCCTTTAAAAGTAAGAGTTATATCCTACATAGGAAAGATAGAAAATGCGCTAGAGTAGGAGATAAAAGAAAAAACGAATCACGGTCTTAATCACCCACAAGATTAATAGGATCATGTGAGCGATAAGATTCTTAAAGAGTTTATGTAGAGTGTATTAGCCATTTTTTCAGCCAATCATCGATAAGAATCCATCTTTTTCTCGGATAATGGAGCTAAATGGTACGAAATATTTGATAGCGATCATAAAATTAGTCATCATCGCCTAATAAGATTAGGTAATCAGAGAGTTATTGGTAAGGAATTCTACATTAGAAATATAAGTTATATTAATCGATTAAAAGATACCTAAGTAGATTCTATGATGCAGTATTATTTTATTTACTAAATTATTTGGCCTGAGAGAAAATTATTTGAAACCATAACAATTGAAATGCAAAGTGCTATAAATTGCTCTACGAGCAAAACAACAATGTTTGCTAACATAGCCATGATTTTATAAATGTTATTAAATGGTTAGTAACAAAATTATCTTGGTTTTAATGATTAGCAAAAAATAAAGAGTTATACTCATTTCTGGTGTATGGAGTTTTTGAGATGCTGGCAGATTTCATCTGATTGATTTCGTGAATGATTTCAACAACAGAGAGATGATATGCCATGAAAATTCTATTCTACTGGTATCTGCGAAATAAGATATTACTTGTGATATTTCCCTTCCATGAATTCATCCGTAATGGTGTGCAGATAGCTGATAGTAGCACTGTTAAAACTAAGTTCAAAGTCATACTGCCCGGATAATATACTGAACGCCGTTTTCTTGACGTGTGCTCTAATGGCGTCGCCTATAACGGTTATCTATCATAGCTAACTATATGAGTTATTAGCAAATCTTAGTGTAATCTAATCAGGCTATATTCACTTCGATGCTTTATAAATCTATTCTCCATTCTTAAATTTGGCGTTGTTTATCATCAAGTCAAGGATAAAATTTCCCTAACCCATTCTAGCTTTTTTGAGTAGATGTAAGCAGATTAAATGCCATTAAAAGGATTATTTTCACGACCATAGTATTTCTCACATCGGCTTTATAGCCTCACCTATCAAAAAAAGTTTATTAAACGGATCGTTTATTATTATTTTCAATCAGTGCGCTGACGGAAAGATATAGGATGCAACCATTCTTCTTGATCTTTTCACAGTTTCTTAATAGCTGCATGATACTTCGCTGGAAAACTTACTAACAAAACATCAAGGGATTTATTAGCAGCATCGCGGATCTCTTTGCTAGCCAGAGCTTTTATAGGTTAAGTTTTAACTTTTGATTACATGCCTTTTTGTAGTCAAGCCAGCACATCAGCTATTTTTGCAGCTAATAACGTTAGTGCTACATGTCCATAAATATCTTTACTGTTGCATTCCAAAACTAATGGCATCGGCTCTTTTAGCAACTTATAAGATAAAATTAAGTCACGCGCTCAGTAGCTATTAAGAAGTTTAGCTCAGTTTATTTCTAACTCTCGATAAGTATCTTTGAGTGCAACAAGGTTCTCTTATCATCCATTCAATAACGCCGATAATAAGAAGCAAGTAAAGGCGATTACCATCTATGACAGGACGGGTATATGTCATCGACTAAGAAATAAATATAATGCGTATTGCTTAAATCACATAGATACTATTTCCTGCACTCTTCAAATCATTTCTGTTTAAATTTGCTGATTGGGGGTACCCCTGACGAAAAGATTATGTGCTTTTTCACCGAGAAAACCTAAAGCTTCATGAAAATCACCAGTAGCTGTACCTCCTTATGTACAGCTATCATAGGAACTCTTCACCATTTTGCACACTTCAGATAAAACGGTAATAATGTGAACTGTTGAAACATATTCCGTTTCCGCTAAGATCCACTGATCTTAGTCACTTTAATCTTAATATTCCCAAACTATCAGTTTGTATAGTTCGCTGTAAAAATAACTACTACGGTCTATGGCATGGATACGCCTATTAATAAAGGCGGTGGTTGAGCATATTGCACAATATAGCTTAGAGATGCGTCTCAACAACGTTGCCTATCAGCTATTTGTCATCATTACAAATGAGTTCATGCAAGGGGCCAGAGGTGATATCTAATTTTGAGGATCCCTTATAGGATAGACTTTTCATGCATATCATCTCTCTGTTGTTAAAATTATTTATGAAATCAATCAAATTAGCCGTTTTCTTGAGCTGATCATCGATAAGAGTCCATGTTTTGCTCAGATGGAGCTAAATGCTACGAAATCTTTGGCAGCATGTATGAAATTAGTTATTATTACCTAATAAAATTAGGTAATCAGAAAGTTATTGATAAGGAATTCCGTATTCAAAATGCAAACAGTTATATCATCCTATTAAAAGTATACTCATGTGTATATTCCATGAGTATAGGTTATTTTATTTACTGAATTATATGGTCTAAAAATTTGTCTGAAACTACAACCATTAAAATACAGACGTGCCTACTTATTACTCTATAATAAGAGTAATAACTTTTTTCAACATATAAGCGCCAGCTTTTACATAAACGACAACTACGCGCTGTTTAGCTATTATCTTATTCTCTCAAACATAAGATCAAATACCTCGTGGCCTAACTGTTTGGCACGCTTTTCAAATTTAGTTACTGGTCGCGTAACGAATCGCTGAACATAATCAACTGATACTGACAAATTTCTATAATCATTAATTCCGTGCATTATATTTAATATATGCTCTGCATAAGGCTGACAGTCAGTTACTATATGCAATATGCCACCTAATTCTAATTTTTGCAAAACAAGCTTACCAAAGGAGTCCTGCACAATTCGACGCTTATTATGTCTTACTTTATGCCAGGGATCAGGAAAAAAAAGTTGCACCATATTTAACGAACTATCTGACAATATTTTTTCTAATACTTCAATTGCATCATGACACATAACCCGTAAATTACTAATTTTAACTTCTTTCGCTGCTGACAAACAAGCACAAATTCCTGATACATTGACTTCAATACCAAAAAAATTTTTAGATGGATTTTGTTTGGCCATGCTAACTAACGATCCCCCCATACCAAAACCAATTTCCAAGATTACCGGCGCATTATTACCAAATAGTATATTAAATGGTAGAGGCTGACTGGTAAAATCTACCCCCATCTTAGGCCATAACATTTTTAACACATTTTCCTGACGAGGAGTTAATCTCCTCTGACGACGGACAAAACTACGAACATGACGTATTACTTTTCCCTTTTCATTAATTTCTAGATTAATAACATTTTTTATCATAAGTATTGAAATTATTTTTATCAGTTAATACTATTCATAATATAGACAATTATATTTCAATTAATTTAATGTAAAATAGTAAGTAAAAACATTACTCTATTAATTAAATAAAGGCTTCATAAAAACTAATATTTAACTAAAGATTAAATATATTTTCTTGAGAAAAACTAACTAATATATGATACCATTGCTAATATCAAAAGGTATTTTTATAATACTGTTAGGGTAAAGACTTTTATATGGATACACTACAATTTTCTCACGCTGTACTTAACTGGTATCATCGTTATGGGCGAAAAACGCTCCCATGGCAACGAGAAAAATCCCCTTATCACGTCTGGTTATCTGAAGTCATGTTGCAGCAAACACAGGTTGTTACCGTAATTCCCTATTTTGAAAAATTTATTAGCCATTTCCCTGACATCACTTCTTTAGCCAATGCTAAGCAAGATGAAATCTTGCACCTATGGACTGGCCTTGGTTACTATGCCAGAGCCCGTAATTTACATAAAGCAGCACAACAAATTGTTGCAAAATATAATGGCTATTTTCCAAATAAATTTGACCAAGTTATTTCATTTCCAGGCATCGGACGCTCTACTGCCGGCGCTATTTTATCGCTATCAAAAAATCAACATTTTCCGATCCTAGATGGTAACGTAAAACGCGTACTTACTCGTTACTATGGAATTAAAGATTGGCCAGGTAAAAAAAAAGTTGAAGATCAACTGTGGGATATTAGTACTTTATTAACCCCTGCAAATGATGCTCAATATTTTAACCAGGGGATGATGGAT
Organism: Arsenophonus sp.; assembly: GCA_046530735.1. Classification (GTDB taxonomy): domain Bacteria; phylum Pseudomonadota; class Gammaproteobacteria; order Enterobacterales; family Enterobacteriaceae; genus Arsenophonus. The sequence continues at coordinate 20,856 of JBHEQV010000015.1, forward strand.
CTCGGCACTATGATCTGTAGTCGTAGTAAACCTAAATGTAAATTCTGCCCATTACAAAAAGGTTGCCATGCTTTTATAAGTCATAGCTGGCAAAATTTTCCAGCTAAAAAACCTAAACAACTAATTCCCACTAAATGTGGCTGGTTTTTAATTTTACAATATGAAAATTCAATTTTGCTAAAAAAGTGCCCTCCTTCTGGAATTTGGGGGGGCTTATATATTTTCCCACAATTTGATACGATAGATTCATTAAATGAATGGCTTAATAATTCCGGTATTGTATATAATAAAATTGAGCAATTAATTACATTTCGTCATGCTTTTAGCCATTTCTATTTATATGTTATACCTATTTATATCACTATTAATCAGTTTTCTGCTTGCGTGAATGAAACGACAGGGCTTTGGTATAACTTACAGCAAGATATAAAAATTGGCTTACCTGCACCAGTTAAAAACTTACTTAAACAATTTAGATATTAACTTTCCTGTTTTGAGAATCCACTTACTTAATGAGTAGAACTATTTTTTGTACTTTTTTAAAAAGTGAAGCTGAAGGTTTAGATTTTCAATTTTATCCTGGTAAAATAGGTAAACAAATTTTTAATTAAATATCTAAAAAAGCCTGGGGACAATGGATAATGAAACAAACCATGCTAATCAATGAAAAAAGCTTAGCACGATGAATTCTGAAGATCGAAAACTGTTAGAGAAAGAGATGATAAAGTTTTTTTTGAAAAAAAAGAAATTCATATTGATAGCTATAGTTTATCTGAAAAATAATTCTTACCAAATCCAGAATCTTTTCCATTCTGATGGTTTTTATCTAACAAACTATGAATGATATGAAAAGTTGCTGATTTCTATCATCATAGTTCAACTTATACTTGATTATTACTTCAGTAGTAAATAAATCATATTTTTTATAAAAACATTAAAGATAGCAATGGGATTTAATATTTTAGCTTAGCAATTTACTTATAAAATCAAGAATATTTACAAAATAAGTATGTTCTAATTGTAATAGGCTAAAAAATTATGTTAAATACACTGATCAATACCAAACCTATAATCATATTAATTTTGAGAGTTATTAGTAAATCTACTGTATGACGGTCGTCAAGCTACACAGTTTCACTCTGATGCTTTATAAATCTGCTCTCTATCTTTAAATTGGACATTGCTTATCCCAAACCATAGGGTTAGCAAATTAAAAATCCTCTTAGCCGATTCATTCTAGATTTTTGAGCAGATTGGAAAAGCTTTAAACAGCTTTAAAGGATTGTTTTTGAATTACAGCGCTTTAGCATGACGAATTCGTAGACTCATGCTGTCGAAAAAGCTAATTAATTAAATTCCTAGTTCTTATAACGCTACAGTGCGCTGACGGGAATGTATAGAATTCCAGTCGTTTTTCTTTATTTTTCTACATCATCCTCATCGCTGAATGATGCGCTAAAACCTTGCCAACAAAAGCATTAAAGGTTTTGTTAGCAGTATCATTGTTCTCTCTGATAACTCGAACTCCTAGGCAAGAGCTTAACCTTAATTTTCGGTTTCATGCCTTTTTGGAGTGAAATCTAATACATTATATGTTTTATGTATCAGTAAATAATATTGGTGGTGCATGACTGGGAATATCTTTTCTATTGCATTCAAAAAACAAAAGCACCTTCTACTATAAAAAACATGGAGATACGGTTAAGCCTTGCGCGATTTAAGGTATTGATAAGTTCGAATTAATTCACTTTGACTATCAGTAAATATCTTTAACTGCAACGAGCTCATACGTCCATGCGTAATTACGCCGATAATGTGCAGTAGGTAAAGGCGATCAACTGCCTGACAGAACAGTTATGGCATTAAGTCAAGAATAAACATAGGTATTCGCTTGAATTACGCAAATATCATCTTACCTGCGTTCCTTAAGTCATTGATGCATCAGTTTGCTGATGATATGAAAAGAGACCTTCTTTTTACTGAGAAGCTCAAAAAATTTCGTAAAAATCACTTGTGAAAATACCTCTCTAGTAGGCCATATTAGCACAATCTTTCAATTCTTTTTGCACGATTCAAATAAGGCGGCAGTAATGAACTGTTAAGCATATTCCATTACCACTTCTATCCCATTAAAACCTTAGACACTTTAATTTCAAGATCGCTAATACCAATCTGCATGATTCGTTGTGAGATATAATCGTTACTGACGAGAGCATGGAAGTAGATATTCGTCTACAAAAATCGACGTTAAGCATCTTAGTACAATATACCTTTAAGTTCAGCTTAAACAACGGCGCCTATCAACTACCTGGCACCATTACGAATGAGTTAGTACAATGAATCAGAGATTATATCTGGTTTCGCGGATACCCCTGTAGTCTAAACTTTTTCATGGCATATTATCTCCTATTCTTGAAATTATTCATGAAATTAATTATCAAGATACGACGACAGCATTTCCTAAATTCCATACAGCAGAAATAAGTATAACTCGCTAAACTTAGAATTAATATTTCTAAAATTAGATGTTAAATTAAATAACATATTATATAAAGAAATTTGTACTTAGAACAGTCTTAAATAAACTGATTCTATCTTCTTTTAGCAAAATAGAAATGGCTCTTTATCTTCAATTAAAGAGCAATTCAATTTCTTAACCATCAAAGTATTTGATCATATAAATTATGCGATTCACTAGGATTCTGGATAAGCGAGCAACAAAATTTTTTGACTATCTATTAGAGAATAGATTACAGCAATGTTAGTTAGAATTATACATTATCTGCTCAATTACCGTCCAATTAGGAGGAATCACTTAGATAAACGTGCTAATAAATAAATATTTATTACATATCTGTTAGGCAGCGGCAAAATATGGCGTTAATTCTAGCAACTATACAAATAGAATCTAATTTTAATCATTATGCGGTCAAGTTTTTGAATACTTTAAGCTTAATGCAAATTAAACAAAATACCGCTCAGGTAGAGACGTTTTATGCCAATAGAAAACGGAACAATAACCACATCGCAATTATTTGTTTGATCCTGACAATAATATTGATGTGAAAACCGTCTATTTATGATTGCTACAAAACACTATTTAGGTAAAATTATGAATGCTACCTTATGTCGTTATGCGATAATTTCTACCTATAATGGTGGAACAGATAGTATCTTAAGAGTATTATATAATAATAGAAAGATCTGGCAGTATAAATTATTAATCAAACGCCACCAGGTTATGTTTAGGAAAAATTAATGACTAAAATCCAGTTACTCAACTACGTAATTATCTAATTATAAGTAAACAATGAAAAGAAAATTATTGTTAATAATCTTTTACTAAATTTTATTGGTACCCTGATAATAAAATGGAGTATTTCTAATTTCGAAAAGGCTTCTAACAATTTTTATAAACTACTACTAAATTATTGAAAACAAGCATAAGAAAGCTTATTACAATAATTTTAATTGACAAAATATTATAATCAGGTTTAATACACCCTGTTGCCTGGATAGCTCAGTCGGTAGAGCAGAGGATTGAAAATCCTCGTGTCGGTGGTTCGATTCCACCTCCGGGCATCATATTTTTAGCACGATTATTAAAGTTGATAATTTCAATTATTTCAAACTTATTCTCGATTTAAGTATTCATTTAGCTATCCATCCAATCGCTTTCAGACTTAGATAACATAAACTTATTCAACAAATATATGAATTTCTAGTTAAAAACTAATAATCATCATAAGTTTTCAGCAAATTTACTTGCATTAATAATTTTTGGTGTATTTAGTAACCTATGCTAGCAAAAGTTGTTAGTAGAAAACCCTTATAGTATAAAAAGAATTTTCACTAGAGCGTTTGCCATGAAAAGTAAACAATCATACAAATCAAAGATACTCTTCCTTATTCCATGTAAAAATAAAACTGCATCTCATTAGATAGCTCAGGTAATAATCTGTTGGATGATATCGATTCATGCATTGTGAAACAATACTGATTCTACTTTATCCTGCCAATATTGTTATAATGAATATGTTATCCGCTGGGAACATATTCATTATAGTTAACGATATTATTGCAAAATCCACGATTTCAGGAAAACATTTAACAATCTGATTAGAAGTCCTCTGGAGAGACAAGATTATCAAGATAAATAATTTAGTTATCTACAATTCATCTTAAATAGTTTAACTTTACAGGAGTTAACTAAATAAATAGCTATTTTTTAAAAACAGCGTTCAGAGGCATTTCATCTTCCTTAGATCAGCAGTGACAGACAACTTAAATGCACTAAGTAATGTTATTGAAGGAATTATTAGTAAATCTATTGTATAATAGACGGGTCAAACTACGTTCCACTCTGATGTTTCGTGAATCTATTCTACATCCTTGAATTAGATATTGTTTACCAGCAAAGTCACAGAAGATTGAACTCATCTTAGTCAATTTTAGCTTTTTTAAACAGATGGTAACAACTTTAATACCATTGAAAAAGTTGTTTTTTGATCCTCAATGCTTTTCGTGTTAGCTTAATAGCTTTTTACTATCATGTAAAAGCCGATATTTAAATTAGATTTGTCGTTTTTTATTGACACCCAGTGCAGCTGACTGAAGTCATAGGAATGCCAACAACTCTTCTCAATCTTTCTGCAGATTCTTCATCGCTTCAGGATACGCTGAAAACCTTGACAACAAAACATTAAAGGTTTTGTTAACAGCCGTTACAACTCTCTACTAGAAAATCTCTAACCAGATTATCATTACTTCGATTATATGGCCTTTGTGGAATAAAACCAGTGCATTAGTTATTTTATGTAGCTAATGACGTTAGTGCTGAGCACTCAGGAATATTTTTGTCATTGCATTAGAAAACAATGGACCCTCAATCCCACCATAATAAACCTGAGAGATGCGGTAAGTTCCGTATTTGCAGGCACTTTAAGAAGTTTGGCCAGTCGCTTTCTCGACTCTTAATAACCATTTTCACACGCAGCTATAGCACTCCTTATGTCATGTAGTGATGCCTATAATGAAACAGCAGGTAAAGGCAATTCAGCATGCTTGGCAGAACAGCTTATGCTTTCAGCTAAGAAATAAACGTATCGATATCGCTTAATATCACACAGCTATAGCATTGCCAATGCTCTTAAAGGCATTACTTGCTTAAGTTTGCTTATGGAATTTGGTAAGAGCCCATCTGCTTTTTATCGAGAAACGGCATCACGGCTTCATAAAAATTACCAGTGAATATGTCCTCAGAGGATATATATCTATATGTCACCACTCTTGAATGTTTTTATACGCTTAAGATAAGGCGGTAGTCACTAGCTTTTGCGATATTATTTATTGTCACTGTGATCTCCTGACCTTAGGCACTTTAATCTCAACATCGTCCATATCAGTCTGCATGATTCGCTGCAGAAAATAACGGTTAGGATAGACAAATTAGATCCGTAGACAAGGCAAAGTTCAGAATCTTGTTGCAACCATGGCTTTTTGAGCTCCAGATTAATAGTACTATTAGCAGTTCCATTGTGACAATTACAGATAAATTCATATAAAAATTATAGGTAATATCTGATTTTACAGATATCTGTAGAGTAGATTATTATGACATATCATTTCTCTGTTATTGAAATCATTTATCAAATCAATCAGTAGTAGGATACGCCATTCATCTCTGAAACTCTATATATCAGAAATGAATATAACTAAGACATTACAGACTTGTTTTTATTTATATTTGCACAACCAGTTTATAACTAAAAATATAACTATATTAAAATTATTATTTTTATATAGATAACTTAATAAGTAAGTTAATCAGTTTTATTAAGTACAATTGGAATATAATAAAGATGCTAATAAAAGGTTATCAGATATTGATAGAAAATGATATTCTATATCAATATTATGTTCAAGGTATTTAAATAATAGGTTTAACTTTTAAGGAAAAACAATGACGACAATAGAAAAAATTGAACGACAGATAAAAGAAAATTCAATTCTTTTATATATGAAAGGCTCACCTAAATTTCCAAGTTGTGGTTTCTCTGCTCAGGCCGTTCAAGCTATTTCTGCTTGTGGTGAACATTTTGCTTATGTAGATATTTTGCAAAATCCTGATATTCGTAGTGAATTACCTAAGTATGCAAATTGGCCAACATTTCCTCAGCTATGGGTTCATGGTGAGTTAATTGGAGGTTGTGATATCATCCTTGATATGTATGAACAAGGGGAATTACAAAAATTAATCACCACAATTGCTGATAAATATCGCACTTCAAAAGAATCTGGTGCTAAGTAGTTAAACATTCTTTATACAAAGTAGTCACTTCCCCATTTCCGGAAGTGTAATAGTTTTTTTAAATAATTCAGGTTTAACTGAGTTATTAGCAAATCTAATGTATGGCGGTTAAAATATAATGTTCCACTCTAATTCTTCATAAATCTGTTCTCCATGCTTAAATTGGATGTTGTTTATTCCATGGGGTTAATAGCTCAAACTCCATGATACGATTCCAACTATTCTGAGTGAACTGTATCAGTCCTTTAAATGCTATTAAAAGAGTTTGTTTTCTCGAAGTACACTTCTTCATACATTAGCTTCATAGCCTCACTGTTACAAAAACTGATTCAATTGAATTGCCCTTCTTGCTAATGGCTATTCTCTTCTTTCAAGAGAAGTTTTAGGATACAACAATTTTTCTTAATCTTTCTTTAGCTTTTTTATTGCTGAAGAATACGCTGAAAATCTTATCAATAAAACATCAAAAGCTTTATTAGCGGAATTAGGCCTCTCTAGTAGTAAAAGCTCCTCCTCGCAGGTCATCCTTAACTTTTACTTGTATGTCTTAATGAATATTAAGCACAAGGGATCAGATCAGCTTCCTGACAGGAAGGCTATGCCATCGATCTAAAAATAAACATAACACATATCGCTTAAATAATACAATCAGCATTGCCAATACACTATTTAAATCATTACTGTTTCAACCTACTTGATAGCATCAGTAGAAGACCATGTTCCTTTCACTGAGAAAGGGCGCACAGGAATTCATGAAAATCAGCGGTGAATATGTCTTATCAGTAGACCATGATAGAAACTCTTTAATGTTTTTTTGTACACCTTAAATAAGGAAGTAGAAACAAGCGTTAAAACATATTCTGTTTCTGCTACAGCGCCATAATCTTAAGCACTTTAGTCTCAACATGTCAACTCCATTCTATAGAGTTCGCTGTGGTAAATAACCGTTATGGTTGACGGCATGGACATTCGTCAACAAAACAGTATTCAGTATGTTATCGCAGCATGGCTTCGATTTCATCCTTAACAAGAGTGCCTATCATCTACCTCTGGCACCATATAAATGAGTTAATCTAATAAATCAGGGTAATATCTAGTTTCACTAGATACCTGCAGGGTAGACTTTTCATGGCATATCATATGTGTTGTTGAAATTATCCATGAAATTAATCAATAGAATATGCCAATCATCTCCAAAACTCTATAACATCAGAAATCAGAATAACTGCATAGAAACTTATAATTATAAAATATATTCAAGATGTTATTTAACCAATCATTAGATCTTGAGGTTTTATCCTTTAATAAAGCTAAGATTAAGTTAGTTTTTAATAAAAAACCATAATTAATGAAAAACTTTAAGCATAAAACCACCTTACATGGTAATGCAATTGCTTCAGTGTTAGATGTTACTATCGAATTAGTTTATATTAGTAATACATTAATAAAATAACTTTATTTTCTAAAGAAGCGATTACAAGAACTTATCAAGCATTAGTACTATTAATTTAAATATTAATTAATTGCATCCAGATTGCAGTAAAAAATGTATTGCAAATGAAAATTATTCGCACTGATAATAAGATCTCCATTGCCAAACCAAATTGTATAATGAAGAAAATAAATATATAGCAACCAATATAGTCACTTATTTAGTTGATTAAAATCATAATAACCAAGCCACTAAATCCATAATAGAAATTTATTTTAAATAGATGTCATATAAAGCTTATGTTATCAAGATGACCTTTCACTTTGCTCAAACCATCTCTATTTATCTGATAAATTCAGAGCCAATTTTTACGTTTAAAATAAAGATAAGGTGACAGTCAAACAATAATAATCAATATAATTACTGCCGGATAGCTAAAACGCCAGCTTAATTCAGGCATAAATTCAAAATTTATACCATAATTGGACGCACCACTAGTGTTTGCGATAAAAAACTACAGAAATAACGGAGAAATTTTAATAATTCGACTCTGTTCAATATTAATAAAATCAATCGCTGCTTGTATAAGAAAATTTACTTTTTTGAAATAGTAATTCATTATAGAGTAACAGTGATTGAATATCACGCAAAATATTTCTTGCTTGCTTTATAATTGACCTGCTAGCAATCTTGCCAGGCGGATAAAAAATTTAATGCTCGCTATCTATCCATTAAAGACAATCGCACTTTCCACCCAATATCTTTTTATTCTACTAAATTAGCGAGTGCGTTATCAATCTCATCACCTTGTTGATCTTTCAGAATAATTCGACTTAACGATTCCAATACGTTATAAATATTTTCTATTACATCAGCAAGTTGTTCAACTTTAGTTTCAAATAAATCTAAAAATAACTCATAAGCATTAGTATTAATTAGCTTTTGACTTCTTGAACGTATACAATATAAACGAAAATCCGGCAGATCACGATACCGTAATGTATATAAACGGCCATCACAAAAAGTGAAAGCAACCGTCGAATTACCAGCATATTCATCGTTATCTTGATAATAAAAAATGAATGAATATGTAAATCATCTTCATCTTCAAAAAATCGAGCTGATGCTTCAATATCGCTTAATTCAGATGGAGTTACTAATAATTGTTTCAATTCAGTTTCCACTGCTTGTCGTTCTTTTTCATTAATCTCTATCAAATCAACCCATAACCGCATCTATCAGTTTTTACCTTCATCAAGATCAAGACGAGAGAAACAGTGGTTGTTTAATTTAAATGCTAGCAGGATATTATGCTACCTAATTCAGAATTTTAAATAGTAAAATAGAGTGTTAATTAATAACAAAATGTTTGTACTTCAAGCATTCTTTATTGTAACTCTAATTTTGCATAACCTGCAACCAGCCATTTAATCCCTTGACCCTGAAAATATACTTGTAAGCGACAACGATCAGTATTCCTTTCCAAATTAATAATAGTTCCTTTGCCAAACTTAGGATGATGAACCTGTTTCCCTAATGCATAACCACTATTATCTTCATTAATTAAGGTTCCAAATTGTTCATAGGTAATAGTGCGTGAAACCGTTTTGCGTAAACAAATTTCATCAATACATTCTGCCGGTAATTCAGTAATAAAACGCGAAGGGCGATGGTAAACTTCTTTACCATATAATCGACGACTTTCTGCATAAGTCAGCGTCAATTTCTCCATCGCTCGTGTCAATCCAACATAAACTAGCCGTCGTTCTTCTGCCAGTCGTCCTCTCTCTTTCACACTCATCTGGCTTGGGAGAATACCTTCTTCCATGCCAACAATAAAAACCAATGGAAACTCTAGACCTTTTGCTGAATGTAGAGTCATTAACTGAACTGCATCTTGATATAGTTCCACCTTCCCTTCACCGGATTCCAACGCAGCATAAGATAAAAATGCTTGCAATGGCATTAGATCTTGATCTTCTTCTTGATAACTAAATTGACGAGCAGCAATCACTAACTCCTGAAGATTTTCAATCTGCGCTTGTGCTTTTTCGCATTTTCCATTCTGGTACATTGCTTTCAGACCTGAGTCGCGAATCACGTAATCAGTTTGCAGATATAACGGCATATGCATCGTCTCTTTAGTCAAAGACTCAATTAACTCAAGAAACCGTTCAATAGCTACTGCAGCCCGACCAACAAGGATTTTTTCAGCTAATAAATACTTACAACTTTTCCAAAGAGTGATTTGTTTTTCATGTGCTGCTTGGAACACAATATCTAATGTTCGTTTACCTATGCCGCGCATTGGTATATTAACCACTCGCTCAAATGATACATCATCATTACAGTTAGAAACCAAACGTAAATAAGAAAGCGCGTCTTTAATTTCCTGCTTCTCAAAAAAGTGCTGCCCGCCATAAATACGATAAGGAATTAAAGACTGCAACAAGACCTCTTCAAGTACTCGTGATTGTCTATTGCTGCGATAAAGAATTGCACACTTTTTTAAAAAGCCACCTTTCTCATGCCATTGCTTAATGCGACTAACAACATAAGACGCTTCATCTAATTCATTAAAAGCACAATAAAGAGAAATAAGTTCACCATCAACCCCTTCTGTCCAGAGTTTTTTTCCTAATCGGTTATTATTATTAGCAATCAGTGCATTAGCTGACTTCAAGATATTGTTAGTCGAACGATAATTTTGTTCAAGCCGGATAACTTCTGTTACAGAAAAATCTTGCAAAAAACGTTGAATATTTTTTACCTGTGCGCCACGCCAACCATAAATTGACTGATCGTCATCGCCAACAATCATCACCTTACCTGTATCACCTGCTAAAACACGTATCCAGGAATACTGGATACTGTTAGTATCTTGAAATTCATCAACTAAAATATTAGTAAAACGTTCACGATAATGTTGTAGTATATACGGTTTATTCATCCACAATTCATAGGAACGCAATAAAAGTTCAGAAAAATCAACTAATCCAGCTCTATCACACGCTTCCTGATAATCCTTATAAACTCGTAGCCAAGTCACCTCTTTTGGATTGTCATAACTTTTAATATCTTGTGGCCGCAAGCCTTCATCTTTTTTTGCATTGATGTACCAGATAGCCTGACGTGGTGACCACTTATTTTCATCTAGATTTATGGCCTTGATAATTCTACGTAATAAACGATGTTGATCAACACTACCTAAAATTTGGAAATCTTGTGGTAGATTGGCATCCAAATAGTGTGCCCTCAATAGACGATGTGCTAGACCATGAAAAGTTCCTACCCACATAATATCGTTTTGATAATTACATAATAACGCATTAATACGATGACGCATTTCAGCCGCCGCTTTATTGGTAAACGTCACCGCTATAATCGAGAAAGGCGAAACCTTATTAACCATTAGTAACCAGGCTATTCGATGAACTAGTACCCATGTTTTACCAGTACCCGCGCCGGCAAGTATTAACATATTTGTTCTAGGTGCAGCAACAGCTTCGCGTTGCTTATTATTTAAATTTTCAAGTAAATATGAGTCATTCATGGCTATCATTAAATTAAGAGAACAATTAATAAATCACTACTGGATTTTTAGCCAGATCAGAAAAATTATATCAGGCAATGAGTGAAAATCTAAACCAGTGATCTCAACATGAGATAATATGTCATTCTCATTAATGATTATCAAGTTGCTATTTTTAGTATTGAGCTAACAAGCTTTTATATCATTGTATAAAACACTTTAAATATCTATTGTTAAATCAGAGATTACCTGCGATCCCTTACATGAACTCATCCGTAATAATCTCAGGGAGCTGATAAGCACCGTTGCTGAGGCGGAAGCTCAAAGATATACTGAATACTGACTTATCGACAAGCATGATACTCATCATTCGTAACGGTTATTTACTACAGCAAATAATACAGACTGGTATTGGCGATGTTGAGATTAAAGTTTCTAAGATCAGAAGATGGCAGCAGCAACGGAATATGTTTCAATAGCTTGCTTTCACCTCATTATCTAAGCGTGCAAAAGCGGCGAAGAGTTTCTACTATGGGATATCCGATAAATGCGCATACCTCACCGATGATTTTCACAAAGCTTTAAATTTTTTCGATGAAAAGTAGATGATCTCTGTGCCAGTATAATCAGCAAAGTGAACCAGAATGGTTTGAAAAACATAGGCAATGTCGATGTATTATTTATGAGCGATATGGGTTACGTTCATTTCTTACATGAAGGTAATAATGTCATTCTGTTAGAGAATGTGTTGGTTGGCCTTTACCTGCTGCTCATTATTACGTAACTGCACATAGATATAAAAAAGCAATTATCATAGAAGATAGTTATTAAGAGCTAGAAGCAAACCTGCAAGAACTCCTCAATGACCTAGAAGCGCGTGACTTAAGCGCACAATCCAGGGTTACTACGGAAGAGATAATACTATTAATTTTTAGAATGCAATGGCAAAATATTCCTAGGCGCGCACAGCACCAACGCTGTTTGGGTATACAAAATAGCTAATGTTCTAGCTTCATTCCCCAAAAGCATGAAGCACTGAAAGTTAAGGTGAACTTCAGGAAATCTGTCTACCAGAGAGTCGTGGTACTGCTAATAAAACCATTGATATTTTGTTAGGAAGGTTTTTAGTATATTCTGTAACGATAAATAAGCTGAAGAAAGATCTAGAAGAGTTGCCAGTATTTCTATCACTTCTCGTTAGCGCATTGTATGTAAGATGTTAACAAGAACCACAATTCGATTGAATCGCTTTTGTGAGAGGTAAGACTATGAAGTCTAAGCGCGAAAGAACTGTAGTTCAAGAAAATAACCATTAAATAGTATTTAATAGCTGCTGCAATCTGCTTAGAAAATCTGTAACTGAATCAGAGGATTTAAGCTGTTGACACACTTTTTGTAAACAATATTCAATTTAAGGATGGAGAACAGATTATATGAAATATAAGAGGAAAACCTGACAATCATACACAGATTTATTGATAACTTGTTAAATCATCACTGACATACAAATTTTATCCAATTCAATATTAAATTTCTGCACGGTAAGATGATATATATCACTATATGGGTTAGGTCGTCTGTTTTGGCCAGCTTTAAAGAAAATTGAAATAATTACTTTATTCAGAAGGATAAAGATCTATATTGCCATTAATAATAACCGCTAGTCTAATCTCCTTAGATAAAATAGATAAGGTTTTATAGATTAATTTTTGAATTATGATTTAACTACATCAATGAGAAAATTTATCATTACATTGTCATCAGCAGAGTTCTTCTTCATTATAACCATAATAATAAAGTAATATTTTCACTGCTAATAACTAACATGCCAGTATCTAGCATATGACAAATTTCAGGATACTAGTTAATATCTAACGTTAGACAGTTTTTATTGATAAATTGAAGTTTTTAAAGCAATCTCGCCATAACAACAAATAAAGTTTAATAACTTCTATTTAGTTTAGCAGTAATGTGGTGATTATTATCTAATATATCATCCAAATCAAAGATAATCATCTGTAATAGAAGTTAATTCCCGATAAAAACGCGTTTAAGATTTCTCCATTTTTTCCATTAAATGAGTTATATCATAAATAATCTTGGATAAATTCTAAAATTCTAGATGAGTATAAAGTTAGGTACTAGAAAATTAAAATGTTCTACTAACTCTTGAACTGCCATCAAATGGCTACCTGATTCCAGGATGATATGAGTAGTAAAAAGAGTAATAAATTTTGTATAAATGCATATGATTTCTAGCATTCTAATAATTCCCCATAATGCAAAACGTTTTTGTACATTACGAACAGAAATACGTTTTTCTTTTTAGCTTAAAATAAAAAGAGATTCATTCTGCTTAACATATTGCTGGAGTGTATTTCAAGCAAATAATTTGCTCATTATATAGCTATACATCCTAATGGTAGTTTTCATTCTTTACTACCTTTTTCCATAAACCAAAGTTCATTACTAAATAAATTCAGATGTTAGAAATTTAAATTAACCAGTTTAATTAAACATAACTCACGCCATACATCACTTCCAATATGGTTCTTATCACGTATAAATAATAGATCTGCTAAATCAATATTTAGCAATTTATTGATTTCATCTACATCGATTTTTTTAGTAAATGACGTTTATTTTCGGTGTTCTGACGATTTTAGCTGCATTAACTGTTAATATTACTCTTCTCAACTAATCAATTAAAACCGTCTTAATACTAAAGACATAAAGCAAGACTTATTGCCTGAAATCCTTGTCAATGACACTTCTCAATCATTATATGAACATGTAATATTTTTAATTGCTTTCAATCATTGATATTTATCTTTAATAGCTATATTTATTAAAACTACTAATTTATATTTACGATTAATAATCGTCAGTGAGTTTATAGCTTTCACTCTACAACATAAGTAACACAAAAATCGTTAATTGGCTGCCGGAAAGCTTTGTTGTGTTGAATTTATGCACGGAGTTATCCAACGCAAAAGCAGATCGGGTAATAAATTAGCTAAATGATCAAGCATCGTCGTTCCCATCCCTTTTTGATAATGTTGAATATCCAAACTACTAAAGATTAGCATCCCTAAATTACCATACATGCCTAATAAAGAGATAGCTACAGAACCGACATGATTTGCGTCTGGTATTAATAATAATATTTCTGGATTATTTAACGTACCAAGATAATGATTTTTTTCACCAAATCTCTGAATACGAACAGGCTCAAATGCCTGACGAGAAATCATAACTTTTTGCGTATTCATCATCGGCACACCTAGTTGCCAACATTCGCTAAATAAGCGAACATAAGCACCACTTAAACCAAAGCTTCTTGACCAGGTACATAAACGTTGCTGAAAATCGACAAAATTATCAGCTGTTGATAGTTGAATAACCAACTTTAATAATTGATTAAATAGTATTTCATTATTGCGAGCTTGCTCAATCAATAATTGCATACCCTGTTCTAGATTTTGGATATAAACTCGTTGACGTTTCATTGACCATTCAACTAATGAAACTGCGTGATGAACTGAATGAGGAACCCGTATCTGTTCAACAGCAGTTGCATTGCGAATAAAAAAATGAGGATTGCTTTTTAGATATTCCACGACTGTCTGATCATCTAACAGAGGTTTAGGATCAAATGTTACTTTTTTTTTATCCATAAAAAGACCTCTTAAACAAACAAAACTTAGAAATGAATAACACCGTCATAAACGTGTGTTGCAGAGCCTATCATAAACAGAGGATGACCAAATCCGTTCCAACGAATTTTTAGCATGCCACCAGGTAAATCAACAGAGACATTTTTTTTTAATAAACCTTGTTGGATACCAATAGCAACAGCAGCGCAGGCACCACTTCCACAAGCCTGTGTTTCTCCTACACCACGTTCATGGACACGTAATCGAATATGCTCATGATCAATTATCTGCATAAATCCTATATTAGCTCGCTCAGGGAAACGTTCATGGTTTTCAAGTATAGGGCCTAATAAAGCAACTTTAGCAGTGTTAATATCTTCAACCTGTAATACACAATGAGGATTTCCAATAGAAACTACACCACATGATATTGTTTGTTCTTTAGTTCTAATTAAATAAGTTTTCTCAGATTTTTGCGCTTTAAATATTACTTTATTTGGCTTAAACTCTGGAACTCCCATATTAACACAAACATCTTCATTTTCTGCTACTGATAATATCAATTTTCCAGATTGAGTACTTACCTTGATATCACGTTTATTGGTTAATTTTTTAAGACGAACAAAACGTGCAAAACAACGAGCACCATTACCACATTGAGCTACTTCACTACCATCAGCATTAAAAATACGATAATGAAAATCAAAATCAGGATTATAAGGCGCTTCAACAACTAAAAGTTGATCAAATCCAATTCCTTTATCTCTATCTGATAAACGACAAATAAGTTCAGAAGAAAAATAAATATTTTGAGTAACTCCATCTACCACCATAAAATTATTACCTAAACCATGCATTTTGGAGAATTGCATTTTCTACTCCATCACAATCAATTGACTATTTTCATTACTCGATTTTGCAGTGTTTCTGTCTGTATTAATTCATATTCTATCTTTTTAGATAAGATCGAACTTCTAGCCTTTTCCTCCACTGTTGCTTTTACTAAAAAATAGAGTGGTCCTTTCAAACCGCAAGTACAAATAAGGATCAATAATATTGATGTCATAAATAGCCAAATTAATTTTTTCATTATCTTAAAGTCTGAATTCTTAAATTATTATTTTTTATAATTTATAATCTATAATTGCAGTTAGGTCTAGAAAAGCATATAGAAATTAATGATAACAACAGAGACGTAATTTTGTCATCCAGTTGACAACTTGATGAATAGAACAGAAGAACAACTTAATCAATATCATTGTAATGATGATATCGATTGCAAAATACATATCAAAATTATAACTTTAACCTTCAAAATAACAGTAAAATTATTATTAATCGTCAGAACTACTTCATCAATATATCTAAGCTATATCCTCAGATAATTAACATTTTAACATAAAACAGATAATTGCTATTATTACTCATAGCAGTAATAAAAATTTTATTTAAATAATAGCTATCCTTCACTTTAGTAAATAAAGTAGTAAATCATTTTCATTTGAATTCTAACTGTTAAAACAAATATCATTTTTTATCATTAATGTATATTAAAAAAATACCTAATTCTTATCGATATAGATATTCTAGTTTAACGCAGAACACGCTACGCATGAATGAAGCAGCTACAAGACCACCTCTTCGGAGATATTCATGAGCTGAATACTATTTTGTACTACTGTATGTTAATTTTAGTTATGTTAGTAAAACTTATTGCTTTGTTCCCAGGGCAATTCATAGCATGTCTATATTACAATTGTTGTGCTTTTAAAAATCTACTCCCAGGACAGATAATTCGTTAGATAACAACTTTACGCCATGAAATCCTATTCAGTTATCCTTTTAATCAGCTGACATAACTTTTCATATTTTCAATGTGAAATTTCTTATCATAACTCTTTAATTACCCAACCTTATTAGGCGATTATGACTAATTTCATGATCGCTAATAAAAGTTTAGTACTATTTAGGTCTATCTGAGTAAAAGATAGAACTCTTATCGATGATTAGCTCAAGAAAACGACTAATATACTTTTCATTAAACTCTTCAAGAATCTAATCGCCTAACATGACCATGTCAATCTCAGGCTGATTTAATACTGCATGCAATTCGTTCTTTTCTTTTATCTGCTACTCTTGCATGCTTTCTAGGTTTCCTAATATGAAATATAATACTTTTCTTTAAAAGATCAGTGAAAATCTTTCATTGATTTCAATAATAGCACTTAGTCATTTATGTTTCCTGTCGATGCTGAATTAAGAAAGCAAGGATGCCCATCTCTAAATGCTGTTTTTAAATCAATACCTATTTGTTTTGCTGATTCCTGTAAAGTTAATATATTCAACATACATCGCAGATAACTAAAGCATTTATCTTTGAGATGTAATTTCGTCAGAAAACTTACAGTAATATTCTCAAATCTTTTCCTTTAATCGAGGATTTTATAACAATATCGTTGAATCCTAATAAATTCCCCTAGCTGTTGGGTAATATAATAACATGTCTATTGTGATAATATAGGTGGGATAAAGTGAAATTAATTAATTTAATACATAAATATAATCCAATAGATTATCACTAAGCTAACTAATGAGTTATAATTTTATATTAGTAGGAAGTAAGGAAATAACTTTATAGATCTATATAATTGTTCGCTTTTTCATGGCAACCCCTGTAACAAAAATCCTTCTTACATTATAAAAGGATTTCTACCAATAACCTTTGTAAACATAGCTTAATAACTCAAGTACGAACGTTACTAAAAAGTGGACTTTGATAAAAAACAAAATAGAGCGGCATAGCATGAAATAGCTCTGGCGCTATACCTTAAACACTTTTCAACATCTGCGTCTAAACTGCACATTACTGAGTGGAAGGTAGTTGTAGATCATTACTATGCATGATCACCAACTTAACAATATCGACAACAGACACTAACGCAAGAAGATTTGATTTTTGCTATATCAAGGCATACTTCTGCCGACGTTTTAAAATCCTTCGTTATTATAGTTTCTTGTCAAATTATAAACAGGAAACCTTATTGCAAAGACATATAAGGCAATGGAGATTAAACCCCATAAAAAATTCGAGAAACTGAGGAAGGGGTTCCCCTATATATTGATAAAATAGTTTCTGCACACAGAGATTCCATACAAATGTATTTTATCTAGCAACAGGATACTTTTCGCCCCTCAAAACGAAATATAAACAGCAATACATTCTTCTTAAGAAGAATGTATAAAATAGAGAAAAAGAGAGTTACTAAGCAAAATATAGGGGGGTTAATATTCCTAAATTATGGCATTAGATAAAAATCTACTATCAGTTAAAGTTTTCACTTATAACAGACCCAATAAACCAATTTTTTACTTTTAGTAAAAATAGATTGTTTTTGATCTTTAATTAAAAGGTAATTTAATTTTCTAATCATAAATTAGTCAGATAGAGATAAGGAATGACTTGATTTTTATCTTCTACTTTTTTTAATAAAATTCTAGTTAATTAAAATTAATTAAATTTGCACATATAAGTAAGAACGATAATATGAGTATGAATAAAAATAACTAATATTCCTAACAAATTCTTTTTCATTTCCTTCACAAAGTGAAGGAAATTTCACTCGATTCTTTTCATTTAAAATAAAAATATTAAAACCATGATTTTTATTTTATATATTCAAAGAATTATACAATCTCTTCGCTGGCATAACCATTAATAATAAAAGGTAAATTATAAGTTTCTTTATCATCCGATTTTATCGGCAAGCCATGCAATTTATTATTATAAATTGCATTATAAAATTCGATTAAATTTCTAATTTCTATACTAAAATATTCAAGCGATAAAAAAATAATCTACAGGATTGACCTGCAATACATAATGTCTTAAAACTTCTTAAGTCATTAGAACTATTTGATGAACGTAATTCAATACATTCTGAAATCAGCTTCTGAACACGCCTAACGATCAACTCTCTCATTTGTTGACTATAACAAAAAACTTCAATAATATCTAGTAGCTCAGCATTTTGATGGATTTTTCTTAAAATCATTTTTAATAATACTTCCAATATAGATTGTTCACAGAAAAAATTCAGTGCTATCACCTTATTCCAAAAGTTACGATACAGTAATCAATACTGCTAATTAAATATTGTGGTAGATCACTAAAACTCAATTTATCTAGTTTAGATAAATCAAAATTAATAATTTGATCAGAAAAGATCGCTGTCAAATCTTTCTCTAATTTAAGAATAATAGCTAAATGGAAAATTTTACAAGTGGCCACATAAAGCTTATGGTGTTGGTGACAATAATCGAATAGTAAAATTTATAATTATATCATTAACAATTTAATGCAATTCATTCTCATCAGATTGAAACCTACCCGTTATGAATATAAATATGTGATAGCTCTGTCAATAAATAATTAAAATAAATCTATTCCACTAATTTACTAAGATAACGCAATTATATTCTAAAGGTTTATGTTCAATAATAGCAACTATCGTAAGTGCCTTATTATATAAATACCAATCACTGCAATTTACGTGCAAGACAAGATCATAAATAAAAGTGAGATGACTTTCATATAGATCTAGCAACTTTTACAGATTAATAAAAGTTCTTTTATTAGAGAACACTTCAAAAGCAACATACAATTACATATCAAGACACACCTATATCTTATAGACTTGCACTAATCCATAAATTATTACGATGAGCAAAGCGAATAAGATTACGATAACTTTGCATAATAGTATCAAGTAATTCATTATCTGCATCTCGAGCCTGCGTTATTTTCCAAAAATTTTGCTTGTCGAGAACACTTAATCGATTTATATTCCACCCCCAGGAAAGAACAAGTTGCGATAAAACATTTCTTCGCCAACTATCACTCATCGAGGTCTTGTTTTTATAAGACAATTTTTCACAAACTTTGAGGTAAAAACAGCGACGAATCAAATCAAGACGTTTAAAATCATTGATTTCCATTAAATAACGCGTAACGCGTTCTAACATTAAACAATAGGCATCCAGACCATAAGAAACTATTTCTCCTGCATGCAAACATTTCTTAAATTCCATTGCCAACAAGATGCCACGCGGGTAATCCCAAGAATAAGCTTCCAGTAAAATACTTTTCAAGATAGCTTTATAAGGAGAATCAATACTTTTATGAAGTTGCCACAAAGTAGCACAAAAATATTCTTCAGCTGATAATTCACCTAGGCCGCCTAAATCTAACCACTCATTTGGAGTTAATACACCTCGAGCGTACAACAATAAAACATATTGATCATAATTAGTTTCTTCTTCTGCAGGTACCATCATCCATAGTAAACGTTTTCCAGCCATGCGAACAGCCGTACGATAAAATTCATCTAATAGCAATACATGTTGTGTTGTTTCGCAATCTTTATTACTCAAACTAGCACTTGTATGATTACGAAAACGATTTTCATCAATTAAAAAAAAAGTAACATCTATACCAAGTGAATATGCCCACTGCTCAATTAATATACATTTTTTTTGCATAAGTTGCCTTTCTTCTTGATCTAACCATGATTGATGACATACCCAAATATCCAAATCAGAAACATAATTTTGTCCGATTGATGAGGTACTTCCCATAGAATAAATACCTGTAATAGGTAATTCATCATTGGTTTGTTGTGAAGCTAATTCACAAAAAAAACATGATTCAAATTGCTTTAACCAGTGAATTTGCTGAAGATCAGGCACAAAAAAACAGACGCCAGAAGGTACATTACCTTCAATATAACCAGGTAACATGGGATGATGATAATTTAATAAAACTGGCAGCAATGCATACACATGTTTGAACGTTTCACTCATAGAAGATGATGCTCGTTCTAGTCGTAATTGATTAATTGCATCCAATCTTTTCTTTAGTGTCTCACTATAAAGATACAAAAGTTTTACCTGAATTAATTTTAAAAAACAAATAACCTTAAACTCATCTATAATTGTTTCCTTTGAAATTTAGAAACAATAAAAGCGATAACCTATTTGAATAGGTTGATAGAAATGTGATCAATTTAACATTTTATAGCAAAAAGGTAAAGTCTATTACCATAGATATTAACTGTTTATTTTTCAGACTAAATGTTTTCCATTATTTTATATAAAAATCTTTTTCGTTTCTAAGAGAAACAGATAGATAAGCTGTATAAAAAAGAAAACAATTAATTAAATATATATTTATTTATTTTATTCAATAACAAAAACTATTTTTGTAAATAGTCGTTGTCCTCTATCTACTTTTTTTTCTTTTTATAAATTATACTATACATTAGCTATATTTATTAAACGATTAGTTACCAACCGGTAAAAATTTATCAAAATATTAAAACTATCTACCTTTCCTTTATAATACTTATAATCTAATTACCTAAGAAAATATGTCAATATAAACACTGCGTATTACAACAAGAAAAAGTTCATTAGCAATGTGGCAAGCGATTTTCGTAAAAACACAATTAGAAAAAGATCATCCAATACTAACGATAGAACTTATTCCTATGACTACTAAAGGTGATATTCTAGATGATATTCCCCTATCTAAAATTGTGAGCAAAAGACTTTTTGTCAAAGACTTAGAAAATTTACTATTCGAAAACCTAGCTGATATTGCTGTTCATTCCATAAAGATATTCCCGCTACGTTTCCTAATAACTTATGATTAATGGCTATTTGCCAGCGAGGAGATCCTCGTGATGCTTTTGTATCCAATCAGTACGATTTCCTTGATGCGCTTCCAGATGAAAGCATTATAGGAATATAAAGCCTTCGTCGCCAATGCCAGCTACGTCATACTTATCCGAACTTAGTCATTCGAAATCTACGTGGCAATATCGAAACACGGATAAATAAATTAGACAATGGTGAATACCATGGCACTATTCTTGCTGCAGCTGACCTAAAACGTCTAAGTTTAGAAACGCGCATACCGTTTGGCCTTTGCCTCCAGAGCATTCATTACCTGCTGTTGGACAAGGCGCAATTGGTATTGAATGTTACATTGATGACCACCACATACAAAATTTTCTAGCGCCATTACATCATTATGATTCTGATATCTGTATTCAAGCAGAACGAGCCGTTAATAATCGATTAGAAGGTGCCTGACAAATCCCAATAGGGTAGCCTATGCTATAGGAAAAATAAACAAATTTGGCTTAGAACGCTAGTTTATGCGATAAATGCTAGTTATTTTATTTGTTCAGAAAGATATTTCAAGCCTGAAGACGCTCAATAAGCGAGTATTGAACTTACGGAAGAATTACTTAATAACGCTGCTAAACAAATTCTTAATAAAATTTCTTCCTCAGGAGCATTTTTACGATGAGTATATTGGTTACCAGACCAAACCCAAGCGGTGAAAAACTTGTTCAACGCATTAAATCATTAGGAATAATGGCCTTTCATATCCCACTGATTAAAATTATACCAGGTAATAAACTAACTCTTTTACCGGATAAATTAGCCAGGCTAATTGATGGTGATCGGGTTTTTATTATCAGCAAATGCGGTATGGCATGCTAATTCGGCACTTTTTTTTAGCAGGACGAAAATGGCCTAATACCATGTCCTATTACGGTATAGGGCATTTAACAGTATCTACTTTTCACCATTTAACAAATTTGCCTATTCAACTATCTCAATCTGGTGAAACTAGTGAAACATTACTTGAATTAACTGGATTACAATCACTATTAGGAAAGAAATCTTTGTTATTACGCGGTAACGGTGGATATGAATTACTCGCAGCAACATTAAAATCGCGCGGAAGTCATATTGACTATTGTGAGTGTTATCAACGTCAATCAATAAAATATGATCGACAAACTTTTCACTTACAATGGCGGGAGGCAAATATTAAAACAATTATTGTTACTAGTAACGAAATGTTACATTTATTATTTAATTTAATTACAGATGAGGTTAAACCTTGGCTACTTTCTCGCCATTTAATTATTGTCAGTAAACGTTTAGCCAGTACTGTTTACCAATTAGGGTGGAAATCAGTAAAAGTAGCCAAAAACGTTAATAACGATACATTAATTCAAGTATTAATGTAAACTAATATTTAGATATTAATTACGATGGAATAAAACAAGTAGAACCAAGCAAATAAAAATTTATCAAATTCTTAAAAACAGAAAGGTAATTTCTACAGAAAAATAGTATCTGCCATAAGCAAAAGCATTCTGATCTGTTTAGTAGTATACTTACTATTGTACTTACTTATCATACTTGGTGATGATTTCTATCATTAGCTTTAATATAAAATATCAATAAATAATTAATAAAATCAGCTAATTACAACAACAAATAAGTGTACTACGCCGTCAACAAGCAATAGAAAACAGCAAATCAACCAATTAATTAAATTCCAATGTATTTCTCAGTTAGAGAAGAAAGAATATGAGAAACAATTTGAACAGGATATTAAAAATAATAGATGCATAAATCACAACATTTTCAAGTAAAGATGTATAATGCTGATTATTTACTCAAGTTAATTTTTAGCTAAAAAAGCTAGACAAAAATTTTCTAATGACTATGATCAAATTACTGCGATTGCCTTATTAAAAATTGCTAACACAATTCTAACAGAAATAAATGAATTATCTAATTTAATTGAGATTCAATAAATCCTTAATAAGGATATCAGTGTTCTTATATCCCACCAGAATATAAATTAATTATGACAGAATTATTTTAAGACTTAATCAACTTAATAATGATATCGATAATTTATTCATAAATGATAGTGGTCCAGATCCTATCTTCATAAATGAAGATAGGATGAAACTTTCTAAGAAGTTGTTGATTATCAATAAAAATCTTAGTGATGTTGGGAAAGTTTTAGTAAAAATTTTTTACCATTTATTTTAGAGTTTTTCATGAAACACTTTTATTGCCAGCTAATCAGAACATTTACCTACGCGCAAATATTCGAGAATAATTACTAAATTAACAACCAAGCTATCCATACCTCATAATCAAGAGCAAATTTATAAATGATCTTTAGAGCAAATTTTAATCTGGATTAGAATTTAATTCAATACCAACGACACGGCAATAAAAACTTTCCTTACCGAAATTAATAAACTCATTAAATAATCTATTAAAATGGATATTTTCTGGGAATTAAAAAGTTTATTACTACGCGAAATAAAGCGTTGAAAAACATATTCAAGATTAAATTCCTTTTTTCCAAAAGGAATACCATAAACCGCAACCAACTAAAAAATAGCACAAATCATGACATAAATAATGTCCTACACTAACAAAAAATGGTAAAGCAGACAATAAAAAACCATTCAGGAAAAGGGGAAGATGGGGTGTATAAGAAAAGTTCTGATCTTTTTAGACTCATTACTAGTATCATCATTGACTTATTATTAGGGTGATCAAAGTTATGTGCTTATCCAAACCAATAACTACGATACTGAAACCAGTCTAACCAGTTTAGACATCTATTTTATTGTTTTATAATTTATTTTCTATTTTTTTGCTGGCACTATAATCGTATTTACGGTACAATTTTATCTACTCATGATTAGATAAAAAAGTCGAAATATCATAAAGTGAATAATCAAATAAAAAGCATTTCTAAATTATAATGAAGTGATTTTCATAAGTTGAAAATCACTAACCGGTCATTCTAATCATGCAGAACAACTAGTTGTAACTATCTTCTGGTAGGAGAAGCCGTTTAATAACGCAGTAATGAATATTACACCAATCAAATACCTTGAATACGCAAGTAGATGATACGAATAGTTATTAACTTCCTGTTAATATTACATGCATTCGTATTCAACTTACTGAAAATAAAATTTATATCACACGTCATGATGTTGATAAACTTCTTGATTACAGAAGCAATCCACCGCTAACACCACTTTAAAGTCTTCAGGATAGCAAAAGAAACCAATTAGCGTTCAGTGGTTTATCAAACACTTATTGAGCTTTTCAATGATGCAAAAAGAAAAGTTATATAGTGCAGAAGAGATGGATAAATTACGTAAAGACGATTATAAAAACTTATTAATCAATCTATGATTTAAAATTAGCAGCAAAATCTAAAAGATTGGTAACAGTCCTACCTCATGGCTGTAAAATACGGCATAACCGATACTACAAATCGATCGTTACTGGTTGCTTTATTGAAGCTGTTAACAGTGAAGTAGGAGAAAAAATTATTATTTTTGGCTTAAAACAACAATACGATGAACGTCTTTTATTGTTGATTTCTCGTTTACAGGTTAGCGATAGCAAAGTAAAAAAAAATAAAATTCTAACCAATCTAATAAAGAGTCAGATAATACTACAACTCCATTACTAAATAGTACATTATGTCAACTTACATTACAGCATCACAAATAGCAAGAAGCAAAAAAATATTTTAAGTCTACTTTAGCACAACAATCCTTATAATACTAAGGACTTTTCTTGAGTTGTTCATTCTTTAGAAGAAGAACATAAAATCAAAAAAAGTAGTACATATTTATCTATATGACTTATTTTTCATTAAAGGATGAAATTGATAGCGATTTCTCTTCTCTGTTGTTTTAACCTTACTTCTAACTTTCAGAAGCTTTTATTTTTATCGATTAATTTAATATTTTTAATGTAAATATATCTACGTTATATATCATCAATAATACTTTTAATAATTTCGCTTTGAATAAAATTTTAGCTTTCCTAAATAATTAATAAAATAAAAAAACCTACCAAAAATAGGTATTAAAATATAATTAGGTCTACAGACGAATTATAACATCACTAAACGTTGAGTTCATTTTTTCATGAATATCATCATGCATTGATAATGTAGACAATAGATATATTAAATTGGCTATGTGTTTTCTTTACCTTTATAGTTTATGATACTTAATGATATTCAAAGAATCAGAATGAGAATCTAGATTCTATCTGAAAATATAATTCATGCCAAAAATTTTTTTACTCAAAAAAATCTTTACGCCTATTTTGAATAAATATCTATCAATTAATTGTTGGTTATCTTTTAACAAAAAAATTAATTTATCTTGATTCTCATATAATTCACGATATACAGTATTAAACTGTCTCTTATTAAAGATGTTAGTAACATTTATATTTTTCTTTGTTTTTATTAAATAAAAATCTCTCTTTATCAAGAGGTTAACTATTAAATTTGTTATTAAAACACGACAAACTTTTATAAAAATATAAAAATAACGAGTTATGATTATTTCTAGGTATTTGGTTTCGGAGATGCTGGCGTATCTATCCTTCTGCTGATTGATTTCGTGGATGATGTCAAGAATTAGAGAGATAACATGCCATGAAAAGTCTATCCTACAGTATATCCGCAAAATTAGATATTACCCTGATCCATTACATGGACTCATCCGTAATGGTAACAGGTAGCTGATAGGCACCGATGTTGAAGATGAGGTTAAAGCTCATACTGTGACAACATGCTGAATATTGCCTTGTCTAGAATCTCATCCGTCGTCCGTAACGGTTATGTGCTATAGCGAACATACAAATTGATATTGGCGATGTTGAGATTAAAGTACAAAAAATTAGGGATTATAGCGGCAATGGAATAATATCCTTCAAGAAATTATTATTACCGCCTTATCTGAAGCGTAAAAAAGCGGCGAAAAGTTTTTTCATAGATGTACTTACGAGGTATAGCTACTGTTGATTTTTGCAAAACTCTGATGACGATTCTTGGTAAAAAAGCATATACTCTCTTTGAGATACCATTAATAGATTAAAATAGCAATAGTTTGAAGAACACAGACAATAGCGGCTATATGATTAGTGATATGTCTACATTTATTTCTTAGACGATGACATAACCATTATTATCAGGCAAGCTGATCGCCTTTGCCTTCTACTCATTATCGGTAGGACTGTGCATGAACTCGTAAGTAGCTAACTGCAGTGGAAGATAATTATCAAGAGTCAGAAGCGCACTGAGTTTAACTTTTAATGCCCCACAAAACCCCGTACCTTAATCGTATCTTCCATGGCTAACTTGATACGAGAGACGACCATATCCTTATTTTTTGAATGCAATAGCAAAGATATTTCTGGACATGTAGCACAAATACTGTTGAGTACATAAAATAATTAATGTAGTTGGTTTCAGTCCATAAAAGCATGCAATCAAATTAAAAGGTGGAGATGCAAAAGATCTAGCTAGAAGGATAGCCGCAATGCTGCTAATAAAACTTGATATTTTATTGCAAGATTTTCAGGCGTATTCTGCGGCGATGAAGAAGCTAGAGAAAGAGTGAGAAGAATGGCTTGGCATTCTATAATTTTTCATTAGTGCACTTAGCGTCATAAGAAGGAAGAATTTGATTAAGTTGGTTTTTGCGAAAGTGAGATTATGAATCTGACACACAAAGCGCTGTAGTTCAAGAAAAACAACTCTTTTAATGGTATTTAAGTTTATACTAGTCTACGCAGAAAACTAAAACTAGATAATGAAATTGACCTGCTGACCATGATAGTAAACAATATTCAATTTAAGGATGGAGAAGAAATTTACAAATCATTATGATGGAGCTGTAGCCTGATTATCGTACACCAAGATTTGCTAATAAATCAACTATCCATCCTTATTATGGAAAGAGTTTCCCCAGAGGACTTCCAGTAAGATTGTTAAATCTTTTGCTGCAATTAGGGATTTGCAATGATATCGCTATAACCATAATGAGTGTTCAGCGGATAACATGTTCAGTGTGACAATATGGCAGGATGAAAGTGGAGTGAGTTGATTTAATGCATTAATCGATATTAATCTGTTAGCTTGCCTCCAAGCTAACTAATGAGATCCAGTTTTATATTAGTAAGGAATAAAGAAATAGTCTCTTTAATATCTTTATGACTGTTTACTTTTTATGGAAACTTCTGTAAACAAAATCCCTTATACATACAGTACAAGGAATTTCTACCTATAACCATTGCTATATAAATAATAATTTCAGGATTTCTTTAAAACTTAGTCAGCAAGAGAGGATTCAAACCTCTGACCTATTATCAAAAATCAATTGCGCTATACTCAAAGAAAATAAAATAATTTCTAATTTTAACGATGTTCTTACATAAGTTTAAAACTTATTTATTTTATGGTGTAAAAAGGAAGACTTGAACTAATCTATCTGTAAGTAATAGATACTAGCATTTAAAACTAACGCGTCTACTAATTCCGTCACCTTCGAAAACTGCACTAAAACAAATATTGGGTGACTAATGGGATTCGAACCCACGACAACCGGAATCACAATCCGGGGCTCTACCAACTGAGCTATAGCCACCAAAATCTTTAAAAAATTTAATTTATTTTATACAACATTAATTTGCTATACCGTAATAGAGCACGCAGTAAATAGCGCGCCCGACAGGATTCGAACCTGAGACCTCTACCTCCGGAGGGCAGCGCTCTATCCAGCTGAGCTACGGGCGCTTAACACCTTTAAGGGTGAGGGATAGTACGGATTTAATCGCATTTTGTCTAGTAATTTTTTAAATAAAAAGATTATTTTCTTATTCTTTATCCATTTCAATCAAAAACTAACCTTTCTATTATTTTTAAGCAGTTAAACTGATATTGTTAATAATTTTCATTTTTTTTATAATGGAAAAAAATAATTTAAAATAAATCATAAAACAATCAATAAAATATACTGCCAATAATTAATGATAAAGGCATATCTGAATTAATTACCATACCAACAAGCACACATGCCAAAACAAGGTAAAATATTTCACGTAAGGAAATAATACTGATTTAAAATCATATTGAGATAAGCGCTATTAATTTACTTGTCGAAAACGCAATTGACTCAATAAAATAACAAATCATATTATCATTTCCAAACAATAGACTCACACTATAAACATACATAAAAACAGCTCATGATTAGGGATCATTATAATTAAGATCTGAGGCAACTAAGACATAAAATTGTTAACATAATACATAACACACCATGTATGGACATAGCATTTTCTGTTACTTTCAAAAAAAATGACAGTTAAAAACTTTATCCTAAAACATAAATCATATGCCAGACACTATATATTCCACTATTACAACCTGATAATACTCAGTGCAAGGTAGCAGACATTAATCACCGCGCCTACCTATACAATGCTTATTTTTAAAAATATTAACAGAAATAGACTAATATTTTGTCTAATCTTTCTCTAGGAGAGAATCGCATAACTATAAAAATAGCAGCAACATAAAAAATCAAAATTCGCAATTAAATATTATTAATAGCTTTATTTAATTGTAGCTTGCAACTTTTTTATTTCTCCAGAAGTAACAAAAACTAATTCAATATCTTAATAAGAATCTACTACAATATAAAGTAGAAATAAAAGCCTTACTACCTAGCACCAGCAAAATCTATTATTGGGAATACCTCAGAAAAAACTAAATTTTATATAGACAGCAATCGCTGTGATCTCTATTATTCTAACAGCAACCTCACATGAGAGTTATGCTCATTTCTAATACATATAATTTTAGAGATGGTGGTTGTAATTCTGTTTATTAATTTTATGAATGATGTCAACAACAAAGAGGCTATATGTCATAAAAAGTTTATTCTATGATATCCTTAAAAACCAGATATTACCTATAATCTCTTGTATGAATTCATTCGTAATTGGTAGCAAGGGCTCTGATAGCACCGTTGCTGAAGAGGAGATTGAAGACATGGGTTATTCTCGGTAAAAATCGCATGAGCTCTCTGCCAATATACCCTACATCAGGAGACTGAAACATTAATGGCTTGAAGAGTACAGGCAATGGGGGTGCCTCTGCGTGATTTAAGCGATATGCACTACATTTATTACTTGCCTGATGAGATAAATACCATCCTGTCAGGAAGCTGATCATCTTTGTCTGCTCCTCACTATTATCAGTACATTGCACATATATGTAAGAGCTTCATTGCGATTAAAGGTAGTTATCAAAAGTAAGAATAAAACTAAGCTAAACTTCTTAATAGCATACTGCGAACGCGGGGACTTAACTATATTTACTAGACTTATTAGGGGAGACGGTACCCTTAGTTTTGCAATGTAATGAAAAAGATATTCTTGAGCGTGCGGCATAAATGCTATTGAGTACACAAACAACATTGGCACTAAATTACTCCACGAAGGCATGTAACTGAAAGTTAATGGTGAGTCGTGCAGGGAAAATAAGTAGTCTAGGTAGCAGAGAGTCGCGATGCCGCTAAATAAAACCCCTTGATGTTTTTTTGAGAAGGGGTTTCAGCAAATATTCTGCAGCATAAATAATCTGAAGAAAGATTGAGAAAAATGGCTGGTATCTACTATTACTTCCTGTCAGCGCACTTGGCATCAATAAGAACGATAAATCTAATTTTGAATATTGACTTTTGCAACAGTGAGGCTATGAGCTAATGTTCGAAGCAGTGAATTCGAGAAAAACAACACTTTAATGCTATTTAATCTACTCCAATCTAATTAAAAAGCTGGCCTGATAAGGAGATTTTACCTATTTGACCCCTGCAGTAACAAACAACACCAAATTTAAGGATGGAGAATAGATTTATGAAGGATCAGGGTTGAATGTGTAGCCTGGAGCCAGCTACACTAAATTTCTAATACTATGCCTCACATGAACAAATAACCCTCATCCAATTAAACTTACTAATAAGAACTCAAATATTTATAATCAAATGAAGCAAAGCGTCACTAATAATTTCAAAAATTACTATCTCTCTCATTGAACGCATAATAAAAAAATAAATAATCCAGCAACAATATATAAGCCAGTAATACAAAAGGTCATACCAGTTTAACGTATTAGTAAAACCTATAGATAAGCTAACTAAATTATTACACATAGTACAATAAGTTGAATATATCTTGATTCAAAGCCATGACTGAGGTCTTATTCCGGTTTCCCATAGCAATTCCTGTCATTTCAATAATAACTTAATACTATTTTACCTTAATGATCAAAATAACAGATAATAGCTCTTTACTAAAAATATGTTTCAACAATAACAAAATAAAAAGTTTATAACTGTAATTAAAATAGTACTAATTTTCTAAGAATAAAAAACAGTTATCAATAAAGCCATGTTTAAAAGAAACCTAGCAATTTAAAATTTATTAGCTATTAAAGTTAAAGCGTCCTATTGCTATAAGGACTCATAAACAAATAAAATAAAGTTTACCGCTATATATAGTAGCGCAGAAAGCGTAATAATTTTATCTGTCGTTTAATTCGACTCGGCTGAGAAAGCAATCTATAGAACTATTCTAATCCTAATTGTTGTTATAATTTAAGTGCTCGTTTTTACATTTCCAGTAAAAACATCATAAGAACCATCTTTTCCAAGATAAAGCACATCGGGAGTATACTCATCAATAATACCGGATAAAAATTTTTGCCTTAGTAACTCCCATTGATACGTAACAATTTTCACTCCACTAGCCTTGTGCGCTTAAGTAATATTTTATGTTATTCTGGCTTAAATAATTGTCCTGGCTATCAACAGAATACTCACCTACTACTGAGTGCGAAGTTTATTTCGGTCTATTTAAGAAATTTTGCTTTCCAGAAAATCAGAAACACAAGCACAACTTTTTAAGTTGTGTTATCACCAATGATTTTTACAAATCAATACTGCAATACATAAAACTTTTGCTTGTAGGACTTTAAATAAATCACTTTAATAAAAAAGATATTATCTGCATAAAGATATGCTACTTCAACTAGTAGTACATTTAAGTCATGATCTTGCCATACGGTTAGAATTTTTTACATTGATAGCTAGAAATGTTTTATGCTTAACATGTTAATCTAAAAATAGATAATTAAGGAAATTAATTCCATCATAAAAATTCAAAACAAGATGACCTAAATATCATATTTTATGATAACTTCTTGCTTCATAGATTACTCCAGTAA
The DNA here is from genome assembly GCA_046530735.1 of Arsenophonus sp. Taxonomy (GTDB): domain Bacteria; phylum Pseudomonadota; class Gammaproteobacteria; order Enterobacterales; family Enterobacteriaceae; genus Arsenophonus. The sequence goes on from JBHEQV010000015.1 coordinate 52,788, forward strand.
TCTACTATTTAGCTTATTTTTAGAATCATTAGTGATATATATGCTAATTAAACCCAGTTTTATAAAAAAGCACAAATACCAAACTAAAAATAGCACTCGTAATACAAAAGAATTTATACCCTAATAAACTAGGACAATAATCTTAAAAAGAAAATAAAAATAGAAAACTTACAGAATAAAAGCTTTATAACGATTAATATCAATCTAATTTTTTTATAAACCTAATACACAAACTATTTAATAATCAAATTAACGCCAATTGCTACACAGATAGAAATAAGAACAACCAACCTTTAATCATTAAAAAATCAATTAATGTAAATTAATTGACTAAATCAAAGTAATAATCAAACGCTTACCAGGTAAAATAATTGGCTGAATTCAATATTGAATAAGGGTTACTCAAGCCATAGTCATGTGGTAATAAAAATATAAAAATCATATATAATAATTAATAATTCTTAGAATTCGATTCTATCATAATTATCTAGCAACATAACTAAGTTCTTCAAAGAAGAAAAGATATAACACATTAAATAGAGAAGAGTTAAAAGCCTATTCAGTATTAAGATCTAATTCATAACGTTTTAATGATGCTAACCAAAACATAGCAAAATATCAATAATACCAGTGATAATTAGTATCCATAAATCATTGCAACCACGAATTGATGATAATAAATTGGAAAAGTGTAAAGACGATAATAATATTAGCTCGCACTCCGTCAACACTTAGATAAGTGAGTATCCAAAAGGAACCACTATGCTAAAGAGCAAAAATAACCAACAATACTGAATTTGCTTCAAAAAATACGTAATCAACATTGCAAATATAAAATGAAAAATGTTTTAATACTAGACTTGAAACTTCACTAGGAAAAATCTGACTATAGGACTGTAACTGAAATAGTAAAAATCATTTTTAAAAAATATAACCACTGTTAGTTTTGCAATAAACATCAATTAAAAGACAAGTTAGTGATGCTCCACTTCATTCATAGTGAATAATGACTGATTAGATCCTTTGGCACCCGTCCAAAACGGGTTTTATAAGCGATATAATAAACAATTTAAAAACTGATAGATTAACCAACACATGTAATAATATATTATAGTTAATATTATATTAACATCAAATTTAAAACTAGTAATCCTATTAATAGACAATTAAATTAAAATACTAATAAATAAAGTAGAGAAAAAAGATATTAAAATTGAAGCGTACTCGTCAAAATTAACGATATGTTAATATTAAAATTAATATCAGAGAAATAAAATTCACAATTGATAGACTACAAAATTCTATCATAGTCTGATTGCTCTCCTGTCTATATTAATGTATCTTGTAATACATTAATAAAATAAGGTTGAAAACCTATTAACTTCTATTCATTAACATCATTTTCTGTCAAATCATTCCAGTTGTCATTTATCTAAATCATCATTATAAAATAAAAAAGATATATACTGTTCAATAAGATTCTAGTAAAATAATTTTTACAGCTAATAATGAAAGGAATTACAAACTTAAATTAATAGAATAATGTGTCTTATGGATTGCTTATAATTTAAAAAAACAATATAAATGAGAACAGTCCACAGTGCAGTAAAGTTAGATAATTATTAAAGCCATTTTTCCTTAATAATTATCATTTTCATTAGGAAATAATTTCCTATAGCCTATATAACTTTCGCAATATATACTTAATTATTAACATGATATTCCAATAAGAATAAAATTTCTACCGGCTTATCCGCAAACTGCTTTTTGGTTACTAGTAACCATTCGACATGTTGATTAAATTTATTACCTGAGTTACCGAGTAAAATTTTCACTTTATCAATTTGATTAATTGATTTTTATAAACAGTTAAAGCTAAATCTACTTTAGATAGAAAATGGAGCAGTGATATTAGTATAATTAGATTTAACTGAGAAAAATAATTTAAATTCCTCGTGTAGTAAAAACATCTCCTACCGACTGTATAAATATTGAACGCCGAAAATAATAAAATAATTTAACTTTTAATTATAAGTGATTTTTCATAAGAAACTAGCACATAATATGCCATAAAATTATTGTTGACGAATCATTACTAAACAATGATATCAATCAAATTGGTATATTAAACTGATCATAAAAAGAATTTAATTTCTATCTGATTTTGTTTATATAGTGATAACGATAACAATCGCTTTTTTATTATAAAATTTATTAATGTATAGTTATGATTAGCACATAATACTAGAGTGAGATCACATCTCATAACCTGAAATTATCTATTTTAAGTGGTAATGATGTTAATAAAAATAAAAGATCCTTAAAAAATTATAACACTGTCTGGATATGATGTACCATATCAGAGGCAATACATGAATTAAAATTTTCATCTTTGCCTTCGGTAAAGATAGAATTTGCTACTACAAAGAATAATATAAACAATATAAGTTACCATTTAAGTCTGTAAACAGCACTTAAAACACCGTAAGTTAGCATTACCCAATAAATAAATCCATTAACAATACAAATTAAGTCACTTCTGTTAAGAACAGAAACTATAATGCAACATTAGCAATAACTAAATAAGCAAAAACATAAGCGCCTAATTTCAATACATCACCAATCTTAACTGGCAAGAAAAGAGATCGCGAATTGCGATAAACTTATCTGAAAAGCAGTCAAATTTCAGATCTCGTACTATCCATATAGTAAAGCTGACTATCGCAACAACCGCTGATAAAATAAACTTTAAAGGTTTAAAACCTTTACACTAATCTCATTTTTATGCTACATTTTATCCTAAATTTAGGATAAATAAACAGTAAAATACAGTAATAAACTGTAAATAAGCATCTGAAATACTATTCACTATATGCTAACATCTATCTCATTTAAACTATATCTCTTAGCCAATAATTTTCTCATCATAATATAAGCAATCGGCAATATAACTAAAGTTATTAACACTATTAAAATGAATTTAGCTAAGTGATGATAAATCATAGTATTCAGCTTGGTTTAAACCATAACTAATTTAGCTACTTATGCGTAAGATCATGATCACTGTTACCACAACAATTAATTCAGGAATTAAAGGTAATCCCTATTAGCACCACTTAATAATCACTTAATCTAAAATAAAAATAAGTAATCAATTACTTCTGCTAAGCTACAAACTATAATTAATGGTGTGTTACCTTTCCCATCATGATAACCTTTTAGTATTGCCAAAAAATAATTCACATAAGCGATCTCCATTTATATTAATATTAAGGTATAAATAACTATTTGATAACGTGTATTATCAAATAGATGCCAGACTGATAAATCAACTAAACAGTAAAAATAAATATCCATAGGGTTAAAACCCTAAAATAATCGATCATGAGGAGTACCAATACAGTGCTTAACTTTATTAGCGTCTAATGTATTCAGTAACATATTTAATCATGCCATTGAAGATTTACATTCACCGAATAAAACACTTAGTATAGTAATCAGTTGACGAAAATTTTTTCGACTAATTAACACAACTAAGATTAAAAGAAAGAACTAATAATTTGATTATGACTAATCCTGCCACAATTTTTTTCAAGGTTGAATAGCTATTTAAGTAAACACTTTAGATAAAGATCTATTAAACAAAAAAAGATTGAATTTGATTAATTACTTGCTGTTGCTCTTCATCAGTAAGATTATAAAATATCGGTAAACGAACTAAACGAACACTTTCTTTTGTTGTATAGTAATCATTACCGTGAAAACGGCCAAATTTATAACCTGCTGGACTAGAGTGCAAAGGAACATAATGAAATACTGACAAAATATTTGCTGCTTGCATATGCTTATTGAATGCAGTTCTTTGTTTAATATCTTTTAATTTTATATAGAACGTATGAGCATTGTGTTCTAGATCTACTGGTATAACAGCTAACTCTAATTTACCAATTTCAGCGAAAGGTTTAAGTGCCTCATAATATTTTTTCCATAATGCTAGCCTACTCTGATTAATTTTATTCGCCTGTTCCAATTGTGCCCATAAATAAGCAGCTTGCAGCTCTGACATTAAGTAGCTGGAACCAATGTCTTGCCAGGTATATTTATCAACTTGGCCGCGAAAAAACTGACTGCGATTCGTGCCTTTTTCCCGCACAATTTCTGCTCGCTTAATAAGTGAAGATTCATTAATCAGTATGGCTCCTCCTTCTCCACCAGATGAGTAATTTTTTGTTTCATGAAAACTATAACAACCAATATGCCCTATCGTACCAAGCGCCTTTCCTTTATAAGTGGACATAACACCTTGAGCTGCGTCTTCAACAAGATAAAGATGGTATTTTTTTGCTAATCCAATAATAGCATCCATTTCACAAGCCACACCAGCATAGTGAACAAGAACAATAGCACGAGTTTTATCCGTGATTGCTGCTTCAATTTTATTCTCATCTATATTCATGGTATCAGGACGTATATCGATAAATACAATTGTTGCGCCTCTTAGCACAAAGGCATTAGCGGTAGAAACAAAAGTAAAACTTGGCATAATGACTTCATCACCAGGTTTAATATTAAGCAAAATTGTCGCCATTTCTAAAGATGCAGTACAAGAAGGTGTCAACAACGCTTTCAAACACTGAAAATGCTTCTCCATCCACTTCTCACAACGCTGAGTAAACTGGCCATCACCACATAACTTACCAGTCTGCATAGCTTCTTGGATATAATTTAATTCAGTACCAATAATCGGTGGTTTATTAAAAAGGATCATGTCATTCTCAATAGAACTAATAAGCTGTACTTCCAATTTGTGCACCCATCTGCGAATCCAGATATATAGCAATAATATTACTGATTTGAGTTTCCATCCTTAATCTCTATACTCCTTTCTGCTTACACCATTTGTATACTTCTGTTAATAATTATTTAGAAACTCATTTCTCCTAATGGGCTAAATCTGTGGATAATAAACCAATACGCATTTCTTTTTCAACTAGGAATTCCTAATGCTAACAAAGTCGTAATATTTCCTTTATCTATTATTAACTAATAAATAAAGATCATCAAAAGTACCTTTAATAGTTTTTTAAACCAAATAGAATAAAAATGAGAATTATCTATCAATGATACTAGGGCAGGCAAAAACGACTATGTGAAAAGCTGTATCTACAAAATATTTTTTAATTTTCAATATTTTCAATTGCTACATTTGGATCTAAACTATGATTTTTACCCTGCTATCCATATTAAGAAAAAATTGACATCTTTACCTTCTACTAGCAAAAACTCATATCTAAAGTTACATCAATCAATTAAGTATCCGCAGTAGTAATTTTAACTTACATAATGTTGTAGTCAATAAATTGACTTTAATGAAATAATTGGCACATTGAATACAAAATATAATTTACCAATTTTACGCTTAAAAATCACTTTTTTAACTGAGCACTTCAATATTGATCTTGAAAACAATGCAGAAAATTCTGTAAATATTTATCATAATTAATTTATGCCAGTTTTTCTGCTTATTTTCTATCTGTTTATCCGTTAACCAACTGTTACGCGAGACGAATTGGTTCTAGAGAAGCAATTTTAAATTACTGCCGTTTTTGAATGGTTTGCACAAACCTATTCACTTTAATAAAGCTGTCATCAGTACCAGTATCCTAGTCAGGCAAATCCATAATCTAATAACTAAACTTTAGCTCACAACAATCAAGATATATTTAATTCATACAGATAATATCAAGCTCACTACGTGGTGAAGTTTAATTTCTTTAATATCATTAATTATTTAATTATCATAAAATAGATATCAGTAATTCACCCAGTTAAATTTAGATTACTGGGATTTTCTTCAATAGAAAGCACTTTGAACTGTTCATCAAATTCAACTACCCTAAAAACGTTTAGAATCCATCACCTAATACACAAAAATTGTTGCTTTTGATTAACGAACAAAACCTCGATTTCAATTTAAGGATAAAGCCTATCTAAAATAAATATTTTTAACCTAATATTAAATAGAAAGAATTATCACCTATGAATTTTTACCGATCAAAAAATACCTGCCTAATCCATCTAACTAGGGATTTATATGACATAATTGAAATTAATTGAAATAAACACTAAAAAGCCTCATCCTCGCCAAGTAAGCGCTGATAATCAGGTAGATTTTCAAGTATGGAAATACTTAATATTTCTTTAATACCAGACAATATTAGCACTGAAAACGGATAGTAAATTATCGGATTATTATATAAGTAACAGGTTATTTAGAGATACCTTGCGTAATGGAGTACAAATGGATTTCAGAACTACCAGCCAAAACAATATCTTTTATCACCTTTCCTCATTATTTATTATATTGCAACTCCTAAACGTTCACATGCATATAAACCATTTTACAAATGGGTGCGCAATTTATTGCTAAAATAGCATTCAACGGTTTTGCAAATATCTGATTCGAAGCTATCTTGTGGCTTCTATCCTAACTCTTGTTCTATTTTGCTAACATCCAATATCATAATGCATATTATGACCTAAATGATTAGCGAGATATGTGATTAAATCACGATAGTTAGTCATCCTTCAAGACTTAACTGGACATAATTCTTCTAGAAGGCACCAATTATGTTTACTACATCAATATTTTACGTTCATTATATTCAGAGAAATATTATAAGTCTTGACTACAATCCGCTTGACTAATAATTAAAATGTAACGCACTGGCCATGATATTCAACATACAACCAATCACCTATCTGTTCACCTTAACCATAAATAGACAATGATTTATCAGCTATCACGCTCAAAATAATCAAAGGAATTAATTTTTAGGATACTATGATAAGGATAATAATCATTTAAGTAATTGATCACCAAAATTAGTAATCCATAAGTACGATCCCAGGCTATGACTAAACGATCACTTGGAAGTCTTTTGAAACTGAATAAGAGCGGGCCTACTATTACTTGCGATGCATAATAGGTTATCTCTGTAAATAACCTTTAAGTTGTATGAAGATCACCATAAACCATCATCATCAGCAGATATAATGAAAACAAAATAATTGTTTTTCTGATTGCTTAAATGATTTCAATAATCACAAGGTGCCTTCAATAAAATACGTACTAACAATATTGGTTTCAATAAATACGTGCTGATCCATCGATCGATCAATCGATATGACTTTCTGCTACTAAATACATAACAGCATTAGGTCAATATTTCTAAAAAATTTTGTTAAACGCATGTTTATTATAAATATTTATTTGAGCAAAAGCATAGCGATAGCTTTCTCTCACTGATGCTAATCAGTGCTAGATTACTAGCATAAGTCAAACTATTAATAACTAATACACTATCATTATTATCTTCAAATAAGATAATAAGTAACTCCAAAACCGATAAAGACAGATACACACCAGTAACTAAAATATGTTTCAACGCCATACTTCTTTAGTATTAACTACCAATTTTTATCGAATTTATTCAGTCTTAATCACCTTAAATTATTTATAATATACCAATACCAAAATAATATCTGCATTAGAAACTATCACAGTAGAGACACCCAATTTCCAAAAGACCTTTTAGTGCCTTTGGAAATTAATTAATATTAGGTTCTGCTACATGATTGATATCAGTATATCAATCAACAATCATTTTAATTATTTTTATAGTGATACTTTCTCGTAAATCATCAACATCTGGTTTAAAACCAAGACCAAAATACGTAATTTTAATTTTATTTTCTCGCTTATTTGTATTTGTTAAACAACCGATTAATCCTGTCTTAACCTGATAGCAACCTAAATTAACTTGTTATAAATTTATATATTTCAGCCGTTTTGCAATTAGTAATCATACTTTTACTAATAAAGAAAATGCTATATTATAGCCTGACTTGCTGAGATGATTTCATCATTATATCAGCAATAACCGAATATTTCGATCAACTTAAACATGATATCCCCTAATAAAAACCGTTAAAGACAATAAGAAATATTAATATCTAAATTTTCACACTATTGTTGTGGAAATATCAGATTAGATCGTATAGCTGCTAGTTGCTGTGAAATTTTCTTAGTTACTACAGGCAGTGAAGTAGACTCTAGAATAATCAAATTGCTTCTTTCAAAAATTGTGCTATTAATTCTGCCTCTCTCATAATATGATATAATCAGGCTTTGGTCTTTTTTAAACGCTGAAGACCGAAATTAAAAATATATCTGCCTTTTGAGATGTAGTGAACGTTTTTAAATAGTCAACTTATACAGCCTATTTTTATTATTTTATCTAAATCTAATTCAACAATATGAATTGTATCTTAATTAATCGTATCAACAGCATGTTGATTAACATCACAACCCACAATAAGTTTTTTCTGCTGAGCAGAGAAAACAGTAGTGGTTAGTAACCCAATTTAATCTAAACTAATAACAGGAATAATTTTAAAGCACATAATGTCACCTAATTTGTTTTCAATGATTCAAGAGTTCGCTGGTAAGCTTTACTATCACCATAAAAATTATGATCCTAGGTTATTTTTTTTGTAAACATATTCATACGTTAGTAATTATGTTACCGTTTAAATAATTTCTTCTGTTTATATACCCACTAAACATACCTTACTAGCTTCAACCACTTCAGGTAGCTCAGTAATATCCAGACATTATCAACATCAGTTTGCCTTAAGTTACATTTTCTTCTTGAATACCACATGAATGTGTAAGAATAAAATAAGCGGTACTCATTAAATAAATGAAAGGTAAATAATCCTATAGATCAATTAGGATTATATTATTAATACCCTACAATATGCCTTTATACTGGTTTGTTGATCTTAGAATTAAGATAAACAAAATAGACAATTTAAATATCAGTATGATTTTTAGCAATTTCAGCTAATGCATGAAAAATATATTTAAACCCAAACTACTAAAACTTTCCTATCGATATCCTATAATTAACAGCATTTTTTATTTTTGGTCAAGAAAAATATTTTTGACAACAAAAGTCTTGCTCGTATTGTGGCATCATTCATAACTTTATTATGCACTCATGGCAATACATCCTGTTACGGTTTTGCCAATAACAAAATACGATGAGAAGTGGATGAATTGATGCTGTAAATTTTTTATGAATAATTCGATAGATGAAAATAATACATTACCAGATAACTAGCAATTTTACGATCTTCCCTTTCTATCCAAGGATAATATAATTTATCGGTACGCAATCCTGCTTCAACATAATAAACCAGAATAGACTGATAAAAACAGTCAGGTGGTTGCCTTAATGGTTACTATATCACCATGAACTAATACTGCATCTGATTTAAAAGATAAAAATACTAATTTGATTTCTTCAAAAATACGACAGTAATATTTGATTAAATTTTGTCCCGGTATCATAATATCTAAATCATAATCAGGTATGATCTCAAAAAGGTGCAATACCTAACCAAAAACTGCTCTATATTGTTCAATTATAGGAACTTTCGATTAACAATCTTATCGTGTATCAAAGCATATGCTATGCTAAATCATTTTTATGTCTTCAGGACAAGCATTAAAGACAGTCAATACTTTTATAATGACTTTTTTATGTTAATCTTATTTAAGTATAAAATATATTATTAATATTGATATTATTTTCAATATATTGATAATTTGTTGAAGTCCTCTTTTGCTATATATTTAGCAAATAATTAGATATTTTGTATTGACAAAGTCATGTCTATGCCACTTAGGAGACCAATCATTCAATGATGACCATCATTAATACTCAACGAGAGCAATCCCGTTTAACGCGATCTTCTGGTGTTTAAACGTTGATAACGTTTAAAATTATTATAGAGATCGATTCGAGATTTAATATCACTAACATCGCTATATTTTTATTATAGTTTTATCATAATTAAACTCTGTTTCCTATAATATTTTAATTTGCACTTGTAATAAGAAAGTATCTAATGGAAATATTTCTAAATCATGTAATTAATCAATAGGTACATCAATTTTAATCTATGAAAGACCTTGGTTTTTATAACTTTTAACGATTACTGTAGGTTAATTTAAACGCCATTCATAATTTATTTTTATAGCATTTCCTAACATTTAATTAATGCTTTTAAAGACTGTTCTTTTCCTTTTCTCTAAACGTCTTTAATTTATTCATTAACATTAAAACTAGCTTTCTTTTAGCAAAAGAAATATATTCACGTAATAATTAGCTTGCATCATAAGCTGTTTTAGTAACTAATTTAATATTATCATTAACTATTTTGTTATCACTTTTGAAGTTAATTAAATATTATCAATTAATTCATCAAATAATGCAAAATAATCTTTAGGATTTTCTTCCATATATGTTTGATAATAATCACTATTTAACAAAATTTTTACCGGGTATCATAAGAGCCCATTTAAATAGTAAATTTTTAATAAACCTGATTTTAAATTATTGCGAATTAATTATCTTATTTTTAATTAATATGCGAACTCAAACTTCGCAAAAATTATTGTTGAGAATAATATGCCCCTAAATTATTAACTGTGGTAAATCAGTAACAGCATTACCATACCATTTTTATGGTGTCATCTAAGAAATCATCAATACAACAGCTATATAAAATAAATGCTAAAAAGATAATCTATGTTTATTTCCATCATAGCGCGATAAATAAACTTCTAATATCTAATCCATACTCAATAAATTGAGAGTGAGAATTAGGTTTAAGTTATGATTCTAACTTTGTTATTAACATGAAACTCTTTTAAACATTTCTGTTATTTATTTTTCTATACTATTTATTTTTCTATACATTGCATTCGAGGTTTAATACGTTTTTCAAAACGCGCTGCTTTCCAAGCACATCTAATACAATATCCATAGGGGTAAAAGCAAATATAAGAAAAAATAATTCCAACATCACCATTCAGCAATAAAACTTGAACGTTTACCGAACATACCTATTGTTTCTAAAAATAACTGCTATTAAAGTCATCAAGGTAAGCCTAAATTGAAGTAAAATCTGAAAGCATAATTAAATGATGAATATCTTGTCTATCTGGTAAAAATAACTCATTTTTTTATGCAGTCGTCAATACATGATAGCAATATTCTTCATCAGAAGAATAACAATAATCCAAAAGACAGTCACTGATTTAATTGAGAATTGCTCATCTTGTGTCAACATTAACAACAAGTAAAGAATAGTAAAACTAATTAATGATACTACCAGATTTCCATAATTACTTTATAATTTTATCCAAATAAGCTTATATTCAATAATATATAAGGAAAGAATGGGAACAATAACAGCAAAACACTAAAAAGCTAATACCACATTGCCATTTTGATAAAGCAAAATACATAATAAGGGAAAGAAAACACAATAAACATCACCAAGAAGACCATCAACCATGTTAAAAGAATTGACTACGCCACAAACAGCAAATAACGTTACTAAATAACTTAAATGCTCTAATATTACTTACCATTAACCTAAAACATAACCTAAGTTATCTAACGATAGATCGACAAAATAAATCATGACTACCACAATAATCGCTTGAACAGTTGCTTGAACTTTAACACTAATATCAAAGCGATCATCTAATGCTTCAATAAATACTAAAATTTTAGTATAAATCAAACACAATCATTTATGTTGAATAAATTTGGATATAAATCATAAATGCTAATTCAATACTAAAAACCACAATACTACCAATTCAGAGGAATTTCTCTCTAGTGTTTTTCGGTAATTAAATTCATCTACTAAACCAAAGTTTTTCATATTCTCTTGCAAAGAATATGAAATTATAAAAATAAGAAAACGTCGATTAGTAATCGACTATATTGCAACATTTAGTATCTTATAATTTTTTATAAATCATCCAGTACATCCCCATTTCCATAGATAGACTATAGTTTACTTTAAGTTAGTGTATATGTAATAGTAAGAATAACAAAATACTTCTATCATTTCGCATCGCTTATTAATAAGTAAAATCTCTATCAAAATAGACACTATTAGATAGTAAAAAAATAAAATAAAGCGCCACATAAAAATGGCGCTTTCAGTTAATCATTAAAACAATGAGAATTTTAAGAACGCTTCATAAAATCAAAAAATTCATCATTTGTCTTCGTTATTGCTAATTTATTAATTAAAAATTCCATTGCATCAATTTCACCCATAGGATGAATAATTTTGCGTAATATCCACATCTTCTGCAACTCATCCGGTAAGGATAATAATTCTTCCTTACGAGTACCGGAACGATTATAATCAATCGCCGGAAAAACACGTTTTTCCGCTATTTTCCGCGATAAATGTAACTCCATATTTCCGGTGCCTTTAAATTCTTCGTAAATCACTTCATCCATTTTAGAACCGGTATCAACTAATGCTGTAGCAATTATCGTTAAGCTTCCACCTTCTTCTACATTACGTGCAGCACCAAAAAAACGTTTAGGACGATGTAAAGCATTTGCATCCACTCCACCTGTTAATACTTTACCAGAGGAAGGAACCACTGTGTTATAAGCACGAGCAAGACGCGTAATTGAATCTAAAAGAATAATAACATCTTTTTTATGCTCAACTAAACGCTTAGCTTTTTCTATTACCATTTCAGCAACCTGAACATGACGAGATGCAGGTTCATCAAAGGTTGATGCAATTACCTCACCTTTAACTAGACGTTGCATTTCAGTCACTTCTTCTGGTCGCTCATCAATTAACAACACTCTCAAAACACAGTCTGGATAATTATTGGCAATATTAGCTGCAATATTCTGCAATAACATGGTTTTACCTGCTTTTGGTGGAGCAACAATCAAACCACGCTGCCCACGCCCAATCGGTGCAGCCAAATCCAGAACACGAGCAGTTAAATCTTCTGTTGATCCATTGCCACGCTCCATACGTAGACGATTATTAGCATGTAGCGGTGTCAGGTTTTCAAAAAGAATTTTGCTACGAGCATTTTCAGGTTTATCAAAATTAACTTCATTAACTTTTAGTAGGGCAAAGTAGCGTTCTCCCTCCTTTGGAGGTCGAATTTTTCCTGATATGGTATCTCCTGTTCGTAAATTAAAACGACGAATCTGACTAGGAGAAACATAAATATCGTCAGGACCTGCTAGATAAGAGCTATCTGCAGAACGAAGGAATCCAAATCCATCCTGCAAAATTTCTAGCACGCCATCACCAAAAATATCTTCTCCACTTTTCGCATGTTGCTTCAAAATCGAGAAAATAATATCCTGTTTTCTCATACGAGCTAGGTTCTCTAGCCCCATACTTTCGCCAAGAATAATCAATTCTGATACCGGCGTATTTTTTAATTCGGTAAGATTCATAATGGTGGGTTCTTAAATTCGGGGTATATTTTTTGAACTATGACTAATAAATAGTATAACAATCTCTAATTGCTTATTTAAATAAAAATACAAAAATCTTAACGATTCTTGATGAAGATATCAGTATTATTAGATATAAATTCATATAGTTGCAGCAATTTGTTAATCCACTACCTTAGATAATGCTCTTTATACAGCAAAGACAGAATAAGACTATAAGCATCTTCTAAAAGAAGATGAAAAAATCTCACTTTATACTTTTTAGGCCCTACACAACAGCACCAAGCAAATAATAAATGAAACATATCTGTCTAAAAGAATTATTTCTATGAGAGTCAATGGAATTTAAACCATTCTAGGATAGAAATTATCCAGAGATAAGAAATATGTCTATACAATAACATATTCAATATATACACATTTAAGATAAAAAAGTGTATACCAAACTTATTAAATAGTAGCGCTAACATTATCATGCTTTGAAGCAGACGTCTAATAGCAAATTAAAAATTTTTGGCCTAGATTAAATCCTCTGTTATTAACATTTTATAAAAACTTAATGTTTTTGTCTAAAAATTCTTTTAATTGAGTTTTAGATAAAAGACCAACTTGCTTATTAAGCATCTCACCGTCTTTAAAAAGTACTAAAGTAGGAATGCTACGAATACCATATTTAGATGTTGTTGCAGGGTTATCGTCAACATTTAATTTTCCGATAATCAATTTATCTGCACATTCATCAGCAATTTCGTCTAAAATAGGAATAATCATTTTACAAGGGCCACACCATTCTGCCCAAAAATCAACTAATACTGGCTTTACTGCTTCTAGGATTTTTGTATTAAAATCTCCATCAGATAAATGGATAACTTTATCACTCATTGCGGATACTCCCCCAAATATAAACATTTTATGTTGTTTTAAACTAACATTAATTTAACCATATTTGCTTTATTTCAAATTATCTTCTTTCATAAGATAACCTTAACTAATATTTTAATACATTATAAATAAAACACATTTTACAGAAAATAAATTCATAGATTTTGCTTTACACAATAAAGTTATTATGAATCCATTAATAAAAATGACTTTCATAACTATACATCTATACAAGCGTTAACATTGCCTTTTACTATTAAAGTCTATAATATTGCTGAACAGGAACAAACAGGGAACGGTTAAGACATTAGCTTTTCTTACCTCAACATTTTATTATTTACTAACACATCTAATAAATTTAGAGTATCAAGTTGATCAATCAAGAACGCTAATTATGGCTCCTACATCCGAAATTACCAGTTCAGATATTTGCCGATGCAAAAGAATTAATCGTTTTAATAGGCTTTAAAATAAGTTTAACTTATGGTGGTGATGGAAAAATGAACAACTACATTTACTCCAGACAGGGGTAAATATCCCTGTCGGTATGACAGGACGCTTAATTAATTATACTAGACAAGGTTTCATTTATTTAGGTCTTATCTAAGTGCTTGCACTTGATAAGGCTGATCGTATGTATTATATTAGTTTTATTAAAGATATTTGTTGGTTATTTTATTAAATGTCTCCTGCCACTCAACGCTTAAATTTACTGTTTTCCGCAAGACTTTCTTATCGTATTCAAAAACTGGCAATTAAACAAATAAATCAACCCCCAATATATTAAAGTAAAACCTCAAAAAAAACAAGGTTATTGCATTAAAGAAGAAATTTTCTTCTCTTCTAACAAAAAAAAATGCGTCTGTTATAAACGTTAATTGAAGAAGAGTGCCACGAAAGATGCACAATCTTTTTTAACACTAAAACATCGCTGTGAAGATATTTTGTCTTATCTTTTTGCTACGCGGTCATCCGAATTGCCTTACTAATTTTCGATATAGCACAAAAAACAACTACCTATTCTTGAACAGTTAATTCAAAAACATTTAGATATCCTAGTTGCAATAGATGTTTCTACCAGAGGTTTACATACTCCATCTGTTACTCATGTATTTAATTATGATCTGCTTAATGATTATCAAGATTATTTTCATCGTATTGGTAGTATTGTATGTGCTGGTAAGAGTGGTATTCAATTAGTCTTGCTTATGCAGAATACTCTTTAAATATACTTTCTATTGAAAATAATATTTAGCATCAGATCTCTGTCAAAGATATAACAGTGAAGCATTACTGCAAGATTTACCTACATTAAAATCATGTCATCGTCTATATACTAACGGAACACATTGTAATAATGGTAGCTAAAGTCAACAGAATAATTCACGCAACAATCGTAAACATATTAGCTAATAAAGATTATTTTAAAATCATTGATTTTTATGCAGCAATCGATTTTTGTTTTGACAGCTTTCATATGTTAGTAGTACAAGAAATTTCTAGTTATGTACAGACTTTATTCGCATTAAACGTAAAATCAGACTAGCTTGCTGTTCTTAATCTAAATAATTGTTTATTTCAGGCTATGTTAGCATAGGTTCTTGCTTTTCTCACAGAGCAATTTTTAGCTACGACTACATTTCAATTGTTGTAATTTTAAATAATATTCTCCAGGAGAGATAATTTGGTAAATAAACAGCCTTACAAGATGTAATCTATTTAATCATCCTTATAATCAGCTAATATAGCTGTTCACATTTTTAATGTGAAATTCCT
>JBHEQV010000016.1:0-267 GCA_046530735.1 Arsenophonus sp.
ATATAATGGTTCATTATATTATTAACAAAAACAGTTTAGCTACATACGACGTAATCCGTCAATACAATACAAACATGATTATCAGATTAAATGACAATATCACAATTTAAATCGATAACTGAAATCATATCTTTGGATTTTAAAACATTAAAAAGATCCTTTCAAAATAGGATTACCGATTATCTAAGCATCTTCTTCAACGAAGATAAGATCATTAACGCTAATTTTACCCGCTTTAATTATTTTCCAACCACATAACTAGTTATA
>JBHEQV010000017.1:0-2905 GCA_046530735.1 Arsenophonus sp.
ATATAATGGTTCATTATATTATTAACAAAAACAGTTTAGCTACATACGACGTAATCCGTCAATACAATACAAACATGATTATCAGATTAAATGACAATAGCACAATTTAAATCGATCACTGAAATCATATCTTTGGATTTTAAAACATTAAAAAGATCCTTTCAAAATAGGATTACCGATTATCCAAGCATCTTCTTCAACGAAGATAAGATCATTAACGCTAATTTTACCCGCTTTAATTATTTTCCTACCACATAACTAGTTATAATTTTTGTTAAACTAGGATGATCTAAATATTTATCTAGGTTATCATCTGTTAAAACTTTATCGCTATGGTAATCTATTAGGACATAAGCTTTTACATCAAGCTGCAGTATAATCTGTAATTCATCCTTAAATTTCCATTGTTTACGACCCATGGGTCAAGGATAAAATCCTATCAGCTGATTCTAGCTTTTTGAGAAGAAGGGAGCCAGCTTAAATACTATTGAAAGGGTTGTTTTTCTAACCACACCTCTTCACTCGTCAGCTTCGTAGACTCACTGGTACAAAACCCGATTACACAATCAGATTTTTTGTTTTTATTGGATGTGCTCAGTTTATTGACAAGAAGGCAAAGAATTCCAGCAGTTCTTTTTAATTATTCTCTAACATTCTTATTGCTGAAGGATACGTTAAAATCTTGCTAATAAATCATTAAAGGTTTTATTATCGCCATAGCAGCTATCTGCTACCAAATCTTTCTCAGCTCACCATTAACTTTCTATTTCTATGTTTTTAGAAGTGAAGCCAAGACATTAGCTATTTTGTGTAGCTAATTGGGCATTGATGCTACATATCCAGGAATATCTTTGCCATTGCATTCTAAAAATCAAGGGCAAAGTCTCTCCGTAGCAACCCTGTAGATATAGTTAAATCACGTACTCACAGAGCATTAAAGAGTTAAACGCAGTCTTCTGACTCCTCGATAAGCATCTTTGAGCTCAATGAGCTCCTTGCATTAATGTGTAGTTCTGCCAATAGTAACTACTAGGCAAAGACGATCAATCCTCCCTGACAGGAGGATATATGTCATCGGCCAAGAAATAAAGGTAGTTGCGTAGTGCTAAATCACGAAGCACAATTACCTCTGTTCTTTAAGCCATTCCTTGTTTCAGTTTTCTGATCAGTACTGGAAGAGAGATCATGTACTTTCTCATCGAGAAAATCTAGAGATTTACGAAATTACTGATGGAGATACTACCTCGCAGGTGCAAGAATAGTAGCAACTCTTCGTTGCTTTTATAACGCTTTAAATAAGACGGCAGCAAGGAGATGTTGAAGTATATTTTGTTATCGCTCTGATCCATGGACTTTATGTACTTTAATCTCAAGATCGACAATCTCTATCTCTAGAGATCGTTATGATAGATAAACATTAGAGATGAGTTTATGCAAGAGATCGCTATAATATCTTGTTTCGCGGGTAGCTGTAGGGTAGACTTTTCATGGCATATCATCTCTCTGTTATTGTAATCATTCATAAAATTAATCAGCAGTATATGTCAATATTTCCTAAAACTCCATATATCAAAAATGAGCATAACCCATCTCGTATGAAAACATAAGCGAAGTCGAAATTAGCGGCAATACTCTTACTCAATTTCTTACTTTATTACCTTAATTACCCTAAAAAAATTATTTTTTATTTCATCTGAAACTTTTTTCTTCTGAAATATTTTCTCAGAAAATCGCTTTTTTGATTAATTATTAATCAAAAATTTCATCTGCAAATTTACCCTCTTATAAAGAAATCTGGATGATGTGTAAAACGATTTTCTTTTTGACCACTCATTCAATCTTCCTCTAAAATAATACCAGCAATTGATTTAACCAAGGTAAATTGAAAATTAGTAATTTGATATATTTTGTTATTTAAATATTAAAAAATATTTAACAATTTAATCTTTAATTTAAAGATGAGTAAAGTGGATGGACCATATGGGGGGATGGGGAACTCAGACATTGATGAAATAAATTCGCTGAAATTTATTAAATATTTTAGCTTACTAAATAATCAATACAGATAAATTATTTATAGCATCTTCAGTTTCTGATTTTATCCTATTAATTTTTGCTGATCTCGATTTACTATAAAACTGAAAATTCATATCTAATTTAACTATTTTCTGTATTCGTTTAACAACGGAAGAAACACCTAATGGTGGTTAAGCAATAATATGCATTAATTGTTTGAATTTTCTTAAAATAACAGCACAATCTAACGTAGTTCCACCCAAATCAACAATAAGAGACGATTTAAAATCATTAACATTGTCATGTTTAAATATTTCGTGCAAAGCTGTTAAAGATCCTGGACTAACGTGAACCTTTTTATTTTAAAGATATCTTTATAACCTTTTCCATCATGATATTTTATTATTCTTAATAAATTAGCTTTTTTCCTTTCTATATTTTTTGTGTTCTTTTGACGTTGTTCATTGAAGACCTCGCATAAAGGTAATGTTACATATAATTCTATTTCACTAGGCGTTAAATCAGTATTTAGTAAAGCATGATGAACAGATAGAAAGTTTTCATCACTATATTGATAATTAATAGTTGTGGCTTCTCTAGCATTATTGACTCCATCGTTAAAAGAATGGCGTTTGCTATTTATCTCATAATCATAAATGTTTTACACAAAAGAAAAATTTTAATTTCCCGCTAAAAATAAAGTTTCTGTTATTTTGTCAGTAACTTTTTTTGCTCATCAACATAAACCAGCTTCACAAAAATAAAATTATCATCACAAAATATCTTTTGTATAAAGATTCTTTATATTGGTTTTTATTTTAAAACCAATATATACTCAAAAATGAAAAAAGTTAAAATTAATACACAAAAATAACTCAATTTGGTTTAT
>JBHEQV010000018.1:0-3618 GCA_046530735.1 Arsenophonus sp.
TAATAAGTGGATTATTTTATAGGAAAAAAGCTAAACTTAATTATTAGCATGGGTTGAGGTAACGTTACCTGACTGGCTCTATCAGGCGTTGCATAAAAAGAAAATATTAAAAATTAGTCAATACTGCTTCCGTATTAGAAAGGCAATAGATAGAAGAATTTATGAATAGCCCGTAAGCATTGTGATAATCAGGGAGAATTTACTATAGCCCTTGAAAAATTGCGTTTAAAAACGGGGGAATACCGCATTATTAAAAATGTTCAGGCATAATATTAAGCAACTAACTAAAGCGAATAATTTGTCAAATTATGGTATTTGTTATGATGTAGAAGCTGATATGGTAATTTTTAATAATCATAATCTAACATCAGAGCAGAAAGAAAAAAGCAACAACGGGAAAAAGGAAAACGGGAGATTTATAAGTTAAAAAATTCATATTGGCAACCAAATGATATGGAAAATAAAAAATGATTTTATCAGTTTTCATAAGGTACAGAATGTTAAGTGATAAAAAATACCTATGTTGATAACAGTTCTTGTTTTCTCGCAGAGAAAACAATAGCCACTTTTATATTTTAACTATTGTAATTTCAAACAATTTTCTCAAGATCAGATAATTCGGTAAATAAAACGACTCTACACCATGGATTTACTTATCCCATATCCTTTTAATCGCTAATAAAACTGTTCACATTTTGAATATGGAATTCCTTAACAAATAATTATCTAATTACCTAATCTTATTAGGGGATAGTGACTAATTTAATGCTCGATGGTAAAGGTTTCGTATCATTTACCTACATCTAAATAAAGGATGGACTCTTATCGATGATCAGCTTAAGAAAATAACTAATGCACTGTACATTAAACTCTTCAAGAATCTCATCGCTCACATGACCCTGTCGACCTTAGACGATTAAGACTGTAATTCGTTCATTATTAAGAAATTAAATTCCTCTTTAAGAGCAGATAAAACATCCATTTTTGTTAAAAGAATATTAGAATTGGTTTACCATGCTTCTATATATAAGTAAAAATTTCATCGGACTCTCTATTCTTGATCTATAATTGCACTAATTTTAGTGATATTTAACTCTAGGTTTAGTTTAATAATTTTAGTTTTTTTTATTTTATGGATTCTTTTTGATAATAATTCCGTTGCTTGTTTTCCAAAAGCTGAGCGTCGGTAAAAGTATCCCGTCTTCTCACACAGAATGCATTTTTACGAGATAATCTGTGCGCAGAAATTCTTTCACCATAATGGTGAACTTTAATTGTTTGCAAGCCGTTATTCTTAAACGCCTTTATACCTTCAGTAATAAAGTGCCTCATTGAGGATTCGACAATAAATCATAGTAACTCAGTATTTTAAAACACCTTGCTAGAATATGGATAATATAGAATCCAATGATCTCTTTCTTCTTCAGGGTCTGCTATCGGTACTATTTAAGTTAGATGGTCATACTAATGATGTACAACACCTCTCCCTCTTCGGTAATACGCAATTTTGACACAGATACAAGTAAACTGCTTAAGGCTCTAGTGCCAGAAGTATTTCATGGTATGCTACGCTCTTTCGTCTTTTTTAGCGAAGTGCACTTTACAGTAATGGAATCCAGTACTGTGCCTTCAAGAGTACGCTGATATTGCTTACTTCCTTGAATATACTCCAGACCAGAAAGACAGTGTGATTTATCAGATCATAGCCGTAACATAGCAACCGGATGACAACGCCTCGTTAAATCTTATTCACAAACTCTTTTTTGAAGAACAGCTCCGACCCATGTAACATGTTTAATATCAGACTGGTATGAGTAACGGAGACATTAACATAGAGATGTTGATTTAGTTATCAACCATAAGTATGCAAGACGCAGGAGATATCAATTTTAACTCTGTTTTTGTACTCAATGCAGCATAGCGTTGGGTGAGAGTGCGAAACAAAAAATTAAGAGCGGGCTAATTATTCTTAAAATAAAAATCAAAGAAAATAGGAATACTGAAAGTAATGTATTGCGAGTTATAGTCGAATAAAATATGAATCTACTATGATCTAACCATTGCTTAGTAGTTTTAAAGTAGTATGAACTTCAGGCTTTTGAATTGCAACTTTGCCAGAAAAACGGCGATAGAAATATATTTAAAAGAAAAATAGCAGTAGCGTCGGAGAAGAAGCTCATAGCATAAATGCTGCAGTTAAATATTCTATTGATAGATAGATGGATATACAAGTTAATATTTTTACAGTATTTTTCAAGAAATTTATTCCAGTCATCATCAATAAGTGAAAAGCAGTTTAGTTGGTTATGGAGAATGTAGATCTAGATAAATTACTCTCTGGAGGTTTTCTTGCTAGAGAAATAGAAATTATCATTCTGTCCGTATTTCATCAGGTCTATCAGCCAAGTTATATTTCTATTTGTTCTAGGAGCGAAAGAGATGGGAATTATTCATAGCTACCTATAAATAAATGAATTTATTGGAAAACATACTTTCAGTTTCCCATCAATACAATTGTATCTAGCGTCATTTATTTTAGCCTGAGTTATTGCTAAAAACCCAGAATAATCGTGACTAGAAGTTGGATAATACTTATTTTTGTAGAAAAAGTTAGAAACTAAGACTCTCGAACTCATCACTCTAATGATCTCTTTTGAGTGTCATAAAAAATTTAGTTGGTGTGTCATTATCAATTTTGGAAAAAAAGATCATAAATCACTCGAATAAACAATGGATATAATACGTGAATTGCATGTTATCTTTCTGATTTTAATCCAATTTCTCTTCTCTAGGAAGTTTATTTCGAGCTATTTGATTGAATTCCTGAAAATATTAACATATTGTAGAGTATAAAATAGTACTAATGTCATATAAATAACTGAGTAGCATAGTCACGTCGATCAGATCATAGTTAACAACCTTTAATATTTTGTTCACAAAGTTTTCAGCAAATAGTATCATACAGCGAGCAAGATTCTGAGAAATCTTGAGAAGATTTGTTGGAATTCTATGGCTTCCGTCAGCGCACTTGGTATTAATTAAGAATAAAAAATCTGATTGAATCAGCTTTTATAACAGTGAAATCATGGATAACGCGAGAAGCACGAAATACTGTAGCTCAACAAAAATAATCATTTCAAGAATATTTAAGCTACTCCCCGTCTGTTTATAAAACTGGAAACCGGATAATGGGATTTAACCTGCTGACCAATATTGGTAAAGAAGGTCCAATTTTAAGGATAGAAAACAGATTTATGAAAAATTAATGCGAAAGAGTAGCCTGACCGGGCCACATATACTAGATTTGCTAATAATATTTATTTCTAATATATATTAACTATAAAAATAATAGTTTATGTAAATGAACTAATACATTATAAGTAGTTAATTCTTTTAAATTAAAAAATGAAGATGAATATAAACTGGTACTGAAAACTAAGCGTATAGTAGAAAATTTTTTGACTTAATTTATTTAAATAAATGACTAGAGTGTATGAGAAGTAATGCTTTTGTAATGGAATATTAAACACTTATATGCAGATAATTATGGGAAGTTGTTTATGATGTTATTGGTGCTAATAATACTGGATTGTTCATCTAAAACCCCCTATCGTTAAT
>JBHEQV010000019.1:0-244 GCA_046530735.1 Arsenophonus sp.
GGTTATTAAGAACGGAAATATCGAGTTCATCTTGCGTATATCCTGGTATGCTCACTGTCATTTCATAATGTTCTTTATCTTTTTGTAGAAGATTATAGGAAGGAATATCAGTCAGCGGATTTTGACCGGTCAAACGACTAAATAAATTATCTATCTGAGTAAAACGGTCAGACAGCAGATGATTGCTAAATGCCGGGATAAGAGAAAAAGAACGATAGGCCATAGTATCCTCCTTTAATAGGTC
>JBHEQV010000020.1:0-10511 GCA_046530735.1 Arsenophonus sp.
ATTCGTCTACGCATAGATATGCGTATAAATACATTTTGTGTGGCGTAATCTATTTTTATCAACCTTTAACTTGGGAAGCAGACGACGAAATTATTATCAGAAAGGATGCATAAAATTAGAAATATAAGGGTTATTTCCCAAGCTTATGGTTAATGTCTTATAAAATAAGAGCATTAGATAAAAGAATACACATCTATAAAATTTTAATTTAAATAGACTCAGTAAACCAATTTTTCTATACCCTTTTAGGAAAAGGGGGAAGACTTTTGATTTGCTATTAAAAATCGATTTAATTCCTAACTATTAATCAGATAAGAAGGTTTAACCTTCTAACTCCGGTGATAAACAAGATCCAATTTAAAGATGTAAAACAGATTTACGAAGCATTAGAGCAGAGCTTGAACGTCATATAGTAAGTTTAGTATTAACTCTATGAATTATGAAGAGTTATAAATAAGTACTTAATATATATTTTAATTAAATTTTATTAACTGGAATGAATGGTTATAAATAATTTAGTATAGTCCTCTGAAGGAATCGAACCTACAATTAGCCCTTAGGAGGAGCTTGTTATATCCATTTAACTAAGAGGACATTAATCTTTATTTAATATCTATTTTTATTTTTTCAATGATATCTCTTATTGCTTAATATAATCAAATAATTCTATCTTCTTTGTTGTTCTTTTTATTTTATTTTTACTGTTTATTACTTTGTTTACTTGCTATTTTGTACATATTGAATACATATTAGACTAATGAAGTATATATATTCTAAGGATATGGCGATTAGTGATAAAAAATCTAGAAGTATAAGTAATAAATCTTATAGAGGAAATCAGAGTTGATTTATACTGATGGTTTTAGTGCTAGTATTTCTTTTAATGAAATTATTATATTTCAACATCATTATCAATAAGAATGTAAGTCAGTAGAGTTAACTATTGGTAATATCCAGTTTATCGCTTAAAGATATTCTAATTATAATCAGTTATTAGCAAATTTACTTTATGACGGTCATGCTACGTTCTTTTCTGATATTTTATAATTTTTTCTAATCCTTTAAAGAAAACCATTGTACATTGCATAGGAAATCTAGAAAACGCAGCAGTAAGGAGGAAATAAAAGGAAAGAACAATTTTCGGGCTTAATAGCCAAAGATTAGAGGGTTATGTAACCGATGAGATTCTTGAAGACTTTAATGCAGAGTGTATTAGCTGTTTTCTTGAGCTGATCATCGATAAAGAGTCCATCTTTTATTCGGATGGAGTAAAATCATACGAAATTTTTCTAAACAAGCATGAAATTAGTCATTATTGCCTAATAAGATTAGGCAATTAGAGAGTAATTGGTAAAGAATTTCACATTGAAAATGTAGAAAGTTATATAAGATGATTAAAAGGACGCACCTAAGAGATTCCATGATGTAGGAACTATTTAGTAAATTATTTGACTTGCTAAAGATCGGTTGAAACTACAATAATTAAAATGCAGATGTGGCTATAAAATGATTTCCTCGCAAAGAAATAATCTTTACAAGATAGTCATAAAAATACATAACAGGATTAAATTAATTTAATTAAATAATATAATATATTCTAACATTGTTACATTCCATATTTTTATGTTTAATTATTTTTAATAATATTCATTATTAACAGATAAAAATAATCATACATATTTTATTATACCTGTCAAAATATTATTTTATCTACTTATTAAGCTAAAATTCTATAATTTAAGCCGAGATCAGTAAAATACTAATAATAATTAAAATAATAATTATAAGGAGACTAGATTTGCAATAAGTGCGTATGATATTTGTCGTTTACTAAACGACTATGATATAGAAATTACCTTTGCTTGATGTTCTAGCGCTAGTAAAATCAGTACATTAAATGCAGTTACACAACAAAAATCTAGCGTACCAGTAAACCGCCAGGCAGAAAATAGTTAATTAATTTATTTGAAATTGTAAAGAGAGGGTATATTATGGTATAGTTGATTTATCTCTATCTACGGTTATGTAGAAGTTATCGAATTGATTAAACGCTAATAGCAATAAGCATTAAGTCAATATTTATAAAAAGAAAATCTTTTAAAGAGTTAATAACATTAATGGACATTCGTCATCTCTTAAGAGATGTAGATATATAAATGATTAGATGGGTTGTATGAATGAATATCCTGATATTAGTATTACTAACTCTATTTAGTCACGAATCATTATATAGCTATCATTACATACATACCGCTATTCATCGCAATAGCGGCTATTGAGTAGTATAAGTGAGAACAAAATATGATTATGAAGTTCTATCGTCATGCAACTACAATACTTAAAATTAATCCTTTTTCTTCAGGGAAGAAGGAGTCCTAATCTACTTTAAGTAAGCGTTATAAGTATATTAAAATTATCATTGCTAAATGATAAAAATGAGATAACGTTGATGATCACAACAATATTCCACATTGTTTGTTTGCCGACGACGCCGTTTCCAGATCAAGAAGATATAGTTGTTTTCTTCAAAAAACGTTTTTCCTATTCTTGATCTGCTGACAAAGTGTCCATATATACACGAATTTCTAAACAACATAGGATCTCAATTTAGTCTTAGATCACTATTTTACTGGTAGCCAATGGGGAATCTCCTGCCTGAAATGAGCAAGGAAAACACTGAAAGCCAAAGTATAAAACGTTTAAAAGTTATGAGTCTGATTATTTGAACGTAGATGTGAAATATATTCTAAAAATTCCAAACAAAACTTCACGATATTATTTTTTCGTAGGTATAAATTGCGCAACTTAATAGGTTTTTATCCATCTTTACAAGGCTAAGACCGTGGCTAGGTACCTAACCGCTTTATATGTTCTTAACGAACTTAAGACGTTAAGCGTGAGCGCACAGCTACGCTGTGATTCTGAGATGTTCATGATTTGGTATTTTTATACTCTGGAGTATTTTAATTTTTGGTTATATTAGCAAAGATTAATACTTTGTTCACAGAATAATTTATATCCACGTCTATATTCAATTGTTGTGGTTCAGCAATCTACTCTAAGGCTAGATAATTCAGTAAATAATAACCCTATAACATGAGAATCTTTTTAGGTGTATCCTTTTAATCAGCTTATATAACTTTATACATTTTTAATGTGAAATTCTTTACCAATTACTTTCTAATTACCAGTCTTATTAGACAATGGTGACTAATTTTATGCTCCATGGCAAAGATTTCATATCATTTACATTAATCTGAGAAAAGATGAGATATTTATCAATAATCGGCTCAAGAAAATGGTTGATAAACTCTATATTAAACTCTTCAAGAATCTAATTCCTCACATGATCCTTTAATCTCTGCTAATTAAGAGCGCGATTCCTTCTTTTCTTTTATCTCCTTATCCTCCTATGTTTTCTAATTTTCTATGTTATATTTAAGCCTTACCTTTAGAGGATTCAGAGAAAATATTTCATTGATTTCAATAATACCATTTAGATTTATATTAACTGTTTTCTCTGAAGCAAGGAGTGGTCCCTCTCCATCTAAGCGTTATTTTAAATGAATCCCTCTTTTTTCGCTTATTCCCGTAAAGTCAAGTTATTTAACATATATCGAAGATAACTAAACTTTTTATTCTTGTGATGTAGTTCTATTATAGAGCTACCAGTAAGATTCTTAAATCTTTTCCTGCAATCGGAAGGATTACACAAAATCCATGCAACTCTATTAATGTTTACAACGATACATGTTCATTTTTACAATATGGGTAGGATAAAATAGAATGAGTTGCTTCAATTCATGAATTGAGATCATCTGACGGATTATTGTCAATCTAACTAATAAGATGCAGATTTATATTGGCATGGAGGAAGGAAGAAGTCTCTTTGATCTTTATATTTGTTTGCTTTTTCACAGCAACTGTTATATGGCAAAATTCTTCATACAGTATAAGGAATTTCCTACCGATAACTTGTGCCAACATAGCTAAAAATTAACATATCGCAGAGTATAAAACAGTACTAAGGATATGAATATCCTAGAAGCAGAGTAGATGTTCGTTCTCACCATAGAGAGCTGCTATTATGATTAGTAAATTGAATTGCTCTTTAAATAAATAGTAAAGAGATTCTTTTTACTAAAAGAAGATAAAATTAGTTTAATAGTCTATTTTAAGTTAAAATTTTATCGAAATCTATATTATTTAATCTAATGCACTAATTTTAGAGACTAACCCTAGATTTAGTTTAATAACCATTATTTTTGCATTTTTATATATTTTTTCTGATAATAATTCCCTTCTATATTTAGCAGTTGAGATCGATAAATATAGTTTATCTTTAAATAGAATATATTGTACGGATTTGTGCGCAGGAATATTTTTATCAGAAATGGTGAACCCTGGTTTTTTAGTTTTTTTTGATCGATCATATTCAGCGTCTTATACATACCTTCGGTAATAATATGAAGGTGCCAATTTACATTTTAATAAAAAATTATATAACACACCATATTAAAATATTTAGCCAGAATATAATTTAAATATATCGCCCGATCATCTTTTCCTTCTTTAGGTCTGCTGCAGGTATTCTTTAATTCCTTATTATAGTAATAATATACAATTACTTACCTTCAGAAATACCGCAGTTTTGACGCGGATACCAGTGGACATTTATTTTAAGGTGTATAGCGGCCCAAATCCTAGGCATTTCATGATATACTGTATTTATTTTTGTCTTTTTAGCTAATGTACTTTTCAGTAACCGTGTTTCCATACTGTGACTTCTAGATAACGCCGTTACTGGCTCCCCTGGCGCAGATACACATCAGGGAACCCAAGGACACTGTAATTTATCATCATATTATTTCCTGTAATGCGGTCGCCAGATGATAACACTTCGCCAGATTTCTTTAGTCGCTTTTTTTTAAAACAGATCACGCTATACAGCATGTTATAATATCCAGATCGTCATAAATGACTGAGATATAAACATCTGGATATTGATTGAGTTGTTGAACGTAAGTGTAAAAGGAATAGAAGATATCAATTTCAATATTCTGTTTTCGTACCCAATTGAAGCATAGCGTAGGTTGTCAGACAAAAATAGAGCATTGAGTAGTAATCCAGTTATTGTTAAAAAGGCCAAAGAAGATTAGGGTGTAATATAAGTAATGTGTTCTTAGTCGCAATCGGAAAAATATGAACCTGGTGTGCTAATGAGTGCTAGGTAGCTTTGACATCGTATAAACTAAAGATTTTGTAATTTTACAACTTTCACAGAAAAATAGTTGTTGGAACACATTCAGGAAAGGTATAGAAGCAGCACTGAACGAACACCCATATAGCACAAGTACTACAGACAATCATTTGTTCAACAGCATGTACTGATTCATAAGTTAATATTTTCACCATGTTTTAAGAAAGTTATTCCACAGTCGTCATCAATGATAAAAACTAGTTTTGTTGGAGGAAATATATATCTGCATAAATTATATCTGAGTGGTATTCTTGCTAGAAAAATAGAAATTATCATTATGTCTGTATTCATCAGGTCTATTGCACAGTTATCTTTATGTTTATCCCAGAGGGATAAAAGAGGTGTGGATTATCCTTAATTCCCAATAAGTGATGAATTCATTGAAAAGCATATACTTTTAGTCACTGTTCCTTAATGTAGTTATATCTAACATCATCAACTTGACCGGGTTCTCGTTGCTCAAAACCCAAGATAAATCGTGATTACTTACAGGCAGATAATACTTGCACGTCGAGAAAAATTGGGGACCGAGTTCAGACGTATTGTTGTATACTCTCTTTTTGAGTATCATGAAAATTCAGTCGATCTATCATCATTAATTTTAATAGAAAGATCATAAAGACATTTGAATAAACAGACGAAGTAATACATGAAATCTCATATTATCTTCCTGATTTTACTTTATTTATTATTTTAGAAGAGCTATTCTGAACCATCTAGATAAATCTATAAAATTAACATATCGCAGAGTATAAAACAGTACTCTGCTCATGAACATCTACGAAACACTGTAGATGCACCGTTCTAACTATAGTGAGATGAATTCGATAAATATTGCCTAGTGATGATAGCAAATGATAAGAATTTGCTTGCGGTGTTATCTGTTCAAATACCTGCCATGATGAGGAAATTATAAAGATCTCAAAGAAATAATCTACAATATTATAATTGCCTATTAGGATCTCAGTATATCAGGATTATTTATATATTTAAATAACTACAAAGCATTTAAAGTTTAAAATTTAATCAAGCTCTATAATGCGACAATAATTTTAAATTCATGAATGGAGAAGGTATTTTATGTATTTAATGGTATTGAATACCCTTTGACAAGAAATTTAGTGATTTGATAAATTGTGGTGTCATCAGTTTTACTTAATATTTTATCTCAAATATTACTGAAGGGTTCTTATTTAATTGAAGCATTTTAATCTACCCTAAATAATATTGCTGTTATTAGTTATGAATGATGAAATCTCGTAATCTGTGGATGTTCTTAGCGTAAAGATAAATTCTATTCACCACAAAATATAGCAACATTTCGGATTGCTAGAACTGGATTAAAAGAGTTTAGGATAAGATCTTCAGTTCTTAACTTCTGACATAAATAATCTAATATATAATTATTACGCCATACAGTATTACTTGAACTCTATAGTGAAATAGAGCTTTTTTAATAAAAGTTCTTATTAGAAATCCATTATATTATATAAAGGGTTTTCGATACAGAGGTTGCTATAAAAAAGTAAACAGTAATGCAAATTAAAAAAAAATTTTTCTTCACTTTCTCCCAATATGAGGTACGATCTTCATTAGTTAACTTAGTGATAATGTGTTAGATGATGTCGTTCTATGCATTGAAGTAACTCATTCCATTTTATTTTACTCATATTATTACAGTGAACATCTAACCACTGAGACATTCATTAGGATTACAGTGATATCATTGGAAAATATCCAATTACAGAAGAATATTTAACAATCTACTGGAAGTTCTCTGATAAATTAGATCAAAAGGATAAATGATTTAGTTATCTTCGATGTATGTTGAATAGCTTAACTTTATAGGAGTCAGCGAAACAAACAGTATTGATTTAAAACAGCATTTAAATTGAGTCACTGTTTTCTTGCTTAAAGTGCCGACAGTCAACATGAATACACTAAGTGCTATTATTGAAATTCACAAAATATTTTCCCTGATCCTTTAAAGGGAAACATTGTACCTTGCATAGGAAAGCTAGAAAACGCGGGAGAAGAAGGAAATAAAAGGAAAGAACGAATTGCGGTCTTAATTGCCGGAGATTAATAGGGGTATGATGTGATCGATAAGATTTTTAAAGACTTTAATGCAGAGTGTGTTGGCTGTTTTCTTGAGCTGATCATCAATAAAGAGTCCATCCTTTGTTTGAATGAATGGTAAATGGTACGAAATCTTTGCTAGCGATCATAAAATTAGTTACTATTTCTTAAATTAGAGCAAGAGTAATGGAATTCCATATTTAAAATGTGAATAGTTATATCAGCTAATTAAAGAGATGATTGATCTTTATCCAAAGTGTAAGGTTCTTTTATTTATTGAAACATCTATCCTGAAGAAGATTATTTAAACCATAACAATTGAAATACAGACGTGGCTATAAATTGTTCTTCGAACAAACCAACAACCTTTACAAACACATAGCCTTTCTGTCATGCATTTATCCTTATCGCTCTATAGTTTAAGCTTATTCTAACAGAAATAAGGCAAAATTTTTTATTATATAACCTTGATTAAATAGAGATATAAAAAGATTTTACAAGAGATGCGTTTTTATAGTTTTTACTGGTTTCTGGTAAAAGTAAACGTGATTTACATCTAGATCAAGTATCCTTGTTTAAAGGATTTAATAAAATGAGTATGAGTAGTCTCCTTCATCAACGTCTCTAAGCGGCAAACGGAGATTAATAATGAAACACATCAATAATTCCGTATTCTGGCGCACAGTCAAAATTTATTTTTGATAACGAGTAAATTGTTAAAACGGCTCATACGAGATGAAGATAGAAACTATTATTTACTGGTTATCACGAGTTATTGTAATAAGTTGACATTATTCCGACTATTTATTAATAATTTCTAGCTGTATCTTGGAGTATTTTAAAAGTTGGCACACCCTAGAAAAACTCAAATCTCTTTAACTTAAAACATGTTGCTATCATCATTATGGTATAATTGGCATGCATTTGTCCAATGATACGGATCGGTTTTCTATCAATTTATTCCATTGCGTGAATTCATGTTCAACTCGTGTTTAATCCTTTGCAATCTTCTGGTTCTACCCATTGCTTGGTTTGTTGGATAGCGGTTTATTTCGATGGCCTTTACGATAAATTTGACGCCTATAGTCGTTTGTTTTTATTTTAAGTTTCAACCATCTCTACCCGAATGGTGATATTTCATTCGATCGGCATAGATATTGCGATTTGTGTTGTCATTTATCAATGACCTTTAAAATGCTGATTATCGTGGTGTGTTCTGTAGAGATTAGTGATAATTTTTGATAAACTTCTACTTTTTATTCATGTTTTCCTAAACCTTATAGCCATAACAGATCTTACCATATTTTTAGTATACATGATATTTAAATCTTTTTTTTTTGCTTCTTGGAGGTTTTCGATAAGTAAGCATTATTTCCTGCTTGAGCTCTTCTTTTCTTCTTTTGTGAAGGAGCGTGGCTACTTAAGAGTAAATATCCAAGGTAGTATCAATGATTTATGTGTCTTGAGCTATAAAGTCTTTCTTTAAAAGTTGAAAGGTTACGCAATAAAAAATAAACTTTAGCACCCGTTTTAGTAATTATGCTCTCAAATGTCTACAAGTGATACGTTATGGGGAATATTGATGACATGAAGTATATCACAGAAAAATATTTGAAGCTCATTCTATCTAAAATCTGGTATCCACCCCTATTCGTTAGACAAGATGTAAAGATAGTCTTTAAGACTAAAATTTAAATCATGATCTCAATTAGAAATGACGTACGTTCTCTTTTTTATTTTCAGAGCGTGCTTACAGATGTGTAAAATCTATATAGATTTTAATCTCGGCTAGCAAGTTCAGAACTTGTTGATCGTCTATAGTTGATACTGATCTATAAAGAGGCCATTCTTAATGATGCTTCGTTTCTAAACGATGCTTAAGATTAACAGGTCAGTTTTCGATAATTTTATCTCTGCAAAATCTAACTTTAGTTCGATTTTAAATTCCCATAATAAGGTGTTTCAGGCTTTGATGGCGTAATGCAAGTGTGGGAGACTGGATCCAAACGTACTTAATATCCTAATAACAATAAGAAGTAATCGCCGGTAACGAGGAATCTCCTAAGTATATGGAGATTGACCGCTTCTGGTTGTATGATGACATCCATAGAAGCTTAGCATCACGAGTGATCAGTTATGCAATGAAAAGTATCAAATTACTTTATCCCAATGTGCAATGAGGCAATCTTTTTCATATTAGTTCTGCTAGATTTTAAAGTGTGCTGTATCAATCTAATAATTTTGAATATATCAGCAGCCATTACTTGTGATTTATGAATTTGAGTAAATAGTGGTATTGCAAATAGTGTGTAACGCGATCACGTGAGGCGTTAAGCGAGGAGAATACTTTGATACCGATAGTGCTTGCAACCGTCCCCCATCGCTTCTAACAGAATTTCGATATATCCGATTTTTGAAGATGTGCGCAAAGAATTCTCTCAATATAAAATTATTTAAAGTGCAATCTTATTACATAAAGCTAGTAACTTTAAAAGGTTATGTTGGCAAATGTACAAGTTATGCTAATTTCTGATATATTAAATTTCGCAGATGCTGGCATATCCTCTGATTGATTTTGTGAAAAATGTTAATAACAGAAAGATTATATGCCATGAAAAGTCTACAGCACAGATATCCATAAAACTAGGTACTACCTTTATCTATTGCATGAATTCATCCGTAATGCTGTCGTGAGCTGATAGCATCGCTATTGAAACGGAGCTCGAAGCCATACTGCAACAACATGCTAAACCTAGCCTTTATTGACATACTGGTCCATAAAGCTGTCGTCTTTAACGGTTATTTTCCTCAGAGAAGCGCATAATACTGTTATTAGGATGTTGAGATTAAAGTGCCTAAAATTAGAGGGAGGATCGCAGCGGCTTTTAACAGCACGTTGCGCTATCACCTTATCTGCAGCGTGCTAAAAGTAGCAAAGAGTTGTTATCATGCCCTGTATCCGCAAAGAAGGAGGTATTACCTACTAGTTATTTTCATTAATCTCTGTGGACGTTTACCAATAAAAAGTACATGGTCTTTTTACCAGTGCAATCAGCAGACTGAAACAGTAATGGATTCAAGAGTACATGAAATGGTACCTGTGTAATTCAAGCAATACACTTACCTTTATTTCTTGACTGAAGGAATATGTCATTCTGTTAGGAAAGCTGAT
>JBHEQV010000021.1:0-946 GCA_046530735.1 Arsenophonus sp.
TCTTCTACAAAAAGATAAAGAACATTATGAAATGACAGTGAGCATACCAGGATATACGCAAGATGAACTCGATATTTCCGTTCTTAATAACCATTTAACCCTTAGCGGTAAACCAAAAATTGAAGAAACGAATACTGTTGAAAAAAAGGATGGCAGCAAATGGTTGCATCAGGGTATTAGAAAAAGTGAGTTTTCTTTAAGTTTTAATCTTGAGCATCGAATAACAATCCAGGAGGCGAATCTAGATAAAGGACTATTAACCCTGCAATTTACCTACGATATTCCTGAACAGGAAAAACCGCAGAAGATTGCTATTAGTGTTCAGAATCAATTAGGGCGTGTGCTTTAAGACGATCCCTCTTAAACGTAGCGCCCCTAGTGGGCGCTTTAATATTCTAACGGCAACACTGTATAACTATCTTTATCAATCATGTAAACAAAATGCACTTCCAGCTGGTCAACTGCTTCAGAACGGATGTAGTGTAATACGTGCTAATTGCGACGAGTATATCTCACTCAGTATTTGATGCCAGTAATTTTTCATTTCCGAGTTGCTTTTAGTCTAATACAATTCAAAAAATTTTGCATCTGAAGGAAATCAATTCGGCTACTACAATGCATCCGATAATTTTCTAATAACAGTATTCGCTGCCGCTAAAATAGCAAATAAATACTTTTCAAGCTAGCAATAATGCTTTATCAGATCGTGATCATCTGCCTCAATCTACTCGGTCATAGTAGACTTTGGAGTCCGTGTATAAGAGCTGTACCAGTCATTGGCTTATTAGCTCAATTAACAATTGAGGATCAGCCAACAGTTTTGCAGATACCTCTTTAATTCCCAACCGATCAATAATAATTTAGTCCATAATTGACATGAACTCTTGTCATCAGTAGATACTCAGTCATTATTGTTTCAATGATGATTAATGCACATGCTTCATCT
>JBHEQV010000022.1:0-4428 GCA_046530735.1 Arsenophonus sp.
TCCCAATAAAACCGTAGATTGATTACCATACCATACCTTTTCAGTAGTAAATGGCTTATCTGCCGTTATAGGAATAATCGTATTATAAAAACGAAATCCTAAATTTAGCAGCTTTTCACTTTCGGTAAAACGAATGCTATCACTCGATGCGCCCAACACAACAGCAATCAATCGCATCTTCCCATTCGTTTCCGACGTAATAAGATTATAACCAGCTCTACTAGTATGACCTGTCTTAATCCTATCTACTTGCAATCTTTTGCTCCACAATAAACGATGGCGATTAAATTGCTTAATTTTATTGTAAATAAACACTTTTTCGCCATGTAATAGATACTCATCAGGTACATCTTTAATTAATGCCTTGGCTAATACCGCCATATCATGAGCAGTGTTAAATTGCCCTCCTGAATCTAAGCCGTGTACGGTTTTAAAATGAGTATTTTTTAATCCTAGTAAAGTAACATACTGATTCATAAGATCAACAAAGAGAATTTGACTACCTGCCACTTAATCTGCTAATGCAATACAAGCATCATTACCAGATTGAATGACAATACCACGATTTAAATCTAGTACTGAAACTCTATCTCCAGGTTTTAAAAACATTAAAGAAGAACCTCGCAAAATAGGATTACCGGTTACCCAAGCATCTTTTCCAGCGATGACAAGATCATTGACGCTAATTTTCCCCGCTTTAATTGCTTAACCCACCACATAATTAGTCATAATTTTTGTTAAACTACCAGGATCTAAACGTTCATCTGGGTTATTAGATATTAAAACTTTACCGCTATGATAATCTATTAGCACAAAAGCTTTTGCATCAAGCTGAGGTATAACCTTCAATTCATTGGGATAAACATTCATGAAGGAAAGAAAAATAAATAATAGATTTTAATCCACACGTTAAATAGTTAATTTTTTCATCAACCTATTTCTCATTATTGATCTCCCGAGTTTTCTGATTAAAATATATCAAGCATGATACTATAAAGAGATTATAATGATTTAAGTTAACTAAAAAGTCTAAAGAATATCACTATGTCTTATCTACTAAGAGTTATTACTAAATCTAGTATATGCATGCTCAAGTTACATTTGATGATTCGTGAACCTATTTCCATCCTTAAATTTGACGTTGTTTTCCACTAGTATCAATGTCAACTTCACTGAGCAGGTTCCAGATTTTTTAAGCAGACTGGAACAACTTAAATACTATTGAAAGGTTATTTTCTTAAATTAAAGTGTTTATCGCATCAGCTTCACAATCTCACTGTCGAAAAAGCTGATTTAATCGAATTGATTATTTTATTGTACGCCCACTGAGCTGACAGGAAGTTATAGAATAGCAGTAACTTTTCTCGATCTTTTTCTAGCTTTTTCATCACTGGCAAGATATACCAAAATTTTCCCAACAAAAACATCAAGTGCTTTATCATCGGCATCGCAGCTATCTGTTAGCAAAGACCATTCCTCCCAACCACAACTCACCCTTAACTTTCAGTGTTTCATGCCTTTTGGGAGTGAAGCTAACGAATCAGCTGTTTTATGCACCCAACAACATTAGTGCTGCGCATCCAGAAATATCTTTGCCATTGTATTTCAAAAAACCAAGCACCGTCTCCCGTAGCAAGTCTAGGAAATACGGTTAATCTCTGCTCTTCTAGGCAATTAAGAAGTTCGGATAAGTTTATTTCTAACTCTTGATAACCATCCTCAATCCTAACCAATTCCTTACAATCCATGCAACTCTGCCGATAATGAGAAGCAGGTGAAAGCGATGAGCTTTCCTGATAGACAAACCGATAATATGTTATCAGCCAAGAAATAAATATAGCGGATATCGCTTAAATCACGAAGGCAGCATTACTAAATGCTCTTTCAAGGAATTTCTGTTTCAGTCTACTAATAGTACGTACTGGTAGTAGAGATCATGTGCATTTCATTAAGAAATTCTCAAGATCTTTATGTGAAATCACTGATAGAGATACCTCACAGTTATACATTTCTATATGGTGGAAACTTTTTGATGTTTTTATACGCTTAAGATGAGGCGATATCAAGAATCTGTTGAAGGCATTCCGTTGCTACTACTATCCCATTGTGACCTTAGACACTTTAATCTAAGGATCGTTAAACCAGTCTGTATATGATTTGTTATATAGCAAATAACCGTTATGAACAACGACATAACCTGTCGAAAAGGCGTTGTTGAAGCACATGTTATTGCAACATAGATTCGATCTCATCCTCAACAGCGGTTCTATTAGCTACCTGGGACTATTAACGGATGCGTAAATGTAATAGATCAGGGTAATATCTAATTTTGCGAATACCTGATATGGTAGAACTTTTATGATATATTATTTCTCTGTTGTTATAATTATTCACGAAATCAATCAGTCAGGAGATACGTTACCATCTCCAAAATCCACACACTAAAATAAGCATAACTCCTATTATTACCATTCAAACATCTACTAAGAATTTATATAAATAAGCAATTTTTGCCATAAATTAGTATTTTGATCATTTTAACATTCTTATATAACTAATTTTTGCCATTTTTATCCATTTATACTCCATCTAAAAGTCTTAAATTACTAGCATTGATCAAAATTTTAGTTAAATTCTGTATATAATAAAACCTAGTTTATTAGAAACTAATGCATACCGGAAGATAATATGGTTTTTATTGAATAATTCAGATTTAATTTTAAACCAATCTTTCTAGACTGCAATGGAGTTTTATTACCTAATACTTTTGGATAATTCCTGATTGTACAACTAAACATATTAATCCAGAATAATCTTAAGTTTTTCATTAAAATTGGAATAATAGCTTTTGCAGCCTATCTTCTATACCCCTATTAAATCGCTCTATCATACTATTTCGTTTGAGAATGCATCAACATACTAAGTCAGTGTTCTATACCAAAGCGCTCTAGACAAACGATCAAATTTCTGTTTTTAGTGGTGAACATTTTTATAGAGATAAAAAGAGGTCTATAAATTATTTACTATTATCTGCAAGTATTCGATAGAATATCCATGTAATATTATCGCTTAATATCACGTAAAAAATGTCAAACACTGAGCGCCATCTTAGCCTTGTAAAGATAAAAAAACTAATTGAGAGACATAATTCTATACCTACGAAAAGATAACGTTGTGAAGTTTCGTTTTTGATATTCGGAAGATATTCACATCTACGTGGAGATAACAAGACTCGTAGCTTTAAACGCTTTATGCTTCACATTCAATGCTTTTTGAGCGGACGACACAATCATAAAAGCAAACGATAGGAAATATGCTTGTGATCATTAACATCATTTTCTTTACTCTTTAACAACGGTAAATTTAGATATACTATAGCGTCTAGCTAAAGTAGATTCAGTTATTTGCTGAGCTAAATAGGAGCACTAATTTTAAGTGTTGTAGCTGTCTAACGATGAAGCTCTCATTATCATGATATTTGCTATCAACCATATCCCTTAGTAGCCATGTTGCCATGAACATGGCTTTGGGAAGAAGGGTCCATAAATGACACCTTGCGACAAACAGTTAGTGCTTTCTATTTTAAATGAAAGCGATGGGATTAGATATTTCTCTTCTATAGCAACAGCAGTTAAATGTAAGATCATAATCTACGTCCTTGTAGATTTATAAAACCCTGTTTTAGTTTGGTGTTGGTCAGGTACTTTTGACTTGCTACGAAAGGACTAACAGATTTTTCATTGAAAACATTATATATTCTGTTCGCTATCAACCTATAATCTATAAATATAAAAAATTGCAAGATTATCGGGTGAGGATCTTCTTTCGCAGAAGATGTTTTTAAGCACCTTAATAACTATAGCGCATGTTTTTTCTTTCATTAATGGTTATTTGTTAGTGGCTTATACTTACTATAAAGTAGTATTTACTATGGGATCAGGTTGCATTTTGATATACTAAATTTTTTTTAAACGCTTTGAAGGCGTTGGTTTATATAAAAATTAGGCTTAAAGCTTATTTCTCTAGCTGTTCGTAAATCGCATGAAGCAGTTGATGTAGCGACTAAACGAAATTTATAGAATTTTCATAAAGATTTAAATACACAAATGTCTGATATTCGAAAAAACATGGATCTACGTTTTGAAAAAACTGATGCTTAAATTTCTTTAATTCATAAAAATGTTGAGCATATCATTGCTAAAGGACTCCTTTTAAGCTAGGTGGTATGATAGTTTTAACTATTACTACTGAACAGTACTACTAAAATTCTTCTAATTTTAGACTATACTTACCATTTGGCTATTAACTTAATTGTATAGTTGGAATTTAATTTCTTGGTTTCAGACTTAAGTCTTGCACAGGAAGTCAATTTTAGGATATATCTTCATCAAAATTCGATTCTCTTTTTTTTAGATAAAAAATTTCTTT
>JBHEQV010000023.1:0-783 GCA_046530735.1 Arsenophonus sp.
TACGAAACAGGCAATCTGAGTAAAATGTGTCAGTTCAATTTACTACCATCATGAATCATGATTGCATATAATTATACATATGGTAACTGTCAAGATAGCTGTCTAGATAACTTAAGACTGTTAGCTATCCTAGTTCAACAGAGAACTGTGTAATTTCATGTATCAAAATGAAGCTATAATCCTAATCAAAACTTTAAAAAAATCATGTCTGTATTTTATAAAATAAACCTTTTTCTTTTTTAAGCCCTTTATATACTCATTTATGCCTCCCACTCTTCAGGTATGGCGCCCATACCAGCTGTCCCTCCCCCTTAATATGCTACTGTTAATCGGTCATACCTCTGCTTGTGCTAACTCATTATCATGATGTGGAAACTTCAAATCAACACCGCCTGTATGTATGTCCAGAGACTCTCCACATATAGCAGATGCCATGGCAGAGCATTCAATATGCCAACCAGGGCGGCCATGTCCCCATGGAGATTCCCACCATGGTTCTCCTGGTTTAGACTTTTTCCAAAGAGCAAAATCAGTAGGAGATCGTTTTTCACCATCTCCGGATGACAAATCGCCTGTGAAACATCAGATATATCTAACTGAAAGTATAATCAAAACATTTCAAATATTATTTTTATAAAATATGTGATTACATACAAATTTTGACTTGATAGGAATTTCTATGATGATTTCTATGATGAATTTCTATTACTACTCCTACGAAATACCCTAAAATTTTGTAGTAAAAACAATTATTTTTCATTAAAAAATCTTTTTAAAATGTCC
>JBHEQV010000024.1:0-84275 GCA_046530735.1 Arsenophonus sp.
AAGTTAATCTGATCTACTGGATATCTAACTAGTAAAGAGCTATGGTGCCACTAATATAAATCCCTTGATGCTTTGTTAGAAAGGTTATCAGCGTATCCTCAAGTGCAATGAGGATGTTGGAGAAAGATTGATAAGAGCTACTGGAATTCTATTCCTTTCTATTAACGCACTTGGCATTAATAGGAATACAAAATTCAATTGAATCAGTTTTATGACAGTTAGGCTATGAAGCTTGCATACCAGAAGAAGTGTTGTTCAAGAACGCAACCATTTTAATAGTATTTAAGCTACTCTTGATCTACTCAAAAAACTAGAACTGGATATAAGTAGAGTAAAGAGAGATAGGGGGGAATGGGGAGCTGATCTGATAATCCTGGTGATAAACAACGCCTAATTTAAGAGGATGGAGAACAGATTTATAAAATATCAAAGTAGAACATCCTAGCCTGATCATCATAAACCATATTTACTAATAACTATTGATGATATCTGTAAGAATTTCTTAAAAAGAATAATAAAAGTATCAATTTACGGATCAATTTTATCTATCAAATAAACGTTTACCTGTGACAATATCTTGAATGTGTCTGGGTAATCCCGGCCGTTGCTACTATACCTCTCCTAAATCTTCTCACAGCTATTTTTACTAAATCTGTAAGTCAAAAGTCTGCAGTTCATACAGCTTAAAAGCTATCAAGTAATCGTTAATATAGCAGGTTCATGTTTTACTCAACTACAACTGAGAAATATTATTTTTACTACTCCTATCTTCCTTGGCCTTTTTTAACAATAACTCGTTAATATTCAATGATCTGTTTCTGACTGTGCCATTCGTGCTATGCTAAAGTGAGGAATTCAAACAGGGTATCAAAAATTGATATCTTCTATGCCTTGAATATTTATGATCGAAAACTTCATCAATATCAGCATCTTCATATCTTCGTCACACGTATAGCGGCATAGATATTAAACATACTGTATAGCAGAGCTTTTTTTTAAAAAAGAGCGGTCGAAGAGAAAATCCCCCCTGCTAAGATGCTACCATCCGGCTGCTATACGTCACAGCGATGACCTAATAAATCTAAAATTTCCTAGTTTTTGACATATCTGGATCAGAAAATAGTATCGAGTACTCTGTAAAGTACAGTACGGATGGTTACTATAGAAAGTACACTTTTCTAAAAAGACAAAATTAGGTGGTATATAGTATGAAATAGCTCAGGCGATACTACTTTAAATGATCACTGGTATCCGCGTTAAAACTTATGGGGTTACTGAATAGAAAAATTATTGTACATCATTACTATAACCACTTAACTAACCAGTACCGGCAAAGATTTTGTTGCAAGAAAAAATGATTGTAAACTACATTAGCAATATAATCCGGAGAAGGGATTAAGATATTACGTTACTATAGTTTCTTATTAAATTGTAAATTAGGTACACTATTACCAAAGATGTATATAAGGCGTTGAAAACGACAGCTCAAAAAAAACCGGAAAATCATGGTTTGCTGTTCTAATAAAAGGATTTCTGCCGCACAGATACGTACAAATGCATTCTGTGTGTGTCGACAGGGTACTTTTACCGACGCTCAGCCTGGCAAACAAGTAACTGAATTGTTGTCAGAAAAAATGTATAAAATAAAAAATAATACTTTATAAGTTAATCCATAGGATTTAATGTCTATAAAATTAGTGTATTAGGTCAATATATAGACTATGATGAAATTTTAACTTACTTTAGAAAAAGTAAACTATTTTTCCATCTCCATTTTAGAAAAAAAGATAGTTTTTTCATTTAATAAATGGAAATTTAATTTTTTAACCATCAAGCTATTTAACGTACATCACAATAACTAAATAATTTATTCTTGTGATGTAGTTTTGCAAGAGAACTTTCAGTAATATTGTAAAATGGTTTCCTACAATCTGGGATTTTGCAATGATATCGTTGCAACTTATTTTATTCTCCACAGGATATAAAATGTTTACTATTATAGTATTAGCAAGATAAAATGGAAAGATTTACTTCAATATATTAATTAATATCATCATCAAACAGATTCTCACCGTGCCAAAATAATAAAATCTAACCTATGATGATAGGGAGTAATAAAAGAGTCTCTCTGATCTGCATGACTATTTATTTTTTATGGAAACTCCCTGTAGGAAAATCCTTTATATAGCATAAGAGATTTTTAGCAATAACTTTTGCCAATATAAGTCAATGGGCACACACTCGATAATAAAACCTTTATATCTACGATTAGAATCGCATTTTTAGCTATAATCTATTGCAATAATTTTTATATCTAATTTAATATCATTCATAATTAGTAGCAAATAATATATTTTTCGTAAGAAAATTGATGTAGTTTTCAAATTGATTAATGTTAAACTTAGTGCGCAAACAAATTTTAAAACAAACACTTGAGCTTGGTAATACGGTATATCACATATTACGCAATATTCTGGATTTTAAACCTGTGAAGAAATATTACTATTAGTTTTGTTTCAAAACAGGCCATTTCTATATAATTCAGAAAACTGAATGTATTTTAGATTTTTCTTTTATATGTAAGAAAGATGTTAATATTCATGAAGTTTTAATTATAGGTCCCGTTGCTAGTTTGATTAGCGTGGGTGAGTTATCATTAACAAATAATCTTAGTAATACCAAAAACATGGCAGAAAAACGCAATATATTTCTGGTTGGGCCTATGGGCGCTGGAAAAAGTACTATTGGTCGCCAGCTAGCGCAACAACTTAGGATGGAGTTTTTTGATTCCGATCAAGAAATTGAACGACGTACTGGTGCTGATGTTAGTTGGGTATTTGATTTAGAAGGTGAAGAAGGATTTCGGGAACGTGAAGAAAAAATTATCAATGACCTTACAAAAAAACAAGGCATTATTCTAGCAACAGGGGGAGGATCGGTAAAATCAAAAGAAATACGAAACCGACTATCTGCTCGTGGGATAGTTGTTTATCTTGAAACTAAAATTGAAAAACAAATGGCACGAACTCAACATGATAAAAAAAGACCTTTATTGAAAATAGATCACCATGCTCGTGAAATTTTAGAAAAACTTTCTCATGAACGTAATCCACTTTATGAAGAAATCTCAGACATTACTGTTCATACTGACGATCAAAGTGCAAAAGTAGTTGCTAATCAAATCATTGGGTTATTAAAAAATACTTAATTTTAATAAATGAATAATAATGACTGATTAACTATCTCATAAAAGGTAAAATCAATATGGAAAAATTGATAGTTACACTCGGTAAACGGAGTTACCCTATTAATATCGCTTTTGGTTTACTTAACTCATCTGATGCATTTTTACCGCTTAAAA
Source organism: Arsenophonus sp. (assembly GCA_046530735.1). Classification (GTDB taxonomy): domain Bacteria; phylum Pseudomonadota; class Gammaproteobacteria; order Enterobacterales; family Enterobacteriaceae; genus Arsenophonus. The sequence goes on from JBHEQV010000024.1 coordinate 3,362, forward strand.
GTGGCGAATACGTAATGATTATAACGAACAAAACGCTACATTCTATTTATTCCGCAAGAGTAAAATCTACTCTTATAAAAATGGGCGTCAAAGTTGATGAGATCATTCTACCTGACGGAGAACAGTATAAATCATTAGATACCCTTGATACTATTTTCACTGCTTTATTAAAAAAAAATCATCCTCGAAGCACCACTCTTATTGCCCTTGGAGGCGGTGTAATTGGTGACTTGGCAGGATTTGCTGCCGCCTGTTACAAAAGAGGAGTTCGTTTTATTCAAGCACCAACCTCGCTTTTATCTCAAATTGACTCATCTGTTGGAGGAAAAACAGCAGTTAATCATCCATTAGGTAAAAACATGATTGGTGCTTTCTATCAACCAATATCGGTAATTATTGATTTAGATAGTCTAAAAACATTACCAGCACGTCAATTTTCTTCAGGCCTAGCAGAAATTATTAAATATAGTATTATTTTAGATAATAATTTTTTTTGTTGGTTAGAAAAAAATATTAATAAACTATTTAATTTTGATGAAAAAAAAATATCTTATTGTATCCGGATTTGTTGTGAATTAAAAGCAAAGATCATTGCCATGGATGAAAAAGAAACCAATGGACAACGTGCATTATTGAACTTAGGACATACATTTGGTCATGCCATTGAAACTGAATTAGGCTATGGTTCCTGGCTACATGGTGAGGCAGTTTCTGCAGGCATCATGATGGCAGCAAAAACTGCAGAGTTAATTGGCGAATTTAATAATAATGATACTAAACGCATTTTAAACTTACTGAGGAAAGCAAATATTCCTACTAAAGGACCAGCAAAAATGCCTGCTGAAGCTTATTTACCGCACATGATGAGAGATAAAAAAGTATTTAATAATCAACTAAATCTAGTGTTACCCAAATCTATTGGTAATGCAGAATTATACACTAATGTAAGTCATGAGATTGTTTTAAAAGCAATTAAACAATGCCTAGATACAGATTAAACCATGATCAATATAGATAAGATAGGCTATAGTAGCACTATAAATAAATATCCGTATAATTAGAATTAAACTATCAAAATCATCTTTATTCATTATTTAATGTGATCCACCTTAAATGGAGGAAGAATGGACGAGTTTAAACCAGAAAGAGATCCTCAAGATCAGAGTAACTTCCGGCCAGATACTTCAGATAGGCCTGTATTACGTTCACGTCAGAAAGAATCTAAATACCATATAGCTTCTCGACAACATGTCATGATTGGTATTTCTGTTTTGGTTCTATTATTAATTATTATTGTAATTAGCTCAGCACTTAAAGCACCAACTGATCATGAGAAACAATATACCTCTACAACAATAAATAAGCGTAATATCGATATTTATAAATCAACATCACTGTTAAATGAATCTTCTTTGCCTTTACCTAAAGAACATAATCAATCACAAATCGAAACTATGCCTTTAATTAGTAATACACAAACTAAAAGTTCTTTGCCTTTATCTAATCAAGATCAAGATAAACGTATTGAAATCCCTAGTAACGTTGTTGATGCTTTACGACAAGGAGAAACATTACCTAATATAAAGCAACAACTAGCTGAAAATACAACATCAATACCATCATCAATAAAACCTCCATCCACAATCTTAGTAAAGATTGTTGAACCAATTAAAACTAATCCTGAAACAAAAATAAAACATATAGTTCAAACAGATATAAATCAAAGTGCTGATTTATTGTCGGCTCCAACAAGCAATTACACACTACAATTAAGTAGCGCAAGCCGTTCGAATTCTCTAGAAGCATTTGCTAAAAACAATCACTTAACTAATTATAAAATCTATAAGTCCATACGTAATGGACAACCATGGTATGTTCTTATCCATGGTAATTACCGCTCAGTCAGTGAAGCAAAAAACGCAACTTTAACTTTACCTGATTCTGTTCAGAAAAAAAAACCATGGGTTAGAAAATTTCAACAAGTAAAGCAAGATCAAAAATAAAGAATTATTAATAGAAAATGCTATGTTCTAAACAGAACATACAAAAAACTTTGCAATATTTAGATAAAAATGCCGACATTAAAGAAAAAACGCGCTTTTTTTTTAAAATTGGCTGGCGGAAAAACTTCTTTTGGTAGAATAAGTTAAAATATCTACCAGAAGGTAGTTGTCTGGTATAATCATTTATCTGAGCAGATTCAGTATTTTTAAATACTAACTATAATGCTTACATCCTAGCTGAGATAAATAATGATCTCATCAATTTATATAATACTGTAAATATAGTACTGATATATTTATGCAGCATTCATGTCAACTTTTTAACAATGAGTTAAATATACCTGAATAATATTATCGTTTACGTAGATAATTTAACTTATGTAATAATTCTAAACGCGTAGTGAATTATTTTTATATCTTAATCGTCATTGTTATAATGGTCTTTGTCGTTACAATTAAAAATTGGAACTTAACCTTCCACTTTGGCGTTATAATAAACCTTATTTTTATGAAGATGAACTCTTTCAGTTTACTGAAAAAGCATAAAAAGCTATTTTTAGTTGCCAAACCTATCAAAAAACATTACTATCAACGAACAAAAGTTCTATCGTTTACTACAATCCATACCTATACATCGCTTTCTGATTCGACTAATTTTACCGAATATCATATAAATAATTTTGGTACTAAGAAGAATACAATCTGGATAAAATTTCTTATAATTTATCATCAACACACGGAATACCTGTATTAATATCAAATTATGATACAACAGAGGACTAAAGAATGGTATCATCACTATAAGCTAAATGTTATTAAAGTACGTAGAATAATTACTCATAATAGTCTCTCTTGTAGAGAAGTCAGTAAACTTTTAGCATTTTATAATTCAACTTATAAAAACATAAAAGACAAAAACAAATCGGAGACAATAATGAAAAATTTTTTGATTGCCCCATCTATTTTATCCGCAAATTTTGCATATTTAGGTGAAGATATTAACAAAGTTATTAAAGCTGGCGCTGATATTATTCATTTTGATGTTATGGATAATCATTATGTTCCAAACTTAACTTTCGGCCCAATGATATGTAAAGCATTGCGAGATTACGGTATTAAAATACCAATTGATGTCCATTTAATGGTAAAACAAGTAAATCAATTGATTCCTGACTTTGCTAAAGTTGGTGCAACCTATATCACCTTTCATGCTGAAATATGTGAGCATATTGATCGCACATTAGAATTAATTAAAGATAACGGATGTAAAGCTGGTTTAGCTTTTAATCCTGCTACACCATTAAACTATTTAGAATACGTGATAGATAAATTAGATATGATCCTAATCATGTCAGTAATTCCTGGTTTTGGTGGACAATCTTTTATTCCACAAACCCTAAATAAATTACGTCAAGTTCGTAAAATGATCGATTATAACGGTTCTAATATTCGATTAGAAGTTGATGGAGGGATCAACATTAATAATATTATTAATGTTGCAAATGCAGGTGCTGATACTTTTGTCGCTGGTTCTGCAATTTTTAATCAACCAGATTACAAAACTGTTATTAATGCTATGCGTAAAAAATTAACTAAGGCAACTGATTCCATTTAAAAAACTAGTATTAAGTTATCACATTTAATTTAAATTATATCGTACCATTAATCGACTGTACCTATCAGGTTAGCAGAAATAGCCAAATAACCTTTGTCAATATAAGTTAACAGCATTTATTGATCTTTTATTAAAATTAATCATTGACTTCTAATTTTCTTTAAAATTAGGGAGTGATGAAGTAAAAGAGAAGCCCTTAATTCAGTTCACTATTTCCTACAAAAGAAAATTTACCTACATCCTACATAAAGATCAAATATTATTTATCGGCAATTCTCATAATGATATCTTAGCTGTTAAAGTTGCAGATTATCCTTGTGTAGTTTTAAACTTATAGATATAACTATATTGAATCTTTACTATTATAGTAAATCAGATTTTATCTTAGATAACTTTACCAATCAACTTCCTGCGTTAGAATTACTACATTTAACAATTCTGGAATAATAACATGAAGATCTCCCCTATAAAATTAATTAATACTCATAAAAAACTAATTGTATTTAGTGGGGCTCAACCATCTGGGGAGTTAACCATTGGCAACTATATTGGTGCATTACGCCAATGGGTCAAGATGCAAAATAATTATGACTGTATTTATTGTATTGTTGATCAACATGCTATTACAGTCTATCAAGATCCAAAAGAATTAAGAAAGCGTACGCTTGATACATTAGCCTTATACTTAGCTTGTGGTATTGATGCTAAAAAAAGTATTATTTTTGTTCAATCCCATGTTCCTCAACATACCCAACTTAATTGGGTACTTAACTGTTATACCTATTTTAGTGAATTAAGGCGCATGACACAATTTAAAAATAAATCAACTGGTCATACTAAAAATATTAATACTGGATTATTTGATTATCCAGTATTAATGGCTGCTGATATTTTACTTTATCAGGCAAACCAAGTTCCGGTTGGTATTGATCAAAAACAACATTTAGAATTAAGCCGTGATATTGCTCAACGTTTTAATTCTCTCTATGGTGAAATATTCACCATACCAAATCCCTTTATTCCTGAAAAAGGAGCGCGGATTATCTCTCTACAAGAAACACAAAAAAAGATGTCAAAATCAGATGATAACCGCAATAATGTAATAACTTTATTAGAAAATCCTAAATCAGCAGCTAAAAAAATAAAACGTGCCCTTACTGATTCTAATAAACCACCACGAATTTATTATGATTTAGAAAAAAAACCAGGTATTTCTAATTTGATAGATATTCTTTCTGGCGTAACAGGTACATCTACCTTGGATATAGAAAAACAATTTGCCGGGAAAATATATGGTGATCTTAAAAATACCGTTGCTGAAGCTGTTTCATCTATGTTAATAAATATCCAAACTCGTTTTAATGAATTTCGTAATAACGAAAAATTATTGAATGATATTATGTCTGAAGGTGCTAGCAGAGCAGAGGACCGCGCTCAAATAACCCTTAGTAAGGTTTATGATGCGATTGGTTTTATTATCTATAAAAAATAATTTTCTCTTCCACGCAAAACTGAAGAAAGAAGACTAATTTCAAGAATCAATTATTTATATTAAAAAATTGATTTAAATATATTAATAAATTAATATTTAATTTTATTTATAAAAAATGATAAAACCAATAAAGGTAGAAACTAATTAAAGTTTCTTTTTATTTGTTTATAATAAATAATTAACAAGAGTTATAATTTTTAATTATTAGCAAATCTAATGTATGGAAGCAGCAAACTACGTTTCACTCTGATCCTTCATGAATCTGTTCTTCATACTTAAATTGAATTTTACTTACCACTAGGATCAACAGTTCAAATTCCTTTAGTTAGTCTCAGCTTTTCTGAACAAACTAGAGGAGATTAAGTATCATTAAAATAATTTTTTCTCGAACTACAGTTCTTTTAACGTTAAATTCATAGTCTCACTGTCGAAAAACCGATATCCAAATTGGATTCCTCATTCTTATTAACAACAACCAGCGTGCTGATGGAGAGGCATAGAATGTCAGCCATTCTTTTAAATCTTTCTTCAGCTTTTTCATCGCTCCAGGATAATACTTAGCTAAATTTTATCAATAAAACATTAAGCTTTATTATTGGCATCGCGACTCTCTGCTAGTTATAACTCATTTAGATCATCTTAATTTTCGATTACATGCCTTTGTGGAGTAAAATTAGCACATAGCTGTCTTATATAGCTAGCAGAGTTGCTGCTACATGTTCGGAAATATCTTTATCATTGAATTTAAAAAATTAAAGACATCTGATCCAGTAGCAATCTTGGAGATGCAGTTAAATCCCAGATCTTGCAAGACATTAGAAATTAAGTCCAGTTTATTTCTTATTCTCAAGAACTTATTTTAAGTACAACTGTCTCCTTGGATCTATACAGTAATATTAATAATGAGCAGAAGGCAAAGGCGATACAGTATGCTTAGCAGGACGATAATATGTCATCGGCAAAGAAATAAACGTAACGTGTATCGATTAAATTACACAAGCATCATTGCCTTCCTCCTGAGTTATACTTATTTCTGGTTTATGATGTTTTGGAGATGCTGTCGTATCCTGCTGATTGATTTCATGGATGATTTAAACAAGAAAGAGATAAATATGCTATGAAAAATCTAGGATACAAGATATCCGAAAAACTAGATATTACCTCTTAGTTCATTGCATGAACTAATCTGTAATTGTGATATAGTTATCTGATAAACATCACTGTTGAATCTGAGCTAAAAGTCATACTACGATAATATACTGAACCGTCGCCTTTCAACAAATATTTATACTGTCGTCCGTAACGATTATTTGCTACAAAGAACTATACATACTAGTATGGGCGATGATAAGATTAAAATGACTAAGATTATAAATCATAGCGCAGAAACAGAATATTATTAAACAACTCGCTCTATCGTCTTATCTATCTTAAAGATGCAAAAAAACGATGAAGACAGTTACTGCCATGATTATACCTGCTAGGTATCTTCTCTACCAGAATTTATACTAAGCTCCAGTACGCTTCTTGATGAGAAGGCAACATGACCTTTTCTACTGGATACCATTAGCAGATTAAAATAGCGATAGTTTGAAGAACATTGGCAATGGTGGACACCCATACGTGATTTAAGCTATACATCTACATTTATTTCTTGGCTTAAGACGTATGTCGTTTTCTGTCAGGTAATCTAATCGATTTTGCCTTCTGCTTCATTATCGACGATACTACGCATGGAGATAAAGAACTTGTTTTACCCTAAGAGAGTTATTGAAAATTAGAAGAAAACTGGGCTAAACTTTTTAATGTCTGGTAAGCGCGTTGCTTAAGTATATCTCTAGGATTGCTATGTGGAAATGGTGCTTTTTGTTTTTAGAATGTAACAGCAAAGATATTTTAAGACATGTAGTACAAATTCTATTAAAACATAAAATATCTGATATAGTGGCTTCACTTGTTAAAAGTATGCAACTGAAAGCTTAAGGTGAGCTACGGGAGTTATATTACCAGAAAATCGCGATACTACTAATAAAGCCCTTGATGTTTTTAGCAATGTTATAAGCGCTGAAGAAATTGAAAAAATCGAGAAGAGGCACTGGCATTCTATGATTTTTTGTTAAGCGCAACTTGGCGTCAATAATAAGAACAAATCTAATTAAATCAGGTTTTTGTAACATTGAGGATACCAAGTTGATACATAAAAAGATGCAGTTCGAGAAAAAACAACCATTTTAATGGTATTTAAGTTTCTACTGTCTGCCGAGAAAAGTTGGAACTGCATCTCAGTAGATTTAACCTGATGACCGATCTGATATAAGCAAGGTTCAATTAAATGATAGAAAACAGATTCAGAAAGCATCAGAATGAAACGTATCTGATCGTCATATAATAAATTTATTAATAACTCTTAATTAATTATTTTTTTAAATTTTTATTGATAATTTTATAAAAAAAGTTTATTTCAATTTAATTAGCTAATACATATATATTATATATGGAGAAATAAAACCCTTAAAAAATATATTGTTTATAATTGTTTTCAATATTATTGAAATCCTTGTAAAATACAGATTAATTGAAATATTCATTTCATATTTAAGTAACAGGAGTTAATACACATGAGCTATACATTACCTTCCTTACCTTATGAATATTGGGCACTAGAACCATATTTTGATGAAAGGACAATGAGGATCCATCATACCAAGCATCACCAAACATATATCAATAATACAAATAATGCGTTAAAAGATCTTCCTGAGCTTGCTAAGTTTGATGTTTATGATTTAATTCAAAATTTAGAAAAAATACCTGCCGATAAGAGTACTCTTTTACGCAATAATGCAGGTGGGCATGCTAATCATAGCATGTTTTGGAATGGTTTAAAATTAGGTACTGAACTACATGGTGAATTGAAATCTGCGATTGAAGCTAATTTTGGTAGCGTTAAAGATTTTAAAGAAATCTTTGAAAAAACAGCAACAACTCATTTTGGTTCTGGTTGGGCATGGTTAGTATTGAGATTAAATGAGGAGCTTGCGGTCGTTTCGACAGCTAATCAAGATAACCCACTAATGGGTAAGGCTATTTCTGGTGTTTCTGGTTACCCTATTATAGGGCTTGATATCTGGGAACATGCATATTATCTTAAATATGAAAATCGTCGCTTTGAATATATCAAAGCTTTTTGGTCAGTTATTAACTGGGATGAAGCAGAAAAACGTTTTTCAAAAACCGTAAAATAATATTGACTTTATCTGTATTATCAATCTTAGTAGTTTCAGATTATTTATTGTACTCTAACATTTTAGCAAATATTTAAAATTCTTGCAACAAAAATTATTGAATTATACCATTTCTAGTATATGGAGTTTCAGGAATGATAATGTATCCTGATGATTAATTTTGGGGATAATTTCAACAACAGAAAGGTGATACATCATAAAACTCTACTCTATAAGAGAGACGTAAAATCAGATATTATCTGATACATTGCATGAATTCATCTGTAATGGTGATAAATATCTGATAACGTCGCTGTTGAGATGAAGGCTTCAACGCCATGGCTATAACAATATGCTGAACGCCGATTTATTGACTAGTATAATCTCGTCTCGTCAATAATACTTATTTTCCATAACGAACCACCATGTAGATTGGTATTGCTGATGTTAAGATTAAACTGCTGAATGTCAATAGATCTCTCAGCAGCAACGAAATATACTTTTACAGCTCATTATTACTGCCCTATCTGAAGCGTATAAAAGCAGCAAAGTGCTGCTCTCATGCCTGTACTTGCGAGGCACATTCACCGGTGATTTTCATGAAGTTCTAGTATAATTATTAATGAAAGCACATAATCTCTCTGCTTAGTAGCATCAGTAGATTGAAAAAGCAATACTTTAAAAAGCATAGGTAATGTTCCTGCATGATTTAACTGGATACACGCTACGTTTATTTCTTGGGCAATGACATATACCGACTGTCAGGAAAGTTGATACTTTTACCTGCTGCTTAATTATCGGCGGCACTACATGGTGGTAATAAGCTCATTGCGCTAGAAAATGCTTATTGAGAGTCAGAGCAAGGTTGGATCAAGCATCTCAATGGACTACGAGCGCAGGGCTTAACCGTATTTTCAGGTCCACTATGGGTTTCCTACCATTAATTTTGGAGTGTAATGGAAAAGATATTTTCGGCACGCAGCACCAATGTTGTTGAGTATACAAAATAAACAATATTCTACCTTCATTCCATAAAGTTTATAAAACCGAAAGTTAAAGATTAAGTTTATGGAGAGCTCTGGATAGTAAAGAGCTGCGATACCACTAATCAATCCCTTGATGTTTTGTTATAAAGAGTTTTAGCGAAGTATCCTGGAGCGATGAAGAACCTGAAAAGATGGAAAAGAGCTGCTGGCATTCTATGTCTTCTCGTCAGCGCACTGGGCGTCAATAAGAACGATAAATTCGATTGAATTAAATTTTGCGACATTGAAGTTATGAAGTTAACTCGCAAAGAGTTGCAGTTCAAAAAATAACCATTTATGGTATTTAATCTGCTTCCATCTATTTAAAAAATCGAGAACGAGATAAAAGAATTTGACCTGCTGACCATTGTGATAAATAACATCCAATTTAAGGATGGATAGCCAGATTCACGAAGTATCAGAGTGGAGCATAATTACCATACACCAGGTTTATTAATAAACCTTTGATATTTATTCTATTACCGGCAATCAATTTAAATTGTTATCAAATTTCTTTAGTGACTATGATACCATCCATTAATTATATGTAAGTAGGTCTTAACGTGTTGGAGAAAATCAAAGCCTGTTTTACCGAAAGTATTCAAACACAAATTGCCGCTGCTGAAGTATTACCTGATGCTATTTCTCGTGCAGCGATTATGATTGTTCACGCATTACTAAATGGTAATAAAATCTTATGTTGCGGCAGTGGCGGCTCCTCAGTTATAGCGCAAGGCTTTGCAAGCAACATGATCAATCAATTTGAAGCTGAACGTCCAAGTCTCCCCGCATTATCTCTCAACACAGATAATGCGATTATAACCTCTATCGCTAATAGCCAAAAACCCGAAGAAGTGTATGCAAAACAAATTCGTGCATTAGGACAATCTGGTGATGTACTCCTTGCAATTGCTACCAAAGGCGATAGTCACGTTATGATAAAAGCGATTGAAGCTTCACTTACACGGGATATGACGATTGTAGCCTTAACTGGTCATGATGGAGGAGAATTAGCCGGCTTACTAGGCACACAAGATGTAGAAATTCGAATACCTTCGCAAAGAAGTATCAGAATTCAAGAAGTTCATCTATTAACAGTTAATTGTTTATCTGACCTAATCGATAATATACTTTTTCCGTATCAAGATGACTAAGGAGAATATAATGAACGCATTCCAACTATTTAACCGCCAACGAAGGGTTCAGTAGATAAAATGTGTCTACCTGTAAACTTCTGACATCAGATTACCAATATGGGATGAGCAAGGCTTCTTGATAATTGGGAGGATCTACAATATGAATACATCTCTATTGACATTGATATTGGAAAACATCCAATATATATCCATTGCATTAAAAATACACAGTTAAATTTTTGATAAACAACTTAAACAAGATGCTTTATTTAGCATACTTTACTAATTGAAAACTTTGTTTTATTGTCATGGAAGTATGTGAGGAAAATTCCCTCTATCAGTGTTAGGCTAGGAAACTAAAAAGTGAGGTATAAAGTTCGATTACTTCAAGGTAAATTCATTAAAATGTTAGTAACAAATAACAAAATGACATTATAGATGCTTACGCTATTTAGATGACGATTCAACAACCAAGTAAAGAGACTTGCCGTTAAAAGCGAAGAGAACAAGACCATATTTATCTCTATATAAAATTCGCTATACTAGTTTGCAAAACTTCATCCAGCTCAGATCAACGATCTATACATCGATTATTAGAGTTTAGCAAAAAAGTACAGTAAGAATGGGGGTTATTAAACAATAATATAACAGGAATTATTGATCGCTTAAGGAAAACTTGCTGTCATTCCTAATTTACTAGATTAAAGATCAATATCAATGACTAGTTGACCTTGATATTGAAATGGTTGAATAGAAACAGTGACTAGCTGAAAAAAAAACGAGATGGCGGATAGCAATAAATTATACAAATCTATGATATTAGGCCGCTTATCACACACTTCCGAAGTTGCAACAATGGAATGGTAATGCCATTCTAGGCAGAGCAAGACTTCTCTATCTATATCGTACTTAGTGTTAAAACAAACTAGCACTGACAGAGAAGATACAACTACTGAGTATTAGTAAACGTAATTATATTTATCTGTGAATATTGTTTATTCATGACGCAAGGGAATACTAAACCACACTACTTTTCAAAAACTGCCCTCTTAGAGGATAATTATAATAAAAAGCAGCCGTCCAGCGTAGTGGTGATCAGAATAGCTAACAAAATAGCCTATACGATATAGATTCTTTTATAGCCCATAATCGAAGCTGACAAAAATACATCAGCATAAAACTGTTTTGAATAATATGTGTTAATGAACCTTAACTCTTTTAAAGATTAAGGATGAATGATAAAAGGTTACATAGTCAACAGTAGTTATAATAACAATAAATAAGATCTGTAACTTGCTAGATCTGGATTGTTTATTGAGCTTAAAACTCATTAGGAGTATAGGGTATGAGTCAGCGAATTTTTACCATAGAGATCAGCTGTAATATCTGCAATAAAGACGGATATAGAGCTTTAACTGCCATTAATTTCTAAATTTAAGATATCCTCCAAACAGATATGCGTTCATATAGAATATATAATAATGAGACTACTTCTTTTAATTACCATAATATGCACTATCCTTTTATTACAAGGATGCATTGGTGCTGTTGTAATAGGGTCAGCAGCGGTAGCCACAAAAAGTGCAACGGATCCAAGAAGTATCGGTCGTCAGGTCGATGATGGAACATTAGAAGCACGTGTTAGTGCTGCTATTAATAAAGATCAAGAAATTACCTGCAATGCACGTATTATTACAACAGCTTATGAAGGTAAGATACTACTTACCGGACAAGCGCCAGATCTTGTATTAGCTGAAAAAGCAAAACAAATAGCAATTAAAGTAGAAGGTGTTGAAGCTGTTTATAATGAGATCCGTCAGGCTACGCCAGTTGATCTTGGTATGACCTCTAAAGATATTTGGATAACTACCAAAATAAGATCTCAAATTCTTACCAATAATTCAGTTAAATCATCAACTATAAAAGTTATTACCGAAGGGGGGGAGGTGTTTTTACTTGGGATTTTAACTCAAGAAGAAGGAACTATTGCAGCAAAAATTGCCAGTGAGACAGATGGCGTTAAACGCGTAACTACTGCATTTACCTATATTAATTAAGATTTTCTCATGTAATATAAAAAAGTTTTTATCTTTCTAACTTCTTTATATAACAACCATGAACTTAGGATAATAAATCTTAAAATAATGCACTTTATCTGCTATAAATTTATTATACAAATAACCTTTGCTATTTTAATAAAATCAAATATTTTATCATTATATTATTAAAATAATCCAGTTAAAAACTCCATTAATACATACAAATTAAATAAGGTTCCTTAAAATTTAATCTCTTATACCAATCTTAAATAGAATTTTGATCATAATCATGATTATATATCACACATATTATTTAATATAATAATCATAAATTTTTAGTTATTAGTGATTTAATATATTATGATTATTCTTTGCTCTGATCCTTCATGAACCTGTTCTATCTCATAAAATTAGGATGTGTTTAACAACATAGTCAGCAGGCTAAAATTCTATTCCTTATCTGATTCAATCGGATTTATCGTTCTTACTGACACCAGCGCATTGACGGGAAGTTGTAGAATGCCAGTTATTATTCTTGATCTTTCCTTAGATTCTTCATCGTTTCAGCAGATATTTGCTAAAACCTTTACTAATAAAATATCATAAGCTTTATTAGCAACATTATCGCTATCCTATTAACCAAATCTTCTTCATCTCATCTTAACTTTCGGTTCTGTATGCCTTTAAAGGAGTGAAGCCAAGACATAAGCCATTTTGTATACCAAGCAGCATTGTTGCTGCCTATCCTTAAATATATTTGTCATTATATTTAAAAATTAATCACCGTGTTATTCCAGGAGCAAGCCTGGGAAATGCAATTAAGCAACGTGCTAGCCAGGTATTAAAGAAGAGTTCGGTCTAATTCATGGTTAGGAAATTGAATCTCTCTTTAAGTTAAGAAGAAAGTGATCCACTTTTATTAAAAATGGATAGAAAATTAGTTACTTAATTTATTATAAGTTAAAATTTTATCTGAGTTTATATTCTTTAACTTAATGCACTAATTTGGAAACGTTAACTCTAGTATTTCGGCTTAATAACTCCCGTTTTTTATTTTATAGATTCTTTCTAAGAACAATTTCGATATCTAGTGCTAGTCAAGTTGGTGTCGATAAAAAAAGCATCATGTCGCCCGCTACAGAGAATGTATTTTTACGAATCTGTGTGCAGAATTTTTTCATTAGAACGGTGAACACCAATTTTCCAGTTTTTATAAATTATCTCCAGTATCTTAACACCTTTGATAATAATATGCCTCTTTGAGGATTCGATAAGAGCCCATAATAACTTATCATCTTAGAATATATAGTCGAAATATAACTAATATAGCACTCGATTATCTTTCTTACGTTATAGGAGATCCCTGTTGCCAGTACTGATTAATCCGTTGATCATATGATCATATACAACTCCTCTCCTCTTCGGTAAATGCTGCAGTTTTAATGCGAATACCGAATTAAATTAGCGATTAAGATAATTTAAGACTATGCCATGCCACTTTAATTTTTTTTTATCGAAGTGTACTTTTTCAGTAACGTTCCCACTGCACCTTCATGGTATGCTGATACTGCTTTCTGCCACGGATATGAAACAAGACTAAGAAGATACTAAATTTATCAAGTCATCTTATGACGCATCAGCCTAATGACACAATGCCTCTTCCATGGATGATCTCCTTTAGACTGCTATTTTTCCAAAAATAGATCACGTCATACAACATGTTTAATATCTAAACCGTTATAAGTGATGCAGATATGAACATGCAGATGTTAATTAAATTTTTAGATAAGCATGCGAAGCATAGAAGATACCAATTTCAATATTCTATTTATACATATATCCAGTGCAGTATAAGTGCAGGTGTGTGGTGCGAAACAGAGGCGTTGAGAGTGGATAGTTATTATTAAAAAAGGCTAAAGAAAATGAGAAATAGTAAAAATAGTATGTTGCTAGTTGCAATTGGATGAAATATGAAGTTATTATGCTAATACTACTCAGGTAGCTTTGAAGCCATATTAACTCCAGGATTTTTTGATTTATAACTTTTGAAAAAAAACAGCGATGGAAATATTCAGGAGAGAGACGCAGCAGTAGAGTAACAAGATAAAATTCTATTATACAAAGTGCTGCAGGGCAACCGTTCGCTCTACAGAGCGACGAATCTATAAGTTAATACGTTCACTATATTTTTCAAGAAATTTATTCCAGTTATCATATAAATGGTGAAAACTACTTTAATTGGCCTTGAGAGGATATATATCTTTTAATAAGATACTCTCTAAGGGGTATCTGCCAGAGAAATAAAAATCATCATCCTGTCTATATTCGTCAAAGTCTATTGACAAAGTTAATCTTTACATTTATTTTATGAGCTAAGGAGACGTAAATTATTCTATAATTTCCTATAGGTAATAAATTCATCGGGAATCATACTTTCATACATTGCTCCTCAATGCCAGTTGTATCCAGAATCACAGGCTTTCCTGAGCGTTTTAAAAATCTAGATAATCGTAATTAAAGAAGGGTAATACACTTTCGTGTCGAAAAAATTAAGGACAGGAGTCAATAATTGCTATATGGCCTATTTTGATGTGTAATAAATTTAGTCAGTCTGTCTTCATTAATTTCAGAAGGAAAATCATAAAATTCTTTGGGTAAAAAGATAGCATAACAACTGAAGTCGTCTGTTGTCCCTTTCTGACTTATCCAATTTACGCTTTCTAGAATATTTCTTCTGAGTAATCTGCTAAATTCATAAAAATTAATATATTGCAGAGTATAAAACAGTATTTAAATCATGAACATCCACTTATAGGAGTAGCTACTATGATCACACCATAGTGTGCTACATTCTATTCTTATTTACGATAAGCATCTTCGAGAACAAATGAGATTTTTACATCTATTCGCAGTGCTACCGATTTGACCATAAGGCAAAGGCGATTATCGTATCTGACAGTAGGGTATAATGTCATTGTTCTAAAAATAAACGTTAGGGAAGAGTATAGCTTAAATTACGTAAAGGAACGACCTTTAATACGTTATTTAAGTTATTGCTGTTTTAGTCTCCTTATTCTACCGGCAGAGGAGGGAACATCTGCTTTTATTGAGAAGATCGGAATCATGGCGTCGTGAAAATCACAGGTAGATAAATGTCTTTCATATACAGAGCAGGAGAGCAACTCTTTGCCAATTTTCACACACTTCAAATAAAGTAATAGAAACAAGCTCTTGAAGAATATTCCGTTGTCACTGCGATTCTATTTAATAATCTTAGGCACTTTATCTCAATATCTCCAAAACCAGTCTATAAATGGGGTTTACTTGGGCAAATAACTATTATGAACGACCGATAAGATCCGTAAACAAGGCAGCGTTGAAGTATGTTGTCTAGCATGGTTTCGAGTCTAAGTGCGTCTCAAACAGCGGTGACTATAAACTGTCTGTTAGCATTATGGATGAGTTCATGCAAGGGATTAAAGTAACATTTAGTTTTGTAGATAGCTGTATAGGCTAGACTTTTCATGTGATATAATCTTTTTATTATTAAAATCATTTATGAAATTAATCAGGCAGGATACTGCCAGCATCCTCTAAAACCAATACACCAGAAATTAACATAACTAACTATAAGGCAAAAGAGGGGCTGATAAATAATCATATTATAAATAATAATTAATAATGTTAAATTTATAGCTGAACCTAAAAGTTAACTACTAGTTAAATATTACATGAATCTAAGTTTCATAATAACTTGATTCTTCTTGAATTATTCAGGATAAAATAATTGTTATTATGTGCTTATAACAGCAATAAGCAATAGCAATATTTTCAAATAGCTAAAACAAGCCTAAACTTGATACTTTTTACTTTCTCTTCATCAATTCCAGTAATAAACCTTATATTACTCATTTTAAATTATGTCTTCCATTACCACTTTATTAAATGTATCTTAGTGTAGATATTATAAATAAAGATAGCGGGCGGGTTATGTCAGGTTTATGCCTGTGGACGTGGTGGGGGTTTATGCTGATATATTAAATAATTCACTGGTACTGTTCTGAATCGGCTATTTTAGCAAAAGTTGTTGTTTTGCTCGCAGAGCAATTTTTAGGCATGACTGTATTTCAATTGTTCTGATTTAAAACAATTATCTCTAGTTCAGATAATTCAGTAAATAAATAATCCCATACCATGGAATCTACTTAACTATCCCTTTAATTGTCTGATATAATTATTCATATTTTAAATGTAGAATTCCTTACCAAGAACTATCTTATTACCCTAACCTTATTAGGCGATGATAATTAATTTTATATTTGCTGGCAAAGGTTTTATAGAATTTTGCTTTACCCAAGTAAAAGATAGACTCTTATCGATGATCAGCTAAAGAAAACTCCTAAAACATTTTACATTAAACTTTGAATGTAGCGCAACCTTATTAAAGTGTAATCAGGAGAAAGCTACTCTGTTACGTGCATATTCATTAGTTGAATATTTCTTTATACTCCGTGAGATCTTAATTTTAAAAAATTTATATAGATATCACTCAAAATAAATCTCCTAAAAACGTAATTTTAATAAATCAGAAAATAATACGCAACTTCAGGTATTATACACTGCCTGTTTATTCGAAGTGCTTTATGATTTCTTTTTTGAAATTAATGATGACAAAAATCGACTAAATTTTTATAATACTATAAAAAAGGCCCATACAACACTGCATCCAACTCCCAGTTCCTAATTTTTTTTCTCGATACAAAAGTATTTATCCACCTATACTCACGATTATCCTTGAGTTTTAAGCAAATTCCTAAGGTAAATCTGATGATGCTAGCTACAATTGTATTAAGAGAGCAATCCCTGAGTAATATATACTTTCTGATGAATTCATCTCTTATAGAGATTAGGAATAACCCCATCTCCTTCTACCATCTGAGACAAATACAAAGATGGATATACTGATAAAGCTAACTGATGCGAGGACAGAATGACAATTTCTATTCCTCTGGAAAGATACCAAGAGATATTATCTCCCGCACAACTAAACTAGTTTTCACTATTTAATAATTTTCACAAAACTCTGTGGATTCTCAGTGAGAAGCACATCATGCTTTGTGGAGTCACTCATCAGCAAACTGAATATCGATGCCTTGAAGAGCATAGGTAATAGTTGGTGTCTCTCTACGTGATTTAAGCAATATGTTCTATATTTATTTCTTAGCTTAAGGCATAACCGTCCTATCAAGAAGCTAATTGCCTTTTTCTGCTAGTTACATTGGTGCCACTAAGGATCATGTAAAAATCTAATTACGGTTGAAGATACATATTGAAAGTCAGAAGAAAACTAGGATAAACTTATTAATGCTCTCTATGAAAAACATGGCTTAACTATATCTCCAAGGATTGCTACGGTAGATGGGATTCTCTTTTTTATAATGCAATCCAAAGGTATTCTCTGGCATGCAATACCAATACTGCTGGATATAGAAATAACTAATATTCTGTCTTCACTTCCTTTAAAAAGATATGCAACCAAAAGTTAAGATGAATTTCGGAGGTCTGAGTAGCAGAGAGCTGTGATACCAATAATAAATCCCTTGATATTTTGTTAGCAAGATTTTCAGCATAAGCATCCTAAAGAGATGAAGAAATTGGAGAAAGAGCCAGAAAAATAACTGGCATTCTATGCTTCCCATTAGCACACTGATCTCAATAAGAACAATAAATTTGATTCAATCGGATTTTATGACAATAAGCTTATTAAGAGGACATATGAAATACTGTAGTTCGAAAAATAACCTTTTAATGGTATTTAATCTGCTTTAGTCTTCTTATAAAAGCTAGAACCGGCTGAGAAGAGTTAACCTTCTGACCTTCTGGTTATTTGTAAGCAACATATAATTTAAATATGGAGAAGAGTTTTCTAAAGTATCAGAGTGAAGCGTAATTTAACAAATCCATACACTAAATTTGCTAATATCTCTTACAATATACCCAATTAAAACTATTATCTGCTAAAATCAGAATGAAATAACGGCAGACAGTGCTATTAAAAGTTTTATTCTTGATACAATCTGATAGTATAATAGATAGCTATATAGGCAGGGGATTTTTCTCCGGTTTAATCACATCACTTCTTCTCCGGTACTAACACTATCAGACGCTCAGCGAGCATGACAGTTATTGTAGTAGATCAAATCAGCACAAGAGTGACTTCAGTGTGTTAAAAGCACTATATATAGTTCTAAAATTATTAAATCATTACAATGATCATAAGCTTACCATGCTTATCTGAATACTCCATTGTGTTATATAATCTGTTATTATTTTGTGCACCACAACGCTTGATCATGTTTATTACAACTGCAACACATTGATTTTATTAAGCTGGATGATTTATGTTTTAAATCTTATATTTCAGTAAAATGAGGATGGCATTTTGACCACTATTCTTTTGCCACGCTTACGCTCTTTTTCAGATTGCATATTAGCGTGATGTAAATACCCTAATTGCTGCCACTTATATGATAATGGATAACATTCTTTACTGATTTATTATTATCATAATAAAGCTTGTATATAAGTATTCCTAGGGTGGAATACAACCTTGTCTATCCCTATAGACATGAATAGAAAAATTTATAAACCCCCTAAACAACAGAATAAATATCGTACATACAACTAAAGTTAGCAACAATCTCATAAAGATTACTTATTTAATCGCTAATATTTAATCATAAAATCATTGAATGATAGAAGCTGTATTATGAGATAGGTTCCGACAACAATCATAAATTAGTCTATCTCGATAACGCTCTTAGTACCTAAGAGCAAAATTGAGGGACTTCTTTCACTACAGTGAAAGAAGTCCCTATTCCAACATAGAAATAGGAAAAGTTAAAATTGTACGGTCAGAAAGAATTTTTTCTGCTGAATTCAATGTTTTATGTAAAACATATTCTAATTTACTCATACAAAGATAGATATGAACATGATATCCCATAATTTTGGGTTACTACAAACAATTATCCTGTATTTGCAAAGGATAAAGGTTATTTTAACTATTTAAATTAATGCAAGTGATGGTATAATCTTATATTTAAATGCCTCAATTTACTATGGGTGATGATTGTTGGTTTTAATTATTTGACTCAGTTTTTTAACATAACAAAGATGAACGCACTGATGTCCAATTAAGTATCATAAATACGAACAAAGTAGAATAAGTGCACGAATAATAGTAATAATATAAAAATGTTCTCAATAAAACTTAATCAGTCTCTATCTTTAATAGAGACTGCCTACACATAAAAGAGTAACGCTTCAACATCAAAATAACAAAAATATTCCAATCAAGTAAAATTTAACTAATATACGCAAACGGGAAAGTATCAGCAGAATTAATATCCGATTCATAAGAGATACGCTTCACTTCACCTTGGGGGCTTATCACCAAGGTATAAACACTATAAAAAACATTAAGTAACACATACAAAGAGCAGCAATAAGATACATTGCAAAAGCTTAATAATAAGCAAGTATGTCAATGTCTATTTACATATTCACTGGTTACTTTTATTTATAAAAATAAATATCATTACATTGCTTTTAAATTAGTAAAATATTACAGAGAATATTAACCCTAATTATAGGATAAGAAAAAATAAAAATAGATAGATAAATATTAATTTTATTAAACTTAATTTTTCTAATAACTATTTATATAAAATAATTCTCTCTTCACATTTTTACTTTAAACTGTAAATTAAAAATATCATTAGCTAAAAACGTGATAACTCATTAAAATAACACTATTAATTAGCAACTAATATAACTGATATTTTGTTTTATATATCATTATCTCAAGAAATGCCAATTTTAAAAGCACTTTGCTTTCGCTATTTATTAATCACAATATAATTAATTTTATTGATAATATCAACAACTATCATTGTTCACAAATCTATAATTAATATCAATTATTAAATAAAATTTAAACCATATCATAAATCACAAAAAACTTTTACCAAAAAAAATTTTGCTACCATTGATAATAAAATTTAAATAATTTTTATTAAAAATCCTTTATCTTTATCTTTATCACAAAGATAAATTTTATTTTATAAAAAATTACTTTAATCAATTAAACAAAATAAGTTTATATAAAAATATTTACATAAACTATCTAAAATATAGAAACAATGCTTAGATAATAGAATCTCTCGTAATATTTAACTTAAATACAACGTTAACTAAAATATAACTTTTATTTTCTAATATAGATTAAAATTTATTTCTATAAATTTAATATTTTTTACTGTCTATATACAGTTATTAACTTAAATTGTTTAATAATAAACATGTTTTACCTATTGACAGACAAAATGCTAATAGCATGGCTTATCTTCTCATTTTTATGAGAATAAGTTTAATCCAAAATCTCTGACCCAAATAACAATTTTATAACCGAGAATGGATACATTTTTCTAAATAAAATAGTCATCAAAGATGATGCAGATTAAGAAAAACTATAAATCAAAAAATCAGTATAAAACTTTTTTTATATAGGCATGATAATAATATATTAACTTTAATTATATGTTATATAAAGAATATTTATATTATAAAACCAGAAATAATTTACAATAAAAATACACTGCTATAAATCTATAAGTAATTTACTCTTTCCTTACTAAAATCATCTCATGACTAAAATATAAATTTAATTTATATTATATTTTTATATATATTAATCTTATAAAAGATATAAAAGTTTATTTAATCTAATTTAATTATTTTAACTAACCTTTCTAAAAAATTAGATCATATATTTAAATTTTTCCAGCTAAGAGTTTGGTGTCTATACATAAATATGCAGAAAAATTTTTATATTCTATTAATATTGAGATTCAAACAGAGTAATTGAATATTATAAGTAATTCAATAAATTGGATAACGTATACTACGATATATAGAGAATAAGTTCTTAAAGAAACCAAGTGTCTTAAAGAAGAAGCAATAAAGTTCTTAAGCTTCATATTGGTAATTCAATACCCTTCTGGTTTTTCAAAACACCGGATAAAATTTTTATGTTCTACGGAACCTTACTCACTCAAAGGTTATAATGATTTTAAAAAAAATTACTCCACCCAAAAGTTATAATGCAACACCACGAACATAACTCACCATGGTCTGTGAGTGACGCAAACTATCTCCTGCTTCAGGAATATGATAATCTGAGTACTGTTTTATACTATGTGATATATGATTTTTTTTTAGAAATTCAGAGATATGGCTATTAGAATAAATCCTCCTAGTAAAGCGTAAAGCAGTAAAATCAAAAAGACAATACATAGTCACGTCTTATAACCAATTGCTTATCCAAAATATTTTATGATCCATTTTACCAAAATTGATGATGAGAGATCGACTGAATTTTTATTACACCTCAAAAGAGGTCATTATAAAAATGCGCAGATTCTGATCTTTATTTTTTTCGACACGCAAGTATTATCCGCCTATAGTTACTAATATCCGTAGCTTTAAGCAACGCCATAGTAACTAATCCGATGATGCTGAATATAATTTACATTGATGAGAAATTAATGAAAGTATATTTTGGTGATAAATTCATTATTTATAGGAAACTAAGGATAATTCTTCTCTCTTTCATGTCATTAAGGAGTACAAAAATAACTAGATGAATAGAACTAACAAATTGGAACAGAATTACGATTTCTATTTTTCTTATAAGGAACTAAGATGGCGTAATTTACCTAGATATATATACCCTAATTAAACTGCTTTTTACCATTTATGATGGCTGAAATAAATTTCTTAAAAATAGGCTGGAAGCGTCAGCTAGGAACACATTTATTTGTAGAGCGAATCTTTTTACCTATAACAGTTGTGTTATAGGGTGTCAGGGACGGCTTCTGCTGTGCCTATTCTGAATGTTTTCAACAGTCATTTTCTGCTAAACTATAAGTTAAAATCTAGTAGTTCATGCGACTTTAAAGCTACAGAGCAATAGTTAGAGCATAGCAGATTCATATTTTACCCGACTTCAACTATTAACATATTACTTCCATACTATGCCCATCTTTTTTGGCTTTTTTAAAAATAACTGGCTGCGACTTAATATTCTGTTTTGTACAAGGAGCTCCTCACCTACCCCATTATGTTATAGTGGAATACAAACAGAGTATAAAAAATTGGTATCTTCTGTGCCTTTCACATTTATGATCAACAACTCAATCAACATCCGCCTATTCATATCTTCGTCACCTTGTCGCGGTCTAGATATTAAATATTCTATATTTGCGTGATCTGTTCTTAAAAAGAAGCGTCAAAACTATTTTATACGATGCGCTGTTATCTCTAGTTGTTGCATTATAATTATAAACCTGATAAATGCTAATATCTTCCTTATCTGATACGCTTCTGCACAAGAAAGAAGTGGCAGCGTTACCTAAAAGTGACAGTATAAAGCCCACGCTACACTAGAGAAAAAATAAAATAGCAGGTGTGGAAATAGTATAAAATATTTCTATCACTACCTAAATACCCAGTATTCACGTTAAAACTGCGGAGTTACCGAGTTGTAGTAGTTATACATTACTATGATCATATAACTAAGTAGAACCTGCAGCAGATGCTAACGCAAGAAAAAGATAATTAGATGCTACTCAAAACTATATTACGAAAAGGCATAGTTAAAATGTTACATCACTATGGTTTCTTATCAAATTATAAACGAGAGACACGCTTTTATCGAAGGTATAAAAGCGCTGTAGGAGAAAACGGCTAGCAAATAACCGAAAAATCGAGGTTCACTCTGCTGATAAAGGTGATTCCTGTGCATAAATCCGTACAAATGCATTTTGTGTGTCAACAAATTACTTTTTATTGATATTCAGGTCAGCTAAACCAATAACAAAATTGTTGTCAACAACAATGCATAAAATGGAGAAAACAAGCGTTATTAAGTTAAATCTAGAGTTTAAATATATTTAAAATTAGTGTATTAATTCAAAGAATACGCACTTCAATGAAATTAGAACTTACAATAGACCCAGTAAATCGATTCTATCTTATTTTAGCAAAAATGAATGCCTCCTTTCTTGACTTAGAAAGGAATTCAATTTCTTAACTATCAAAACTTAATAGCTCTTTATAATGGCCCGAAAGAAAATTCTAAAAGTTATATATTAAGACTTAGAAATATCATTCTCCATGCGATTTTGTACTAATATTCCTATGCAAAATGTAATCTAAACAAAATTAGGCGATTATTAAATTAATAATAAATTTATCTGTCCTACTGGACGATTATATGAACAACCTAATTACGAGTTAAAATTGATTAATGAACTTTCTAAGTATTTTATGTTAAACTAGAAAGCTTTTTCGATTTATTAGTAAATCTTATATGATAGAGTTAGGATAATCTTCTATCCACTCTAATTTTTCGTAAATATGTTCTATAATCCTTAAATTGAGAACGTTGCTTATCCTCAGTATCAACACAATGTAATAAATACCATTATCTAGTTCCAGTTTTTGAGCAGACGGGAGCAGATTAAATATCATTAAAAGAGTTGTTTTCGAACTACAGTGCTTCACGCGTCAGATTCATATTCTCACTGCCGTAAAAGTTGATTAACCGAATTTTTATTCTTATTTAATTCTAAGTGCGCTGATAGAGAATGAATAGGATTGGAACAATTCTTCTCGATTTTTCTCCAGTTTCTTCATTTCTGCAGGATGATATTTCACTAAAAACCTTGCCA
Source organism: Arsenophonus sp. (assembly GCA_046530735.1). Classification (GTDB taxonomy): domain Bacteria; phylum Pseudomonadota; class Gammaproteobacteria; order Enterobacterales; family Enterobacteriaceae; genus Arsenophonus. The sequence continues at coordinate 27,691 of JBHEQV010000024.1, forward strand.
ACAAAAACATCAAGGAATTTATTAGAAGCATCGCTACTATCTCTTCTGGTAGGTAGAAGTTCCTATACTTTAAACTTTAACTTTTGGTTATATATCTCATTTATGGTAGTGAAGACAGCACAAAGAGTATTTTATGTAACTTAACAAGGTTAGCGCTGTGTCTATGAAAATATTTTGCATTCCATTTTAAAGCTAAGGGTATCAAGTCTACCGTAGCACAAACCTAGAAGATATAATTAAGTCACCTACTTGAAGAGAATTAGAAGTTAAGCCAAGTCACTTCTGACTATTAATAATCATTTTCTAGAATAACGAGATTTTTACATCTATGGCGCAGTGCCCACAATAATGAACAGCATGTAAAAGCGATAAGCTTTCCTGACAGGACGATGATTGTATATCCCATCATCGGCCAATAAATAAATGTAACGCATTTCGCATAAATTAGGAAGACACCATTACCTGTTAACTTTTCAAATCATTGCTGTTTCAGTTTGCTGATTGTAACTTGGTAGAGAGACTATGTGTTTTTCATCTATAACTAACTTCCCACAAAGGGTTTTGTTAAAATTATCGGTGACATTCCTCTTTGCCAATACAGATATCGTAGCAATTCTTTGCTACTTTTACATATTTTAGATAAAGGGTAACATGAGTTCTTTAAGAAGTTTCTGTTTATATTGCGATCTTCTATTTTATGTACTTTAATTTTAATATCGCTCATACTAGTCTGCATGGTTATCTATAGCAGATAATCGTCATGATCGATTGTTAATCTCAGTAAACAAGGCGGTGTTTTTAGTATCTTATTGTAGCACATAGTTACAATCTCATCCTCAAAACAGCGGTGCTTATCAGCTACTTATCACTATTACGGATAAGTTCATGGAAAGGATCAGAGATGATATCAGATTTCATGGAATTTTTTACCAATATAAAGATAGATTTTTTATAGCATATTATCCCTCTGTTCTTGAAATTATCCATAAAATTAATCAATAGGATAATATTTGCACAGAATTTTAGAAATCTTATCAGCATAAATAAGTATATAACTCTCTTTTTTAATTGCTAATCATAGCATAAAATCAGTTTTTGAATCGCTAGCTATAGTTATATAGTAATCCCTCGTTAAATAGATAAAGGCGCGGAGATAGCTGACAACTGATTAAGCTTAGTATTTTATTTAGCAAGAACTCCAGATTGGGAGAGTATTACTTTTGCTTTTACAATAAAAACCAATACTAAGATTAATTTTATTTTCACGTTAATCTTTATTAAATTTATCTCTAAATAATAGGGAATCATCGGTAAAAATATCAATATTCTGAAACATTTAAATTTCCTCACTATCATTACGTATATTTTATTAAATAACCGATAACAAATTTATTTGTCCAAATATTCCATTGTCACCCGTGAGGTTAACTTTGTTAGTAATTCATAATCACTTATACCAGTATATGCAGCTACTTCTTCAACAGGCAATAGATCACCCCATATAATTGCTTCATCACCGACTTTATCGTTTGTTTTAATGCCTAAATCTACTGAAATCATATCCATAGAGACTCTACCAACAATCGGCACTTTGCGCCCATTTATTAGTACTGGCGTGTTTAACGGGGTATTACGTGGATAACCATCGCCATAACCAATCGCGACCACACCAAGATTAGTATCCTGCTTACTAATCCAAATTCCACCATAACCAACCGACTCTCCGGCTTTATGTTCACGAATAGCAATTAAATTAGATTTAAGTGTCATCACCGGTAGCAGACCAAAATCTTTTCCTTTTTTACCTTTCTGTCCTGAAACACCATACATCATAATGCCAGGACGCACCCAATCAAAATGCGATGTCTGCCATAATAGAATACCAGCAGATGCAGCGATTGATTTTTCACTATCTTTATCTTTTATAAAAGAATTAAAACAAGCTAATTCCTGTTCAGTTACTAGTTGTAAACTAGGCTCATCAGCGCAACTGAAATGACTCATAATATTAATAGGCTTTTGGATGTTATGACATGCCATCAAGCGAGTATAAGACATTTCCGCTTCTTCAGGTCTAAATCCCAAACGGTGCATACCAGTATCAAGTTTCATCCAAACTTTTATTGGTTTTTCTAATTTAATCTGTTCTAAAATTTCAAGTTGCTCAATGCTCTGCACAACCACGTCAATTGCATATCTGGTAATAATATGTAATTCAGATAGATCAAAAAAACCTTCTAATAATAAGATAGGATTGCTGATATTATTTTTACGTAATGCGATTGCTTCGCTAATACGAGCAACGCCAAAACTATCAATCAGATCTTTAACTGTGTGCGCCGTTTCTAATAAGCCATGCCCATAAGCATTAGCTTTAACGACAGCAATTATACGACTATTAGCCGCAATTTCCCGAACCCGTTGTAAATTGTGACGTAGAGCATAGCGATGAATGACAGCAGTTGCCGCTTTCATTTTACTCTCCATATTAAATTAAATAGATAAATTATTCGTCATTATATATAATTGACCCAGCATAATTATCAAAACGTGACCATTGTCCATTGAAAGTTAGACGCACTGTTCCAATCGGCCCATTACGCTGTTTACCAATAATAATTTCTGCTATCCCTTTAAGATCTGAGTTATCGTTATAAACTTCATCTCGATAAATAAATATAATTAAATCCGCATCCTGTTCAATTGAACCGGATTCCCGCAAATCTGAATTTACTGGTTTTTTATTCGCTCGTTGTTCTAAGCTACGGTTAAGTTGCGATAATGCAATTACTGGCACTTGTAACTCTTTTGCCAATGATTTAAGTGAACGAGAGATTTCAGCAATCTCAAGTGTACGATTATCAGATAGGGAAGGAACACGCATAAGTTGAAGATAATCAATCATAATTAAACTTAAAGCACCATGTTCACGGTAAACCCGGCGAGCACGTGAACGAATTTCTATCGGCGTTAATCCAGCAGAGTCATCAATGTACATATTGCGTTTTTCCATCAACAACCCCATGGTACTGGAAATACGTGCCCAATCCTCGTCATCCAGTTGGCCAGTACGAATACGCGTTTGATCAACACGCGATAAAGAAGCTAACATACGCATCATGATTTGATTTGCTGGCATTTCTAGACTAAAAATTAAAACTGGTTTTTCTTCTATCATGGCCGCATGTTCACATAAATTCATCGCAAAAGTTGTTTTACCCATGGAAGGTCGAGCTGCTACGATAATAAGATCAGAGTTTTGTAATCCTGCTGTTTTTCGATCCAGATCCTGATAACCTGTAGAAACACCTGTTACGCCATCATGAGGCTTTTGATATAGCTGTTCAATTTTTTCTACTGTTTCCGACAGTATCTCTTCAATTCCTTTTGGACCGTCATATTTATTAGCACGAGTTTCAGCAATTTGAAAAACACGTGATTCAGCTAAATCTAGTAACTCTTCGCTTGTCCTACCTTGAGGATCATAACCTGCATCAGCGATCTCATTTGCCACTGCAATCATGTCACGAACAACAGCACGTTCTCGCACAATATCTGCATAAGCGTTAATATTAGCAACACTTGGAGTATTTTTAGCTAATTCCGCTAAATAGGCAAAGCCACCAATACTATCTAATTCGCCTTGCTGCTCTAACGATTCAGATAAAGTAATTAAATCAATTGGTCTGCTTTGTTCAAGCAGACGTTGCATTTTAGCAAAAATGGTTCTATGTGGTCGACTAAAAAAATCTGTATTTGTTACTCGTTCTGAGACATACTCCCAACGCTCATTATCTAACATTAATCCACCCAATACCGATTGCTCAGCTTCTAAGGAATGAGGTGGAATTTTTAGCCCTTCTATTTGAAGATCTTTCTGACCAATAAATACGGTTTCTGCGGAATACTTCTTCGCCATAATACTTTATTTACCCATTAATCAATAGAGTCGCTTATCAGTATATGTCACATACTGGAAGATAGTATGGTTTTTTGAATAATTCAAGTTTAACTTTGAATCAATTTTTCATAAACTGAATGAAGTTTTACTACCAACCCAATACTGATTGAGTAATTCTTGATTGTACAGTCAAAATATCATGCAAAGTGATCTTGAATTTTTAACAACATTGAAATGATAGCTTTGTAGAGCATCTTTCCCATTAGCACATTAAATTGGTCAATCAGACTATTCCTTTTAGGATGAATCAGAGAACTAAGTTCATGTTCTATATCAAGCTCTGTATACAAACTGTCAAATTCTTGCTTTCGATGGTTTAACCGTTTTTGTAGACTAAAAAGTTGCTGTAAATTCTTTCCATTATCTATAAGTATCCGATGGATGGCTATGCCAATGCCATGGTTAAAATCAAGTAAAAAAACGTCAAGCATTGATCAATGTTTTGGTATTTTAAGAATAGATAAAAACTCATTAAGTGTCGCGATATATATATCTATAAAAGATAATATCGTGAAGTTTATTTAGCATTTTCGGAATAGATTACATCTACGTACAGATAAACAGGTTAGTAACTTTTAAACGTTTTATGCTTAATCTTTAGGATTTTCTATCTTATTTCATATAAATTCGCTGTATGAGCCTACGTAAACAGCTATTCATGTCAGATCAAGATTACAACTGGATTCTGGAATTCACGTGACTATCCAGAAGATTAACGAAAAAAAAGAAAACCATTTTTCTCAGAAAAATGACTAAAAATTCCTGAGCAGGTAAGGACAGCATGCATCATCGGCAAACGATATAGAATATGGCTATGGCTATGGCTATGGCTATGGCTATGGTTACCAACATCATCTTATTTTACTATTTATGAACAGTAAGTTCGGCTATGCCGTAACACTTACTAAAAGTAGATGCAAACCCTTTATTGGTCTGAAATGAGAAGCACTGATTTTAGATGTTGTAGTTACCTGATAATGTAGCCATCATAATGGTATTATACCTTAACTATATCCATCAATAGCTATTTTACCATGAATATAGGTATTTGCGACAAGAGTCTCTCTATAATAATCTGGAAATAAACAAGATATGTTATTTACTGATATTCCATGATAACTTAATCATTTAATCTAAGATAAAACCTTAACAACTCTTTTCTATTATCTTTTATAGAAAATATGAAAATATTTTAAAGGGTTATCATCAATAAAAATAGCATAATATTAACAATAAAATTAAACTTTATAAAAATATTACAATAATGGATAATAATCGTTTAGTTAAAAATAAACAGGATTATGCTTATTTATAGTGAATGGATAGGTGCTACCCAGGTGATAATGGGCGCTACCGTTAAGGAAATGAACTTGAATTCATTCTAAAATATCCCTCTTTTATTTATGCACCTTCCAAATGCCATCGTCTTCAACGGTTATTTGTGATACAGAAAACCTAAAAAACGAGTATTAGCGATGTTGATACTAAAGTGTCTAAGGTCAGGAGATTATAGTAATAACGGAATATGCTTTAACAGTTTATTATTTCTGGCCTATCTAAAACGTGTAAAAAAAATGGTGAAGAGTTTCTACACCATGCCTGCACCTGCAAAGCCATGTCTACCGGTAATCTTCATAAAGCTCTTCTCTATTGTGGCGCTTCTCTGTAAAAAAGCACATTATTTCTCTACCAGTAGCAATCAGCAGACTGAAACTGGAATGGGCTCAAGAACAGAGGCAATGGCGGCTGCGTGATTAAGCGATATGCGTTACGTTTTTTTTATGGGCTGATGATGGCATAATTATCTTGTTAGGCAAGCTGATCGCCTTTGCCTGATAGTTTATATTATTGGCGTAACTTGCGGTATGGATATGAGGAGCTTGTTGCGATCAAAATTCTTATCAAAAGTCAGAAGTGAAATTAGCTGAATTCCTCAATGGAACTACAAGTGCGTAACTTAATTATATCTCCCAGTGATCAGGATTTGGATGTTATTATTAGTTTTTGAAATACAATAGCAAATATATTTCTGTACATGCAGTATCAATGCTGTTTGGTATACAAAATGACTAATGCGACGTTTTACCCAGAAGGAAGGTAATTGAAAATTAAAGCTTGAGCATCAAGAAATTTAAATAGTAGATAGCTTCGATGCTGCTAACAAAACTCTTTATGTTTTGTTGTGAAGATTTTCAACATAAGTATTTCTGCAGCGATGAGAATGTTTGAGGAAAAATAAAGAAAAGCAACTGGCGCTCCCCCATAACTTCTCATCAGTTCACTTGGTATCAATAAGAGCAACGAATCCAATTGAATCAGCTTTTTCGATAGTGAAGATATAAAGCTGACAACGTGCTAAAAACTTTGATTCGAGAAAAACAACTCTTTTAACGGTATTTGATCTATTTCCCGTCTTCTTTAAAAAAAGAAACTGCCTAAGTGGAGTTGACTTGCTGACTTTAGTAGTAAACAACATCTAATTTAAAGATGGAGAAAAATTTTTAAACTTATCTCAGCTTCAACAAATAAATATCATTTTTACCATTAATTCCATAATTAATCCATTAACAAACTGCACTTTCAGATTATTTTATTTACTAATATTTAGTTAGTTTATTTATTCCTTAACAAGGAAATTTTTAATTAAATGTAATTTATTTCCCTATAGAATAGTTATGAAGAAATCAATACATTTATTAATCATATTTATGACGAAAGCCGATTTTCAAACAATGAACTTTAAATTATTTATCATTACGAAAATCAGAAATTTAATACTTTTCTAATACAATTAAATAAAAATAAGGAATTATCTAAATTTCATAAATTAATTAATAATTCTATAATATTAATAAAAATAGTTCAGAAAATTAGTAAAATAGAGAAATAGAGAAATAGAGAAATAGAGAAATAGAGAAATAGAGAAATAGAGAAATAGAGAAATAGAGAAATAGAGAGTACAAGTAAAAAAATAAAATAAAAACTATTTTATTAATTAAATGCTATACTTGAATATACTTTTAGTTCCCGTTAACTTAACTAATTGCCAAGTTTAGCATAAAATAATTAAGCCAAGTTAGTCAACTATTTATTCTTAATAAACTCAAGAGTCTACTTAAGAAAGGTTATATCAGCGCTTTTTTATTGGAATTTTTACTCAAATAACGACGAAGAGCTCGCTAGCACCGGAAATATTTTTTAAAATCCTCAAACATATAACAAGTAATATTACCTAAATAAATTCCCTATTTCAACTCTCGTTTAATGCATGGATATATCGATTGTACTACAAAATCGAATCAGTAACCAAATTACCTTGGTCACAAAAAATTCTAAATCAATCTAAGTTAATAATATAAGATTTTGATAAACTTTTGCCCTATCATAATATAATCAAAATAATGTAAATTCTGCTTAGTCTTATTAATGCTTTTTATACCTCCTTAACCTCAATTGTTAACTGAGGAAAATCTTTTTTAATTGATACAGACGCGAATAGTCTAAAAGCAGTATTTCTGATTTTATTTTAGACTTAATCACAATAACCAAATTTTTTGAACATGAATAAAAAATAAATAACATTGACTTTCTAACATGATTTTATCAAAAAAATTGGTAAAAAAAGTATAACTATTATCATCAACGCCGATTTGGGTTTTTATTGTTATTGAGATCATAGTAACCAATCCTGCATTGCTTTTATATAATCCATTACTAGTGCGCCTTTCAAGCATCAAATAAATACAAAACGAGTATTTAGATCCAATCTGAAGGACAACCAATATTTAAATTAACCTCATGATAACCACTTTGCTAAGCTATTTTACACAATTGGCTAAAGCTACAAGCTAATTACCACCAGTTGCAAAGGAAATGGATGTTCATTTTCAGTAATAAGCCAGATAATCACCCTTACTATAAATAAGCGCGATAGTTATCACCATTTCTGTATCCAAGCAACGCTTTTTTAATCAAAAACGGTAAAATAACGGCAATAGCAATCTGTCTACTCAAGCATCGGTGCTAACTAAAAAGATGGTAGTTAAGATTTCCCTGTTAATAACGTTAATTTATTGCCTAGCGTTAAATTCTGTATTGGTTGTATCTTATCGTACATTTTTCTATTTTGATCTGTTATTTTTTATTCTCAATAAGTGAGATTGCTAGTTTTAATATCCATTAATTAGAGATAATTTATTTCTATGTTAATTCATTATATCATAAAAAATACTTAAATGTGGGATATGGCTCTCCACACAAAAAAAGTCATAAGACAATCTTAATTTTAAGGCAATGTTTATTCATCTAGAATTTTAATTTAATGATAGTTAAAAACTAAATAATAATCAATTTATAACTACCATAGACTGAATAGAGTTAACTCATTTTCAATATATGGGATTTCAGAGATGTTAGCTAAATATCTTGCTAATTGCTTTCGTGGATAATTTTAATCACGTAGAAATGACATGTTATGAAAGCATACTCTTATAGGTATCCACTAAACTAGATATTACTGCAATCCTTTGCATGAACTCATTAATAATATTATAAAAAGCTGATAAACACCCTTCTTAAGTCTGAGCTTGACTCGAAGTTATAATTTCGATAACCTGATAAAATACTATCTTATTAACGTGTTGCTAATATGAAATCCGTAACAGTTATTTATTACATCTAACTTATAAGACGGGTATTAATGATATTGAGATTAAAGTACATAAAGTTCAGGAAATTTGGCAACAATGAAATATACTTCAAGAGCTCACTTACTACTCCCTTATCTAAATAGTACAAACGTCGAAAAAATTTCTGACATTCTTCTACTTTAACCAGGAACGTAGTCTACCGGTGATTTTTAGGAAGCCTCTCAAGCGATTCTTGGTGAAAAGCACGTAGCTCTCTACTGTCTAGAGACCATCAGCAGACTGAAATAGCAATTCCTTAAAGAGGATAGGCAATGGCAGTTACGTGATTTAAGCGATATTCGCTATGTTTATTTCTTGACCTATGGACATATACTGTCCTTTCAGACAAGCTAATCTATTTACCTGATAGTTAAATCAACATTACTATCCATGGATGTAAAGAAGACAATTATGTTCAAAAATAGTTATTGAAAATCAGAATCAAACTGGGCCAAACTTCCGGATGAACGCAAATGCGTTTCTTAACTATATCTCTTAGACTTCGCATGAGACGAATGTCGGTGCTTAGTTTTTAGAATGCAGTGTCGGCAAAAAAAAAAGTATTCCTTGACATCTACTACTAACGTTGTTTGATGGTACATAAAACAGATAATATGCTAGCTTCCTTCTCTCAAAGGCATCCAACCAAAAGTTAAGGAAGCTGCTACAGGTTTGTCTAGCAGGAAACTGTAATTCCGTTAATAACGCTATTGATATTTTGTTGGTAAAGTTATCAGCGAAGCACATCCCCTCTGCAGAGATGAAGAAACTTGTGAAAGATTGAGAGGAATGGCTGGGATTTCATAACTTCCTATCAGCACAGTGGGTATCAATAAGAATGATGAATCTAATTGTGAGCCGGGTTTTGTGACAGTGTGAGTCTATGAAGTTGATACGCTAAGCGCTATATAGTTCAAAAAAGAATTCTTTAATACTATTTAAGCTATTCTCATTTTTTCAGAAAATGATAGAGCCGGCCAAAGAAGTTGACCTTTTGATCCTAGTGATAAACAACACTAAATTTAAGGATGGAGAATAGATTTACTAAGCATCAGACGTAGAGTGTAATCTGACAGTCATATATCAGATTTACTAATAACTTGAATCATAAAAATATGTTACATGCTTGCGGATTTAAATGAAAATCATAAAAATTACTTAACCAAATTGATATCCAATTTATCTCAGATTTTAACGCAAACTACATGAAAACGGCTATCTTGGAAAGATTGTTGCTTTGCTCGTGTAGCAATTTGTGCACATGTTTGAATTTAATTATTGTGATTTTAAACAATCTTATTGAGGCAAATAATTTGATAAATAATACTCTATACTATGTTAAGATACTCATCGATCCTTTTAATCGTCTGATATAACTGTTTAATTTTGAATCTGAAATTTCTTATCAATAACTCTCTGATTGTCTAATTTTATTAAACAATGGTAACTAATTTCATGTTAACTAGGAAAGGTTTCATATTATTTAGTTTCATCTGATAAAGGATAACTTTTATCGATGATTATCTCAATAAAATTACTAATGCACTTTTTATTAAACTCTTCAAGAATCTCATTTCTCACATTGCCATGGAAATCTTTGGCTATTAAGAGCAAGATTCGTTCTTTCATTTTATCCTCCTACTCTTACATGTTTTCTAGATTTCCTATGTGGGATATAACGCTTCCGTTTAAAAGATTTAGGGAAAAATTTTTTATCGACTTCAATAATACTACTTAGTACATTTAAGTTGACTGTCATCACTGAAGTAAAAAACAGTAATATCATCTAAACCTTATTTTCAAATTAATGCCTGTTTATTTCATTGACTTCAGTAAACTTAAGCTATTCAACATACATCGAAGATAACTAAACCATTTATCTTTGTGATTTAGTTTCGCTAGGAACTTTCAATAAGATTGTTAAATATTTTCTGTAATTGTAGATTTTGCAATGATATCGCTGAACCTAATGAATTTCTACAGCGGAAAATATGTTTATTGTGATAATATTGGTAGGATAAAGTGGAATGAGTTGCTTCAATACATGAATCGAGATTATCTAATAGATAATCACCGATCTAAATAATGAGACACAGTTTTATATTCCTAAAAAGTGAGGAAAGGAGTCTCTTTGATCTGTATGACTACTTGCTTTTCCATGATAAACTCTGTAGAAAAATCCTTCATAATAGTATAGAAATTTTCTATAAATAACCTTTGCCAATATATAGCTATAAATCTTATATTAAAAATTAAAAGTTTTCTAATTATGAAATATTATTATGTTTATAATAACAAAATTTTTTGTTTAAAATAAAAATTAATATTATTACTGTTTTTATTATTTTTATTTGAAGGATAAATTATAAAATTATTATTTAATATATTAATTGTTCTCTCACTTTTATAATTTACCTTTTTCTATAGCGGATAATAAAAATAAAACTACACTAGAATATAAGAATTACGCAGATTTAATTAATTTATTAGCAAATAAGTGTATGACGGTTAGGCTATAATTCTACTCTAAATATTTTGTGAATCTATTCTTTATTCTTAAATTTAATCTTGTTTACCTTCAATATGAAGCATGTAAATCCATTTTAGCCGGCTCCAGTTATTCTAAGTAAACTGTAGCAACTTTAATACCATTAAAAAAGTTATTTTCTCCCAACTACAGTGCTTCACACGTCAGATTCATAGTCTCATTCTTGCAAAATCTGATTTTAATCAAATTGGTTATTCCTATTTGACGTTCAACTAGGCTGGTAGGAAAGCGTAGGATGCTAGTAATTCTTCTCGATCTTTTTCTAGTTTCTTCATCACTGGCAGGATAGGATTAAAACCTTGTCAACAAAACATCAAGGGATTTATTAGCAGCGTCAAGTCTCTCTGCTATCAAAACTCCAGAAGCACACACTTAAACTTCTGTGTTGACTGCCTTTGGAGAGTACCAATTAACATTAGTTATTTTGTGTACTTAACAGTATTTATGCTGGATGTCTGTAAATATTTTTGCCATTGCATTCCGCAACTAAAGGAATCAGCTCCCGTAGCAAGTTCTGGTAAATACGATTAAACTATCTGCTTTTAGGACATTAGAAATTAAATCCAGTTCACTTCTGACTCTCTATAAACATCTTCAACTAAAATGAAATCCTTACATTCATCTAGTGATGTCAATAATGAGCAGCATATAAAAGCAATCAGCTTCCTGACAAGGACGGTATATGTCATCATCGACACAGAAATAAAGGTAACACGGATCGCTTAAATCATGCTATGTCATTGACAATGCTATTCAAGATATTGCTGTTTTAATCTTCTGATATATCTTGGTAAGATATATCATAGGCTTTAATCGAGAGGCGGATTAAGACTTCGTAAAAATCTCCAGTGGAGATGTGTAATAATTACCAAGCATAGTAACAACTTTTCGCCGCTTTTTGTACTCTTCAGATAAGATGATAGCAATGAGCTATTGAAAATATCCCCGTCATTGCTGCTGCGACCTCTTGGACCTTAGATATTTTAATCTCAACATCGCTATTACCAGTTTATATGGTTCTTGTAGCAAATAACCGTTACGGATGACGAGATGGCCACCAGTCAATAAAATGCGTCGTTAAATCATCTTGTTACAACATAGATTCGAGCTCCGTCTCAACAGTGGTACCTATCAGATATTCCTGTCAGAATTACGAATGAATTTATGAAAAGGAATAACAGGTAATATCTGGTTTCTCGGATAGCTATAGGATAGACTTTTTATGGCATATCATCTCTCTGATGTTGAAATCATTCAAAAAATAATCATCAGGATACACCAGCATCTCCGAAACCTTATACCTCAGAAATGAGGATAACTCATATCGATATGTTTGGCTGTACAGTTATAAATACACTAATCAGCATTAGATGCTAAAATTGCATTATAACCTATTAAAGGTTATTTCAAATCCAAATCTGAATTATTTAAAAAAACATCTATTTTTTGTGAAATAAGAGTTAATATCTTAATTTAATCATCAAAGCATTTTGATTTATATTAAGAATTTTTTAGATTTTCAGTAGAAAAGAATATCATCTAATTTATCTTCTGTTAATAAACCTCTCTCTACCTAGTATTTCTCTAACATTTTTACCTGTTTCAACAGATATTTTACCAAAAATATATCACCATTATTATGACCGATAAATGTTAAGATAAATAATAATGCTAATCTTCAATTAAAAACATATTTCTCGCAAATTTCTTTATTGAGAGAAATACTAGTAATATATTTTTCTAATAGTCCTGTTTCTGTGAGATTGCAACAAAAGTATCATTTCCGATAACTTTTAAGGATACTTTATTAATAACTTTATTAATAACAGGATTGACTTTATCAGATATAATAGATGACCCTACTTTTTATAGTTCAGGGGGTAGATTAATTTCTTTTAAACCAGCGAAGATAGAAAGATAGTAGATAAAGATCATTACAGATTTTTGATAGCTTAAACTAATAAGTGTTTTAATTCTGATTATAATAGTAATATAAGCACAATAATCAGAAGTTGCTTTAACCAAATCTTCTACCTGGTATAGAAAAAATTCCATTACTTTAGTTAATTTTTACCACCAATTCTCGATAACCGGTAGTAACATTAATTCTGGGTTGGTGTTGTCCATTATTGGGCTGCACCAAGATTAACTACTAATAATAATTTATTATAACGATGTATTTTTTATTTCTTCTTTTAAGTAAAATTACAAATGAATGAAATTCTTATGTTTATAATAAATGAACTGCATCTTGCAATTGAGTGAGATCCATTTTAAAAATATCTTTAATTACTTGGCTTTTGTTCAAAGTTCTTCTTCGAAGGAGAGTAATTAATTTAATCAGGTTAGCAATAGAGTTATAAACCGTAATTCAAAGCTAGTAATCTGATCAATCATTAGTTGATTGACTTTTATTTAAATGGTCATTGAGATCTAAATATTTATATTCATTTTTATATCCATTAATTAAAAACTAATGTAACCAGGATTTAGTTAGTGTATTCATAATTTTATGATGTGTACCAGGTCTCTCCCATTGAAAGACATCAATAGGAAATTGATCTATACACTTGACTTTATTTAAAATTTCTTTACAGGATTAATAATTGCATCTGCTTATTTTTAGGAATAGTTTTAATTCTTTATTTGCCATTGCTACTGATTTTTTAGCATTACTATTTCACAAATAAATTTTGTGTACATAATTATTAGATTAGTTACTATTTAGAAAAATTCTCGATCATACCTAATAATGTATGATTACCATAGTAGGCTTTATATAGATATATCTCGTTTATATAAAATGTCTTTCTTCAAAAGACATAATTTTAAAACATACAAATCTTCTTAAGATTAAATAGAAATTTACTAACTGAATATCTATAATCTAATAATACAAATAGATTATTTTTAATATATAATTTGAAATTAATAACTAAGATTTAATTATAATTGTGATATATATTCTAAAATACTAGTACTTTCATAAATATAGAATAGTATATTTGTGCCTTAGTAAATTAAGTATTAATGATATGATCATATTCACATATTTCATTAAAAACATTAAAATTTTTATAATTTATAATGTACAATGAATATGTATCATATAGGCTTTATCAGGTTATAAAGCAAATATTGTGATATTCATTTTTTTTTAAAACAATTTATATCGATAAGTTAAGAAAATATTGTTTTATTAGCAAATATTAGAAGAATTGTATCCGTTAAATTTCCATTCATACTTTTATTGCCTGTTAATTTATATCGAAGCAGTTATTTTTGTTAGAGTTGCTAAAAGCATAATTATGTTACTACTATAGTAGTAGTCGTTTTAACTTCATGCATTAAATTTTTTTTGTAAAAAATAAAGGAATTATTAACTTATTATTAATACGTAAAAATTAGATAAATTGGGAAAATCCGGCTGAGAAAATTATTAAGAACATGGCTTTAGTGATTGCAAGTATTTTATTAATCTTACCGGTTTTTTACTAATTTTTTAGGTTTGTTATTGCAATTTTCTCCAATCCAAAAAAATAATAGTCATGAAGATTATGCTATATATTTATTTTTATTCTGACAGATGGTATCTGATGGTCTTGGACTCGATAACAATAATTTTAACCGTTCTTTAAAACGGCACATATTCTTGAAGAAGAATTCAAATTTGATAGAAAATCTGATTTTTCATCAATCATTCATTAAAAATGAAGAAAAATCTTATAAAAATAAGATCATGATAATAAAAGATGCTAATAATTTTCTTCTTAAGTAAAAAGAAAAATGAAAAATTTTTTGGATACCCCCTTGAAACTAATTTTAATTGGCCCCATGTTTCTTAAACAGGATACTGGTTTAGAACCCATACTAGTATCATTCTTAATTTACTTTTATATGAATTTTATTTATAGGAGATCTATTAATGAAAATTCGTCCATTGCATGATCGAGTTATCATCAAGCGCGAAGAAGCTGAAGCTAAATCTGCTGGTGGCATTGTTCTGACGGGCTCCGCTGCTAGTAAATCAACTCGAGGAAAAGTATTAGCTGTTGGTAACGGTCGTATATTAGAAAACGGTGAAAATAAACCATTAGATGTAAAAGTTGGCAATACTGTTATCTTTAACGACAGCTACAGTGTGAAAACAGAAAAGATTGATAACGAAGAAGTATTGATTATGTCAGAAAGCGATATTCTGGCAATTGTTGAAAAATAATTTTTCGCTTAGATTTTCTTAATGAAAGAATTTAAAGGAAAGAATAATATGGCAGCTAAAGACGTAAAATTTGGTAGTGATGCACGTACTAAAATGCTCCGTGGGGTGAACATTCTTGCTGATGCAGTTAAAGTTACTTTAGGGCCGAAAGGCCGGAATGTAGTTCTAGATAAATCCTTTGGCTCACCTTCTATTACTAAAGATGGTGTATCTGTTGCGCGCGAAATTGAATTAGAAGATAAATTCGAAAATATGGGCGCTCAAATGCTAAAAGAAGTTGCATCTAAGGCAAATGATGCAGCAGGTGATGGTACAACAACAGCAACAGTACTCGCTCAATCAATTGTTAGTGAAGGTTTAAAAGCAGTTGCTGCTGGAATGAATCCAATGGATTTAAAACGTGGTATTGATAAAGCAGTTTCTGCGGCAGTTAAGGAGCTAGAAAAATTATCTGAGACTTGTGCTGATAATGAAAAGATTGAACAGGTCGGTACAATTTCTGCTAATTCGGATAAAACAGTTGGTGAATTAATTGCTAAGGCAATGAAAAAAGTCGGTAAAGAAGGCGTTATTACTGTTGAAGAAGGTTCAGGCTTAGAAGATGACCTAGACGTTGTTGAAGGTATGCAGTTTGATCGTGGTTATTTATCTCCTTACTTTATCAATAAACCTGATACTGGTTCTGCTGAATTAGAAAATCCCTATATCCTGTTAGTAGATAAGAAAATTTCTAATATTCGTGAATTATTACCTTTATTAGAAAGTGTAGCTAAAGCAGGTAAACCATTGTTGATTATTGCTGAAGATGTTGAAGGAGAAGCGCTAGCAACATTGGTAGTCAATAATCTACGTGGTATCGTAAAAGTTGCTGCAGTAAAAGCACCAGGTTTTGGTGACCGCCGTAAAGCGATGTTACAGGATATTGCTATTCTGACTAATGGTACTGTCATCTCTGAAGAAATTGGTATGGAGTTGGAGAAAGCAGCGATAGAAAATTTAGGTCAAGCAAAGCGCATCGTCATTAACAAAGATATCACTACAATTATTAACGGTATCGGTATAAAAGAGACAATTAAAGGTCGCATAGAACAAATTAAGCAACAACGAGATGAAGCAACATCAGATTATGATCGTGAAAAATTGCAAGAGCGTATTGCTAAGTTAGCAGGTGGTGTTGCGGTAATTAAAGTTGGTGCTGCTACTGAAGTTGAAATGAAAGAGAAACGTACTCGTGTTGATGATGCGTTGCATGCAACTCGTGCAGCCGTAGAGGAAGGTATTGTTGCTGGTGGCGGTATTGCCCTAGTTCGTGTTGCAACTGCCTTAGATAAGTTGAAAGGTGATAATGAAGATCAAACCGTTGGCATTCGCATCGCACTACGTGCGATGGAATCACCAATGCGTCAAATCGTTGAAAATGCAGGTGAAGAATCCGCTGTAGTTGTTAATAATGTTAAGCAAGGTAAAGACAACTATGGTTATAATGCTTTAACTGAAGAGTATGGCGACATGCTTGAAATGGGTATTCTAGATCCAACTAAGGTTACTCGTTCTGCTTTACAATTTGCTGCTTCAATCGCCGGCCTGATGATCACAACTGAAGCCATGGTAACTGATTTAGCAAAAGAAGATAAAGCTGATCTAGCTACTCCTCCTGGTATGAGTGGTATGATGTAATGGATTAAAATCCTAATATTTTCCCCCTTATCACGAAAACCCTGAGTTTAACTTTTGACTCGGGGTTTTTATTATCAAATTTTTATCTGTTTGCTATCTAATTTTATTGAGGTTTTACTATTATTTGATTAC
Source organism: Arsenophonus sp. (assembly GCA_046530735.1). Classification (GTDB taxonomy): domain Bacteria; phylum Pseudomonadota; class Gammaproteobacteria; order Enterobacterales; family Enterobacteriaceae; genus Arsenophonus. The sequence continues at coordinate 44,916 of JBHEQV010000024.1, forward strand.
TGGTTTAAAGTCTAAATTTTCACATAAAAAAATTTAATTTTTCTATAAAAATTTAACCTAGCCTATATTTAGTAGAATAGCCTAAAATGTTTTTAACAAACTAGTATAGAACATTGATGGTAAACTATTTAGTTGGATATCATCTTGTTATCGATATTAAACTTAATTAAGCAAAAAAAATTCAGGAATGTAAGAAGCGTACTTATATTAATATATAGATAAAATAAACGAGGAACAATATGTGAATTAAAGTATTGCTTTGTGCCACGCTGATCATCTTAGTTTTTAGTTTAAAAACCAATAAAAATTACTACTGCGGACAAAAAAATTTGTTTTGTTAATATCCAGTCTAGAAGTGAATGTCAGCATTTAGGACTAATTACTAACATCTAAAGTAATTAATTAAATAAGATAAATAATGAGTCTAGTTCACTACGTGTCATAGAAAATAATTTACGTTTATTTCTACTAATAGTAAATACTTAGAGAAGTTTATAAGTGCCCCCTAATGCATACTAATCATTATCCTGAATAAATATAGGTTAAGTCGTTATTTTAATTTCAAATCAATCGGTGTTTTACTCAGTTTTCCTACTATTTCTCTGGTTAATCTCGGTACCAGATAGCCTGATATACTGGTAAGAAGTTCTTTCATTATAATACGAGCCTCTTCATCTGTTACCATAAAATGAGCGGCACCCTGAACCTTATCTAATAAATGTAAATAATAAGGTATTATTCCATTTTCAAAAAGTTTATTACTTAATTTAGCTAAACAATTAGCATTGTTATTAACATTGCGCAAAAGTACACTTTGATTTAATAAGGTAACACTTACCTGTTTTAACTGTTCCATTGCGCGACTAAACTCGATGTCAATTTCATTTGGATGGTTGATATGAGTCACCATAATAATTTGTAGTCGAGAAATATTGAAGCGTTGGCAAAGTGTTGTGGTAATACGAGCAGGAATAACCACTGGTAATCTGCTGTGAATCCTAAGCCGTTTGATATGATCGATAGCTTCTAATTGTGAAATTAACCAATCTAACTCATGATCTTTTATCATCAAAGGATCCCCGCCTGAAAAAATAACTTCATTCAGCTCAATATGCTGTTGAATGTAATTTAACGCAATCCGCCAGTTTTGTTTATTACCTTTATTTTCTTCATACGGAAAGTGACGTCGAAAGCAATAGCGGCAATTAACTGCACAACTGCCTTTCACTAATAGTAGGACTCGATTCTGATATTTATGCAATAGCCCAGGAATTTGGTTATTTTGTTCGTTTAGTGGATCAGTTGAAAATGTTGGTATAAGATTAAATTCAGATTTTACGGTAATGACTTGCCGTAAAATGGGATCATTGGCATCACCAATACGCATTTTTTTAATAAAAGTGAGGGGTACACGTAGTGGAAATAAAGCACGAGCATCACTTCCAGCACGCAATTCTGGATTATTTTGTAGTGCCAGTAATCGTAGTAATTCGTTAGGATCAGTGACAGATTCTGCAAGTTGTTGTAGCCAGACTTCTCTGGTATGGCTTTTTTGAGTTATAATATTAAACATTTTTGGTTATGCCATTTTTATTAAAAATATTAGAGAATTTCTATGGGTGCATATCATATCAATGAATTTCGCTCAGGCCTTAAAATCATATTATATGGCGAGCCTTATGAAATTCTGGAAAGCGAATTCATCAAACCAGGAAAAGGGCAAGCATTTGCTCGTGTACGGATCCGTAATTTAATTTCTAATAAATTATTAGAAAAAACATTTAAATCAACTGATTATATTGAAAATGCTGATGTTATAGATCTAAACTTAACCTATCTATACAATGATGGAAAATTTTGGCATTTCATGAATAATAAGACTTTTGAACAAATAGCTGCTGATGAAAAAGCGGTCAGTAATAATGCAAAATGGTTAATTAATCAAACTGATTGCATTGTTACATTATGGAATGGACAGCCTATCTCCATCGCGTTACCGAATTTTGTTGAACTAGCGGTAGTTTATACCGATCCTGGTTTAAAAGGAAGCAGCGCAGTTTCTGGTCTAAAAGCAGCAACATTAAGTACTGGATCGGTGATAAAAGTTCCGCTATTCATTCAAATTGGTGAGGTAATTAAAGTTGATACCCGCTCCGGCGAATATGTTTCTCGAATAAAATAATATTTAGCTACTCAACAACTTTTAATTGAGGGTCCTGATTAACAACGAATGGACTGATAGAACATTTTTATGATAAAAAAGTCTAAAATTTCAAGTTATTATTGATTCAGCAATATTTTCTATTATCTTAGTTTATTCTGCATCTATTTTCTATTAATCATTCATGATTTAGGGTTTTTAGGTGTTATATCCAAAAAGTTAGTATGGTTTTAAATAATTTAAATTTAATTTTAAACTAATCTTTTATAGACTGTAATAAAATATTTATACAATACTGATTGAGGCAATTACTGATCATACAGCCAAATATATAGATGCAGAGTCATCTTAGAGTTATTGAAAATATTATATATTGTATATTAGGTTATCTTCAGCTTAATACTTCGTGAATCTTATTTTCCATTCTTAAATTAAACCTTATTTATCAGAATGGTTGAAACAAGTTAAATCCTCTTAATCGCGGTTATAAGTATTCTGAAAAGATGGAAGCAACTTAAATACTATTAAAAGGGTTATTTTTATAGAATTACAGTTTTCAGGTATTAGGATTCGTATTATCACTATTACAAAATTCAATTGGATTCGTCATTCTTATAATGCCAAGTGCGCTGACGGGAAGATATGGAATGTCAACTGTTCTTCTCTCTCTTTCTCCAGCTTCTTAATCGCTCTAGGATATTCGCTGATAAACTTTACCAATAGAAATATAAAATCTTTATCAGAAGAATCGCGGTCTCTCTCCTATCCAAACCTCCTGCAGCTGTCCTTAACTTTCGGTATATTCCCTTTTAACAGTGAATATAGCGCATTAACTGTTTTATGTAGCTAATGGTGTTGGTACTACATGTCTACGAATATTTTTAGCATTGCATTCCAAAAAACCAAGCACCGGTGTTATCCCCATACCAAGCCTGATAGATATGGTAAACTACGCGCTCTCTGTTATCCAGAAGTTCGCTACAGTTTACTTCTGATTCTTATAAGCATCTTTAATTGTAAGAGCTTCTTATGTCCATATCACAGTGCCGTCGATAATGAGCATCGGGTGAAAGCGATCAGCTTGCCTGACAGGAATTATATACCATTAACCTAGAAATAAAGATAAACGTATCACGTAAATTACATAGGTACCATTCATTTACTTATACTATTCAAGCCATTTCTGTTTCAGTCTGCGATAATATGCAGAAATAAATGTCATTTTCAGCAAAAATCACATTAGAGCTTCGTAAAAATTACTGTTGAATTTGCCTCATAGATATAGGGATCCTAATAATTCTTAGATATTTTTGCACGTTTCAGATAAGGCAGGAATAATCTGTAAGCATATTTGATTGCTACTACGATTCCTTAATTTTCGGCACTTTAATCTTAATATTCCTAATACCAGCCTGCATGGGGTTTTCTGTAGCAAATAATTGTTACGATCGAAAAAATTATTGGGGCCACCCCCATCAACAAGAGAGTGCTAGCATGCTCTCTTAGCATGGCTTCTAGCACCGTTTTAACAGCTGACATCTATCAGCTTACCTGACAGCATTATGAATGCGCTCATGTAATAGACTAGAAGTAATATCTGATTTTACAGATTACCTATAGAGTGAACTTTCTATCGAATATATTTATATTATTGAAATCATTCACAAAATTAATCAGCAGAATACACGTCGGCATCTCAGAAACTCTATATAGCAGGAATAAGGATAACCTATCCAACATAGGAAAGGTAGAAAACGAAGGAGAAGAGAAGACAAAGAGAAATAACAAATCCTGGTTTTTAATCGTTAGAAATTAAAATGTTCATGTGATCAATAAGATTCTTGAAGAGTTTAATGCAGAGTTAATTAGCTGTTGCTTTAGTAGATATAGATAAAAAGTCTATCCTTTGTTCTGGGGGGATGGATCCAAATAATACGAAAACTTTGCTAGCGAGCATGAAATTAATGACCATCCCCTAATAAGGCTAAGTAACCAGAGAATTATTGGTAAAAAATTTCATATTCAAAAAATGATAATTATATCATCCGATTTAAAAGATAGATAAATATTTTCTATGATATAGGATCGTTTTATTTATTAAAATAATAGCCTGAAGAAAATTGGTTTAAATTAGAACAATTAAAACATAGAGTAACTATAAATCGCTCTACGAAAAAAGCAACAACCTTTGCCAACATAACCCTAATTTCTTTAATAATTAATCTAAATAATTCGTAAGAAGTCTTCTCAAAAAACGTAAAATCGGAAAGTCAGAGGGAATGCTCGTGACCTTCCGTATTATAACCGCCTGTTTATTCAAAGAACTTTATGATATTTCTCTAAAATAAATAAGGATGGATAGACTGATTGAATTTTTCATGACACTCCAAAAAAAAGGTCAAACAACAATACATTCAATTCAACCTCAATTTTTTTTACATGTAGTTATACCCAGACAGTGAACATTATCCGTGTTTCTTAGCAAATAGCTCAAGACTAAGCCGATGAACCTTGAATACAACTACAGCGAGGTGATGACTAAAAATATGCCTGCTGATGAATTTATTACCTATAAGTGAATTGGAGATTATCTTTATTTCTTTTATTTATGGGACAAAAACTAAACATAACTGGAATGACAGACCTGAATAATGTAATAAAATGACTATTTTTGTTTTACTAAAGTGAAAGAAAACCATAGGATATTATCCTAATATATATATATTCCTTGTCCTATGCTAAGCTTCTTTTAGCATTAATAATGGTTGTAATAAATTTTTTGAAAAATACGGTAAAAGTATCAACTTATAGATCTACCTATCTGTCGAGCGAATCTTCTCTGTAATACTTTTTGTACAAGGGTAAACACAAAGACTATTACTGTGCCTCTCCTGAATATTCCAACAGTTATTTTTCTACAAAATTTATAGAGTTATAAAAAGCCTGCAGTTCGTGCAATTTTAAATCTACTGAGAAATAGTTAAAAAATAGGTTCATATTTTGCTAGATTGCGACTGACAACACATTACCTTTCACTATCCCCAATCTTCTTTAGTTCTTTTAATAATAACTGGCCGTGACTCAATTCCTTGTTTTGCGTCACTACTCTGTACTATGATCCAGTGAACACATAAATAAAACCATAGAATTGGTATATTCTATCTCTTGCACACTTATTCTTGACAACTAAATCAACATCGGAATATTTATATCTGCGTCACTCGCAGCAATCTGGATATTAAACATACTGTAATGATCTGTTATTTAAAAAATAGTGGACGAAGGAATCTAGTAAAACACTCTCATTCGACTGATATGCAACAGCTATGATCTAATAAATTCTACTGTCTTTCCTGTTTATACTATATGCGCTCTAGCAATCAGTATCAGTATGCCATGAAGGTACAGTCCTGGACATTACTGGAAAATTCACTTTGCTAAAAAGATGAAATGAGAGTGGTTATGGCATGGCATAACCGTGAAATACCTTTTATTACTTTAAATAGACTAGTATCTGCATTAAAACTGCGGCATTATCGAGAATGGAATCTTGCGTATCATTAATATGACACCGAACTCAAAAACATCGGCAGCGGAAACCCGTAACGCAAGAATAGATCATTGGACGCTATATTAGTCATATTCTGACGATGAATTTTAATATGATACATTACTATTGTTTAGTATCAAACGTAACAAGGCACACTACTACTGAAGTGTAGTAAGCAACTTGGGTATAAGGGGGTTGTAAAAAACAGAAAAATAGAGGTTTGATGTACTGATGAAAAAATTTCTGCATACAAATCTATAAAATGTATTCTGTGTGGCGAAAACGGCTACTTTATCAATAATCACCTTTATAAGCAGATAATGCATTCTTTCTAAGAAAGAATGCATAAAATAGAGAAAAAAGAAGCTTAGTAAGCTTTAAACCTAGAGTTAATTTCCATAAATTAGAGTGTTAGATTAAAAAGCATATTATATAATCAAATTATAACTTACAAGAGACTTAATAAACCAATTTTATTTCCTTTTAGCAAAAAAGGATGGCTTTTAGTCTTCAATTAAAGCACGATTAAATTTATTAACTATCAAGATGATGATATAAAAGTTTTTTATTTGACAAAAGAAGATTTTATTATTGTTCAAAACAATAATTATTTACTTATTATCTTGTTGTCGTTATTTACGATCATGACCAAGATATTATCAAAGTTGTTAATGGTGATGATCTCATTGCACTTACTGTTAAATAAAGTTTTTCTATTATTATCTCAATTTTCTGACACCTAATTATATACGTTTACCTTTAGTATTAAACGTTTTTATAAGAAGCCTTCTAAAGAAAATCATATCCTTCCGATGAAGGGATTCGAAGGCTATTTAATTAATGTACTAAATTTTATTACAAATAACTATTTTTATTTTATAAACTATTTTTAGTAAATAATTACTTAGCCAAGATGTATAAAATTGGCAATTAGATTGTATATAGCAGATAGGAGAATTATTCCAATTATAATTAATTAGCAATTTTTATCTTACTTAGGCATTCTCAAAAAAGATCCTATAAGGTAGGATTAATTTAATTATTAATATTTAGTTTTTAACTAAAATCGCATTAGGGGGTATGGAGGTGTATTATTTTTATACAGGTAGCTAATTTTTATCGTAATTTATTAAAACGAAAAGAAAAAAATAATCGAAATAAACAGAAGTTTTATGATAGTTCTATAACTGATACTCAATCTAAAACTAAGGTAAAAACTTTATTAACAAATAAATATCAGAGTATAAAAACTATTAAAAATACTCAATTAACAAGTAAACTTACACCTGTCTCTTCTATAAATGTTTCAATATCTATAATTCCGCGAGATAAACATCCTATTTCCAGAAGAAACATCAGTGATAATGCACTAAAAGTACTTTATCGTCTAAATAATGCTGGTTATGAAGCTTATCTTGTTGGCGGTAGCGTCAGAGATTTGCTATTAGGTAAAAAACCTAAAGATTTCGACGTTACTACCAATGCAACACCTGAACAAATTCGTAAATTATTTCGTAATTGTCGTTTAGTTGGACGTCGATTTCGTTTAGCGCATATCATGTTTGGTTACGAAATAATCGAAGTTGCTACTTTTCGTGGTTCTCAAGAAACAACTGATACTAATCATAAGCATATAGCTCACCAAACACAAAGTGGTATATTACTTAGAGACAATGTTTTTGGTAATGTTGAAGACGATGCTATTCGACGCGACTTTACTATCAATAGCTTATATTACCGAATTAACGATTTTACCCTACGTGATTATGTTGGAGGATTTGAGGATTTAAAAAATGGCATCATTCGGCTAATTGGTGATCCAACAATTCGTTATCGAGAAGATCCTGTTAGGATGCTACGCGCTATTCGATTTTCTAGCAAATTAAATATGCAAATTGATTCTGAAACTGCTAACCCTATTCCAGAACTGGCATTTTTATTAAAAAAGATTCCATCAGCTCGTCTATTTAAAGAGTTACTTAAATTACTTCAGACCGGTATAGCTTATCAAGCCTATAAACAATTAAGACATTATAAACTATTTCAATCATTATTTCCGTTAATTGAACGAAACTTCACTGCTAATAATAATTCTCCGATGGAGCTTATAATTAATAATGTCCTGAAATATACTGATTATCAAATAAAAAACAATAAACATGTTAATTCTGCATTCTTATTTGCCACCATGTTATGGTACCCTCTAGCAGAACATACAAAAAAACTTTCTGAAGAAAGTGACTTATCCTATTACGAAGCATTCGTTATCACAATGAATGATATTCTTGATGAGCAATGTCGTTCTATTGCTATTCCTAAACGGCTTACTTCAACAATGCGTGATATTTGGGAACTACAATTACAACTACAACTTCCTCGATGCCAAGGAAAAAAATCTGATAAACTACTTGAACATCCAAAATTTTGCGCTGCGTTTGCTCTATTAGAGCTACGTTACAACGTGGAACCACAATCTGAATTAGAAGAACTGCCTTATTGGTGGTCTGAATTTCAAAAATCCAATAATAATCTACAACATAAAATGATCTCGGAGGTAGATAATATACTAACTCATCGTCGTAGCTGGACGCAGCGCCGAAATAACACTAACTATAAACTAATAAAACAACAGAGTAAATTAAAGATGGAACGTGTTCATATTGCTATTGCCAGCAATCTAAATGACCCCTTACAGCAAGTAAAGCATGCTATTAAAGAATTACAGGAATTACCGAATACTAAGCCAGTTGCTGTTTCTTCTTTCTATCGAACTAAACCTATGGGACCACAAGATCAACCTGACTATCTCAATGTCGTTATCGCATTAGATACTGAGTTATTACCAAAAACCCTATTTGAACATACCCAATCGATTGAATTAATGCATGGTAGAATACGTAAAACCAATCGTTGGGGGCCAAGAACACTAGATTTGGATATTATATTATACGGCCAACAGATTATTCAAACAGCATATTTAACTATCCCTCATTATGCCCTTAAAGAACGGGAATTTATGCTTTATCCTTTATCAGAAATTGCCCCTAAACTACGCTTTCCAGATGGGGAATTGCTCAGTGATAGATTGTTGCAGGTTGATAAAAATAGGCTGACTTTATGGGTAACTTAGCCAATAATTCAGGAATGGTGGCACGCACAACAAACAATCATAACTTCTTACTATTTCTGAATAACTAACAACTAACTTTATTAGAAAAAGTAAAAATTTTTGATAACATACACATATAAATAATGTAGAAAAATCCTAAAAATATTATAATTCTCTATATATTATAGCATTGTGAGCACTAAAGATTAAGTTCTTAATCCTCGTCCTTTTTCAATTAAGTTCCAAGTTATGGCATATAAGATAACAATAAAAATTACTAATACCGATAAAGTAATAGATAATTCAACATCGCTAACACCAAGAAACCCATAGCGTAATCCACTGATCATATAGACAATTGGATTAAGTTTAAATACAATTTTCCAAAACTCTGGCAAAAGCGACAAAGAATAAAAAACACCACCTAAATATGTTAATGGTGTCAAGACAAAGGTAGGAACAATACTAATATTATCAAATGTTTTTGCAAATATCGCATTCACCAATCCAGCTAATGAAAATAAAATGACTGTCATTAATACGGTAATAATTACTACCCACCATGAATAAATACGTAATGGGACAAAAAATAGCGAAACCAAGGTAACTAAAAGACCAACTAATACTCCTCTAGCAACCCCACCACCAACAAATCCAATAATTACAATATGAGTAGGAACTGGTGCAACCAACAATTCCTCAATACTTTTTTGGAATTTTGCACCAAAAAAGGAGGAACAAACATTAGTATAAGCATTAGTGATAACCGACATCATAATCAAGCCAGGAACAATAAACTGCATATAACTTACACCATCAATATTACCAATTCTTGAACCAATTAAACTACCAAATATAATAAAATAAAGTGACATGGTAATCACTGGAGGTAGTAAAGTTTGCACCCAAATACGCGAAAAACGTGTTATTTCTTTGATCCAGATGGTTTTCATTGCCACCCAGTATAACTGAATCATCTATTTTCTCCTTGATTTATCGATACTGGATGCTGTTTGCTCATTAAACCAACAAATAATTCCTCCAAACGATTTACCTTATTACGCATGCTGGTTATCTGTATCCCTTGCTCAGAGAATTGGCTAAATAAACCATTCAGGCCTTGATCTCGAAGTACCTCAACTTCTATAGTTAAAGTATCCACTAGCCTAAATTTATAACCATCTAATTTAGGGATAGAACTTTTTTGCGCTAGATCAAAAATAAACGTCTCTAACTCCAACTGATTGAGTAGATTTTTCATACTATTATTCTTAATCAATTTTCCATATTGAATAATTCCAATATTACGGCATAACATTTCCACTTCTTCTAGATAATGGGTCGTTAAAATAATAGTAGTGCCGTGCGCATTTAAAGTCTTTAAAAAACCCCACATAGAACGACGAAGTTCAATATCAACTCCTGCGGTTGGTTCATCCAAAATTAATAACTTTGGCTGATGTATTAATGCACGAGCAATCATTAAACGCCGTTTCATGCCACCGGAGAGATCTCGTGCAGGCTCGTTACGTTTATTCCATAAAGCTAATTGAGAAAGATAGATTTCTGCTCTAGACGAGGCTAATGAACGCGGAACCCCGTAATAACCTGCTTGATTGAGCACTATTTGTAATACCGTTTCAAATGGATTAAAATTAAATTCTTGTGGCACTAGTCCCAATTGACGCTTAAGATTCACCATATCTTTATCAAGATCGTAACCAAACACTTTCACTTTACCGCTCGTTTTATTAACTAATGAACTGATAATACCAATTGTCGTTGATTTACCTGCACCATTAGGCCCTAATAAGGCATAAAAATCACCCACCTCAACATATAAATCAATACCGGTTAATGCTTTCACACCACCAGGATAGGTTTTTGTAAGCTGGAGCAGCTCTAAAGCATAAGTCATAAAAACCTTTCTTATCTATTTTATTTCACATATGAAAATAAATCACATCATTAGTAGCATTTTTAATTAAATTAAAATTAACAGCTAGTAAACATTAAAAATAAATTAATGTTATATATGATTATTATCGCAGTTAAATATAACTAATCCACGTAAATTATGATAAAAAAATTAAATAACTATTTAAAAAAATACAGAGCTCAGAATCGATAACCAAAGAAAATTCCCCATTTTTTTTAATTATACTTATTTCTAGTGTATATTCTTCCAGAGAAGAAGACATATTCTTCTGATTGATTTTGCGGATGATCTCAACAACAGAAAAATAATATGCCATAAAAGTCTAACACTAGAGGTATTCATGAAACCAGATATTACCTCTAATATCTTCTATGAACTCATTCGTAATGCTACTAGAAAAACTGACAGCATCGCTGTTGAGATAGAGCTTAGAAGGCATGCTGCGATAACGGAATATGTTTCAACAGTTCCCCTTCCTTACACCTTATATAAAATGTTCATAAAATGTTTAACAGTTATTACTGTTGTCTGTATTTGCAAGGCATTATCCACTGATTATTTTCACTAATCTATAATGCTGCTTCTCCGTAAAAAGCACATGGGGTCTTTGCCAAGTGTTATAAGCAAACTGAAACATCGATGGCTTAAAGAGAATAGGTAATTGATGGTTCCTGAGTGATTTTAGTGGATAAGACGCTATTTTATTTCTAGATCGATAGAATATAACCGTCCTATCAGGCAAGATGATCACCTTTGCCTGATGTTCATTATCGGCGTCACTGCGCGTATGAATGTAAGTAGTTGATTTGAGTTGAACCTGGTTATAAGAAATAAGAAGCAAACTGAGCTGAACTTCTAGATCACCACGCAAGCGACATGTATTAACCATATCTCCTGAGCCTGCTATGGAAGATGGTAATTTGGTTTTTAGAATGTAATGATATAGGTATTTCAGGATACTAACATGAATGCTATTGCTACACAAAATAGCTAATGAACTAAGTTCACTCCATAAAAGGCATGCAACAAATTAAAGGTGATCTGCGGGCCACCTGGCTAGTGTAGAGAGGTATAATGTTCCTAATAAATCTTAATGTTTGTTAGTAAAGTTTTTAGCGAAATACTATTCTGCATCGATGAAGAAGCTTGAGGAATAATCTAGTAGAATTGCTGGCATTTTATAATTTTCTATCAGTCTACTCTGTCTGTGTGGAGCGCGATACCCTCTCTTCAGCCACAATAAGAACAATGAATCTAATTAAACTGGCTTTCAACAGTGTGAAGCTATGAAGCCAAGACGCAGAGCACTGTAGCTCAATAAAAACAACTATTTTAATAGTATTAAAAACTAGCTCCCATCTACTCAGAAAATCTATAACTAGCTAAATGGGATTTTAGCCTGTTAACTCTGATGGTAACAACGTATAATTTAAAGATGGAGAACAGATTTATGAAGCATAAGAGTGGAACGTAGCCTGAGGAACATATACTAGATTTAGTAATAACTTCTTTCTTTTAAGAAAGCAGAAAATTTTAAAATTTATAGTTTTCTAAATATCCTATTCTGTAACAACTGCGTTTCAGTCAAAATTAATTAATCAATTCCAGACTATCTATTTGTCCATCAAAATGTCGTTAATTTTATTATGTATACTAATTTAAATTGTCGATCTGTTATCTAATATGTTATTAATGTATCCCCACAAAAAATTTGAATACTTTATTATTGATTGATATTATCATTGTGGTTATATTGAAAGTGCAAATTAATAATACTAAAAGGGTATAATTAATAACTCTTTACTTATATGTACGTGATGTGTTATCTACACATAGCTTAATTTAAGCGTTTGATTCCGGGCAGAACGGGAAAATAGTTTATGTGTATTTAATATTCTTACTAAGTTTATAATTTTAGTATTTAACAAAAATACTTCTGCCTAACGACACAGTAAAAATGTCATCATCCATGACTTTTTCTCTATTATGTATAGTAGACCAATGATTATGGTATTGCCAGTAATAGGCATGAACAGCTTCAAATCAGTTATAAACAAATTATTACTAAATTAAACTAGAAAGATAAATGCGATAAAAAATGATATTACTTCTTATTAATCGTTTAATAAAATAACATGCCCGATATAAGGTAAATGGCGATATTGCTGTGCATAATCGATACCATAACCAACAACAAATTCATCTTGAATAGCATAACCAATCCATTCAACAGGAACTTCTACTTCACGTCTTGACGGTTTGTTTAATAACGTACAAATAGCAACAGATTTAGGACCACGTAATTTTAGAATTTCACGAACTTTTTTAAGTGTATTACCAGAATCAATAATATCTTCAACAATTAGAACATGCTTACCGCGAATATCTTCATCCAAATCCTTAATAATTTTTACATCGCGACTTGAAGTCATCCCGCTGCCATAACTTGATACCATCATAAAATCAACTTCATGTGGGATATTAATATTACGACATAAATCAGCCATAAACATAAAAGAGCCTTTTAAAAGACCAACCAAGAGTAACTCATCTTGTAATAATTTATAATGTTTAACAATTTCTTTTGCCATCTCATCAATACGTCGCTTAACATCTGTCTCTGAGATCATGACTTCTACAATTTGTTTCATAACTTTAGGGATTCACATTAATGGAAGTAAACACCGTATATTCTAACATAAGCACAATAAAGACGCTATAAAATGCTATCATCCAATATTAATCAATAATATAAATAAAATACCTAACATCTTAGATAAGATAGAAAAACTTACCATCATATCGTTTGTCATTCAAATTATAGCAAATGACAATAGTATCATATAAAGATATTATCGAGTTCTACATAATTAAATTTTATAGCCCTTATTAATATCAGAATCAACTCAAACAGTATTTACATCATTCTCGTCGGGTGGAAGATCTACAGCTTTATTATTCTCACTAAAAATCCAAAATTGGGTTCAATAAATATAAAAAGAATATAACATCATGTCAGCATGACTAAAAATAAGGCAACATTAATATTGATCTTTAACGACATTAAATCCAAATTAATTTATTAAAAATGATTGTCATGAATTTTATGTTCATTTTTGGTGATGGTGTTTTAATGTAGTGGTCATATCCCCCTTCTGATTAATTTTGTGAATGATTTTAATAAAAAAGAGATGATATGCTATAAAAAGTCTACCTTACAGATATCAGAAAAACTAGATATTTATCCTGATTCCTTACATGAACTCATCCATAATTATGAATTCCAGATAGTTGATAGACAGGACCGTTGAAGGTTAGTTCTAAAGCATGTTGCAACAACATGTTCAACCGCCGCCTTGTCTACGGGCGTTCATGACATCGATCATAACGATTATTTGTCACACCAAACTTACAAGACGAATATTGATAATGTTAAGATTAAGATACTTAAGATAAGGAATCTCAGTTCCAATTAATAGCATAATAGCTCATTCCTACCATGCTATTACCGGCGAGACTTTACCCTATCAGTAAATTTTCACAAAGTTTTAGTCTAGGCTTTAAAGATGTTTTTCTGTGAAAGCACATGGTTTCTCTGCTAGAGCTATCAGCAGGCTGAAACAAAAATGATTTTAAGTATAGGAAATAATACCTATGTGATTTAAACAATACGCACTACGTTTATTTCTGGGTAGATGATGGAATATACCATTTGTAAGGCAAGATGATCGCTTTTACTTATACTTATTACTGGAATCATTAAATATGAATCGTAAAAAATAGTTACAGTTAAAAATGGTTATCAAGAGTTAGAAGCAAACTTGAGTTGAACTTATAAAGGGCCTCCAAGCGCGTTATTTAATCGTATCTTCCAGGATTTCTTACTATTGAAGACGCTAGTTTAGTTTTTAGAATGTAATAGTAAAGATATTTTTGAAAATGTAACATCAATTCTGATTGATATGTAAAATAGCTCATATTCTGCTTTTACTCACTAAAGGCATGGAGCACCGAAAGTTAAAATGAGATGAAGAAGATTTGGTTAATAGGAGAACGCGATCTTGATAATAAAGCTTATGATGTTTTATTAGGAAAAGTTTCAGCGAATATTCTGCAGCGATGAAGAAGATGGAAAAAGAGCAAGAGGAGCTGCTGGAATTCTATGATTTTTTGTTAGTGTGCTAGACGTCAATAAGAATGAGGAATACAATTTAAATATCGGTTTTTATATCAGCGACATTATTGGATCTGATTCTCGAATAAGTGTGGCTCAATAAAACAATCCTTTTAATGCTATTTAAACTGGCTCTTACTCCCCCATATTTACTCAAAAAATCTGGAACCAGATCAGGAAATTTAATCTGTTGAAACTGGTGTTAAACAACGCCTAATTTAAGGATGAAGAAGAGATTTACGAAACATCAGAGTGAAATATAGTCTAACCCGCCATACACTAGATTTGTCAATAAGTCACATTAAAATGCAATTATCTTTCTAAAGGAAGAGTTTTATATATTATATTTATATAAGAAATATAAAATAAATATTTGATTTTTAAGGGCTATTTAGGTGGCAAAAAAAAAATTATTCAGTGCGTTACATTCCTGGGCAACCAGCAAAGCGTATTTTTCCTGCATCTAAATATATGCTTGATGATAATTTACCTATAGGAATGCCATTATTATCAGAAAGTGATGAATTAGGCATAGTTTCATGGAATATTTATAAACAACAACGCCTAAATTGGTATTCAGTTTTAAATAAATTAGTCATCAATAATCATTTAATTTTACTACAAGAAGCTCAAAATTCATCTCAACTTATTAATTTTATTGTATCTCAACATTTAGTTGCTGATCAGGTGCCAGCAATTACACTTCCTCAATACGCTTCCGGCGTAATGACATTAGCAAGATCTGATCCAATTTATTGTTGTCCATTACGGGAAAAAGAGCCGTTACTTCGTTTACCGAAATCAGCGTTAATTACCGTTTATCCATTACATAATGGCCAAAATTTAATGATTATTAATATTCATGCAGTTAATTTTAGTTTTGGGATTGATATTTATACTCGGCAGTTACGCAATATAGGAGAGTATATTAAAAAACATCAAGGGCCAATGATTTTTGCTGGAGATTTTAATACTTGGAGTCGACAACGTATAAATGAACTTAAACGTTTTACACACAGTTTACGAATGAAAGAAGTCAATTTTGATGCTGATGAACGCACTATAATTTTTGGTTACCCATTAGATTATGTTTTTTATAATAATTTGACGCTTCTCGATGCAGAAGTAATTAAAACGCAATCTTCTGATCATAATCCTATTTCTGTCAAGTTTAATATTAAGTAATTTTACTCATAGAGTAAAAAACTAGAAATGCTAATTTAACACTTCTATTTTAGATATTATGTTCTCAATCTGATCATAATTACATTAACTATCAATGTTATTTGATTAATATATTTTTTAAGAAAAAAGTATTAAGCTTAACAAGCATGCGATCCAAATTATTCCTACAATCAATGTTTAACATGCGTATATATTTAAAAGATCCTAACAGGATGATGACAATCACCATAAATATGGTGATAATGATCATAAACAGACACCAATTCCTAAAATTTCACTTTAAATTTTAATTTATTTGCTATTTCACAACTTATTTTATAATGCATAGTAATTTAAAAACAAAATCATTAACTAAAAGAAAAAATGGTACTGAATGTAGTGTTGTTAAAGAGAAGATATTATTATAATAATATCTTTTGAAGTAATATAATTGAGGTTAATGTTAATTCAGCACAAAGTTATTCTCATTTCTGCTATATGAAAATTTTAGAGATGATATCCTTATCCATATTAATTATATTTATGAATGATTTCAACAACAGAGATATGATACGCCATAAAAATCTACCCTATAGGTATTCTAGGAAACTAGATATTACCTGTAATCCCTTGCATGAACTCATCCATAATGCTACCAGATAGCTGTTAAATATTGCTATTAAGGTAGTACTTGATTTATGCTATTCAACATGATCAACTTCCACCTTGTCGATGGATGCCATCTTTTCATCCGCATACTTATTACCGAAGCAACTATTAGAGATTAATATTGGTGATGTTGACATTAAAGTGCATAAAGTTAAAATTGAGGTCGCAGTAGAAAGGGAATATATTTCTAAAATTTCTTGCTGCCGCCTTATCTAAAGTATACAAAAGTAGCAAAGAGTTACTCTTATAGTTAGTATACTAAGCGTCTCCACCGGTGATTTTTTGAAGCCTTGAGCCACTTCTCGATAAAAGCACATGATATATTTTTTCAAGTTCCATCAGAAAACTGATGCAGCAATATCTTAAATAAGATATGTAATAATAATCTGTTGAA
The DNA here is from genome assembly GCA_046530735.1 of Arsenophonus sp. Lineage (GTDB taxonomy): Bacteria > Pseudomonadota > Gammaproteobacteria > Enterobacterales > Enterobacteriaceae > Arsenophonus. Next base: position 62,076 of record JBHEQV010000024.1, read on the forward strand.
AAATATTCTGTTTTAACTGCTATCTTACTGATCTTAAGCACTTTAATTTTAACATTACCTATACTAGTCTCTGTATAGTTTGCTATGATAAATAACGATTATTAACGATGAGGGCGCTATCAATAAAAGGCGGCGGTTGAGTATGTTGTTGAAGCTATGGATTCTAGTACCATCTTAACAGCAGTGCATATCAGCTTCCTAGTAACATTACAGATGAATTTATGCAATGGATCAGAAGTAATATTTCATTTTACAGATATTTGTAGGGTGGATTTTTCATGTCATACCATATGTATGGTATTGAAATCATTCATAAATATAATTAGCTGTATATATCAGAATCTCCGAAATCATATAGAGTAAAAATATGCATAACTTAATTTTTATAAAAATTCATTATTTTTTAAATAGTGATACTAACCAATGATTAGTAGGTAATCAAAGGTCTTCATTTTTCTTAATGGCATTAAGTACAGAGTCTTTGCCACAATTTTAAGCAGCAAACGTTAAAAACTATTTATTATTGAATTGATTATTTAATAGTTTAAGTAAATTTAGGAGTTGCTATAGTCGGCCAGCAATATTTCTGAATTTATTAAAACATTCATTTTATTTTAATCCTTCTTACCCTGAGAAGTTAATAAAATAATCTGCTATAAATCTCATTCCTTACGCCTGTAAGGATGCGTAAGAATTAAAAACACTTTCAAAAAAAATCAGGAAACCTCCATTAGCAAGTTATATTTATCAATCTTTTTATAATACAGTATATATAAAGGCTCTGCACGTAATATCACATTTCACAGATAATCTTATTTGGCTAAATAAGATTTTTTTCCTGATCCTACTATTATCAGAAATATTTATTTTCAGTTCATTACTAATATAAACCCCAATAAATCATTTTCTATTAAATAACTTAATTATCAAACTGTGATTTTAATATTCTAATTGATTTAAGACGGATCATCATAGTAATTCCTTATTGAGTGCTATTTAAAATCTAACAAGCAAAGTAGAAGCAAATAGTATCCGCTTTTATCTTCATTAAGATAACCTATTTTATATTGTTATTTATTCATATTTAATAAAACAGGAATAATACTGATTTTATCAGCTATAACAACCATAAATTTAAAAACAATCTTTTAGTTTGCGAATTTTAGCAAATACATCATAACTTGAACAAGTAACAGGAGAAAATCCCAATACTTTTTGTAAATAAGGATCATTACATCTTAAGAAGATATTGATTTTTTTTTCAACCTTAAGTTGTGATGGCAGAGTAGATTCTTTTTTGGCTTGTTTTTTATTTATGACTAAAGTATAAGCTTTTATTGCCTCATCATGAGGCATGATATAACTTGCAAATACCATATTTGCAGCTGTGTACTCATGTGCACAACAGACTAACGTTTCATCAGGTAAAGCTTTAAGCGTTTCAATTGAGTGATACATTTGTTCAATTGTTCCTTCAAAAACACGTCCACAACCACCAGAAAACAAGATGTCACCACAAAATAAATAGGGTTTTTGATAGTAAGCAACATGTCCTAATGTATGTCCTGGTACGGCAAAAATTTTCCATGAAAAATCAGAAAAATTTAGCTGTTCTCCACCTTTTATTACAGATATTTTTCCTTTATCAATGGTTTCCATTGGGCCATAAACAACTAACTCAGGATAACATTTTTGTAATTCTTTGACGCCATCGACGTGATCATGATGATGGTGAGTGAGTAAAATAGCAACTGGTTTTATGATTTTTTGTTGTAAAAATTTCTTTACTGGCTTAGCGGTACCAGGATCAACAATAATACAGTTACCTTGATAGGTTAATAGCCATATATAATTATCAACTAAAGAAGGAATTTTAATAAGCTCCATAATATAATAAATGCCTCATATCTAAAAAAGGGCGTATTACAATGAAATCGGCTCGTATTGCTAAATGGTCTAAAATACCTGACTCCTGGAAAGATATTCCATGGGGAAATTATTATCTTATTGCATTGAACCAGCATCTAGAACCATGGTGGCCAAAAATATTTGGTTTTCATTTACTAAAAATTAGTCAATTTAGTTTACAGATTGATACTCAAGCATCATTGATTACCCATCAATTTAGCATGAATATAGGTGGAAGTAACTGTCAATTATTAGGTGATCCTAATGAAATGCCTTTCGAGGACAAATCCATCGATGCCTGTCTTTTGATACAACAACTATCTTACAGTACTAATCCACATTGGTTATTGCGTGAAGTCGATAGGATTTTAGTTGATGATGGTTGGCTAATTTTATCTAATTTTAATCCCTTTAGTTTATTAGGGATAGGGAAATATATTCCTCTTTTTCGTAATCGGCAACCCTATCATAGTCATATGTTTTCAACCTGGCGTCAAGTTGATTGGTTGAGCTTATTAAATTACGAAATACTGCAGCAACAAAGTTTTCAACTTATACCTTGGATAAGCCCTGATCATTTTATCAATAAAAATCTACAATTTGCCGGTTGTATCAACCTTATCATTGCTCGTAAAAGAACATTACCATTGACATCAATACCAATAAAATTGATGCGAACTCGCATAAAAATAGGTAGTATATTGGGGGTTGTTAAATATTGGCGTAAACGTCATTAATTTTCTCTGTTTGGTAACCGCTATCCTTTTCTGTTGGTGAATTTGCCGCATTCCTTGCTAATTCATCGCATAGTTCATTTTCTGGATGTCCTGTATGGCCTTTGACCCACTGCCATTCTATTTGATGATGAGAAATTGCGATGTCTAATCGTTGCCATAAATCAACATTTAAAACAGGCGATTTATTTGCCCGTCGCCATTGGCGATTTTTCCAGTTTTGTATCCATTGCATGATCCCATAACGTACATATTGACTATCAGTCGTTAGAATAACATAACAAGATTGTTTAAGTGTTTCCAAGCCAATAATTGCACCTATTAACTCCATGCGATTATTGGTAGTACAAAAATATCCTTTGCTTAATGTTTTTTCATGTCTATAATATCGTAGTAAGATACCATAACCACCTGCACCTGGATTGCCTAAGCAAGAACCATCGGTGAAAATTTCTACATGTTTCGTCATTTTTTATAAACTCATTTTATTTGTGATTTATTACCCTAAGTCTGATATTATAGGAATAATATACAGTGATTACACGACAAATTGTTCTTGATACGGAAACTACTGGTATGAATAAGCTAGGGATCCACTATGAAGGACATAATATTATTGAAATTGGCGCGGTGGAAGTGATTAATCGCCGTTTAACTGGTCGTCATTTTCATGTTTATATAAAACCAACACGATTAGTTGATCCTGAAGCTTTCAAAATTCATGGAATTAGTGATGAGTTTTTACAAACTAAGCCAACTTTTGCTGAAATAGCAGATAAATTTTTAAATTTTATTCGCGGTTCTGAGTTAGTTATCCATAATGCCCCTTTTGATATTGGATTTATAGATTATGAGTTTTCTAAGTTAAATAGAGATATTCCACCAACAATAAACTTTTGTCAGATTACTGATAGCTTGATATTGGCTAGAAAGCTTTTTCCAGGAAAACGTAATAATCTTGATGCTTTATGTGATCGCTATCATATCAATAATTCAAAACGTACATTACACGGAGCATTGCTCGATTCTGAGATTTTAGCCGAAGTCTATATGGCAATGACGGGAGGACAAACCTCTTTACCTTTTCCAGTTGATTCAGAATCTGATAGTAAAATCTATAGAACTGATATTAAACGAATAGAACAAAAAGCAATGAAATTATTAATAATTTATGCTAATCAAGAAGAAATTATTGCCCATGAAGCAAAATTAGATCTAATTGAAAAAAAAAGTAGAAAAATTTCTCTTTGGCGTTCATGTAATAGCAAAAATAATTAGGTTAAATATTAACCATAATACTGATATCTTAAAATATGAAAACAGTGATATTTATAAAAATATTAACGTATAGATTATTGATTCGTAATATTATGACCGTTTTTAAATCAATTATACCATGGTGCGGTAGTTCAGTTGGTTAGAATACCGGCCTGTCACGCCGGGGGTCGCGGGTTCAAGTCCCGTCCGCACCGCCAATTTTATAAAACCCTGAGCACACAAACCTCTGGGTTTTTCTTTTAAAAAATTTTCTTTTTCCAGAAAATTAGATCCAATATAACAGCATTTTTATTTATAAAAATTATGGTTCATGTTTTGATTTTTGTTATAGTATAAAAGTGTACTGTTATTATTGTTTCATTCACTTATTTTATTTTTTCTGTTGATTAAAATTTTATTACCACTTATTAGTTATAGAGGATATCTAGATAAGATTTTAGCTGTTAAGCTGAGAAAGTAACCTTAAGAAAATCAGTATAAATATGCTATTTATTAAACTTAAATAATCTAATGAAGGTATTCTAACTCTTTAACCGCAGTAACGAGTTCAGTAAGTAAAATGTAAACCCCCAAAAACTTTTGAGTCATCATGATGCTCAATTACGGGATATATAAAGCTCCCATGATAACTAGAGAATTTACGATATGAATATATCCCTATTAACGTTGATATCGTAAAACATCAGATAACCAAGCTCATTTTATTAATGGAGCATACAGGTGAAATTATCGATAAATGAGTTAAACGAGATACTTTATTAGAATATTTCAGTAATCATAAACCTTATATTATTGTCATGAAAGTTTGCAGGGATTATCAGTTTTAAGATCGTGAACTGAAAAACTAGGAATTCAAGTTTGATCACTTAAAGGTAAATTCGTTAAAACATTCCCTGATGGTAACAAAAATAACATTATGAATTCTCGCGCTACTAGCTTACTACTCAGCAACCAAGTAAAGGAATTGTAAAAATCGAAGAGGAGTAGTCTGTACTATCTCTACATAATATTCATCACTAGATGATGAAGTTTTATACGACCCCAGATCAACGAAATACATGGATTATTAGTAGAATTTGATAAAACAATACATAATACGCGGTTGTTACTCAACAATATTGTATCATAAGTGATTGATCACTTGAAGGAAAACTTATCGACATTTCTTATTTATAAGATTGAAGAGCAACTAACTGCTGCCTTCTAAAACAGAACAAGAGGTATGTCAGCAAATTATTAAAATCTACGTTGTTAGGCTGCTTATTGCTACTGCTATAGTAGTTGCCACAATTAGGAAATTGTGCTAATGAATTTCAGTCAGAAGAAGAGTTTTCTATATTATATTGGACTAATCCCAAAAAACTAGCACTGACTGGAAAGTTCAACTACTGAGTATCAGAAAACGTGCTGTATACCTATTTACGAACGCTGCTTATCCTTGGCGCAATGGTTCTCAAACTACACTGCTACCAAAAAATTTGTTCCAGTGGGTTACAGCTATAATAAAAAGGCGACCATCCAAGCGATGTAGTCAATGATTGAATAACTAAGAAGATATGTGCGGTTACACACATGGTTGTTGGCTTTGGTTGCCTATGATCGATCCGGAGCTACGACAAGAACACGTCAACGTCAAATCGTTTTAAGTAATTTGCGTTGATAAACATAAACTCTTTTAAATATTAAGGGTGAATGCTAAAAGATTGCCTAGTCAATCGTAGTGATGACATCGATAGATAAGATCTAGACTTGCTAAACTTATATTGCTTTTAAACTTAAATCTTATTACGAAAATAAAGCTGCAAGTCAGAATATTACATAGAAGGAGAGGGCTACTGCAACGGCTAAAGCAAGGCTGGATATAGAGCTACCACTTGTTATCAATGTCTGAAATTCGAATGTCTTGCAAACAGGGATGCGTTCATATAGTAAATAATGATCACTCGTAAAATCCTTGCTAATGCTATCCGTTTCCTCAGTATGGATGCAGTACAGAAAGCAAAATCAGGGCATCCAGGTACGCCAATGGGAATGGCAGATATTGCTGAAGTATTCTGGCGTGACTATTTGAATCATAATCCTACTAATCCTAAATGGATAAATCGTGACCGTTTTATATTATCTAATGGTCATGGTTCTATGCTACTTTATAGCTTACTACATCTTAGCGGTTATGATTTATCAATCAAAGAATTAAAAAATTTTCGTCAACTTTATTCAAAAACACCGGGACATCCCGAATATGGTTATACACCAGGTGTTGAAACCACGACTGGCCCACTTGGACAAGGAATCGCAAATGCAGTAGGATTTGCTATTGCTGAACGAACATTGGCAGCTCAATTTAATCGTCCAAACCATACTATTGTTGATCATTATACCTATGTATTTATGGGTGATGGTTGCATGATGGAAGGAATTTCACATGAAGCTTGCTCACTGGCAGGAACACTAAAATTAGGTAAATTAATTGCTTTCTATGATGATAATGGCATTTCAATTGATGGTGAGGTAGAAGGTTGGTTTACTGATAACACTGCTGAACGTTTTACTGCTTATCACTGGCATGTTATCAATGGTATTGATGGACATGATCCTGAAAAAATCAAATCAGCAATAGAGCAAGCCCATAAAGTTACCGATAAACCCTCTTTATTAATTTGTAAAACAATAATTGGCTATGGTTCGCCACATAAGGCTGGTTCTAAAGAAGCCCATGGTTCACCATTAGGTGAAACCGAGATTGCAGAAACCCGTATCGCACTAAATTGGTCATATCCACCTTTCGAAATACCAGCTGATATTTATCAAGCCTGGGATGCTCGTGAAATAGGTCAGAAAAAAGAAGCTACCTGGTATGAAAAATTTTCTGCATATCAACAGACTTTTCCGCAACTTGCAGATGAATTTATCCGTCGTACCAAAGGTGAATTACCGACTAATTGGCAAACTATTGCGAATGATTTTATCACGGAATTGCAACGTAATCCTGCTAATATTGCCAGCCGTAAAGCCTCACAAAATACATTAGAAGTTTTCGGTAAAGTGTTGCCTGAACTTTTAGGCGGCTCCGCTGATTTAGCGCCAAGTAATTTAACTATGTGGTCAGCTTCTAAGTCAATAAAAGATTCTCCAGCAGGGAATTACATTCACTACGGTGTGCGTGAATTTGGTATGTCGGCTATTATGAATGGTATCGCCTTACATGGCGGTTTTATACCTTATGGTTCAACTTTTTTAATGTTTGTTGAGTATGCGCATAATGCAGTACGCATGGCTGCATTAATGAAAATTAGAAGTATCTTTATCTATACTCATGATTCTATTGGTCTAGGTCAGGATGGCCCAACTCATCAACCTGTTGAGCAATTAGCCAGTTTGCGTATGACACCTAATATGAGTATTTGGCGCCCTTGTGATCAAGTTGAATCAGCCATTTCATGGCAATATGCGATTGAACGTGACAATGGGCCAAGTGCATTAATTTTTTCTCGTCAAAATCTTGATCAGCAACCACGAGATACTAAACAGTTAAATAATATTATTAAGGGAGGTTATGTTTTAAAAGATAGTAAAACAACGCCCATGCTTATTTTGATTGCAACTGGATCTGAAGTTGATTTAGCGGTTAAGGCTTACGAAAAGTTGACTTCCGAAGGCTATGAAATACGAGTTGTTTCTATGCCATCAACGGATACTTTTGATAAACAAAACGCCACTTATCGTGAATCTGTATTACCTTCTTCAGTTGCACGGCTTGCTATTGAAGCTGGAATTGTAGATTATTGGTATAAATATGTTGGTACAACCGGTGCAGTTATTGGTATGCATACTTTTGGTGAATCAGCACCGGCAGAAGTTTTATTTAAAACATTTGGTTTTAGCGTAGAAAATGTAATTGCAAAAGCTAAATCTTTATTGCCTTAATTGACTAAAATAATATGAGCGTATTATTACAATTTTATATGATTAGATGCGCTCTTTTTATTACAGCAGATATGATTCTGCTGTATTGTAATCTTCTTTTCAAGATTTTACCGATCAAATTAAGTTGAAACGTTTCTTTTTCATAAAATTAATAGATTTATTGATATAAATCACATTTTTTATGATTGATAATAAAAATTCTAAGTACAAAATCTGTAATTATCAGTATTCTTACCATTAATAAATTAGTTGTTATATTGAAGGAATAGTATGGTAGTTAAAGTAGCAATTAATGGTTTTGGTCGAATAGGACGTAGCATATTAAGAGCGCTTTATGAATCAGATCACCGAGCTCAAATTGCTGTTGTTGCTATTAATGAAATTGCCGCTTCGGAAGGAATAGCGCATTTATTAAAGTATGATTCTAGTCATGGTCGATTTGTCTGGGATGTACAGTTGAATAACGATTTATTAGTTGTAGATAATGATAATATACATCTTTTTCATCAATCTGAGATTGAAAAACTAACATGGCGAGCACTAGATATTGATATAGTACTCGATTGTACCGGTGTTTATGGATCAAAGACCGATGGTTATGCGCATTTATCTAGTGGTGCAAAAAAAGTTCTATTTTCTCATCCTGGGAGTACTGATCTTGATGCAACTATTGTCTATGGTGTTAATGAAACCAGTTTGAAAAATAGTGATCAATTAGTATCAAACGCATCATGTACTACAAATTGTATTATTCCAGTGATAAAAATATTAGATGATGCTTTGGATATTGAATTTGGTACAGTAACAACAATTCATGCTTCAATGAATGATCAGCCAGTTATTGATTCTTATCACACAGACTTACGTCGAACACGTGCTGCTAGTCAATCTATTATTCCTGTTGATACTAAATTAGCTGCTGGAATCACACGAATATTTCCTAAATTCAAAGATCATTTTGAAGCAATATCAATTCGGGTACCAACTATCAATGTAACGGCAATAGATCTTAATGTGACAGTAAGATCTAAAGTAACAGTTACGAAAGTTAATCAGATATTGCAACAGGCAGCAAAGGGTTTATTTCGTGGTATAGTTGATTATACTGAATTGCCATTAGTATCAACCGATTTTAATCATGACCCACATAGTGCTATTGTAGATAGCACACAAACACGAGTTAGTGGGCAACACCTGATTAAGATTTTAGTTTGGTGTGATAATGAATGGGGTTTTGCCAATCGTATGCTTGATACAACATTAGCAATGGCTGCTACTGGTTTTAACAAATTTATCTGTTAACAGACAGTATAGCCCAATATTGTTTCCCTATACGCAACAGAGATAATAATTTAAAAAAAAATTAATGAAAGGATTTAGAATGTCTATAATTAAGATGAGCGATCTAGATCTAGAGGGTAAAAAAATATTCATCCGAGCTGATCTAAACGTTCCTGTTAAAGATGGAAAAGTTACCTCTGATACACGAATTTGCGCTTCTTTACCAACGATTGAAACTGCTTTAAAACAAGGCGCAAAGGTAATGGTAACATCTCATTTAGGTCGCCCGATTGAAGGTGAGTATAATCAGGAGTTTTCATTAAAACCCATTGTAGACTATTTACTAGATAAGTTAGACTATCCTATTTATTTGGTAAAAGATTATTTAAATGGGGTTGAAGTTTATAATAGTGAGCTGGTGGTTCTTGAGAATGTACGCTTCAATAGGGGTGAAAAAAAGAACGATAAAACCTTATCTAAGCAATATGCTGCGCTTTGTGATATCTATGTAATGGATGCATTTGGTACCGCGCACCGCACTCAGGCATCAACCCATGGTGTAGCAAAATTTGCACCTATAGCATGCGCAGGGCTACTTTTATCTGCTGAGATTCACGCATTAAGTAAAGTATTAAAAGATCCTGCCCGTCCAATGGTTGCTATCGTTGGAGGTTCAAAAGTTTCAACTAAATTAACTATCTTAAATTCTTTAGCAAAAATTGCCGATCAGATTATTTTAGGCGGAGGTATTGCTAATACCTTTATTGCTGCTAAAGGTCATAAAGTTGGCCGATCTTTATATGAAAATGACTTAATCCCAGAAGCAAAAAAATTATTATCGACTTGCTATATTGCTATACCAACTGACGTTCGTGTAGCGACAGAATTTTCTGAAACGGCAGAGGCAGTAATAAAATCTGTCAATGACATTAAAGATAACGAACAGATTTTAGACTTAGCTGATAAAACTACTGAACATTTAGCCGATATCCTTAAAAAAGCAAAAACAATTTTATGGAATGGCCCGCTTGGTGTTTTTGAATTTCCTAATTTTCGTCATAGCACCGCAGTAATTGCACAAGCGATTGCAGAAAGCAACGCTTTTTCTATTGCTGGTGGTGGTGATACGATAGCGGCTATCAATCTTTTTGGTATTGCAGATAAAATCTCTTATATTTCTACTGGAGGTGGTGCTTTTCTTAAATTTTTAGAAGGTAAAAAATTGCCAGCAGTTGTAGTATTAGAAGAACGAGCAAAACAGTAATTATATCTGAATAAATGACAGGTAATATTATATTCGCCTGTCCAATAATAGGACTTTATCTCATGTCTAAATATTTTATAAAACCAGGTGTTATTACCGGAGATGATCTACAAAAAGTTTTTGCTGTTGCGAAAGAACATAAATTTGCGTTGCCAGCAGTCAATTGTATCGGTACAGATTCAATTAATGCTGTTTTGGAAACCGCTGCTAAAGTTCGTTCTCCTGTAATTATTCAATTTTCTAACAGTGGTGGTTCGTTCATTGCCGGTAAAGGCCTAAAAACGGAAGGCATGCAAGCTGCGATTTTAGGGACAATATCAGGTGCTCATCATGTTCATCAAATGGCAAAGCATTACGGTGTTGCTGTAATTTTACACACCGATCATTGTGCACATAAACTATTACCTTGGATTGATGGACTGGTAGATGCAGGTGAAGAATATTATAAAACCACCAGTAAGCCACTGTTTTCATCCCATATGATTGATTTATCTGAAGAGCCATTGGCAAAAAATATTGAAATTTGCTCTCAATATTTGCAACGGATAAGCAAAATTGGTATGACACTAGAAATTGAATTAGGTTGTACTGGTGGTGAGGAAGATGGTATCGATAACACTAGCTTAGATAATTCATCACTTTATACACAGCCTGAAGATGTCGCTTATGCCTATGAACAATTAACTAAAATTAGTCATAGATTCACTATTGCAGCATCTTTTGGTAATGTACATGGTGTTTATAAGAAAGGAAACGTTCAATTAACACCAAAAATTCTTAAGAACTCACAAGAGTACATTGCACAAAAATTTAATTTGCCAACGATAAATAATCTAAATTTTGTTTTCCATGGAGGCTCAGGCTCTACTTCTGAGGAGATTAAAGAAGCAGTCAGTTATGGCGTAGTAAAAATGAATATTGATACTGATACTCAATGGGCGACTTGGAAAGGCATTTTAAATTATTATAAGAAAAATGAAAGTTATCTAAAAAGCCAATTGGGTAATCCGGAAGGTGAAGATAAACCTAATAAAAAATATTATGACCCTCGTGTTTGGCTGCGTGCGGGTCAGATTTCTATGATTGAACGTTTAGAACTTGCATTTAAAGAATTAAATTGTGTTAATGTGCTGTATTAATCGCTATTTTATTTTTCTAGTTTTCGACCCTTTCGTTTATAGAATTTTTTATTATCTGTCATAATAATTAATTTAAGTTATTACTATCCTCTGACTAATTTATATGATGACCATGATTTTTCCTTAAAAATAAATTAGATTTTTAGTTTAAAACTATACAAAATATTGATTTATCAATGTATTATCTTGATCTATACTACAACATTATATATAATGTTAACAAGTATTTTCTTTAATTCCGGAATCATTATATAAACCTCATCGCTCAGCTATATTCAATAGAATTTGACTATTGAGGGTATAAGTTTAAAGAAAAACATTATGATAATGATGGTTCTTTTCATTGTCAGGAAAGAAGTTTTACTTATTTATATTGTATAGAGTTTTAGAAATGGCAATGTGCATCCTCATTCTGATTGATTTCGTTTATGAAAAAAATAACAGATAAATGTTATTCCATGAAAAGTCTACCCTACTTAAATCTGTGAAATAAGATATTATTTTCATCTCTTGCATAACTCATATGTAATGCTACTAAAAAGGTGATAGACACCGATGTTGATAATGGACTCGAACTGAAGAGCTATGACTGTACGATAACATCTTGAATGAAGCTTCTCAACGGGCATCAACCCGTAATCCGTAACAATTATTTTCTACATCTAACCAACAAAATGGGTATTGACATATCAAAATTAAAGCACATAATAATCAAGAGATTACAGCGATAACAGAATATGTCTCAACAGATCATCCCTACTCCCTTATCTGAAGGGCAAAAATCATTGAAAATTCTACTATCGCTATTTTACGGATATATTCATAGGTGATTTCATGAAGCCATGATTTGCTTATTGATAAAAAGTATATAGTCCCTCTCTCGTCAATACCATCAACAGACTAAATAGCGATGACTTAAAGAGCAGAGGGAATAGGATTCCTGCATGGTTTAAGTGATATGCGTTATGTTTATTTTTAGCGGAAGGAATGATATGTTTTATCAGACAAGCTGATTCCCTTCACCTTCTAGTCAAAGCGGAAGCACTGTTCATGGCTATAAAGGATCTATGTTTCGGTATAATATTCTTATGAAAGGTCAGAAACAAATTGAGCAAACTCATAAATATCTTGGAAGCATAGAGCTTAACCGTATCTCTCAGGATATATTTGCTACTGAAGAAGAATAGCCTTAATTTTTTTAATCCAATTGCAAAATATTCCTGAGCACCGAAATACTAACACTGTTAGGTAGATAAATAACTGATATATTAGCTTCATTCCAAAATGACATACAATCGAATTAAGGGTTTAGCCTGCGTAAAATTTAGTTAGGAAAAAATCGCGATGACGCTAATAATAAAACCTTTGATATTTTATTGGTAATATTTTCAGTGTATTCTGTATAAATCAAAAAGTTAGAAAAAAATCAAGAAGAATTCCTGGCATTCTATGATTTTTCGTTAGCCACTGAGCGTCAATAAGAACTATCAATCCGATTAAATCAACTTTTATGACGTGATGGCTACGAATCTGAGGAGCGAAGAAATTTAGCTCAAAAACAACCCTTTCAATAGTATTGAATCTGCTACAGTATGCTAAAAAACTTTAATCAGATAAGAGGATTTGACCTGTTTAATTCTAGTGATAAACAATGTTAGATTTAAGAATCTAGAATAGATTTATAAAGAATTAGAGTGGAAGTTAGTACAACCGACACATACACAATATTTAGCAAAACTTACATTAAAAATGTAAAGTATTATTTAAATAATGAACATTGCACTCTCATTAGAGAGAAATAATTGCTATTCCCTTGCTTTGCTTTATCAGCGGCAGCCAATATAAATGCACTAAGTGGTATTATTAATAGCGATGAAATATTTTTCTATAAATCTCTTAAATGGAAGTATATATTTCACATATAAAAGGTAGAAAACGCAGGAGAAGGAGGAAATAAAAAGAAAAAATGAATCTTGGTTTTAATCGTTCGAGATTGATAGAGTCATGTGTGAGTTATGAGATTCATAGAGAATTTAATCCAGAATGTATTAGCCGTTTTCTTGATCTGATCATCGATCAGAGTCGATCCTTTATTTTAATGGAGGTAAATGATACGAAATGTTTTCTAGCAAGCATGAAATTAGCTATGATCGACTAATAATGCTGATAACTAAGGATTTATATGTAAAGAATTCTTCATTTTAAATATGAAAGTTATATCGGTCGATTAAAAATATCTGAGTAGATCCTGGTATAGGATCCACCGTCTTGTTTATTAATAATCTATAGGCTGGAAAAGATTGTATAAAATTACAACAATTGAATATAGACGTAGCTACAAATTGCACTGCGAGCAAAGCAATAAACTTTCCAAACATAACCTAATAAACAAGCTAATCCATAAAGCACTGCCTGTATTAAAGAAGTGATTTCCGATTCTAATTAAATAGATCAGTTAGAAACTAATAAAACAAATAATCTTAAAATCCTGATTATCGCAGTAATCTGGAAATTCCACCAGGAAAAGCATTAAAATAAATAAAAGTCTAAAATTCATCACTACAATAGGTAAAAGCATTAATTTAACTGACAATAGAAAAATTTCTTTACTCGTTAATAATCTAATAAATCTTGGTAAACTTAATATTGTTATCAATAAAATTATCATCAACAATAGGATTCTCTTGATGTTACGCAGCAACACTACATTCTTCCTACTAGTGCAATATCTTACACATTTCGACAATTTAACATTAAATTTAATCACCTAATCAAGGTAGATTCTAATCTAACTTATTTACACATAATTAACTTAAACTTTGATTAATAAACCCTTATCAAGAGGAAAATATTATTTTAGAAAACCATTATTATCAATGTAGTGATAATTACTTATGAAAAATAATAATATCCAATTAAATAGTACGCGCTCATGCGCAAAAATTTTTTCTATACGAAAATAGTTTATTTAAAAATTCAAGAGAGTTATTAGTAAATCTAATATATAGTGGTCATGTTATATTTCACTCTGATACTTTCTAAACCTATTCTATATTCTTAAATTTAACATTGTTTACCACTAGGATCAAACAGATCAAATCTCCACATTAACCGATTTAAGCCATTCTGAGCAGACGGGGATCAACAACTTAAACATCATTGAAAGGATTATTTTTATTGAGCCATAGTACTTCTAGCTTCGCGCATCGGCTTTGTAACCTAATTGTCGTAAAAGTCGATAAAATCAGATTTTTTATTCTTATTGATGCTCAGTGCACTGATTAAGGGTTAGGATGCCAACAGTTCTTCTCATTTTTTTCAGTTTCTTCATCGAATCAGGATGATAGTTCGCTAAAACATTACTAAGAAAATATCAAAGAGTTTATTAGCGGAATCACAGCTCTCTCTTGTTAGCTATAGTCTTATATTCAAGCTTTAACTTTTGATTACATACCTTTTGGAAGCGAAAACAGCATATTAGCTGTTTTGTGTAGCTAATGAAATTACTGCCACATCTCCAGGAATATTTTTAGCCATTGCATTCCAAAAAAACAAAGCATCATTTCCCATAGTAAGCCTTATAGATATAGTTAAAGCATTCTTCTAAATAGGTCATTGAAAAGTTCGGAAAACAGTGCAATTCTGACTCTTGATAAGCATCTTCGACTGCAATGAGCTTCTTATGTCCATACATAGTGCTGGCGATAATAATTACCAGGAAAAGCAATTACCCGTCTCTTTACAGAACAGAATATATGATCGGCGTAAAATAAACGTAGTGCGTATTGGTAAATACGCAGATACAATTACTAATACTCATTAAGTCATTGCTATTTCAATCTGCTGATATGGGTGACTAGCAGAAAGATTATGTACTTTCATCGAGAACTGCCGCAGAGTTTAGTGAAAATGACCAGTCCTATACCTCACAGTTACAGGGATATCAATAACTCTTCGCTGCTTTTTGCAGACTTCAGATAAAACGGTAAGTAAGGGAGATATTGAAGTATATTCTGTTGCAGTCGTGATCCCTTGGAACTTTAGGTGCTTTAATTTTGATATGTCAATACCCATTTTGTGGGTTAGACGTAACAAATAACCGTTACGGATTACAGATTAACATCCGGAGGACAAGCCGACGGATTCAGGATATTATCGCAATATGGCTTTCGAGCACCGTCTCAAGAGCAGTGCTTATCAGCTTCGTAGTAACATTATAGATGCGTTCATGCAAGGGATCAGAATAATATCTCATTTCACAGATCCCTGTAGTCTAGATTTTGATAGCACATCATCTCTCTGTTATTAACATTATTCACGAAATAAATCAGCATAGGGGAATTACCGCCGCCATTTCTAAAACTCTATATAATATAAATAAAAATAACTCATTCAAGATTGCTAATCTTAATAGGTAACCTTAATAAATAAATTAATAACACTAATAAGTTTTTGATTTTTTGAGCCACAAAAACATAAACGAAGTCAAAGTATTTTTAATAAAAAAGCAAGATAAGATAAAATCTTTCGCCTTTAATATGTAATTAATCAATAAATGTAAATTTAAGTTTAGTCTTTACTTATTTTATAGCATTAAAAGGCGCTTTTTTACCTAATAATTCTTCAATACGGATTAACTGATTATATTTAGCTACCCGATCAGAACGGGTAATTGAACCTGTTTTGATTTGACCAGCTGCTGTTCCTACTGATAAATCTGCAATTGTAACATCTTCAGTTTCACCTGATCGATGTGAGATAATCGTAGTATAGCCCATATCTTTCGCCATCTTAATTGCAGCAAAAGTTTCAGTTAAGGTACCAATCTGGTTAAATTTAATCAAAATAGAATTAGCAATACCTTTTTCTATACCTTCTCGAAAAATCTTGGTATTGGTAATAAATAAATCATCACCGACTAACTGAATTTTATCTCCTAACACTTTAGTTTGATAGGCAAAACCATCCCAATCTGACTCATTTAGTCCATCTTCAATAGAAGTGATAGGATATTGTTTAGTTAATTCTTCTAAATAATGAGTAAATTCTTGTGAAGTAAAAGTCTTACCTTCACCTTTCAGGTCATAATTACCAGTTTTCCGATTGTAGAATTCTGAGGCAGCACAATCTATTGCTAAAGTAATATCCTTACCTAATTCATAACCTGCTATTTCAACGGCGTCTTTAATTGCAGATAAAGCTGCAGAAGTAGATTCTAAATTTGGAGCATAACCACCTTCATCTCCCACTGCCGTATTCATGCCTTTAACTTTTAATACTTTTCCCAAATGATGAAAAATTTCTGACCCCATACGAACTGCTTCTTTTAAGTTTTTTGCACCTACTGGCTGAATCATAAATTCTTGAATATCAATATTGTTATCCGCATGTTCGCCACCATTAATAATATTTATCATTGGTAATGGCATAGAAAATTTACCTGGTGTACCATTTAGTTCAGCAATATGCTCATATAAAGGAATGCCTTTTGCAGCTGCAGCTGCTTTTGAATTAGCTAGTGAAACAGCCAAAATTGCATTAGCACCAAATTTAGATTTATTTTCTGTACCATCTAATTCGATCATAATTTTATCGATATTAGATTGATTTTCAGCATCTTGATCTATTAATGCATTAGCAATTTGTCCATTCACTGCTGCAACTGCCTTTAAAACGCCTTTACCTAAAAAACGATCTTTATCACCATCACGTAGTTCCAATGCTTCTCGTGAACCTCTAGATGCGCCAGATGGTACCGCTGCTAAACCAATAAATTTCCCTTCTAAATGAACCTCTGCTTCAACAGTCGGATTACCACGAGAGTCAATGATTTCACGCCCGATGATTTTAATAATTTTTGACATTAAATTTTCCTCAGTAAAAGTTATATTTCAGTCAATAGTAACAAATTAATACTATTAATCTAATCTTTTATGAGTTATTAGCAAAACTAATGTATTACGCGGTCAGGATCTGCTCTGATGCTTCATAAATTTCTTCTCCATACTTAAATTAGATATTATTTAGATCAAGGTCAACATGTCAAATCCCTGATCCGAATCTTGCTTTTCTAAGCAATAGGTTATGCTCTTCAAGCTATTACTGTTTCAATCTGTTAATACTCCTAGCAGAGTAGCAATGTGTTTTTATCAAGAAGCATTCTTAGGCTTTGTTAAATCACCGGTGCATATCAGTAGAACAACCACGGTAGAGCTCTTCACCGCTTTTGCACATTTTAGATAAGGCGGTAATAATAATTTGTTAAAGGATATTCTATTTCTGCTACAATCCCTGACCTTGGGAATTTTAATCTCAGTATTACCAATAGCAGTTTATATGGTTCCTTAATAGCAAATAACTATTACATTGGATTACATAGCCGTCTGTCGACAAGGCGAGCTTGAGTATGTTGCTAGTATTACTTTGAACCCATCTTACACAGAAGTGCCTATTAGTTATCTAGCATCATTGTGGATGAATTCATGCAAAGCATTACAAATAATATATGCTTTATTTGATAGGTGTAGGGTAGAATTTTCATGGTATATCATCTCTTTATTGTTAGAATCATCTATAAAATCAATCAGACAGGATAAAACCTGCCAGTATCTTTGAAATACCATAGACTAGAAATAAACATAAATCTTATTAAATCTAGTTACAAATTTCATCAACCATTTTCCGTAAACCTGGCATCTTTTCCTGCCAGGCTATCATTTTTTTTAACCAGATAATACGATTTTCATAGCTATTGCATTTGTCTGTTATTGCTGCTCCTTCTTTATATTTCCAATGGGCGGCAATACCTAATTCAGCATCTTCATGCATTTGTTGAGTTCGAATTTGTATTTCAATCGTTTTACTATTTGGCCCTAATACCACAACATGAATAGATTTATAGCCATTTGGTTTAGGATTAGCAATATAATCATCAAACTCGTCAGGTAAATGACGAAAATTGGTATGCACAATACTTAATGCAGCGTAGCAATCTTGTAAAGATTCAACGATAATACGAACGGCGCGAACATCAAAAATCTCATCAAAGGTTAGGTATTTCTTTTGCATTTTCCGCCAGATGCTATATATATGCTTCGGGCGGCCATAAATTTCTGCTGTAATGTTTTTCTGTAACATAAAATGTTCTAGTGACAAAATAAAATCATCAATATATCGTTCACGATCAATACGACGTTCATGAAGTAATTCAGCAATCTGTTTATATTCATCAGGATATAAATAATGAAAACAGAAATCTTCTAATTCCCATTTTAATTGCCCAATGCCTAAACGATTAGCTAAAGGAGCATATATATTTATGCACTCTTTTGCAGCTAAAACTTTTTTATCTTCAGAGCGTTCTCTTACCTCACGCAAATAAGCAATACGTTCCGCCATTTTAATCACTACACAACGAAAATCTTCCATCATGGCCAGCAATGTCTGGCAAATAATATCTACTTGGGTAGAACTCTTTTCGCCTAATTGCCTAGCGTTTAATTGGCGAATGGGATCCATTTTCATTAGACCTTTAAGCAATACATGAATCGATTTACCAAACTCAATATTAATAATTTCCTCAGTAAGGATTTTAGCTTCAACTAATGGAAATAGCATTGCTTCACGCAGACTATCAAGATCCATACTTAACGTTGATAGGATTTCTCCCATCTCAATACTACGCCAAAGTAATAATTGACGATTTTCATATCTCTGAACTTTTCTATAGCAGTAATGCCAAAGTTCAATTAACTTTTTTTCTGAGTCATTGTTGGTAAGTTTGAGATTAGCAACCCATTTATCAATAGTAAATTCTCTCGTAAATGTCAAATGAGTGCTTCTAATTGCAACCATAATCTTTCCTTGCCTATTTGCTTAAATCACGACAAAAAGTGCCATAGACCCCTAGATTACTAGTATGTGTGGACACAATCTAATATCCTGAGACTCATAAGTTGATAACTGGCTGTAAATAATTGTTTACTATCTTTCACTAAGATCATTGGGTTGTAAAAATATAAACAACCCATTTTGCCTTAAATTTGATAATATGTGGAATGATGATCATAAGGTATGACCTATGTAATGTAGGACTAATAAGATTTTATTAAAGTCTTTTTATGCCAAAAATTAACAATCTATATTAACCTTAAGATCAACTTTATAAAGATTATCTCAACTCTAGTTAATTAATTTAAACTATAGTTATAATGTCTTTGCACTGCCAATTCAGCAATATCTTCCACACCAACAACAGAATTAACATGACATGCAATATAGGTAAGGTAAAGTTACCATGATAAAAATAGATCTAAAACTCTATCTTTCGGGTCAAGCGTTAACATCAATGCAACGCTTCAGCAATATTTTTTATTAATTTCGGGATTTTCTTGAATAAAAATCTACAGATAAAATGTTAATTTCACGTTCTCAATGAAATGATAAGATTGCTATCATTATTGCTAAGCTAACAAATTTAAGCCAATTTGCACTTTTATCGATCAAATAAACATTGATATTATAGCGCCTGATAAAAGCAGTTAATAATATTTAATCATCAGTAACTAACTGTTTAAGATAACGTGAATAATACTCACACCACTATCCACATTAATAAGATTAACATAACCTCAATATTTAACTTCTACTAACTTATTTAAACAATCAGTAACAGGAAGTAATAATTTTCTACTTCTCACTGTAATACAGAACATATTCAGCTCTACTAACACTTTTATTGGCTATGGGAAAGCGCATACCATTCATAAACGATGCTATTATCTGCACGTTTGGCAGTGAAAAGCAAACCCGGCTTGTTTTACGGTGATAGAAATACTGACTGCCTGAGATACCGCCAATGATTTTAGTGCACTGCCGTTTCATATTAAATAATATTCTAATCCACTAGTTTTAACAGAACACTGAAGTCCAGAAATGAGATGTTGTTATTAAAAATAACCACAGATATCAAAATGATGAAAAAAAATAGCAGACGATCAAGCTCATCACTTAATCGTTTGCTCACTTTTCTTTGAAAAATTATATTTTCTCCTCCATAAGTTGAATTTATAATTACTCACCTAGAAGAAAATTACTAATAAAAATTATTTTTATTAAAAACCACCTTGACCCTAAACATCAAGGCTTTCAGCTATTATTATTAGATTAACAAATTTAACTGTACGCTATTTTAAAAAAAATTAGACTATATCATTAAAAATATAAAAATTTATTGCTTTATTAAAAAATAAACTGCAATCTCATTGATTATCAAAAAAATTAAGTTCACTACCCCTCCTTCTTAAGAAGAAGGAAAATAGTATTACTACTAAAGTTAGTAGTATAAATTATATAGCATTAAATTAGTATTTATTTTTAAAAAAAATATAAATAAAAATAGAAATAAATTCTTAAAAAGAAAATTAATTATTATAATTTTCTAAATAATTTTTATAAAATTAAAATATAATAAAGTTTATAAAAATTTCAATTTTTAAATTATTTAATAATTAAACTCTTATTTAATTTATAATAAAAAATTTTATTCAAATTAATTTGAACATATAAATATAATAATTTATATTATGATTGTCTTTAAATTTAAAATGTTTTATTTAACAAGTTCTAAATATATATTTAATTAAAATACTTATCATTAAGTATTACTTAATATACTTTATGATCTATATATTTAAACAATGATTATTTCATTATTTAATATAGTTATATAATATTATTTAATTTTCACTGTAAATTTCGATATTCCTGATAAGGATAATGATCTGTCATACCTCTAATATAGCCTTAGATGAAGCAAACTAAATAAAAAATTCTAATTATACTTTATTATCTTATCAATAGTGCAATTTTCTTAAATGCTTTCATTATAAGATAAATAATGTTTATTTAAAAACCTATCAAGCATAGGTATTTCAATAAAATACTCTTTGTAATACTTTTTTTAATAAAAATGAGAAAAATTAGTGAATAGTATTATTATTAAATATTGATAAAATTTAGTAAACCCCATAATTATTTCATAACATTATAATTCTAATTGTTCAACTTTCAGATGCATAAATACATATTTATAGACAACAAATTGCTATCCTACAAAATAGTAGGATCATCATATTTATCTTCTAATAAAGCGATATTAAAACTTACAATATAAATTCAGATAAATCTTTAATAAAATTATGAGTACTATAGAACTTCTATTTAATATTGTTTATCCAGATCCATTACATAAATTCTTATTGAACTACCATAGTTATGGCAAGATAACTAATTAGAAGTATAATTGAGAGAAAACATCATGATGATGAGCCTCCATTCATCAGGCAACTACAAAACATAAAATTACAGCCTTCTCTTAAGGAAAAAAGAGGTTCTGTCTACTTTTCTAAGAGTTATAGCATACTATAACTTAGTATTGCTAAATAGCAAAAACAAGATGATCTTGATTGTTTTCCTACGTTGGTAAAGGAATTGTTATTTTCCTTGCAGAGCAATTTGTAGATACGTATATATTTTAATTATTATTCTTTTAAATTACCTTCTTAAGGATAGATAATTTGGTAAATAAACAGCCTTACAAGATGTAATCTATTTAATCATCCTTATAATCAGCTAATATAGCTGTTCACATTTTTAATGTGAAATTCCT
>JBHEQV010000025.1:0-970 GCA_046530735.1 Arsenophonus sp.
AAACACAAGCTTACTTAGATACTTTAATCTCAACATCCTCAATATCGTCTGCATATAAGCTCAGTGTAGAAAATAACCATTACGGACAGCAGCTTTCCATCCGTTAATAAGGTAGAGTTTAGAATTTTTCGCTGCATGAGCTTCAAGTCAGCCTCAACAACGGTGCTATCAGCTAACTGGCACTATTACGAATACGTTTATGCAAAAGGGAATGCAAGTATAATATCTGATTTCGCAGATTACCTCTAGATAGACTTTTCATGGCATATCATCTCTCTGTTATTAACATCATCTATAAAATTAATTAACAAGATACAGTAGAAATCTCCAAAGTTCTATACACCAGAAGTTAGTTTAACGCCATGCTAATTATCAGGTGCTTATTTAGTTAAGTATGTTTTATTATGACAAAGATGTTCAAAAATAGAAGAAATTAACTAATAGATTGTTTAGGATAATTTACAACTTTTTTAGCACCACGAAACAAAATAAATAAAAAATCTGAATTAATTTCAATGTCAAAAATGCTACTTTATAGAAAAAATATCTGATATTAACCCATACTTTAGAAGTATTTATTTTAAATAACGTCATTACTTTCGTATCAACATTGGAATAAGATTTCGTCGAAATAAAAAGTTGCTATATTTAAAACTCTGCAAAGAAAAGAGGGGGAGAAGTAAAATAAATATCTTATTAAGATTAATACTAAAAATAAACCAAATTGAGTTATTTTTATGTATTAATTTTAGCTTTTTTCATTTTTGAGTATATATTGGTTTTAAAATAAAAACCAATATAAAGAATTTTTATGCAAAAGATATTTTGTGATGATGATTTTACTTTTGTGAATCTGGTTTATGCTGATGAGCAAAAAAAAGTTACTGACAAAATAACAGAAACTTTATTTTTAGCGGGAAACTGAAATTTTCTTTTGTGTAAAACATTTATAATTATGAGATAAATAGCA
>JBHEQV010000026.1:0-13377 GCA_046530735.1 Arsenophonus sp.
AAACACAAGCTTACTTAGATACTTTAATCTCAACATCCTCAATATCGTCTGCATATAAGCTCAGTGTAGAAAATAACCATTACGGACAGCAGCTTTCCACCCGTTAATAACGCAGCGTTTAGAATTTTCGCAGCATGGATCTTCAAGTTCAGCATCAACAGTAGTGCCTATCAACTATCTTGCACTATTACGGATGCCTTTATGTAAAAGGGAATACAGGTATAATATCTTATTTTGAAGATTACCTCTAGATAGACTTTTCATGGAATATCATCTCTCTATTGTTGATATCATCCACAAAATCAATCATCAGGATATAGCACTATCTCCAAATTTCTATACACCAGAAGTGAGTATAACTCCATACTAATTATCAGGTTCCTATTCAGTTAGGTGCGTTTCGTTATGACAAAGATGTTCAATAATAGAGGATGTAAACTAATAGATTGTTGAAAATAATTTTCAATCTTTATTGGCACCACGAAACAAAAATAAATAAAAATCTAAATTAATTTTTGATGCTAAAAATGCTACTTTGTAGAAAACATCCGATATTAACCCCATAATTTAGAAGTCCATTTTTTTAAATAAAGTCATTACTTTCGTATCAACATTGGAATAACATTTCATCAAAATAAAAATCTGCTGCATTTAAAATTCTGCAAAGAAAAGAGGGGGAGAAGTAAAATAAATATCTTATTAAGATTAATACCAGAAATAAACCAAATTGAGTTATTTTTGTGTATTAATTTTGACTTTTTCATTTTTGAGTATATATTGATTTTAAAATAAAAATCAATATAAATGATCTTTATGGAAAAGATATTTTGTGATGATGACTCTACTTTTTGTGAAGTTGGCTTATGCTGATGAGCAAAAAAGTTAGTGAGAAAATAACAGAAACTTTATTTTTGTCAGGAAACTGAAATTTTGCTTTTGTGTAAAACATTTATAATTATAAGATAAATAGCAAACCCTATTCTTTTAACGAGATGTGGTCAATAACGCTAACTAAACCACAACGGCTAATTATCAATAGAGTGATAAAATTTGCTATCTGTTCATCATGCTTTACTGAATACTGATTTTAACCCACAATAAAATTGAATTATAGTTAATATTACCTATATGCAAATCATTTAATGAATAACTTCAAAAGAATATAAAAATATAGAAAAGAAAAATATTCTTATTATAAGAAAAATAAAAATTTCATGATAGAGATAGTTACAGAGATACCTTAAAAATAAAGAAAATCACGTTAGTCCTGAGAGTTTTTAATAGCTTTATATAAAGGTTTGATATGATCATATTAATGATTTTGAATCGTTTCTTATTGTTGATTTGACTGGAACTACGTTAGATTGTGGTGTTATTTTAGAAAAATTCAAACAATTAATGTGTGTTATTGATAACTGTTAATAGGTGTTTCTTCCATTATTAAAAATAATATAGAAAATAGTTAAATCAAATATGAATCTTCAGTTCGCTAGTAAATTGAGATCAGTAAAAATTAATAGGATAAAATCAGAAACTAAAGATACTATAAATAATTTATCTGTATTAATTTTTTTCTAAACTAAAATATTTAATAAATTTTAGCGAATTTATCCCATCAGTATAGGTGGCCTTGGGTCGCATTCACCATACTCATCTTTAATTAAAGATTAAATTGTTAAAAATTTTTTAATATTTAAATAATAAAATATATCAACTTACTGATTTGCAATTTGCCTTGGTTAAATCAATTGCTGGTATGATTTTAGAGGAGAATTAAATGAGTGCTAAAAGAAAGAAAATCATTCTACACATTCATCCAGATTCTTTTATGGAGGATAAATTTGCAGATGAAATTCTTGATCAACAGTTAATCAAAAAAGGGGATTTTCTGAGAAAATGTTTCTTATCAGGCTTGGCTTTACATTTAGCTGACCATCGATTACTAAATATGATCTCATGTTTATTGGATGAAAATTTTAATCTCGAACAATTGAATAAAGTTTTGGCTTTGATATCAAAGCCAAATAACACCATAAAAAAAGAAAATATTTCAGAAGAAAAAAAAATTTTAGATGAAATCAAAAATAATTTTTTGTTGGGATAATAAAGTAAAAAATTGAGTAAAAGTGTTGTCGTTAATTATGACTTCGCTTATATTTTCATATGGGGGTGGGATTGTCCTGATTTTTGATATATGGAGTTTAGGAAATGTTGTAATATCCTGCTAATTCATTTCATGAATGATCACAACATAGAGAGATATATGCCATGAAAAGTCTACCCTACAAGTATCTATCAAACTAGATACTACCTTGATTCCTTGCATAAATTGATCTGTAATGTTTATCTGTCACAGCGATTCATAGAGATTAATATTGGTGATTTTGAGATTAAAATAGCTAAATTTCAGTGATAACGCGCCGGAAATAAGAATATGCTTCAACAGCTCCCCCTTCCTTTCTATCACCTTATCTAGGTTCTGCAAAACAGCGAAGAGTTACTGATATCCATGTAAATATGAGAGTATACCACACCAGTCATTTTTCACTAAACTTTCGAGCAATTCTCGATGAGAATTACATGATATTTTTGCCAGAGGCACTCCATATTAACAGATTGAAATAGCAATGTCTTGAAGAACATTAGTAATGGTGTTCTGCGTGATTTAGAAATACGCATTACGTTTATTTCTGAGTCTATGAATATGCCTCCGTCCTGTCATGGACGGTAATCACCTTTACCTTCTGCTTATTATTAGCAGCATTGTGCATGGACATAAGGAAGCTCATTGTGCTAGAAGATGCTTATCGAGAGTCAGAAATAAACTGTGGTTAACTCCTCAATGTCTTTGAGCACATGACTTAACTATATTTCTCAGGGTTGTTACAGAAAACTCTGCCATTGATTTTTAAAATGCAATAGCAAAGATATTCCCATGGGCGCAGCACCACCATTAATTACACAAAATAGCTAATGTGCTGGCGCTTTAATTTTTAAAGGTATTAAATTAAAAGTTAAGGATAAGCTGCAATGGGTGAAATGGGGAGAGGTCCCTCTGGCTAACAGAAAATTGCGATGCAACTAATAAAACCCTTAATGTTTTATTGGCAAGGTTCTTTCAGTGTATTATCCGCGATTAGGATGTTAGAGAATAATCAAAAAGAAAACTGCTGACGTTCTATTCCCCTTCCTGTCAGCAAACTGGGCGCATCCAATAAAAACGAGAAATCTGATTGTGGAATCGAGTTTTTTTGACAGTGAGGTTATTAATCTAACGCACGAAAGGCTGTAGTTCAAAAACAACCTCTTCAATTGTACTTAAGTTGTTCCATTCTACTCAAAAAAGCTGGAACCAGCTAATGAAATTTTAACCTTGACCATGGATGGAACAATGCCAATTTAAGAATAGAAAACAGATTCACCAAGTATCAGAGTGAAACGTAACCTTACCAGCGCCATACACTAGATTTGCTGATAACTCTTAGTAGATAAAACATAGAGATATTCTTTAAGTTTTTTAGTTAACTTTAATCGTTATAAGCTATTTATAGTAGCATGTTTGATATATTTAATCAAAAAGCTGGCAGATCAATAATTAGAAAGACCTAGATGAAAAAATTAATCATTTTACGTGTAAATTAAGAGTCTATTATTTATTTTTCTTTTCTTGATAAAATTTATGCTGATAAATTACAGGTTATGCTGCAACTTGATGTAAAAGCTTATGCGCTAATGGATTAGCATAGCGGTAAAGTTATAAGATCTAATAATCCAGATTAACGTTTAAATCATGCTAGTTTAACAGAAATTATGACTAGCTATGTAGTGGGTTAAGTAATTAAAGCGAGTAAAATTAGCGTTAATGATTTTATCTTCGTTGAAGAAGATGCTTTGGTAATTGGTAATCCTGTTTTGAAAGGATCTTTTTAATGTTTTAAAACCAAAAGATCTGGTTTCAGTGCTGAATTTAAATCGTGGTATTGTCATTCAATCTAATAATGATGTTTGTATTGTATTGACGGATTACGTGGCATGTAGTTAAACTGTTTTTGTTGATCTAAAAAACCAGTATATTACTTCACTAGAATTAAAAATACCAATTTTAAAACCGTATGCGACTTAGATTTAGAAGGTCAATTTAGCACTGCTAATGATATAGTGGTATTAGTAAAGGCATTAATTAGAGATGTACTTGATGAATAATTCTTACATATCGAAAAAGTGGTTTTACACTAAAATTAAGCAATTTAATCGCCATCGTTTATTGTATAGCAAATACTTATAGGTGGATTTGGTTAAACAAGATCAGACAAGCATGACTTCCTATAATCTTATTATATCAGCAACGAATTGCAAGATGCGATTGATTCTTGTTGTGTTTAGCGCATCGAATGATCACATTAGTTTTACCAAAAGTAAAAAGCTGGTAAATTGGAGAATTTCATTTTTATAGCATGATTATTAATATAGCGGCATATAAATCATTTACTACTGAAAAGATAAGGTAGTCAGTCTACGGTTTTATTAGAAACTGAAAAAGATGTAGTGATAACTATCTTGAAAGGAAGAGAATAAAACCTAAAAGCGACTTATAGCCTGAACTAAGATTATCTCAAAGCGTCATTAAGCAAAAATCAGGTGGAGGGACTATTAATTCTTTTTAAACGATCAGTTGATTAATAATCATTCGCTTGTAGTAAAATAAGCAATAGAGAAAGAAGCATTCTTGAATCGATTATGGGACTATATCGATCACTATTGCTGCGGTTATTAGCAGGCATTATTTAGTTAAATAACTCATTAAATTATAAAAACCCGCGTGTTTTTATAATTAATTTTATTAAAATAAATAAAGTGTTAATTAATTAAATTAGCTTTATATTCAATTAATAGTTAAAAAATAATTCAAACATAATATTATTTATCCATTATAAATTTATTTTATGTTTACAAACAAACTTAATTGCAACATTAAATTAATTAACATAGCTCAATCGTATGGCTAAGTTGATGTTTTATAAAAAGATCATACATAAACGGATGAATTCTATTTTCGATGCTTGAATGTTTTTGCAGACAAAAAGCAGTCTGTAAAATCTTTATCATTCTCTGTAAGTACTCTGTGAATAGCCATAGGTATGCAGGATTAAGATAACGTAAGAAAGATCGAGGATTACTGGCCATTTTGACTTTTTATAAAGACAGATAAAAATCATAGAGAGTAGGCGAGATTTATGTCTACGAAAAGATAACGTTATGAATTTTTGTTTGGTATTTGCGGAAGATATTTATATCTACGTGCAGATAAGCAGTCGAGTAGCTTTTAAACGAGTTATTAGGAAATCTTGTGTATAACGATCAGGCTAAGTTTCACTCTAATGTTCCGTAAACCTATTTTCATCATTAAATTTAATGTTCTTTATATCAAAGAGTTAGCAGATTTAATTCCCTTAGCTTGTTCCAGCTTTCCTTAGCAGAATATAGAAAATTAAATAACCATTGAAAGGGTTCTTTTCTCGAATCACAGTGCTTCATCCGTAGTTTTATAAGCTCCCCTGTCGCAAAAGTTAATTCAATTAGATTAATCCTTCTTATTTACACCGCAGTGCACTGACGGGAAGTTGTGAATGACAGCAGTTTTTTTGATTATTCTAAAACATCCTCATCGCTAGATGATAAACTGAAAACCTTACCAATAAAAAAATCAAAAGCTTTATGATCAGCATCACGGCTCTTTGATATCTAAATCTTCCAGTAGCTCACCATTAACTTTCAGTTTCATACCTTTAGAAAGTAAAGCGCAAGCACATTAGCTGTTTATTTTATATGTTAAACAGCATTTTATGCTGCATACTAACGAATATCTTTACTATTGCATTTCAAAAAACAAGGTATTTCATCTCTCCTATAGCAAGGTTAGAAGATATAGTTAAGTAATGCGCTCGAAATCCATTTAGAAGTTCGGTTTAGTTCGCTTCTAACTCTTGATAAGCATCATCGAGCGAAACAAGATCATTACATCCATGATCAGTAACGTCAATTATAATTAGTAGGCAAAGACGATCAACTTGTGGCTGACAGGAGAAAGGTATATGACATCGCCAAGAAATAAACGTAACGCATATCCTTTAAATAATGCAGGAACCCATTACCAATGCTCTTCAAGGCATTAATGTTTTGATCTGCTGATTGGGGGGGTACTGGCAGAGAAATCATGCAATTACATCAAGAAAATCCCTAGAGCTTCGTAAAAATCACCGGGTGGATAATGCTTCGCATATACAGGCCATAGTAGCAGCTCTTAGCCGCTCTTACATACTTTAGATAAGATAGTAGGCAAGGAGCTTTATAAGCATATTCCGTTTCTGCTACGATTCCTGACCTTTAGCATTTTAATTTAAAGATCACTAAACCACAGTCTGTATATGATTTGTTGTATAGAAAATAACCGTTATGGATAACAACATAACCCCCATTTACAAGACCGTTTAGCATATTACTGAAGCATGGCGTTTAAGATCACAACCTCAACAGCAGTGCTATCAGCTTCCTGTCACTATTATAAAATTAGTTAATGCAAAAGTAACACAGGTAAATATCTGGTTTCATGGATACCCCTTAAGGTAGATTTTTATAACATATCATTTTCTCTGTTGTTGACATCATTAATAAAATCAATCAGAAAGATACGTCAGCATTTCAAAAACTCCATACACTAAAAATAAGTATAACTTTCTACTGCTTACTGGAAGTCGTGTATGAATTCTTAAACCCAGTAAGTATTTTGATCTAGTCAGATCGCTGTTTATGCAGTCCTGAAGTAGGAGTTTGCATGAAATTAGGTGAAGGATCGAAGTCAAAATCATAAAACTTTTAAAAGCTATAAGGCTGCTTATCTAAACATAAATATGAAACATCTTTATAAAATGCCAAATAAAATTTCACAACGTTATCTTTTTATAGGTGTATATAGATCGCGCCACTCAATAAATTTTATTCGTCTTTAATAAGGCCAAGATCTCAGCTTATGCTTGATATTTCTTGCGTGATCTTAATCGAATATGTTCCAATGAATATCCATCGGATACTTATAAATAATGATAAAAAATTTATAGATCGCTTTTTTTATCTGTAAAAACGTTTAGCCATCAAAAAACAGGAATTTAACCGTTTGTATAGAGAGCTTGATTATAATACCAGCTTAAGCTTGTTGAACCATCCTCAAACGAGTGGAATGGGTAGACGATTTAATCTTCACATAGAAGATATGTTGTAAAACCATAACTTCAATTCTAGTTAAGAGCTTGAGCTCACTTAATATTGATATATTTTGCTGTATAATCAGAAATTACTCAATTACTATTGGATAATAAAACTGCACTGCAGTTTATGAAAGATTACTTTAAAGTTAAACCTAAATTATTCAAAAAGATATACTACCTTCCTGTAAATAACAACTAACCACTCTAATTTGTCTATTTCACAACTAACGCACGGATAATTGCTTCTGTTTCAGAATCCTCATTACCACTTATATCAGATTAGCGGAAATAAAGCTGAAATGCACTAATCGTTTTTTTATGTTTCCTCATTAAGTTCACCTGATTGTGGAATTTTGTTATAACCATATTTTTGTAAATATTTTTGAATAACTGATACCCTATCCGGCGCATAGGTTGATCGCTATGCCAGATATTTTTTAACAGTTATTTCATCTGGCTAAGCTCCTAATGCCAATCTCACCTAAACATTTCCATTGGAAAAGTTTACCTAGATCATGCTTTATTAACAGAGCAACATCGCTATGTGCTAAGACATTAGCTGAGGTAATGTTATATCTTTTTGTGATATCTTTAGCTAAAATAATGATAGCAGAAATTTGTTGTTCATTAAAATGAACCAGATCTTATCAACAAGCATATCTTCAGTAAATTCTTTATTAACTATTTCGATACCAACAGAGCTATCATTAAGATTCAGCCTACCGTTCCAATTACTTAATCCTGCATTCCATGCTATTTTATTCTCAGGAACCAGATTAAATATTATAGGTTTGCTATTTTTTATTTTTGGTATTTCTGTAATAAGATAATGAGCACTTACTTTAGCTTGAGTTAAAATTTGCAATGAGCGAGAATCATTTATTACTGCCGTGTAATGAAATATTAAAAATTTAACTAGATCATCTTGGCTTATAAATGAAAAAGATTTATTGATATAATAATTAGCTCTATCAACGATAGGAGCTTTAGATGAACAGCCTACTGTTATTAGCACCAATAACATCACAAATAACTTTCGCATAACTATATCCATATAAGGTATTTAATACTTCATTACAAAAGCATTACTTTTCATATACCTCTACTTCATTTACCTAAATAACTTAAGTCAAAAAAATTGATTATATATTTAGTTTTTAGTACCAGTAGCTTATTCATATCTCTATTTTAATTTAAAAGAATAAACTATTTATAATGTCTCAGTTTATTGCATAATTTATTGTTTTTT
Organism: Arsenophonus sp.; assembly: GCA_046530735.1. Classification (GTDB taxonomy): domain Bacteria; phylum Pseudomonadota; class Gammaproteobacteria; order Enterobacterales; family Enterobacteriaceae; genus Arsenophonus. Next base: position 8,512 of record JBHEQV010000026.1, read on the forward strand.
ATTATTACTATATGTCTTAGCAATAAGAGTTATTAACAAATCTAGTGTATGACGGTCAGGATTACGCGATGATAATTCGTAAATCTGTTCTCCATCCTTAAATTAGACGTTGTTTACAGTAGGGATCAGAACAAGCTTACTCTGTAGTCGGTTCCAGCTTTTCTGAGCAGACGAAAGAAGCTTAAATACCATTGAAATGGTTGTTTTTGAACTACAGCGCTTCTAGCATTGGCTTCATAGCCTTACTGTGTCGTGCAAAACCGATATTCAAATTAGATTCGTCGTTTTTATTGATTCTCACTGCGCTGAGAGGAAGTAATGAGATGCAAACAGTTATTTTTGATCTTTCTCCAGATTCTTCATAGCTGCAGGAGATACCCTGAAAACTTTGTCAACAAAATATGAACATAACACATTATGTGTGAGTGGTGGTTGTAGCTAATCTGCTTCGTAAATGTTCATGATCTGAGTACTCTTTATATTCTACGATATATTAATTTTAAAGGAATTCATACAGATAGCTCGGAATAAATCTTCTAAAGGCGTAAATCGAATAAATCAGAAACACAATAGACAACTTCACGTGTTATACTGTTTTTACCAAAACCATTTTATCATCTCCTTCATAAAATGAATGAGGATTAAACCAACTAATTTTTTTTGATACTATATAAAGGGCGAGCTATACAACAATATAGCTGAACTCGGTCTTCATTTTTTTTTCTCAACATCTAAGTCTTGCACGCCTTTAGTTACGAATATCTGGGGAATATTGAGAAGAACAGCGCAAGGAAAAAACGATAATTCTGGATATGACTTCATTGATGGGTAATGAGTGACAGTATACTTGCTGGCAAATTTATCACCTATAAGGAATCAGGAATAGTCCCCGTCTCCTTTACCATTTAGAAAGAAACATAAAGGTAACTGAGCCGATACACATGACAAATGCAGACATAATGACGATTTCTATTTCTCTAGTAAGATACCTATAAAATAATTTACCCAGATATATATCCTCCAAGACAAACTAAAGTGATTTTTACTGTTTATAACGGCTGAAATAAATCTTTTGAAAATACAGTAAAAGTATAAACTCGTATATCCGTCTATTTTTTAAGCAAACGTTGCCTGCGATACTTGTGCTATGGGAGTTTTATCTTGTCGCTTACTACCGTGGCTCTTCTGAATGTTTTTATCACAGTTTTTCTGCTAAACCTGTAAGTCAAAAGTCTGGAGTTCATATAGCTTTAAATCTACAAAGTAGTGCTAGATTTATATTTTACTCAATTGAAACTTATAATACATTACCTTTCAGTATCCCTATTTTCTTTGGTCTTTGTTTTTAATAATAACTAATCCGCTCTCAATTCTTTTTTTTTGTGCTTTCACACATGCTATGCTACAGTGGACACGAAACAGAGTATTGAAATCAGTATCTTCTGCGCCTTGCATGCTTATAGTTAATAACTCAATCAACATCTCTATATTTATATCTTCCTCATTCATGTCGGTCTAGATATTAAACATACTGTATGAGTTAGAGCTGTTCTTTAAAAAAAGAGTGAGCGAATGGATCTAGCAAGATACCGTTATCTGACTGATATGTCACAATTATGATCTTATAAATTTCACTTTCTTCCTGGTCTGAAGAATATCCGCTAAAGTAAGCAATATCAGCGTACCCTGAAGGAACGCTGTGCCGAACGCGTTACTGTAAAGTGCACACTTCATTAAAAATACAAAAGATGAGCATGTATACCCCATAAAATACTTCTGGCGCTACATCTTAAACGATTCACCAGTATTCCCGTTAAAACTATTGGATTACTGAAGAGAAGAGGTGTTGTACATCATTACTATGCCAATCTAATTAGCAGTACCGATAGCAGACCCTGAAGAAAGAAAAGATCATTGGGTTCTATATTAGCTATATTCTGGCAAGGCGTTTTAAGATGCTGCGTTACATTGATTATTATCTAATAGTAAACGTAAGGCATCTTATATATGAAAGGTGTATAAGGTGATGGAGATGACGGATCGAAAAAAACCGAAAAATCAAAGTTTTCTATTCTGATGAAGTGGAATTCCTGCGCATAGATACGTGCAAATGCATTCTGTGTGCTGACAGGCTACTTTTTATTGATGTTTAGCATGATAAAAGCAAGCAACGGAATTATTGTCAGAAAGAATGTATCAAATAGAACAAACGATGATTATTAAGTAAGAAATAGAATTAATGTCTCTAAAACTAGTGTATTAAGTCAAAAGAATATATACTCTGATGAGTCTTTTACTAAAAGAGTGATTCAGGTTTCTAACTATCAACAGATTTACGAATCATCATAGCGGAATCCTGATCGTCATTCGTTATATGTCAGCTTTGTTAATAACTCGTGATCTATATATAGAAAATCAGTTTTTTCATCAAAAAAAATAAAATAGCTACCAATAGCGCTAACTTAACATTATAATAGATCTCTAGATAGTAATATATCTAATTCAGTTTCTTCGAATTTTTAAGGTAATAAAATATCTATGACCACTCATCTTTTCACTTCTGAATTAATGTCAGAATGTCATCCTGATAAAATTATAGGTCAAATTCCAGATACAGTTCTTGATGCAATTTTTTTACAAGATCCAAAAGTACGCGTTGCATGTGAAACCTGTGTTAAAACAGGTATGGTAATGGTTGATAGTGAAACTATGACCAGTGCTTTGATTAGATGTTGAAGAAATTACCTAGCATACAATATGTGAAATTGACTATATCAGCTATGATATAGGTTTCAATGCTAATTCCTGCGCTGTTATCAGTACAATTGACAAATAATCTTCTGATATTAATCAAGGAATATTTTCCTTAACTTATACCCTAAGTAGTTATATTGCCATGAACAGAGCTGTTTGATAATGATCTATATAATAATCCGTTGCTAAACAATTAGCTCGTCGTTTGTCTGATCATGCTGCAATTGTATGTGTAGTAATGGTGAATTCTGATAATCTTTCATTACAAGCATGTATTTTGTCGCTCAGACTTTTTGAGATATTCAATTTACTGATTATTTATTGAATCCTGTCGCAGAGGTTGTAATAAGTTGTACTTAATTAAGTAAATAGGCAGATTTAATTATTTTAACGACCACAACTGCAAATTTGCTTGCTTATTTATCTGTTAGTATAACTAATAATTTATTGATAACGATTTTTATCTTCAATAGCTAAAAATAATGATCGTGCAGGCAATAAATCATCGGATGTATCGCGCTAATATTACCAAGTAATATATTACAATACTTAAAAAAGATTTCCGTATTTTAATTTGGTATCCTAGTCAAATATCAAATCTATTAGTTATTGTTAAGTTGGATGAGAATAGTTTTCAGCGTAAGCAAGATTATGATAAATCTGCATTTAGTAATTACTGCTAAAGCCCAATACAATAAGAAATCGATCCGTTTATTTTGCAATTTAATCATAGTTTAGAAAAATTAGTTTTACGTATAGCTCAAGCGCGATGATAAGATCATGATCACTTTTATCCAGTCTAGTTAATTTATTAACGCCAGCATAGTTAAATATATTAACATTATTAGTGCGTTAGAGATATATAGTTAAGTATACAATAAATTAATAAAAAATTTTTATTAGATGTGTGCTGCAGTTGGTGTTTATCAAGCAAAAAAATTATAAAAGAAAAAATTAAAAAAGAAGCAGATAAAATTATTTTTATTTTAGTAGAAAATTTTGATATTACGTAATAATTTTTATTAAATTGACTAAAAATCGTTCTTAACGTAATTGATTTGCAGTAGAGATAAAACTATGAAGAAATATACTATTAATAATGGTAGATAAAAGTCTAGATTTTATTTGTGCAAATAATATTTTATTAGTAATCCTGAATTTAATTCAGAAAGCAATACTCTAAATTTATTTTGGTAAGGTAAAGAAATATATTTACCGCATAAGTATAAATTATTACTTGGTCACCGTTTACTCGATGAGATACTTCAACGTTATGAAGAAAAAATAGATATTAAAATTCTTGATCCTCGTGTAGGATATAAATTTCTTTTGCCAACTTATGCGACAAAAGGATCTGCTGGTTTAGATCTACGAGTTTGCTTAGATCAAGCTATTCAATTAGAACCAAATCAAACTATGTATTACCTACAGGATTAGCAGTGCATATTGCAGATCAACAATTGGCTGCAGTTATTCTTCCTCGTTCATGTTTAGGACATAGAAATGGTGTTGTATTAGGAATTTAGTTGGTTTAATTGATTTTGATTATCAAGGTGAATTGAAGATTTCTGTCTGGAGAATCATTGTGATACAAGTTTCATTATTGAACTTGGTGAGCGTATAGCACAAATGGTTTTTATACTAATTTTCAAGCTAAGTTCGAGCTAGTACAAGATTTTAAAATGACAAAATGTGGTAGGGTGATGGCTTTAGTCATTCAGTATGCCAATAATAATATTGTTATTTACAACATATTATTAATTTGTTGAATTTTGTGTTTTATAAATATTGAAAAACAAAGATTGTGTTGTTTGGTTTTCCTTTTACGCAGGTTTTGTTTTGCAACAGTAAGAAAGAGATAACAAATAAAAAAACAGACGGGATAAAATCTTATTAGGGGAGTTTGCTTTGCGCAAATGTTAAAAACGAGCGATGGAAATCAGAGCATTACTACAACTAAATTGGTAAGTCATGTTGCTGTATTTGAAGAAGCTCTTCGTCGGACTTTCTTTAAATTAAAGAAAAGTTTTTGATAGTCTTATTTAATTTATTGAAAACTCTTTAATTTCACGTATCAGAATCTAATTCTGTAAGATGAGAAAGACACAATTT
>JBHEQV010000027.1:0-30407 GCA_046530735.1 Arsenophonus sp.
ATAACACATTGATGCTGCATATACTGAAATATCTTTGCTATTATATTCTAAAAACTAAGGGTATTGTCTTCCGTAATAAATCAGTAAATATGGTTAAGCTCTACGCTGTCAGGTAATTAAGAAGTTTAGCTCAGTGCACTTCTAATTTTCAATAAGCATCTTCGGTGCAACGAGCCCATTATCTCCATATGCACTGACGTTGATAATGAGCAGAAGATAAAAGCGATCAGCTTGCCTGACAAAACGGTATATGCAATTGGCCAAAAAATAAACGTAACGCATATCGCTTAAATTACGTAACTGTCTATTATTGCCTGTACTCTTCAAGTCATTTCTATTTCAGTTTGCTAATTGGTCCTCCAGAGAAGCCGTATGCTTTTTATAAAAAAGCGCACTCACAGAGCCTTAGTAAAAATCACGGGTGGATGTCAGTAAAGAGCAATGATAAGAAAATTCTTCGCTGCTTTTGCACGCTTTAAATAAGATGGCAGCAATGAACTTTTGAAACAAATTCTGTTGCTGCTTGTAATCTCCTTTTAACTTTTTGTACTTTAATCTCAACATCGCCAATACTTATCTTGTATTCTTTACTGTAGCAAAGAACCGTTACGGGCGATTGAAATAGCTGCTCGTCGACAAGACGATGTTGAGCATCTTTGAGCAGCATGACTTTAATTTTCTTCTCAAACAATGGTGCTATCAGCTTTGCCTGGCACACCAATTATGGATAATTTCGTGAAAAGAATTACGGTAATATCTGGTTTTAGGAATATTTTCATGGCTAAATTTCATAATGCATATCTCAATGTTATTGAAATCATATACGAAATTAGTCAGCAAGATATGCAATCATCTCCGAAAGTCCATATATCAGAGTTAGTATAACTTAGTATGATAGTGTTTTAAACATCTGCTATTAATGCAACATTGTTAAAATATGAGTAAAACGAAGTTGGTAAATTCCTATTATATTAAAATAATAAATAATGCGTTTTTTTTAATAGTTTAGTTATTAACTGTTAAATAAATCATTCTAATAATGTAACATTCTCTAAGTACAGTAAAACTGAGCACTTATAAAAGTGTTTTATCTTTATCTGATATATTTTCCAGTTTGGAATATAGTGCTTAATGATTTCTTTTGATTTAATAATCTTAGCAAGAACATGGATACAAATTCTTCTAAGATTATATTTTTTATCTATATTAAAATAATTACCTACTAATTATAAATGCCAGAAAAAAATATTTTTAATTTGCTTGCAATAGTGAATTTATTATTCTGCCAGGAATAAACCACCCGTGACGTGAGTTTAAAAAATCACTAGCTAACATTATTTTTTTACTGGCCGGTTGTATTTTTAAGATATTTAAAATACCTTTTGCAGTTGCCACTTTAATTCCTGTTTTATCAGCACTTAAAATTGTTCCCGGTGATTCTTCAATATCATAATAGATAACTTCAGCATACCAAACTTTAATATGTTGATCTTTAATAATAAAGTAACTTACTGGCCAAGGATTAAATGCTCGGATACATCGTTCAATTTGTTCAGCAGAAAGTGCCCAATCAATTAATGCTTCATCTTTACTTAGTTTTTTAGAATAGTTAGCAAATGTATTATTTTGTTTTTTTGGTTTTGCTTGACCTGAAGTGAGTAAATTAAGAGTATCCAGAAGTGCAATGGGGCTAAGTTTTGCAAGTTTTTGATGCAATGTTACACTGGTATCTTTTAGTTCAATTGGGCAACTTACTTTATAGAGGATATCCCCTGTATCTAGACCAATATCCATTTGCATAATTGTAATACCTGTTTCTTTATCGCCAGCTAAAATTGAACGTTGAATTGGCGCAGCGCCTCTCCAGCGAGGTAGTAGTGAATAATGAACATTGAGGCAGCCCATTGGTAACATATTTAATACAATTTCAGGTAGAATTAGACCATATGCGATAACAACCATAACATCGGCATGTTGATTTTTAATCCAGTTCTGACTTTCTGCTATTTTTAGAGTCGTTGGCTGAAAAATAGGAATATTCTTTTTTTCGGCTAGAATTTTTACTGGACTTGATGTGAGTTTTTGCCCTCTTCCAACTAGTTTATCAGGTTGTGTTAGAACGCCAACAATTTTGTATTTATCCTTCATAGTAAGCAAGGCAGCTAAATGTTGTGCTGCAAAATCTGGGGTGCCGGCAAAAATGATTCGTAGACAGTCTGACACCGTAAAGATCCTTTTATTATAAAATAGAAAAATTACTATTTCGCTGTTTTTGTTTTTAGAGGTTTAAGTTTTTTTAATTTTTTTCCTAATATATTGATATTTTAATACAGAAAGATAGTCAATTAATAATTTCCTATTCATATGATCAATTTTATATTGAATGCAGATAGCAAGTAGAGATCATCTATTTCTAATTTAAATTATTACTATTTATAGTTAAGACTTTTATTTTTATATATTTAGCATGATGAAGACAAATGTCCGTTGTTACGGTATAGAAAATAATCTTCTTTAATTCCCGTTTTACTAGATGTTTCTATGAAAACAGGGTTTATAAGTACCAATTTTCATTATAAAATTCCAAAACATCAATATAAATAATTTTTTGATGAATATTAACCCTGTGTTTCGACTAAACTAATACCTCCTTCTTAAGGAATTGTTTTAAATATATCATTTACGATACGTTGTATTTTTGTATTAATTTTTTATTAGTTCTGCAATCTTGTAAAGACGTTCATATTGCCAATGTACTATACTTAGTACTGATATAAATGTTTAAAGTTATATGCAAAAAAAATGAAAGTTATTTGATATCTCTATATTTTAGATATTTTCTTATTATGAGAGATAATATTGGTTATAAATAGAACACAATTATTAGTAATTAAGCCAATATATATATAAATATAATGGAAATATGGCTACTATGAAGATGATATCATATCTTTTAAGCTGTCAAGGTTATTGCAATTATACAGAAAATCATTGCATTAAATAAGAGTTACTAGCAAATCTGGTATATGATGGTCAGGATACCGTTCTAGTCTAATGTTTTCTGAATCTATCCATTCTTAAATTAGATGTTGTTTACCATCATGGTCAGAGGGTCAATTCTATTAGCTGATTTCTAGTTTTATCAACAGACAAGAATACCTGAAGCATAATTGAAATAGTTATTTTTCTTGAGATGCACAGTACTTCGCGCGTCAGCTTTGTATGCTTAACTGTCATAAAACCCAATTAAATCCGGATTCGTCATTCTTATTGACGCCACAGTGCTCCGAGAAGAATCTCTATAGGGATGTTAGCCATTCTTCTTAATTTTCCCACAATTTCTTCATCGTTGCAGGATATAACTTCGTTAAAAACCTTGCCAAGAAAATATCAATGGCTTTATCATCGACATCACAGATCTTTGCTAGCTAAATCTCCCGCAGCTTAAGTTTTAACTTTCGGTTGCATGCCTTTTGGAAGTGAAACTAGTGCATTAGCTATTTTGTGTACACAACAGTGTTTGTGCTACATATCAAGGAATATCTTTGCTATTCCATTCCAAAAAATCAAGCACCATATCCTCCGTAGCAAACTTTGGAGGTGTACTTAAGAGCGCGTTCGTCAGTCATTAAAAAGTTTAGCTAAGTTCGATTTAATTATTGATAGGTATCTTCAGCTACAACGAGCTTCTTATATCCATGCGCAATGCCGCCAATAATTAAGGAACAAGCAAAAAGCAATCAGCTTACCTGAAAGGCTGGCATATACCATCTGGCAATGAATAAACGTAAGTGTATCACTTAAATCATGCAGATACAATTGCCAATGCCCTTCAAATTATTCCTATTTTAGTCTACTGATGCTACACTCCAGAGAGAGTATGTTTTTTATCAAGAATCGTTATCAGAGTTTTATGAAATTATTGGTAGATCATATCTTAACAGAATACACAACTATAATAACAACTATTCTCCGCTTTTTGTACGCTTCAGATAAGGCAGGAACGAGCTCTTGAAGGATACTTTATTGCTGCTGTAATTACTGATCTTAGGTACTTTAATCTCAACATCGACAATGCCCGTCTATTTAGTTTTCAGTAAAATAACCATTATGCCATAGGCCATATGAGATCACCTTGACAAACGTCGTTGAGCAGGTTATCGCAACCATGGCTTCGATCTCCGTGCCTTAACAGGAGTACCTATTATCAGCTTCCCTGTCATCATTACGAATGAGTTTATGCAAAGAGATCAGAGTAATATCTAGTTTCGGAGATATCTATAGGATAGACTTTTATGGTATATTATAAATATATTATTCAAATAATTCATTAAATTAATCAACAGGATACACAAGGATATCAGAAACTCTATACACTAGAAATGACCATAAACTCCTGTTAGACAAGATGATCGCTTTTTCCTGATGATTATATCAACCTTACTAAATATGAATATAAGAAATTCGTTACAATCGAAAATGGTTATCAAGAATTAGAAACAAAACTTCCTAAACTTTTAATAGCCTACAAGCGCGTGATTAAACTATATCTCCCGGCCTTTCTTATAGGAAGCTAATACCTTAAGCTTTGGAATGCAATTGTAAAGATATTCCGGAGACACTCAGAACAACCCTGTTGACTATATAAAGTAATTAATACGCTGTCTTCACTTCCTGAAAAAAGTCACGCAATCAAAAGTTAAGTATTATCTGCGGGAGGGTATGGCTAATAGAGAGTTACGATTTTTCTGATAAAGCTCTTTATATTCGTTAGCAATGTCTTCAGCATATAATTCCAGCAATAAGGATGATGGAAAATAATTAAAAAGAACTGCTAGCATTTCATGACTTCCTGTCAGCAAAATTGAATATCAATAAGAACGCCGAATCTGATTGAATTGGATTTTACGACAGTTAGGTTATGAAGTTAACAGGTGAAACGCTGTAGTTCAAAACAACCATTTCAATGCCACTTAAGATGTTTCCGTTTATTCAGAAAATCTGAATTATTTAATAGGTGGAATCTGACCCTGACACTTATACTAAATAATATTTAATTTAAGGATGAAGAACAGATTTACGAAGTATTAAAGTGTAGTGCAATTGTCATACAGAAAAATTTGTTAATATCTTTTAGATCAATACTTAAAGTAGAATATCGTTAATGTATACAGTATGATATGAGAGAACAAAGATTGTGAGTATATAAAACCATAGAAACAAAAAAATTAATATATTGATTTAAAGAAATTAAAAAAATTTCAATTTTTGGTAATTGGTGTAATAATCTTTTTAATTATGTAATATAGAAAGTGTCAAAGTGGAAGCTAGTCTGATTATTATGCATTAGATCTTCAAATAACTCTTAGATCAATACCTACAAAATATATCGGAGGGGTACTATGCGGTGAAAATTATACTTCTTTGTCTTATAAAAGAAAATAAGAAATTAAATAACATTATTAATTTACAACAGTTATTTAGAATATATATAATATTAAATATATTATAACTATATTTAAACAAAAAATTTAACTAAGTTCATGATATTTTTATTTATAGTAGATTAAAGCGTTTAGATTAGTAGAACACTTTAAAAGATACATCTTTTTTGAATGTATTAAATATTTTGTCTTTCGGCATAAAATGATTTTTTACGCTATCAAATTGTAAAACTGAGAAAAAAGTAAAAATCTCTATATATAAAGTTATAAAATAATAGCGTGTAATTATTTAATTTTCTTCATGATTGAGATATAAAAATGCCCTCATAAAGAGGGCATTTTTATATCTCAATCCGCATTATTCATGATCTCGGTTACCAAAACCCGCATTTAGCAATTCTGCCAAATTAGCCGTTGCTTCATCAGCGCTAACTTGTGATAACTCAACAGGTTCATTAAGCATATGACGACGACGTATTCGATCTTGGTGATATGCATATCCTGTACCGGCAGGAATTAGGCGGCCAACAATTACGTTCTCCTTTAAACCACGAAGTTCATCACGTTTCCCAGCAACTGCAGCTTCAGTAAGAACACGTGTTGTTTCCTGAAATGATGCTGCTGAGATAAAGGACTCTGTTGCCAAAGATGCTTTAGTAATGCCTAGCAGATGACGACTAAAGGTGGCAGGTACTTTATCTTCTTGCTTTAATTTACGGTTCGCTATTTTAACACGAGCGTACTCTACTTGTTCACCTTCTAAGAATTCAGAGCTACCAACATTAACAATGGTTACTTTACGTAACATCTGACGAACGATAACTTCAATATGTTTATCGTTAATTTTAACTCCTTGTAGACGATAAACTTCTTGAACTTCGTTCGTGATATAACGAGCAACAGCATGTGCTCCACGTAAACGTAAAATATCATGTGGTGATTCCGGACCATCAGAAATCACATCACCACGCTCAACTATCTCACCTTCAAAAACATTAAGTTGACGCCATTTAGGGATCATCTCTTCATATGATTCATCACCATCTATCGGTGTGATTACTAGGCGACGTTTACCTTTAGTTTCCTTACCAAAAGAAATAATACCGCTAATTTCAGCAAGAATAGCTGGCTCTTTTGGTCGACGTGCTTCAAATAGATCAGCAACTCGTGGTAAGCCACCGGTAATATCTTTGGTACCACCTGATTCTTGTGGAATACGAGCTAATGTATCACCAATATTAATTGCCGTACCATCATCCAATTGAACGATTGCCTTACCAGGTAAGAAATATTGTGCTGGCATCTCAGTACCAGGAATTAATACATCATTACCTTTTGCATCAACAACACGCAATGCAGGACGTAAATCTTTACTACCTGCAGTACGCTCAGCTGTATCGAGAACAACAATTGATGACAAACCTGTTATTTCGTCTGTCTGACGTATAATAGATTGCCCATCTGCCATATCAGAGAAACGAATAATACCCGTAACTTCACTGATAATCGGCATGGTATGTGGATCCCAGTTAGCAACGGTTTCACCACCATTAACACCATCATCTTTATTAAGGTGTGCGCCATAAGGAACTTTATAATTTTCTTTGGTTCGACCAAATGCATCTACCACTCGTAATTCTGTATTACGAGAAGTGATAACTAAATGACCTTCAGAATTTTTTACAAACTTGGCATTAATCAGTTTAATATTCCCTTTATTACGTACCTGAATACTCGATTCCGCCGCAGCACGCGATGCCGCACCACCAATGTGAAATGTACGCATTGTTAACTGCGTACCAGGCTCACCAATTGATTGAGCAGCAATAACACCAACGGCTTCACCTTTATTGATGATATGGCCACGCGCTAAATCACGACCATAACATTTTGCACAAACACCGAAGTCAGTTTCACAACTTACAACAGAGCGCACTTTTACGCTATCAACAGAGTTGACTTCTAGCTCATCACACCATTTTTCACTTAATAAGGTGTTACGTGGTATTAAAATATTCGCTGTGCCAGGTACCAATATGTCTTCTGCTATAACTCGGCCTAATACGCGTTCACGTAAAGGTTCTTTAACGTCACCACCTTCAATAATCGGCGTCATTAAAATACCATCGTGAGTACCACAATCATTCTCAGTGATAACCAAATCTTGTGCAACATCAACTAAGCGACGGGTTAAATAACCTGAATTTGCTGTTTTCAAAGCGGTATCAGCTAGACCTTTACGCGCGCCATGAGTTGAAATAAAGTATTGTAATACGTTCAGACCTTCACGGAAGTTAGCGGTGATTGGTGTTTCAATAATCGAGCCATCTGGTTTCGCCATTAAACCACGCATACCCGCTAACTGACGAATCTGTGCCGCAGAACCGCGTGCTCCAGAGTCAGCCATCATAAAGATACTGTTAAAGGAAACTTGTTGCTCGTTTTGCCCATCTCGGTTAACAACCGTTTCAGTAGATAAATTTTCCATCATCGCTTTTGCAACGCGCTCATTAGCTGCAGCCCAAATGTCAATAACTTTATTATAACGTTCGCCAGCAGTAACCAGACCTGATTGAAACTGTTCTTGAATTTCAGCAACCTCAGATTCAGCTTCACCAATAATACTAGCTTTCTTTTTTGGTATTATCATATCATCAATACCAACAGAAGCCCCAGAACGAGCAGCATAAGCAAAACCGGTATACATGATTTGGTCAGCAAAGATAACGGTTGGTTTTAAATCTAAAATGCGGTAACAAGTATTAAGCATTTTAGAAATGGCTTTTTTACCCAACGGTTGATTAACTAATGAGTATGGCAGGCCTTTAGGTACGATCATCCATAAGATAGCTCTACCAATTGTAGTATTAACTAACTGAGTTGCAACTTTAATATTACCTTCACCATCATGGACTTCTTCCGTAATACGGACTTTAACGCGAGCATGTAATGATGCTAAGCCTGCACGGTAAACCCGCTCAGCTTCTTTCGGTCCAGACAATATCATATTTTCACCTTTAGCATTTACACAATCGCGTGTCATGTAGTACAAACCAAGTACCACGTCTTGAGAAGGTACTATGATGGGTTCACCACTGGCTGGTGATAAAATATTATTTGTTGACATCATTAATGCGCGCGCCTCTAACTGCGCTTCTAAAGTTAACGGAACATGAACAGCCATCTGGTCACCATCAAAGTCAGCGTTATAAGCAGCACACACTAGTGGGTGTAATTGGATTGCTTTACCTTCAATTAAAATAGGCTCAAATGCTTGAATACCAAGACGATGGAGCGTTGGAGCACGGTTTAACATCACTGGATGTTCACGAATCACTTCATCGAGAATATCCCAGACAATAGCTTCTTCACGCTCAACCATCTTCTTGGCTGCTTTAATCGTTGTTGCTAATCCACGTAATTCTAATTTACCATAAATAAATGGTTTAAATAATTCTAATGCCATTCTTTTAGGCAAACCACATTGATGCAGGTGAAGATAAGGACCAACCGTTATAACAGAACGACCTGAGTAATCAACACGTTTACCCAGTAAGTTCTGACGAAAACGACCTTGCTTACCTTTAATCATATCAGCTAAAGATTTTAGAGGACGTTTATTTGAGCCAGTAATTGCACGTCCACGACGGCCATTATCCAGCAGTGCATCAACTGCTTCTTGTAACATTCGTTTTTCATTACGTACAATGATATCAGGGGCAGCTAAATCCAATAGACGCTTTAAACGATTATTGCGGTTAATAACGCGACGATATAAATCATTTAAATCAGAAGTTGCAAAGCGGCCACCATCTAACGGAACAAGCGGACGCAAATCTGGCGGTAATACTGGCAGTACATTCAGAATCATCCACTCAGGCTTATTACTAGATTGAATAAATGCTTCTAGCAGTTTGATACGCTTAGTTAATTTCTTCCGTTTAGTTTCAGAGTTAGTTATATTTAACTCTTCACGTAGGACTTCACATTCTTGCTCTAAATTAAGATTTTTTAGTAAAGATTGGATCGATTCTGCACCCATTTTAGCGTCAAATTCATCACCAAACTCTTCTAAAGCATCAAGATATTGTTCTTCAGTCAAGATTTGTCCAAGCTCCAAGCTTGTCATACCTCTTTCGATCACAACATAAGATTCAAAATAGAGTACCCGCTCAATATCACGCAAAGGCATATCAAGTAATAAACCAATACGTGACGGTAATGATTTTAAAAACCAGATATGTGCTGTCGGTGAAGCTAACTCAATATGACCCATACGCTCACGACGTACTTTAGTCTGAGTCACCTCAACACCACATTTTTCACAAATCACACCTCGGTGTTTTAATCGTTTATATTTACCACACAAACATTCATAATCTTTAACTGGCCCAAAGATACGTGCACAAAAAAGACCATCACGCTCAGGCTTGAACGTACGGTAGTTAATAGTTTCTGGCTTTTTCACTTCACCAAATGACCATGAACGAATCATATCTGGAGAGGCCAGAGTAATTTTTATCGCATCAAACTCTTCTGTTTTACTCTGTGCTTTCAAAAACTTTAATAAGTCTTTCACGGAATGTTTCCTGTCGGAGTTAAACCTATGAAGAAGAAGTGGTTTTTATCTACTCCCTCCTAAACCAGTGTAATACTTTATAAAGCTAAGTAGAGACTAAGCTTTATAACATCATTTATTATTCATCTTCCAGTTCAATGTTAATACCTAACGAGCGTATCTCTTTCAATAATACATTAAAAGATTCCGGCATCCCTGCTTCCATCTGATGATTGCCGTCTACGATATTTTTATACATCTTAGTACGTCCGTTCACATCATCGGATTTAACGGTGAGCATTTCTTGCAAGATGTAAGCGGCGCCATATGCTTCTAAAGCCCAAACTTCCATCTCACCAAAACGCTGACCACCAAACTGTGCTTTACCACCCAACGGTTGTTGAGTAACCAGACTATAGGAGCCTGTTGAACGTGCATGCATTTTATCATCAACAAGATGATTTAGTTTCAGCATATACATATAACCAACTGTCACTTGACGTTCAAATTTCTCTCCTGTACAACCATCATACAATGTAATCTGACCAGAAGCTGGTAACTCAGCTAAAGTCAATAGTTCTTTTATTTCATTTTCTTTTGCACCATCAAAGACCGGTGTCGCAATTGGCATACCTTTTTTTAAATTATCTGCTAATCTCAGAACTTCTTCATCAGAAAAGATACTTAGATCAACTTTCTGACGAGGATCATCTCCTAAATCATAAGCTTTCTGAATAAATTCTCTTAATCTGGCTACTTTACGTTCTTGTTTCAGCATGATATTGATCTTATCTCCAATACCTTTAGCAGCCATTCCCAAATGAGTCTCCAGAATTTGTCCAATATTCATACGTGATGGTACACCAAGTGGGTTCAAAACGATATCAACATGGTTACCACTTTCATCGTAAGGCATGTCTTCAACAGGGTTAATTTTTGAAATAACCCCTTTATTACCATGCCGACCAGCCATTTTATCGCCAAGTTGAATTTGACGTTTTAGTGCCAAATAAACTTTAACGATTTTTAATACGCCTGGCGCTAAATCATCTCCTTGAGTGATCTTGCGACGTTTTGCCTCTAGTTTATTCTCAAATTCAGCTTTAAGTTCATTATATTCCTCAGTTAATTGTTTTAACTGATTTTGTTTTTCTTCATACTTTAAAGATAACCCTAACCAACGTTCATGTGGTAATTTATCTAGCTTTTCACCTTCAATACCGCCATTAGTTAATACTGCTCGGATACGGGCAAATAAACCTGCTTTAAAAATACTCAATTCTTCAGTTAAGTCTTTCTTTGCATCACGAAGCTGCATTTCTTCAATTTCTAACGCACGTTTATCTTTCTCTACGCCATCGCGCGTAAATATTTGAACATCAATAACCGTTGCTGATACCCCATTTGGTACCTTTAGTGAAGAATCCTTGACGTCAGAAGCTTTTTCACCAAAAATAGCGCGTAACAATTTCTCTTCTGGCGTTAATTGCGTTTCACCTTTTGGTGTTACCTTACCAACCAGAATATCACCACCTCTTACTTCTGCACCGATATAAACAATACCTGATTCATCTAATTTAGATAATGCAGCTTCACCTACGTTAGGAATATCTGCTGTAATTTCTTCTGGCCCTAATTTAGTATCACGCGATACACAAGCTAATTCCTGGATATGAATAGTAGTAAAACGATCTTCCTGTACCACTCGTTCAGATACTAAAATAGAATCTTCAAAGTTATAACCATTCCAAGGCATGAATGCTACACGCATATTTTGCCCAAGCGCTAATTCACCTAAATCTGTTGATGGTCCATCAGCCAAAACATCGCCACGTTCAATCAGATCACCAAGCGAAACACATGGCATCTGATTAATGCAAGTGTTCTGATTAGAACGCGTATATTTAGTAAGATTGTAGATATCAATGCTGGATTTACCAAGATGCATTTCATCTTCATTAACTTTAATAACAATACGTGAAGCATCAACATACTGAACAGTGCCACCACGTTTAGCCACGGCTGTTACTCCAGAGTCAACAGCAACGGCACGTTCCATGCCTGTTCCAACCAATGGTTTATCTGATCGTAATGTCGGTACTGCTTGCCGTTGCATGTTCGCGCCCATTAATGCACGGTTTGCATCATCATGCTCAAGAAATGGAATTAATGAAGCACCAACAGAAACAACCTGCTGAGTTGAAACGTCCATATATTCTACTTGCTCTTGGCTAAATAAACTAGATTCACCTTTGTTACGGCAAGTGATTAATTCTTCAACAAACCAACCATGATCATCTAAAACAGTATTCGCCTGAGCAATGATGTAGTTACCTTCTTCAATTGCTGATAAATAATGAATTTCATCAGTAACGATACCATCTCGTACCAAACGATAAGGTGTTTCCAAAAAACCATACTTATTAGTTTGAGCATAGACAGATAATGAGTTAATTAAACCGATATTTGGCCCTTCAGGCGTCTCAATTGGACATACACGCCCGTAGTGAGTTGGATGTACGTCACGAACTTCAAAGCCAGCTCGCTCCCGTGTTAATCCACCAGGACCTAATGCTGAAATACGGCGTTTATGTGTGATTTCAGACAGTGGGTTATTCTGATCCATAAACTGTGATAATTGACTTGAACCAAAAAATTCTTTAACTGCAGCAGAAATCGGTTTCGCGTTAATCATATCCTGAGGCATTAATACATCTAAATCACCTAATGATAGACGCTCTTTAACTGCACGCTCAACTCGTATTAAACCAACTCGAAACTGATTTTCAGCCATTTCGCCAACTGAACGAATGCGGCGGTTACCTAAATGGTCAATATCATCAACTTCACCTTTACCGTTACGAATATCGATGAGTTTTTTCATTACATCGATGATATCTTGTTTGCTCAAGATATTTAAGCCTTCAATCGCTTCACGATTTAGTGAACGATTAAATTTCATGCGTCCTACAGCACAAAGATCATAACGTTCTTCAGAAAAGAATAAGTTCTCAAACAGATTTTCTGCTGCTTCACGAGTAGGTGGCTCACCTGGACGCATCATGCGATAAATTTCAACTAATGCACTTAAACGATCATTTGTTGGATCAGTACGCAATGTTTCAGAAATATATGATCCATGATCTAAGTCATTAGTAAATAAGGTCTCAACAGTTTTATGAGCACCTTGACTTAAACGTGTCAATATTTCTATAGAAAGCTCTGTATTAGCTGTACAAATTAATTCGCCGGTATTTTTATTAAAGTAATCTTTAGCTACCACTTTACCAGCAATATATTCAATAGGTACTTCAATTCTGGTGATTTGATCTTTTTCTAGCTGACGGATCTGACGTGCAGTAATACGGCGGCCTTTTTCAATATAGACTGTACCGTTTGCTTCAATATCAAAAGAAGCGGTTTCACCACGCAAACGTTCAGGGATTAATGTCATCAACAGTTTATTATTACTGATTTTAAAAATCGTCTTCTCAAAAAAGAGATTCAGGATTTCTTCAGTAGCATAATCCATCGCACGTAGAATAATTGTTGCCGGTAATTTACGACGGCGATCAATACGAACGAAAAGATTATCTTTAGGGTCAAATTCAAAATCTAACCATGAACCACGGTAAGGAATAATACGTGCATTATATAGTACCTTACCTGAAGAATGAGTTTTACCTTTATCGCTATCAAAAAATACACCAGGACTACGATGTAATTGAGAAACAATAACACGCTCTGTACCATTGATAATAAAAGTACCATTATCTGTCATGAGTGGAATTTCACCCATGTAAACTTCTTGCTCTTTTATATCTTTTACTGTTCCTTCTGGTACTTCACGCTCGTAAATAACAAGGCGTAGTTTAACCCGTAAAGGAGCAGAATAAGTGACACTACGGATCTGACATTCTTTAACATCAAATACAGGTTCACCAAGATGGTAGCTAACATATTGCAATTCAGCATTGCCACTGTAGCTTTGAATTGGAAATACAGAACGGAATGCTGCTTCCAGTCCATTCTGACCTTCTACATCTTGCTCGATAAACTTAGCGAACGAGTCAAGTTGGATAGATAAAAGATAAGGAACATCCAAAATTTGCGGACGTTTGCCAAAATCTTTACGAATACGTTTTTTCTCGGTATAGGAGTAAACCATAGGGTTCCTCAGCTTACTGATCAGTGGCCACTCTGTCCGTCCTAAAGGACGGCATCTGCAACACTATTTTTGGAATCAAAACAGATTATTTTCATAATACTTATTTCTATTACTCTTAAATCATTTCATTGCATTATAGATACAAAACTTTAATTAATTGTTAGAGTCATAAACACAGTATATTAAGTCGTCAATAGCAAAAAGTATTGAAAAATAACTCAGTAACTAAACAGTGTGAAATATTACTGATACCTTAATGCGCTTTAATATAGCGCAAAAAAGCTGGTGACTAAAAAATCACCAGCTGTTAGCCTATAACATTAGGCTGTTAACTTAAAGGAAAGCTTATTTAATTTCAACAGAAGCACCAACCGCTTCCAGCGATTTCTTCAGTGTTTCAGATTCTTCCTTGCTTACTGCTTCTTTAATTGTTGTTGGCGCTGATTCTACCATGTCTTTAGCTTCTTTTAGCCCCAAACCAGTTACCGTACGAATAGCTTTAATAACTGCAACTTTGTTAGCACCGATAGCAGATAAGATAACTTCAAATTCAGTTTTTTCTTCAACTACTGTTTCAATAATAGGTGCGGCAACAGCACCTGCTGCTGAAACACCAAACTTATCTTCCATCATAGTGATCAGTGCAACAACGTCCATTACAGACATCTCTGCAATCGTATCAAGAATTTGTTCTTTAGTTATAGACATAACAAGGGTTCCTAAAATTTAGAAATATTTTACTTTAAAAAGCAATGACTTGAATAGTCTTAATCAGCTTCTTTTTGATCGCGTAGTGTCGCCATAATGCGAACTAATTTACCTGCAAAAGCTTCTTTCATGGTTGACATTAGACGCGAAATTGCTTCATCGTAAGTTGGAAGAGTTGCCAAACGATCGATTTGATTTGCTGGAATAAACTTTCCTTCAAAGGCTGCTGCTTTAATTTCGAAAGCTTGATTTGCTTTCGCAAATTCTTTAAATAAACGAGCTGCTACGCCTGGATGTTCTTTAGAAAAAGCAATTAAGGTTGGACCAATAAACGCTTTTTTAAGGCACTCATAAGTAGTACCTTTAACAACACGGCGCATCAACGTATTACGAACGACACGAAGATAAACACCTGATTCGCGACTTGCTTTACGCAAGTTAGTCATTTTATTTACAGGTACACCACGAGAATCTGCGAGAACTACAGACACCGCACCTTTAGCTAGTTCGCTAACTTCAGCAACAATTGCTTGTTTATCTTGAAGATTTAGTGCCATTAGCTTCTTTCTCCTGGATTAATTGGGTTACCTGGACTCATTTCACTGAGAGCATCCTATATATATTGGTATTAATACAGTGAGCAGAATCCATAAATTAATATTGGGCTGGCTCTGCACCATCTAAAGTAGGATATTAAGTTATACGTACAGTTACGATCTTGTAGTGGTCCTTAAATAAGGTTAAAGGCACCAACCTAAATTCAGCGTTTATTATTTTCTTATAGAAATAAGAAACAAATAGGATGTTAAATTTTATATAAATTTAATACAAAGGTAAAGCTGAAATGATATTCAAAATTATCCTGAAGCAGATAATCCTGTTTGATCAACGGTAACCCCTCCTCCCATCGTGGTAGATAGGCTAATTTTCTTAATATAAACACCTTTAGCAGAAGCGGGTTTTGCTTTTTTCAACGCAACCAATAGCGCTTCAAGATTTTCTTTTAATTTAAAATCGGTAAAATCAACTTTACCGATACTGCTATGAATGATACCGCTTTTATCATTACGGTAATGGATCTGGCCCGCTTTGGCATTTTGAATCGCTTTAGTGATATTAGATGTTACTGTGCCAACTTTTGGGTTTGGCATTAAACCACGGGGTCCTAAAATTTGACCTAACTGGCCAACAATGCGCATTGCGTCTGGCGAAGCAATAACTATATCAAAGTTCATTTCACCTGTTTTAATTTTATCCGCCAGATCTTCCATCCCAACTAATTCAGCTCCAGTAGCTGTTGCAGCTTCAGCATTGGCTCCTTGAGTAAATACAGCAACACGAACAGAACGACCTGTACCATGCGGTAAAATAGTTGCACCACGAACATTTTGATCAGATTTACGTGCATCGATGCCAAGATTAATTGCAACGTCAACACTTTCTACAAATTTAGCCGTCGCTAATTCCTTCAAGAGTGTAATTGCTTCAGTAATATCATACTGTTTAATTGCATCAATTTTTTCACGAATATTTCGTAGACGCTTGGTTAGATTAGTCATTCATTAACCCTCTACTATCAAGCCCATAGAACGAGTAGTGCCTTCAATTGAACGCATCATTGCTTCAATATTAGCCCCTGTCATATCTATAGATTTTGTTTCTGCAATTTCACGAATTTGTGCGATGGTTACTTTTCCAACTTTTTCCTTATTTTGTTTACTGGAACCTAACTTAACACCCGCCGCTTTTTTTAGTAAAATCGCAGCAGGAGGTGTCTTAGTTATAAATGTAAATGAACGGTCTGAATAGACAGTGATTACAACTGGAATTGGTAAGCCTTTTTCTAAGCTATCTGTTTTAGCATTAAATGCTTTACAAAATTCTATGATATTCACACCTTTTTGACCTAAAGCTGGACCAACAGGAGGACTAGGATTAGCCATGCCTGCTGCAATTTGCAGCTTAACGTAGGCTTGCACTTTCTTAGCCATGAATATTTCCTTTAATTTGATAATATTGTTTCAATTATGAAATTCCCATATGTATATAATAACCTGTTTAATTTCAGGCGATAAAAAATAAAAACGCGGGATTCTAGCTAAATTTCCCACTTTTTACAAGTAAGTTGTGTAATAAATTATACTTTTATACTTTTATACTTTTATACTTTTATACTTTTATATTTTTTCTACTTGACTAAAATCTAGCTCTACTGGAGTTGCACGACCAAAAATAGAAACTGATACTTTGAGACGGCTTTTCTCATAGTCAACTTCTTCAACGATACCGTTGAAATCTGCAAATGGACCATCAGTAACGCGAACCATTTCTCCTGGCTCAAATAATGTTTTTGGTCGTGGTTTATCTCCTACTTGCTGTAAGCGATTCATGATCGCATCAACTTCTTTATCGCTAATAGAAGCTGGGCGATCTGGTGTGCCGCCAATAAAACCCATAATACGTGGTACACTACGCACTAAATGCCAGCTATCATTATCCATAGTCATTTGAACTAAAACATATCCTGGAAAGAATTTCCGTTCACTTTTACGACGTTGGCCACTTCGAATTTCCATCACTTCTTCGGTTGGCACCATAACTTTACCAAACTTATCTTCCATAGCAAGTAACTTAATATGCTCACGCAATGACTGAGCAGCTCTAGCTTCAAAACCAGAAAATGCTTGAATAACATACCAGCGTTTTTTAGGGAATTCAGACATCTTAAAACCTCAGGCCTGTAATAAATGAAACTAAACGCATCAGTATACCATCTAATCCAAAAAGAATTAATGCCATAACGACAGTAACTGCTGCAACAATTAATGTTGTCTGTAATGATTCCTGACGCGTTGGCCAAATGACTTTACGCATCTCAATACGAGCTTCGTGAAAAAATGCTAAAGTTGCTTTTCCTTTTGTTGTCCACAATGCAATGCCACTAGCAAGTAAGGTAAAAACAACAATTGCTATGACACGTAATGCAAGATTGTATTGTCGGAAATAGTAATTACCAACAATAGCAATAATTAAAAGAATTGCGACTAGTAGCCATTTTACTACATCAAAACTACGTCTGCTTTCTTGAGAATCGCTATTCACACTCATAAATCAACCCGATTACCATGATATAATTAAAAGTTAATTTGTCTCGTAAAACAATTTTAATTTGACTGAAATAAAACATATCACTAGTCTATCTGACTTTACGCCATAAATCAGTATGGCATCAAGTATTAAGAAACATTCAATAATTTCTATATCAGAGTTTATCTCATTAATAATTGACAATATAAACTATTGATAAAATATATTTTTAAGTTATTTTATTGATTTAAAAATCAAGCAATAATTTTAGTTACGACATCCGCACTGACCGTACAACCAGATTCATGGATCGAAAAACGTATTCCTACATCCATTGCAATTGGCGCTATCAACGTCAATTTCATGTTGAAAGTATCACCTGGCATTACCATTTATATACCTTCTGGTAATTCAATTATATCAGTTATACCATGCGTCGTTTTAAAATAAAACTGTGGGCGATAATTTTTAAATAATGGGCGTATAGTAACTCCTCCCAGCTCATCTTTGTTCAAGATATAAACTTTTAATTCAAATTGAGTATGCGGATTAAGTGAACCTGGTTTTATCAATACTTATACTTGATCACGCTCTACATCTTCACGATTGGTATTATGTAATGAAATTCCTATACTTTAACTGTAAGGACCTTCGTCTAAGAGTTTACGAAATATTTCTACACCCCTACACGTCATTATTGTCGTATCTTTAATTTCAACGATTTCAATTTCTTCAGCAACTTTAATAATACCACGTTCTACACGTACTGTTACTATGGTTCCACGATCTGATATCCAAAACACATCTTCGATTGGTAATAAAAACAGTTTAACCTATCACACGCTTTAGTTCTGGGATATACCCATCTAGTGTATCCACTTAATCTCTATAATTTCTGTTCACAGTTCGTAATGCCTTCTAGCGTTTTCAAGGTTAAACTTTTGATTACCGGCGTATCGTCTTCTGGAAAATTATACTTGAAAAGCAGTTCATTCACTTCCATTTCAACTAATTCAAGTAACTCTTTTATCATCAACCATATCAGTTTTATTCAAAAAACGATGATATAAGGAACGTCTACCTGGCGACTTCTAATAGGATATGCTCACGTGTTTGTGACATTGGGCTATTTGTTTCCGAAATTACTAAAATTGCTCCGTCAATTTGTGCCGAACCGGTGATTATGTTTACATAATCTGCGTGTGCTCTGAGCAATCAACATGGCCATAATGGCAGGTCAATGTATCATATTCTACGTGAGAATAAGAAATAGTGATACCGCGCGCTTTTTCTTTCAGTACATTATCAATTTCATCAAATGTACACGCGCACTTCCCAATATATTTTTTGCTAAAGTGGTGTTGATTGCTTGAGTTAAAGTTGTTTTATCATTGTCAATGTGGCCGATTGTATCAACGTTAACGTGCAGTTTTTTTTCGTTTAAATTTTCTTTAGACACGACTTAATTCCTTCATTGAGCTCTCCTAAATAATTAGGAGAGAACCAGATTAAATAATTAAACCAGAAAGTCAATTACTTAGCTTTACGAGCTTCAATAATTGCTTGAGCAACATTGGTTGGTGCTTCATTGTACTTTAAAAATTCCATTGAATAAGAAGCACGACCTTGAGTTTGTGAACGCAAATCTGTGGCATAACCAAACATTTCTGACAATGGTACTTGAGCGCAAACCGTTTTACCAGTTGCTGTATCTTCCATGCTTTCAATCATACCACGACGACGGTTCAGATCACCAATTACATCACCCATATAGTCTTCAGGCGTTTCAACTTCAACTTTCATTATTGGCTCCAGTAAAGCTGGGCTTGCTTTCATAAAACCTTCTTTAAAAGCCATAGAACCTGCAATTTTGAATGCCATTTCAGAGGAATCAACTTCATGATAGGAACCATAATATAATGCCACTTTGACATCAATAATGGGGTAACCCGCCAGAACACCATTTTTTATTTGTTCTTGAACGCCTTTATCCACTGCAGGTATGTACTCTTTAGGTACAATGCCACCAACGATTTCGTTATGGAATTCATAACCAATTTCATGGCCTGACTCCAAAGGTTCAACGCGTATCCATACATGACCAAATTGACCACGACCACCAGACTGACGAACAAACTTACCTTCTTGTTCAACAGACTTACGAATAGTCTCACGATACGCTACTTGTGGTTTGCCAACGTTTGCTTCAACTTTAAATTCACGACGCATACGATCAACTAATACTTCCAGGTGCAGCTCACCCATACCAGCAATAATTGTCTGACCAGATTCTTTATCTGTTGACACGCGGAAGGATGGATCTTCTTGAGCTAAACGACTTAAAGCAATACCCATTTTTTCTTGGTCAACTTTAGTTTTAGGTTCAATAGCAACCGAGATAACAGGCTGCGGAAATTCCATACGCTCCAAAATAATTGGCGAATCCATAGCACATAGCGTATCACCGGTAGTCACATCTTTGAGACCGATAGCGGCAGCAATGTCACCTGCTCTGACTTCTTTAATTTCTTCACGTTTATTAGCATGCATCTGAACGATACGACTAAAACGCTCTTTTTTATCCTTAACTGGGTTAAGGACGGTATCCCCTGAGTTAACTACACCAGAGTAAACCCGGAAAAAAGTTAAATTACCAACAAATGGGTCAGTTGCAATTTTAAATGCCAATGCTGAAAAAGGCTCATCATCACTTACATGACGTTCTCTTGGCGTGTTTTTGCTATCGGTTAAAACACTTTTAATTGCCGGAATATCAGTGGGTGCAGGTAAATATTCAATAACTGCATCCAGCATTGCTTGCACACCTTTATTTTTAAAGGCAGAACCACACGTAACCAGAATAATTTCATTATTCAATACGCGTTTACGTAATGCTTGTTTGATCTCTTCTTCAGACAGTTCTTCCTCACTAAGATATTTTTCCATCAACTCATCTGATGCTTCAACCGCAGCTTCAATCAGCTTGCCATGCCACTCTTCAGCTTGAGCTTGTAAATTTTCTGGGATATCGTCATAAACAAAAGTAATGCCTTGATCACTATCATTCCATTGGATTGCTTTTATTTTAAGTAAATCGATAACACCAGTAAATGATTCTTCAGCACCAATAGGTAACTGAAGTGGAACTGGTATTGCTGACAGACGTGTTTCAATCTGCTTAACAACACGCAAGAAATTAGCACCCATTCGATCCATTTTATTAATAAATGCAATACGGGGTACTTGATACTTATTTGCCTGACGCCAAACTGTTTCAGATTGTGGTTGGACACCACCAACTGCACAATAAATCATTACTACACCATCAAGAATACGCATAGAGCGTTCTACTTCAATAGTGAAGTCAACATGTCCCGGTGTATCAATAATGTTGATATGATGTTCATCAAACTGTTTACCCATACCAGACCAGAAAGTAGTAGTTGCAGCTGAAGTGATAGTAATACCACGCTCTTGTTCCTGCTCCATCCAGTCCATTGTTGCTTCGCCATCATGAACTTCACCAATTTTATGGCTCACGCCAGTATAAAATAGAATACGTTCAGTTGTAGTGGTCTTGCCAGCATCAATATGGGCACTAATACCTATGTTGCGATAACGCGTAATGGGAGTTTTACGAGCCATTTTTTCCTCTCTCGTAATAGTTCAATTCGTATAGGGTAAACGTCATGGTGGTTACCTTACGAAATATAACTAGCGAAATCTACCAACGATAGTGCGCAAACGCCTTGTTAGCTTCTGCCATACGATGAACATCTTCACGTTTTTTAACAGCAGTGCCTTTATTTTCAGCTGCATCAGATAATTCACTTGCTAAACGTAAAGCCATTGATTTATCATCGCGTTTACGAGCAGCCTCAACAATCCAACGCATTGCTAATGCGTTACGACGAACAGGGCGAACTTCAACAGGAACTTGGTAAGTTGAACCACCAACACGGCGTGATTTAACTTCAACTGTTGGACGGACATTCTCCAGAGCTATTTCAAAGGCTTCTAAATGATCTTTTCCAGCATGGTTAGCCAGAGATTCAAGCGCACTATATACAATTGTTTCTGCAGTAGATTTTTTACCATCTACCATCAAAATATTAATAAATTTAGCCAATAATTCTGATCCAAATTTTGGATCAGGTAAAATTTTACGTTGACTAATTACACGACGACGTGGCATGGATATACTCCGATTTTAAATTCAGGGTTGTTCAAAACTTTATGAGTTTATTTTGACATTAAAAAATTAAACGTTTGTCGGTACTTAACAGAGAACCATTAAGCCTTCGGTTTCTTAGTGCCGTATTTAGAACGACCTTGTTTTCGACCTTTTACACCAGAACAATCCAGCGCACCTCGGACAGTGTGATAACGTACACCTGGTAAGTCTTTAACACGACCACCACGAATTAAGATTACTGAGTGCTCTTGCAAATTATGACCTTCACCACCAATATAAGAAGACACTTCATAACCATTAGTTAAACGAACACGACATACTTTCCGTAAAGCTGAGTTAGGTTTTTTAGGGGTAGTAGTATATACACGAGTACATACACCACGTTTTTGCGGGCAAGCTTCCAGTGCAGGAACGTTGCTTTTTACAACTTTCGAGCTACGTGGTTTGCGAACCAGTTGATTAATTGTTGGCATTAAAAAGCTCCTGATTTTTATTTTATAAACAGGGATATTTCCTTGTTTATCGCCATGATAAAATACAAGGACGCAGAAGTTTATTGCTGACAGAGGCAGGTGTCAAGAAATATAGAAAGGATTATCCATTAATAAAGAATTATTAGCAAATAAGAAAATCTAGTGTATGATGGCCAGGTTCCGTTCCACTCTTATGCTTCCTAAGCCTATTCTCCATCCTTAAATTATCAGCTTTTTGAGTAGACTGAAGCGGCTCAAATACAATTGAAATGTTTATTTTTCTCTAATCATAATTCTTCGCGTTTCGGTTTCCGAATCATCCTCACTGTTATAAAACTAGACTCAATCGGATTCGGAATTATTATATGATACCCAGTGCACTAACGGGAAGCCTATAGAATGTCAACCGTTCTCTTCGCTTTTTCTTCAGCTTCCTTATCTCTTTCATGATATTTCAGTGAAAATATTGCCAACAAAATATAAAGGGATTTATTAGCGACATCACCACTCTCTCTTAGCTTTAGCTCCTGCAGCTCATTATTAACTTTTGATGCATACTTTTGATAAGTAGAAGGCAGCATATCAGCTATTTTGTGTACCTAATGACGTTAGTATTACATATGCGCAGGAATATTTTTCTATTTCATTCAATAAAACCAAGCGTCTCCCCGTAGAAACCAGGGAAGATACGGTTAAGTCCTTGCACTTAAAGATCCCAATGCAAAAATTCGGCATAGTTCCCCGCGTTTTCAACTTTTTAATGATCATTTTTAATGCAACGAGATTCCTTACGTTCACCCTAACTGACTCAACAATGAGCAGCAGGTAAAGGCGATCAGCTTGCCTGAAATGCCAGTATATGCCATCGGCCCAGAAATAAACATAAGTGTATTGCTTGAATCATATAAACACTATTGCGATGTTTCTCAAGGTATCTGTATTTCAGTCTTCTGATTGATGTTTAGCAGAAAAATGATGTTCTTTCATCAATAATTATCCAAAAACTTCATGAAAATCACCGCTGGATGTGTATTTATAGGTACAGACATTATAAGCAATTCTTCGCCATTTTGCACGCTTCAAATAAGGAAGCGACGAGCTGTTAAAGGATATTCTTTTCTGCTGTCCAATCTCTAAAACTTAATGACTTTAATCTCGACATCGCTTATACCTATTTTATATGCTTTATATGCTTTATATGCTTTATATGCTTCGTTGTAGAAAATAACCATTACGGACGATGGAATGGGAGGACTATCAACAATGTGTGTTTCAGGATGGCTTTGATCTCATCTTTAACAGGGGTGCCTATCAACTTACCCGAAACCATTAGATGAGTTTATAAAAGAAATTACTGGAATACACCACCATCCAGAAACAGGATACATTAAAGATGAGTATAAACTATTACCAGGCAAAATGTTGTAGATGTTTTACCGTTAATTGTACAAAATTAACATAAGATATCTGATGGATATAAGAAGACATATATGACATTAATCCTCTTGCTTCAATATCATTTTGTAAAGCAAAAACATGAATTCCTTTATCTTGTAATTGTTTTAAAAAATTATTAGCTTTATTCTCAGATGAGATTTTATGTCCAAGAAAAACACCATCTTGTAATAATAATACCTCATCCTGCTCCGTTAATAAGCTAATTAGTGAGTCAAAGTCGCTATAATAAGGGGAAGTAGAGATGGTATATAACATATTAGTATTCGTGTTTAGCTAGAAAGTTAGAATTACATTATAATCTGTTAGGTAACGTTTAATCCTATCAGCAGGAATAACTGTTACTGGTAGGACAAAACTACTGTCAGCGGTGAATCCCCTGACTTCAAGATCTTCCTGGCAAATATAGTAAGCATTAATACCATATAATGGTAGTAATTTATAGGTTGGAATATAATCACGTGTCAGGAGTTTATTCGGATTTTGTTTGGCCAGTAATTGGCAAACACCATCAGAAATAAAGAAAACACCAATATTTTCGGTTAGTACAGAAGTCGCAAGTAATGCATCTAATCCTTCCCGCCCACTTGAAGTTCCATGAGGTATTTTCAT
This sequence comes from Arsenophonus sp., assembly GCA_046530735.1. Classification (GTDB taxonomy): domain Bacteria; phylum Pseudomonadota; class Gammaproteobacteria; order Enterobacterales; family Enterobacteriaceae; genus Arsenophonus. The sequence continues at coordinate 24,701 of JBHEQV010000027.1, forward strand.
AAATATAAATGCTATTTTTTTCATATTTAATTTAAAATTGAACTATGCGATCACAAATAATCATGGCCTCAGCCAGGGCACCTAACCCAGTCAATACAAAATCTTCATCTAGATTAGCACAGGGCAAACAACTATTTTTGGCTTCAGTTTCATTAATAATACCCCGTCGCAATGCAGCAGAAACACAGACGTTCAATTGACAGCTTGTCTGCTTTGCTAATGTTTTCCATCCTATAAGTAAATTAAATTCATCGTTAGCCGGTAAGATTAATTGATTACCGTTATAAACACCTTCTTGATAGAAAAAAACAGTCTTTAGTATATGCCCTTCTATAATTAAAGCATTCGCGAATTGCCAGGCATTGGTGGCCTTCTGAGTTCCATAAGGAGGCTCTGTCACTAATAGACAATAAGTTAAAGGCTTATTTAAAATAGATTCTACATCCCGAAAGATTATGGTTTTTTTTGAATAATTCAGGCTTAACTTTGAATTAATCTTTATAGATTGCAATAGGGTTTTACTATCCAATATTGATTGGGTTAATTTCTGATTGTAAAACCAAATATATCGATGTAGAGTGTTCTTAAGCTCTTCACTAGAATTAAAAAAATAATTTTTAAATCGTTCGATCATGCCATTTATTTGAAAATGCATCGGCAGTCTAAGTCTTTCTTCTATATTAAGCGTTTTACACAAATGGTCAATTCCTCTTTTCCGGTGGCTGAATATTTTCAGATTAAAAAGATGGTCTGTAAATTTTTTGCCATTATCTATAAATATCCGATAGATATTAAGGGATACGGTTAGTTAATATCAGATAATAAGCATCAAGTATTGGCCTCAAGTCTTTACCTTCTAAGGCTAAATAAAAACCCATCGAGTACAAGTGATACGATCTAGATCGTACCTATGAAAAGATAACGTCGTAAAGTTTTGTTTGGCATTTACGTAAAGATGATATTTCACATATAAATGCAGATAACTAAGCTCGCAGTTTTAAACGCTTTATAATTTAACTTTGGTTTTTCCTGGCTCATTTAACGAAAATTACCCACTTATCCTACGTAAAAAGCGATACAGGATAGATCAAAATACTACAGAGTTTAAGAATTCTAGTACGACGACTATCAACATATCGGCAAGTAGGAAAACATTTTTGTAGAAAAATGACTATGCTTCGTAAAAGTGACGACGGCATCTCATCGGAAAACAATGGGGAATTATAGTTGTCATTATCAATATGATTTCGTTTTGCTATTTGGAACGGTAAGTTTGGAGATTCTATAACGTTTAGCTAAAGTAAGAATAATGGCTTTTTCTTATCTGAATAGCAGAACTGATTTTAGGTTTTGTAGTTGCATGATAATAGAACCTCATCATTATGATATTTCCCGTCAATTTATATTTCGCATTAACCATATTATCATGAATAGGCTGTGCAACAAGGTCTATATAAGACCTTGGATGAAACAAATAGTTGTAGTGTTACTAATAATTATATAACTACGTTAACTCAATTTTGATGATAAATTTTATTATACTGATTATTAATTTAATCAGTTATTTTATCTGGGTTGACAATTTAATTCATTAATTATTATCCCGTGTCATTGACGTAATGCTTGATTTATTTTAATCTTAAAATAAGTATTTTATACTAGGCTATATTCCATTTATTTAATCGCAAATGCGATGAAAAAAGGAGGGGATAGTCCATCTTTTTTTTGTTTTAATTTAAATCGATATGCTTTTAGCAAACAATTATAGGTAAAATAAAACCAAATAAATAGGAAATCAGAAAGCCACTAATATAGATAAATATACCGATAAAAGTACCAGTTGGAATATAATCAGTGGAATAGCAATTAATTCGAATGGTTAAAACTGAGTTGAGATCAATTGGTTGAGCTAACTAGGCAATTAATCTGATAAAAACACCAGCACTTTTCCAGACACTAGGAAAGCGGTTATAAAAGGTTCAATACTCGGTAAAGTTACCCCAATAGATTAAAGGTTCAGCAATATCTAAAATAAACCTGGGATAAATTACTTTGTATCTGATTAGGTAAATTAGAATTTTTATCTGCTTTGATATAAAGTGCTAATGCTGTGCTATTTTGACCATCTCTTGCTATATCCAGGATAGAAAGAAAGAGAATTAAACCTTTATGTCTCCATAAAGGCGAAATAAACCGGAATAAAACCTTGGTGTATACTAAAACAACAGCGATGGAAAATAGAGAAGATAATATATCGGTACCAATATGGATTGAAATTTAAATGTATAAATAACCAGAACACATACTAATAAATTAAGTAGCTACCAATTAGTGTAATGATTGTATAGGTTAGGCCGCCAATAATTAGCAATGTAATTGTTGAAGTTAGTATTATATCTAAATTGACGGAAATAATTTTTCTGATTTATTTTTCAACCCAGTCATCACAAATGCAAGCAAGTAAAATACTAATAATGTTATCCTGAGCATCAATGGTGTAATTAAAAAAGTACTCATTTTAGAGGAAAAGCCTGTTGTAGTGTGCGGATCCGTAGCCTAGAATAAAAAGCGATGCAATAATGGCACTATTAATACCTAAATCGCCAAAAACTTTTTGCGTGTTATAATCAATCAAGATCCCTAGGAAAGCATAAAGGCATTTGCTAAATACAGACATATAAAGTATTAAGTGAACAAAAAAAGTCCGTTATATTGTCTCAGGTGAGGCTTTGAACCCAGCTTTATAGTATAATTGTTTAATCAATGTTGCGAAGCGAGTAATAAATTAACGGCAATAAAACCTGGAATAAGTGGGGTAAAGATAGTGGCAAAGTAGATAAAAATTTATGAACGTGACTAATTTATTTAGTTTTTTTTAAATTATTTTTTATTGTTGGCGCAGTGTTTTTTTTTGTAAATTATTATTTTTACTGGCTAATATTGTTTCTCTCTAAAATCTATTTGCTAATAATTTTTCATCAGCTCACTAACAGTTTGAGCGTTATCAGGACCTAATACAATTTGTAGTTGTTTATCACTGTCGTTAATTCCTAACATACCTAGAATTTGTTTGAGGCGATTTTTGTCAACTAATTGTATATTATACAACGTTATGCGTAATCGTATCATACAATTGCCGTACTGAATAATATTTTTAGCATCGCTGATGATAAGTAGTATTTGACTTAGATATTGGTGGTCAGTATTCTGTTTTAAAATGGAACGGATAAAACTATTATTAGCTAATACTTGTTTGCTTGTTGTTAAGCATTAAAACCCAGTAAGGATTATAACGATAGTAGTTTCATAATAATTATTACATTCAATAAGAGCTTGCTCTGCTGTTACTCGATCGACTTTGTTGAAGTTATAACAAAATGTTTTTGACGTTCAATAAGTTTAGCATTAGTTGCTTCTACATCTACCATCAGATTATGTATGCTTTTCCAATCCGTATCATAGTACCTATAGCGATCATATTAAGAACTAATTTTTGTGCTGTACCGGTTTTCATTTATGAGGATCCTCTGATTACTTCAGAGAACCGATAATTGGTGTTATTGCAATATCTGCTATATTGATCATTTTCCTGTTAGGATTATAACTAATGCAGGCAAGAATTTTTTCTGTCATTTTAGCATAGTTTATTGTGCCTAGTTACATAAGGTGGGCAACCACTTGCAGCGATACCAACTAAAACATCTTTTTTATTAAAATTGAAAGCTTTAAGCTCATCAGTGCCAATCTGTAAATTATCTTCGGCGTTTTCTACTGCTTCAAGAATTGTTTGGTATTTGCCAGCGATTAGGCCGATTATCATGTCAGGGGGATGGCTTCCATAGGTTGATGGACACTCAATTTGTATCTAAAATACCTAAACGGTCTAAAGTTCCAGTACCACAGTAAAGGAATCTACCATTATGTTGAAATGGTATAGAGACAAACTTTGTCAATAACAAATGCAATTTCAGTTAGTGTCTTCTCAACAGTAATGGGCACTTTTTTATCTTCTTGGTTAATGATTTTTAAGATGTCTAAAGTTGATAATGTATCAATGCTATTGCTAGCTGGGTTATGGGCTTTCGGTTACTATTTTATTAAGATTCAATGTCATTGGTATTTCCTGCATGTAATTTTGAGAGATATGAAGGAATTATTTATTTTTTATATCTGTTATTGAGCCACAAAGAGATTTATTTCTATTTCATAGAAACTAAGGAAATAGAAAATAAAAATGATATTATATTAGTTAATTAATTATTTAATTAGATATTAATAATAAAATAGGAATAATTTATCATAATTATTTTAATCTGATGATCCTAATGTTAGGATCACAATTAGGTATATAATATAGATATTTTAAGTAAATTTCATAGTTGTTACATAAATTAATATTAAATCAGCAGAAAATTTTAACCTTTATTTTTGAGCAGCCAGAATCAGTATTACGACTTTCATCATAACGAATAGTTGAATAAATAGGAGTTAATCAATCAGCTATTGTTAAATTTGCTCAGAAAGTTGGTGTTAAAGGATTTTCGCATTTTAAAGCTAGTTATTAATTAATAACTAGGATGTAAGTAAGTATTTGCTTAGCAATTACATAAAATTATTCATAATCAGATTCTCAGTAATTGTTTGGTCGATTCGGTTAATTAAAAAAATTAAAAAATTACATCTAATTCAGCGAAATGCATGATTTCATTAACAGTGATTATAAATCATTAGTACAAACGCAAAATAAATGATATTACTGGTTATAGATATGCTAACCTAGCACCTAGATGAATTTTTTGTGCAATAGGTGTACTATAGTGAATATTTGCTCCTAGAAGAAACATCATAATAGAAAAGAATAAACTAAATTCTTCCATAATTATAATTCTCTATGCTCTAAGGATAATTTAGGTAATCACGACAGGCTTTTGCACACTCCTGCATGCCTTCAAGAAACTATCTTATTCCCTATAAATAATTATCAGTAATAACCATTGTATTAATGCATTAAGGTAATAAGTTTAAAAAGACGTAGCAATTCAATTAACAGGAAATGATTATAAGAATCATATTGGTAAGGTTATTAAGGCTTCTCTTTCCTCAGTGGAAACAAGAAGACGTCAATATGTTCCTTTAAGTTGTTAACTTTATTCAAAACAAAGTTTTGAGTTAATATTCTATCGAACTACTATTTCAGAAGAGATTGATAACTATAGATATAAAGCAAATATTAAAAAATATTAATATAATACTGATAAAGAAACTTTTCTTTATAATTGGCACTAATAAAATAGTTAAAAATAAGTACCATATAAATTATGAATTATAACATTATTTAAACTCTGAATATATTCAATAAGCATCTTATTTTGTTGCAGACTCATAAGTAGGTTCGAGTTATGTTAATTTTTAGTATTATATGGAGTTTCAGAGATAGTGGCGTATTTTGCTAATTACTTTCATAAATTATTTAATAATTAGATATAATATACCATTCTATGCAATAGAATTCCATACTGGGGTATCCATGAAACCAGATATTACCTGTGATCACTTGTATTTAACTCATCTATAATTGTGATAGGCCAGCTGATATGCACCGTTGTTGAGCGGAGCTTGAAGGTATATGTTACGATAACATGCTCAACGCCGCCTTGTCTACGGATGTCATCTGTCATACATAACGGTTGTTATGTGCTACAGGGAA
>JBHEQV010000028.1:0-5591 GCA_046530735.1 Arsenophonus sp.
AGGACATTTTAATAAAAAATAGAGAAAAAGCCAGAAATCCATTGTGGATTTATTTCATTATAAGTATTAGATATTCTTGTGATTCTGATGTAGTATTGACGCCTTTATAAGGAGCAAAAGTACAGTGAATATCTAAACGAAAAAGAGTTGGTGTTGTCATAGCAACGTTATCCAACTAGTTAATGAAGCCGAAGAGCAGTATATTTTGAGTATCTTGATGAATTATTAAATTAATCACCAAAAAAAGTATTATTCCTGCTATGCTAATAAATTAGAGTAGTTGTAACGGGTTTTTCGAAGAAAAACAGTTTTAGTCAATAAAAGTTATGTGATAGAGCTGCTGAAAACAATCCAAAAGACTAGCCAGCGCTATAGGCGCTGATTTGTAGCGCGCAATGGTAATAAATATTTCAGAAAAGATATGCAGAGGATGGATTGCCGACAAGATTAACGAGATATGCGGTTATGATTGATTAAGAAGAATATTTCCTATGACGCTACAGTCAAAAAAAACCAAAAAAGAGACTTTGGCTTCAACTATTGCCAACTGGCATGTTAACCATTGAACTATCGTCGGAAATCCTAGATAGCGTGTTGCAGAAAAATAGCGATAGGCTGATCAGTTTTAGATGAAATATAAACTTGAGTTAAATAAGATTCATACCGCTATTGATATGAGCAGTAATAATCTCAATAAGGGCAGAGTTACCATTAATGCTAAAAAGTGGCATTATTTAAAAGAAATTAATGTAGGCAGTGAATATCAAAAGTCAAGACGACGGGTTAGCTGACAATGAAGCACGGAAAAGATTGATTAATGAAGTGCACGGGAAGAGCTTCCTATCTACATGGATAATAGTGATTGAACACGATGAGTCAACAATAAAATCACCTATATTAGTGGTTAACTTAAATACAAAACGCTTAGAGTTGATGCGCTCTTATTTTCTAGCGATTTTTTGCAACTGGATAGAACGTTACAACCCGGTTTTGGGATGCACAGACCAAAATGAATTGCTTGGGTGCACATCAAAAGAGGTTTATTGCTGTCGTCTCAGAATAAGTACTTTTAGCATCAGGAATTTTAATGAAAAAATACAAATGTAAATAGATGGGGTAACTAGCGAAGATGTGATTTTATGAAATATTATTGTCTGTGAGTTAGGATTATGCTCTGACCTAAAATTGTGGTGTATCAGAATAAAGAATCATCGTATGCCAATTATTTGCTGTCATTAATAAATTGATTTTAGTGTATTTATGAAGGTAAAACAGCATAAAACAAACAAAATTATGTATTAATATAATTAAAAAGATTTTTTAATGAAAAGACATAATCTAACACAATCAATCATCAATAGTATTTAAAAATGAGAAAATTATTCTTCCGGAAGGAAGAATCACAGCTATTTTCTGCTGCTACCCACCATCTCTTCTTGGTAACAAAAAATTAATTCAGGCGATTGTAAGTGTACTGTTGTGTTGTTGCATGTATAAAATAAGTTATTCTCATTTCTGGTGTATGGAGTTCCTTAGATGACAACGCTAATCCTCCTGCTAATTGATTTCATGAATAATGTAAACAACAGAGAGATGATATGCCATGAAATTTATCCCTATACAGGTATCTATGAAACCAGATCACCCTATAATCTCTTGCATGAACTCATCCGTAATGCTGGCAGAGAGCTAATAGCGCCCACTCCTCGTTAAGGCTGAGGTAGAAGCTATTCTACGATAACGTGCTGAACGCCGATTTTTATCGACGAGTGTTATTCCAGTATCTATAACGGTTATTTGCGATAGCGAATCATATAGATGCGTATTTGTGATGTTGAGATTAAAATTACGAAGGTCAGGGGATCGTAGCAGAAACGGAATATTCTTCTAAAATTTCTTGCCTATTGTCTTATCTGAAATATGCAAAAGTGGAAAAGAGTTTCTCTCATGACTTGTATATGCGAAGCATTATCTACTGGTAATTTAACGAAAGCTCTATGGATTTTCTCGATGAAATCACACGATTTCTATGCTAGTACTCCCATCAGCAAACTGAAATATTAATGCCTTAAAGAGCGAAAGCAATAGGTGTCTGTGTAATTTATCGATACTGTTACGTTTATTTTTGAGCGATGTTATATACCTTGCTTCTGTCAAGCAAGCTGATTATCTTTACATTACTCATTATTTATCTCATTGTGCATGAACGTAAGGAGCTCGTTGCACCCGAAGATGCTTATCAAGAATCAGAAGCGAACTGAACCGAACTTCTCAATTGACTGCGAACGCGTAGTTTAATCATATCTCTAAAGATTTTTACGGGAGGGGGAATAGATGGGTGTGCCATTAGTTTATAGAATACAATAGTAAAGATATTCCTGGACATACATCACTAACGCTATTAGCTATACAAAATAGCTAATATTCTGGCTTCACTCCCAAAAGGCATCCAACACCGAAAGTTAAAGTTTAGCTTTACGGAATAGGTTTGGATATAAAACTAGCCGCGATGCCGCTAATAAATCCCTTGATGTCTTGTTGGGAAGGTTTTAGTGAAGTATCTTACAGAGATGAAGAAGCTAGAGAATAATCGAGAAGAACTGTTGACATTCTATACCTTCCCGGCAGCGCATTGGGCGCCAATAAGAACCATCAATCTGATTAAATCAACTTTTATGAGATGAGGCTATGAAGCCAATACGCGAAGAAGTTTAGTTTAAAAACAACCCTTTCAATGGTATTTAAGTTTCTTCCGTCTGCTCAGAAAAGCTGAAACTGGCTAAAGAGTGGGGATTTATGACCTGTTGATTTATCCCATATAAACAATGTCTCATTTAAGGATGAGATGAACAGATTCATAAAACGTCAGAGTGGAAAGTAATCGTAACCTAATCGTCATACACTAGATTTATTATGGTCTTAACATATTATGCAAAGATGGACTGATGTCAGAATGGAGAGAGATAGCTCTACTGTTAAAGGTAAGAGCTGCTAGATGGCAATGGTTGATGGAGTCATGAAGTGTGCCCGTCAATCTTGATGAGGCTTTAATATTTTTATTGATGTGGTTTATGAACCCTATGAATTTCAACGTTGAGCTGATGAGTAAGATAAACATTTTCATCACATTCCTAATGAACAGAAAAGTGCAGTAGTGAGATTCAGATTAGATATGGATAAAACAGGAACAAAATTAAAAAATAGAGAATTTTAAATAGAAGTAATATCTTGTTTAAATCTGCAATAGATACTAAATACGGTAAAAAGCAGAAAAGACTCAACAATCCATGGGAAAAGTAGCTTGATAGAATGCTACTAAAGATTGTGATTTATTGGTTTGCTAAAGAGCTTTTTGTGCCTCTGAGATATTTCTATGATTGATCTAATGTGGTTATAAAAGCCGATTCAACAGAAAAACACTTAAATGATCCTGTTTCATTTAAACAGCTATCATTGAAGAATGTGATATGTGAGCGTAATGAAATTGTGCTAAAAGTTGAAAACGATGACAGCGTTTTGTCCAAAAAGGAGCAACCTTTTAATTAATTCAAAACTGGAAGAGTATTAATTATCATCGACAATGTCACTTATGAAAAAATCTTCCTGAAATCGTTAAGGATTGCACTCTATTCTCCTCCAAGTTATCTGATGACAAGAAAATCATGATTCAAGAAAAATGATTATCTCTACTATAAAAAGATAGAGAAGTCTGGATTGCAAAACTGGTAAACAGTGCAGTCGATGCTTGAAGATTTTCAAATCGTAAAATAATACACGGTTTTTGAGTCTTAGAAAGAGATAAAGAGTTAGGTATGATTTTGAAAAAAAAAACGTATTAAATACCGATTTAGTCTGAGTTATTAAAATAAAAATACTTCTTAAATAAATTAAATTACTAAAAAATTCACCACAACATCGTATGATTCGATGTTTAGGTAGTTTTGATTGGAAAAGGATAGTTAAAATTCATTTGATATCTAGCTTCCTGATGAGATTAGGCACTGTGTAACTTTTATAATCTGACAGTAGAAATTCACCTCATTTATCAATAGCAAGATAAAAACTATCAGAGTGATATTCTCTATTCGGTGAATACCGAATAAGAGAGGGGGGTTATCTACTTGTTGATAGAGTATCAGTCAAACCATGATAAGCTTCATAACATAGCGACTCTCATGCGTTATATAGCATTGCTTCTATACAGAACCATTTAGAATACGGGAGATAAAATTACTACTAGTTTTCCTATCCTTTTTTATTGTGGAGAATAAAGTCCCTAACCCTTACAGCACAAACTGGATCAATTATTTTAGTGATATTAATAGCAGCTAAAAATATCTATATAAAATCGTTTAAGCTTGTTGATGTGATAACATTTAAGGACAGTAAGATTACGCAGCGTAGGCGAAGGCGTTATTAATGTTAATATAGAAATACATTTTCAGATGAAAAATGATCGAGTTACTCGATAGTATTTTTAAAAAAAATATAGGGGCCATTCATAAATATTAATCAAGTATACACTAAAAAGATATCAAACGAGATATATAAGAAGGGAAAATTAAAAGTAAAAACAAGTTTCCATAAAATAGCGCGCTAAATTCTTGAATAAGGTGTTAAAAAGATATAGCAAAACTGTCAACTAGTCTCACTGATACTAAAATAACTAATCTGTTTAAAAATTAAATATTAAAAATGATAGAATAAAAAGTTAAACATAAATTGCTATAAAAGATTTTACAGGAAGTGTATATCCAAGTAAAAAACCCTGCACTATAAAATATCTGGTTGATTATTAGGCAAAAAATAGGTAATAAACTCATTATTACAAAGTAGAAAATAGCAGCCTAAGAACAGAAAATTTCATAAATTAGTATATTTTAAGCTTATATTTTTACTGATAATAAGCTATGCTAAATAAAATTAGTATCCAACAGGAGAAATGTGCTAAGAGGTAAAGGAAAAATGGGGTTATCGATAAGCGAGAATGCGTTTAATAGCCTTTTTAGGAAGAACTATTTGGTAGAAAATACTGATTCGCATATTTTTATCTAATTTAGGCGCATTTCGTTATGGCAAACCCGTTCAAGATAAACAGAAAAATCACCAAAGCTGATGTGAACGATAATCAGCAACGTTTATCACGACAAAATAAATAAACGCTACTGTAAATCCACTTTCTTAGGCCAGCTAATATCCTGGCTGATTGAGATATCGAGACAATTAAATTTGTATCAGATATTTCTTGCAAACCGTAAGTTTTTGCTTTTTCTCTTTAGTGCTGATCTTTAAATCAACAACATCCTTATATGGATACAATGATTATTCTTTCCTAATCCATCTTTTGTAGCCTTATTAATTCTGCATTAATTTCCACCTTTTTGGCATAGGTGAATAGAATATCTATAATTCAGTTGGATAGTTTTGGAAGGTGGCACCCTCTGCGTTTTTCTGGTTAGTGTTGAACAGAACTTTAAAATATTGCTTCATCTAATTCAATTAAATCATCAAGCAGTTGTTACTATCTTTCTGTAGTTATCCAGTATTTGTACGGGTAAAAACTTGCGGTGTTTGCACTAAATTTATAATTC
>JBHEQV010000029.1:0-1959 GCA_046530735.1 Arsenophonus sp.
ACTTTAGTTGATCACTATACGTATCGGCATGCATCGGATCCAGAAATCTAATTAAAAACCTTTCTCACTTAATAAGTATGTCGTTAGCATAAACGAAAATAATCGATTTGATACAAATACGTAGGTAATATGATTTTTATTAAAACTAAAATAGTTAAAAATACCACTATGATTTATTGAATGCTATTTTCAATCGCTCTAATAACCATGTTTTTCGTTTAATTGAGTTCTGTTTGTTGATAGCGAGACTTAATGCTTTCTTTTGCCCAATCATAACCACCATTTTTTTACCTCTGGTGATCCCAGTATAAATTAAATTTCGTTCAAGCATAAGATAATTCTGCATGGCTATCGGAATCACAACGCAAGGATATTCAGAACCCTGGCTCTTATGAATGGTTGTTGCATAAGCTAAGGATGTCTCATCAAGCTCATTAAAATCATATTGAATTGTTTTTCCATGAAAATCGATCATCACTTCAGATTCAACTGTATCAATTAAAGCAATAATTCCAATATCACCATTAAAAACATCTTTATCATAATTATTCACTAATTAAATGACTTTATCAGCTAAAGAAAACGTCCGGCCATAACATGTCACTTTTGAGGTGATGTCATTATTATTAAGCTGAGATTGTAACATGTTATTAATACTATGCGAGCCAATTTTGCTCCTATTCATTGCAGTTAAACCTTGGATATCCCTAAATAGGATCAAAATCCAAACTTCATCGGTAATCGATGTAAGATAATATTTAAAAGTTTATTTTTCATATCTTCAATATCCTCCGAATGAATAAAGAAAAAAATCACTTTCCTCGCCTTTTTTTTACAATTTCAGGTAATCGTCCCATATTAATAGCATGAGCACTGATGATAATTTTAGAATAAGTCGCTTGCCGGAATACTTCGGTTAATCGATTAACAGGGATTTGTTGACTATGAATAATATCAGATAAGATATTACGGGTCCTACTGATGGTAGCTAATAAATATCCACTACCAACAATAATGCTGAATGATTAGGTAATGCGCATAATAATTTATTCATTAATACAATATCAATCATTGAAGATTCATCAACAACCAGTAATTTAGTATCAATAAGATTCCCAGCATTGTGTTTAAAATCAAATCGTGAGGGATTAAAATCAAGAAGATGATGAATGGTAGTAGCATTTTCTTTAGTTGATTAACTCAATCGTTTAGCAGATCGTCCTGTTTGCGCACAAAGTGTTGGTTTTATCCCCTTAATTTTTACAATACGTAATATACTATTAATCACCGTAGTTTTTCCAACGCCAGGCCCGCCTGTTATGACACTCACTTTTCTTTTTAAGGTTTTTTTAATAGCCGCCTTTTGCGTATAGGATAACTTTATATTATTTTGTTTCTCAACCAAAGGAATAGCTTTTCCCAGTGTAATATTCTTCCAGGGAAGTGTTTCAGAAGCCAATCGCTTTAAATGACCCACAACACCTTGCTGAGCAAAAGCTAATGATGACAGAAATACCCAGATTTCATTTTTAACCGATTGTAAAATAATCCGGCGTTCTGTTAACTCAATCTCAATAGCCTGGCGTATAATGTTTTCATGAATATTTAGTAATCGATTGGTTTTGCTAATTAATGCTTCTTCTTCTTCTGCGCAATGGCCATGATTAGATAATTCCTGTAAAATATAACGGATACCGGCTTGAGCACGAATCAGAGATTGTCTATCAATGCCTAGATTTTGTGCGATTTTATCAGCTGTTTTAAACCCAATACCATAGATATCAATCGAGAGTTGATAAGTATTTTCTCGTACTTTTAAAATTGCTGATTCACCATAGGTTTTATATATACGAACGGCTATTGAGATTCCTACCCCATTAGATTGTAAGAAAAGCATGATTTCTCTGACCATTTTTTGTTCTACCCAGGCAGCACGAATTTTTTGCTGTCGTTTTTTCC
>JBHEQV010000030.1:0-30215 GCA_046530735.1 Arsenophonus sp.
GCCCACACCGTGGGCTTCGTCAGTGGCGCTTGGTCTTGATGTTCGTCTCAAGTAAGTAAGTAAGTAAGTAAGTAAGTAAGTAAGTAACTAAGTATGTAAGTAAGTAAGTAAGTAAGTAAGTAAGTAAGTAAGTAAGTAAGTAAGTAAGTTTATGCATAAAAGTAACTTAATTTCAAGTTTAATTAAATTAAATAGTTTTAAATAAATTACAGAAAAGAGAATATTCATGGAGCAATTTCTTCATATTCATCCATAAAATCCGCAACATTGAGTAATCAGTCAAGATATAAATTTTTTAAATAAAGGCGATATTATTGTTTATCCGACTTATTTTGGATATAAAATTTGAAGTAAGTTAAATAACAAAAATTCATTTATGTAAATTTGTCGCCTATCTCAATTAGATTTTCGTTACAATTTTGCTCTGATTTATTCGAAATAATTGAATAAACCTATCTTAGATAATCCGCTATTTAAACTAATTAAAATAGTATATCAGGTCATTACATTTTTACTTTACATGCAATAAAAGACTCCCATGTCAAATAATAAATAAAAAATATAAAACAATATGGAGAATACGTTTTCCTAATAATCTGATTATAATATATATACTTTATAGAATTGCCTAACTTTTATTTATTACTAGATTAATATTAACCTAATAACAGTTTTGCGCAGTCTTCAGTAGACAAGATCGAAAGTTTAATTTACCATCAAATTGATTTTTATCATAAATAGTGATTTTTAAGTAAAAACTAACTACTGTAGTTAATTTAACGGGAGAGTACGCTAGATATATTAGCCTGATTAGGAATGGATTGTATAATAGCTTTTGAATAAAAAAAGGTATAGATGAGGTCAATAGAAAACAGTATATAATAACCGAAGTTTATTTTTTAGTTATTTTCATAAAATAACGCACATAAAAATGACACAAGAGGTTTAGGCTATGAACGTTAAAAAGCAGAAAAGTGAAAAGTTACAAAAAGTGCTTGCTCGTTGTGGTTATGGTTCGCGCAGGGAAATAGAAAGTTTTATTCAATCCGGCAGAGTCAGTATTGATGGTAAATTAGCGACCTTGGGTGATCGAACAGAAGTTAAACCTAATATTAAAATCCGTTTAGATGGTCATCTTTTGAAGATCAAAAAAACGGAGAAAACCATTTGTCAGATCTTAGCTTATTATAAGCCGGAAGGTGTGCTATCTACTCATCATTATTCAGAAGGACGTTCAACCATATTTGATCGCTTACCTAAATTAAAGAGTTCACGCTGGATTGCGATAGGACGTTTAGATGTAAATACCTGTGGTTTATTACTATTTACCACAGATGGAGAACTAGCTAATCGTTTGATGAATCCACGTCATGAGGTTGAACGTGAATATGCAGTTCGTGTTTTTGGTCAAATTAATGATGCTAAAATTCGTCAATTGATCAAAGGTGTTCAATTAGAAGATGGTAAAGCTAATTTTAAGAAACTTAAGTTTTGTGGCGGAAAAGGTAAGAATCAATGGTTTAATGTTACTTTAACTGAAGGTCGTAATCGTGAAGTAAGACGTCTATGGGAAGCTGTAGGTATGCAAGTCAGCCGTCTGATTCGTATCCGTTATGGTAATATTTATTTACCAAAAGGATTACCTAGAGGAGGGTGGATAGAATTATGTTTAGATCAGATTAATTATTTGCGTCAACTTGTTGGTCTTAAAGGTGAAACAACCAGTAAAATACCGGTTGAGAAAGATAGACGTCATATTAAAGCAAATCAGATCCGTCGTTCTGTAAAACAGCATACACAAGTTTCTTTAATAAGGGTTGCAAATAAACGAGAAATAAGAGCTTATAAAGGGTATAATACATCTCCTAATAAAATAGGAGATAAAATTAAAAGCAATATTATTATCTGATTTATCTGATTAATACTTTTTAGTAGAAAAAGTAGTATATAAATACAATTAATTAATTGAGATACTCCTTAGAGTAAGCTACCTGTTTCCAGCTCATTATATAGACTTTTGTCGCACACATTCATATTCATGGAAAAAGGGATACTGAGAGTTAAGATATAATATCATTATGATTACCTTCATCGTCAGGCAACACTACAACATCTAAAATTATATCTGCTCTTCAGGACAGAAGAAACCTATATTTACTTTAGCTAAATGTTATGGAATGCCCGAACTTATCTTTGTTGAATCACAAAGATGAGACGATACTGATGATCGCTATATTGGAAAAGTTTGTTGGTAATAATCCATTATATTGTATGAATAATTTATTGCACAGAGAATACTCTAAAAAAGTAAACAGTCATATAGATGAAAGAGATTTTTTCCTTACTCCATCCCAACATCTAAAGCTCCAACTTATTAGTTATCTCGGCGATAATTTATCGGATGATGTTGATTCATATATTGAATCCAATTAATTCCACTTTATCTTGTTCATATTGTCATAGTGAACATCTTATCCGCTTTGGGGTATTATTCATTAATGTTACAGTAATATTGTTACAAAATCTCCGATCACAGGAAAAGATTTAATAATCTTACTGGAACTCTGCTGGCGAGACTACTAGATCACAAGAATATATGGTTTAATTATCTGCGATGTATATTGAATAGCTTGATTTTATGTGGAGTGAACGAAATAAACAGTCATTAATTCAAAAAAAACGTTTAGATAGCGTTACTGCCTCCCTGGTTCAGCGTCGACAAGCAATATAAATTCACTAAGTAGTATTTGTTAAAGTGAACGAAATATTTTCCAATAAACCACTTAAGAATGGCGTTATATTCCACATAGAAAAGCTAGAAAACGCGAAAAAGAAAAAAGAAAAAATAACGAATTTGCTGTTGTTAATCGCCCGAGATTAACAGAGGTTATGTGAACAATAAAATTCTTTAAGAGTTTAATGCAGAGTGCATTAGTCATTTTCTTGAGCTGATCATCAATAAAGAATCCATATTTTGTTCAGATGGGGTGAAAATGGTACAAAACCTCTTCCATTGAAGAGGAAATTAGTTAATATCGCTTAATAAGGTTAAGTAATCAGAGAGTTATTGATAAAAATTCCACATTCATGAATCTAGCACACTATGGTGCGAAGAGCACAACTATACTCCTTCTAGAATATTCATGAGCTGAGTACTGTTTTATATTCTACGATATATTAATTTTAAAAATTCATTCAGATAGCTCGAAATAAATTTTCTAAAAAGCGTAAATCGGGTAATTCAGAAGATAACACGTGAGTTTAGGTTATTACACTTCCTATTTATCCAAATCGATTTATGATCTCAATCCTGAAATTAATGATAACAAACAGACTGAATTTTTTATGACAGCATAAAATATGTTATACAGCAATGCGCCAGACTCAGTCCTCATTTTTTTTCGATACGCGCAAGTATTATTCTGCCTCTAGTTACGATTATCTGGGTTTTTGAGAAACCCAATCAGGTCAATCCAATGATAATGGATGCAACTGTATTGAGTGAGAAACATAACTGAAAGTATGATTTCCTATAAATTTTCACATATATGAAAAACTAGAGATAATTCTTATCTCCTTTGCCATACATCTTGGGGACAACCACATGGATAATTTGGCTGATAGATCTGATAAATACGGACAAGATAAGGATTTCTATTTCTCTAGAAATATATCCAGAGAGTGATTTACCACATATATCTCCTCCGTCAAATTAAACTGCTTTTTAGCATTGATGATGGCTGAAATAAATTTCTTAAAAAACATAGTGAAAGCGTCAATTCGGGATACATCTATTTGTAGAGCGAATCCCTGTTGAGGAATATTTGTATAATGAGTTGTTCATGACCTATATTGCTGTGCCTCTTCTGAATATTCCTACCGCCGTTTTTTCTGCTAAAACTGGAAGCAAAAACTTGCAGTTAATACGGTGTCAAAGCTACTAAGCAATGATTAAGATAATGAATTCATATTTCACTCGACTTGTAACTTACAACATATTGCTTTTACTATACCTCATCTTCTTTTAGCCTTGTTTTTAACAATAACTGATTTGCTATTAAATGCTCTATTTCGTGCTCTTTTACTTCCAACGCTTACCCTGCAGTTGACACACAAGCAGAGTATCGAAATTGTTATCTTGTATTCCTTGTATACTTATGGTCGATAATTCAATCAACATCCGCATATTCATATCTTCGTCACCCGTATTGATCTGGATATTAAAACATTTTGTATGGTATTTTTTCAAAAAAAGAGCGGTCGAAGAAATCTAGCGAGACGCGATCATCTGATAAATTCTCACAGGGATGATCCTGATAAATTCCAGTATTTTTTCCTGATCTATAGGGTATCTGCGCCAAAAATGAAAGGCGAGGTTATCTGGAAGTTGCAGTACAGATGTTACTGCGAAGTACGTTCATTAAAAAGACGAAAAATAAGCACAGCATAGCATGAAATAGCTCGGAGGCTATCTTAAAACTCTGATATTTATGTTAAAACTGCAACATTACTAAAGAGAAGTAATTGTATATCATTACTTATAACAGCGGACTAAGAAGTATCAGAAGCAACCTTCCTGACACAGGAAGAAATGATCTGGCACTATATTAGCTATATTCAGACTTGGTATTTTGAAAAGGTTTTTTATTATAGTTTCTTATCGAATTATAAACGAGTTAAACTATATACCTAAGGTATATGAGGCAATAAAGATAAAGGCTCGAAAAACTGAAAAATCGGAGTTAGCCTGTCCTGATAAACAGGATTTCTGCGGACAAATCCGTACAAATGTATTCTGTATAGAAACAGCCTAGTTTTTATCGATGTTCTCAGATTTGCAAGTAGGGAACAGAATTGTTTGTTATAAGTAACATATAAAATAGAAAAATAAAGGTTATTAAGATAAACTTAGGATTAATATATCTAATTAATGTTTTAGATTAAAGAATACATACTCCGATGAAAGCTTAACTTACAATAGATCCAGTAAACCAATTTTATCCCATTTTAGCAAAAGTGGGCATCTTTTGCTCTTTATAGAGAAGAGCGATTTAATTTATTAACCATGAATGACCATAGGTACACCAGTTCTTTTTTGTAGGTAGAATTATTTGAGATTGTAAATCATACTTACACTTTCGATAAAGTGTACTGTCTATTCTATTTCTCTTTTTAGTTATCTTCAACCATTGATAGCTATTTATTATATTAACAATAATGTAATAATATTCATCGAACCTTGATGAGATTTTTCACTACTCAAATTTAAGTATCTTAAATTTTAACAAAAATATATTCAATATTCTCTTTAAAACTGAATTCTGCTATATGTCTATTTATCTAATCATTAAATCGTCTAGTAATTTCTAAAATTATATGTAAATCATAGGCATTGTGTATCTTTATCAACATTATTCTAATTATCACAGGTGTATGTTTAACTGTATTTGGGCTATGTTGGTAAAGGTTGCTGCTTTACTCGCAGAGCAATTTATAGTCTCACCTCTATATTTAATTGTTATGATTTAAATAATCTTCTTTAGAATTGATAATTCGGTAAGCAAAACAAGCATCCATCATGGAGAATCCTATTCAGCCATCCTTTTAATAAGATAATAAAACTTTTCACATTTTAAATGTGAAAAGTTTTATTAATAAATCTCTAATTACCCAACATTATTTAGGCGATGATGACTAATTTCATACTTGATTGCAAAAGTTTCATGCGATTTTGTTCCATCCAAGTAAAAGATGGCCTCTTTATCTATAATTAGCTTAAGAAAACGCCCAACACATTCTGCATCAAACTCTTCAAAAATATCTTTTCTCACATGACCATGTCGATCTCAGGCAATTAAAACTGCGATTCCTTCTTTACTTTTATCTCCTCCTCTCTTATTTTTTAGCTTTGCTATATGTCAAATATAACAATTTTCTTTAAGGGATTTAAAGAAAATGTTTCGTTAACTTTAACAATACCATTTAGTACATTTAAGTGTCTGTCGCTGATAAAATAAGGAGTGGTGCTACCATTTAAACGCTGTTTTTAAATCAATGTTTGTTTATTTATTGATTTTCGTAAAGTCAACCTATTCAGAGTTATACTTATTTCTGGTGTATGAGTTTTCGGAGAGAAGTGACTATCCTACTGATTAATTTCATAGATGATTTCAATATTATATTGATAATATGATATGAAAGTCTACTCTACAGGTATCAGAAAAACTAAATATTACCTCTGATCCATTGAATGAACTCATACGTAATTATGCCAGGTAGATGATAGCACTGTTGTTGAAGCGGAGTTTGAATTCATGCTGAGATAACATCCTCATCGCGCTTTTATCGACGGGGTGTCACACCATCGTTCGTAACTGTTATTTGTAATAGCGAAGCCCATATATAATGAAATTGGTAATATTGAGATTAAAGTACCTAGGTTAGAGGAAGGGTAGCAGCGGCAACAGAATATCCTTAAAGAGATCATTTTCACCTTATATGAAGCATACAAAATATCGAATAATTGCTACCCATGAGCCGTATACCCGGCGGAGGCATACTCTACCGATGATTTTTACAAAGGCATGATATCGATTTTCAATAAAAAGTACATGATCTCTCTGTCAACCAATCAGTAGACTAAAACAGCAATGTCCTGAACTAGGATAGAAAATAGTGGTTATGTGATTTAGTGATACGCGTTACATTTATTTCTTTGCTGAAGACATAACCGTTCTGTCAGACAAGCTGATCTCTTTTATGCACTGCTAATTATAGGCAGTACTGCATGCATGTAAGGAACTCGTTGCGGTTGAAAATGATTATCGATAGTCAAAATCGCATTAGGCAGAATTTCTGATTAGCTTTTAAGCACATATAACTTAATCCTTCCTTCTAGTATTGCTAAGGAAGGTGCTTATATTGGTTTTAAATACAATTGTAAAGATATTTCTAAATTCGCAGCACCAATATTATTGGATGCATAAAATAGTTCATGTGCCATCTTTACTCTCAAAAGTATGAAAGCGAAAATTAAGGTGAGCTGCTGGAGGCTTTTGTTAGTAGAGAGCCCTAAATAGTGCTAATAAAATCCTTTATATTTTGTTAGAAAGGTTTTCAACAAAGTATTCTGCAGCGATGAAGAATCTGTAGGAAAAGTGAGAAGAGTTACTAGCATTCTATACTTTCCCGTTAGCTATTGGATATCAATAAGAACAATCAATCCGATTGAATCAGCTTTTGCAACAGTCAGGATATAAATCTGACATACGGAAGCATTATAGTTCGAAAAACAACCCTTCAAGAGTATTCAAGCTGATCCCCGTCTTCTTAAAATAGTTACAACCACCTAAGTAGGTTTTGAGCTGTTAACTCTTCTGATAAACAATATCCAATTTAAGGATAAAAGCAGATTTCTGAATCATAAAAGTAGAAGGTAGTCTGATTGTCATACACCAATTTGGTAATAACTCAATAAGGATGCTTTTTTTTTAAAAAAACTTATAAAAATAGTTTGCATGAAAATCATAAATATTATTACTACATCAATAAAATATTTTAATGGTGTTAGAAACGGATGGATTAAATTAAATATCATAAATTTCCAAATAAAAAGTATTAATAATTTTCTAATATTTATTAATATAATATTTCTTAGCTAATTATTGATGACGAATATAAAGGCAGTAAGCGATTTGTCCAGCAAATTTTTTATGATGAAGCTGCCAATTTTTAGGTAATATGCCTAAATTAGCTTCTATTTCTGTTTCAACATAGATCCAGCAATTTTTGCTTAACCAACCATTTTGTTCTAATAGGAAGGCTGTTTGTTGCAATAGATCTTTGCGAAAAGGGGGATCAAGAAAAATGACATTATAGGCTGTACCTGTCTGTGCTAGATAGTTCAATGTATCTCTATTAATCATTTGGGCATTTTTTGCCTCTAATTTAGCTAGACTAGCCGCAAGTTGTATTGAAACGGAGCGCTTTAATTCAATTAAAGTAGCTGAAGCAGCATAGCGAGAAAGTGCTTCAATAGCTAAAGCGCCACTACCAGCAAAACAGTCAAGACAGTGAGCATCTTCAATAAAAGGCATTAACCAATTAAATAAAGTTTCTCTTATTCTATCTGTTGTTGGACGTAAACCCTTACTATCAAAAACAGGCAGTTTACGTCCTCGCCATTTCCCGCCAATAATACGAATTTGGCCACGTGATGCAGATTGTATTTTTCTTGCCATAATTTATATACTTTAATCATTATAGTTATTTAACTAGGTGATAATAGGTTATGTTGATAAATGTTGTTGGTTTACTTGCAGAGAAATTTGTAACCACATCTGCATTTCAATTGTTATTGTTTCAAAAAATTTTCTCCATGCCAGATAGATTCGGTAAATAAAACAATCCTATATCATGAAATCTACTCAGACAGCCTTATAATCGGCTAATATAACTATTCACATTTCAATGTAAAACTCCTTATCAATAACTTTCTAATTATTCAGCTTTTTTAATCTATGATAACTAACTTTTCCTCAATGGAAAAGGGTATCGTACTATTTAACTCATCCGAATAAAAGATGAACTCTTTATCGATGATCGGTTTAAGAAAATATATAACATACTTTATATTAAACTCTTCAAGAATCGGATCATTAACATAACCATGTCGATCTCTAGCAATTAAAAGCAAGATTCACTCTTTTCTTTTATTCCTCCTTCTTCTCCCCGTTTCCTAATTTTTCCATATAGGGAATAATCCTTCCCTTTAAAGTGTTAATGAGAAAAATATTTCATCGATTTCAATAATATTGTTTAGATTTATCTTGGCTGTCTCTGCTGAAGCAAGTAAGCAGTAAGACCATCTAAACGCCGTTTTAAATCAATGCCTATTTGTTTCGTTTATTCCTGCATAGTCAAGCTATTTTTAACGTACATCGAATATAACTAAATCATTTATCTTTCCAATGTAATTTGGCTATAGGACTTCTAGTAAGATTGTTAAATATTTTCCTGAAATCAGGGATTTACAGCAATATAATTGTAACCCTAATGAATATCCTCAGTAGGTAAGATTACTCTGATAATATGGGCAGGATAAGTGGAATGAATTTCTTCAATATATGAATCAATGTCATCCAAAAAACTATCACCGAATTAAGTAATGAGATTCAGTTTTATATTGTCAGGTAGTAAAGGAAGAGTCTCTTTGATTTATATGACTATTTTTATGTCAATCTCTATAGTAAAATTCTTCATTAGTATAAGGGGGATTTCTACTGACAACTTTTGCTAACATAGCCTGATGATTGCAGCCATATTCACATCGTTTATGAATAATGATATTGGTATTCCCTCAGAAGCCGTAGTCGATTTTTTGCAAAATGTTTTCTCTCACTGGCCTTCTTCTTAGAAGGGCCGTCCTCCCCTGTGTCTGAATTCTTAAACCTGTAGAATATTAATTTAGGCTAAATTATTCTTTACGCAGCTAAGAGGATTTGCGTGAAATGAAGAAAGAAAAAATCCGAAGCTGAAGGATAAAAGATTTAAAAGCTATGAGCTTGATTATCTGTACGTAGATGTGAATATCTTCTGTAAATGCCAAACAAAACTTCATAATGTTATCTTTTATAGATATAGATCATGCAACTCGATGGGTTTTTATCCGTCTATATAAGTCTAAGACTGCGGCCAAGTGTTCAACGATTCTTACGTGATTTTAACAAAACATCTCTTATGATTATTTACATCAGGTACTTAAATCAAGAATGACAAAAAATTTATAGATCACATTTTTGGTCTACAAAAATGTTTTCTACCAGAAAATAGAAATTCAACTGTTTGTGTACTATAGATAAAAATTGGTATAGATAATATCGAGGTCATCCCGCCAATAGATCCTCAAATAAAATGATATGATCGAGAGATTTAATTTAATGAACGCATAGGGAAGTTGGGCTGTAAAGCCATCATTTCAGTTCTTCTCAAGAGATTGATCACCTTGCATTGGTATGTTTAACTGTATAATTAAAAATTACCAAATCTGTATTGGGTAGCAAAACTTCATTGCAGTCTATGAAAGATTGGTTTAATGTTAACCTAAATTATTCAAAAAAAACCATACTCTCTTTTGGGGTGTGAGAGATAAGGTATATCTTTTGTTTATTTGAAGATCTTTATAAGCTCATTTCAACCTGGAAGTGATTATAGCAAGTTCAGTAAATTTTTTATAACACTTAAAATAAGATGTAGAGTACCAAAGTTTAATTCTGCTCTTAATTTTTTTTGACACGCAAGTATTATCCACTTCTAGGCATGATTGCTGAGTTTTTGAGCAGCTCAAAATAGGCTAAAGCCGATGACCTTGGATACAACTACACCGAGGGGATAATTGAAAATATCCTTACCTATGAATTTATTACCTATACGGGACTGGGTATTGTTTCCATTTCTTTTGCTCTATGAAAAAAACGCACGGATCACTAGGCTGATAAGCCTGATAAATGCAAACAGGATGACTCTTTCTGTTTTATTAAGGAAGTAGAGAGACAAACCCAGAAAGTAATTTACTCTAATGTTATATCTCTCCCTCCCTACTAAACTGTTTTTACCATTAGTGATGGCTAAAATAATTTTTTTTTAAAAAAACAGGGTGAAAGTGTTAAGTTGTAGATTCATCTATCTGTTATTGAACAAATACTTGACTGCTGTACTTTTTAATTGTGGGATGACCGACGGGTACTGCTTCTGTCTCTCCTGAATAATTTTCATCATCCTTTTTCTGCTAAAACTGCAAGTCAAAAGCCTGCAGTTAATATGACTTCAAAACTATCGAGTAGTAAATTAGCGCAATAAGTTTATATTTACCCGACTACAACTGGCAACACATTACTTTTAATATATTTCATATTCTTTGATTTTTTCAATAATAACTAGCCCTGATTCAACTCCTTGTTTTGCACTGGATGCCCAACACTTATCCCATAGTAGGCACGAAAACAGAATATCGAAATTGGTATCTTCCATGCCTTACACACTTATGCTTAACAACTCAATCAAGATCAGCATGTTTATATCTCCGTCACTCGCAATAGTCTTGATATTAAAGATTCTATATTAAGCAATCCGTTCTTCAAAAAAGAACGGTCGAAGAGATGATCTGGCCAGGCGTTGTCATCGGCTTCTACGTCACAGTTATGATCTGATAAATCCCACTATCTTTTCTGGTCTGTATAGTATATCCGCACAGGAATAATATTAGCGTATACTGAAAAGAATAATGAGGACGTTCTAAAAAGTGCACTTTTCTAAAAAGATGAAAGTGGGTACCCTGTCAGACTGAAAAACAATTCGGGCGCTACATTAATTCTAGTATTCACGTTAAAACTGCGATTTTACACAGAAAGAACTATATCTCGCGCATCATTACTATAACCACCTCACTTAACAAAGTCAGTAGCAGAGACTAATGCAAAAAGAAATGATTAAACGCTATATCAGTAATATTCCGGCTAGCTATATTAAGATATTGTGTTATTATGGTTTTATTAGACTATAAACAAGTCAGACTATTATCGAAGGTGAAAAAGTTAGTGAAGATGAAATCCAGTAAAAATCCAAGAAACCGAGGTTCAGCTTTTCTTATAAAATGGATCCTTACGCACAGTTATATATAAATATATTCTGTGTAGTGATCCTACTTTCTAGTGGTGCTTAGCTTGTCAAGCAGGGAATAAAATTGTTGTGAACAAGAATTCATAAAAATGGAAAAACCTAAAACTTATTAAGTTAAACCTATAGGTTAACATCTCTAAAATTAGGATGTTATATTTAAAAACATACTATCCGATGAGGATATAACTTATAATAGACCTAATAAACCGATTCCATCTCCTTATTAGAAAAAGGAGTGGATTTTGATCTTCAATGAAAGAGGAGGCGAATTCAATTCCTTAACCATAAATCGACATAACATATGGTATCATAAATTCAAATTAACCATTTATTTGGATAAGTCATTAAATGAAAAATGTTGAGCAGGCAGTTGCTGACTTAAGCCATTAAATGGAATTAAGAGTGTTAATTACCTGTTTCGGGAAGAAGTTATGATTGAGTTATGCAATTGATCAGGATAATTCAATGTAGTGTTATACTTGCTGTTAGAAAAAAACCTCTACTACTCTACTAACAGTAGAGTACTTATCACGTTTAAAATTAATTTTCAAATTTACAGTTATTGATAGACATACATAATAAATAGGTTAATTAATTCTGAAATTGAAGATATTTACATGGACGTAGTTAGTTGGTTTATCTGTTTATGTTAATTAACAGGATCTGATTAAAGAAATTCTAATAGTGATTAGAATTTTAATGATCATGGCGGTGCTTTTAGTGATTGTCAATAGATAAGATAAATATCTTTGTTCAAAGGAGAAAGATTAATGTCATGAAGTTGCTTAAGACAACAGATTATTTTATTATGCACCTATTCTTAAATAGGTGGTATTATATAGGAATTCTTTAGTACTTTACTCTCATTAATACTTTCTGCATGATTAGTGTCTTAACTGACTGGTACTGTTAGAAAAGTACCGGATGTATTTTGTACTACATTTCATATTCAATAGTTTTATAGAATAAAGATACTATTAGGTTATACTGGTTACCGAGATGATTGCGAGATGATTGTCTAGTTAGCGCGGCCTGGTTATATACAGCTCAATATTTGAGACATTTCCACGCAAGAGTATCTTTTCTCTAAAGAGAACTTATTTGAGGGATCAATATTCAACTTTTATACTGATATTTTATCAAAATTTAAAATTTAATGTAATATAAGTCAAGGGAATTTTCTTCAATACCGAGCAGCGCTAAACTACTCAATATCATGTTATTAACTCAGCAATAATGGAATCTACTAAAATATAAACTTTTTATTTAGAAAAATTCTTAGTTTATTGAATTTAAAGAGGATATCAATGATCAAAGATATGCAATCATTAGTATTAATTCCACAAAGTAGCATTGAAGCTTATATGCGATCAACTAATGCTTATCCAATGCTAACCGCAGAGGAAGAGCAAGAATATGCAAAACGGCTGCATTATCATGGTGATTTAAATGCTGCTAAACAGCTTATACTCTCTCATTTACGTTTTGTTATTCATATCGCACGTAATTATTCAGGTTATGGATTGCTACAAGCAGATTTGATTCAAGAAGGTAACATTGGCTTAATGAAAGCTGTTCGTCGTTTTAATCCTGAGGTTGGCGTACGTTTAGTTTCATTTGCCGTTCATTGGATTAAAGCTGAAATTCATGAATATGTATTGCGTAATTGGCGGATAGTTAAAGTTGCAACTACTAAAGCTCAACGTAAGCTTTTTTTTAATTTACGTAAGAATAAGAAACGTATCGGTTGGTTTAATCAAACTGAAGTTGATATCGTTGCCAAGGAGCTAGGTGTATCTAGCAAGGATGTTCGTGAAATGGAATCGCGAATGTCTGCACAAGATATGGCATACGACATGAATGATGATGATGATGAAAATACGACTATTGCTCCAGTTTTATATTTACAGGATAAATCTTCTGATTTTGCTGATATCATTGAGGAAGATAATTGGGAAAACCATTCTACTGATAAATTAACACAGGCATTATCTACCTTAGACGACCGTAGTCAGGATATCATTCGTACGCGTTGGCTTGATGAAGAAAACAAAACTACTTTACATGATTTAGCTAAAAAATATCGTGTATCTGCTGAACGTGTTCGTCAACTAGAAAAAAATGCCATGAAAAAGCTTCGATTAGCAATGGAACCTTAAAATAAGCTACACTAGTATGGTATAAAAACCTAGCTAAAATTTTTTTATTTCAGCCAACTAAAAGTTTGGTAAAACCATATGAAAAATTGCTGAAGATAGAAAACTAATATCAAAAATTTATTTGATTATTACTTTTTATATGCAGGTAATACTTACCTCTTTTGTTTACTACAAAAGTAGATAATTTTATATGTCAGTACCGTTCTGGATATATTTATTTAAAATGTCCCATTTAAGCCACTTGAACAGATTCGATTTTATTATGGATTAAGTGTAATACACAAGAAAAGTTAACTAACTGGGTACCAAACTTTTTTGCATTCTATTCTTTGAATAACAACTAAATCTTATGTAGAGTAAGATATCGCTAGATTTTTCTTTATTTTTAACCAAATTTGTAATGTGTAAAGTTCTTTAATATTTGCAGGAATAGCAACCATACATATCTGTTATACCTTTTCCAGAAAGTATAAATTTAAGCACATAATCGAGCGTTTTAACTAAAAAAATTCTGCATCGAAAAGTCCATTAAAACGCTCATGTGATACGCGATTTGTTATATAAATATATAACAAAAGCGTTTTCTATGTATAATTTTCTATATCCTGCAGTTTTATTTTTCAAATATTTAAAAATCTCCAAGTAGTGACTCAATGAGTGCCGGTGGCTTTTACCGGGGATACGGCCCCGATACACCTTTTTCTAAAAACTTGTTATTGCTACTTTTAATCCCCCTTTGCAACGTTATTCAATCCTGAATAACAGAGAAATTCATCTTCTTTAAGAACCGATGCTGGTTCACACCATATACTTATATCATAAGGTTATGCACAATCTCGGAAATTACTATATCAACTAAAATTATTATAGCAGTCTTCTATCTTTTTATAGAAATGTCCTTGTTATTTATTGCAGAATCTGTATGAGAATGCTATCGCCAAAATAAATGAGTTATGCTTATTTTTGGTATATGAAAATTCAGATATAGTGGCCATATCATTCTGATTAATTTAATAAATAATTTTAACAACAGAGAGATATTATGTCATAAAAGTCTAACCTACAGAGATCTGTGAAATGAGATATTATTCTGATCCCTTGTGTAAAGTCATTCATAACTATCTTAGGTAATTGATAGGCAGAGCTGTTGAGACGGAGCTAGAAGGCATGCTGCTTAACATTCTCAACGCTGTTTTATTGACAGGCGTTATTGCCTATCAACTGTAACAGTTATTTCCCGCAGCGAATCATATAGATTCATATTAGGAATCTTTAGATTAAAGTGTCTAAGCTTATAGTAGATCGCAATGGGAACGAAATATGCTTTAACAACTCATTACTAACTGTTTTATCTAAAACATGTAAAAATATTGAAGAGTTGTGAGCATGGCTCGTATCTGTTGTTGGACATAACCCACTGGTAAATTTTACGAAGTTCTTGGGCGATTCTTGATGAAAAGTCATATGTTCTTTTCTACTGATATATTAGCAAACTGAAAACAGGAATATCTTGAAGAGCATAGGCAATGTGGTACTTCCGTGCTTTAGATATAAGCCTAACGTTTATCTATTAGCTGAAGGCATATCTCATTCTGTTAGGAAAGATGATCGCCTTTGCTTATTTCTTATTATCAGCTGAACTTTAGCATAGACATAATAAGCTCATTGCGTTCGAAAAGGATTATTGAAAATCAGAAACAAGGTGAGGATAACTTTTAATGATTGTCCTGGCGAGCCTCGCCTAACTTAACCGTATTTTTAGGATTGCTACGGGAGATGGTGATACTTGGTTTTTTTAGAATGCAATAGCAAGATATTCTTACAGAGTCGCAGGACTAACGCCATTAGAGCTACACAAAATAGCTAATGCACTGATTTTCACTCTACAAAGGTATGAAATTGAAAGTCAAGGCTGTTAGTTTGCTAGGAGATCTAGTTAGATGGAGAGCTGATTCCGATAATAAAGCCTTTAATGCTTTGTCGCAAGATTTTCAGTGAAGTGTATTCATCTAGCGATGAAGAAGCTGGAAAATAATCAAAAAGAACTGTAATTCGAGAAAAACAACCCTTTCTAATGCTATTAGACTACTCCTGCGTCTTCTTATTAAAGCAGGAACTGCCCAATAAGGTCAAACCTTGCGTTTGACCTTATTGGGCATGGTAAAAAACTTAAATTTAAAAATTTTAAGATGGAGAACAGATTTATGAAGCATCAGAGTAGAAATAGATTGGATATTATACACCAGATTTTATAATAATTACGCGAAATGATACAATTTCTTTTATACCCAGAATGGGATATTATTGATAGATGATAAAGATCACTTTATATCAATAACTATTTGATAGCAATCAATAATAAATAAATTAATTTTGCTTATCAAAATAGCTTAAAACTATTTTTTACCAATAAATAAATATACCTGTTAATATGCCCAAACATATTATAGCTAACTTATACAATTGCTTAAAATAAATTCAATGTATAAATTGGATTGTTTATTGAACACAAGATAAAAATTATTTTCCATATCAATAGTAAAAATACTCGCAATGAAATAACGATAGAATAAAAAACGGCCAATTATATTTGTTCATACAACCACACCTTTCCATAGGTTAAACGTAAACCCATTCAAGCAGATAAGGCTGACAGTAAGGAAAATTAAGTTACAGAAAAAGAATGATTGAAAAGTGTCAGCAAGTAGTGTGACAAAAACAGCAGCTACTCAATGCCGTCAAATTTCTTTTCAATAAAGAAAATACTGCTGGTGATAAATATTGGTTGGTGCTATGTTAGAAATTAATAATAAAAATTAGAAATAGCCTGTAAAATACCAAAAATAAGTAAGACTTTAAATAAAGATGTTTTTACAAAAAATAACCGCCATATAAAGCGATAAGAATAGTTAAAAATAGTCAAAAAGTTTTATTAAGAGGATCTCACTTCGTAGCTAAAGAAAGCCAAAGTCTATTTAATAGAGAATCAGTACAAAGCGCTCTAATAAATAAATCACTCATTTTATAAAATGATCAAGAATATAAGGTAAGTCAAGCATTTTACCCCTAAAAATTCTACCAAGGGTTAATAGATCGCTTCATATAATTTTCTAGATGGTAGAGATTATATTAGCAGTTCTTTAGTGATAGCATTTTGTAATACCAATTAGAATTAAGCTAGTTATCAGTAGATAGAGTTTCTGTCAAGTACAAAATAGTCTATCAACTATAAAACTAATCCTCTGGAAATTAACATGCTAAGTACAATAACCAATATAACGGATATTTAACGTACCAGGATCACGCTCTTCTACCGACAATAAATCAGTTTATAATTTCAAAAACAATATCTTCTTATGCGAACCAGAAGATCATCAGAACCATAAATACAGCTAACTAAAAGATGCTATTTATGATCCATAAATCCTATTGCCAAAATACTGATAATCAGAAAAATCTAAGTGGTAATAATCAACTATGACGACTATCCTACATAGGTAGGCGTGCAGCAATCCACATTAATGTTGACTAAAGAAATTTTAATACATAAGCTTTTCTCAACTAATGAAAAACTGATCGTTTTAATATCAATATATTCGACGATCAGTTAAATGTACAAAGTACTTTCGATATGTGGCCAGCTACAATCCCTAACACAAAATCTAATAAAAATAGAACTCGTGAACAATGTTGAATGAAATGTTCAGGCAGTTTTTTCACAGTCATCCTGTTGCTATGTTATTATTAAACATAGATATTGCTAGCAGCATTTTAATTAAAACACTGAACAAGTTATTGTGCATTTTTTCATGAACTGACTTGTTCCAAAATCATTAGCCATATCAACAATAATGTCGGTTAACATTTCATTAATAGCATTAGCAATTTTTTCGTTACTAGCATCAAAAGGCCCTTGTTCATTATAGCTACGCGCATAGGGGTACGTACGCGTACTGGTAGAGCTATTCTATGCATAGCTACTAGACTAATTGCAACATTGACAGCAATATTATGACGTAAGCTACCTTCTTGTATATCGGCATGCAAGTTATTTAAAGCAATTTGTAAATTTACATTAGCTTTGGCGTTAATCATAAAACCTCTGGCTATCATCTGTTTTTTTAATGCTTCTTGCAAGAAGTAGGGTAAATCGCGAGAGGGTTTTAATATGGTTATTATTGCATAACGATTAACTTTAGCAAGTGCCGTTAAGCTTCTTTTATCAATACTAGTAATATTGATTGAAACTGCTCTTATGGTCGGATCTTGAGTTGGGAATCTAATATTTAGCTCAATAAACAGGGTGTTATTTGTGTCAACACATCTTATTAAACTTAATTGGATTAATAGAGCAATGATTAAAGGTATTTTTTAACATGTTTTCTCAACCTATTTAGCATTAATTAATTTAATCGTTACTATACTTTAGTATTTTACTGTTAGTATGCCAGAAAGCTATTGGTATTGAGTAGAGAAATCAGTAAAATAGGATGGACTATACTAATCTACTTTAATCGTAATTTATTAAAATCTAATCTTATTTCTAACTGATATTGCATAAATCTTAATCAGTAATAATAAAAAAAAGATTAATAATTTTTATTATCCTCTAAATGTTTACTTAGTAAATTAAACTAAAAGAGTCATTTAACATGATATGTAAACCTATACAAACCATGCGTAAACAAATTGAAAAAAAACTGGAATACGCTTTTTCGCCAGTGTATCTAATGGTATTAGATGAAAGTAACCAACATAATGTTCCACAAGGTATTGAAAGTCACTTTAAAATTATTTTAGTGACTGAAAAATTTGTAACAGAAAGGATGGTTGCTCGTCACCAAGCTGTTTATCAATTATTAGCAGATAAATTATCTTATAATAATAGTGTTCATGCATTGGTATTACATACATATACTCCAATTGAATGGAAACGAGTCCAACATAAAGTCTTTCCTTCACCAACTTGTCGTGGTGGAGGAATATGTAAATCGAGATTAAGAAATAGATAATTATGCTAATTTAGCAAGATATTTATTTAGTATTAATTGCTATTAATAATATATTTTATTATTTTTAGATTATTCTAAGCTAGACATATCAATTTTGTCATAAAAACCAGCATTTAAAACATTTACTATTTTAGTATTTGCTTTTTCTCAACTCATACCTTATGTACTTATATAAGGTCGGGTTAATTATTATAAAGTTTTGGAACACTCCTACTGTAAGAAGGATTCTTTAAAATAGGGGGAAATAAACCGAGTTTTGAGAGCAGTCTATATTATCAGAGCTAGTATCTGATAACATTTACTCTGGAGTTTTCCGAGTACTAAGATTCTTTTAAGATAACAACATCCAAGTTTCTGTTGAAACAATTTAAGGTTTAGTGGTGTATCATATAACAATTACTAGTCCTAAATACTAATATTGAAAATCAATGAATACTGAACTCATTAATGCATTAAAAAGTGTGCATTGATGGTTTTCATAAAGGCAAAGTGCCAATGAATATTATCAAGCAACGATATGGTATTTTTGTATTGAACGATGGTTTTAACGATATAAGACAGCGTGATTTTATTAATGCAATTATAGAACAAAAAATTAATCCAGCTGGAAAAATTAAGATATCAATTTGAACAGTTTAAAAGAGGTGAATATTTGTTTATACCGTTGAATTTAAAGTCTATCCAGAAATTGGATTAAAAGATTTAGAAAATTTTAAAGTTAAAAAACTAATTATTATGATAAAAAATAAAGATATTGACAGAATCCTGAAA
Source organism: Arsenophonus sp. (assembly GCA_046530735.1). Lineage (GTDB taxonomy): Bacteria > Pseudomonadota > Gammaproteobacteria > Enterobacterales > Enterobacteriaceae > Arsenophonus. The sequence goes on from JBHEQV010000030.1 coordinate 19,619, forward strand.
ACATTACGAAAGGAATAATTGACTTGATAAAAGACAAAATAAAAAGTTAGTGTAGATATAAGTGCTATCAATTTTAAAAGCACAATTGATGATAAAGTGTTCGAAGGTGGTAATGTGAGCAACTTTATGATGAGAATTAGTTAAGCTCGTATGATCCACGGTTTTAAAATGGTATATATGGATGATCAGGAAGGTGAAATTTATCATAGATGTCTATTTTTAGCTGATTATCACGCATAGAATTTAAAAGGTAAAAAGCGGCTAATTTTATTATCACTTTAAAGAAAATGAAAAACGTGAACGTATCATTTTACTAGAAGTGACCGAAAAATTTATGAAGCATTTTAATGTTATTAACGTTTCAATGGAGTCTTTACGTAAAAAGTATATAAAAATATTGAGGTGAGCTGAAACAGCTGTTAGTGATTGAATCAAGATATAAATACTTGATGGGTTTAATTAAGGAAAATAAAATTAAATGATCTCTTAGTGCTGTTATTAACAATGAATAATGTACTACGTTGAACAACCAGTCAACGTTTTGATAACAATGAAAAATAGGTGTTAGAATTACCACATGAAATATTTGAAGAATAAGCTAAACATAGCGTCATTGTTGGTTTATTATTAATCGAACATCAATAAAAACTCGTTAAAATTGAAAATGATGTTCATCTAAATCACTGATTGAAGAGATTGGGGTTCAGATTATAAAAATCCCACTGAAGTGATCGAATACTATAACAAAAATAAAGAATGAATGGATAGTGTTTGTAATTTGACGCTAAAGAACAAGTCATTGAATTTTATTAGAAAAGTGAGAATCAATGAATAAAAACTCAATTCCAAAAATTAATGAATCAGTATTAGATGATGTATTTACTAAGTAAATGAATATTTTATCTACTTTTATAAAAACCCGTAGTTTTATCTGCGGGTTTTATCATTAAAAACTTTTCCTTTTCAAGAAAAAGGAAAAAATAACTTAGATAATTTCTATATTATAGAATGCCATATAATAATGGGAAATATCCATTTATAAAAATGGTTAAGTTTGTAACTATATACTCATTTTTATTTATATTGAGTAGAATTAGATAAATTTAGCATTATAAAAGATTGAATTTAGGAGATGAAAAATGTCATATGATAACAATCAAGATCAACTTGAGCCGCATATGTCATTAGTGCCAATGGTAATCGAACAGACTTTACGTGGCGAACGTTCTTATGATATTTATTCACGCCTTCTTAAAGAAAGAATTATTTTTTTAACTGGTCATGTCGAAGACCACATGGCAAATCTAGTGGTTGCTCAAATGCTGTTTTTAGAAGCTGAAAATCCTGATAAAGACATCTATCTTTATATTAATTCACCGGGTGGGGTTATTACAGCAGGTATGTCAATTTATGACACGATACAATTTATTAAACCTGATATTAGTACGATTTGCATTGGGCAAGCATGTTCGATGAGCGCATTTCTGCTCACCGCTGGTACTAAAGGAAAACGTTATTGTTTACCTAATTCTCGTGTCATGATCCATCAACCTTTAGGCGGATTTCAAGGACAGGCATCGGATATCGAAATTCACGCCAAAGAGATTTTAAAAATTAAATTGCGTATGAATGAATTAATGGCTAAGCATACAGGTAAAAAAATAAAAGAGATTGAGAATGATACCGAACGGGATCGTTTTTTATCTGCAGAAGAAGCAGTTAGTTATGGTTTGGTAGATAAAATCTATATTAATCGTAATTAATTTACATAAATGTATAGCATGCCTGATATAATTATACGTGATTAATTAGTAATAATTTTCTGTTACCCTCTTTGTTAAAATTAGAGTGATAGTTAAAAAAAGTGAGGTTATCTGAATGATAGATAAACGAAAACAAAGTTCAGGAAAATTGCTGTACTGCTCATTTTGTGGGAAAAGCCAGCACGAAGTTCGTAAATTAATTGCTGGTCCGTCAATTTATATCTGTGATGAGTGTGTTGAGCTTTGTAACGATATTCTTCGAGAAGAAGTTAAAGAGATTTCACTACATCGTAAGCGCAGCGCATTACCAACACCCCATGAAATTCGGCATCATTTAGATGATTATGTTATTGATCAGGAAAATGCAAAGAAAATATTGGCGGTAGCTGTTTATAACCATTATAAACGTCTACGTAATATCTCTAACGAAGGAATAAATGCTGAAAGGATAGAGCTAGGTAAAAGTAATATTTTGCTTATAGGGCCTACAGGCAGCGGTAAGACACTATTAGCTGAGATTTTGGCTAGTTACCTGGATGTACCATTTACCATGGCTGATGCGACAACATTAACGGAAGCAGGTTATGTTGGTGATGATGTAGAAAATATTATTCAAAAACTTCTACAAAAATGTAACTATGACGTAGAAAAAGCACAGTGTGGTATCGTCTATATTGACGAAATTGACAAAATATCACGCAAATCTGACAACCCGTCAATTACCCGAGATGTTTCAGGTGAAGGTGTTCAGCAAGCTTTACTTAAGCTTATTGAAGGTACAATTGCTGCAGTTCCCCCTCAAGGAGGTCGTAAACATCCACAACGAGAATTTTTACAAGTTGATACTTCTAAAATTCTATTTATTTGTGGTGGAACATTTGCAGGTCTTGATAAAGTAATTAGACAACGCTTAAATAAGTGTTCAGGCATTGGTTTTTCAGCTGAGGTGAAAAGTGAATCTGAGCGTCCGACTGAAGGTCAATTACTTTCTCAAGTGGAACCAGAAGATTTAATTAAGTTTGGTTTGATTCCTGAATTTATTGGTCGCTTACCAGTTATAGCTACTTTAGGCGAATTAAGTGAAGAAGCATTAATTCAGATTCTGAAAGAGCCTAAAAATGCGTTAATTAAACAATATCAAACACTTTTTGAGCTTGAAAGTGTTCTTTTAGAGTTTCGTGAAGAAGCATTGAAAGCAATTGCGAAAAAAGCCCTGTCAAAGAAAACAGGAGCACGTGGTTTACGCTCTATTCTGGAAAGCGCTTTATTAGAAACTATGTATGATTTGCCATCAATGGAGCATGTTGAGAAGATACTGATTGATGAAATGGTGGTTACCGGTCAATCAGAACCTTTAGTAATTTATAGTCAATCTGATAAACAAGCATCAGGTGAAAAATAAATTTTTAATGCTTTTTTAATTGAATTTTGTAATGCATAACGAGAATTTTTCCTAATTATGGATTTAATATCAGAATTTAAGCTATTGAATATCAAAAATTTTCTTTCCATATAATTTTATATTTAAACTGAGGTTTCTTAAAATTTTTAAGAAAACCATAAAATTATGATAAGTTAAAGAAGAGAGAACTTTATGAATCTTGAGCATTCCGAACGCATTGAAATTCCTGTATTGCCTCTGAGAGATGTTGTTGTTTATCCACATATGGTAATTCCATTGTTTGTTGGTCGAGAGAAATCTATTCACTGTCTTGAAGCTGCAATGGATCATAATAAACAAGTGATGTTGGTAGCTCAAAAAGAAGCGTCGACTAATGAACCAGGTGTAAATGATCTTTTTTCTGTAGGAACAATTGCTTCTGTTTTGCAGATGTTAAAACTACCAGATGGTACGGTTAAAGTCTTAGTTGAAGGTTTGCGTCGGACAAAAATCACTACGCTAACAGATAATGGGGAATATTTTATTGCACAGGCTGAGTGTTTTAATTCTCCGCCTGTTGATGAAAAAGAGCAGGAAGTCTTAAATCGAACAACCGTTAATCAGTTTGAAGGTTATATTAAACTGAATAAAAAGATCCCGCCTGAAGTATTAACATCATTACATTCTATTGAACAATCGGATAAATTAGCTGATACAATCGCTTCCCATATGCCATTAAAATTAGCTGATAAGCAACGTGTATTAGAAATGACGGATGTGGCTGAGCGCCTTGAATATTTGATGGCAATCATGGAATCTGAAATTGATCTACTACAGGTTGAAAAACGTATTCGTAATCGCGTTAAAAAACAGATGGAGAAAAGTCAGCGCGAATACTATTTAAATGAGCAAATGAAAGCAATTCAAAAAGAATTAGGTGAGATGGAAGATGCACCTGATGAATATGAAATGTTCAAACGCAAAATCGAAGAAGTTAAAATGCCAAAGGAAGCTCAGCAAAAATCAGAAGCAGAATTACAAAAATTGAAAATGATGTCGCCTATGTCTGCTGAAGCGACAGTTTTACGGAGCTATATTGATTGGATGGTGCAAGTTCCGTGGAATACTCGTAGTAAAGTTAAAAAAGATTTATTGAAAGCTCAGGAGACACTGGATAGCGATCATTATGGTTTAGAACGTGTTAAGGAACGTATTCTTGAATATCTAGCGGTACAGAGTCGTGTGAGTAAAATCAAAGGTGCAATTTTATGTTTGGTAGGACCGCCTGGTGTTGGTAAAACCTCATTGGGTCAATCAATTGCTAAAGCAACAGGTCGTAAATATATTCGCATGGCACTCGGTGGTATCAGAGATGAGGCAGAAATTCGTGGACACAGACGAACTTATATTGGATCTATGCCTGGAAAACTCATTCAAAAGATGGCAAAAGTAGGTGTTAATAACCCCTTATTTTTATTAGATGAAATTGACAAAATGTCCTCGGATATGCGTGGTGATCCAGCTTCAGCTTTACTTGAAGTACTTGATCCAGAACAGAATGTTGCCTTTAATGATCACTATTTAGAAGTTGATTATGACCTTTCTAATGTAATGTTTGTTGCAACTTCAAACTCGATGAAGATTCCAGCACCGTTATTAGATCGTATGGAAGTTATTCGTCTCTCAGGTTACACCGAAGATGAAAAACTCAATATTGCGAAAAAACATTTGTTACCTAAACAGATTCAACGAAATGCATTAAAAAAAGGTGAGCTTACGATTGACGATAGCGCAATTATTGGTATAATTCGTTATTATACCCGCGAGGCTGGTGTTCGCGGTTTAGAACGTGAAATTTCTAAATTATGTCGTAAAGCAGTAAAAGCTCTACTGATGGATAAATTATTAAAACACCTTGTTATTAAGGAAGATAATTTAAAAAACTATCTTGGTGTGCGTAAAGTTGATTATGGTCGTGCTGATACCGAAAACCGTATCGGTCAAGTGACAGGTTTAGCTTGGACAGAAGTGGGTGGCGATTTATTAACTATTGAAACGGCTTGTGTACCAGGAAAAGGTAAACTCACCTATACCGGATCGTTAGGTGAGGTTATGCAAGAATCAATTCAAACTGCGTTAACTGCAGTTCGGGCGAGAGCAGAAAAGCTAGGTATTAACGCTGATTTCTACGAAAAACGGGATATTCATGTGCACGTCCCTGAGGGAGCAACACCAAAAGATGGACCTAGTGCAGGAATTGCAATGTGCACAGCATTAGTTTCTTGTTTAACTGGTAATCCTGTACGAGCAGACGTAGCGATGACTGGAGAGATAACATTACGAGGGTTAGTGTTACCTATTGGTGGTTTAAAAGAAAAGCTATTAGCAGTTCACCGTGGTGGTATAAAAATTGTGCTAATTCCCGATGAAAATCGGCGAGATTTGGAAGAAATACCCATAAATATTATTGCAGATTTAAAAATCTACCCGGTAAAAACGGTTGAAGAAGTTTTTTCCATTGCATTACAAAATTCACCCTTTTAGATTGGTTGGAATGGACTAAGAAATATTCTTGTTATATTAATGACATTACATAAATTTAAAGGTAATAAATCTTAAATTGTTTATCAATTTTTGATTACTAAGCAATTTAAGTAAAAAATCTATAATTATTTATATATAAAATCTTTTCTTGCCATAACTTATAAAATTAAATGATAACATCGTCTTTTATAAACTGTTAGGAATATATTTATTCAAACCATAATTAATAAAATGGAGATAATAAGCGTAAAAAAAGAAATAGCTAGTATCTAGTAGATAAAATTGAAAAAATAAAGACTATTATTAAATCGGTCACTGAGAGCGTGTTAAATGTATTTAATGAAATTAAATCTCAAATTCTTAAAAAGTAAATAAAGTTCAGTTAATAGATTTTTTCTCTATTGAAGTTAAATATCGTGATGTGAACCTGCTGATAATCAGCATCTTAAAAAGAGATAAATAATTAGAAATTATTACTATTAAGGCGGCGTTATTTAAAATCAAGAAAGGATTAAAAGATGCTGTTATAATTATAAGAAAAATAAGAGTATTAACAAATATAAGTGTTTATCGGTCATCAGACTAGATTCCACTCTGATATTTTGTAAATCTGATCTCCATCCTTAAATTAGATGTTGTTTATCACCATGGTCAACAGGCTGAATCTCATTAGCCGTAGCGTTCCAGCTTTTCTAAGCAGACTGTAACAGTCTAAAATATCATTGAAAAGGTTAGTTTTGAACTACATCACTTCACACGTCAGCCTCATAGCCTAATTGTCGCAAAATAATTAATCGGATTTATCGTCTTATTGAGTCAAACGCGCTGACGGGGCGTTATAGGAATGCCAGCCGTTCTTTTCTCTCTTTCTCCAGCTTCTTCATTTTCTTTAAGATATGCTGAAGAGCTTGCCAACAAAATATCAAAAGCTTCATTAATTAGCATCACGGTTTTCTGTTAGCCAGGACTGATCCTCCCTCGCAGCTCATCTTTAAATTTCTGTTCTGCATACCCTTTGTATGGAAAGGGCGACAAATCGACTGCTGTTTTGTATACCCAGCATCCGTTGGTGCTGGGTGTCCTGAAATATCTTTATCATTGCATTTCAAAAACAAGGACATAGTCTATTGTAGTAAATATGGAAGTATATGGTTAAGGAACACGCTCACCAGCTACTGAAAAGTTATTCCCGTTTGCTTCTGAATCTCAATAACCATTTTTGACCATAACAAGCTCCTTTATGTTAATCCGAAGTCACCAGGCAACAATTACCAGAAGGTAAAAACAATCAGTTTGTCTGATAAAACAGCATATCTCTTCCGTCAAGCAATAAACGTAACACGTAGTATAGCTTAAATCATACAGGCCATTGCTGTTTCAGTTTGCTAATGGTACTAAACAGAGAAACATGTGGTTTTCACCAAGAATAGCCACCAGAGCTTCGTGAAAATAATAGATGAAAATGTTTTACAGGTACAATTATTGGTAGTAATTTTTGACGATTTTGCACTCCTTAGATAAGGTAGCAGCAAAAGGAGGTGTTGAAGTATATTTCATTACCGGATACGATCCCTTTTAACCTTAATCAGTTTAATCTCAACATCGCCAATACCAACCTATATTACTCGTTTCAGCAAATAACCATACGCATGACGGCCATAAACATCTGTTGACAAGTCGACGGTTGATCATGTTGTGCAATATGGCTTCGAGCTACGTCTCAACAACGGTGCTATCAGCTTTCTTAGCACACTATTACGGATGAATTGATTCAAGAAGACCCACTATTTTTAGAGTAATATCTAATTTTGCGTATACCTGTAATCTAGATTTTTGATGGCATATCATATCTATATTGTTGAAATTATTATAAAATTAATCAGCAGGATATGACACCAGCATCTTCAAAACCAATACACTAAAAATAATCATAACTCAAAAATAAAATTATGGTATCCTATTAAGGGATAAACTAAAATCAAATCAATTTTTCTAATAAATTAGAATCGAGTGTATCACATAAAGATGATACTTTTTCTTTTAAGCTAAAATACCGTATCATAATTATGAATCTATTACTTTTACTAAAACGGAGAGAGCATCATCATTATGATGGATACCCTACGCACGTTGGCGTATAGTCCTGTGCTCAAAATAGTATTTGTGATTATTATCTTATCCTTTTTGCTTACGGGAGTTGGTAGTTATTTGATTAGTGTTTCAAATAATCATGTAGTAAAAGTGAATGGCACAGAAATTAGTCAATTTCAATTACATAAAGCTTTTCAACAAGAAAAGCAAGCATTACAAGAACGACTTGGTGATAAATTTTCTAAAATTGCCAGTAATGAGAAAGAGATACAGATATTACGACGTCAAGCTTTAGAACGTTTAATTAGCGTAACACTACTTAATCAATATTCATATCAATTGGGTTTAACGGCAAGTGATAATCAAATTAAGCAGGATATCTATAACATGCCGATATTTCAAATAAACGGACATTTTGATAGTAAAAAATACCGAACTATTTTATCCAAAAATAATGTTAATGCCGATGATCTTGCTCAAGAAATACTATATAATTTAATTAATCGTCAACTCAGGAAAGTATATATGACGAATGAATTTGCCTTACCTGGAGAAATTAAATCCTATGCTGAGTTACTTTTACAGAAACGTGAAGTAAAAATAGCAACTATATCCCTTGCAGACTATCAGTCTAAACAAATAGTTACAGATAAAGAGTTACAAAATTACTATGATATACATAAGAACAGTTTTATTTCACCAGAACAGGTGCAGGTTAGTTATATTAAGTTAGATGCTGCTTCTCAACGTGATAAGCTATCCGTCAAAGATGAGGAGCTGAAAAGCTATTATGATAATAATATAACTAATTTTACTCAGCCAGAGAAAAAACATTACAGTATGATTCAATTGGAAACAGAAAAAGAAGCCAATTCCGTTGTTAAAGCCTTAGCTAAAGGGGTTGATTTTAAGCAATTAGTTGCCGAAAAATCAATAGATAAATTTAGTGCAGGAAATAATGGAGCTCTAGGTTGGATGGAAGCAGCTTCAACTCCAAGCGAAATTATTGCTGCGAATCTAATTAAAAAAGAACAAGTTTCTAGCATAATAAAATTGACTACTAATTATATTATATTTCGTCTTGATGATATTAAACCTAAATTCATAAAACCTTTTCAGTCAGTAAAAACTGAGATTGCCAATATCATAAAAAATGAAAAAGCCATTAATGCATTTTATTTACTACAACAAACTGCAAGTCGTGCGGCAATAGATGATAACGAATCTTTAATAACTGCTGAAAAAGTTACTGGCATTAAAGCAGTAACTACAGATTGGTTTAGTCGTAATAATCTTCCTGAAGAAATAAGATTTGATAAGGTGGCTGATGCCATATTTAACAGTAACTTAGTAGATAAAAATAGGATAACAAATATTAATTCAGATGTTATTAACATCGATGGTGAGCGTGCATTTATTATTCGAGTTGAAAAATATAAACCAGAGGTAACACAATTATTTGATGAGGTAAAAAAAACAGTAGCTGAATTAGTAAAACTTAATAAGGCTAAAAAAGAGATGGAAGCAGAGGGTAATAAATTATTGATCGCATTAAAACAAGGTGCAGGTGACGCAGCTTTACTAAAACAGAATATTACATTTGGTAATGCTAAGATTATTGATCGTTTTGATCAAAATAACTCATTAGCTGAACATATTTTTCAAATGCCAATCCCTAAAGGGAATATACCGACTTATCTTAGTACCAAAGATAACAAAGATAACTTAATTATTATTCAATTGATAAAAGTTACTCAAGGACAACCGACAGAAACTGAATTAAAGGTCTTTTCCAAACATTATAAAATGATACTTGGCAATGTGATGATTGAATTACTTATGTTAAATTTACGTGATAAGGCTAAAATCGATTTAGGCCGAATAGAGTAATTTATGATTGACTTCTTAGATAATTATATACAATTCTTTAAATTAGAAGCTGCGCTTGTGAAGACTTTTTTTGTTATTTATATCATTTTATTTTTTAATATTTTTATTCTTCTATCTTATCTATTTGTTCAGGATCTATTATATGGACTTTTATCATATATCTCTATTTATGGTAGGGTATGGTTACTAAGAGATATAACTTGAGGCAAATATAATAATTAGGGTCTATCGAGTTATTCTTATTTCTGGTATATAGGATTTTTGAGATGCTAACGTGTATCCCTGTCTAATCTATTTTATGAATGTTTTCAAGAGCAGAGAAATGAAAATGCCATGAAAAATCTACCCTAAGGTTATTCGCGAAAACTAGATATCACCTGCTGATTCTTTGCTTGCATGAACTCATCTATAATGGTTCCAGTAAACTGATAAACATTGCTGTTAAGGCGGAGCTTAAAACTATTTTCTTGACAAGATGATGAACGCCGTCTTGTTAGCTGTTCATTATTTTTTCTATAACGATTATTCGCCATAGAAATCTTATACAGATTATTATAAGTTATGTTAAAATTAAGTGCCTAAGAGGCCTGGGAGTGATGTGGGCGCAACCGCAATAAAAATATACTTCAAGAGCTTATTGCTAGCGTCTTATCTGAAGCGTGCAAAACCGGCGAAGAATACTTAGTTTGTATTGTCTTGTATCTGTAAGTGCAGATACATCGTTAATTTCAGAAAGCTCTGGAGGGACCGCTTTCACGGTAAAAATCACATGATCTCCTCTCTGGCCAGCATCATCATCAGGATAAAACAGCGATAGTTTAAAGAGCACAGGCAAATGGTAGCTGCGTGATTTAAACGATCTCACTACATTTATTCTATACCGATAACACAAACCATCCTGTTAAGCAAACAGGTCGCCTTTACCTTC
>JBHEQV010000031.1:0-5271 GCA_046530735.1 Arsenophonus sp.
GCGCTATTAAGCGAAAATCAAGTGGTAGGGACTATTAATTTCTTTTTAAACGATCAGTTGATTAATAAACATCCGCTTGTAGTGAAATAAGCGATTAGAGAAAGAAAGATTCTTGAATCTATTATGAGACTATATCGATCACTATTGGCGCGGTTGACAGGATGGCATTATTTAGTTAATTAACTCATTAAATTATAAAAACCTGCGTGTTTTTATAATTTAATGAGTTAATTAACTAAATTAGCTTTATATTCAATTAATAGTTAAAAAATAATTTAAATATAATATTATTTATCCATTATAAATTTATTTTATGTTTACAAATAAACTTAATTACAACATTAAGTTAATGAACGTAACTGAATCGTATGACTAAGTTGATGTTTTATAAGAGATCTTAGATAAACAGGTGAATTCCTATTTTCAATGCTTGAATGCTTTTGCAGACCAAAAGCAGTCTATAAATTCTTTATCATTCTCTGTAAGTACTCTGTGAATAGCCATGGGTATTCACGATTAAGATAATGTAAGAAGGGTCGAGGATTACTGTCTGTTTTGAGTTTTATAAAGACAGAAAAATCATAGAGAGGCTTGAGATTTATGCTTACGAAAAGATAACGTTATGAATTTTTGTTTGGCATTTGTGGAAGATATTTATATCTACCTGAATCTAAGCAGGCGAGTAGCTTTTAAACGAGTTATTTGGAAATCTTTTGTATAACGGTCAGGGCTAATCTCCACTTTAATGTTCCGTAAACCTATTTTCATCCTTAAATTTAATGTTCTTTTATAACAAAGAGTTAGTGGACTAAATTTTCTTAGCTGGCTACAACTTTCCTGAGAATACGGTAGCAGCTTAAATAGGATTGAAAGAGTTTCTTTTTTTTCGAAGCACTATATTTGAAGAAAAACAACTATTTCAATGCTATTTAAGTTGCTCTTGTCTACTTAAAAAACTAGAACTAGCTAAGCAGATTTTGACTTGCTAACCCTGTGGTGACAAACAACGTGTAATTAAAAATGAAGAATAGATTCACAAAAAGCATTAGCACTTGGTGATGTCGCATAACTATGCATATACTAGATTTGATAATAACTCCACACTTTTTACCGAGCAAGTTTGCTCGCGGCTTTAGTTATGGTGGAAGATTTTATTATTGAAGATAGAATTAAAACTTGATTCAACACAAAAGATAGAGATAAAAAATAAACACGATGGAATTAATACATTTGCAACCTATTTATGGTATGATAGAAAAACTTAAGACCCATGAATTTATTCTTTTGAATAAAAGAAATCTTATTTCTACATAAAAATTGTTTGATCTTTTCTAGGCGCTATTGAATATTGCCATCAATCCAAGACATGACTGCTATTATTTGGCAAAAAATAGTGACAGATTAAATAAAGAAATTTCACTGTTGATGAATTTATTGAACAATTGTATGTTGATATTAATCATCTATTATCCAATAATTATTGGACAAACCATAAAGATGAATACATATCCCATAACAAATCATCAGACAAACATTGTTATGTGTTGCCCTAATTGCAATAAGGTATTATTGGACAAGCCTAAACTTCTTGTTTGTCAATCCCAATATAGCCATGAAATATGGAAAACAATATATCAGAAAACTCTCACCATAAAACAGGTTGAAGCACTGATCAAAAAAGAAAAAACAAATATTATAAAGGCTTTAAAAGCAAAGTGAGAAAAACTTAGATGCAGTATTGATATTAAAAGAACAAGGTCAGAGACCTAATCAGATTTTAATTCTAAAATAACAGGTAAATTAATATGAGTGAAACATGCAGTAAGACGATAAAAAACAAAGATAAATATCAAGTTATCTAACTATTTTAGTAGCATTGCCACTATACAAAAGTTTTCGTCAACGAAAGATTTCGACTGGCTACAGTAAGTTAAAAGCAAACTGGAATCAACTATTGAGGAAAATAGAGAACTCTTTGAAAAGACAAAAGAGAAGCTGAAGAAAAAGAGAAAAGCGTCTTCAGCTGATTAAGCTGATTGAAAAGAAAGTGGGGATTTAGCCTTGATTCACTGTTAAGTCATATACACCACTAATAAAATTATTACAAAGAAAAATGGTATTAATGCATGGAAGCTAAAATATCAATTCCTCAATGAAAACGGCGATATTCAAACATGGATGAGATAATGGCAAGCCACAAACAACACTATAAAATTACTTAATGATAGAAAATATCTAGAGGAGTTCTTAATAAAAAACTAAGAATTTTTTTATAAAAATTGGTATAGAAATGAAGTTTTACATATAAAAACTTAAAAAGTAAAAAGAATCAGGAGATAACTAACAATATTTATTTAAATTAAAAAAAACAGACAATTATTTATTTGTACTTATATCTATCTTTAAGATAAGAAATATTTCCATAAAATATTTAAAAGAATTTTAATATAAATTATTTTTAAATTCCTTTTCTACAAACTGAAAATTTTTTTCTATTTTAGATTATTTAGAATTGATATTGGTAAAGTTATTTGTTGAGTGCGTAGTTGAAACATAGTAAGGATTACTATTCATGTATGATTTTCCTTCATTTATAATTTTACAGATATTAAAAATAAATATTTTATATAAATGTAATTTAGATAAAGTTATTAAGCTTGATGTAATCACTACAGTTTCACAGAAATAAAGGAACAAATTTATAATTTACTTATAAAAATAAATAGTGTTTAAATTAAAATTTATTTTACCTAATCATGATTATGATAATAATTTTCATAAAAATTGCTCTCGTTCAAATTTATATAACTTTAATAATAAAGAAAAAATTTATCTAAAATAGAAAACTATCTGTGTTTGGTCACGGACCATTATATAAAACCTCCTTGCATAGATCTCTATTCATGGTAATATAATTACTGTTGGATATAATTAAGATAAATATCATAATGATTAGCCTCCATTATTAGACAACTACAACATATGAATCAGAGCTCTCTTCAGGAAAACGAAGAACCTGTGTCTATTTTGGCTAAGTATTATAACATTTCCTAACTTATCGTTACTTAACGGACAAAACGAGATGATATTTATGATTATAGCCATATTCCACATCGTTTTCCGACAACACTATTACCCGCTTAAGAAAGAACCGTAGCAGATTTCCTGCAAAAAAAAACGTTTTTCTCTCTCAACGATCTACTAGCAGTTAGAAAGAATTTCTGAACTCCGTTATATCTCTATCTGGCCTCGATTGCTATTTACACAGGCATGGGATGAAGAATTTGCGTGAAATAAGGCAGAAATTACCGAAGCTGAACATAAAACATTTTAAAATAATTATTTTCATTTTCTGGTATATGTAGTTTCAGAGATGGCTGCTGCGAGTGGTGGGGGTTACCCCACTCCTGATAATTGATTTCGTGGATGATGTCAACAACAGAGAGATAATATGCCATGAAAAGTTTACCCTATAGGTATCTGTGAAACCAGATATTACCCCTTTGATCCATTCCATCAACTCATCCGTAATGGTGTCAAGTAGTTAATAGATACCGCTATTGAGGCTGAGATAAAAGCTATCCTCAACGTTACCTTGTCGAGACGATCCTTGGAATCCTGTCATTCGTAATGGTTATTTTCTAGATGGCACCTACAAAACAAGTATTGATGATGTTGAGATTAAAGTGTCTAAAGTTAGTAGGTTGCAGCAGCAATAAAATATATTTTAACAGTTCATTATTACTTCCCTATCTGAATCATTCAAAAATGGTGAAGAGCTGCTACTATAGCCTGTATATGCGAGGCATATCCACCGGTGATTTTTCGAAACCTTGATCCGATTCTCGGTGAAAAGTAGATGGTCTTTCTGTCAGTACTATTAACAGACTGAGCGCTAGTGCCTTAAAGGCACAACCATTTGTGCTATGTGTGATTTAAACGATACCGATATGTTTATTTCTTTGGCCAATGATATATACCGTTTTGTCAGATATGATGATCGCACCTTTATTTGCTAATAAAATAGGCGGGACTGCGCATGGACGTAAGGAACTCATTGCAGTCGAAAATGGTTATCGATAACTAAAAGAAAACTGAATCTAAAACCTTAATAACCTGGAAGCGCGTTGCTTAACCGTATTCTCAGGCTTGTTGCGGAAGACGGAGGGTGCCTTTGGTTTTGTATCATAGGAAATGGTATGATAAGGCATGCAGCACAATGCTGTTGGGTAAACAAATAGCTAATATTACCACCATCACTCCATAAATGGATGTAACAGAAATAAGGGTAAACTACTTGAGCTCTTTAGGTAAAAAGAGCCGCAATGCCTCTAACAAATCCTTTAATGCTTTCTTGACAATAGTTTCAACGAATATCCTGCAATCGATGAAAAGCTGCGGAAAGATCAATAAGAATGGCTGGCATTCTATGTCTTCTCGTCAGCTATCTGGATATCAATAAGAGTGACGAATCCGATTGAATCAACTTTTGTGACAGTTTAGGCTACGAAGCCGATGCACGAAGTATTTGTGCTTTGAGAAAATAACCCTTAATTTTTTAGCATTTAAGGGATCCTACAGTTTGCTCAGAAAATCTAGAATCGCGGCCTAAGGGGATTTAGCTGTTTTTACTAGTAGTAAATAACGTCTAATTTAAAGATGGGAAAATAGATTACAAAGCATAAGAGCTTAGCCCTGACAATCATGCACTATTGATAGAATAAGTAAAAATTCTAAAGACTAATTTAATTATATTCTACTTGAAATAGTTCATGAAAAATAGTCAATTTCAATCACTACAATTTCTTGAAGGGATTGTTGAACGAGTCACTTTTCATAATGAGATATCCGGCTTTTTTGTCATTAGGGTTAAGGCTCCTACACATAAAAATTTAATTACTGTAACGGGTAATACCGCTTATATTACTACTGTGGAATATATTGAATGTATGGGTACCTAGATTAACGACGTTAATTATGGTCTACAATTTAAAACCCATCATATAAAAACTATTGCTCCTGCAACTCTGGAGGCATGGAAAAATATCTAGATTCAGCAATGGTCAAAGGAATATACCATATTTTTGCCAAACAACTTATCCAATACTTTGGTGCAATATTTTTGATATTATTGAACAGAACCCTGATAAATTACTTGAAGTTGAAGGTATTGGAAAAAACGACAGCAAAAAATTCGTGCTGCCTGGGTAGAACAAAAAATGGTCAGAGAAATCATGCTTTTCTTACAATCTAATGGGGTAGGAATCTCAA
>JBHEQV010000032.1:0-8965 GCA_046530735.1 Arsenophonus sp.
CACCAAACCAATGAACTACGCCCTTTAGATATAGGTAACATTGCCAATGGACCATATTGGGTAAAACGTTCAAAGGCTCTGCCATGTGGAGCTTCACTAGTTAAAACATTAGCAATAATTGCACATTGTTGATATGACGATCGATGCCATTCAATTTGACTAACTTTACCTATTATGGAATCGCTGCCATCAGCAGCAACTAACAATTGTCCGGTTAAAATTTTATTACTCGTTAATTTAACTGATACATACTCAATTGTGCGCTTAAAAGCAATAACTTTATCAGGACAATATAATTTAACGCCAGGTGCCTTTTTAAGCTGTTCAAATAAATAATTTCCTGCATCATGCAACTCAACAACATAACCAAGAGCAGCTAGAGAATAATCTTTAGCATACATATTTACTACGCCAACATGGCAATATTCAGAAACATGAATATTAATAATTGGTGTCAGATATTTATTTAATCCGTGCCATATACCAATTTTACTAAACTGTTGGCAAGTTCCCTGAGCCAATGCAATTGTTCTAGTATCAAAACCAGGATGCGTCTTATTAGGTAACTTCGCTTCAATTAATTAAACTTCTACCCTTCCATGACTGAAGGCCGAAATATCAAGTGTTAATAACGTTCCTGTCATATCACCGTCAACAATAATTACTTTCATCACTTCAAATTCCCTGCTTAATTATCTGATGCCATAGTGCCTCTATCTCATCAGGATTTTTAATAACACAGTCGTTGACAGGTTTTCATTACCCTCTTTAGAAATCAGAATATTATCTTAAATATGGATAGCAATTCCTAAATAAGCTCCAGGCATATTAACATTTACTAAAATATAAAGCCCTAGTTTAACTCTCAATACCATCTCTAGTTCTAACAAATAATCGCAATTACTACCATAGCCATCAACATCATGGACATTAAATTCTAAGCATAGATTTAAATCATGTATAAAAAAGGCAGCTGAACTTTACTTTCGATAAGTTTATTTAGCTTATCTTACAAAAAACTAACTTAATTAAACCTTCGATCTTAATTTTTATTATTGTCATCATCACTTGATAAATAGTAATCTCAGGTTGATATAGGTAAAGCAGAATTTAGTGGCGGTTAATACAAAGTCATAAACTTCACGCTGCGGTTGACTGAATTTTCCATTGACTGAAAAGATATACGTAATATCATAGAATAATCTTGATATTCTATAATGGGATTAACTAGATTAAATTGATCGTCTTCATCACAGCATCATTTTTTAAAATGCAAAATATAAGCATTTCTCCTATATATAATTGTATTCATGCAGATAATTTTTCGGCTTAATTAACAAACTCATGTTCAATTTATATAGCCAGCTAATATTCATACAATCAGGCTGGTAAATTTACATTGCAAAAAATCTTTCTAGCTTAATGTATTAGAGCAAGTTTTTAGGTGATTTAAATCATTGCATTTTATCAAGATATTAGCTGCCAATTAATTTAAGTAGATGTAGCTTTTAATTTTTACCGAGCATCTTTCCTTAGACAATCAAGAGCTACACTAATGATTTTATTCGTATAGATAAATTCAGTTTGAGAATGATAAATAACGATTAAGTCAGTTAATAACTTATAAAGTTACTGATCAATTTCAGTAAACAGTAATGCTTGATTGACGCCAAATTTTACAATTACAGCTTGGTTTACTAATAAAACGACGAGCAAAGTAAGTTTTTTATTGTTTAATCACACATACAAATAAATAAACATGTTCTCACTATAGGTTTCATTATACTTAATTATAACTAACACTGCTTCATATTTACTAAAGCCAATTAAATAAAGAAAAACACTGTCCTGCTATAAGCATATTCACAATCTGATTTCGCAAAAAAGCAGATAGAGCGGCAAAAAATAGCTATACAACATGCGCCATTTTTAAAAATTTATAACGAGAAATATGAGATATAGATTGTTGTTGTGAGTCATGATTTCAAGTTATTAGGAAATCTAGTGTATGATGGTTAGCTTACATTCTATTCTGATGCTTTATGAATCTGTTTCCCTATCCTTAAATTAAACGTTGTTTATCATCAGGATTAGTAGGTCAAATTCCCTTAGCCAATTCTAGTTTTTCTAAGCAACCTGATGAGCAGGTTAATATCATTAAAAGGATTATTTTCTGAACTATAGTACTTTGTCATTGATTTCATAGGCTTGCTGTCGCAAAAGCCGATATTCAAATTGAATTCGTCGTTCTTATGATCTCCAGCGCGCTGACAAGGAAGTCATGGAATTCAAACAGTTCTTCAAATCTTTCTTTAATTTCTTTATCGCTGCAGAATACCGCTGAAAACCTTGCCAACAAAATATCAAAAGATTTATTAACGGCATTGCAACTCTCTGCTGACTAAACATCCAGCAGCTACCTTAACTTTTGGTGCGCTCCTTTAAGGAAGTCAAGCTAGCGCATTAGCTATTTTGTGTACCTAATAATGTTGGTGTTACATGTTCAGGAATATCTTTGTATTGCATTCTAAAAACCAAGGACAGAATCTTCCGTAGTAACCCCTTGTAAGATATAGTTAAGTCACGTGCTCGCAGGACATTGAGGAGTAAAATACAGTTTACTTCTGACTATCTCGATAAGCATCTTCAAGCGCAACGAGGCTCATTACTCGATGTAGAATAATGTTGATAATGAAGCATTATGTAAAGACGAACAGCCTCCCTGACAGAAGGAGGATATATGCCATCTACCAAGAAATAAACGTATCGATATCACTTAAATTACGTAAGTACCATATTGCCTGTGCTCTTCAAATTATTTCTGTTTCAGTTTTTCTGATGGTACTAACAGATAGATCATGTATTTCTCATTGAGAAAGTCTAGATATTCGTGAAAATTATCGTTAGATATAGCTCGCAGGTTATAGACATACTAGCAATTCTTCGCTATTTTTGCATGCTTTGGATAGGGTAGTAATAATGAGTAGTTGTTAAAACATATTCCATTACTACCAGAATCCCCCCCTGACCTTCGGCACTTTAATCTCAATATCTCTAATACAAGTTATATAGTTCTCTATGGCAAATAACCGTTACGGGCAATAACTTATTACTGCCTATCCACACAAGGCAGTGTTTACGTTTGTCACAGTATGGCTTTCGAGCACTGTCTTAACAGCAGTGCCTATCAGCTCTCTAGTAATATTAGGATAAGTTAATGCAAGGGATAAGTAATATCTAGTTTTTTCGGATACCTGTAGAGTAGATTTTTAATGCATATTATCTCTATATTGTTAAAATTATTCATGAAATCAATAAACAAGATACGTCAGAGAATCTTCGAAACAATCAATGAACCAGAAATAATCATAACTTCAGGCTTCTTTTTGGAAGCGATTAAACAAAAAATATATTAGCACAATATTCTATTATTAGAATAATATTAGTTTATCATTTTTTGCTTTTATTTATTGATCTTTTAGCTTCATAAAAGTCATAAAACAGAACTGAACTGTGATATTAATATACTTAATGATCCCTTCCAAGGCTTATTCTAATTCATTTAGAATATCATCTTTGTCATAACTTAATATACTGATATTACGTAAATACATAACAATTTCTTTTAATTCTTTTCTCCAATAAACTTAGGTTACATAACATTAAGTTTAATAAAAAATAGTTAATAACTCAACTGACTATAAGATATTAGCGCACTCAAACAGCTTACCATTTTCAGGTAACAATAAATTAAAAATAAAATCATTATTATTTAAAGATGAAAATCTAAACTTATAAAAATTCAGGTAATAGGGTTAAGTTAATATTTATTAAAAAACTAATCCATCATTGGTTAACTCATAAATCAACTTTTTACTAAAAAAAGTAATTACCTACATAAATTAAGTCTATAACTAAGCAGTACATTTCTGTAGCTATTAAAGCAACATACTGTTATTGCACAATAGTAGCTTAAAAGTTTAACAATTATGTAAAGATTTCTGTATTGGCATGTCTGCTCAGTTACGTCAGTTAATAACATTAATATGTAATATGCCACCATTAAAAATGGTGGCTATACTAGATAAATGCACAAATTGCATATATATTATTTATGATAATTTGATAGCATATATAGAATTATAGACAGCAAAATGCTATTACCATATTTCGTCTTCCCACATAATTAAGAAGGGTGTAATGTCTACACAACCTGTTGATATTCAAATTTTAGGACAAACATTAAGAGTTAATTGCCCTAAAGAACAACAAAATGCCTTAAAATGCTCTGCAGCTGAACTTGAGAAACGAATAAAATATTTAAAAAATCGAACTGGTGTCAGAAATACCGAGCAACTTATTTTTATTGTCGCTTTAAACATTTGCCATGAACTTGCGCAAGAAAAAATAAAAATACAAAAGTACACTGATAATATGAAACAAAAAATTCGCGTATTGCAATATACGATCGAACAGGCATTGCAAGAGCAAGCACGTATTACTGGCCGTACAATTTATTCGTTAGAATAAAACCAATAAATAAATAGGCTATACTAGCAAAAGTTGTTGGTAAGAATCCCTTCTACCGTATGAAGGAATTTTACTATAGCGAGCTAGCATAGAAAAACCGTCATAGAAACCAAAGAAACTCTTTCCTTATCCCATGTCAACATAATGCTTAATCTAATTAGATGATCTCGCTGATAATCTGTCGCATGATGTCGATTTATGAATTTATGCATTGAAAAAATTGATTTCACTTTATTTTCCCAATGAGTTATCCTTATTTCTGGTGTGTAGAGTTTATAAGATTGCTGCAGGTATCCTGCTGATTGATTTCGTGAATAATGTCAATAATAGAGAGATAATATGTATGAAAAATCTACTCTACAGGTATCCGAAAAATCAGATATTACTCTGATCCATTATATTAATTCTTCCCTAATGGTAGAAGGGAAGCTGATAATATCCATTGCTGTTTGAGGCGCGGAATTAGAAACCATGCTATGATAAACATGCAAAAACTGCCTTTTTGATTGGCTGCAAGCTTTCACCAGTAATGGTTATTTTCTACAAGAAAATATACAGTATGGGTATTGTGGCGATATTAAGACTGAAGTGCTTAAGGTTTAAGAGGATCACAGTGGCAATGGAATAACTTCAACAGATCATTGCTGCCGTCTTATCTGAAACATGTAAAAATCGAAGAAGAGTTTCTCTTATCGCTATACCTGTAAGGTAGATTCCATTGGTAATGTTCATGAAGCTCTGTGGCGTTTCTCGATGAGAAGTATATAGCCTTCTCTCGTCAGAGTAGTATCAGCAAACTGATACAGCGATGATTTGAAGAGCATAGGCAAATAGTAGATATATAATTTAAGTAATACGCATTATATTTTTCTTGATTGAAGACATAACTGTGCTGTTACGCAAGATGATTGCCTTTACCTGCTGGTTAAATTAGCGGCACTGAATATGGACGTAAGAAAATAATTCTGTTCAAAGATGGTTATCGAGAATAAGAAGAAACTGACTAAAACTTCTCAATAGCTTGTAAGGGTGCTGAACTTAACCGTATTTCCTAGACTTGTTACAGAGATGATGCTTAATTTTTAAATATAATGAAAATGATACTTTCCCGGGCGCGCAGCACAAATGTTATAAAACAAATAGCTAATGTGTTGACCTTACTCCAGAAAGGAATTTAATCGAAAGTTAAGATGAGCTGCAATAGATTTAGCTAGCAGAGAGCTACGATGCTGCTAATAAAGCCTAATCTTTTATTGGTAAAGTTTTTAGCGAAAGTGTACCATCCTGCAGCGATGAAGAATCTGGAAAATAATCGAGAGGAATGGTTAGCATTCTATGATTTTTTATTAGCGCACTGGATCTTAATAAGAACGACGAATTCGATTGAGTAGGCTTTTATGACAGCGAGCCTATGAAGCTAATTCGCAAAACTCTGTGATTCAAGAAAAACAACCACTTCAATGGTATTTAAGCTGCTACCATCCTGCTCAGAAAAGCTGAAATCGCAGCTAACTTGATTTGATCTGCTTATCCTGATGATCACAGCATCCAATTTAAGGATGGAGAATAGGTTCATAAAGTATGAGAGTGAAATCTGACCATCATACACTAGATTTTTTAATAATTCAACAATTTACTTATTTTTTATCCATAAAAATTCATTCATCTTCATCTGAAGATGATCACGTCGTTTAACTAAACTCGCTAGCTTAATATCTAAATCAAGTAATTTTTTCCAAAAATTTCTATTCTACTCTTTAGGTAGAACTATCTCATAACCTAATTTGCTGATATAATACCCTACGCTAATAATAAACTAGTGATTGATTTATTTTTCTATAGAAAAATAGGATACCTATAACTGCGGTTTTTATTGTTTATTAAGTAGAGGTTGCATCTTAAATTGAATATATTGGACACTGAATAGCAATGAATCCTGAATTATCACTTACTTGCAAATTAATTAGGTAATTTTAATATATTCATTGATCAAGGTAAATCTTCTACCAGAAAGCAGAATTAGCAATTAAGTGATACTATTCATCATTAAATAGTAGACAACTAAATCATCAATCACACCTCTAAAAGCATTTAATATACTCATATAAAGTACTTTACTAGGCTGCTTCATCTTTGCTATATCATTAACTAATAAATAATGTAAAAAATCTTCTCACAATTACTATGTAGATTAATATTTGTTAAAATAATATCAAACGTAACAGCTGCAATGCGAAGAGCATCGTGTTCATCAATTTGAGAATTGTAATGCAAATGAGGATCATCAAACCATAAAAACGATTATAGTTGCATTACATGCTAAACGCTGTTCATACAATGAGATCTATTTCACTACATCTCTCTGTTTTTCTCATTAATAGGTATAGCTAAATTAAGTTATTAACTATAAATACCTATTAGCAGAGTAAAACATTACTATTAAAAATATAGAGCAACACTATCAAAAAATAATAAGGAAAATTACTGAATTAAATTAATTAATATAACTATTTCAAGTCAACATTTTTCCTATAAAATAATGGATTAACAGGAAAGTACCGATAAGTTTACTATCTCTGAGGAATTTGTCGTAATTTTTGATAACCATTCAGGAATATCATGCGCTCCTAACGAATAACTTAGTAACTGTGGCTTTATTTCCGCAGTGTATTAGCTAACCGTAATCTAATATCACGAAGAATTTTTTTTAATTGGATTATTAGAATCAAATAATTTGTGAAATCCCTGCATACTCGCCAACGTTAAGTGCAGCCCTATATTTACGTTTACGTTCATAACTTTATAAATAAAGATACTCACCAATATCTTTACCAGTAGTATTCAAACGTCGTAATTGTCCAATCAACTCGACAACATCCATAAAATCTAAATTTACCCCTTGTCCTGCTAAAGGATGTATTATATGAGCAGCATCACCTAATAAAGCGATACGTTGACCAGAAAAATTTCGCACATACTGCCTAATAAGTGAAAAATCTGACGTTCACTAATTAACTGACAAAACCCGAGACGCATATCTAAAGCTACACTTAACTCTTTTTCAAATACAGAAAACTTTAAATTTAGGCCCCTACGCGCTTGTATTGTCGGTAATGACCAAGCAATAGAGCAAAGACAAGAATCGTAAAGCGGTAAAAATGCTAAAATACTATTCATTTAAAAAGATTAACAAACAGTATGCATATAGGGCATTTCAGTTCGAATCGTAGCAACTAATGCCGTATGTTCATAATCCAATAAACTAATCGGAATATCCGTTTTTTACCTTAGCTATGATTTAGTATCATCTGCATCAACTATCAACCCTGCTGTTAGTATTTGCTCATTATCAAAAGTCACAAATGCTTCATTTTTGCCCAAAATAATTTTTTTTCAATCTATTGTCTGTTAATAATATTATATCTGTGTTTGATTGAGGCCTGTTGCTATAAAGATCCACAAATAATTAAATTTCAATAATATATCCGAAACCAGGTAAATAATGATCCTTTGCATCAAATTGAATTTAACTAAAGGTATCTTGCTGCCAAACCTCCATTTTATAATAACTACAAAATCGTTTCTACACAATTATTTGCCAAGCTCCTAAATAATAGAGTAATTTTAACTGATTATATTAATATAAGACACTCTGAGCGAAGGTGTTTTTGTTGTGGATTAAATTGATATTGCAGAAGAAAATATTTAATAATGGTAATCCTCATACCACAGCAACGTAATTCACAAGCCAGAGCAAGGCCAACCATGCTAGCACCCACGATAAGCACATAAAACGATTGCATCGTTAAAGTATTTCTTCTTAAGAAGCTAGAGATGAAACGATCCCCCCATTGCTTTATGGGCTAAAATATCACGCATAAATGATAGTGTTTCTATTGCCATTAATCCAACATTACGGGCGATAGCAAAAATTAGATGATTATTTGAAAATAAATGAACCAGATTATCGGTTAATTTTATGATCCTTTGACGATCATCACGGCGATGCATTTGATACTGCATAA
This sequence comes from Arsenophonus sp., assembly GCA_046530735.1. Classification (GTDB taxonomy): domain Bacteria; phylum Pseudomonadota; class Gammaproteobacteria; order Enterobacterales; family Enterobacteriaceae; genus Arsenophonus. The sequence goes on from JBHEQV010000032.1 coordinate 8,556, forward strand.
GAACCGAGTAAGCTCCCATATCACCGCCATGATTGGCTATTTCATTAATTATATTGGCAAGAATCATGACATCACGCATACCAAGATTAAACCCTTGACCTGCAATAGGATGTAAAGTTTGTGCTGCATTACCAACTAAAACTAATCGATGAGTAATTAATTTTCTCGCTTGAGAAAGTAATAATGGAAAACAGTAACGCTCACTAATGGCCTTAATTTCACCTAACCGCCAGCCAAACCATTTTTGCAATTCTGTCATAAATTTGTCATCACTCCACTGCATAATAGACTGTTGACTTTCTAATGGATGACACCAAACCAATGAACTACGCCCTTTAGATATAGGTAACATTGCCAATGGACCATATTGGGTAAAACGTTCAAAGGCTCTGCCATGTGGAGCTTCACTA
>JBHEQV010000033.1:0-368 GCA_046530735.1 Arsenophonus sp.
AGGATTACCGATTATCTAAGCATCTTCTTCAACGAAGATAAGATCATTAACGCTAATTTTACCCGCTTTAATTATTTTCCAACCACATAACTAGTTATAATTTTTTATAAACTAGCATGATCTAAACATTTATCTAGGTTATCATCTGTTAAAACTTTATCGTTATGGTAATCTATCTAGGACATAAGCTTTTACATTAAGCTGCAGTATAATCTGTAATTCATCAGCATAAACTTCATCAAGGAAAGAAAAATAAATAATAGACTTAATAATCAACACGTCAAATGGTTAATTTTTTTATCAAGGTATTTCTGATTATCGATCTACTGCGCTTTCTGATTAAATATATCAAACATGCTATTATAAAG
>JBHEQV010000034.1:0-44876 GCA_046530735.1 Arsenophonus sp.
TAGTGAAGCTCCACATGGCAGAGCCTTTGAACGTTTTACCCAATATGGTCCATTGGCAATGTTACCTATATCTAAAGGGCGTAGTTCATTGGTTTGGTGCCATCCATTAGAAAGTCAACAGTCTATTATCTAGTGGAGTAATGACCAATTTATGATAGAATTGCAAATATAGTTTTGGCTGATTATTTAGATGAAGTTAAGACCATTAGCGAGCGTTACTATTTTATATTATTACTTTCTCAAGCGAGAAGATTAATTACTAATCGATTAGCTTTAGTTGGCAATGCAGCACAAACTTTACATCCTATTACAGGTCAATGGGTTTAATCTTGATAAGCGTGATATCATTATCCTTACTAATATAATTAATGAAGTAGCTAATCATGGCAGTGATGTAGGGGAGATTACTCGGTTCTTATGTAGAATCAAATGTAGCCTCCTGATGATTGTTAAAGGATCATAAAGTTAACCTATAATCTAGTTAATTTATTTTCAAATAATCATCTGATTTTTGCTATCGGCCGTAATGTTGGATTAATGCCAATGGAAATACTATCCACTTATGCGTTGATGTTTTAACCCATAAAGAAATAAAACAATCGTTTCATCTTTAGTTATTTAATAAGAGGGGAATACTTTAACGATGCAATCGTTTGATGTGGTTATCGTGGGTGCTGGCATGGTTGGCCTTGCTCTGGCTTGTGGACTACGTGACTGTGGTATGAGGATTGCCATTATTGAAAATTCTCCTCTGCAACATCAATTTGATTCTCAACAACCACCTTCGCTTAGAGTCTCTTCTATTAATGCAGCCAGTCAAAAATTACTTTATTATTTAGGAGTTTGGCAAACAATTGTGCAGAAACGACTTTGTAGTTATCAGAAAATAGAGGTTTGGCAGCAAGACACCTTTAGTCAAATTAAATTTGATGCCAAGGATCATTATTTATCTGGTCTCGGATATATTATTGAAAATTTAATTATTCGTGGATCTTTATGGCAACAGGCTAAATCAAGCACAGATATTACGTTATTAACAGACAATAGATTAGAAAAAATTATTTGGGGCGAAAATGAAGTATTTATGACTTTTGATAATGAGGAAATGTTGACAGCAAGGTTGGTAGTTGGTGCAGATGGTGCTAAATCATGGCTAAGGCAAAAAGCAGATATTCCGATTAGCTTCTGGGATTATGAACATACGGCGTTAGTTGCTACGATTCGAACTGAAATGCCCCATATGCGTACTGCTCGTCAATCTTTTTATAACGATAGCATTTTAGCATTTTTACCGCTTTACGATCCTTATCTTTGCTCTATTGTTTGGTCATTACCGACAATGCAAGCGCGTAGGGGCCTAAATTTAAAGGTTTCTGTATTTGAAAAAGAGTTAAGTGTAGCTTTAGATATGCGTCTCGGTTTTTGTCAGTTAATTAGTGAACGTCAGATTTTTCCACTTATTGGCCAGTATGCGCGAAATTTTGCTGGTCAACGTATCGCTTTATTAGGTGATGCTGCTCATGTAATACACCCTTTAGCAGGACAAGGGGTAAATTTAGGCTTTATGGATGTTGCCGAGTTGATTGGACAATTACGACGTTTGAATGCTACTGGTAAAGATATTGGTCAGTATCTTTATTTACAAAGTTATGAACGTAAACGTAAATATAGGGCTGTACTGATGTTGGCTAGTATGCAGGGATTTCGCAAATTATTTGATGGTAATAATCCAATTAAAAAAATGATTCGTGATGTTGGATTACGATTGGCTAATACACTGCCTGGCATAAAACCACAGTTACTAAGTTATGCGTTAGGAGCGCATGATATGCCTGAATGGTTAGCAAAAGTTAGGACAAATTCCTCAGAAATAGTGAACTTATCGGTACTTTCCTATTAATCCATTATTTTATAGAAATAATGTTGACTTCAATATAGTTATATTAATTAATTTAATTCAGTAATTTTACTTATTATTTTTTGATAGTATTGCTCTACATTTTTAATAGTAATGCTTTACTCTGCTAATAGGTATTTAAAGTTACAACTTAATTTATCTACATAGTAATTGTGTCAAGATTTTTTTTACATTATTTATTAGTCAATGATATAACAAAGATGAAACGCAACCTGGTAAAGTACTTTATTGTACGGGTATGTTAAATGCTTATAGAGGTGTGATTGATATTTTAGTTGTCTGCTATTTAATTATGAGTATTATCGATTAATTGCTAATTATGGCGTCTAGTAGAAGATTTACCTTAATCAATGAATATATTGAAAATTACCTAATTAATTTGCAAGTAATTGATAATTCAGCATTCATTGCTATTTATGGCCCAATATACTCAATTGAAGATGTAACCTCTACTTAATAAACAACAAAAAACTGAAGTTATGGATATCCTATTTTTCTATAGTAAATAAATTAATTATTAGTTTATTATTATTGTAGGTGTTATATCGGAAAATTAGGATATGAAATAGCTTTACCTGAAGAGTAGGCTAGAAATTTTTGGAAAAAATTACTTGATTTAGATATTAAGCTAGCGAGATTAGCTGCACGACGTGATAATCTTCATATGAAGATGAATGATTTTTTATGGATAAGAAATAAGTAAATTGTTAAGTTATTAGCAATTCTGGGAGTATAACCAGATTCCATTCTGATACTTCATAAATCTGTTCTCCATCATTAAATTAAATGTTGTTACTATCAGAGTCAGGCAGTCTAAATCCCATTTAGCCAGTTTAGTTTCTTCACCGCTATCAAGATACGTTGAAAACCTTAGCAATAAAGGACTAAAGGCTCTAGCAACATCACAGTTCTCAGCTAGTATAACTTCCGCAACTCAGTCTTAACTTTTGCTTACATACCTTTGATAAGTAAAGGTAGCACATCAGCTATGTTGTCTAGACAACAGGGTTGGTGGCACATGCCCGGGAATATCTTTGGCATTTTATTCTAAAAGCTAATAGCATCAATCTACCTTAGTAAATCTTGGAGATACGGTTAAGTTCCGAAATTTTAGGCCATTGATAGGTTAGGGCAAGTTTTCTTATGACTCTCAATAACCCGCTTATGGCGCAATGAGCTCCTTATATCCATGCGCAATGCCGCCAATAATAAACAGCAGATAAAGATAATCAGTTTGTTTGACAGGGTGTTTTATGTCATTAGGCAAGAATAAACATAGTGTGTATAGCGTAAATTACGCAGCAGCCATTCCCAATGGTCTTTTAAGGCATTGTTATTTTTAGTCTCCTGATGATGGTACTGCAGAGAGAGTACGTGCTTTCACTGAAAATCCCAAAGAATTTTGTGAAAATCATCAGTGAAGATACCTTCTAGGTAGAGCATGGTCCTAACTCTTGAACGCTTTTACACACTTCAGCTAAGTTAGTAACAATGAACTGTGTTTAAGATATTATGTTACCTCTATGATTACCTTTAACTTTAGGCACTTTAATCTCAACATCGTCAATACCAATCAATGTAATTCGCTGTGGCAAATAACCATTATGGACAATGCCCATGGACACATCCGTCAACAAGGCAGCTTTCAGTAGCTTATTGCAGCATGGATTTCAAGTTCAGTTTTAACAGCGTCTCCTATCACCTACTTGCACGCTATTACGGATTAATTAGTACAATGGATCAGAGGGTAATATCTGGTTTCACAAATATATCTATAGGGTAGATTTTTCATGGCATATCATCTTTCTGTTGTTAAAATCATCCACGAAATCAAATAAGCAGGATACACCAGCATCTTTTAAAACTCCATACACCAGAAATTAGCATAATTAAAACCAGGGATAGTCGTTTTACTGTAAGTGGCGAATACTGGCTAATGATAAAATTTTAGAGTTGAGTTGAATGTATTGCTGTATGATCTGTATTATGAAAATACAGTGGCTTATTATAATTTCTTTCTGGTGGAAAAGAGGCTATAAATCTATTCGAATAAAATAAAGAGATTATAATGCAAAGAGTTATAACTAGTCTAGTTGATTTAGTAGATTTATGTTTTTAGAGGAGACTTATTCCAAATTATTTAAATTAATTTTTAAAGAAATTAAGCTATGTTGGTAACAAGTTGTTGTTTTGCTCGCAGAGCAATTTATAGCTACATCTGTATTTCAATTGTTGTAGTTTTAAATAAACTTATTCAAGCTAGATAATTTGGTAAATAAAACGACACAATACTATATAATATGTTCAGCTATTTTTTAATCAGCTGATATAATTGTTCACAGTTTAAATGTGGAATTTCTTATCAATAACTCTCTGGTTACTAATATTAGTAGGTGATGATGACTAATTCCATGCTTATTGGTAAAGGTTTTGTACTATTTATCTCTATTTGAGTAAAGGATGACCTCTGATTGATGATCAGATCAAGAAAATGATTAATATACTCTACATCGAACCCTTAAAGAATCTCATTGTTTACATGCCCATGGCAATCTCTTATGCGATTAAGAGAGAGATTTGTTCTTTCCTTTTACCTCCCACTCTTCTTCTACTCTTGCATATCTTCTGACTTTTTTATATGGAATAAAATATTTCCCTTTTATAGATTATAGAAAAATATTTTGTTAGCTTCAATAATACTTCTTAGTGTATTTTATGCTCGCTTTTATCAATTAAGAAAGGAGACAGTAACCAATCTAAACGCTGTTTTAAATTAATCTCTATTTGTTTCTCTAACTACCTGTAAAGTCAGGCTATCCAACATGATCACAGATAACTAAACCATCTATATCTTGCAATGTAGTTTCGCTAGAATATTTATAGTAAGATTGTTTAATTTTTTTTCTGAAATTCAGAGATTTTGCAATGATATCTTTGTTAATCTTAATGAATGTGAGGTGATTGGGCGACACCCACAACGGATAATATGTTTACTGTGATAATATGAGCAGAGTAAAGTAGAATAAGTTGCTACTATGCATATATCGAGATCATATGACAGCTTATTTATCAACTTAACTAATGAGATGCAGTTTCATGTTAGTAGGATAATGAGAGAAGTGAAGAAAAAGTTTTTTTGATCTGTATGATTATTTGCTTTTTCATTGTAACCTTTGTAGCAAAAATTCTTTTTACAGTATAAGGAATTTTATTAATAACTTTTATCAGAATAGCTAGAAATTAACTTATCGAAGAGTATAAAATAGTACTTAGTTCATAGACATCTCTAAAGAGCTGTAGATGCGATGCTCACATGTTTCCTGCTAGTTCATATGAATGAGTATCGTGGCAATCTCGTAACATCCAATTACTAATTCAGAATTTATAGTCTTCCGAATAGTATTATCCTATTCTTATCACTATTATTTCTTGAAAGTGAGATGGTATTGCTATGGATCTCTCTTAATTATAATGAATATTTTCTTCTACTAATTTTTAGTAATTAGATTTAAAGCATTATTCCCTTATAGATGGCTTTTACTGACTAAAAGCGGTTATTTAATTTGTAAATAGATTATCATGAAGCATATTGACTGAAAACTATAATCCAGCAATAAGATCCGCTATAATAGACTTTATATTTTAGATTTTTAATGAAAAAACATAAAAAGATATAAAGGTATGTTTGAAATTAATCCAATAAAAAATCAGATTCAGGATCTCTCTGAGAGGGCAAAGATCTTAATGGGTATCTTTAGCTATGATAATAAGAAAGAGCGTTTAGAGGAAGTAAACGTACAACTTGAGCAGCCTGATGTCTGGAACGAACCGGAGCGAGCTCAAGAGTTGGGCAAGGAACGTTCTTCTCTTGAAGCAATAGTAAAAACTATTGATGCTTTGATACAAGGTTTTAACGATATATCTGGTTTGCTTGATCTGGCAATTGAAGCTGATGATAAAGAAACTTTTTATGAGGTTGTCGCAGAGTTAGCGCGGCTGGAAGAAAAACTAGGACAATTAGAATTTCGTTATATGTTTTCTGGGCAGAATGACAGTGCTAATTGTTATCTTGATTTACAAGCAGGCTCAGGGGGAACTGAGGCGCAAGATTGGGCTAGCATGTTGATGCGTATGTATCTACTCTGGGCAGAGTCAAAAGGTTTTAAAACAGAAATTATTGAAATGTCAGATGGTGATGTTGCTGGCTTAAAATCTGCTACGATAAAGATTATTGGTGAGTATGCTTTTGGGTGGTTACGAACTGAAACGGGTGTTCATCGGTTAGTGCGTAAAAGTCCTTTTAATTCCGGAGGTCGCCGCCACACCTCATTTAGCTCTGCTTTTATTTATCCTGAAATGGACGATGATATTGATATTCAAATCAATCCTACAGATTTACGAATTGATGTTTATCGGGCATCTGGGGCTGGTGGGCAACATGTTAATAAAACAGAGTCAGCTGTACGTATAACTCATATGCCAACTGGCATTGTTACTCAATGTCAGAATGACCGTTCTCAACATAAAAATAAAGATCAGGCTTTGAAGCAACTAAAAGCAAAATTATATGAGCTAGAGATGCAAAAGAAAAATATTGATAAACAAGCATTAGAAGAAAATAAGTCTGATATTGGCTGGGGCAGCCAAATTCGTTCTTATGTGCTGGATGATTCTCGAATAAAAGATCTACGTACTGGTGTTGAAAATCGTAATACCCAAGCGGTACTAGATGGTGATCTGGACAAATTCATTGAAGCAAGCTTAAAAGCTGGACTATAAGGAAAAAAGATGTCTCAACAACAGCAGAGTACTGAGCAGTCCCTTGACTTAAATAATGAATTAAAAACTCGACGAGAAAAACTAGCAGAATTGCGTGGTAATGGTACTGCTTTTCCTAATGATTTTCGCCGTGAATATTTATCTGGTGATATACATGGTAAATATGATGAAAAGCATGCAGAAGAACTTACTGAACTGAATATTAACGTCTCTGTTGCTGGGCGAATGATCACACGTCGTATCATGGGTAAAGCCTCTTTTGCAACCTTACAAGATATGGGTGGTAGGATTCAGATTTATATTTTTCGCGATGATTTAGCAGAAGGTATTTATAACAAACAGTTTAAGAAATGGGATCTCGGTGATATTCTAGGTGTTAGAGGTAAATTATTTAAGACCAAAACAGGTGAGTTAACCATTCATGGTTATGAAGTTTATTTATTAACCAAAGCATTACGACCTCTCCCAGATAAATTCCATGGGCTAGCAGATCATGAAACGCGTTATAGACAACGTTATCTTGATCTCATTGCTAATGAACAATCACGTCAGATTTTTATTACACGTTCACGTGTTCTGTCGGCTTTACGTAACTTCATGGTTAGTAAAGATTTTATGGAAGTTGAAACACCCATGATGCATCTTATACCGGGTGGTGCAGCAGCACGTCCATTTATTACTCATCATAATGCATTAGATATTGATATGTATCTGCGTATTGCGCCAGAACTTTATTTAAAACGTTTAGTTGTTGGTGGATTTGAGCGCATTTTTGAAATTAATCGTAACTTTCGTAATGAAGGTATTTCACCGCGTCATAATCCAGAATTTACCATGATGGAGCTGTATATGGCTTATGCTGATTATAAAGATCTTATTGTGTTAACTGAAGAGTTATTTCGAACGGTAACGCAAGAAGTATTAGGAACAACCCAGGTAAAATATGGTGAGCATTCATTTGATTTCGGGCAGCCTTTTAAAAAAATAACAATGAAAAAAGCAATAGTTAAATATTGTAACGAAACAGATCCGACTGATTTAGATGATATGTCTAAAGCGACAACTATCGCAAAATCACTTAATATTGAAATAGAAAAAGCTTGGGGATTAGGGCGCATACAGTGCGAAATTTTTGAGGCAGTGGCGGAAAGCCATTTAATCCAACCGACATTTATTACTGAATATCCAGCAGAAGTCTCTCCTTTAGCTCGTCGTAATGATAATAATCCATTTATTACCGATCGTTTTGAATTCTTCATAGGTGGTTATGAAATTGCTAATGGTTTTTCTGAGCTTAATGATTCAGAAGATCAAGCAGAGCGTTTTGCTAAGCAGGCTCATAAAAAATATGATGGTGATAATGAAGCTATGTTTTATGATGAGGATTATATCACTGCACTGGAGCATGGATTGCCGCCAACGGCTGGTTTAGGTATTGGTATTGATCGGATGATTATGTTATTAACTAATAGGCATATAATTCGTGATGTTATTTTGTTTCCAGTATTACGGCCTGAAAAATAACCTAGTAAATTATATAAAATACCTGCCTTCAAGCCAGGCGGCAGTATTTTTTTATTTGATTTATTATTTATCGATAAGGCAATATTTAATATGTTTCAATTTAGCTATTTAGTTTCATTAAGCTTCCTGTCGAAAATCTAATACTTAACCTAAATTTAGATAATCTCCCGTCCTTGCGATTGCTGATGTTTATTGGTATTACGTAGAGAATATACACAAGCGTAGTATTCTTACTTATAAAATTATTGCGTTTACTAATTTTAACTATTCTTATTGAACCGCCTTGTTTACATAAGTTATAGTCTCAATAAGTTAAGCCATTGTAATGATTGGTAGTACGTTTGCCACAACTATTAATTTCTTGTATATCTCTAGCGAGAAATATCTAATAAATTGGAGATAATGTTAAAATCATGCTCAGTAGCATAGAAATTTCTGTGCTCAAATCGTATATAAAAACACATAATTCAACGAACTACTACGCTCAGGTTCTTGTTTCATGTCCTTGATACATGTAAATCAGTTATCACTATCGTAATTAGCATCAAAAAACGACATATAATGTCGTTAAGCATAACGAATATTTTATTTTTACGAATTTCATGTTCTTGTTGTGGATGAATATTTTGATTATAGAAAAATAGTATAATTAATACCTGAAGCACCTAATGCTTACATCACTTCACTTGAGCAATGAGTGCCAACAAGAATGCAGTAATAATTTATGAGCGTTATTATCTAGTCCTAGTTTAGGAAAATAAATTTATCCATGGTTACAAATTTTTTTTTAATTAATAATAGAGATATTAATATCAGCAAGGAAAACATAGATAATAGTCTTTTTATTTTTTGGAGCAAATTTGTTTGCTTAAGGACAGCGAAAAGATTTATTACTGATTTTAATCAGTAAAAGAATTTACTATATTTAATTTAAGGTAATTTAAATCGACTTAAATTAATATAAAAATTTATTTTATTAAATTTCAAGATTCTAGAAAATAATATTATTATTAAATAATTTAAAGTTTACTTTTAAAGTAGTCTTTTGTAAACTACATGGAGAGTTAGTTAACAGTACTGATTAGAGTAATCCCTAATTGTGACTTAAATCTATCAATCTAGAGTCATATAAAATTCTTTAGTTTTATGCCCATTTCGCTATTGGATTTTAGAGATGATGGCATATCGTATTGATTAATTTCATGGATAATTTCAATAACAGAGATAATATACCATGAAAAGTCTACCCTTACAGATATCTGCGAAACTAGATATTATCCTAACCATTACATGAATTCATCCGTAAAATGGTACAGGTAGATGATAAGCATTGCTGTTGAGTATAAACTTGAAGGCATCCTACAATAATATGCTCAACGTAGTATAACTTTAGTATGAGTGGCACAACTATGCTGATTTTGGAGTGTTCATTATATGAGTACTGTTTTATATTCTGCAATATGTTAATATTAAAGAAATTAATCCAGATGATTTGGAATAAATCTCCTAAAAAATATAAACCAACTAAAATTAGGAAGATAACATGAGATTTCATGTGTTATATAGTCTGTTTATCCGAATGGTTTTATGATCTTCATCAAAATTAATGATAACAGACTGACTAAATATTTTAGATATTTGCAAAGAGGGTATACAGCAATACGTCTGAATTCAGTCCTCAATTTTGTCTTGACGTACAAATATTATCCGCCTGTAAGTAGTTACGATTATTCAAGGTTTTAAGCAATGCAGCCAGGCTAAAAGCCGATAATGCTAAATATAACTCATTGAGGACAATTACTGAATGTATGCTTGTCGATGAATTCATCACCTATAGAAAATAGGTCATGATATTCGTTTCCTTTGTTAATTGGATAAACATAAAGATAATTGGGCGACAAGATGATGATTTCTATATCTCTGCCAAGATACCCAGAGATATAATTTGTCTAGATGTATATTTCTTCGCCAACTAAACTACTTTCACCATTAATCATCGCTGAAATAACTTTTCTAAAAATATGATAAAAAGTATCAACTTATAGACCCGTTTATCTATTGATAAAATGGTTGCTTGTACACTTATTTCATGGATGCCCTGGCCTTTGCTATCTCTCTACTGAATGCTTATGCCGTTGTTTTCTGCTAAAGCTGTAAGTTAAAATCCTGTAGTTCATGCAACTTTAAAGGTACTGAAGAATGATTAGAGCATAGTAGTTTTATATTTTATCCAACTGCAACTATTAACACATTAGTTTTACTATTCTTCATCTTCTTTTGTCTGTTTTCAACAATAACTGGCCGCAACTCAATGTTCTGTTTCGCACCCACCTACATCTACGCTATGCTGTGGTAGGTACACAAACAGGATATCGAAATTGGTATCTTCTATGCCTTGTAGATTTATATTTGATAACTCAATCAATATTCGTATGCTAATATCTCCGCTACCAGTTTCGGTCTGGATATCATACATGCTATATGAGGTAAGTTGTTCTTTAAAAAAAAGAGCAGTCAGAGCAATCTGATGAGATCCTGTCATCCGGCTGCTGTATTACAGTTATTAACTTGATAAATCCCAATATCTTTCTGTTAGTCTTTTGAAAATATCTGCGCTAGGAAAAAGTGGCGGCGTTATTTGAAGGTACAGTACAGACATTACTGAAAAGTTAATTTCATAAAAAAGACGAAAAGAGTGTGGTATAGAATGAAATATTTCGATCGCTACTCTATCTTAAACGCCTTACGATATCTGGATTAAAACTATAGAATTAGCTAGTGAGTTGCTTGTATATTATTACTATGATCACCGGTCTATGTAATAATCATGCGTTCTGCAGTAAATCCTCTCTTCACTTCTTGCCGTAGGAAGAAGTGATCGGCTGCTCTGCTATATTAGCCATATTCAAGCGAGTCATGTTAAGATGGTCTGTATTATGATTTTGTCAAATCCTCAACGAGGCATACTATTGCCGACGGCATATTATATAAGTCTTTAAAGATGCAGGTCGTAAAAAACCGGAAAAATAGAAGTTTGTCATCCTAATAAAAGAATTCCTGCGCACAGATACATGCAAATGCATTCTGTGTGGAAACAGATTATTTTATCGACGCTCAGTTTAGTAAACAGGCAATAGAATTTGTTGTTAATAAGAATGCATAAAATGAAATGACAATAGTTATTAAGACAAAGTTATAGTTAATGTGATTAAAAATAGTGCATTAGCTCAAATAATACAAACTTCAACGAAATTTTAACTTAAAATAGACACAGTAAGCCGATTTTTATCTCATTTTAGAAATAAAAGGAAGTTTTTGATCGCTCTTAAAGAGTGATTCAATTTCCTAATCATAACGCCCGTCTGTAATGGTTATCTATTACCATAGAAAACCATTATAGACTAGTATTGACGATGTTGAAATTAAAGTGCCTAAGATTAGGATTGAAGTGGCAACGGAATATGTTTCAACAGTTCATTGAACAACCTTAGCTGAAGTGTGCAAAAGCAGCAAAAAGTTAGTACTCTATGTATGGTAAAGTTGTATGATTTAAGCGATACACTCGCTACATTTATTTCTCATTAAATGGAGACATATCGTCCCTGTAAGGAAATCTGATTATCTTTAATCTACTGCTTAATTTATCGATATCATTGCATGAATATAAAGAGCTCGTTTCAGTCGAAAATGGTTACCGATAACCAGAAGCAAACTGAGTCTAAGATCTTAATAACCTGTAAGCACATTGCTTTACCATATTTTCCATGGATTAGCACGGAAACGGCGATGCCCTTAGTTTTGGAATGCAATGGCAAGATATTTTAGGATACGTAACATTCAATCCTATTTGGTATATAAACAAATCATGTGTATCTTCGCTCCCCAAAGACACAGAACCGAAAGTAAGGATTAACTGCTGAAGTTTTGGCTAACAAGGAACCATGATGCCAATCATAAAGCTCTTGATATTTTATTGGCAAATGGGGTTTCAGTGAATATTATCTAGCGATAAAAAGTTCCAGAAAGAGCGAGAAGAGCTGCTGACATTATATTCCTTCCCGTCCAGAGCGGCACTTGGCCATTCAATAAGAGTAAGGAATCCGATTGAATCTGGTTTTGTAATAGTAAGCCTATGAAGCTGATGCGCGAAGTGCTGTGGTTAGAAAAGATAACCCTTTCAATACTATTTAAGCTACTTCCGTTTGTTCAGAAAATATGAAACTGACTAAGGAGATTTTGAGCTTGCGTACCCTGTAGCGTAAAAATAACATCCAATTTAAGGGATGAAGAACAGATTTGTGAAGTATCAAAGCATAAACTAATTCTTATAGATAAGATTTACTAATAACTCAAATTTTTATCGTATAATATAGTAATTTGAATCAATTCAGCTCGTTATTATTACAAGTAAAATAAATAAAATAATGGTTTTTATCCTTCTAACAAAATATTAAATTAGAGGTCAAGATGAACAAAAAAGGAATAAAAAGAGTTGGCGTTTTAAGCAGTGGTGGTGATGCACCAGGAATGAATGCTACTATCCGTAGTGTTGTGCGAATGGGGATTTCTGAAGATTTAGAAGTTTATGGTATTTATGACGGCTATATGGGGCTTTATGAAAATCGAATAAAAAAACTTAACCGTTTTAGTGTTTCTGATATTATTAATCGCGGTGGTACTTTCTTAGGCTCTGCTCGTTTTCCTAAATTTCGTGATAGTGAGAAGGTAAGAGATCAAGCTATTGATAATATGAGAAAACATAATATTGATGCCTTGATTGTCATTGGTGGAGATGGCTCTTATCGTGGCGCAAAGAAGATCAGTGAAGCTGGTTTCCCATGTATAGGAGTACCTGGAACAATTGATAATGATGTTGCCGGTACTGATTATACGATTGGTTATTTTACTGCTTTAGATACCATTGTTGAAGCAATTGATCGTTTACGTGATACCTCAACTTCCCATAAACGTATTTCGATAGTTGAAATAATGGGTCGCCACTGTGGTGATTTGACTTTATCCGCAGCTATTGCTGGAGGCTGCGAGTTTGTGGTATTACCAGAAATACCTTTTGATAAGAAAGAGTTACTGAAAGAAATTAAGTCTGACTTAGCAAGAGGTAAACGTCATGCGATCATTGCTATTACTGAACATATCTATGATGTTAATGAGTTGGCAAAATATATTGAAAAAGAAACGAGACATGAAACACGAGCAACTGTTTTAGGCCATATTCAGCGAGGTGGTAGTCCAGTAGCCAGTGATCGTGTTCTAGCGTCCCGTATGGGTGCTTATTCTATTCAATTACTTTTACAGGGGTATGGTGGCCGCTGTGTTGGTATTCAAAATGATAAACTAGTTCATCATGACATTATTAATGCAGTTGAAAGTATGCAACATAAGTTTAAGCAGGATTGGTTAGATACAGCAAAGAAACTTTATTAACTATATTGATTGGATTATAATCAATATAGTTGCGATAGAAAGAACTTCATAAATTCATGAAGCTTTGATGGTGTTATTTTAGCTTTTTATATTTGGCTCAGCCATTGTGTTATTAATTATTTTCAGTTATCTATTGAGACATAGACTTAATTTATTTCTATGCTAAATAGAATCACATAACTCTATAACCTATTTATTTTTAACTAAATAATACAATTCAGTTCTATATAAAATATGACTAAATGATTCAGATAGATCTGATAAGCATCGTGCTTGTTTAAGATTAAATTGTTGTTACTTCTGTAATTGTGTGGATATAAAAATGCAATTCCTTCTGTTAACATTAGTAACATTTCTGTAATAGTTTAGCATAACCGTTATGATCACAGCCTTCGATATTGCTACCAGATAAGTAACTACTTATTTAGTCCACGCTTTTTGCCGGCATTATGGCAGTAATAAGCTAACTTAACTATGGCATATTCTGCAAGTTTAATATGTAGTTAATTTACTCTACTGAAATAGACAGTAGAGGTACTTTTCTTATTTATCATAAAATCGAGTGTGTAATAATGTGTAACAGTTTAGCTGAATTAGATTCATAATTAAATTATTAACATATACAAAGTAACTCCAGATAATAACTTGCTGTATTAGTCATTTTTAATGACCGTTATAACTTTTAATAAGTAATTGATTTCAATATTATCTATGTGAACATTTTTTGAATCATCTTGATATTCGAGATCTCTCGATAGTACCGATAATAAAACTCGTTTATCTAAGAAAAAACAAAAATAATACAGTACTTTACTTTATAAAGTATAACCTTGCGAGCTATTGTGACTGAGTACAACAATATGACTCTTTTAATATCCTAATATCATAGGTAAATTTTAATTGCAATCACTTATTAATAAAGGATTAACCCAATACCCAGTTTAGTTTACTAATCTTTAGTTTACTAAGTTTCTTTTTATCTGTACAGAAGTCTTCTGCTTATATGATTTAGAAGTCCATTTTTAGGCCAGATTTTCGTTGGTTTAGTACGAGTTCAAACTTCACCTTTATATTTGAGAATTTATTATACATTAAAGACGACTAAACGTACATCTCATCTACCCAACAATCTGAATATTTAAAATTTTTTTTAATTCTATTTTAAAGATGGAGTTTTACCATATTTAGTTTCTTTACTTCCTGGTAGACTGGTATGCTTACCGAGATGATCATAAAGGAAAAGGATAGCACGGATTATCCAGGCAGGATGAAGATAAATTTGATGAGATAACTGAAAAATATAAAGAAAACGATATCAGGGGAATAAGGTTAAATAAAACTTCACGCTTGATCAGCGATTCAGTTTCACTAACTAAATAAAATTCATAATGCTTTAAATGCTTAATCCGGACATGGGATTAAATTTGAAACTAGCAAAAAAATTGTGCTAACAAGATCTTAAAATTCTAAGTACTGATAGTGATATGGTCTTTATCCAGCATCAGCAATACCAATACCTAGAACAATTAAATCTTTTGTTTTCATGCGTTTTAAAATGTTTAAAATTGTTTAAATATGTTTATTTACGGTCATAATTTTAATTCAATTAGATTTGAAATTTAACTTTTATTAAACAGAGAAAATCAATTAAATTAATTCTATTTATCGTTTGCTGTAAAATAAATCAAAAATAGCAAACTGTTTTAGAAAATGAATATTAATCTGAAGTAAATATATTTCTTTTATAAAGCAGTATAACTACAGAATAGAGAATGAAATAAGAAAATTTTCTGCAATAGAATAATAGTAGCATATTTTAAGTGTTATATTATGATGTTCAATCATTTTGTAGATGATTGTTAGAGGTGTTTTGTTAGTAAAGGAATTATTAGCAAATCTTGTGTATAATGATTAAGCTACGTTCTACTCTGATGCTTCGTAAATCTGCTTTTCATCCTTAAATTGTACATTCTTTACTTACCAAGAGTTAAAACAGATCAAGATCCTACACTAACCAGTTCTAGGTATTCTGAGCAGATGGGAGTGGCAGCTTAAATGCTATTAAAGAGTTGTTTTTTCAAATTATACCTCTTTCGCGCATCAGCTTCGTATCCTCACTTCCGCAAATCCAATTTATTAAATTTGTCCTTCTTATTTAACGGTTTACACACAGTGCACTAACGGAAATGGATAAAATGCCAATAGTTTTTCTCGATTTTTATTTATCTTCTTCATCGCTCAAGCGCAGGATTTTAACCGTATCTCTTAGGCTTGATTGACATTACTGCATGGACGTAAGGAGGCAGAGTTGTGATTAAAGATGGTTGTCTAGAGTCAGGAAGTGCACTGGGCTGAATTTCTTAATTGCCTGGAATGATTACTAAAAACCTTGTATCAAAGCATCAAAGGCTTTATTATTGACAATAAAGATGTCTAAAGTAATGATTTAATAGATAATCCTTCTGTGACCACTTTTCTTAAATTATACTTCTTTCTATTATTGGTCTCTAAAACGCAGATTTCGCGTGAACGATACTAAGGAAATAGGATTAATATGGAATTGTCATATTGGTTTAGAGTATTACTAGCTGATTATCTTGATTTCGATAATGTTGACTTAATGCGTAGTTTAGCGGATAACCATTAAGATTTTGTTGATCGTAATTGCGATATTGTTATGCAATAGTGTAGTAAGAACTTTTATATATTTTTTTTAAAAAGTACTAAATAAAAAGCAGCGCAATATAGTCGGTAACGGTAACAATTAATAAAGTTAAATATTGCTTAAAACAAGTTAGTTAGAAATCACCAGATTAATTGTTCAAAGTGCTAAGATTCAAGTTATTTGATAATCAAAATTATTTAATAATACAGATTTATATTCTATAAAAACAAATAAAACCGCTTAATTTTACCATATCTCAATAGTAGCTGTTAAGATTCAAGGAATCAGTCTAATATAGCAGTTATGATGATTAATGTTATGCCATTACAAAATATTATCAAAGCAATGATGTTAACAATAAATAATGCATAGGTAGTCAATAATAACGATCTTTATGTTGCTACAGAATTAGTACAGAATAAAAAACATAAAACACTTCCCAGTAGAAAATTACTTTTATTATTGATGGATTTAAATATAGTGGGATAATATTATTTGATATAAATAGAAAACATACTAATACCCTAATGGTAATAACCAATAGTAAAAACTAATATTAATAGTAAGCTCATTTGAGCGGAGTATTAACGGCAGGGATAAAAGATGGCAATAGGAAATATTATCCCTATTACCTTTGTACTTAATATCACCACTGCTAAAGTTGAAAGTATTATATTAATTGGCAATAAAATGAATAAATCGACTAATAGAATAAAACAATTTACTTTTGGTATTACTGATTTATTTAATAATACAGTACTTAATTTAATGTTAATTAGTACCTGATAAAGGTACTAATGATATCTTATTGAGATAGTAGAGAAAATTAATAAAAATAGATGTGCGATGATTACTATGCTAGTAGTGTTTTGATAGATAATGTTATGGTTAGCAGCAATTATAATAATGTTGCTAACAAAGTAATTGTGAGTAAAGCAGTAAACTTTATTTATATTTTGGATACAGGTAAGATTGATAGCACTACCTTAGAAGATAGTGAGGCACAAAATAGCCGATAAAAAAGTTTTTTTACATTTTTTTTTGTTCAATTATTTAATGGTAACGATAATTCAATTAAGGAATAAAGTGATATGAAATGAGATATTTAACAGAAAATACGTGATAGATGTAAATCTCTACCTGGGATAAGTCAGAGTAATTAAGTCAGATATAATAAAATAGGAATCATCCCTCAAATTGACCGATTATTAAAATCCTAATCCCTATCTAGGTTAGGATTAAAAGCCAAATATTGCTATTTATTATAGCATTAAGAGGAGGTTTTTAATAAACAATAAAAATAATAAACAAGATAGTCTAGAGTATTCAAAAATCTAAAAAACAAATGGATTATCGCAGTCGAAATAGAGTATTAGAAATACTCTGTTATTCTACTAATATCTCAAAAAAAAGTAATGATACATGTTCTAAACTTTTTGATCTCCTTAGAGATTTATAGGCAAGGATATAATTTTTAATATTGATAATCAAATAGTTAGCTGAGAGTCTTTACCATTAAATTTGATACCTATCTTTCTTAATAGCTTGATTGGAATCGGTGTTATAGCACCACAGAAAAGAGAATTAAAATCTTCTTTTACTGGTAATTTTAAGCTTGCAAAATATCTCGCTGATTGCAATGGCACTTGCAATCTGAAACTGCTAAAAAACGGCTATGATGTTGGTAAAGATTATTGGTAGGAAACCTAATATTAATACTGTATGAAGAATTTTTTGCTACACCGAAAGATTTCCATGAAAAGCAAGCAGTCATAAAGATCAAAGCGACTTTTTTCCTTGCTTTACTCTAGCATCAACCTGAAACTTGTTAGTTTGCTCAACAACAATCTGTTTAATGATATCGCTTCATGCATCGAAACAACTCATTTCACTTTATTTTATTAATATTCTCACAGTGAATATGTTATTCGCTAGGAGAAGCGGTAAGCCAACATATATTAATAAAATTACAGCGATATCATTACAAAATCTTTAATTGCAGGAAAACATTTAATAATCTGACTGTAAATCCTCTAGCAAAACTAGATAATAAGAACAATAGTTTAGTTATTTTGCGATATATATCGAATAGATTGATTTTATGGTAGTCAACGAAACAAATAAGCATTTATTTAAAAATAGTGTTTAGATGATGTTACTGTCTCCTTATATCAGCAGCGACAGTTAATATAAGTGTCTAAATGGTATTGTTTAAGTCGATAAAATATTTTTCACTGAACCTTTAAAGAAAAATATTATATCCTACATAGAAAAGGTAGAAGATTCGGGTAGAGAAAGAAATAAAAGGAAAGAACAAGATGTAAGTATTAATTACTATAAATTAACAGAATCATGTGAGCGATGAGATTCTTGAAAAGTTTAATTCATAAGAGTGTATTAGCCGTTTCTTGATCCAATCATCAATAAAGAGTCTATTTTTTCCTTGGATGGAACTAAACGATACAAAACCTTTGCAGGAAGCATGAAATTAGTCACTATCGATTAATAACGTAGGATAATCAGAGAGTTATTTAAGGAATTCTATATTTAAAATGTGAATGGTTATATCAACCGATTAAAAGGATAATTGAGATTGATCCATGGTAAAGAGTATTTTATTTACTCAATTATCTAGTTTTGGAGTAGATTTTCGAAACTACAACAATTAAAATAAAGACGTGGTTACAAATTACTCTGCAAGAAAACAAACAATCTTTATAAGCATATTCATTATTTACTAGATCCACAACTCCATTAAATACGTGCTAAAAGCACCGCAAAGCTTTTATAGCTGACATGAATCAAAATAAATCGTGTTAGAGTCAAAATTGATTCTGGGAAACGGTGCTGAATGAGCTTGAATCTGGATGGAACCCCAGAAGTATTGGATGGTTATCTAGTTATAGCGTTAAAAATTAGGAAATCTATCGAGGTAGTTTTAATATTATCTGGCGGATATCTGCAAAGTAATCTATACTACCAATGTCATTGAATTAGTTCACCAGAAGCTCTAAAACTGATGAAAACTAAAGACTTCCTCTCTTTCTCTAACGAGAGGAGTTTTTGAAGATGTTTTACCTGAGATTAACGAATGATAAGAGAAGTAGATAGTAGCCATTTATAATTAGAATTTAACATTCTTACAGCTAACTATTTATTTTGATAAATGATATTAATAGCGTGATTGCGCTGCAATGTTTCTAACATGATACAGAATTCTGAACACTTTCATTTCAAATATTGAGATCTACTTGTTATTTATATTTTCTGAATACTCTATACTATCCTGGCATTATTCTTATTGTTAATTGAAACTCTCTTCTTAATTCTAATAAGAATTAGTATTTAGCTTTGAATCCTAATTTAGGTATAAGTATAATTTAATCATCAATTAATTAGAGTGATGATTTCTATTTTACTATATATAACTTAATCACCGTTACTTATCCTAAATATATCCTGTTTGTCTTACATGAATCCAGATTTATCTTACCTTTCCTGTTTAAACACTTTACCTTCTATCAGAAGGTCCGTAAAAACCTGAGAAACCGGGATCTAATATCTCACACCCCGTGCTAATAAAAGAATTTTTGCCGAACAGAGATTCGTAGAAATGTGTTCTGTATGACGATAGCCTACTTTTTTTATAGATGTTCTGCTTGACAATCAGGCAACGGAATTGTTATTAACAGAATGTATAAAATGGAAAAACAAAGGTTAATAGGTCAAACTTAGGATTAATATCACTAAAATTAGTGGTTAGTTTAAAAACATGTTAACTAATGAAATTATAACTTATAATAGACCAAGTAAACCGATTTTATCTCCTTTTAGCAATAAAAGGCAGCTTTTACCATTTAATTAAATGGAGGTTAAATTTCTTAACCATTAAATATAAACCGTTAATTAGGTTGTCAGATGGGATCACTTAATGAATGTAAATATAATGTTTTAAGTTTATAGCTTAGTTCCGGTTGCGGCTAATACGTAAAACATCAGTCAGGATACGAATTTTTTTCATAATATTAGCTAATTGAATGCGATTCTTAGCGGTTAAGCGAATAAATGCACAATATACATGCCCATCTTTTTCTTCAGTATTCATGCTTTGAATACTAGAATTTGCATTATTAATTGCTGCTGTTAAATTAGCTAATGCCCCTTGGTGATTGATCATGTCGACTTTAATTTCAGCAATGAAGTTGTTATTAACCCCCTCATCCCACTCTCCTTCTATAAACTTCTCTGGCTCTTTTTGATAGCCTTGAATATTATGGCAAGACTCATGGTGTATAAATAAACCTTTACCTGGGCTAATATGAGCAACAATAGGATCACCGGGAATGGGGCGACAACATTTAGCAAAAGTAATTAATATCCCTTCTGCTCCTTTAATCGGTAGTTTACTACGGTTATAATTATTATCTGTAATAACGTTATTTATACTCGAATTTCCTAATAAATTATGCGCTACAACGACACTCATGGTATTACCAAGACCAACTTCAGCGAGCAAATCATCAATTGAGTGAAGTTTCATTCTTGCTAGTTCTTTATTGATATTTTCTTGAGGAATATCGCCTAATTTCTTGCCATTACCTAAAGCATGATTGAGTAAGCGACGACCTAAACTAATCGAATCTTCTTGCTTAAAATTTTTAAGTAATTGGCGTATCTTTGCTCTCGCTTTAGAACTAACAACGAAATTTAGCCAGGTTGCGTTCGGCCTTGCGCCAGGTGCAGTAATAATTTCTATAGTTTGCCCGGTATTCAACGATTGGGATAAAGGATGAGGTTGATGATCTACTCGAGCTTCAACACAGGCATGTCCTATATCGGTATGAACAGCATAAGCGAAATCAACTGGAGTTGCACCAGTAGGTAATTCAACAATTTTACCTTCTGGAGTAAAAACATAGATTTCATCAGGAAAAAGATCAGATTTTACACTTTCTATGAATTCAAAAGAATTACCTGTGATTTGCTGTAGTTCCAATAGACTTTTCATCCAGCGTTGCGCTCTAATTTGAGCAGTTGTGCTAGATTCCCTTAGTTCTTTATATGCCCAATGAGCAGCAACGCCCATTTCTGCCATTTGATCCATATCTTCAGTACGAATTTGTACTTCAATAGGTACCCCATGTGGGCCAATCATTGAGCTATGTAAAGATTGATAGCCATTTGCTTTTGGAATTGCAATGTAATCTTTTACACGTCCTGGCTTAGGATTATATAAACTATGTACTTGTCCAAGCACGCGGTAACATGTATCAATGTCCTTAACAATAATCCGAAAGGCATAAATATCCATGATTGAGTGGAACTGTTGCTCTTTTAGATGCATTTTGCGATATATTGAATAGAGGTGTTTTTCTCGACCACATACACGACAAGGAATTCTAGCTTCTAATAATCGACCTTCAATTTCTGCCAATATTTTTTGTATCATCTCTTTTCGGTTACCACGAGCGGCTTTTACGACCTCTTTAATAACTCGGTAGCGATTAGGATAGAGTGCTTCAAAGCCTAGTTCTTCCAATTCAATTTTGAGATGATGAATACCAAGACGATGTGCCAGCGGGCTATAAATTTCTAATGTTTCTCTCGCGATTCGACGTCGTTTATCAGCACGAAGGGAACCTAAAGTACGCATATTGTGCGTTCGATCTGCTAGTTTGATTAAAATGACACGGATATCTTGTACCATAGCCATAATCATTTTACGAAAATTTTCTGCTTGAGCTTCTTTTTTATCGCGAAAGTTGAGTTTGTCAAGTTTTGATACTCCTTCAACCAAACCGGCAAGAGTTTTACCAAAAAGTTGTTTTATATCTTGGAAAGTTGTTGGAGTATCTTCGATAATATCGTGTAACAATGCAGCCATTAATGTTTCATGATCTAAACGCATTTCCGCTAAAATGCATGCTACCGCGACTGGATGGGTAATATAAGGTTGACCACTTGAACGGGTTTGGCCTTCATGCGCATCCCGGGCAACAAGATAAGCTTGTTTCAGTAACGATACATGCTCTTTTGGCAGATAGTCCTGAACGATTTGATTGAGGCTTTGAAACAGGTACAAGGCAGGCCCTACCTTTTCAGTTAACGACGACCTTCAGCAATAACGGAAACTGCTTGCATTTCTGCAACTTTTTGTTCTTGTTGTTCTTGACGTTCGCGGATATCAAGAATTTTAGTATTAATTAACCCTAATTCTATTTCTCGCAGTGAAATAACAGTGACCTTATCGTTTTCTTCTTTAACTAAAGGGGTTTTACCACTAATTTGTAATTGACGCGCACGACGTGCTGCCACTAAAACTAAGTCGAAACGGTTACCAATTTTTTCTACTGCATCCTGAACTGTTACGCGTGCCATAATATGACTCCTAAGATAAAGAAATGACCGGATATAATACTGAACCTTTACTCAGTCTGCCAATAATTTATTAATTAAAATATTATGTCGCTGAATCTGATGTTCTAAACGTAGACGCTCAGAGCGAATAATAGATTGTAAATCTCCTAATGCAGTATTGAAATCATCATTAACAATAATGTAATCATATTCGTTATAATGTTTGATTTCAGCGATCGCTTGTGCCATCCGTTGATTGATTGTTTTTTCGCTATCTCGTCCGCGATCACGCAAACGGTATAGTAACTGATTTTTAGAAGTCGGTAAGATAAAAATAGTGCGAGCAGATGGTATTTTTTGACAGATTTGTTGTGCACCTTGCCAATCGATATCTAAAAATATATCGATACCATTATTAATAATTTCTTTGATAATTGTACGGGAGGTTCCATAATAATTACCGAAAACACAGGCATACTCAAGAAAATCATTATCTTTAACCATTTTCTGAAATTTACTTTCAGTAATGAAATAGTAATGCTCACCATTTTTTTCACCATCGCGTTTAGCTCTAGTGGTATACGAAATAGAAACTTGTATATCATATAAAAGCTGAGTTTTTAATGATGCTTGAATAAGACTCGATTTGCCTGCCCCACTTGGAGCAGATATAATATATAACGTTCCTTGAAACATGATTATTTCTTGATTAATTAGCTAATTAATTAAAAAAAATTTAAAAAAAAATATTCTTTAATAGTATACACATGCAATCAGTAACATACAGCTTTAGTAACATTTTTAATGAAAGATATAAATTATTTTCAAATAATTACAATTTTTGCTATCTGTTTTGAAAAAATTATTTAATAATTATTTTCTATTTAGATTTTCCAATAATGGAATTATATATGAAAAGTATTTTTCATAAATGAAAATAGATGATTAAAATCATGTATGGATTCTGTTTATTATAGATTCTTTATTTTAATTTCAATCAACTCTTGTTGTAGCTTTTTTATTATTAATTTTATTAAAAATAAACTCATCAATAGCGTATCGGAAAGTATGTATTGGCCTGTGATTTGTATTGAATTAGTTTATATAAGGAAATTAAAGTAGTTAATTTAAAACTAAAACAGTGAAATTAAGCGCATTATTTTAATGGCTAAAGCTTAGTTATGATAAAACTTACGATTAAATTTTTGTATTATGGAAGTATTAGTTAAATTATCTTCATTTGCCAATAGATAAAACTCATTTGCTTTTTTTAGTTATTAAAAATTTGTAAATAAGGTCAACTTTAATCTTTTTTTGATTAAACTATTTATATAGTAAATGTATTTTCTATAAAAACAGCATTTAATTTTTTTCTATTTGTATAGAAAAAGTGGATAATATGTGCTATATTATTTATATAGATGTGCTCAATGGAGTTCTGTTGGTTCTCCCACAAAGATAACTTGTTAATTTGGTCAGGTCTGGAAAGAAGCAGCCAGAACAAGGGATATATGTGTCAGGATGTCGCTGACAGAACTCCGCTAATTTGACATTTATAAGATAGTTATGGTTTTAAAAACTAATCTAGTTAACAAAAATTATTTTTATACAGACTAAAAGTTTATTTTATTTGATTAATTTTTATTAATCTCTAACTAATTTAGTTTTACTTAAAAATAAAATTATGTAAAAATTTCTTTTTATAATTAAAAAGAAATAGTATTATATTTGATATTTTTCCAATAATTATTGATTAAGGATAGTTTTAATTAAAAAAGTAATTATAGTTAATATAAGATTATTTCACTATTATTTAGTGAAATAATAAATATGGTTAATTGTTTTATATAACAATATAAACAAGATTATGAGATAATTATCCGTGATAAAATCAAGATTTTTTAAAAAAACCAATAATAGTTAGATAATAAACTTATAACCTTATATTACTTAATAAGGGAAATAGATATAAGCGAACATTTTTAAAACTAAAAAAAAGAAATTTTATTATAAAGCATAATCACATGTGGGGCACAGCTAATTTATTGTCTGCGCCAAAATAAAATAACTCAAGTTCATCTTCAGATGAACCGTATTTGTTTTTTTTCGATTACGCTGACCAATGTTTGGATTGCAGTCCATTTTTTTAAGTGCATTAAATAATTTTACTCATAATTTCTTTTTTAAATTAAAAAACTATAAAATATGAATATTATTGGTTGTTTCGTAATAATTATTTAATAAATATTTTTTATTAAAATTTTAAGTAAAAATACTCATTCATTTTTGCCAATAAAAAATAGTTAATTAGATTTATTACTATTTGATAAATAGGTAATAAGTTTTATATAAATTTTTATAAATAAAAGTAAAAAGATTTACGTTATTCGAATATTAAATTTAAATTAATAAATAAAATAGATGATATCATTAATTAATACACTAAGTTTAACATTTTAATTGGAATCAATATCATTTTCCAATCGATTTTATCATATGTAAAGTAAAGCTATCTTTACGATAGAGAACATTATTTAAATACTTTAGGATTAAGTTATCATCATTCTTCAATGATCACTAATCTATAATTACCTATGTTTAAATAATAGGTGTTACTGGTTATTACTAATTTTTTTTAAAAAATTGATAAATATTAAGCAATTATCATTAAATTAATATTTTTTCGATAAAACAAAACACTATTAATTTGATTAATACTAAATTATAAATTTATGTCAATAAACAATTAAAAGAATATAAATAATTTATTCTTTGTGTGTATAAATAAACATAAAGTAAATAATAGTACTGGATATTAATCCAGTACTATTATTGGATAAGTTACTACCTCTATATAAAGTTTTTTGTTAAATTATATTAATCAATAAACTATTTTATAGCAGATATCAAATATATATAAAATTACAGTATTACTGTATTTTTTATAAAAAGTTCTAGCAATGTATTTAGAGTTTTTTTTGATAAAAATATTTTTACTTAAAAATCCAGAATATCTTGTCTTTTAATAGAAAGATTCCTATTAGCCTAATTAGGCTAATATTTGTTTATGAAACATTTACGTATAATAGTAAAAATACTGAAACTAAATAGATTGCTAATGTAGTTGTTAGAATTATTTCTTCAAGTGCACTGATACTTAACATAGTTTTACGTACTTATGAGACTAGATTGTTACTGATAACGAGTAGTGAAACGTCAAGCATGAATGCTAATAATGGAATTATTAGCAAATCCAGTATATAGCAGCGGGTCAGGCTACTATTCCACTCTAATATTTCGTGAATCTGTTCTCTATACTTAAATTGGGCATTATTTACCACCACCTTGTCAAGGATAAAATTTTTTTACTGGTTCCAACTTTTTTGAGGAGACGGGATCAGAGTTAATAACTATTGAAAAGATTATTTTCGAATTACAGTACTTCGCACATCGGATTCATAGCTTTACTATTACAAAATCTGATTCAATTAGATTCATCGTTCTTATTGATCCCAAGTGCACTGACTGGAAGACATAGAATGTTGGCGTTTTTCTCGCTCTTTTCAAGCTTCTTCATCGTTGCAGGATATAACTTTGCTGATAAATTTGTAAATAAAAACATCAAGGGTTTTATCAGCAACATCATAGCTCTTTCCTATCCAAACTTCTCCGGCAGCTGCCTTAACTTTTAGTTACATGCCTTTGGGAAGTGAAGCTAGCGCATCAGTTATTTTATCCACCAAACAACATTGCTGCTGCGTACCAAGAGGAATATCTTTGCCATTGCACTTCAAAAATGAGGGCAGTGTCTCCAGTGGCAAGTCAGAAATATGGTTAAGGTACAACGCTCGCGGCCATCAAAAATTAGGTACAACTCGGTTCTAACTTTAGATAAGCATCTTCTGCCGCAATAAGCTCCTTATGTCCATATGTATTATCGTAAATTAGAAACTGCAGACTATGGCGATCAGATTGCCTGATAGAGTGGCATATGGTCTTCAAACAATAAATAAACGTAGCGTATCGCTTAAATTACGCAAGTACCATATTGCCTCTGCTTTTTGAGCCATTGCTATTCTAGCATGCTGATGATATCAGCAGAAAACTATGTGTTTTTTACCAAGATCGCCATTTAGGGTTTCATAAAAATCACTGAAAGAAAAGTTGCAGACATGGTGGTGGCAACTCTTTACTGCTTTTGTACGCTTCAGATAAGGCGATACAATAAGCTATTGAAACATATTCTGTCGCCACTGCGATCATCTCTACATTAAGCATTTTAATATCATCTTGTATGATTCGATGTAGCATAAACCGTTACGGATGACGGGGTTGATTCCCATCGATAAGGCATCAATTCAGCATGTTGTTGCAATTGTGGCTTAAAGTTTAGCTAAGCCTTAACAAGCGGTACTATCAGCTCCCTAGGTAGAATTACAGATGAGTTCATGTAAGGAATAAGGGTAATATCTAGTTTCGCATCTACTTGTAGGATAAACTTTTTACGCAATATCATCTCTTTCTTGTTGAAATCATTCACGAAATTAATCAGCAGGGGATATGACACAATCTCTGAAACTATATATACTAGAAATGAGTATAACTTCCTTGGTTTAGGATGTCTTTATTTTGGCTTGGATTATTGTTGAGGTGGGTTATAATATTTTTTAAGTTATTGAACTACATATATTTATAATATAATACCCAGATTATTATCTGGTGTTTTAATATTAATATTAATATTAATTTTAGTTGGTTTAAGTATTGTAGTTAATTACAATTAATTAATGATTTTGTTAATAACAAAATCATTATCATAAATCAATAATTGAATATATATAATTTATAATTATTATGTTAAATTATTTTAAATGATTACTGTATAAATTTTAGTAAATTTACTATGGTAAAATACCACTTAATATTTTATTAAATAGTGTAATCTAATAATAGAAATTTATTTATAAAATATTTTATTCGTTTTTAACCTTATAAAAATATAATTAAAGGAAAATTTTTTTTTAATAAAAAAGATTAAATAATAAGAATTATTAAATATTTATTAGTTCAGTTAAATTATTATTAAATACCTAATTAAGTTTAAAAATTTGTTTTATTTTTTATTAAAAATATTTTCTTTATAAATATCAAGTGTAATAATATATTGAAATGTTTTAATACCTAAATTAATAGTTAATTAAATTTTAATTATTAATTTTTATTAAAAATACACTATTATATTAATTATCTTCAATAACTCCATAAGCTGCAATTATTTATTTATTATAAATATAGTTTATTTTAATTGACATAGAATCTATATTCTCTTTATTGACAGTAACGATAATCTTATCTTTATTATTTACATATGAGTTTTTGCTCTTGAAGATCATTAATTTATTAAGGATCAATTAGTTATTTTATACAATTATATATTTATTTTATATCCTGTTAAGTTTAAAACTTTTCTATTACTATAAATATAGATTTTAATTTTCAACATTATTATTAGGATATTATATTTAATATAGATTAAATTATTACAATTATTAAAACAAATATTTCCTGCGCATAAATCAAATTTAGATAAAAACTTTTTTTTATTTATTAAATAGCTTCCATTTCTAAATTTTTTTAAACTATTAAAAATTATTTTTACCTTATCTATCTAATAGATAATTGTGCTATTATAAAATTTATTTTATCAAGGACTAAATCAACATCAATCATTCTAATAAATTAGAAGTCATATAAAGTAATAGCATTATGATTAACAATAACAACTTTTTCTTGAATTCATTTTATTTTTAATAAACTATATAATTTATTTTCTCTATAATTAACTTGATTATAAATCAAATTGGCTATTATTAATCCTTAAAAGGAGTATTTTTATTTAATAGTTATCGAGTTATACTATTAGACATTTATTAATATTAAAATATAGATATATATTATCTTATATATCTTTATTATGAAATTCTTTAATTTAACTATTAATTTTACATAGATAAGATATTATCATTTAATTTTTTCTTGAAGAGTTAATTATTATAAATAATATCTTAATTATTTATTGATTCTTAATATTAGTGTTAATAACAATATAATAGTTAATGAAATAGCAAAATTATTTTTGTGCATCTCTTTAAATTCATTTAATAAATAAATACTAAAGGAATTATTTTCTTTAGTGAAAAAGAAAAGTATAAAAGTTGTTAATTTTTGTCAATTAACATCTAAATTTATTAGATTAACTAATCTAGTATTTAATTATTTTATATTATTTTATAATTCATTTAAAAAAAAGATCTGGATCATAAAAATTCGTTAAAAACGATACTAATTTTTTTATAAAAACTCATATACATAACGGGATTAGATATATTAACAGTATGAAATTATTCAACTTTTAATATTCGGCAGGTATTGGTGCTGCCAATCTGACCCATTTGATCACCTTGGGTAACTAAGACTAAATCAGCTAGTTTAATATAATTTTTTTCTAGCAGGCATTTAATAGCATTTTTAACAGCATTAATCGTGTTAGTATCTTTATTACAATGAATTGGAGTTACACCCCGGTAAAGAGCACACTGATTTAATGTTTTTTCATGATAAGAGATAGAAAATATTGGTAAACCTGAGCTGATCCGAGACATCATACAAGCGGTACGGCCTGATTCTGTCATTGCAATAATGGCTTTTACTCCTTTTAAATGATTAGCGGCATACATAGCTGACATAGCGATTGCTTCTTCAACGTTGTAAAATATATCATCGAGATGATGTTTAGCAATATTGATACCAGCCATTTTTTCTGCTCCAAGACAAACCTGAGCCATGGCTTCAACGGTTTCAGCCGGATATTGTCCTGCAGCTGTTTCAGCAGATAACATAACGGCGTCAGTGCCATCCAGAACAGCATTAGCAACATCCATCACTTCAGCCCGGGTTGGCATAGGATTAGTGATCATCGATTCCATCATTTGTGTAGCAGTGATGGCAATCCGGTTTAGTTGGCGCGCCCGACGTATCAATTTCTTTTGTACACCGACCAGTTCAGGATCACCAATTTCAACGCCAAGATCACCTCGAGCAACCATGACTACATCTGAAGCTAAAATAATTTCATCAATAACTTTGTCATTGGCAACCGCTTCAGCTCGCTCTACCTTAGCAACAATTTGACAATCACAACCCGCTTCACGAGCTAATCGACGGGCATAATTTATATCTTTTGCTGAGCGAGGAAAAGAAACCGCTAAATAATCGACACCTATCTGAGCTGCGATCATGATATCGGTTTTGTCTTTTTCTGTTAGTGCTTCTGCAGATAGGCCGCCACCAAGTTTATTAATCCCTTTATTGTTTGATAATTGTCCACCAATAATCACTTCAGTTAAAATTTGATGATTTTTTACAGTAATTACTTTTAATTGAACGCGCCCATCATCAAGTAACAGAATATCACCTGACACCACATCATCAGGTAAACCTTGATAGTCAATGTACACTTTTTCTTGACTACCTTCACTTTTAGCTAAATTAGCATCTAAGATAAATTTATCGCCAATATGAAGGAAAATTTTTCCTTCTTTAAATGTAGAAACACGAATTTTAGGTCCTTGTAGATCAGCAAGAATGGCCACATGTTGTGCTAAAAATTTCGCAAGTTCACGTACTTTTTTTGCTCGTTGTAAGTGATCTTCCGCTGAGCCATGAGAAAAATTTAGACGAACAACGTTTGCACCGGCTTTAATCACTTTTTCCAAGTTATAATTACGATCAGTCGCGGGACCGAGAGTAGTAACAATTTTCGTTCTTCTAAGTCGTCTCGACATTTATGACTCCGTTGGATTATTAAAATTGGTATTGGTTGATAGGTTATTAGATAGAAATGAAATTTATCTCTTTATTAAATAGTGGTGATGTTGTTGTATCATTTAAATGCCTTAGATAGAGAGAATATTTTGCAGTAAAACAAACAGATCTACAGTTCGTGGATATTGATTTGTTTGCTAAATGTAGCTAGCACTAAATTTTATCAGGATGTGCATCATATGTAATATATATCTTCTTATGCGCTTTAAGTTATCTCTAAATTTATTCTTTACGTAAAATAAAGCCAGTTATCAGTATATCTATTAATGTCAATTATACTTAACCGTGATGTTATTAACAGCTAAATGTTGGTATATTCAGGTGCATTAATCCTGATAAATAAGAATGTTATTTATTCTATAGGGAAATTTAAGCAGTAATAGCAATGACTATAGCGTCATTGGCTTTAACAAGTTTAGCTTATTTAAATAAATTATTAGTTGGGCCAAACCACTTATGCCAAATGAAAACCGAAACGTCACCATATTAATAGTTAATACAATGTATGTATTACAGCATAACATCATCAAAATAAACTAAAGGGATATTAACTAAAAATTTACTAATAGTTTTATGGACAACTACTGCTATAAACCTAAAGCAAAGAAAGTGATCTTCTTTGCTTGATTTAATAGATTGACAGCACGATTAATATTTGTGATGTTTAGGTTATATTGTATAGTATCTAACTCAGCGATATCTGATTCAAAAACTTTTTAGCTATAGGAGCGCTAAAAGGATTATGTTGGTCAATAAAAGGACTAACATAAAATATTCCATTGACGAAATTTTGTATTAATCCTAATTAAAAATTAGGAAAACTATTGGTATCTATTTTACGATAAAATAATTTATAGTAGGGTCGCTTAATTTTAATTAATTTAGCTAAGGTTTCAATACTGAAGTGAACTGCTTTTAAGCTTTCAAGTACTGAGTTAACAACTTTCTTTTCTTATTTATTAAAGTATTCAAAGCTATTATTTAGTATTTCTAATACTTTTATATTTAAAAGTTACTTGTTTTGCTAATATCTCTAAAGGTGGAATATTGTTACTTAAATAAAAATAAACTACGTGTTATTTAGTTAAAAATAAATAAAAAGTTATTAGCTGAATTTTTATTAAAAATATGACGGACGTCTAATTTACTTTTCATTTTAGTTTAAAAATATATGAAAAAGTAAAAGTTATATATAACTAATAAAATTAGTTGCAAATTCTTTTTAAGAAAAAGAAAATATCGTAGCTTTCTTTGCCTAGTCGAATCAAAAAGGTATATTTATTTTCTCGATTGAGGCTGTAATAGTATTACAGAATTGGTATTTAAGGAGAATTCCATATTATGGCAATTAATAAAGTTGTTCAGGCATGTAATTTAATTATTTTCGGCGCAAAAGGAGATTTAGCTCATCGCAAATTATTGCCTTCTCTTTATCAATTGGAAAAAACGGGCTATATTCATCCTGATATGCGTATTATAGGGATTGCTCGAGATAAATGGGATACTGCCGATTATATAAAGGAAACTAGAGAAGCGTTAGAAACTTTTTTAAATGAAAAAATTGAGCATACTTTATGGCAAAAATTAAGTAAACGTCTTAATTTTTTTAATTTAGATGTTGAGGATCTGAACAAATTTAATTCACTAGCAAAATATCTTGAGGGTGATACTAAACCCTCCATATATTATTTGGCTATGCCTCCAACGACTTTTAGGGCTGTTTGCCATGGCTTAGGTCATGCCGGTCTTAATAAGAACCCCAATCGGGTTGTTATGGAAAAACCATTAGGTAGTGATCTTGCCTCTTCCCAAAATATAAATAATGAAGTTGCTAAGTATTTTAAAGAGAGTCAAATTTATCGTATTGATCACTATTTAGGTAAAGAGACAGTGTTAAATTTATTAACATTACGTTTCGCCAATTCTTTATTTATTAATAATTGGGATTATCGAGCAATTGATCATGTACAAATTACGATCGCTGAAGAGGTTGGTATAGAGGGACGCTGGGGTTATTTTAACCAAACAGGGCAGATGCGAGACATGGTTCAAAATCATTTATTACAGATCCTGGCCATGATTGCTATGTCACCATTAGCAGATTTAACTGCAGATCGCATACGAGATGCGAAAGTTAAAGTATTACGTTCATTACGTCGCATTGATTATCATAATGTACGTGAAAAAACCGTCCGAGGTCAATATACATCAGGTTCTGTTAAAGGAAAAAAAGTTGCCGGCTATCTTGCAGAGGAAATGGCAAATAAATCAAGTAAAACAGAAACTTTTGTAGCAATTCGAGTTGATATTGATGATTGGCGTTGGGCTGATGTGCCATTCTATTTAAGAACTGGCAAACGATTAGCAGCAAAATGTTCTGAAGTAGTAGTTTATTTTAAAAAACCGGTTTTAAATATTTTTTCTGATTCTTGTCAAAATCTACCGAAAAATAAATTAACTATTCGATTACAACCTGATGAAGGAATTAATATTGAAATTTTAAACAAAGCGCCAGGTTTTGACCATAAACATCATTTACAGACAACAAAATTAGATCTAAGTTTTTTTAAAACTTTTAATCAAAGGTATTTGGTTGATGGATATGAACGTTTATTATTAGAAGCTATGCGTGGCATACAAGCACTATTTGTCCGTCGAGATGAAGTAGAAGAAGCTTGGAAATGGGTAGATTCTATTATGAATGCTTGGGCAATGGATGATCAATCACCCAAACTTTATCAGGCAGGTACATGGGGGCCTGAGGCTTCTAATGCAATGATTACTAAAGATGGCCGCTCATGGAACGAGCTTGAATAGTTTATATCTACGTTAACAGGATAATATCCCAAAGCATATTATCCTAGTTTTAATAGTTTTTTTTGTATTTTAGTTGAAATTTATTATAATTATTTGAGAATTACAATGATTTTTATATAAATAGCTTTATATTGATTCTATCAATAGTGAGGATTAATAGTATATAATACGAATTGGTCATTTAATACATGAATTTTGTTCATGTATAACGTTAAAAGCGTTAAAAATCAACGTAGTTGATAGCATCTTTTCATATAAAAAGATCTGTTGTTTCTAGCGAACATTACTGGTGTAATGTTTTGCAATATCTTCTGTTGCTAATCAGTTTTAGCGTAAATTGGATTTTAATTTTAATCATTATTTAGTTATGATTACCAATCTAGGTATTTATCTATTCTTTTGATGATTGACAATATTAGTAGAATATAATTATTTATTGGATATTTTTAGCATTAACAATTATGATAGAGATCATTGATACTTTATCAATGAACTAATTCAGCATCAGCAATGATATTACTGATCTATTAATAATATATTTTATTATTGTTTTATCTTATATTTTACTGAGAATAGCAGTAAAAAGTTGATCTTAGAGTAGCTTATGCTCTTATGGGAGGGAAGGTATTGAGATGAATTTTATAACTACATTTAGTATCCCATCATTTAATGAATAATTCACTAATAAAACTTATTGGATTATCTTTACTTATTGTATGTATTATAGCTGTCAATAAAATTGAGTACTAAAATTAGCGGATTACATTCGATAAAATAGGAAAAATTATGCTAAAAAAGCTATTTAATGAAATGACTAAATTCCCAAATGGGAGACATAATATGTTAACGGATTATTAACGGTGATATAGTGCCTTTCTATTTCAAATATTATTTTAGAAAAAACTAATATTTTTTTTAAGTTATCAAATAAATTTAAGTAACTATGAATAGGCGTATTATCTTAATTGCCGTTTTAGATTCCTTTTGTGCATTTAGCTATAGCGATAAAGAGAATTAAACTTACTATTGCTTATGTGCTATTGGGATTTTTAGTGTTGTAGCGCACCACCCGCGTCGTGGGTTGGATTTTATTTTAATCAATAGTTAAATTATAAAGGTTGGAGTGGTATTAGTTTATTAATCACCGGTATGGTGATTAATAAACTGGCATAATCATAATTCAGTCGCTAGAATAGCGTAAGTGTAAAATAATAGCTGATAGGATAAATAAATGATTTATTTTTACTACGATCTATGTATCAGTTTTTATTAATAGTAAAGCTCGTTACTGACAAATTATTTATATTAATCCTAGATAGGAAAACTTAGTATTGAAGCTTAATTTTCGATAAGGGTGGGTAGATGGACAGCAGATCTATTATTGACACTAATTTAATAAACTATTTGTTTTGTTTAAGATTGTTTAAGACTCTCATCGCACAGCCCTATTCATGACAAGATCGCTGTTGAGCAATATAGTTGAAAGCAATATATTATGATGATAAAGTTCTATAATTAGGTAATTATAACACCTAAAATTAGATCTGCCTGAACTGTCTTCAAGCTAACAAAGAGCCTGCATCTATTTTAGCTAGATATTAGGGGGGGTAATTTTAACTTATCCGTTGTTAACGGACAAAATGAGATGATATTGATGATTATAGCCATATTCCCCATCGTTTGTTTACGAAACTGTCTCCCATTCAGGGACTCTTAGTTGTTTCCATGCGAAAAATGGTTTTCTCCTTCTCGACAAATCTATTAGCAGTCCGTACGTAAATTTCTGAACTCTGTTTTTGTATCTCAAAACAGAATTGAATCGCTGTTTATACAGGAATAGAAGGGAATTTGCGTGAAATAAGACTGAAAGTACTCTAAAGTGAAGCATAAAGTGTTTAAAAAAGCTAAAAACCTGTGGGTTCTAGACCTGCACGTAGATGTAGATATTTTTCGCAAATGCTAAACGGAGCTTCATGGCGTTATCTTTTGTAGGTATAGTATAGATCGCGTTACTCGACAGGTTTTTATCTGTCTTTATAAGGCTAAAATTGTGCTTAATGTTCGACACTTCTTATGTGATATTAACCAAGTATATTCTATTAATATCATAGAATATTCATAAACATTGACAAAGAATTTATAGATTACTTTTTAGTTTGCAAAAATCAACTACTGAAAAACATGAATTCACCAGTTTAGAGTTATTAGCAAAGCTTATGTATCACGGTCAGTCTACGCTCTGCTCTGATACTTCATAAATCTATTATCCATCCTTAAATTGGACGTTTCTTGCATCAGAGTTTAGCAAATTAAATCCTCCTTAGACACTTCTCCAGCTCTTCTGAGCTAATTGAAGCGTAGCTTAGATACTATAAGTTATTTTCTCGAACCACAGAGTTTCTCGTCTTAGCTTCGTATCTTTACTATCACAAAAGCCAATTCAATTTAGATTTATCGTTTTTATTTGACGCCCAGTACGTTGACGTAAAGTTATAAAGTACCAATCCTTCTTCTTGATCTTTCTTTAGTTTCTTTATCGATGTAGTATACTTGGTTGATAACTTTACTAAAAAACATTAAGGACTTTATCAGCAGTATCTGATCCCTAGCTACTAGCAAAACATCCGATAACTTCCTTAACTTTCGATTATATGTCTTTTGGGAGTGAAACCAAAACATTAGCTGTTTTATATGTCCAACAACATTGTTGCTGCGCGTCTGAAAATATTTTTTCTATTGAATTTAAAACCAAAGCACCGTCTCCAATAGCAAGCTTGGAAGATACGATTAATCTATATGCTCGTAGGGCATTAGAAGTTAAACTCAGTTCTCTTCTAACTTTTGATAATCATTTTTGAGTGCAATGAGCTCCTTTATGGCCATATGCAAGTGCCGCTGATAATAACTACTAAGCAAAGGCAATCAACGGATATGACAGGACGGTATTATGTGCCATCAGCAGAAAAATAAATGTAACACGTATCGCTTAAATTACGCAACCGCTATTCCTTGTGCTATTGAAGGTATTGCTGTTTTAGTCTACTGATGATGCTCCAGAAAAATATGTGCTTTTTTATCAAGAATTACCGCTAGAACTTTATGAAATCACCGATGCAGATACCTAACAACTAACCAACCATGCGTAGCAACTCTTCACTGATTTTTCATGCTTCAGATAAGGCGGCTAAACGAGTTGTTGAAAGATATTCTGTTGCCACTATGATTTTTTAATCTTAAACACTTTAATTTCAACATTATCGATACCAATCTGTATATTTTCTGCGATAAAAACTGTTATGGACTACGAGATAATACTCGTCGACAAGGCAGCGTTCAGAATCTTATTGTAGCCATGGGTTCGAGCTCTACCTCAACAGCATACTATCAGCTGCTTAGCACAATCACAGATGCGTTTATGCAAGGGAATCACAAGTAATATCTGATTTTCCTGATACCTGTAGAGTAGACTTTTTATGGCATATCATCTCTCTGATGTTGAAATCATTTATGAAATCAGTTAGCAGGATACCAGCTACCATCTTCAAAACTTCATACACCAGAAATGAGTATAACTTCTAGTTATATATAGCTGATAAATTCATCAGCAAGTATACTTTCAGTAATTTCCCCTCAATAACAGTTATTAATCCATCTTCATAAACTTCGAGTTTTATGTAGTTGCTTAAAATTTTGAATAATCCTGACTATAGGCGGAGAATGCTTTTCTAGAAAAATTTAGAACCGAACTTTAATTGAACGCATTGTTGTATGGCCTATTTTGGCATCATAAAACATTTAGTTGTTCTGTCATTATTAATTTCATGGTCAAGATAATAAACCACTTCGAATAAATAGGTGGTGTAATACGTAAAATTACGTCTTGTTTTCCTGATTTATCGAATTTACCCTTTCTAAGGGGGGATTTATTTCAACTATCTGGATAAATATAAAAATCAATATATTGCAGAGTATAAAATAGTACTCAGATTATGAATATTCGCAAAGCAATGTAACTGCGCTGATTTCATAGCATAGTGTGGTACGTTTGTCATTATTTATCTTGAATACAGTTAGGTGTTACATAGTTTATCCAGGAAAATATTGCGGATTTAGGTTTCCATATCGATCGGTTTTAGGCGCTTATTCTGCCCATGTAAGACGTACTGGACGATAGTTATAGCTAATTCCTTTAGATATGGCATCCTCTTTATAGCCGTATGATTTTATCATATTTATGATTTATTTTTAGTATGTTAAAAATGCTATAGGGCGCCCTGACTCAAAAACATGGTTTTTTGATAAAATAATCTCAATCCCATAGTTTACTCTGATTTGGCAATCTGGTGTTTGCGTATCCCAATTTAACGCCAGTATAGCGCCTAATCTCTATAATCAGTCATGAGATTTCGCCAATTGATTTTTTTATCCAGTTCATCGGTGATAGGAGGATCTATCCCCTCATATAGTTCAAGTAAATTCATTGCTATCTGTTTATTTTGTATAGCTAGCCGGTAATATCTTCTGCAATCTATAACTGAGCAATGCGTATTTCTTACAATACCTCAAATAAGAGTTGACGAATATCTGCTAGTAATGAATCAATCTTTACTTGCTTTCAGGTGTGCGTAATGTTTTTCTTGCATGTCGACCACATCATAACACTGCACGATTTTTTAACGCAAAAATGGGTGAAACCTCTCCCGAGTTTTTCCACACTGCCTTTGGCAATATATTATCCGTGTACGTTCAGATTATCCATCAGATTAGAGTTGCCGAACAAGGTATTAAGCCGTAACAGATCTTTCGACACGTCAACCAAGTCAAGTAGAATGCACGTATGATTGCGTGAATCTTTATGGCTATAGGCTGCGAAATAATGGTGTAATATCGATTATTTAATTTACTGTGATAATTATTTAATGCATACACTATAACTAGGTGTTGATTTTTACTGTAAAAATATTCTAAATTATGCGTTAACTACTTCTGATAAGGGTTTTCCATCAGTAACTCCAGCGCTGACGCGTCACTGCCTTACACCTAGCAGAGGTTTTTTAAATAGTTATGTACCAGGTAATTTCCACTTTTATGGATCTGTACTATCTATGTCGACGGAACGTATCCAGTTGATTTTCTAACGTGAGAGCAGACGGGTGTTAAAACAGCTCTCTACCTGATCGTATCGAAAAAAGAATAGCCCCAAGGTCCCCCCGCAAATCACACGCGTGCATCAGCTATATAAACAGCGCGTCTAGGTGGATTTTACAGCTAGCACAGTTATAAGCAAATAAGTTCAATCATGACCTCCAAAGCTCAACAGTTCCGTCGGGTTGCGTACCCAGTATTAATTGCTGTGATGGGTGGAAAGTCGGACAGAAATAGTCAGTAAAAACTCAGGAAGAGTAGTACGAGCGATAACATTTAGTACTATTACTATCGAAAATCTCGGTCCGTGCTTGCCTCATGACATCATCAGTCAAGCCACAAGCTCACGGACATAATTAACTTTCAATAGTTCCCTGGCTTAATCTTATTAGTTATCTTTTACTTTCTCAGCGCTGGTATTGTTTTGATTTGTTACTGTCTTCTAAAGGTGATGAAACACCTGCTGTATTTAGCTTTACCTTCGGCAGTGTCAGGCAGGCCTTGTCTCTGGCCTAATATAAAAATCTCAGGGATGTGGTTTCTCACTAACCGTCAGATTTCTGGAGACCTAGAGAGGGAGAAGAAGAATTTCGCCAGTACCGAAGTAGTGACGAAAGTAGAGACAGCGTTAGCGCTATTTTGACTAGCTTGTTTTAGCGCTTCCCGATTCAAACTCAGAAATCTATGCCTGGGCGCAGCCATTTATAGATTATCCTGTTGATTGACCAGATTGGTTAGTGTAATGCCATTCGCCTTGATCTAGCGAAGAAATTCATTACAGGTCGCTGGTAATTAATATGTTTTAGAAGGGCGGAATGCGTAAAAGCCCCGCATCTATATTGTAAATAAACGGTTATGTTGGAAAGGATTGCTAGTAGAAATCTATTTTACTGTATGAAGGGTTTTGCTATAGCGGTTACCATGAAAAAGCAAATATCATACAGATCAAACAGACTCTTTCCCTTTACCCCTATTACCAATATAAAACTACATCTCATTAGTTAGCTCGATAATAATCTGTCAGATAATGTCAATTCGTGCATTGAAGCAACTCATTCTACTTTATCCTGCTCACTATTATCATAGTGAACATGTTTATCCACTGGGGACATTTATTAGGAGGTTACAGCGATATTGTTGCGAAATCGACAATTATATGAAAAAAATTAACAATTTTAATAAAAGTCTTCTAGCAAAACTACATAACGATGATAAATGGCTTAGTTATCTCAATGTATGTTGAATAGATTGACTTTGTGGGGGAGTGAAAACAAATAGGCATTGATTTAAAAACAGCGTTTAAATGTCGTTACTGCCTCCTTGGTTAAGTTTCTACAGTAAACATAAATGCACTAAGTGATATTATTGAAATCGACGAAACATTTTTCCCTAAATCTATCAAAAGGAAGCGTTATATTCCACATAGGAAAGCTAGAAAATGCAGGAGAGATGAGGGAGGAGATAAAAGAAAAAACAAATAGCAGTTTTAATTACAGAATATCAACAGGTCATGTGAGCGATAAGATTTTTGAATAATTTAATGCAGAGTATATTAGATGCTTTTGAGTTGATCATTAATAAAAGTCCATCTTTTTCTTAGACGGAACTAAATAGTATAAAACTTTTATCAGCGAACATGAAATTAGTTATTTACTCCATCGTATAATACGACTAGATAATTAGATAGTTATTGATAAGGGATTACAGATCTAAAATATGAAGTTATATAATCTGATTAAAAGAATGACTGAGTAGATTATCAATGGTGGATGGTCGTTTTTATCGAATTATATCTGGATTGAAGAAGATTGTTTAAAACGACAACAATTGAAATATAGACGTAGCTACAAATTTCTTTGTTCACAAAGCAAAAAAAACTTTTGCCAACATAACTTATTTTGTGCAGGATTTATACTAAAGAAATTTGGCAAACCTAGTAATATCAAGGTTAAAACAGCAATTATGATACTAATATTAATTAGTACTGAATTAAACTTCTGATTTAATCTGTAGTCGTTAACTAACATTTCATTATCCAGGTGCGATCAGTATCATTATTACCGTAGTCAGTGCTATAATGACTTCATTAATAATTGTCAGCGAGCGCAAAAAACAATATGTAATATTTACTACTTTCCATTAAAATAACACGCATAGAGAGGAAAGGTGCAGTTTTCAGGCTGTTTTACCTTATTAGCTATTATACTCCTTTATCGTCCTACTTTACATGATAATAACGATATTTATTTAGAATATCTTTATTATGATTTACTTTGATTGTTATTTATTATTACCAGTCTTTATCTGGCTAAAGCCATTGGAATGAAATTACTAATTTCTATCTTAATTGTAACCAATTTAACGATGCCATCGTTGCATTAAATGCCATTTTTATTAGTAATAAAATTCAGGATTTATTTTTGAAATTGATAGTGATCCAGTAGTTATTCAATGTGGTGGCCCCCTTATTTAAGCCAGGTCATTATTTTGTTAATAGTTTACAAATCCTATTTCTGGCCGGTGATATTTATTTTTGTCCTAACTAACTAATTTCTTTTTACACCACTGCTGTAATATTTATTAAGCTCACTGAATTAAAAATATGCTGCATACTTGATTAAAGAGAGCATTCTCCAGTATCTATAGGCTGATTATCAAAGAATTATAGTACTACTAGAATAGTCAAAAACCTACGCAATTCTAATTATCCTGCCTGTTATTTTTAAATGATCTTATTTCTTTAGTTGCATTACTTTAGATGTTACTAACAGTACAATACTTATCATTAACAATGATAAAGCTAAAATTTTATTGAATTAACACAAAATTTATTAAAATTGACGACTTTTTCTAAAATATTAGTACTCAATAACAATCAGCAAATTGCTGAAATAATTAATAACCGTAAGACGTTATTAGCGATATTTTTTACAAAATTTCAGTAACTGTCAGCTTGCGGTGCCGCAAAAACAATGATGGTTTAATTGATTTTATCCTTGATGCTAAAAACTCTAATAGTGCACATAGAGATTTAGTGCCGTTAATACGGTTAACCAAGTCATTAAACTAATCAATAACAGTTGCTAAAAACAAATAGCATAAAATAATAACGAATTAATCATTCAACGCCATTGATATAAGATATATCATATTTGATATAAATAATTTTATTATATCATATCACTGATAGCATTAATTAAGACCATTGGTATATTTAGTTACTTCATTGTCAATTTTCGCTAGCCTAAACAAGGTTAACTAGATTAGTTCTGCTTTTACTGCTAACTCTGACTGAAAATTTTTATCAGTAAAGCGATACTAGGATTACTTATTATTACCTTTCAGGCAATATTAGTACTAAATTAATAGCATTTTCTGTTAAAAAATTCTATTTTAGTTAATTATTTATTTATATCCTACGATAAGGATATATGATTTTTTATTAGTTATTTTTAGTTTACTGATATCTACCATTTTCTTAACTCAACAACAAACGTTTATTAATGTATTTGTTTTTATGATATTAACAGTATTGTTATCAAGCTAGAGTTTCTCTAATAAAATATGTTGGTTTGCTATAAAATTTAGCTGCATAAATCTCCTATTCAACATTTTATTGAGTTTAAAAAAATTTTTTAAAAAATTCTGATTTTGTAGTGTTATGGGTCCCATAGCTTCTAGCTAATATTGATTATTTCATTATGTGTACCCACAAGCAATTATACAGCTCCGGGTTATTGGTTATTCAGACAAAAATTGTCTAAATGATAAAATAAAAATCCCACTAACATGCTTAGCAGGATTTTTTAGTAAATCAGATTAAATTAACGGCGATCGCCAAGAATACGTAACATCAT
This sequence comes from Arsenophonus sp., assembly GCA_046530735.1. GTDB lineage: Bacteria > Pseudomonadota > Gammaproteobacteria > Enterobacterales > Enterobacteriaceae > Arsenophonus. The sequence continues at coordinate 42,392 of JBHEQV010000034.1, forward strand.
TAAGAATAAGTTAATAAAATCTAAATAGAGTGTCAACGCACCAAGAATAGCATATTTACGCATACCTTCTTGATCACGACTATCAATTTGGCTGCCCATGTCTTTTAGTTTCTGTGTATCATAAGCCGTCAAACCTGAAAAGATTAATACACCAGCGTAGCTAATAATTAATGTTAAGCCAGAACTTTGCATCCAAATATTGACTATTGAAGCAATGATCAGGCCGATTAGAGCCATAAATAAGAAGCTACCCATACCACTTAAGCTACGTTTAGTTGTATAACCATAACAACTAAGTGCCCCGAACATAGCAGTAGTGATAAAGAAGGTGCTGGCCACAGAAGCACCAGTATAAGCAACTAATACTAAGGAAATCGTTAATCCTGTTAGCGCTGAATAGAGCATAAACATCGTTGTTGCCAACGCTCCACTTAATTTAGGCAACAGAAATGATAATCCTATAACTAATGCAAATTCAGCAATAATGAGGCCTATCAATACCCAACTATGCGTTGCCATATACATAATAATATTACTATTATTAATTGCATTCCAAGCAACAAACGTTGTTAATAACAAACCTACCGTCATCCAGCCATAAACTTGTGTCATATAGGTTTGAATACCTGCACCAGCGCGCTGGACAATCGAATCATTTCGACGTTCAAATTGATCCATGATGATTATCCTCATCATTTTTGTTAAAGATAAAGTTATTTATTTAGTTAAATAACTCAGTAAACTTAAATTAAGCTTATCATAATTTCTTGTTAAAAGCATCGGTTACTACGCAAAAATAAGCAAAGATTTTACATTACTTTTATTTTGCTGAGCTGAATTCTAATAAATTGAAATAAACTCCATAAAATGATGTTATTAACACCGAAATTCGGCTTAATCACTCAGTCCATCCTAAACTCAACGGCTATTTTCCATTGAGTTAAATACTTTTTTCTAAAACTTTGTTTTATTTTTATATATTATCCATAATAAATTCTGTGAATAAAAACATTGCTACGGTAGTCTGGCCTGTTTTTGCTAATACCGATAAACATAATTTCCTCATCCGGATGTAAATGTCAATTTAAAAGATAATATAAATACGTTACAATAGCTAATAACAAAACGATTTATTAGCAGTATCCTATAATGCTTTTTCTGTCATGACAGGGATCATGCTTGAAAATGATGGTATCAATACTATCACTAAAGTTATGATTATCCACTTTACCAGTGAAAATAACCATTACATCATCATAGCATTGTACTAACAATTCATATTGTTCATCAATATTAAAATTCGCTTACTATATAAGTAGTGGTATCTATTATTTATCTTTCTGTTTCCGGTGGAAAGATATAATTTCATCGCCTGCAGTTAATGTATTAACTAGCTATAAAAGGTATAATTTACTGCAAAAAGCAGTTTTTGTTTTCTACCGCTAATGCAGATGCTCATCACGTTGGCTTAACTTATTAAAGTCTTCTACCGTAGAATAGTAATTTTTTAACTCTAATTTATCGATGATTGTCAATTTATAGACTTAAAAGAATCATTTTAATCATTCTATTGCCTTAAAATCCCACGGATTTACCCCGTTTTCTTAATAATCTAACAGCGCTAATAACTATATCTTTTGCGCTTCTTTCATACATATCATCATAAATAGTTAATGCAGGACAAATTAATCATATCCATTTCAACGCCAGTTTTACCTGATAACCAATAATATGACTCAATCCGAATACAATTACCGCTTATTTGTACTTTTAGTAAATCTCCACTATTACTGAGTAATAGAAGATAAAAAGCTGCATCAGATCTAAAGTTTAAGACTATTTAATACCAGAAATCCAAGTGCTAGTAGTAAAACATCACTTTTGTAATAACTATTATTGATAATTATATTAAATATCTCAACATTCATTGTTACAAATACTTTAACCTATGGCTTTATATATGGTTTCTGCTTTAGCAGGCATATCCAGGATATGTGCCTAACCCCTAAGTTGATAGGGGTTAGTTAAAACATCTTAAGTAACTTAAGATTACTAAAATTATGCTTATCCTCCAGTAACTAAAAAAAATTTTACGTAATACCACTATCATCTATTATTGATGGATAGAAATAGTTTTCATATTTTAACTGTAATTCTACCTCTAAATGCGTGCTTTTAATACTTAAGATTGAGATGCATCAACCAAACAGAGGTTGCGTAAAATAATACTTCGTTCGCCAAACAGAGAAAGATTAAGATAACCGATAGAAAAGTCGCGTAAATGATTGCAACTTTAACAAAAATTCTTTTTATAAGGCATGATTAAATAAATTATACTTATTTTTGGTGTAAAAGTTTTGGATATAATGGAGCATCCTACTGATTAATTTTGTGAATAATTCTAACAATATAGAGATGATATGCCATAAAAAATCTATCTTATAAGGTATCTACGAAAGCAGGTATTAGCTGTATTCATTGCATG
>JBHEQV010000035.1:0-497 GCA_046530735.1 Arsenophonus sp.
GGCTCGAGCTGAACTTGGTATGATTAGACCTGAAGAGTCTTTTTATCGAATAGTGAATGATAATGTTTTTTATAATATCTCTCTATTCCTTGCGGAGAACACGATAGTTTTTATTGATTTTAGCGAGGAATATATTCAGTAGAACGAATAACGCTGAAAACAGAAGAGACAGTAAATATTGCGGACTTGACCACACTTTTCCTACACTTGAGCCCGAAAATGCCCTCGATACATACCTCGACAATACCACAGGAACACGACAATACCTCGATCAAACAAGAACACGACGGTTTTGAAGGTCTTTCTCGCATCGCTTGCCAAAATCTCGTCTCCTCCCATGCGTATTACCTACTTACAATAAACGCTGATTAAAATTAAAATTTTGACAAATATCTGTTTGTTAAGATAACGTATCAGACGCTGAGTACTTAATGTTCAACGTTACTTCGCAAAGATTTCACTGCAAACAGGCAAAATATATTTTGAATATTTATTGG
>JBHEQV010000036.1:0-4419 GCA_046530735.1 Arsenophonus sp.
TCCCAATAAAACCGTAGATTGATTACCATACCATACCTTTTCAGTAGTAAATGGCTTATCTGCCGTTATAGGAATAATCGTATTATAAAAACGAAATCCCCAATTTATCAGCTTTTCACTTTCGGTAAAACGAATGCTATCACTCGTTGCGCCCAACACAACAGCAATCAATCGCATATTCTCATTCGTTGCCGATGTAATAAGATTATAGCCAGCTCTACTAGTATGACCTGTCTTAATCCCATCTACTTGCAATCTTTTGCTCCATAATAAACGATGCCGATTAAATTGCTTAATTTTATTGTAAATAAACACTTTTTCGCCATGCAATAGATACTCATCAGGTACATCTTTAATTAATGCCTTTGCTAATACCGCCATATCATGAGCAGTGCTAAATTGGCCTTCTGAATCTAAGCCGTGTACGGTTTTAAAATTGGTATTTTTTAATCCTAGTAAAGTAACATACTGATTCATAAGATCAACAAAGAGAGTTTGACTACCTGCCACGTAATCTGCTAATGCAATACAAGCATCATTACCAGATTGAATGACAATGCCACGATTTAAATCCAGTACTGAAACTCTATCTCCAGGTTTTAAAAACATTAAAGAAGAACCTCGTAAAATAGGATTACCGATTACCCAAGCATCTTTTCCAACGATGACAAGATCATTAACGCTAATTTTTCCTGCTTTAATTGCTTGACCCACCACATAACTGGTCATAATTTTTGTTAAACTAGCAGGATTTAAACGTTCATGTGGATTATTAGATAATAAAACTTTACCGCTATGATAATCCATTAGCACATAAGCTTTTGCATCAAGCTGAGGCATAACCTTCAATTCATTGGCATAAACATTCATAAAGGAAAGAAAAATAAATAATAGATTTGATCCACACGTTAAATAGTTAATTTTTTTCATCAAGCTATTTCTCATTATTGATTTCCCGAGTTTTCTGATTAAAATATATCAAGCATGATACTATAAAGAGATTATAATGATTAAAGTTAACTAAAAAGCCTAAAGAATATCTCTATGTCTTATCTACTAAGAATTATTACTAAATCTAGTATATGCCTGCTCAAGCTACATTTGATGATTCGTTAACCTATTTCCATCCTTAAATTTAACGTTGTTTTCCACTAGTATCAATGTCAACTTCACTGAGCAGGTTCTAGATTTTTTAAGCAGACGGGAACAACTTCAATACTATTAAAATGGTTATTTTCTCAAATTAAAGTGGTTAACACATCAGCTTCACAATCTCACTGTCGAAAAAGCTGATTTAATCGAATTGATTATTTTTATTGTACGCCCACTGAGCTGACAGGAAGCTATAGAATAGCAGTAACTTTTCTCGATCTTTTTCTAGCTTTTAATCACTAACAAGATATACCAAAATTTTGCCAACAAAAACATCAAGGGCTTTATCAGCGGCATCGCAGCTATCTGTCAGTAAAGACCCTTCCCCGCAGCTCACTCTTAACTTTTAGTGTTTCATGCCTTTTTGAAGTGAAGCTAGCGCATCAGCTGTTTTATGCACTCAAGAACATTTGTGCTGCGCGTCCAGAAATATCTTTGCCCTTGTATTTCAAAAAACCAAGCACCGTCTCTAGTAGCAAGTCTAGGAAATACGGTTAATCTCCGCGCTTGTAGGAAATTAAGAAGTTCAGCAAAGTTTACTTCTAACTCTTGATAATCATCTTCAATCCTAACCAATTCCTTACAATCCATGCAGCTCCGCCGATAATGAACAGCAGGTGAAAGCGATGAGATTCCCTGATAGACAAGCCGATAATATGTTATCAGCCAAGAAATAAATATAGCGGATATCGCTTAAATCACGAAGGCAACATTACTAAATGCTCTTTCAAGGAATTTCTGTTTCAGTCTACTAATAGTACTGGTAGAGAGATCATGTGCATTTCATTAAGAAATTCCCAAGATCTTTATGTGAAATCACTGATAGAGATACCTCACAGTTATACATTGCTATATAGTAGCAACTCTTTGATATTTTTATACGCTTAAGATAAGGTGGTATCAAGAAGCTGTTAAAGACATTCCATTGCTACTACTATCCCATTATTACCTAGACACTTTAATCTCAAGATCGTTAAACCAGTCTGTATATGATTTGTTATATAGTAAATAACCGTTATGAATAACGACATAACCTATCGAAAAGGTGTCTTGAAGCATGTTATTGCAACATAGATTCGATCTCATCCTCAACAGCGGTCCTATTAGCTACCTGGGACTATTAACGGATGCGTTAATGTAATGGATCAGGATAATGTCTAATTTTGCGAATACCTGGTATGGCAGAACTTTTATGATATATTATTTCTCTGTTGTTATAATTATTCGCGAAATCAATCAGTCAGGAGATACGTTACCATCTCCAAAATCCACACACTAAAATAAGCATAACTCCTATTATTACCATTTAAACATCTGCTAAGAATTTACATAAATAAACAATTTTTGCCATAAATTAGTATTTTGATCATTTTAACATTCTTATATAGCTAATTTTTTCCATTTTTATCAATTTATACTCCATCTAAAAGGCTTAAATTACTAGCATTGATAAAAATTTTAGCTAAATTCTGCATATAATAAAACCTAGTCTATTAGAAACTAATGCATACCGAAAGATAGTATGGTTTTTATTGAATAATTCAGATTTAATTTTAAACCAATCTTTCTAGACTGTAATTAAGTTTTATTACCTAATACTTTTGGATAATTCCCGATTGTACAAGTAAGCATGTCAATCCAGAATAATCTTAAGTTTTTCATTAAAAATTGGAATAATAGCTTTTGCAACCTATCTTCTATACCCCTAATTAAATCGCTCGATCATACTATTTCGTTTGAGAATACATCAACAGACTAAGTCAGTGTTCTATGCTAAAGGGCTCTAGACAAACGATCGAATTTCTGTTTTTAGTGGTGAACATTTTTGTAGAGATAAACAAAGAGGTCTATAAATTCTTTACTATTATCTGCAAGTATTCAATAGAATAGCCATGTAATATTATCGCTTAAGATAACGTAAAAAACGTCAAACATTGAACGCCGTCTTAGCCTTATAAAGATGAAAAAACCAATTAATAGACATAATTCTATACCTACGAAACGATAACGTTGTGAAGTTTCATTTTGGATATTCGGAAAATATTCACATCTACGTGGAGATAACAATACTCCTAGCTTTAAACGCTTTATGATTCATATTCAATCCTTTCTGAGCGGACGACACAATCATAAAAGCAAACGATAGGAAATATGGTTGTGATCATTAGCATCATCTTTTTTACTCTTTAACAACGGTAAATTCAGATATGCTATAACGTCTAGTTAAAATAGATTCAGTTATTTTCTGATCTAAATAGTATCACTAATTTTAAGTGTTGTAGTTGCCTAACGATGAAGCTCTCATTATCATGATATTTGCTCTCAACCATATCCCTTAGTAGCCATGTTGCCATGAGCATGGCTTGGGAAGAAGGGTCCATAAATAACACCTTGCGCCAAACAGTTAGTGATTACTATTTTAAATGAAAGCGATAGGATTAGATATTTCTCTTCTATAGCAACAGCAGTTAAGTGTAAGATCATAATCTACGTCCTTGTAGATTTATAAAACCCTGTTTTAGTTTGGTGGTAGTTAGGTACTTTAACTTGCTACGAAACGAGTAACAGGTTTTTCATTGAAAATATTATATATTCTGTTCGCTATCAGCCTATAATCTATAAATATAAAAAATCGTAAGATTATCGGGTGAGGATATTCTTTCGCAGAAGGTATTTTTAAGCACCTGAATAACTATAGCGCATGATTTTTTCTTTCATTAATGGTTATTTGTTAGTGGTTTTACTTAGTAAAAAGTAGTATTTACTATGGGATCAGGTTGCATTTTGATATACTAAATTTTTTTTTAAACGCTTTGAAGGCGTTGGTTTATATAAAAATTAAGCTTAAAGATATTTCTCTAGCTGTTCGTAAATCGCACGAAGCAGTTGATGTAGCGACTAAACGAAATTTATAGAATTTTCATAAAAATTTAAATATACAAATGTCTGATCTTCGAAAAGACATGGATCTACGTTTTGAAAAAAACTAATGCTTAAATTTCTTTAATTCGTAAAGATGTTGAGCATATCATTGCTACAGGATTGCTTTTAAAGCTAGGTGGTATGATAGTTTTAACTATTACTACTGAACAGTAATACTAAAAATTCTTCTAATTTTAGACTATACTTACCATTTGGCTATTAACTTAATTGTATAGTTGGAATTTGATTTCTTGGTTTCAGACTTAAGTCTTGCACAGGAAGTCAATTTTAGGATATATCTTCATCAAAATTCGATTCTCTTTTTTTTAGATAAAAAATTTCTTT
>JBHEQV010000037.1:0-1371 GCA_046530735.1 Arsenophonus sp.
GTAATATGTGATCGTAAACGAAAATTACGCTAAAAGTCGGAATCGATGACAGTGTTTTGTCCAAAGACGAGCAACCTTTTAATTAATTCAAAACTGGAATCAGCATTAATTATCATCGACAATGTCACTTATGAAAAAATCTTCCTGAAATCGTTAAGGATTGGACTCTATTCTCCTCCAAGTTATCTGATGATAAGAAAATCATGATTGAAGAAAAATGATTATCTCCACTCTAAAAAGATAGTGAAGTCTGGATTGCAAGACTGGTAAACAGTGCAGTCGATGCTTGGCGATTTCCAAATCGTAAAATAATACACGGTTTTTGAGCCTGAAAAAGAGATAAAAAGTTAGGTATTATTTTGGAAAAAACGTATTAAATATCAATTTGATCCGAGTCATTAAAATAAAAATACTTCTAAATAAATTAAATGACTAAAAAATTCACCACAACATCGTATGATTCGATGTTTAGGTAGTTTTAATTGAAAAAAGGATGGTTAAAAATTCATTTGATATCTAGCTTCCTAATGAGATTAAGGCACTGTATAACTTTTATAGCCTGACAGTAGAATTCACTCATTTGTCGATAGCAATATAAAAACTATCAGAGTGATATTCTCTATTTGGTGAATACCGAATAAGAGAAGGGTTATCTACTTGTTGATAGAGTATCAGTCAAACCATGATAAGCTTCATGACATGTCGACTCTTATGCGTTATATAGCATTGCTTCTATACAGAAGCATTTAGAATACAGGATATAAAAATTACTGATAGTTTTTTCTATCTTTTTTATTGTTAAGAGCAAAGTTACTAACCCTTACAGCACGGAACTAGCTCGATTATTTTATTAAAATGAATAACAGCTAAAAATATCTATATAAAATCGTTTAAGGTTGTTGATGTTATAACATTTAAAGACAGTAAGATTATGCAGCGTAGGCGAAGGCGTTATTAACGTTAATACAGAAATACATTTTCAGATGGTATCTGATCGAGTTACTCGATAGCATTATTAAACTGTTGGTGTATAATGATTATACAGATAATCAGGTTATAACCATGTTTAACTATTCCATTCAAAATGGTAATTAAAAAAAAATATAGGTAATTCATTATCGAGATAGCGAAATAATCAGAAAAATATAAAGGGTATTCATAAATATGAATCAAGTATACGGTAAAGGTATCAAACAAAACATATAATAAGAGAAAATTAAAGACAAAACAAGCTTCCATAAAAATAACGTGTCAAATTCCTGAGAAAGATATTGAAAAGATATACTAAAACTGTCAACTAGTCTCGCTGTTACTAAAATAATTAACCTGTTTAAAAATTAAAGATTAAAGAGGATAAAACAAAAAGTTAAG
>JBHEQV010000038.1:0-1403 GCA_046530735.1 Arsenophonus sp.
AGCGGCTTTAATGACTTTTAAGGTTTAGCGGCTACTGTCTTATCATCGCTATTCGTGATCCTACTTATTGTAAGAGATCGTTTTGAGTAAGCGAAATAACATGGATAGAAAATAATCTATGGAATTATCGGAACAATAGTATTTCTACCCTTGATAGAAGAATACCTGTTCCTGAAAGAATTTTGTAGGTTTATGATGAACACCATGGAAGTGATTGGTGATAGTTTAGCTTTTATCCATACAGAAAAAATTACTGTTGTATCGTTGATAAGTTGAGAACTGAAGACAATTTTCTCTTTCTAAGGTTGTAATGTAGGTTAATGTAATCATACCGCTTTTTAGTCGGTTATATTATTGGTGATGTCGTAATTATTTGGTTATATTGACAAAGGTCATTAGTTTGCTTGCTGAAGATTATTTGAAACCACAATAATTAAAATATAGCTGTGGTTAAAAATTGTTCTGTAAGGAAAGAAAAAATCGTTGCTAACGCATCTAGAAATTAACATACCGAATAGTATAAAGCAGTAATCAGTCATGAATATGTTCGATGCAGTGTAGCTGCGCTCACTCATGCATGTAGCGTACTATGTTCACTTTCGCCGCTTTTTTAGATCACTTTAATCACATCGATTTTATCAAGTCTTTAAATTTCGTCTCAATAAATCCTACAAGATGATAACAAATTTTCGCTAACGCATTGCATTTATTAGTTGTTGTAGCTCTGTATTGCCAATACAGGTAGATAGGAATATAGCGGAACGTAAATCCTTTTAAAATATGCTCATTAATATTTTGCAAATCGATTAAGCGAGTTAAATTATTATTATCGATATTAGGAATATCACCCTTCTGAATAACAGGCGTATTATCTAAGTCTAAAATCGTATCGATATGAACCACAGTGCCTTTAAAACTTTTGTACTTAGCTTCTTAATAAGTCGTAAAAACCATATGCGAAGGCTCATAGACTCATCTATTTCAGTTAATTGCTAAATCACTAAGAAATTTGAATAATCCATCAACTCCTGCTTAATCCGTTGTTATAGTACTTTGTACTCAGATTCAGTGACATCAAGAGAACAACAAAAAACAATGGGTCAGTGCTGATCACTCATGAAGAATAGAATATTCATGGATAATAATAGTATAGCCAATATTAATAGAAACCAAAAATGACTGTGAGCATTTTTCTCGCCGGTAATAGGTAACCGTCCATGTCGAACTATAGCACGTTGTGTTTATTTGCATTATTTTGCATTAATTGCATTACGTCTTTTCTCGGTATTTTCATTAGATCACAAATATAATTAAGAAGTTTTTATCGAAAACATCTTTTAGATCGAAGAGAGACATAAAGATTAATATGTTTGGTTAATTTTTTTGCCTTCTGATACTCGGCA
>JBHEQV010000039.1:0-32973 GCA_046530735.1 Arsenophonus sp.
TTCCCTGTAGCACATAACAACCGTTATGTATGACAGATGACATCCGTAGACAAGGCGGCGTTGAGCATGTTATCGTAACATATACCTTCAAGCTCCGCTAACAACGGTGCATATCAGCTGGCCTATCACAATTATAGATGAGTTAAATACAAGTGATCACAGGTAATATCTGGTTTCATGGATAGCAGTAGGGTAAAATATCATCTTTCTGTTGTTAAAATAATTTACGAAATTAATCAGTAGGATACACGCAATCATCTCCGAAGCTGCATGCACTAGAAATTAGCATAACTTGAATAAACTCAGTTTTCTATAACTATTTAGTTAAATACTGGTTAATTATTACTGCAAAATTAATTAATTAGAATTAGTATAAATATGTGTTACTATCAGTATATAAAATTATGATTTCATTGGCATCATAAAGTGATGGTCATAATAATGAAATTAGGATAACCGTATTTAGATAGTTTACAATGATCCAGGAAAGTTGGATCATTAACCATTGGTAAGAAGCGGCCTTTGATAAATCAATTAATGACTAATTAATAAATACGATGTTTCTTCCATTTGAACGTGAACGTACGCAACAATATCTTACAGTTTATCTTTGCTAAAGATAAACATTTTAGCTTATAAATTAATCAGGCTGCATCCAATTTCTAGATAAAGAAATTGATCGAGATAAGTGCAGTACTCTTTAAATCACTATTTGCCACCGTTTTTTAGTGGGTGTATCTAATCCAAAATATTTAGGAAATTAAGGATGAATATTAATTTTACCTAAAAATCGCTGAGAAATAGTGGTGTTGTAAAGAATGTCCATATATCCTCTGCCAATGTTATCAGATTTGGTTAATACGTGTGCTATCTTGATTATGAGAGATAGAATCATAAGAATGATTATCTACGTAATCTGATTTTTGCATTATAACATTTGGAATAATAGTTTGCTTAGCACCGTCTAGTCATAAGCAGTTGGATTATTGCTGAAAACTGCACTAATGTTAGTAACAATATTTTGCTTCTGACAATCATCGATAATTGCTTGTAAATTACTGCCATTACTAAAAATTAATATCACTTAATTTTTTTATATACTGATTTTTACTTGTAATTCACCTGTATTGATTATATTATTATGCTAGGTTTTCTCATCTAATCAATTGAACGGTTGCAATGTGTAAGAGATTTCTTCTGCAGGTAAGACCACGAAGAATATTTTTCAAAAAAATCACCACCGGTAATATGAGCAATAGAATTAATATTCTATTTTTTAATTAATGTCAGAATGGTTTTAACATATAGATGCGTGTTAGAGCTATAATAAATGATTAGAAAATAACTTTTTTCTACTTGTATAATGGCTGAATCTTATTTGATTTAACTGTAAAATTTCTAATTAATAAAAAATAACTAGAATGAGCCCAGAACGTAATAATTAAAGCAATTAGTGCATCACAAGCTTTAATTTTGTTACCATTAATAGTTTTTTATTTTTTTGACCACACAAATACAATAAAATATACTAGAGATTTATGCTATTTTAGCATTAACTCCTGACATAATCTGATTATTTACAGTCTATTACAGTGATTTTAATTAATTATGCTGATTGATATGATAACCTCTAGGTTATCGGTTTCGTAATAATCAAGAAAAAAGTAGTTCCACACCTTGAGCAATTAGATCATTAACGCACATAGCAACTAAATCAATTTCAATTGTATGATGGCGTTTTAAGTCGATTGCTAATCGCAGTTTTATTTCGATACTATCTGTGCCTTAAATTAATAGTAGTTTATGATATTTGTGGTAAAGCATAAAGTGAGCCTTATTCTCCTATTACTTTTGGCAGCGTTTTTTAACAGAACCTTTAATACTTTCAATAGTGTATTTCTAGATAGAGAAATGACACCAGTATCTTTTATATTTGAATAATTTTACTGCTACAGCAAGTTCTTATACAATGCGATTCTATTTTGCAAAATAGATGAAAACAACAATAATTCTACCAACCTAAGAAAACGTTTATGAGACCCTTAATATTAGTTTCATAAAACTCAAAAGTTTATAAAATGAATTCCATGCAGGAAAAATATTAATCTGTTAGTGAAAAGCGCTAAAAATCGCTATAATTTGATAATTTTATTGTAGATAGTTGTGCTGAAGGAAAGTAGCGTGAAAATAGTTGAGGTAAACACCTGTTAGTTAAATATAAATTGAATTTATTGCTGGATAAAGCTATTAGCACTAAATGTTTTCATAAATTACCCTAAAGAGGTGGTAGTCTGTTAACTTATGAAGCAACAGAAAACTTAGAGACAGAAACAATAGAAACAGAAATAATTGCAATAAAAGGGTAGTGTAGTCAGGTAAATATCGAGCAAATTAAAGGAAAAAATTACTGTCGTACTAATTTTACGTGCGGGATTGGGAATGATAGATATGGTTTTGAAAAGTATTCCCAGTGCCTGCATAAATGTGTTGGTATATATTGTGATGAAAAGGCAATGGAATCTATTTATATTTTTAAAGTTAACTTCAAACGTTAATGAACGCATGGCATTAGTTATTGCCCCAATGTTGGCAATCAGTGGTTACACTTGATTACTACGATTAATTTACTTAAACAAGCGGTTTGTTATGCTATAAAAATATTGATAGCAGATGCTGTACCAGAAGGTATTTAAGGCACTAGAAGCTACTCATTCTGATATTGAACTTTATACAGCATCTATTGATGATTATTTGGATAATCATGGTTATATTGTTCCTGGTTTAGGTGATACGGGCGATAACATATTTGATACCAAGTAACATTTATTGTTTTATGTTATTTAGTCATTAAAAGGTAATAAGCTTATAGCGTTATTAGCAAATCTAGTGTATTGTAGTTACAAGCTACCGCTTTGCTTTGATGCTTTGTAAATTATTTGCACCCTTAAATTGGGCATTATTTATCACCAGGATCAAAAACTCAATCCCCCTTAGCTGTAGTTCTATCTTTTCTTAGCAGATGGGAGCAACTTAAATATCATGAAAGGTTTTTTTTCTAGAACTAGAGTGCTTCATGCCTCACCTTTAATAGTCTCATTTTTGTTAAAAAATGATTCAATTAGATTCTTAGTTTTTATTGACCCTCAGTGCGCTGAGAGAAAGCCATAGAATGCCAGTCGCTTTTTTTATTATTCTCCAGATTTCTAATCTATGGGATGATACGTTGAAGATCGTGCTAACAAAATATCGAAAGCTTTATTAGTAAAATCTCGACTCTCTGCTAATCAAAAATCTTCTTTAGATCACCATTATAACTTTTACTTTAACCTTTAAAGAGTAAAGGTAGCACATCAGTTATTTATCTACCCAACCATTTTATAATACTACATGTTCGAGAATATTTTTGTCATTGTATTCTAAAAAAACAAAGGGCAGGGCTCACATAGTAAGCTTGGAAACTACGCTTAAGTAACGCGCTTAGCAGCCATTGATAATCTAAGTTCGCTTCTATCTCTCGATAAGCATCTTCAACCCAAATCAACTATTTACATCCATGCAGCGTCGCCGATAATGAACAGCAGGAGATATCGATCAGCTTTGTCTTACAAAGCAGTATAGATTCAGCTAAAAAATAAACATAGTGGTATCGCTTAAATCACGCAGCCACCATTATCTGTACTTTTCAAGACATTGGAGTTTCAGTTTGCTGATGAGTGGGTACTTCCCAGAGATATCATGTACTTTCACCGTAAAGTATACTCAGAACTTCATAAAAATCAGCAATGAATGTAAACCCTAGTAGATAAGCTATGGAAGCAATGAGCTATTGAAGAATATTTCTTTTTTCGTTAAGCTCTTCTAACCTTAGGCGCTTTAATCTCAATATCACAAATACCCGCCTGCATAGCTCTCTGCAGCAAATAACCGTTACGAACAACGAGTTTGCCACCCGTAGACAAGGTAGCATTGAGCATGTTTGATATGCATGGTTTTGAGCACCGACTAAACAGTAGCGCCTATCAGCTTTCTAACACTATTATTGATAAGTTAATATAATAGACTATAGTGGGATAATATCTAATTTTCAGGTACCTGGTAGCCTAGGATTTCATGGTGCATAATCTCTATTTTGTTGAAATCATTCACGAAAGCATAGGAGGATGTCGCCGGCATCTCAAAAATATCATACACCAGAAATAAGTATAACTCTAAAAAAAAGCATTTAAATTAAAATATAAAAGTCCTTTTAATAAAATATTAATTTATAAATAACTAATTCATACCATATTTTTTCAATTTCTTGCGTAGAGTTCCACGGTTGATGTTTAACATTAATGCAGCACGAGTCTGATTTCCACGGGTGTATTGCATTACCATATCTAATAATGGTTTTTCCATCTCAGATAATACTAATTCATATAAGTCATTAATATCCTGATTATTGAGTTGAGAAAAATAGTTTTTCAGTGCTTGTTTAATTGAATCACGTAGTAGCTTTTGAGTTATTTGATTTTGTGAATTTACAGTAGAAACGATTGGTGCGTCAGAATTTTCGCGTTCTTTGAACATAATTCTGTGATCTCTTTTCTTTAATTTATACAAAATTTTTCGAATATGCCTCCAACATCCTTCCAGCTTTTTTTGCTGGAATTCTCTATGGTGCTATAATGTGCGCCAAAACTGGCATCAGGTGCATGTTCTCTTAATTACTAAAAGACACGCTTATGTGCGACGCCCGATTCTTTTTCTGGATCGTAAAAGTCCTACAGCTTCTTAATTATGTGCTTGCATTATTAAGTACTGTGCTACCTTATTAACAGGCATAGATAGCAGTAACTTACCCGTTTTCAGGTAATGCTATAGTTCTCGAAAGATCTACAGGGTCTGATCTTAGTAACTCACTAATCATTAAGACGTTAACCCCAGTGTAGTTAAGCACTGTTCTAGCTTTAAGCGGGTCAATAATATCTGCCATCAGCGATGATAGGAATAGTAACATTTTGTTTAGTTACTTGAATATTGTCATATTCAGTTACACTATTAAACAATTAGGAATGAGTAGTTCTACTATGAATAGTTATAGCTTGAATAGTATAATAATGTTTAGTTAGTTGAGATATTTTTATATAGTTTGGTTTTTCAGGTAACCAAACCAGTTTAAACCTTTAATGTAATGGGAACATTAACTGTATTTACAATAGCTAATAGAATTTTCTTAGTCAGCGTTAAATAGCGTAATTATACTAAATAAACCTGTAAACTTACGGTTTGCTTTCTTATCAGAATAACCAATATTGATATCGATGATCTAAGTATCACTTGTAACATTAATTCGTGTAACTGGTGCTATTTTATTTCATCAGGAGAATTACTGCCTGCAATTGCACAGAATAAATATCTAATTCATCAATATAGATGATTCTTAATATAAATTTATTTTTTTTAAACTTTGATGGTTAGAAAACAGTATTTCTATACTATCATATTAACACTAATTGAGTAATGCAGTGCTTAAAAAAGACCTTATAGATGGATATCTATTATTGGTGTTGTGCAATGAGGCAGTTTTATTTAATATTGATCACAAATATACATAGGCAATAAAAAAGAAAACTATCCTCTGACTGCAATAGTGCATATATTACGCATTTTTACGAGATATGAAAAGGTAAATTTAAGTAAATTAATATTTTTAAAAAAAATTATCTTAATTTTTTAATTACAAATAATCTTGATAAGACTAATATAAAAAATTTTTGATTTGTTTTCAAATTTTATTGTTTTTATTGTAAACTCTTTGTTAGGAGAAATTATCTATGTTGATAGTATAAAATAAAACTTAATAATCATTTTATTAGGTTATCTTGGCAAAGATTGTTATTTTGCTAATAGAGTAATTTATAGACACATTTGTATTTTAATTGTTGCGGTTTCAAATAATTTTCTCCAGGCTAGATAGTTCGGTAAATAAAACTATTCTACACCATAGAATTTACTTAGCCATCTTTTAATTGGCTGACATAACTTGTTCATATCTTAAATATGAAATTCCTTATTAATAACTCTCTAATTAGCCAATTTTATTAGGCGATGGTGATTAATTTCATTGTCGCTGATAAAGGTTTCGTACGATTTTGCTCCATTCGAGCAAGAGATAGACTCTTTATCAATAATTAGTTCAAGAAAACAGCTAATACACTCTGCATTAAACTCTTCAAAATCTCATCGCTCACATAATCCTGTAGATCTCTGGCAATTAAAACCGCGATTCCTTCTTCCCTTTTCACACATTCTCTTGCATATTTTCTAGCTTTTCTATGTGGAATAGAATAATCCCTTTAAAGGATTAAGAAAATATTTTATTGACTTCAATAATACCAATTAGTGCATTTATATTGGTTGTCGCCTCTGAAGAAAAGAAATAGTCAAACCATTTATATCTAAACGCTTTTTTAAATCCATAGCTGTTTATTTCGTTGACTCTCGTAAAATCAATGTATTCAATATACATTGTAAATAACTAGATTTATTTTTATTTCTGGTGCATTAGGTGTGTCGAATATGCTTCTGTATTATTCTGATTGATTTAATAAATAATTTCAATAATATATAGATGATATGCTATAAAAAATCTACCTATAAGTATCCGCGAAACTAGATATTACTTCTGATTCATTGTACTAAATCATCTGTAATGATGTCAGGAAGCTGATAGCAGCGCTGTTGAGATGAATTTTAAATTTATACTGAAAGAATATGATCAGCGTCATCTTGTCTACGGATGTGCTATCTGTCATTCGTAACGGTTATTTGGCACAGCAACTTAGAAGACTGATATTGGCGACGTTTAGATTAAAGTGCCTAAGGTTAGAAATTTTCCAGAAACAATGAAATATTCTTCAATAGCTCATTAGCGTCTTATCTGAAGTACGAAAAAAGCGTCAAAGAGTTATTATTATGGCTATGTATTTGTGAGATATCTCTACCAGTGATTTCACTAAGCTCTGTGGCGATTCTTGGTAAAAAGCAGATACTTTCTCTGGAGTTACCTATTAACAGCCTGAAACAGGCAATGGCTTGAAGAGAATAGCCAATGGGTAGGTGTTTGATTTAAGCGATACGCCTAACGGTTTATTTTATATCGATAACATAAGCGTCCTATCAGTCAGGTGATCGCTTTTCCCTGCTGCTCATTATTGATGTTACTGAGTATAGATGTAAGAAATGAATTATCATCGAAGATGGTTATTAAGAGTTAAAAATGAACTTCTCCTAAACTCTTAATGTACTGAGAGTGTATAGCTTAATTGTAATCTCTAAGACTTGCCAGAGAATCCTGGTCTCTTGGTTTTTAGAATGTAATGGCGGCCAAAGAATATTCCAGGAGACGCAGCATTAACGCCATTAGAGGTACATAAAACAGTTGATGTGCTAGCTTCACTCCCCAAAGGAATGTAACACTGAAAATTAAGGTGATCTTACGGGAGATTTGACTAGCAGAGATTCATAATACTATTAATAAATTCCTTTATCTTTTGTTGGAATATTTTCAGCGAAGTATCCTACATCGATTAAGAAGTTAGAAAAAAATCGAGAAGAATGGCTGGCACTCTACAACTTCAATTCATGGCACTAGCATTAATTAAGAACGATAAATCCGATTGAGTTAGTTTTTGTGACAGGTAAGGCTATGAAGCAAGCTAATGCGCGAAGCACTGTAGTTCTAGAAAAATATTTCAATAGTATTTAAGCTGCTCCCTCATCTCTTCAGAAAAATGAAATCAGCTAAATGGATTTGACCTGTTGTGATCCTG
Source organism: Arsenophonus sp. (assembly GCA_046530735.1). Lineage (GTDB taxonomy): Bacteria > Pseudomonadota > Gammaproteobacteria > Enterobacterales > Enterobacteriaceae > Arsenophonus. Next base: position 7,815 of record JBHEQV010000039.1, read on the forward strand.
GTGGTAACAAGATCTAATTTTAGGATGGAGAACAGATTCATAAAGTATCAGAGTGAACATAGCCTGATCACTATACACCAGATTTACTAATAAGTTAGATAATTAAACTATTTATCTTTGTAATGTAGTTCCGTTATAAGTCTATCAGTACGATTATTAAATGTTTTTCTGTAATCAGAGATTTTATGCTGATATCGATCTAACTATTATCTAAATGAATATACTAAGCGAATAACATGTTCACTGTAATAATATTATGCTCAGGATAAAGTAGAATAAGTGTTTTAATATATAAATTGATATCATTCAATATATTAGCACTGAGCTAACTAATAAGATGTAATTTTATATTACTAGGAAGTGAGGAAATAGTTTCATTGATTTATATAATTCTTTGTTTTTCATGGCAACTACTGTAGCAAAAATCTTTCATGCAGTTAATGGATTTATATCAACAACCTTTGCCAATATAGCTATTCAAATAGTAGAAGTCCATTTGAATAATTTTTATAAAAAAAGTGGAGGTGCATTGTTTAAGATAGCTAATTGAATATTGTAAACCAACTGGATTTGGTAGATATATTCTGAAAAAATTTATATAAAATAAACAAAATAAATTTGTCAGATAAATCAAAATTAAAATAATAGGAAAATTAACATATGTCTAATCATGCTTAATATTTACTTTATAGAGTGCTTCTGAATTCCAGATTAAGTTTATTAAATATAATATTAATTAAAATAGAGCAAATAACTTTATTATTACAATTTATGCTTGGCAGCTATGTTTTGTCATGGCATGGAACTTAAGGAAGTAATTTTAGAGAGATTATGTAGTATCTTAATACTAGAATTATTAATTTTTTGTTTATTGGAATTGCGGCAAAAGAAAGTATTATCAATTATTTTACTTTTTCATTGGTGAGGATTTTAGCGTATAGAATATCAGTGTTGATTAGAATAATTATCCCTGTTAGCTTATTCGGTTAGTTTGGTATACAAAATTTAATTTTATCTGATTACTATGATATATCAGGTTTAATACTAAGAACATTAGTTGTTTTCGGTGTTAAGGCTTTAAATTTAACAGCAAAAATTTCTGTAGCATTCTTTGAGTTTGGTATTAGGCTTGATTTTATTTTTTACTAAAAAATCATGATCTTATCAATCTAGTTACGATTGTACCTATCAGTATTACAATGATTCTAAATGTTGAGATTATAGCAGTTGTTGTCGGATATAATTACTGTCGCATTCACTACACCAGATATTAGTTACTTTGCAAAAGTACTAAGCATGTATTTTGAATGACATTAATACTGATTATCATTGGTGAACTTATTGTTAATGAGATTGCAATATTGTTTGTCAATACGATTGGCATACCTCACACAGTGAAAATTATTGAATAAACAGTCATCTGTATAGGTATTCTTATGGTTATTATATCAGCTATAAAATTAATGACTTGAATATTTATTTTCTATCATTAGGTATTGCTAGTGATTCTAAAGGGTTAACTGAAAAATTATTTTATATTTAGCTAATAATTATTTTGGATGCAATAAGAACGAATTTACCTGTTTTATTTAAAATAGAGAAATTTATTGATTTTCTCACTTTTCTCGGTATTTTTTTCCTCCTATTATTAGAGGAGGAGTTGATTGATTATTATATAATATACACTAATCGTAAATTATTTAATCCTTTTAGGTAAAGGAGTGAATTACTAAGCTTAACATCAATACATTTAATAGGATGTAAGGGTAATATTGTTTGCGCTACAACTGACTTTAACATAATTTATTAAATTATTTATTAAAAGCAAGTACTATATATTGATACTGCACTCTGGTTTTAACAAAAATAAATGATCTATTTTCAGATAGATGTTCAACAGAATAAAGATCTGTGAATCTTTTTCAAGATAAGGTATCTCTAACTCTGAACTCTGCTTTTTGCTTGTTAATTAAAATTAACTTTGCAAAAAGTAAGGTATTCATCATTATAGTATGCTACTTTAATTACTGTGCACATAATCCTACTAATTGATTGCCAACAAAAAATTTAGATTATTTCTTTCCAGCATTCATCTACTAAATAGATGCAATTTTCAGAGAGCTCGATGGCATAATTTATCACTAAATATCTTTTTTATGCTAGACTGCTATAAGAAATAGCATAATCTGATTTTTCTAGGTTAAAACTCTAGCTAGTTTAAGGAACTAAACATAATAATAAATTATTATACTAATACGACGTTTTGGTATATATTAAATATCGATATATTTTCTACAGAAAATAACCAAGTTCTTTCATGGTTAACTAAATGAATTTTTTGAAATATCAAGCTCAAATCTAACTTTTATTGTTTGGTATCTAAATAGCTTATTAAATTAAAATTTAACTTAAAATCTCTATACGTTCAATAAATTTATATTAATAGTTAAATTTAGTTATATTAAGAGCTTACTTAATAACTAGTTAGTTTTCTCACTTTAATTCATTGAAAGATCATAGTGTTAGTATGTAATAATTCTGGCGAATAACTAGTTATTGCTAATTTAAAGAAACAGGTAATAATCCCTGTTACTCTATACTACTTTTTATATAATGTTCTATTTTTTAAAAAATTACGATTCTTAATCGATAAGAATTGTATTAATCTTAAGCAATCGCAATATATATGGAAATTATTTATGAAAATAATTAGATTATTAACTATAATAATATTCATATATAATAATTTCTGAATATAGGTATTTATTAAAATTAATGTAAAATAATTACATAAATTTTATTTTAATTTTTAAACTAAATTTTTTATAAAAATACATTTTATTAGTTTTAAATTATTGTAGATAATTAGTGTTATGGTTAGTTTTAATAAACTTAATTCTTAGTTAGTATTTTAACAGAATCCTTTAGGAAAGTACTATGTTGAATATGAAAAAACATTAAATAGTTTTTAAAATATTAAAACCTGACATGGGTATATTTTATAATCAAGAAGTGTTGAAAATAATAAAATTATGCAACATAAAACTAACAAAGAATGGATTAATTTATTAATCTGATGTAGGTTATAGTAATAGAATATTAATAGATAAAAGTATTACAATAATAAATATTATTAAATAGTAATAAACTTATAAACGTAAGTTATTTTAGTGAGTTTCACTTTTGATTTAATTTATGTTAAGAGTAATTATTAATATATTGACATGGATCATTAAAAATAAGCATTCTACCAAGAATAGAATTCAAAATGAAAAAGTTCTATTAGGCTAAAATAGCAATAATGTATCTTATTTATTAATTTTGAAGGTTTAATATCTACATAGAGATGTACTTATTTTAGTATATAAAATTCGGATATGCTTGCATATCATGTTGATTTATTTCATAAATGATTTCTATATGATAGAAATCATGTGTTATAAAACTCTATCATGCAGTAATCTGAAAAATCAAATATTACCTCCGATCTATTGCACTAACTCATCTGTAATTACGTCAGGTAGCTCATAGGTATGGCTGTTAATGTTGAGATCGAAGCCATGATTATAAACATACTCAACGTTGCTTTATCAACAAGATCTTATGCCGTCTTCCGTAACGATTATTTGCTCAGTTAGTCATGCAATACGATAAGTATGAGCGATATTAAGATTAAAGTGCGAATCTCAGGAGTTGCAGAGGCAATGAAATATACTTCAACAGCTTAGCTACCACCTTATCTGAAGCGTATAAAATGGCGAAGAGTTACTACAATGGTTTTATACCTGTAAAACATGAGGTATAATCTACCAGTAATTTTCGAATCCATGAGCCGATTTTTGATGAGAAAACACATGATCTCTCTGAAGAGTCATCAGCATATTAAAACACCGATGCCTTGAATATCGCAAGCAAGCGTGGTATCTGCATAATTTAATCGATACGTCTAACGGTTAGTTTTTGTATCGATAACATAACTATCCTGTTAGGCAGGTGATCGCCTTTCCTTCTGCTTATTATCGGCGTTACTGTACATGAACGTAAGGAGACAGTTATGATCAAAGATATTTATTAAGAGTCAGAATTGAACTGGATTTAATTTCTAATGCCCTATAAGCAGATAGTTTAATCGTATCTCACAAGCTTACTATGGAAGGACAATGTTTTAGCTTTTGAAATGCAATGGGAAAGAATATTCCCAGACTCGCAGCACTAATGTTCTTGTGTAGATAAGATAGTTTATATTCTGGTTTTATTCTCAAAAGGTATGAAAGTAAAAATTAAGGCTAAGTTGCTGGAGGGATCCTGACTAGCAAAGAGCTGTAATGCCAGTAATAAAGCCCTTGATGTTTTTGTTGGCAAAGTTTTCAGAAAAGTATCTTGCAGCGATGATAAGCTAGAGAAGGATTGAGAAGAACTGCGCTTCAAGAAAAATAACCATTTTAATGGTATTTAAGCTGATATAGTCTCCTCAAAAAAACTGAAATCTGTTAAGTAGAATTTGACCTGGCTAACCTTAGTGCTAAACAATATCCAATTTAAGGATGGAGAATAGATTTATAAAGCATTATATCGTATGATTGACTGTTTTATACACCAGATTTGCTAATAACTCCAGAACAATGAGTCTTCTCGCTATATGAAAATATTAGAAACTTATAAAGCATGAGGATTTGTTTGAATCTTTAGAAAAAAAATGATTTTAATCAAGCTATATTGGAAATAAAACCTTAGAAATATTAAGATAACAAATTGCCTGAATTTCGTAAACTAAAGGCGATAGAAATTAAGGCTAAAACAATACGAATTAAAATAGAAAATATGAAGAAGATATTTAAATGATCAATAAATATCTTTCATAACGCAAGACAAACCATCATTATTGCGGGTTCATTAACCTTATTACAAATAGAGAACTAATTCCATTTCTGCTAATCAATGAAATATTATAACTGCAACTATAGATTGATAAAAATATTTAGTATCTCTATAAATAAGATTGCTCTGGTTGATAATGATCATAAGATGAAAATTAAAGTATATGGTGATACGTATCTCAATAAATCATCTTAATAATAAGGTAATTAAGTTCTTTGAACAGGAGAATCCTCAAAAACTAAACTTTAAGTACCTATTCATGAAAGAAGAAATTATGTGCTATAGTTTATTTTCATTTATAAAATAATATCAGGATTAGCGTTTTAGTAACAATCAAAGGTGCATAAGACGTTAATATTGTATTTTTATACGTAGATTTTGTAATTAAGAATAATGCTGCTCTTTTGTTGAGGAGCCGAAAAACTCGCAGAAGATCCTTCTTTAAGGTCAGTAAAGATAATTTCATTTAATCTGCGCTACCAAAATTAGAGATTAATACTTCTCTTATCACGGAAGGAGTTATCTTAAAATTCAAAGGAAATCATTACTATAAATACTTTAATATCTTTAATTAGACTATCTTTGAAATTATTTTTCATAATGAAAAAATCTGATTTTCTACTAAATTTACAAGAACTTTTATAAAATAATAAAGCTAATGCCATTAGCTAGATTTATGCACGTAATTTAGAGAAGTTCAACTCTTAGATGTCATCGATCCTCAATTTGAGGATCGATGAAATAAATAATAGTTTATCTGAAAATCGATATATTTTTTTTTGCACGTATCCACATTTAATTGCTATATGTTCGCCAATACCTCTAATAAGAAAAGAGTTTTAAAAATTGGTGCTGAATATTTTCAATAAACAAATAGTTAATCAAACCAGTAATTCGAATCTTCAATATCAATCTAAATCTTCGAACGTCTTAGAACATTCAGATACCCGTAACCTACCTCTATTTAGTCTGGGATATTACAAATTGGCTCCTATTTGAGTGCTGAATGAAGTAATCTAGGGGTGTGAAGTCGCCATTGTGGTAAATAGCACAGAAACAGCAATCACTGGAGGATTTTTAAGTAGAGCATATTTCATTAATTTCGGAAGAGAGTGATGGTGCATTTTGCTAGATCACAGAGTTACTAATTCCAGATTATTGATGACACAAAAAATAAACTATTAATAGACTTTTATGTAAATGAGAAAATATCGATAACGTGTTAGCGGAAATAAAACAGGTTTTTTAATGTTTTACCATAAACAGATGGTGAATTATCCCTTGCTTTAATCACTAACAAAAAGGTTAATTACTGTTACTTTATATAAAAGAGTATGGTTTTTATTATATTAGCAAAGGTTTTATTTCTTTGTTAGCAGAGCAATATGTAACCCATGCCTGTATTCAATTATTCTGGTTTTAAACAATTTTTTCTAGGCCAAATAATTCAGTAAATAAAATTATCTTTATACTATAAAAGCTATTCAGCTATCCTTTTAATCAGCTGATATAATTTTCATATTTTTAATATGGAATTTATTACTAATAACTTTCTAAGCATCCAATTAATTAGTAATTATGATTAATTTCATGCTAATTGATAAAGATTTAATACCATTATTTAGCTTGCTATGAGCAAAGGATGAACTCTTTATTGATGGCAGTTCAAGAAAACAGCTAATACACTTTCATTAAACTCTTCAAGAATCTCATTTCCTATATGGCCATGGCAATCTTTGTCAATTAAGAGCGAGATTCGTTATTTCCTTTTATCTGCTACTCTTGCATGTTTTCTAGATTTCTTATGTAGAATATAACGCTTCCTTTTAAATAATTCAGAGGAAAATATTCATCAACTTCAATAATACCATTTAGTCCACTTAAGTTGACTGTTATTGCTAAAGCAAGAAAGCAGTGAGGCCATCTAAACGCTGTTTTTAAATAAATGCTTATTTGTTTCGCTAACTCCAATAAAGTGAAGTTATTTAACATGTATCACGAATAACTAATCATTACCTTGTGATGTAGTTTTACTAGTAGACTTCCAATAAAGATTTTTAAATCTTTTCCTGCAATCAGAAATTTCATAACGATATTACTGCATAATTATAATGAACATCTGCAGCGTATAATATTATATCACTGTGACAATATTGGTAGGAGATAAAGTGGAATGAGTTGCTTCAATACATAGATTGACATCATACAATAGATTATCATTAAACTAATCTAATGAGATGCAGCTTTATTTTGGCATGGAGTAAGGAAAGAATATTTTGATCTGTATGACTGCTTGCTTTTTTATGGTAAACGCTATAGAGAGAATTCTTTTTATACTATAAGGGATATCTATCAATAATTTTTACAAACATAGCCTGATGATAACATCTCATATTCCCCATTATTTGCCGACGACACTGTATCCCATTTAAGAATTCATAGTCGTTTTTTTTCAAAAGTGTTTCTCATTTTCCAATCTGATTGCCAGTCGTACCTGAATTCTCAAACCTTGTATAGCATCTTACTCTGACTTAGATCATTGTTTATACACAGAACTTAAAGAGGAATTTTCGTGAAATGAAGCAATTGAATAGGAAAAACCATTTAAGTCGTAGTTATAAAGCGTTTAAAGTTACGATCTTGCTTATCTGTATGGTAGTCTTAAATATCTTCCGCAAATGCCAAACAAAACTTCAGGACATTATCTTTTTATAGGCATAGATTATCGCGGCACTCGATAGGTTTTTATCTGCCTTTACAAGGCTTAAGATTGTGTCCAAAATACTCGACGCTTCTTACGTTATTTTAATAAAGCATATTTATAGTTATCCATCGGATACTTACAGACAATTGTAAAGATTTTATAGACCGACTTTGCTCTGTAAATTAGTAAATATAGTATATAGTGGTTGTACTACGTTCCATTCTGATGCTTTGTGAATCTGTTCTCTACTCTTAAATTAGACGTTATTTACCACTAGAGAGTTACCAAATAAAATCATAAGCGTCTTCCAGCTTTTCTGAAAGACTCGGTTCTAAATTAAATGCCATTAAAAGATTATTTTTTGAACTACAGCGCGGTTTACGCATCAGTTTCTCAGGCTAGTTGCAAGATCTAATTCAATTAGATTTATTGTTATTATTAACACCAAGTTTGCTGAAGGAAAGTTGTAGAGTACTAACTCTTCTTGATTTTTCTCCAGATCCTTCATCGCTACAGGAATATTTTGCTGAAAATATTGCAATAAAATATCTATGGCTTGATGATCGACATCATAAAGCTCTTTGGTAGGCAGACTTCTGACAGCTCAGATTTAACTTTTGTTTACATGGCTTAAGAGAGTGAAGGTGAGTATATTAACTGTTTTATGGTACGCAATAGTGCGTTAGTGCTACGTAACCAGGAACGTTTTTGCTATTGAATTACAAAACTAATGGCGCTGTTCTTTCCCTTCAACAAGCTCAGGAGATACAGTTAATCCTCGCGTTTACCAGCCATTAAAAAATTATCCACAGTTTTCTTTTTGACTTCAATAATTATTTTTTAATCCAAATAAGCTCTTTACATCCATCCTCAGTACCATCAATCTGACTAGCAGAAAAAGGCGATTAGCTTGTCTATCAGAATGATACATGCCTTCAGGCAAAAAATAAACGAAGGTGTATCGCGTAAATTGCGAAGCCGCTATTGTCTATCTTCTTCAAGATATTACTGTTTCAATCTATTGATACTACTATCAGAGATAATCATGTGCTTTTCATCAAGAAACGCTTCAGGGCTTCGAGAAATCACCGGTAGAGATACTACCCATCACAGATGCATATCTATATAGTAGCAATTCTTTGACGATTTTTGTGTGTTTCAGATAAGGTGGTAACAAGGAGTTGTTGAAGTATATTCCTTTACCGCTAAGTCCGCATTGATCTTAGTCACTTTAATATTAATATTGGCAATAACAGCCTGTATAGTTTGCTGTGGCAAATAACCATTATAGACGACTTAAAAGCGATTCTATCACCTTACCTGACAAACCATTATAGATGAGTTAGTGCAATGGATCAGAGATAATATCTAGTTTTGCGAATATCTGTAGGCTAGATTTTTTATAGCATATCATTTCAGTATTATTGAAATAATTCAGGAATCAATCAGGCGTGGGTGGCGCCTCATCACCATATCCTAAACTTCATATACTAAAATAAGCATACTCTGGAGTTTAATTATGAATCCATTGATAAAACTTATTACTAATAAAAGTTATCTATAAAATAAGCTAATAACACAGAATTAAATTTTTATTTATATCAATTTTATATTTTTACAACTATGTTAAAATTTAACTATGTGCAAATCATTTTATCATATATTATAGTAATAATAATATTAATATTTTATAGTTAATTACTTAATAAGTAAATTACTTTAATCTTAATAATTATTTATTATTTAATAAATTATTAATTTATTAAATAATAAATAATTATTAAGATTAATTTTAAATTAAATATTTGCTTAGTGATATCTATTGATAGATATATTAAAGTTAATTAACTTAATTTCTAAAATATAAATTTTTAGTTATTTATAAGATAACTCAATCAAAACAGTAGAAACAGGATGCTTTTTTGTTATAAAGCAAAATCACATTTATAGTATAATTAAGAGCAATATTAAAAATTTTGAACTAATATACTTTATAGTTAATATTAAATTTTATAAACTAAATAAGTTAGTATCTTGTCTTAGAGCTTTAAAGATAAACTGCCTTATAAAGACTCATATTTTTGCTGTAAAAATATTAAAGGATTATGCGAAATGGTTTTCGGAAACCTACACATACACATACACACAGATCCAATTATTAAATGGTTTTTATCACACTGCCATACTCATAAATATCCATCCAAAAGCACTCTTATTCATCAGGGTGAAAAATCAGAAACACTTTTTTATATTATAAAAGGTTCTGTTGCTGTTTTGATTAAAGATGAAGAAGGAAAAGAAATGATTCTTTCCTATCTAAATCAAGGGGATTTTATTGGTGAACTTGGATTATTTAAAGAAGGGCAAGAACGAACAGCTTGGGTTAGAGCTAAAATCGCCTGTGAAATAGCTGAAATTTCTTATAAAAAATTTCGCCTATTAATACAGATAAATCCAGATATATTGATGCGGTTATCAGTACAAATGGCTAAACGGTTACAAACAACATCTGAAAAAGTCGCTAATCTAGCTTTTTTAGATGTTGCAGGCCGTATTGCACAAACATTATTAAATTTAACAAAACAACCTGATGCGATGACACATCCAGATGGAATGCAAATTAAAATAACTCGTCAAGAAATAGGCCAAATAGTAGGATGCTCACGCGAAACGGTGGGACGTATCCTAAAAATGCTAGAAGATCAAAATCTAATTTCTGCTCATGGTAAAACCATTGTCGTTTATGGTACACGTTGATATCCTATAAACCAGTACCTACTTATCACTCCCGGAAGATAGTATAATTTTTTTTTGAATAATTCAGATTTAACTTTGAACTAATTTTTTATAAACTGCAGTGGAGTTTTTCAATCCAATACTGATTAAAATTAATTCCTGATTGTATACTAAAACATATCAATGCAGGATGATCTCAACCTTTTAACTAGAATTGAAATTATGAATTTTCAGTCCATCATCCTATTTATGCATCTATTAAATCGATATGAATACCATTCGTTTTGGAATGCAGCAGCAAACTAAGTCCATATTCTATATCAACCTCTGTACAACAGAGGGTCGAATTCGTCTTTTCCAATATCTGAAAGTTTTTTAGATCAAAACGTGTTCTTTAAATTCTTTACTATTGTCTGTAAGTATTCGATTGAGAGAGTTATTGTTATTTTGGTGTATGGAGTTTCAGAGATGCTGATATATGTAGTTAATTAATTTCATGAATGATCAACAACATACATATGTATGCCATTAAAGTTATGCCATACAGGTATCTACGAAACCAGATATTATCACATTAACTCATCTATAATGATACCAGAAAATCCCTGACAGGAACTGTTGTTGAGGATGAGTTTAAAACTCATGCTGCTGCGACAAGATGTAAAATGCTGCATTGTCGATGGGTGTTGTCATGGCTATCATCTATAGCGGTTATGTGTTAGATCGAACTATACAATGCAGATTGATTATTAGTGATGTTAAGATTAAAGTGTCTAAAATTAAAGGATCGCAGCGGTAACGGAATATACTTATAAAACTCTTTGTTTGCCGTCTTAATCTGAGGAGCGCAAAATCATCTAAGAGTTCCTACTATGACATATGCCCTGGGGGAGGTATACTCTACCGGTATTTTCACAAAACTCTGTAGGAGGAACACTTCTCGATAAAAAAATCGTAGAATCATCCCTATTAGTATGCCTAATTAGGAGGATAAAACACCAATGCCTTGAAGAACATTGACAAGGGGGTGGCTATCTTCTGCGTGACTTAATTGATATCGCTATATTTATTTCTTGGTCGATAGCATATACTATCTTGTCAAGCAGGTAATCGCTTTTACCTGTTTCTCATTATCGGTGTCACTGTATATAGGGAAGACCCTAAAGATCTCATTGCGCTCGAAGATGCTTATTAAGAGTCAGAAGCGAATGGTTATTAGTAAATCTAGTGTATGACGGGTCAGACTAAGTTCCACTCTGATGCTTAGTGAATCTATTCTGCATTTTTAAATTTGACATTATTTTTCAGCAAGGTCAACTTCCTCCCGGTGGTCACTAGCCGATTATAACTTTCTAATCAGCTTAGAGTAACTTAAATACCATTAAAGGATTGTTTTCTTAAACTACGGCGCTTCGTGTGACGAATTCGTAGGCTCAGATTATCATAATAGCCAATTCAATTAGATTCTTCGTTCTTATTGACACTCAGTGCACTGTCAGGAAGTTATAAAATAGCAACAAGCTCTTCTTTATCTTTTTCAGCTTCCTTATCGTTGCAAAATACCATTAAAACATTGCTAACAAAATATCAAAGGCTTTATAGTGGCATAATAGATTTCTACTACCTAAATCTCTGCAGCTCAAGTTTTAACTTTTAGTTACATACCTTTTAAAAGTAATGCTATCACATCAGTTATTTTATGCACTTAACAATATTAGTGCTACGCGACTAGAAATATTTTTATCATTGCATTTGAAAAACCAAATACCGTATCCACTGCGTACCCAAGTTTAGAAAAAACGATTAAGATCCGTGCTTGCAGCCTATTGAAAAGTTCAGGCAAGTTTATTTCCAACTCTCAATAAGAATATTCGATCGAAATGAGCTCCTTGCTATTCATGCAGCGCCGCCGATAATGATCAGCAGGCAAAGGTGATTAGCTTTCCTAAGAGAATGATATATGCCTTCATCCAAGAGATAAACGTTAGGCATATCGCTTAAATCACGCAAGCAGCCATTGCCTATGCTATTCAAGCCATTCCTATTTCAGTTTGCTGATTGAGGTACCTTACAGGGAGCATGTGCTTTTCACTAAGAAGCCAAAAGAATTTTGTGAAAATCATCATTGATGATGCCTTGTCGGTAGGCCAGGGTGTAGAAATTCTTTAACGTTTCTTTTTTCACGCTTCAGATAAGGCGCTAGCAACAAGCTCTTGAAATATATTCTGTTGCCGCTTCCGATCTTTTTTAACCTTAGCACTTTAATCTCAACATCGCCAATACTAGTCTTCATGGTTCGATGTAACATATAACCGTTACGGATGACAGTCATAACACTCGTTAACAAGACAGCGTTCAGTATCTTCTTGAAACTATGCCTTCAAGATTCGCTTTAACAATGGTGCTTATCAGCTATCTGGCAAATTCTTACAGATGAGTTTATGCAAGGGATCAGAGGTAATATTTAATTCCACGAATATCTTTAGGCTAGACTTTTTCATAAGATATTATCTCTTTGATGTTAAAATAATTTATGAAATTAATTAGCAGGATACACGCCAGAATCTCCGAAATCATACACAAAAATTTGAGTATAATTTGAAGTGAATTTATCCAAATTTTTAATGGCTGCTGAGCGCTAGATTTAATTATATTTCTCAGGCTTGCTATGGGCAATATGCTATTAATTTTTGAAATGCAATAACAAAGATATTTCCGTATACGCAGTATTAACGCCATTAGCTACATAAAATATCTAATGTGCTAGATTCAACTCTAAAGGTATAGAATCAAAAGTTAAGGATAAACTGCGGAGGGAGGATCTGTCTAGCAGATAGCCATAATATCAATAATAAATCTCTTGATGTATTTTGTTGCTAAGATTTCAACGTATACTGCAGAGATGAAAAGTTGAAGAAAGAGCGAAGAGAACTGCTGTCATTCTGTGGCTTTTCGTTAATAGACTGGGCGTCAAATAATAACGACGAATTCAATTGAATCAGGTTTTGCATGACAGTGAAGCTATGAAACCGATGTTGAAGTATTGTAGTTCGAGGAATGAACTATTTTAATGGTATTTAAGCTACCTTTCATCTTCTTAAAAAGCTGGAAGCAAATCAGGGGATTTTAATCTATTTGATCCTGGTGTTAAACAACATCTAGCTTAAGTATGCAGAATAAGATTCACAAATCATCAGATCATAACCTGACTATCATTATACTATATTTGCTAATAATTTTATTATATTTAAAATCTATTCTTTAATAGAACTTTAAATTTTGATTATTTTCTACTCTGCATAAAAATATTTATAACAAAAGTTATTTTTAATATTAAAATAAATAACTAGATATTATCTTTAATATATTAACTATCTTAAGTTTATTGAAGTTATAATGATAAGTTTAATAAACTTATGAATCAAGAATTCAAGAGTGACTGATTGTAGAAAGGGGTGTAATTTAAAAAATTCTTATCATTAAAATATGATTTTATAGAGATATGTTGTTGACAACACCTGTCATTATGGTACTAAAGAGAAATTATCCAACTGATAAAATTCATAATCTTCTCTAATGAGAGAAGGCAATTTTGTCTAAAAATAGAGAAATTTATACTCTTAAATGATATTAGAGTTAAAAAATAATAACATATCTGAATTAATTAATTTTATTTTTTAATAAATAAATTAAAAATTATTATGATTTAATTATAAATATAGCAGATTAATGAATCGTTCTTATCTTAAGAACAATTCATGCTCACTAGCAAGATAAAAATCTTTTATCAATTCAAGCATTAGAGATACAAATTATGAATCTAGAAATTTTACATATATGGTTAAACTAACAGGAAACCATCTTATTAACAATATCTTTTTATAGTAAGACTACTTCAACTTAATACTTTGTATTCTAGTACAACAATGAATACCAAGCAACTGATTAGTAAAAATTAATCACTGATTAATATTTCTAGGTGTTCATAGTAGTTATGCTGTTATCCAGCTAACAACTAGAAAAAAATTAAGTGATGGTATGATGAAATTTTCTGAGGTGATTGATAACCTATAATCAAAAGAATACAGAATCATATTAACTTTAGGTCCTAGTAAAGATAATCTTACTCTGTATAGCTAAAATTGCACAACAATATCATCAATCACCAATTACAGAATTTTCAGAAAACAATATTTCTTAATTAAGTGTTTTAATTAGCCATGCCGCCTTATTCATCGATATAGATTCAGAATTGGATACATATTGTCGCAGTATTAGAAACTCTTATGATTTGCTTATTTCTGCGATAGATGATTAATATCAGAAATCATGAAGTAAAAGGTTATTTAGCTTTTATCTGCAATTATGAAAAATGCAAAAATGGCATGAACGTGATTGTAATAAAAAGAATCTATCAATAATTCTAGTTAAATATGTTATTGACTCTATAAAAATATTATCAATGAATATAAAGAATTATTAGTAAATCTATTATATGCCTGATCAGGCTACGCTAGTCTGTAATTCTTCGTAGATCTCTTCTATATGTTTTAAATTGGATATTATTTTACCACCAATGGTTGCCAAATTAAATCCCTTTACCCAGTTCAGCTCTTTATAGCAGATTGTAGCAGATAAAATACCATAAATAATTATTTTTACAAAAGCACAGTGCTTCGGGAATCGGATTTTTGTAGCCTCACACTATTGTAAAAGCCGATTCAATTAAATTTATCGTTTTTATTGATATCCCAGTGCGGTGATGGGAAAACATAGAATGCCAGGCATTCTTCTCGATCTTTCTCCAGCATCTTCATCAATGCAGGGTTGAAAGGATAGAGTTATGTTCATTTTTAAGTATGAGATTTTAAAGATCCTGACATATCCTAATAATTTATTTCATGAATGATATCAAGAACAGAGAGATGATATGCTATGAAAAGTCTACTTTAGAGGTATTTAATAAAACAGATATGATCTGTAATCCATTGCATGAACTAATTCGTAATCCTGACAGATAATTGATAGGCATCGTTGTTGAGGTTTTTAGCTCGAGTTGAATTCACGATTTCAACAACATGCTCAACGTCGCCTTTATATCAATAGTTCAAACCCGTCGTCCGTAACAATTATTTGGTATAACGAACCAAATAAAATCCTATTGGCGATATTAAGATTAAAATGCTTAAGGTTAAAAATCACAGCGATAACAGAATATTTTTTAAGAGTTCGTTGCTACCGCCTTATTTGAAACGTGCAAAATGTAGAAGAGTTGATATCACAATAACTGTACTCGGTGAGAGAGGGTATCATCTACGCCGATAATTTTCTAAGCAATATGTCGCTATTCAGAAAAGCACATTGTTTTTCTGCTAATTTTACTCATCAGAAAACTGAAACAGCAATGGCTTAAAGAGGGCAGGCAATAGTGCTTGTAAGGTTGTGGATTAAGTTTACGTAATCATTTTGTCAACCAAAATGTGTGGCGCTAAAGGTTTATTTACTTTCAGTAAAGAAATCTCATGAAATAAGCGTCCTTCTTCTGTTAGAAGAAGGTTTACTTTCTAGTGACCTAGAAACAGATACGACTCCCTATATAAGTAATGGTTACTGATCATCTTGTAAACTGATGTCGTAACGTCACACCCTTTAATAAACAACCCCGTTAACGCCTTTAGTAATAAAATTATACTCAACTTTATTTGATTGTCTTTTTATTCAACTGATCCGATTTGCGCGTAACAATAAAGAAAATGATTAGTATAATAATAGTATTATTACTAATGTTATTTATTTTTATTTTTTCTTTGATTCAGGTAAAAATTAGCGCTTAGCACATCCATAAATGCTTTTGTCTGTATAGAAAATTTATAGGATAATTGATAATTGTTTATTTTTATTTTCCTTGATACTCAGAGAAATCCATCTGCCGATAGTGAACAAAATGGGTTTTCTTAATAAGCTTGTAACTAAACCATATAGCCAGAAATAAAGGAATACCAATATAGGCGGCAATGGCACTATGCCAGTCAATTTTGTCCTCTAAAAACGCCTGATAATTTTGGATTAATGTAATCGCTAAGCAGAGAACAAAAGGAAAAATAGGGCCAATTGGGAAAAAACCTGAACGATATGGTAATTTATTTAAATCATGGCCTTGTAAAATATAACCTTTACGAAAACGATAATGGCTAATAGCAATCCCTAGCCAGGCAATAAATCCGGTCATACCTGAAGTATTCAGTAACCATAAGTAAACAACATGATTGCCAAACATTGAACTTAAAAAACAAAGTGTTGCTACAATGGTAGTGGCAACTAAGGCATAGCGAGGAACTCCTCCTGGTGATAAGTATGAAAAGATTTTTGGTGCTTTTCCTTCTTTAGCCAAGGAATATAACATTCGAGTAGAAGCATACATACCTGAATTACCAGCTGATAATACTGTGGTTAAAATAACCGCATTCATGACGGTAGCTGTAGATAATAATCCTGCATTTTCAAAAACCAAGGTAAAAGGACTGACACTAATATCACCTGTATCATTACGCAGCAAGCGTGGATCCATATATGGAATAATTAAACTGATCACCAATATAGCAAAAACATAAAATAATAAAATTCGCCAAAATACTTGACGCACTGCTTTAGGTATATTTTTATCTGGATCTTTAGATTCACCAGCAGCAATACCAATTAATTCCGTACCTTGAAAAGAAAAACCGACGATCATAGCAACCCCAATCATTGCTGAGAAGCCTCCAACAAAAGGTGCTTCACCAATCTGCCAGTTATGCCAGCCAGTATTTTCTGCTCCACGAAAAATACCAATAATCATTAATGCTCCAACCGCAATAAAAATAATAATGGTAACGATTTTAATTAAAGAAAAGCAATATTCTGCTTCACCAAATCCTTTAACAGAGATATAATTAAGCATAAAAATAATAAATAGAAAAATCGCACTCCAAATCCAGCCATCAATATCAGGAAACCAATATCTCATTACCAATTGTGCTGCAACTAAGTCAACAGCTATGGTAACGGCCCAGTTATACCAATAATTCCAGCCAAGAGCAAAGCCAAATCCTTCATCAACATATCGAGAACCATAAGTAGAAAACGATCCGGAAACTGGTAAATAAGCTGTCAGCTCGCCTAAACTGGTCATCAAAAAATAAACCATTAAACCAATAATAATATAAGATAATAAGGCACCCCCTGGCCCTGCTTGCGCTACTGTTGCGCCGGAAGCAATAAATAATCCAGTACCAATAGAGCCGCCAATAGCTATCATCGTCAAATGACGTGCTTTTAATTCTCGAGGCAATTTTGTTGTAGAGCCTTGTGATGTATGTGTTGATTGTTGTGACATTAATGACCTTTTATTCAACGTGGATCTTAACGTCAGTGATTGTAACAGATAGTGTTACCAGGAATAAGCAGCTATTTTCAGTTATTTAAGATACCTTCAATAATTGCTTAAAATTATTAGTATTGCACAGGATTTTGATATTAAAGTGTCACTGATTATTTTCTAATAAAAGAAATAATTCTTTATATAGATTATTTAATAATAAATTAAATATAATGTATATGAAAGTTCAATTTTATAGATATTTAATGTAATCAATGAGAAATTCTTTAATTGTTTCTCTATCATATAGAAAATAGACAATTTATTCCCATGCTGTTCATAACAGAATATTTAATGTAGCTAAGAATTATTAAATTCAATTAAAATATTGCACTGAGTTAGTTTATTTAATAAGAGTTAATTAATAATTATTTTAGGATTTTTTGAAGTTGAAAACTCCTTTCATATAAAATTCAATTTATATTCTTTAATTCATATTAATTTAATTAACGGGCACAAATCAATTGGTTATTTAGTGCATAAAATACCACTAGCTGATCTTTTCTGATGGTATATTGATGAATTATGATTCATAATAGCTAGTTTCAATTAATCCTAAGTTAATTCTGAATTCCAAGATACCGCTTTAATCACTTCGGAAATATATTATGAATTATATTCATTGTCTGCTATATGGAGTTTTGGAGATGTTTGCTTATTCTGCTGATTAATTTCGTAAATAATTTTAACATGAAAGAGATGATATGATATAAAAGTCTGCTCTACAAATATTCTTGAAATCAGATATTATCTCTTATCCATTCTATAAACTAATGCATAATTATGCTAGGCAGCTGATAGCACTGCTGTTAAGGATAAACTTGAAGTCATAGTTGCAACAACATCCTCAAAGCCGCCTTATCGACGGGGTTATTTCCTGTTATCCGTAATGGTTTTGCTGCAGTGAACTATAGAGAATGATATTGGCATTTTAAGATTAAAGTGTCTAAAGTTAAAAGGATTTGGGAGGATCGTATCGACAACAGATATGCTTCAAGAGCTCGTTACTGCTTCATCTGAAGCGTGTATTAAAGCAGCGAATAGAGTTGCTACTATGGCTTTGTATCTACGGAGTCATATCCGCTGATAATTTTTACGAATCCCTGATTCGCTTCTCGGTGAAAAGCACATAGTGTCTTGCCAAGTGCTATCAGTAAACTAAAATAAGGAATGGTTTAAAGAATAATAGGCAATAGTAACTGCGTAATTTATGCGATACGTCTAACGTTTATTTCTATACTAATAACAAAATCATCCTGGTCATAGGTAAGTTGATCGTCTTTATTACTGCTCATTATCAGCATCACTTCGTATGGACCTAAGAAGCTCATTGCAGTCAAAAATGGTTATCAATAACCATAAGCAAACTGGCTAAACTTTTCAATAGTTTTTAAGTGCGCTGGCGGGGGGACACCTTAACCGTATTTTCAGATTTGCTACGGGAGAGGGGATTGTGCCCTTGGTTTTGAATACAATGGCAAAACATTCCTGGTGTTAGTTTTATTTCCTAAAAGTATATAACCGAAAGTTAAAGGTAAGTTGCAGGAGATTTGGGTAGAAGAGAGTCGCGATGCTGCTAATAAATCCCTTGATGTTTTATTAGCAAGAGGTTTCAGCGAATATTCTACAGAAATGAAGAAGCTAGAGAAAAAGCGAAAAGAGCTGTGCTGGCATTCTATGCCTTCCCGTTAACGCACTTGGCATCATAAAAAGGACAAATTCAATTGAATCGAGTTTTATGACAGTGAAAATACGAAAACCGACGCATGAAGAGGTGTAGTTCGAGAAAAAATAACCTTTTCAATGCTATTTAATCTGATCCTGTCTGCTTAGAAAGTAGGAACCACTTTAAAGGTTGACTTGATTAACTCTGGTCATAACAACATTCAATTTAAGGATCAAGAACAGATTCATGAAGCATTAACATGGAATGTAGTATGATAGACATATAAAAAATTTAATAATAACTTGAGTTCCCTAATTATTAAGCAAATTATTGAATATATTTGTTCCTATTAGGACTGTATAATCTTCATTGCTACCGTTAAAGATGCAAAAAAATTTTAACATTGTTATCTAATCACTAAGCAGTATTAATTTTCGTAGAAACGACGGAAATCCTTGTTCATCAAAAACTATTGATTGCTTTTAAAGTGAAAAAAATTTTCCATTTAGTCAATGTTTCTGACTTAGTCATTGTTTTGGCCATCTTCATTTCTATCTGATTGCTATTTTAGGTCCTACTAAATCAGTTGGTTTCTATCAACAAATCATTAGTGTCACGGATTAAAATTATTTTTTGATAAAATCAATGTATTATTTTTTGATTATATTCCTAACTACATAACATTTATATTCCGGAAGCTTTAGCATCCAAAAAAAATAATTCACAAAGCATGAAAGTTTAGTTTTTTTCATATTTTCCAATTTAGCTAACCTATTCTTGAGAAAAAGTGATCCAGACGTTTAAATTATTAAACATTACAACTGTTAATATCAAGGTCTACAAGAAAGGAATTACAAAAAAATAGTGTAAATTTATCTTTTGCTTTAATAATATCCTGTGATTGTAATGCTGAAAATAATATTGCCGCATAACGGCGTTGTAATAAATATCAGGAAATTTAATTGATTAGAATCATATGTTAAAAGCGGTGTTAAAATTGAAAAATTCTCTGATCTTTCTCTGCACTGGTATGCAATTGTCTAGCAAATATGATGAGAAAAAAGAATGTTAAAAATTGCTTATATGATAAAATGATAGTAAAAACGTTTCAGAACTATTTCGGTTAACAACTTTAGCTAAGCGAAAAATATTTGAATAATATTTCTCTTTTCCCACATCAGCGCAATCTTTCAGGCCTTTTTTCTACTTTAAATAGAAAACTATGACCGATATTCCAGTTAAAACTATCATTACTTTATCCTAACTTTGTTATCACTCGTAAAACTAATTTTATAAAAAGAGAAGAAATTTTTGACTTTCAAAGAAAGTATTGTCTAGCTGACGATATCTATTAACAGAATAATTTCTATTTTCTTTACAAGATTACTGTTTTTCTTAATTGATATCAATGATATAAAATTATGTAATTTTTATTGCTGTAGAGAGTTTTTTTGTTAAAATACCACTTGCTTTCTTAGCAAGTGGTAACTAGTTTTATTATCGGATTTGCTATTGTATTGTCTGTAGCAGAGTCTTTTATATTATGAGAAAAATCATGCTAATTATTAATCCAAGAATCCGCAAAGAGCAGGGTAAGGGTGCAAGCCGCCGTCTGCGTAAATATAATAAATTACCGGCTATCATCTATGGTGGTAAACAAGAACCAGTTTCTATTGAGCTTAGCCATGATGAAATTATCAACCAAGAAAATAAGCCAGAGTTTTATGAAGCATTAACGCTACTGATTGAGGGGAAAAAAACTAAAGTTAAAGTACAAGCAGTTCAACGTCATCCATTTAAGCCTAAACTAACTCATATCGATTTCTTGCGCCTTTAATAACTAAAAATTTAGCTTTTTCAATAAAGTCAATTATCAACAAGGTCAAAAATCGGTGTTATTTTTTACCATCATTAATGGTTTTACCACGCTCTAAATTTCTCACGTAAGAGCGGTAGTGTATCTCTAATTGTTAATTTAACTGTTCCCTGATTCTAAAACACAGTTATCAAGTAACAGAGTATCAAATTAATAGTCAAACTACAACTACTGCCTAAATATTTTACTTAATTATTTGATAGTAATAACGATCTTGTAGAAAACTTTTTGCTAATTGATAACCATTTTATTTAATAGATTTAGAAAAATTCTGCTCACACCTACTCAAATGGGTAATTCTTTTGATAAACGCTTTAATTCAATTTCTTCTTTGACTTGCTCTTGTTTATTCTAACAGCAATAAACTTGTTGTCGATATTCTGCGTTGTTACCTGATCTAATTTAGACGAATTACAAAATATCAAGAGTTTTATTAGTAGCGGATTGAGTTATTAGCAAATCTAGTGTATAGCGATTAGGCTATGTCCAGTTGAATACTTAATTAATCTATTCTTTATTTTTAAATTTTGCGTTGTTTACCACCTTATGGTCAAGGCTAAAATCTCATTAGCTGTTTTAGATTTTCTTAGCAGACTGTAACAAATTTTAAATATTATTAAAAGGCTTGTTTTCTTAAAGAAAAGTGCTTCGAGAATTTTTTGTATATCAGTTTCGTAGCTTTCACTTCTGCAAAAGCTGATTCAATCAAATTTGTCACTTTTATTGATATTCAGTACGCTAACGGAAAATCATAGAATGTTAGTTCTTCTTTTCGATCTTTTCCAGATTCTTAATCGTTAGATGATATTCGCTGAAATACTTTTCAACAAAGTATTAAAGGCTTTATTAGTGGAATCACAACTCTCTGCTAACCAAACTTCCTGTAGCTCACTTTAACTTTCGATGCTGTATATCTTTAGGAAGTAAAGATAGCGCATGAGCTGTTTTGTATACCAAACAGTATTTATGCTTCGTATCTGGAATATCTTTATCATTGCATTTTAAAAAAACCAAGAACCGTCTTCCGTAGTAAATCTAGGAGATATGGTTAAGCTATGCGCTTTCAAGCAATCTAGAAGATAGGCCAAATGCGATTTTACTCTTGATAACCATCCTTAACTGCAACGAGCTCTTTACTATCATCCATACAGCGCAGACTAAAAGATGATCAGCTTCCCTGGATAGGAGAATGGCATATGCCATCAGAACAGAAATAAGGGTAGTGGTATCTTTTAAATTATATAAGTACCATATTGACTTTTCTCTTCAAGATATTTCTGTTTTAGTTTGCTTATGGCACTTGGCAAGATATCATCCAATTCTCACCGAGAAGCACCTCAGAACTTCGTGAAAATTTCCGGTTGGAGATATCTAACTGCTACCAGCTAAGGTAGTAATTCTTTACCGCTTTTTATACAATTTAGATAAGGTGGTAACAATGAGCTGTTGAAAGATATTTTGTTTTCACTGCCATCCATAACATTAGATACTTTAATTTTAACATCACAATATCCGTACGTCTTGTGTGGGTAGTTTGTGGCAAATAACTGTTACGGATGAGGATATAAACTCATCGACGAGGCAGCATTTCAGCATGTTGTCCAGCAATGATTTCTAGCTGTTCACCATCAACAGGAGTGCATATCACAGCTATCCGGCAGCATTATAGATCAGTTTATGAAAGAGACATAGGTAATATTTAGTTTCGCGAATGCATTAGGGTAGGATTTAATAGAATATAATCTCTATGTTGTTGAGATCATCCACGAAACCAATAAGCAGGATACGTAAGCATCTTCGAAGCCTCATACTTATAAATGAGCATAACTCCAGTTTTTTGTGATCTCACATATGATTTGTTGTATTAAATAAGCCAGTACATACTGGCTTATTGGTATTAGTTATAAGTTATGAGATTTGGTGAATTTACTTGAGAATTTATTCGATGTTTTGAATTTGTTCACGCATTTGTTCTATTAATACTTTTAGTTCAATAGCGGAATTAGTTACTTGGCTATTAATAGACTTTGAGGCTAAAGTATTTGCTTCACGATTAAATTCCTGCATCATAAAATCCAACCGACGGCCAACTGCCTCTTGTTTTTTAAGAATATTACATGTTTCTTTAACATGAGTAATTAACCTATCAAGCTCTTCTGCAACATCAATACGTTGAGCTAACATGATAAGTTCTTGTTCTAATCGATTATTATCTATCTGAATTTCTGCCTCTTCTAATTTTATTTGTAAGCGTTCACGTTGCCATTTTAAAATTTCAGGCATTTGATGACGCACTTGTTGAATTTCCTGACAAACAGCATCTAGCCGTTGCTCAATTATTATTTTTAGCATCTTTCCTTCGTTTTTTCGATTGAGAATAAAATCATCTAAAGCAAGTTCTAATTCTTTAAGTAAATATGTACAAATAACATCTAAATTCTGCTCCTGAGCTGACATAACACCAGGCCAGCGAAGAATTTCTAATGGATTAATTTCTCCTTCACCACTATTCTTTTTTACCCAGTTAGCAGTTCTAATTAATTGTTTAGTTAATTCTTCATTCAGGACTAATTCATTCTGTTGAGATGAGCTAAGTTCGGAACGTAAACTACATTCTATTTTCCCTCGTGTCAATCTAGCGCGTAGACGCTCACGAATAACAGGTTCTAGACTTCTAAATTGTTCCGGTAAGCGAATATAAGTTTCAAGATAACGATGGTTAACGGAACGCAGCTCCCAAGTCGCATTTCCCCATTTACTTCTTATATCTCGTCGTGCGAAAGCAGTCATACTATGGATCATATTTCGTTCCTATTAATAAAAATTAAATTATAATCTTAAGTAAAATCATAGGATAGGTATTCAATATCGAAGAACATATAATGTATAAACAATATTACTTAACTACGGAGATAACACAATGCGTCCAAAAAATAGAGAGGCTAATCAGGTTCGTTCTATAAAAATTACTCGTCAATATACTAAACATGCCGAAGGTTCTGTTTTGATTGAATTTGGTGATACTAAAGTATTATGTAACGCTACAATCGAAGAAGGCGTTCCCCGCTTTTTAAAAGGTCAATCACAAGGTTGGATAACAGCTGAATACGGTATGCTACCACGGGCAACAAATTCTCGTAATATACGCGAAGCGGCAAAAGGCAAGCAAACAGGTCGCACTATGGAGATACAACGCCTTATTTCCCGTTCTTTACGAGCTGCTGTTGATTTAAAGCAATTAGGTGAATATACCATCACGCTAGATTGTGATGTTATTCAAGCTGATGGGGGAACTCGTACCGCTGCAATTTCTGGTGCTTGTGTTGCTTTAACTGACGCATTAAATAAAATGGTTGCAGAAGGGCAATTGAAAAAAAGCCCGTTTAAATCGATGGTTGCTGCAGTTTCTGTTGGCATAGTGGATGGCAAACCTATTTGTGATCTAGAGTATAGTGAAGACTCTGTCGCAGACACAGATATGAATCTTGTAATGATGGATAATTGTAAAATAATCGAAATTCAAGGTACTGCTGAAGGTAAACCATTTAGTCATGATGAGCTGCTATCATTGCTTTCTTTAGCAAAAGATGGCTTGCAAACAATTTTTGCCGCCCAGAAAGAAGTATTAGAACAATAAATTTTAATAGCTTTCTAGATATGTTAAGTTATTAGCAAATCTAGTATATATAGCGGTTAGACTACGTTCTATTCTGATGTTTCGTAAACTTGTTTTCCATCCTTAAATTAGGCGTTGTTTAACACCAGGGTTAAACAAGGTCCAAAAGCCCTTTAACCGCTTTTCAGATTCTCTCTGAGCAAATAGGAGGAAGTTAAATAGCATTTGAAAAGGTTGTTTTTCTTAAATTACAACGATCTTCGCTT
>JBHEQV010000040.1:0-6787 GCA_046530735.1 Arsenophonus sp.
GAAGCGTGCAAAAAATGTTAAAGAGTTTTTATCATAACCTACCTGGAAGGCATATTCACTGGTGATTTTTATGAAGTTCTTAGAGGGGTGCTGGTTTTTAATAAAAATAATATGGGGGTCTTTCTTAGTATCATAAGAAAACTGAAACAGGAATACCTTGAAGAGCACAGGAAGTAGTAGTTACATGATTTAAAGAGATATGCGTTACGTTTATTTTTTTACTGATAGGAATAACCGTCCTATCAGGCAAACTGATCACCTTTTGCCTGGTACTCATTATCGGCAGCACTGTGCATGAACGTAAGGAGCTCGTTGCAGTTGAAAATGATTATAAAAAGTTAGAAGCAAATTAGGCATAACTTTTTTAATGGGGGGGTTGGTGAGCGCTAACCTTAATCGTATCTCCTAGAGATTGGTACGGTAGACGGTACCCTTAGTTTTAGAATGGAATAGCAAAGATGTTCCTGAAGATGCAGCACACATGCTGTTAAGTACACAAAATAAGTAATCTAGTTGGTTTCACTTCCCCCCCCAAAAAAAAGTATGCAGCACCGAAGGTTAAGTGTGTACTGCTGGAATTTTAGTAAAAAAGAGATTTGACGTCGCTAGCAAAACCTTTAATCCTTTGTTGGCAGGGTTATCAGCGAAGTATCATTCTGCAGCAATGAAGAAGCTGAAGAAAGATGGAGAAGAACAGCTGGAATTCTATGTCTTCCCGTTAGCGCATTGGGAATTAAATAAGAATAAAAAATCTGATTGAATCAACTTTTGTAACAGTGAGATTATAGCTAACACCTGAAGCACAAAGTAATGTAGCTCAACAAAAACAATTATTTCAATAGTATTTAAGCTGCTTCCCGTCTTCTCATGAAGATGGAAATCGACTAATGAAATTTTTGAGCTGGCAACCATACTTCTAAACAATATCTAATTTTAGGATGAAGAAAAAATTCACGAAGAATGAGAGCGGAGTACGTTAGCCTGATCGTCATACATCAGATTTTCTAATAATTCACTTTTGTGTGGCGATAGGTTGCTTTTTATCAACGTTTAGCTTGGCAAGCAGATAACAGAATTATTTTCAGAATAAATGCATAAAATTAAAAAAACAAGGGTTATTAAGCTAAACTTATGGTTAATATCACTAAAATTAGTGTATTAGGTTAAAGAATACGCACTCCAATTAAATTTTAACTTACTATACCAATAGATCAAAAACAGATTTTATCGACTTTAGCAAAAATAGATGGATTTTGATTTTCTCTTAAAGATTGATTTAAATTTAATCATGAACAGCTAAAGCAAGGAAAGGGAAGATTCCTTAATGCTGATTGAAACACGTTTACACTGATACTTAAGATTAGCAGTAAGGGTTTTTATAAAAATAATAAAAAATTTGCTATCTAATTAATTTAGCAGATGCAAAATTATCTACAGGCTCAAGAGTAGAATCCGATT
Source organism: Arsenophonus sp. (assembly GCA_046530735.1). Lineage (GTDB taxonomy): Bacteria > Pseudomonadota > Gammaproteobacteria > Enterobacterales > Enterobacteriaceae > Arsenophonus. Next base: position 1,459 of record JBHEQV010000040.1, read on the forward strand.
AAAAATTAGTTATGTATAAGTTAAATGGATTTTTTAGCTGCATCTTTATAAATAAATATGAATTTCACTGTATGTTGATTTTAACTATCGACTACTTTTAGATTTATCCACAGCTTTTAAAAAAAAATTGTTTAAAACGTAACCTATACTTGACAATAGTTTTTAAATATCGATAATTAGTTTTTAAAAGTCGATATTTTATCACGTTTTATGGTTTTTGAAAGTCGAAAAACAAGCTAGGGAAGGATAGGTGCTGTAGTCACATCTACCTAGCTCTAATAACAACCATAGAACTGATAGGATAAGGCTATGACAGATAGCAGAAACAAAGAGCGAGAAAATAACTTGAAAACTTTACGCCCTCGGAAACACGAGATAGATTTTTTTATTGCTGATGAAGTTGAGCTTTCAGGATTTAGAGACGAAATGGCTAGTATGGAACATCCATTTTTTGCTTTAAAAGGTGGTGATATCGACACGCGCAGGTATAAAAGTGGTAACACAACAATAGTTGTAGCTCCTAATGCTGAATATGGAATAGCAACCGTTTTTGATAAGGATGTTTGGATTTATGCTATTTCTAAATTACAAGAGTCTATTAATAATCATGAGAAAATTAGTCGTACTGTTTATTTTACACCATATGATTTTTTTGTAACAACGAATAGAGCAAAGAGTGGTAGAGCATATGAAGATTTAAGAAAGTCACTATCTCGTCTTGCTGGAACAAGAATTGAAACAAATGTAGTCTATTCTCAAGATTCTAGAAAAACAGAAAATTTTGGTTTAATTGATAAATGGGTTATTTTAGATGAAAAAAAAGGTAAACTGAATATTGGCATGGTTGAGGTAACGTTACCTGACTGGCTCTATCAGGCGTTGCATAAAAAGAAAATATTAAAAATCAGTCAAGACTACTTCCGTATTAGAAAGGCAATAGATAGAAGAATTTATGAAATAGCCCGTAAGCATTGTGGTAATCAGGGAGAATTTACTATAGCCCTTGAAAAATTGCGTTTAAAAACGGGGAGTACCGCATTGTTAAAAATGTTTAGGCATAATATCAAGCAACTAGCTAAAGCGAATGACTTACCAAATTACGGTATTCGTTATGATGCAGAAGCTGATATGGTAATTTTTAATAACCGTAATCTGACGTCAGATCAGGAAGAAAAAGAGCAACAACGAGAAAAAGGCAAACGGGATATTTATAAGTTAAAAAATTCATATTGGCAGCCAAACAATATAGAAAATAAAAAATGATATTTATCAGTTTTCATAAGGCACAGAATGTTAAGTGATAAAAAATACCTATGTTGGTAAAAGTTGTTGTTTTCTAGCAGAGAAATTTATTAGTCACTTTTATATTTTAATTATTATAGTTTCAAACAATTTTCTCCAGATCAGATAATTCGGTAAATAAAACGACTCTACACCATGGATTTACTTATCCCATATCCTTTTAATCGTTAATAAAACTGTTCACATTTTGAATATGGAATTCCTTAGAAAATAATTCCCTAATTACCTAATCTTATTAGGCAATGATGACTAATTTAATGCTAGATGGTAAAGGTTTCGTATCATTTACTTCCATCCGAATAAAGGATGAACTTTTTATTGATGATCGATTTAAGAAAATAGCTAATGCACTGTGCATTAAACTATTCAAGAATCTCATCGTTCACAGTGACCCTGTCGATATTAGACGATTAAGACCGCAATTCGTTCATGATTAAGAAATTAAATTCCTCTTTAAAAGCAGACAAAAGCATCCTTTTTTGTTAAAAAAATATTAAAATCAGTTTACCATAATTCTATTATAAGCAAAAATTTCATCGAAGTCTGTATTCTTGATCTATAATTACACTAATTTTCCTGACATTAACCCTAGGTTTAGTTTAATAATTTTAGTTTTTTATTTTATGGATTCTTTCTGATAATAATTTCGTTGCTTGTTCCAAAAGCTGAGCGTCGGTAAAAGTATCCCATCTTCTCACACAGAATGCATTTGTACGAGATATCTGTGCGCAGAAATTCTTTCATCATAACGGTGAACTTTAATTGTTTGCAAGCCATTATTCTTAAGTGCCTTTATACCTTCAGTAATAAAGTGCCTCATTGAAGATTCGACAATAAATCATAGTAACGCAGCATCTTAAAACGCCTTGCTAGAATATGGATATATAGCATCCAATGATTTCTTTCTTCTTCAGGGTCTGCTATCGGTACTATTTAAGTTAGATGGTCATACTAATGATGTACAACACTTCTCCCTCTTCGGTAATACGCAGTTTTGACACGGATACAAGTAAACTGTTTAAGGCTGTAGTGCCAGAAGTATTTCATGGTATGCTACGCTCTTTCGTCTTTATTAGCGAAGTGCACTTTACAGTAATGGGATCCAGTACTGTGTTTTCAAGGGTAAGCTGATATTGCTTACTTGCTTGAATATACTCCAGACCAGAAAGACAGTGTGATTTATCAGATCATAGCGGTAACATAGCAACCGGATGACAACGCCTCGTTAAATCTTATTCATAAACTCTTTTTTGAAGAACAGCTCCAACCCATGTAGTATGTTTAATATCAGACTGCTATGAGTAACGGAGACATGAACATAGAGATGTTGATTTAGTTATCAACCATAAGTATGCAAGACGCAGGAGATATCAATTTTAATTCTGTTTTTGTACTCATTGCAGCATATCGTTGGGTGAGAGCGCGAAACAAAGAATTAAGAGCGGGCTAATTATTCTTAAAACAAAAATCAAAGAAAATAGGCATACTGAAAGTAATGTATTGCAAGTTATAGTCGAATAAAATATGAATCTACTATGATCTAACCATTGCTCGGTAGTTTTAAAGTCGTATGAACTGCAGGTTTTTGAATTGCAACTTTGCCAGAAAAACGGCGATAGAAATATATTTAAAAAAAGAATAGCAGTAGCGTCGAAGAAGAAACTCATAGCATAAATGATGAAGTTTAAATATTCTCTTGATAGATAGATGGATATACAAGTTAATACTTTTAGAGTGTTTTTCAAGAAATTTATTCCAGTCATCATCAATAGTGAAAAGCAGTTTAGTTGGTTATGGAGAATGTAGATCTAGATAAATTACTCTCTGGAGGTTTTATTGCTAGGGAAATAGAAATTATCATTCTGTCCGTATTCCATCAGGTCTATCGGCCAAGTTATCTTTGTGCTTGTTCTAGGAGCGCAGGAGACGAGAATTATCCATAGCTCCCTATAAATAATGAATTTATTAACAAGCATACTTTCAGTCTTCCCCTCAATGCAAGTGTATCCAGCGCCATTGATTTTAGCCTGGATTATTGCTAAAAACCCAGAATAATCGTGACTAGAAGTTGGATGATACTTATTTTTATAGAAAAAATTAGAAACCAAGACTCTCGGACGCATCACTCTAATGATCTCTTTTGAGTGTCATAAAAAATTTAGTTGCTCTGTATTATCAATTTTAGAAGAGAGATCATAAAGTGTTAGAATAAACAAGGGATATAATACGTGAATTGCATGTTTTTTCCTGATTTTATCCAGCTTTTCCTCTCTAGGAAATTTATTGCGAGCCATCTGGCTGAATTCCTGAAAATATTAATATATTGTAGAGTATAAAATAGTACTCATGTCATGAACTTCTCTGAAGTAGTATAGCCGCGTCAATCAGATCATAGTCAACTACCTTCATCTTTTGTTCACAAGGTTTTCAGTAAAGCATCTACAAGGATTAGGAAGCTGGAGAAAGATCTAGAATAACGCCGGCATTTCCATGCCGCCATATCAGTGCACTGGCTGTCAATAAGAACGACAAATCCAATTGAATTGGTTTTTCGACAGTAAGGTTATAAAACCGAAACGCGAAGAATTGTAGTTCACAAAATAACCCTTTCAATGGTATTTAAGCTATTCCCGTCTGCTCATAAAACTGCAAACCGACTAATGGGATTTGAGCTGCTGACCAATAGTGGTAAGAAACGTCCAATTTTAAGGATAGAAAACAGATTTATGAAGCATCAACACGGAGTGTAACTTGACCTGGGCCCCCGCCCCAATACACTAAATTTGCTAATAACTTTTATTTCTAATATATATTAATTATAAAAAATAATAATTTACGTAAATGAACTGAGACATTATAAATAGTTAATTCTTTTAAATTAAAAAATAAAGATATGAATAAACTGTCATTAAAACTAAGCGTATAGTAAAAAATTTTTTGACTTAAATTATTTAAATAAATGACTAGAGTGTATGAGAAGTAATGTTTTTATAAGTGAATATTAAAGACTTATATGCAGATAATTATTGGAAAGTTGTTTATGATATTATTGGTGCTAATAATACTGGATTATTCATCTAAAACCCTTATCGTTAATATAGGTAATTATTATATCTATAAATCTTTTTTATTGATAAGCTAAGATGATCGAATTAAATTTTTAATATTTCATTATAAGGCAGTATAATAAAACTCGCTCATTGCAAATTTTAATTCAAGCTAAAGTAAATGCTCATTATCTTTTTCCAAAAATACTAAAAATAAAAAAAGTATGGCATGCAGGATTAAGTAATTTAAACAGTAGGCTGGATCTTAATGATAGCTCTTTGGTATTGAAATAGTCAACAAAGGGTTACTGAAGATATTCTTGGCGTAAGATCTGCTAGTTTTTTAATGGACAGCAAATTTCTACTATCATTAATTTAGCTAAAAATATCATAAAAAGATATAATATAACCTTAAATAATGTCTTATCAGATAGTAACGTTGCTCCATTAAGAAAGCATGATCCACCTAAACTTTTCCAGGAGAAAAGTTTAGGTGGATCATGTGTGCTGCATCTTTAGGAACATCTTTGCTATTCTATTCCAAAACTAAGGGTACCGTCTATCGTACCAATCTCTAGGAGATACGATTAAGGTTGGCGCTCACCAACCCCCATTAAAAAAGTTATGCCTAATTGCTTCTAACTTTTTATAATCATTTTCAACTGCAACGAGCTCCTTACGTTCATGCACAGTGCTGCCGATAATGAGTACCAGGCAAAATGTGATCAGTTTGCCTGATAGGACGGTTATTCCTATCAGTAAAAAAATAAACGTAACGCATATCGCTTTAAATCATGTAACTACTACTTCCTGTGCTTTTCAAGGTATTCCTGTTTCAGTTTTCTTATGATACTAAGAAAGACCCCCATATTATTTTTATCAAAAACCAGCACCCCTCTAAGAACTTCATAAAAATCACCAGTGAATATGCCTTCCAGGTAGGTTATGATAAAAACTCTTTAACATTTTTTGCACGCTTC
>JBHEQV010000041.1:0-1066 GCA_046530735.1 Arsenophonus sp.
TCTTGGTATTGAAACTGCTGGAGGTGTAATGACTGTTTTGATTAAGAGAAACACAACAATTCCAACGAAACAAACTCAAGTATTCACCACTTACGCTGATAACCAACCCGGAGTGTTAATACAAGTATATGAAGGTGAACGTGCAATGACTAAGGACAACAACCTTCTTGGAAAATTTGAATTAACTGGAATACCCCCAGCACCACGAGGTGTTCCTCAGATTGAAGTTACTTTTGATATTGATGCCAATGGTATTTTGAATGTTACAGCAGTAGAAAAGTCCACACAAAAAGAAAATAAAATCACAATCACTAATGATAAGGGACGTCTCAGCAAGGAAGAAATCGAAAAAATGGTTAATGATGCAGAAAAATATAAAGCCGAAGATGAGAAACAGAAAGCGGTCATTGCTGCAAAGAACTCTTTGGAATCATATTGTTTCAACATGAAGAGCTCAATGGAGGATGAGAAACTGAAAGATAAGATCTCAAAGGAAGATAAAGAGACTGTAATTAACAAGTGCAATGAAGTTATTCGCTGGCTAGACTCCAACCAGCTTGCTGAGAAAGAAGAGTTTGAACACAAACAGAAGGAATTAGAAAGTGTATGCAATCCTATTATGACTAAAATGTATTCACAAGCAGGAGGAGCTGGAGGAATGCCAGGTGGTATGCCTGGATTCCCAGGCGCAGGAGGTGCCGCTCCAGGCGCTGGTGCTGGTGCTGGAGCTGGAACTGGAGGATCAGGTCCAACAATTGAAGAAGTTGATTAAAAGACATAGTGTTTATGAGACCAAAAATTATGTTATTTATTACATTCCAAAGAAATAAGAATGTCATCAGCTTCTCTCCGTTTTAGAGAGTTCAGTTTTTGTTATGTTTCAAGTATTTATAAAAGTATTATATTTATTATATAATGTGATGAGTTCAAAGTATAATAATAATAATGATTATATTGTTACTTGATGAATATACATTTGGCTATTTGAAAATTGTGATCAAATCCTAAAAAAACTTTTTTGGCTTCAAAATTAATAAATTTTCTTGACAGGTTTATTTTAATTTAG
>JBHEQV010000042.1:0-6511 GCA_046530735.1 Arsenophonus sp.
ATTATTCGTCTACTGCGGATAAGTGTAAAGTAGCGACCCAAAATAGAGTATTAAGTCGCGCAAGCCAGTTTTTATTGAAAAGGCTAAAGAAAATAGGGGATAGTTAGAAATAATGTGTTGTGAGTTGGAATCTAGAAAAATATTAACCTGCTTTTCTAACCACTGCTCAGTAAGTTTGATGTCACATGAACTGCAGTTTTTGACTTACAGCTTTAAAAAGAACGTGAGGGGAACATTTAGTAGAGGTATAGAAGTAGCATTCGGGATTAGCGCACCCATGATACAAGTGCCTACAGGCAAGGTTCCATCTATAAATAGAGGCGTTCCGAATTAACACTTTCATTATGGTTTTAAGAAATTTATTTTAGACGTCATCAACAGTGAAAATCAGTTTAGTTTGGTGGGGGATTATATACATATGCATATAAATATCTTGGTAGAAAAAATAGAAATCTTCATGCTATAAGCATTTATCAGGTATAGCTAATAAGCTATCTTTTTATTTACTTAGAGAACGAAGAAGCCGGGAATTATCCCTAGTACCCTTATAGGTGATAAATTCATCGACAAAGGATATTTTTAGTATTTTCACTTCCATATATAAGTTGTATCTAGCCTCATTAAGGCCCTAGTAGCTTTTTTTGAGATTCCTTAAAAACCAGGATATTCGTAACTATAGGCGCGAATAATACTTGCGTTTCGAATAAATAAGAACTTTGGATCAGATCCAATCGCTACGTAGCCTCTTTTTTTGATGTTATAAAAAGCTCAAATAGCGCCTCTCTTATTATTTATTTCGAGAGGGAGATCCATAAAGCGCTTAGAATAAAAGGCTTTGTAATATGTGAAGTCGCTCGCTGTCTTCCAGAGTTTACCCGGTTTATGTTTTCTAGAAGATTTATTACTAATCATCTAGATTAATTCCTGAAAAGATTAACACCAAAAAATATAAAACAGTACTATCTAATAAACATCCTCGAAGCAGAATAGTTGCGCAGATCTTCCGCCATAGTACGGTTATGGTTATAAACATAGTAAGTTTTATGTAATAAGCAATAAACGAGATATACAAATACAAACAGGTACTTATAGGTAACAGTACCTGTTTAGTGAACTATTAATTAAAAATATTATTACCGCGAAGTAATAAGTAAATATTTTGATCACCACGTAAAATATTTAATGCTAATGCGCTAGGCTTAGTTTCAATAACTTTACGAAGTTGATTAATATTTTCTATCCGTTGCTCGTTAGCACTAATGATAAGATCACCTTTTATCAGACCAAGCATTGCTGCAGGTGAATTAGACGAAACACTATCGACCTTGACGCCTTTAGTGCCCCTGATTATATTATTGCTTAAAGTGGCTCCCATTAGTGAGCTGGTTAAAATTTCGGCTTTTGTTCCGCTAGAATCACTATCTTCTAAGGTGACATTTACTTGCATTAGCTTACCTTTACGTAGTAGCCCAATAGTGATTTGTTTACCAATTTCACTGGTCCCAATTTTAGCTCTCAACTCAGCGAAGCTATTGATATATTTGTTATTAATTGAAACTAGAATATCACCAGATTGAATGCCTGCTTTAGCTGCTGCAGAATTTGGTATCACTTCACTGACAAATGCCCCTTTTTGCACATCAATCTTTAATGCTTTCGCTACATCAGAGGTCATTTCAGTGCCTTTGATCCCCAGTAATCCACGTTTTACTTCACCATGTTTGATAATTTGATCACTAAGGGATTTAGCCATATTTGATGGAATTGCAAAGCCAATACCAATATTACCTCCAACAGGCGTTAAGATAGCGGTATTAATACCAATAAGTTCACCATTGAGATTAACCAATGCACCACCTGAATTACCTCTATTAATAGAAGCATCAGTTTGAATAAAATTTTCTAGACCTTCTACATTTAAACCACTACGGCCTAATGCAGAAATAATACCTGATGTTGCCGTTTGACCTAAGCCAAACGGATTACCAACAGCAACAGCAAAATCACCAACTCGCAGTTTATCGGAGTCAGCAATTTTAATTGCCATTAAGTTCAATTTTTTCAGATTTTCTGTACTTGAATCTTTGATTTGTAATAGGGCGATATCTGTTTGAGGATCACGTCCAATAAGCTTAATGTCAATTTCTCTGCCATCATTAAGTTGAATTTGGATACTGTTAGCGTTATCAACGACATGGTTATTAGTTAGAATATAACCTTTTTTAGCATCAATAATAACCCCAGAGCCTAATCCTTCAAAAGGGCGAATACTCTGTTGCTGGGAGGGGAAATTAGGCCCAAAAAAGAATTTAAATTCTTCTGGTAGCTGTTGATTTTGAACACGTGTTCCAGATACACGAATACTAACTACTGTAGGAAGTACTTTTTCTAGCATTGGTGCTAGGCTAGATAATTCTTTACCAGATGATAAAGTAACTGGTGGCATTGATGCAGAATAAATCACTGCAGGCACAGTTATGACTGAAAGACCAACAGTCATGGCTAATATAGTTAAAAAATATTTCTCTTTTTTCATCATGAATTCAATTCTCTTGCATACCTAATTTTTGTTTAAGGTAATTTGCTTTTTGCATAGATTAAAAGGCCTAACAGCAAGTCTAAGACTTTAAATTATGCAAAAAAGTTCAGTTAATAGGTAGTAGTAATCGTTTTTTTACATGTATTTACATGATATTAATGATTACAACAAAATAAACTCTACTCAGATTAGTTCCTGTTACCATTTAAATTAAGTAAAGATGCAATTTTATTAATATATATGTAACCTAATTTACTTTTATATTTAGCGAAATAAACCAGAAGAGCCTTCAGAGTAATCTTTCGGTGGTAAATTAATATGGGCTTGATTATTGTCTAATTTAGTCAAATGATAGTTAAAAAAGTTGTTTTGTATTGGCATATCAGACATCAATTCATGAGAACTTTTCACTATATGCTGATATAGTTGACGATAGTCTTTCGCCATCTTATCGACTAATTCTGCACTATATGCAAAATGGTTGATCAATTCTTTATGATATTCTTCTAATTCATGGTTTTTCTTTTTAAGTTCATCTTGTAAAGTTTGTTGATTATGTAGTTTGGTGTTTCTAAAGTGAACTACTAGTGCACCAATAATGAAACCCACAATTAGACCGATTAATGCATATTCCCAAATCATGCTGACTCCTTTATTTAAGAAAAGAAGATTTATTTTCATAAAAATGAATTTACAGTATAGCAGTTCACTATAGATGTTAAAAGGATATAAGTGAAATTCGGAAAAGTTGTTACTAATGATTTTATATTATTTTAGGTACTAAAAATTATCGATATCATGTTTATGATTGGTTTTCATTGATTAATAAAATTATGATTTTTTTTAAAAAGTATCACGTTGATGTAATTGTTGACTATAATAAACTATACAATAGTTTTTGATTACCAGTAATTATTAATTTGATGAAGTAAAAGTAAAGAGATAGCAATTTTAGATATTATTCATCATCAGTTGCTTAATAGAACATATATGAATAAAAGGTGCACTACAGAAATCCATTAAAACAAGATAAGATTGATTCGAAACTTGATTATTACTTTCTCTATGCAAGAGAAAAAATTTTCTTGTGCTAAGGAAGAATTAAAGACTAACTTAAGTATTAAATAAAACTAAGAAATAAAAACCAGGCAAAATTGAAATGGCCTGAATAAACTGAATATCCATTATTAAAAATATTGTTAGTGTGAGAAAATATAACATCAGATCTTAAATGTTAAGTAGTAGGTTAATGACAGTTAGAAACGGTTAAAAAGAGTATTTATTCTTTGCAATGGGATCCAGTTTTCAAATACTATAGAGGAAAATCCAATCAATGTATCTTCTATGGTGTGAGGAGCGGTAATCCATTAATCTTTTAATGTTCATCTAAATATTAAAAGGCAGTAAGCATAAGATGTACAAAAAGTGAAAGCAGTCAGCTGAAAGACAGCTGGAAATTATAACAGGATTAATAGAGGTAATTAGCTCATTATCAAAGAGGCTGATCTGGAACAAGCAACTTACCAATAGAATCCTTTATTAATATAATGAATTAATTTAGAAAAATTAAATGTCTATGAAAAACGTAATAAATCAAAACCATAAACAACTGAAATGCATACTAATTGACTGGCATCCTATGATAGTTATAATTAATAATCTAAGGCATAAGATACATTGGCTTTAGCAATAGATAATTTAAAGAAATCCAGAAATTTGAAAAGGTTCATTATAAAATCAAGAGATAATCATTTTCTAACTATCAGGAAAGTTATACAAATTAATCGGGAAAAATGCACAGCGGAGTAATAATCAGATAATTAAGATCATAAAGGACGAGAGCAACTTTTATAAATTATTAAGAGAAACAAGTTAATAAACTTATTCCTTAAAATAAATCTACATAGCAAAAAAAATGGAGAACAATGCTTGAATTATGCTAATTCTGATGTATGGAGTTTCAGAGATAGTATAGCGTATAATACTAATTAATTTAATAAATAATTTCAATAACATAGGAATGTTATCCTATGAAAAGTCTAGCATGCAGATGTATCCGCGAAACCAGATATTACCTATGATGCTTTGCATAAATTCATCCGTAATGGTGTACTAGGAGTCTGATAGGCACCGATGTTGAGGCTAATTTCAAAGCCATGCTGCGATAACGTGCTACCGCTTAGATGAAGCGTTGGAAAATCAGCGAATAGTTGCTACTACATGCTTGGGTAGCTGTTAGGCATCTCCACCGGTAATATTTTCATGAATTCCTGGATCGCTTCTCAGTGAAAAGCGACATGGTCTTTTTACTGCTATCATCAGTAGACTAAAATAGCAATGGCTTTAAGAGTAACAGACAATAGTACTTATATAATTTAAGCGATATTGGCTATGTTTATTTCTAATACGATGGAAAATATTGGTCTATCAGACAGCTGGATGCCCTTTGCTATTAGTTAGTATTAGCATCACTGCATGAACATAAGGAGCTCATTGCGCTCGAAGATGTTTATTGAATATTAGAAACTAACTGAGTCAAACTTTTTAATACCCTGCTAATGCGTATCCTAACCGTATCTCTCTGATTTGCTGAAGAGAGATATACGGTATTATTAGTTTTTGAAATTCAATAGCAAAGATATTTCCGGGCACACAGCACCAATGTTGTTAGGTAGATAAAATAGCTTATATGCTGCCTTTACTCCAAAAAGGTATGCAACCAAAGTTAAGGAGTGAGCTGCAGGAAGTCTGTCTATTAGAGAGTCGCGATGCTGCTAATAAATCCCTTGATATTTTGTTATCAAGATTTTCAGCGAAGTATAATTCTGCAGCGATGAAGAAGCTAGAGAAAAATAGAGAAGAACGATGGCATTCTACTATTTTCCCTCATGGCACTGGGTGTTAATAAAAACGACAAATTTGATTGAATTGGTTTTCGCAACAATGAGTTTATAAAGCTGATTTGCGAAGCACTATGGTGTAAGTGATTTTTAGCTGATACTCTTCTAAAATGTTCATAATCTGAGTATTTGTTTTATACTCTGCAATATATGAATTTAGGAATTCACCAAGATGACTGAGAATAAATCTCTAGAAAGCGTTAAACTCACCAAATCATCAGGAGATGATTACTCGTAACTTTTAGTGTCATACCACATATTTATCCGAAGCGATTTATGATCTTATTTTCACCAGAAAGTAATTATGGTAAGTCTACTGATCTTTTATCACATCCAAAAGAGGTCATACAGCAATATGACCAGGGGCTCTTTCCCCGTATTCAATTTTGCCATATTATTATCCTACTATAGTTATTGTTATCCAGAGTTTTTAGAGCGTCTATGTTCAATTTGATGATGTTAAATAAAACTGCATTAAGGAGAAAATGATTAACACTATGTTTTCCAATGAATTCATCACCTGTAATGGGTACTAGGGATAATTCCCGGCTTCTTCGTTCTCTAAGTAAATAAAAAGATAGCTGATTAGATATACATGATAAATGCTCATAGCATGAAGATTTCTATTTTTTCTATCAAGATATTTATATGCATATGTATATAATCCCCCACCCAACTAAACTGATTTTCACTGTTGATGACGTCTGAAATAAATTTCTTGAAACCATAATGAAAGTGTTAATTCGGAACGCCTCTATTTATAGAGGGAACCTTGCCTGTAGGCACTTCTATCATGGGTGCGCTAATCCCGAATGCTACTTCTATACCTCTATTAAATGTTCCCCTCACGTTCTTTTCAAAGCTGTAAGTCAAAAACTGCAGTTCATGTGACATCAAACTTACTGAGCAGTGGTTAGAAAAGCAGGTTAATATTTTTCTAGATGCAACTCACAACACATTATTTTTAACTATCCCCCTATTTTCTTTAGCCTTTTCAATAAAAACTGGCTTGCGCGACTTAATACTCTATTTTGGGTCGCTACTTTACACTTATCCGCAGTAGACGAATAAT
>JBHEQV010000043.1:0-1891 GCA_046530735.1 Arsenophonus sp.
ATCAGCTTATCTGAGAGACGGTTATATGCCTTCAACCAAGTAATAAATGTAGTCAGAGGTATCGCTTAAATCATGCAGATACTATTGCCTATGCTCTTCAAGGCTATCACTATTTCAGTCTGTTGATAGATTCTCTTGGTAGAAAAGACCATATGTTTTTATCGATAAGCACCTACAGAGCTTTATGAAAGCACTGGTATATCTCGATAATGGGATGTACCCCAAAAATTATGGTAATAATTTTCAAGGTTTTTTCTACATTTTAGATAAAGTGTAGTAAGGGGTTTTAGAAGCATATTCTGTTTCTGCTCGATCCCTGATCTTAGGCACTTTAATATTAACATGACAATACCAGAGTCTGTATAAATACGCTATGGCAAATAACCGTTACGAATAAGTTAATACAAGGAATCAGGGGTAATATCTAGTTTCGCGTCTACCTGTAAGGTAGACTTTTATGGCATATCATCTCTCTGTTATTGAAATCATCCACGAAATTAATCATCAAGATATGTGATCATCTAAAAAACCCATACATCAGCAGTAAGCATAACTCATTCTTTATAGTTTTAATGAAATAAATTGACGAGTAATTAATTAAAACCAATAGCTGCGCGAAGCTCAGGAACTTTATCTGTTTTTTCCCATGGGAATTGAGAACGACCAAAATGTCCATATGCTGCGGTTTGAAGGTAAATAGGCTGTAATAAATTAAGCATTTTAATTAAACCATAAGGGCGTAAATCAAAAATTTCATGCACTAAATGAACAAGCGTTTCATTGGCTATTTTTTCTGTACCGAAAGTTTCAATCATGATGGATGTAGGCTCAGCGATACCAATCGCATAAGAAATTTGAATTTCACAACGATCAGCAAGTTCTGCGGCAACAATATTCTTTGCTACGTAGCGTGCGGCATAAGCAGCAGAACGATCAACCTTAGAAGGATCTTTTCCAGAAAAAGCACCACCACCATGGCGAGCCATTCCCCCGTAAGTATCGACGATAATTTTACGGCCAGTTAAACCACAATCACCCATTGGACCTCCTATAACAAAACGACCTGTTGTATTAATAAAATATTTGGTATTTTTGTGTAGCCATTCTGTAGGTAATACTGGTTTAATAATTTCGTCCATTACAGCTTCTAATAAGGTATTTTGGCTAATTTCTTCAGCATGCTGAGTAGATAAGACAATAGTATCAATTCCCACTATGTTATTATTTTCATATTGGAAAGTAATTTGGCTTTTAGCATCTGGACGTAACCAAGGCAATGTCCCATTTTTTCTCACTTCAGCTTGACGTTTGACTAATCGATGAGCACAGGTAATTGGCGCCGGCATAAGAACATCAGTTTCGTTATTAGCATAACCAAACATGATCCCTTGATCGCCTGCTCCTTGTTCTAAAGTATTTGCAGGATTTACTGCTTGATTAATATCAGGAGATTGTTTTCCAATTGCACTGATAACAGCGCAAGAATTGGCATCGAAACCCATCTCAGAGCTAGTATAGCCAATTTCACGTATCGTGTGCCGCGTAATTTCTTCAATATTTACCCAGGCGCTGGTCATAATTTCACCACCAACCATTACCATACCTGTTTTAACATAGGTTTCACATGCAACGCGTGCTTTTTGATCCTGCGCAAGAATTGCATCAAGAACTGCATCTGAAATTTGATCTGCAATTTTATCAGGATGACCTTCTGATACTGATTCAGAAGTGAAAAGATGAGTGGTCATAGATGTTTTATTACCTTAAAAATTCGGAGAAACTGAATTAGATTCATTACCATCTAGAGATCTATTTTAATATTAAGTTAGCGCTATTGGTAGCTATTTTATATTTGTTGATGGAAAAAACTGATCTACTATATAGATAACAA
>JBHEQV010000044.1:0-669 GCA_046530735.1 Arsenophonus sp.
ACCTCGAACTATGTGTGAACAAACTATTGAATGCTTTAAGATATTATCTTCAAATCTAATTTAACTAAATTAGAATTTTTGATAATCATTAAATAAAAAAAGATGTATCAAAACAATTTTTTTAAATTTCTCTGTACTTTTAATGACACTATTTTGGATTAGTATAATCATTACATGGAACCAGAACAAACCTATGTTAAAAAAGCTAGTAAACAAAAAAAAGACTATAATGCTCCAATGCAATTTCTTGACTGATACAGATTAATGTTTAGATAAAATGTTTAGTGTTACATGCATGTGCCAAGCTTAATTTCATTAAACAATAAAGCTAAGTACTTACTCTAATTTGCTCAATAATTTTTCGTATCTGTGGTTCAAATCCCATATCTAACATTCGATCAGCTTCATCTAACACTAAATAAGTACATCTTTTAAGATTAGTTGTTCCTCTTTCTAAAAAGTCTATAAGACGCCCTGGAGTTGCTATTACAATCTCAACACCTCGTTCTAAATCACGGGCTTGAGGACCCTTGGGAGCTCCACCATACAGACAAGTATTACGTACTGATGTTGAAGAACCAAAGTCAGTTGCCACTTGCTGAATCTGTTGTGCCAACTCTCTAGTAGGAGCCAGAACAAGTGCTATTGGTCCATCACCTCTTAACAGTC
>JBHEQV010000045.1:0-54192 GCA_046530735.1 Arsenophonus sp.
CTTCGATGAAGAAGCTGGAAAAATCGAGAAGAAACGGTTGGCAGTATATAACTTCCTGACAGTGCACTGGGCATCATAAGAGCGACGAATTCGATTAAAATCGGCTTTTTCGGTAATGAGCCTACGAATCCAATGAGTGAAGCGTTGCAGTTCAATAAAACAATCCTTTCAATGATATTTAAGTTAATCTCTGTCTGCTCAGAAAAGCTGGACTCCGATTAAGAAGATTTGATCTGCTTATCATATTAGCAAAAACGCCTAATTTAAGGATAGAGAACAGATTCACGAAGAATTTAGAGCGGAACGTAAAATTTTACCACTATACACCAAGATTTATTAATAACTAAAAATAAACTAAATTCTATTAAGATTCAGAGAGATTTATTGTAGTTATAAAGAGATAACTTATAACTCATCTTTAAAGATCATGATCTTTAAAGATGAGTTATTTAACTTTCTATTAATTTTGCTAAAGCAGGCGATCGTAAACTGATTAAACAGCCATTTTATAAAAGTGCTTTAATAATTTATACAGTAAAAATAGACACAGGAAGTGACGGTTATAAGTTAGTTATCTTTGTAACTGATAGCCAACTTGTAGCTAATGTTATAGTTTAAAAAACAAGTAATGGTTGAAGAATAGGCAACAGTAGTGTATTGGGATAATATTTTGGCTGTTTATGATATGGTTCTAATCCGGTTGTAGTAGTTTTTCTGGTAGGTCAACTTGTAAATCTTGTATTTTAAGTAAATATGACCAAAAACTGAGTATCAATTAGAACTCGATATCAGTTAGCCTCTGGTAGTTAGTCAAAAAATTGAAATAGGAATCTATAAAGCTAGTTTATTACGTTCTTTTATCTTACTCCATTGCTTGAAATTTTTATCAGCACCGGGTTATAAAATTTCTTTTTTTAAATCGATTTACTATCTTTTTAGTTCCAGATTATTGGCGGAATTATTAGTTTTCTAGGAAAAATTCACATTTCTTAGAAAAGAAACTCTATATCAATTGACAATTTTATATATAGGTTTGTTGTTTAATGAATTAAAAGAACAAGTATGAATGACATAGTAAGTTTAAATGCCTATCATTAGTAACAACATATTGTTACTAATCTATAGATATAGATACCTTATTCATAAAACGATTTTCATTATTTAATGATTCTTTGAGTTGTTTGTTGCTTATATGTAAAATGCATTCTCAAGATTATTATAATAGCTTTTATTAGTTTTAGCCTTCTAGTAAGAGCAAGCCCTATCTAAAAATAATTTTATAAGGCCATTTAGAAGAAGATTGTAACCTTGAAAATCAAAAATATAAGAAATTTTTCCATCATCGCTCATATTGATCATGGTAAATCAACATTGTCAGATCGTATTATTCAGATCTGCGGTGGACTTTCTGATCGTGAAATGGCAGCTCAGGTATTAGACTCTATGGATTTGGAGCGAGAACGAGGGATCACAATAAAAGCGCAAAGTGTTGCTCTTAATTATAAAGCTAGTAATGGTGAAACTTATCAGCTTAATTTTATTGATACACCTGGCCATGTTGACTTCTCTTATGAAGTGTCCCGTTCATTAGCTGCTTGTGAAGGTGCACTGCTGGTTGTTGATGCCGGGCAAGGTGTGGAAGCTCAAACTCTTGCTAATTGTTATACTGCTATTGAGATGAATTTAGAAGTTGTTCCTGTACTTAATAAAATCGATTTACTTTCGGCAAAGCCTGATCAGGTAGCTAAAGAAATTGAAGATATTATTGGCATAGATGCTCATGACGCTGTTCGATGTTCGGCAAAAACTGGATTAGGGGTGCAAGATGTAATTGAACGGCTGGTTAAAGAGATTCCACCGCCAGAAGGTGATCTGGTAGCACCTTTGCAGGCGTTAATTATCGATTCGTGGTTTGATAATTATTTAGGTGTTGTTTCTCTGGTGCGGATTAAAAATGGTATGCTTTGTAAAGGTGATAAAATTAAAGTGATGAGCTCTAGTCAACTTTATAATGTTGATCGCTTAGGTATTTTTTCCCCAAAACGAATTGATCGTCAACAACTAAATTGTGGTGAAGTAGGTTGGTTAGTATGTGCTATAAAAGATATTCATGGTGCGCCGGTTGGGGATACATTAACTGGTGCTTGTCATCCTGCAATGCATGCGTTACCTGGTTTTAAAAAAATAAAACCACAGGTTTACGCCGGTTTATTCCCCGTTAGCTCTGATGATTATGAAGAATTTCGTGATGCTTTAGATAAATTAAGTTTGAATGATGCTTCGTTATTTTATGAATCAGAGAGTTCAACCACATTAGGTTTTGGATTTCGATGTGGTTTTCTTGGTCTGCTTCATATGGAAATTATCCAGGAGCGTTTGGAACGTGAATATAACTTAAATATTATTACAACTGCGCCTACAGTTATTTATGAAGTTAAGTTAACAAATAGCGATATTATCTATATTGATAGTCCATCAAAGTTACCAGCACTTAATAATATAAATGAATTACGCGAACCAATTGCAGTATGTAACATGCTAATATCTAAGGAATATATTGGTAATGTTATCACACTATGTATAGAAAAACGCGGTATTCAGACTAATATGGTTTACCATGGTAAACAGGTGACATTAATCTATGAAATTCCTATGGCTGAGGTGGTGTTAGATTTCTTTGATCGCTTAAAATCTACTTCACGGGGATATGCTTCATTGGATTATAGTTTTGTCCGATTTCAGGCAGCTGATATGGTTCGTGTAGACGTGTTAATTAATGGAGAAAAAGTGGATGCCTTAGCATTGATTACTCATCGTGCTAATGCACTATACCGTGGGCGTGAACTGGTAGATAAGATGAAAGATCTGATTCCGCGCCAGCAGTTTGATATTGTAATCCAGGCTGCAATTGGAACCCATATTATAGCGCGTTTAATGGTGAAACAATTACGTAAAAATGTATTAGCTAAATGTTATGGTGGTGATGTTAGTCGTAAGAAAAAATTACTACAGAAACAAAAAGAAGGTAAGAAACGAATGAAGCAGCTTGGCAATATTGAACTACCGCAGGAAGTGTTCCTTGCTATTCTTCACGTAGGTAAAGATAACTAACTGTTGTAATGGAGAGTTCATAATGGCTAATACTTTTTCTTTGATATTGACGCTGGCAACCTTTATTACAGGGATTATCTGGGGTATTGATCGTTTTAAATTAGGACCTGATCGTAAGAAAAAAATAGCGCAGCAGAAAAAAATTACTGAGGGAAGTGTTGAGCATACACTTTTGGTTGAAAGTATTCATAAACCATCATGGGTTGATACTTGTTCATCTATTTTTCCAATATTATTGATTGTATTAGTAGTACGTTCATTTATTTATGAACCGTTTCAAATTCCGTCAGGTTCAATGATGCCAAATTTATTGGTCGGTGATTTTATACTAGTAGAAAAATTTGCTTATGGATTAAAGGACCCTGTTACACAAACAACATTATTAGAAACAGGAAAACCTAAACGCAATGATATTGCAGTATTTAAATATCCTAAAAATCCTAGTATAGATTTTGTTAAACGTATTATTGGTCTGCCTGGTGATAAAATTGTTTATGATCCTGAACAAAAAGAGTTACGTATATATCCGAATTGTTCAGTTTTAAACTGTATACGAGCGTTACCAATTATCTATTCTTCATTAAAAGAGAGTGAATGGACTTTATTTTTTAATATTGACTCTATGATTGAAATCCAAAAAGGAAGTTATCCAATCCCATTGGGAGAACCAGTGCCAAGTAATGCATTACGTCAAGCGGAAAAAATTGAAAAATTAGATGACACTACCCATAAGATTTTAGTTATCCCACAAGTATATACCCAGGCACGTTATCAACAGCCTGGTTTACCAGACAATGAATGGATTGTTCCTCCTAAACACTATTTTATGATGGGAGATAATCGGGATAACAGTGCAGATAGCCGTATGTGGGGTTTTATACCAGAAGAAAATTTAGTTGGGCGTGCAGTTATTATCTGGTTTAGCCTTGATAAGCGTGAGGGTGAATGGCCACCAACTGGAGTGCGTTTAAGTCGTATTGGTGCAATCAACTAATAAATAATGAGATTAACTAATCATTAATGCTAAATTGATTTATATAGTGATCAATATAGAATATCGTATGATAATTAAAATGATGCTTTCTTAAAATAAAGTTAGAAAACCTGCTAACGTGATAGTTTTATAAAAATTTGTTTTTCAGATCTGTTGCGTATGCTTTTTGTAATTTGATAATGAATAATTGGTAGAATATGAATTCTTCTTTAATTGAGTGGTCAAAACAGAAAGAAATTAAACAGCTACAGCGTAAGCTTGGCTATATTTTTAAACAAAATGAATTATTGAAGCAAACATTAACTCATCGTAGTGCCAGTATCATTCATAATGAGAGATTAGAGTTTTTAGGCGATTCAATTCTTAGTTTTGTGATTACTAATGATCTTTACCATCGTTTTCCTAAAGCTGATGAAGGTGATATGAGTCGTATGCGAGCAACATTGGTTAGAGGTAATACGTTGGCTGAGATTGCACGAGAGTTTGATTTAGGAGAATGTTTATGTTTAGGGCTAGGTGAATTAAAAAGTGGTGGTTTTCGTCGAGAATCAATATTAGCAGATACTATCGAAGCTTTAATTGGCAGTATTTTTTTAGATAGTAATATTCAAACCACTGAACGAATTGTTTTAGCTTGGTATAAGACTCGATTAATAGAAATTAGTCCTGGTTATAAGCAAAAGGATCCTAAAACACGTTTACAAGAGTATTTGCAAGGACGTCATTTACCTTTACCGAGTTATTTGATATTTCAAGTTAGCGGTGATGCGCACGATCAGGAGTTTACTATTCATTGTCAAGTTAGTGATATAAAAGAATCGGTTAAAGGAGTAGGCTCAAGTCGTCGTAAAGCCGAACAAGCAGCCGCTGAGCATGCATTAAAAATATTGGAGCTTGAATGAGCAAACAAAAAACCTATTGTGGATTTGTAGCCATTATAGGGCGTCCAAATGTGGGAAAATCAACATTATTGAACCAATTACTTGGACAAAAGATTTCTATTACTTCAAGTAAACCTCAAACAACCCGTCATCGTATCATGGGAATTGAAACAGAAGGTAATTATCAAACGATTTATATTGATACACCAGGATTCCATCTAGAAGAAAAGCGCGCAATAAATCGTTTAATGAATCGGGCAGCAAGTAATTCAATTACTGATGTGGAACTAATTATTTTTGTTGTTGAAGGTACATATTGGACAATCAATGATGAAATGGTGATAAATAAACTGAGTCACTTGCTTTGTCCGGTATTATTAGTGATCAATAAAATTGATAATCTGGTGGATAAAACCCTTTTACTTCCCCATATTGAATTTCTTAGCAAACAAATGAATTTTCTAGATATTGTGCCGATTAGTACGAAAAAAGGTACCGGTATCGATTTTATTACTAAAATTCTTCGTCAAAATATCCCAGAAGCAATACATTATTTTCCATCGGGCTATATTACCAATCGTTCAAAACGTTTTATGGCTGCTGAAATTATTCGTGAGAAGTTAATGCGTTTTCTTGGCGATGAATTACCCTATTCTACCACAGTTGAAATTAAGAAATTTATAGTAAATGAACGTGGTGGCTATAACATTTATGCCATAATTTTGGTTGAAAGAGGTGGCCAGAAAAAAATAGTTATTGGCAATAAAGGTAGCAAAATTAAGAAAATTGGCATTGCATCTCGGATGGATATGGAAAAATTTTTTGCTACTAAAGTTCATCTTGAACTTTGGGTAAAAGTTAAAGTTGGATGGGCCGATGATGAACATGTACTGCGTAGTTTAGGCTATATTGACGATATTTATTTAGGAAGTTTTCCGTGTATGGTTAAGTAACGTGTATTTATATTTCATAGATTTTATAGTGAAGCAAGTTTATTATTAGATTTTTATGAAAAAATGGTCATATTTGGCTACTAGCGAAGGTGCTCTCATAGCTATAGATTTAATTTAAAGGGCTCTTTACATCTTTATTCTGTTGCTGATCTCGTTGCATGGGAAAGAGAGAGATAAAACGTTGCGTGGTGTAAAACCGATTTCTTTATCGCTACTATTTTAACCGGTAGCGGTGCTGTACAGCAGTTTATATATTAATGAATTGCTTGCGCGAGTTTTCTAGAAATAAATATTTGTTATTAAAAGATATTTTTGAATATTTTACCTGTTTTTAGATATTAACTGGTAATGAATATACGATTGAACATGTATTACTCCGTTTTGGATTATCATTATTATCTGATTTAGTATGGTATTCATTTTTTATACTGCTCAAGTAGTGAGGAACTGGTAATATAGATAGCATGACTTACTGTTATCAAGAGGAGAAAGATTTTATTATTAGTTTAGTTATTGATCATTTAAGTTTTACTGGCAACTAACTTAAGCTGATTGTTTGTCGTTACTTTCCTAAATTTGTGAACATTAAGAGTAGCTAAACATTTTATCTGTATTGTGTTAAAGCTTTATTTATGTGAATTACATTTAAAAATCCATGGGATTTTTATTAATTTATTTTGCTTAATATGTATTGAAGGATGATTATTAAGAGATATTTAAATATGTTATAATTGTATGGATAAACAAAATTAAAACCATGAAATGGATAACAGGAGCTAAGCATGGAAGTGTTATTATTAGGCGTTAATATTGATCATGTTGCAACAGTGCGTAATGCACGTGAAACAAAATATCCTGATCCGGTTCATGCTGCATTTCTTGCTGAACAGGCTGGCGCAGATGGAATCACTGTTCATTTGCGTGAAGATCGTCGTCATATTACTGATCGTGATGTTAGGTTTCTTCGCCAGATGTTACAAACTCGAATGAATTTAGAAATGGCAATAACCGATGAGATGGTAAATTTTGCCTGTCAGATTAAGCCTCAATTTTGCTGCCTGGTGCCAGAGCGACGTGAAGAAGTTACAACGGAGGGTGGGCTTGATGTTATTAGGCAGCAAGATTTAGTTGCAACGGCTGTCAAACGATTAACTGAAGTTGGTATAACAGTTTCTTTGTTTATTGATGCCAATGAACATCAAATTGATGCGGCAGTAAAAATTCATGTTCCTTTTATTGAAATTCATACCGGTGCTTATGCTAATGCTAAGAATGAGTTAAAGCAACAAGAAGAGTTTAAACGTATCAAGCAAGCGATAAGTTATGCAACTAAAAACAACCTTAAGGTAAATGCGGGTCATGGTTTAACTTATCATAATGTTCTACCTATTGCCCAATTACCTGATATATATGAACTTAATATTGGCCACGCGATTATTGGGCGAGCACTTTTTACTGGCATGGTGAGAGCAGTGAGTGATATGAAAAAAATTCTTTATAAGGCGCGTTGTTAATGGCAATTATTGGATTAGGTACCGATCTGGTTGAAATTATACGTATTGAGCAGATAATAGAGTATTTAGAGGAGCGTCTGGCAAAGCGTATATTATCCATTCAAGAATGGCGACAGTATAAAAATCATTCTTATCCAGTTCATTTTTTGGCTAAGCGTTTTGCGGTTAAAGAAGCGGCGGCAAAAGCTTTAGGAACAGGAATCCGAAATGGTTTAGCGTTTAATCAATTTGAAGTTTTTAATGATGAATTAGGTAAGCCAGGACTTAATTTATTAGGACAAGCAAAAATATTAGCTGATTCATTGGGTGTGCAACATATTCATGTATCATTATCTGATGAACAAAATTATGCTTGTGCCGCTGTGATTATGGAAAGTTAAATTTTATCAGCATTATGTAATAAGATAAATTTATTCCATAATTCTTCTTCTGTTTCCTGGTTATTAGGATCTTTAAGAATGGTATTGTTGATTGGGCAAACGGATTGGCAACTTGGTTTATCATAGTGGCCAATGCATTCAGTACAAAGATTTGGATTAATTTGGTAAAACTCTTCTCCCATTGAGATAGCTTCATTAGGACATTCTGGTTCACACATATCACAGTTGATACAGCGATGAGTAATTAATAGTGACATTTTAAACTTTATATATAAAAATATGATTAATATAATTAAGTTAATAAAAATTGAATTTATTAGTAAGCTACAACCGATAATAAATACAGTATATTTTATACCTTAAATAGCGAATTATCACGCTAAAACTATAATATTTATCTTAGTTGCTATTGCTATAGCTATTGCTATTGCTATTGCTATTGCTATTGCTATTGCTATTGCTATTGCTATTGCTATTGCTATTGCTATTGCTATTTAGTTATTAGTAAATTTAGTGTATGATGATTAGATCTTACTATAATGATTCATAAATCTGTTTATAGTGAGCAGCTTGAATAACAATTTAAGTGAAGTGCAAAAATTATACTCAATTCTGGTGTATAGAGTTTCGGAGATGCTACGTGTATTTTTCTGATTGATTTGATAAATGATATCAATATTAAAGAAATCATATTTCAGAAAATTATACTCTATAGATATCTCTAGAAACCAGATATCACATGTAATCTCTTGAATCAACTCATCTATAATGAGTGGTGATAAACGTTGATAGACGCCACTATTGAAACGGTGTTTAAATCCATGCTGCTGAACATTCTCAAGGCCGCTTTGTCGACTAGCAGAAAGCCAGTCCATCCGTAATGGTTATTTGCTACAGCGAATCATACAGACTAGGATGGGCGATGTTGAGATTAAACTGTCTAAGATTAAAAGGGGTAGATCAGAATGGAAACTGAATATATTTCTAAAACTTCTTGCTTACCACCTTATCTGAAGTATGATAAAATCAGAGAAGAGTTGCTACCATTCCTGTATACTTACAAATCGTATCCACCCGTTATTTTCACAAAGACCTGATTGCACTTCTCGATGAAAAGCACGAGATCTTCTCTGCCAAGAAACCCATCAGCAGATTAAAACAACAATTCTTGAAGAGCATTATTAATGCTGTCTGCGTGATTTAGCGATATACGCTAAATTTATTACTTGGCCAAATGGCATTTGTCGTTTTTTGTCAAGGAAGCTGAATCGCCTTTGCCTGTTCTTAAAATCGTCGACACTGCACATGAACGTAATTGGCTTGTTGTGGTTAAAGATCGTTATCAAGAGTCAGGAAGCGCACTGGGCTGAATTTCTGGATGACCGCGCGAGCGCGTAAAGCTTAACTGTATTTCAGATTTGCTACGTGAGAGCTTGTGCTTGGTTTTTTGGAATTCAATAGCAAAGATATTCCCGGACATGTGGCACCAATATCATTAGCTATGAAAAATAGCTAATGCACTGATTTTACTCCACAAAGATATGTAATCGAAATAAAGATGAGATTCTGAAATTATACTATCAAAGAGTTTGATGCCGATCATAAACCCCTTGATCTTTTGTTGCAAAGTTTTCAGCGTATTATCCAGCGATAAAGAAGATAATAAATATCAATAAGAATTATTAGCATTTTATGACATCCTATATCAGCGCACTGGTCCAGATAAGAAGAGCGATGAATTTAATTGAATCGACTTTTGCGACAACGTAAACCTATGAAGCTGATGCGCGAAGCATATGGTTCAAAAAATAACCTTCTTTTAATTGGTATTGAAGCTGATCTCGTCTGTTCAGAAAACTGGAACCGACTCAGGGAGTTTTGTGACCCTATTGATCCTGCTGGTAAAGAACGTCTAATTTAAGGATGGAGAACAGATTCACGAAGCATTAGAGTAGAGCGTAAGCTGATCGTATACACCAGATTTACTAATAATTCCGATTAATGCCAGTCAAAAAATATTTTGAACAATGGTAAAAATTTTATTCATTTTGTTTTTATGATTAAATTGCTCGGTAATTCTGCCGAAATTATCATAACTTATAACAATAAAGATCATTTTTATTATTTCAATAATAATGCTGATAATGCTTTTAATGAAGATTTTGTTGTTAAAGTTGCAGGTAAAATTATAACTGACAATAATTTTTTATAAATTGTCTTGTTCAGTCGATAATATGAACATGGTAAAAATAAAAATATTGCTACAAGATAAATTAAAATATAATATTTTTAATATTAATAATTAATTAGTGATGGATTAGTTAATTAACTAACTTAAAATTATTAAAGATTTATTAAACTGTTTTTCAGGTAAAACAATATCAATGTATAATCAGTGCTGTGAATATCTGTTCGCTAAAAGGTATACTAAATCACTTTTAATCACGATTTTTCTATCATATAAATCTAACATGCATAAGTTTGATACTAAAACTTTCCAAGGATTGATTGTAATCTTACAGGATTATTGGGCGCATCAAGGTTGCACCATTCTTCAACCATTGGATATGGAAGTTGGTGCAGGGACCTCGCATCCAATAACTTATTTGCGGGCACTAGGCCCAGAACCAATTGCTGCCGCTTATGTGCAACCATCTCGGCGGCCAACTGATGGGCGTTATGGTGAAAATCCTAATCGTCTTCAGCACTATTATCAATTTCAAGTCATTATTAAACCCTCACCAGATAATATTCAAGAGTTATATCTTGACTCATTAAAAGTATTGGGGTTAGATCTCACTATTCATGATATTCGTTTTGTTGAAGATAATTGGGAAAATCCAACTTTAGGCGCTTGGGGACTTGGTTGGGAAATTTGGATAAATGGGATGGAAGTCACCCAGTTTACCTATTTTCAGCAAGTAGGTGGTTTGGAGTGTAAACCGATTACCGGTGAGATCACTTATGGCCTTGAGCGTTTGGCTATGCATATTCAAGCTGTTAATAGTGTATATGATCTGATTTGGTCTGATGGTCCTTTAGGAAAAACAACCTATGGTGATATTTATCATCAAAATGAAGTTGAGCAGTCGGCTTATAATTTTGAATATGCCAATGTTGATTTTCTATTCAAACGTTTTGAAGAATATAAAAAAGAAGCACAATATTTATTGTCACTAGAAACACCACTTCCTTTGCCTGCTTATGAGCGTATTTTAAAAGCTGTTCATACATTTAATTTATTAAATGCACGTAAAGCGATTTCAGTCACTGAGCGGCAACGTTACATTTTACATATTTGTACATTAACCAAGGGAGTTGCAGTAGCTTATTATGCTGCTCGTGAAGCATTAGGTTTTCCAATTTGTAAAAATAAAAACTAAGAGGCTGTTATTATATGCAAGAGACTTTCTTGGTGGAAATCGGCACAGAAGAGTTACCGCCGAAGACTCTTCGTTTATTAGCTGAATCCTTTGCGAAAAATTTTAAACATCAATTAAAACAGGCAGAATTGCAGTATGGTGAAGTGCTTTGGTACGCCTCTCCCCGTCGTTTAGCATTAAAAGTAACAGATTTAGCTGCACATCAAGCTGATCGTGCAGTTGAGAATCGTGGTCCAGAAATTAGTCAAGCTTTTTATGCTACAGGTAAACCAACTGAGGCCGCTGAAGGTTGGGCTCATAACTGTGGCATCACCGTAGATCAGGCAGAACATTTAATTACAGATAAGGGTACATGGTTATTTTATCGAGAGACCAGTAAAGGCCGAGAAACAAAAGCGTTGCTTGTTGATATGGTAACGAGTGCATTAAATCAATTACCGACCTCAAAACTGATTCGATGGGGAAATAAGGAAACACAGTTTATCCGACCTGTTCATACTTTAATCATGTTATTGGGTGATCATCTGCTCGAAGGTGAAGTGTTGGGTGTTCAGAGCAGTCGCGTGATTCGTGGTCATAGATTTATGGGGGAAGCTGAATTAACTATTGATTCAGCTGAACAGTACCCTTCGATCTTACGTGAGCGTGCTAAAGTTATTGCTGATTATGAAGAACGTAAAGCCTTAATCAAGCACGAGGCGAATAAGGTAGCGCAGCAACTAGGCGGTATTATTGAATTATCAGATAATTTACTAGAAGAAGTAACATCATTGGTTGAATGGCCAGTGGTATTAACCGCAAAATTTGAACAGAAATTTCTATCAGTACCAGCAGAAGCTTTAGTTCAAACCATGAAAGGCGATCAAAAATATTTTCCAGTTTATGATCAAGCTGGGAATTTGACGGATAATTTTATTTTTGTTGCTAATATTGAATCTTCTGAGCCACAGCAAATCATTGCTGGCAATGAAAAAGTGATCCATCCACGTTTAGCAGATGCTGAATTTTTCTTTAGAATAGATTGCAAAAAACGTTTAGAAGAATATTTACCACAACTGGAAGCAGTTTTATTCCATAAACAGCTTGGTACATTGCGTGATAAAACCAATCGTTTAGAAGTCTTAGCTGGTTGGATTGCAGCTAAAATTGGTGCAGATGTTAATCATGCTACTCGTGCGGGTCTGTTATCAAAATGTGATTTAATGACTAATATGGTATTTGAATTTACCGATATACAAGCTATTATGGGAATGCATTATGCCCGTCGAGATGGTGAAGCAGAAGATGTAGCGGTAGCAATAAAAGAGCAATATCAACCCCGTTTTGCTGGTGACCAATTACCATCTAATCATGTCGCTGTTGCGTTATCATTAGCTGATAAAATGGATACTCTGGTAGGTATTTTTGGTATTGGTCAACCACCTAAAAGTAGTAAAGATCCCTTTGCCTTACGTCGTGCCGCGCTTGGTGTGTTGCGTATTATTGTTGAAAAAGGTTATGATTTAGATTTATTAGAATTAACGCAGCAGGCTGTTGAGTTGTATGGTAATAAGTTAACTAATAAAAATGTTGTTGATGATGTTGTTAAGTTTATATTAGGACGTTTTCGTGCCTGGTATCAAGAGCAAGGGTACCGCATTGATACTATTCAAGCTGTTTTAGCTTGCTGGCCAACCAAACCGGTGGATATTGATGCTCGTATAAAAGCTGTTACTCATTTTCAGACTTTAGCAGCGGCAAAAGCGCTGACGGTGGCTAATAAACGGGTTTTTAATATTCTAAATATATCAGATGAGAAACTAAATAAGAATGTTTCCATGAAAATATTAAAATCACCCGAAGAGATAACATTAGCGGCTCATCTAGTTGGTTTACAACATAAACTGATACCATTATTTGCTGACAGGAAATACCAGAGCGTATTAATCGAATTGGCTTCACTGCGTGAAGCTATCGATGCTTTTTTTGATAATGTAATGGTGATGGATACCGATAAAATCGTAAGGATCAATCGTTTAACTCTACTAAGTCAGTTGCGTAATTTATTTTTACAGGTAGCAGATATTTCTTTATTACAATAGCTCAACAGTAATTAAAAATTTATTAAATTAATCTTCAAGGGTTTTTATTTATAATTAATCTATTTTTCTACTAGAAAAAGAACAGTTATTTTATAATGCTAAGGTTATGATAATTTCTAGTATATGGAGTTTTAAGGATGATTGGCGTATCCTGCTAATTAATTTAATTAATGAAGTCAACAATAAATAGATATATCACATAAAGTGTACCCTACAGAAAGGTATTTATAAAATCAAATATTACCTCTCATATTTTTGGATGAGTTTATTAGTAATAGCGTGTCAGGCAGCTGATAGGCACTGCTGTGAGATGAAGCTCGACCCATTCTCTGCGGATAGCCTGCCCACCCAGTCGGTCGCCTTGTTTACAGGTAATACCGTCATCTGTAACGGTTATTTGGTGCAAGCAACCTTACAAGACGAGTATTGGGGATGTTGAGATTAAAGTGACTAGGATTAGGTGTGGGATCACAGTGCGACAGAATATCCTTCAAGAGCTCGTTGCTACCGTCTTATCTGAAGCGTATAAAAAAAGGTACGAAGAGTTACCCTACCATGATGGCTTACCTAAAGTTATTAGCAGGTCTTATATTATCAAATGGGGTCCAGGCTACGTTTCAACTCTGATATTTCATTAATCTGTTTTCTATTCTTAATTAGACATTGTTTAGCAGCATAGTCAAGCAAGTCAAATCCCATTAGCCACTTCTAGCTTTTCTGAACAGATGAGAGCAATTTAAAATATCATTTAAAGAGTTGTTTTCTTGAATTATAACAATCCGCGTATCAGTTTGATAGTCTCAGACTGTCATAAAATACGATTAAATCGGATTTGGTGTTTTTATTAACGGCCCAGTGCGCTGACGGGAAGCATAGAATGCCAGAGTTCTTATCAATCTTTCTCTAGCTTCTTAATCGCTGCATAATACATTGAAAACCTTATCAACAAAAACATCAAACTGTTTATTAGCGGTAGCGCATTTCTCTGCTAGCAGGTCCCCCTTTCTATAACTTAGCCTTTAATCTTTCGGTTGCATGGACTTAATGGAGTGAAGCAGCACATTAGTTATTTTGCATACCTAACAACATTGGTGCTTTTGTGCCCAGAAATATCTTTATTATTGCATTCTAAAAATCAAAGGCATTGTCTCTCCCGTACCAGCCATGGAAGATATAGTTAGTCACGCGTTTGCAGGTCATTAATAAGTTCGGTCTAGTTAGCTTCTGATTTTTAATATGCATCTTTGATCATAAGAAGCTCTTTACATGCATCCATTAGTACGCCAATATAATTAGCAGGAAGAGGCGATCAGGTTTCCTGACAGAGGATGATATATATCTTTCGCAAAAAATAAACGTAACGTGTATACTTAAATTATACAGCTACTGTTGCCTGTTATTCTTTAAGCCATTGCTATTTCAGTCTGCTGATGGGTACTTCAAAAAAAGATCATATGCTTTTCAACTATGTTTTAAAAGGTTATTGGTAGAAATCTCTTATACTATATAAAATTTTCGCTATATAGGTTGCAATAAAAAAGGAAACAGTTATAGATCAAAGAGACTCTTCCTTTACTCCCTGCCAATATAAAACTGAATCTCATTAGTTAGCTTGGTAATAATCTGTTGGATAATGTTGATTCATATATTAAAATAACTTATTTCACTTTATCTTGCTCATATTGTCACACTGAACATAACATTCACTTGTTGGTAAGTTACACAGTAATATCGTTGCGAAATCTCTGATTGCAGAAAATATTTAACAATTTGTTTAGATGTCCTCTGGCGAAACTACATCACAAGTAATAAATGATTTAATTATCTATAATGTAGCTTTAATAGCTTAACTTTACGAGGGAGTAATAAAACAAACAAGTATTGATTTAAAAATAGTATTTAGATGGCGTCACTGTTTTTTGTTTCAGCGGAGACAGTTAATATAAATGCACTAAGTGCTATTTGTTAAAGCTAACGGAATATTTTTCCATGAATCTTTTAAAGGGAAGCGTTATATTCCAGATAGAAAAGTTAGAAAAGGCGGGAGAGAAAAAGAAAAAAGAACGAATTACGTTCTTAATTCCCTAAGATTAATAGGATTATATGAGCAATGATATTTTGAAGAGTTTAATATAGAGTATGTTATCTGTTTTCTTGAGCCGATTATCGATAAAGAGTCTATCCTTATCTCGGATAGGGATAGATGGTACGAAACCTTTTCCGGCTAGCATAAAATTAATTATCATTGCTTAAATAAGGTTAAGCAATCAAAAAGTTATTTATAAGGAATTCTAGATTCAAAATTTAACAGTTATATAATTTGATTAAAAAGATGCTTAAGTTGATTTCATAATATATGATTTTATTTACTAAATTATTTTTTATGTAGAAAATTGTGTAAAATTACAACAATTGAAATACAGATGTACCTACAAATTATTCTACGAACAAAGTAATAATCTTTACAAACATAGACGAAAGTTTATTGTTTCTCTATAGTACTCCATTAAGCAAATTGAAACAACAATAACTTTAAAAATATAGGAAATAGTGCCTATGCTCTTCAAGCCATTCCACTACATTTATTTCTTGACCGATAGCATATGATATTCTTTAAGGAATGCTGAAAGCCTTTTGCTTGTTGCTAATTATCGACATCACTGCATTATGGCTTGTAAGCGGCTGAGCTTAACCGCATCTCTAGCATTGCTGCGAGAGACGGTGCTCTTAGTTTTTATGATACAATAGTAAAGATATTTTTGGACATGTAGGATAAATGCCATTAGCTATATGAAATAGCTAATATACTGGCTTTAACTTCACAAAGTTCATGCAACCGAAAGTTAAGTTGATCTGCTGGAGATTCTGGCTAGCAGAGAGACGTGATGCTACTGATAAAGCCATTGATATTTTTTTCAATGTTTTCATAGCATATCGTTTAGTTATGAAGAAGTTGGAGAATAATCAAGAAAAACGCCTGATATTCTATGACTTCCAGTTAGCGCACTGGTTATCAATAAAACAACGAATACGATTAATCGGATTTAAAAACAGTTGAGGATGCGAAGCCGACACTTGAATCACTGTGCTTCGAGAAAAATAACCATTTCAAATGGGTATTAAAACTGTTCTATTCAGTCTGTTCAGAAAAGGTAGAGAACCTAGTACAATAGTATAAACAGCTCAGCTAGAGCCTAACTTCAGGGGGTGTTCATAATCTGAATACTGTTTTATATTCTGCAATATATTAATTTTCAGAAATTTATCCAGATGGCTCAGAATAAATCTCTTAGAGAGCATGGACTAGATAAATTAGAAAGATAACACTAGATTTCACATGTTACATCCCTATTTATCGAAAGCGCTTTATGATCTCTTTCCAGAAATGAATTATGACAGATCAACTGATTTTTTATAACAGCCAAAAGAGGCTATATAAAAATGTATTCAACTATCCAGTCACCATTATTTTCTCGACATGCAAGTATTATTCACCTCTAGTCACGATTATTCAAGGTTTTTATTAAACCCGGGATCGACAGAATCAAGCCGATGATTTTGGATATAACTGCATTTATAGGTAATGACTAACAGTATGTTTTTCGATGAATTTATCACCTATAGGAAACTAGGAATAACCCCAATTTCCTTTCTATCAGGGAGAAATATAAAGATATAGGTGCTTTGATAAACCTGATGAATGTGAACAGGATGAGAATTTCTATGCTTCTGGAAAAATACCAGATGCATATCTCTTCCGCAAATAAACTATTTTTTACTATTTATGAGGACTAGAATAACTTTCTTAAAAAAGACGATAAAAGTATTAATTAATCCGTCTAACTGTTAAGCAAATACTTACATGTAGCACTTTTGTTATGTTGGATATCCGTTGGCACTGTTGTACTTCTCCTAAATATTTCTGCCGACGTTTTTTCTATTAATGATCTAAATCAAAATCCTATAACTCATGCGACGTCAAAACTACTGAGCAGTAGTTAGCAACGTAAGTTTATATTTTGCCCACCTGAAACTAGCAACGAATTATTTAACTCTTACCCAATTTTTAGTCTTTTTAATAATAATTAGCCACTCTTAATCCTATGTTTCGCGCCATTGTTCCGTTATGCTAGAATAAGCACGTAAAGAAGGTATTAAAATTGGTATCTTCTGTGCCTTTCATATTTATGATTAACAACTCAATCAACACTCGCCTGTTAATATCTCCGTCATTTATAGAAGTCTGGATATTGAATATACTGTATAGCATAAGTTTTTTTTAAAAAAGAGAGGAGAAATCTGCTGATCTTCTGTTATCTGACTGATGCGTCACAGTAATAACCTGATAAATCCTAGCGTTTCCTGATCTGGAGGAAAATCCGCGCCAGGAATTAACGGTATGGTTAGGGTTACCTGAAGGCATAATTTGAATGTTACTAGAAAGTACATACTTGATAAAAAGATGAAAGTGGGCCGTTACATAGTCTGAAATATTTTCGTGCTTTCTATCTTAAACGTCACAGTATCTAGCTCAAAACTGCGGCATTACCGAGGTGGGAGTAGTTATATATCATTACTATAAGCACCGTACTCAACAGTATCGGTACTAGACTCTGATGCAAGAAGAGATAATCTATCTCTATATTAGCCATATTCCGATATAGCCTATTAAGCTGGTGTTGTTACTCTATGATTTTTTATTTCAACGTAAATGAGATATATTATTATTGAAGGTATATGTGTATAAAGTATTGCAGATAACGGCTCACAAAAAAATCAGGAAAACCGAGATTCACCTGTTTTAATAAAAGGATTATTGCGCAGATATTCATATAAATATATTCTGTCTGGCAACAGGCTACTTTTATTGTAGCTCAAATTAACAAACAGAAAATAGAATTGTTGTCAGAAAAATACATGAAATGGAAAAACGATGGTTATTAAGTTAAACCTAGGGTTAATATCTCTAAAATTAGTGCATTAAGTCAAATAATACATACTTCAATGAAATTTTAACTTATAACAGACCTAGTAAACTGATTTTATCTCATTTTCAGCAATAAGGAGATGGTTTTGATCCTCTCTTAAAGAGAGCTCAGTTTTTAACTATGAACCGGTTCAGGGAATTTGCTTACTGACTCAATGGTTATAAATAACATCTAATTTAAAGATGGAGAAGAGATTTAGAAAGTATAAGAGTGAAGCCTGATTATCCATACACTAAAATCTGCTAATAACTCTAGAATCTACTTAGCTATCCTTATAATTGTTTGATATAACTGTTCATATTTTAAATATAAGATTCCTTAGCAATAACTCTATAGTTATCAAGATTTATTAGGCTATGGTGACTAATTTCATGCTCGCTGGTAAAGATTTCATATTATTTAGCTCCATTCGAAAAAAGGATCAACTCTTATCGATAATTGGCTTAAAAAAAAAGCTAATACACTCTGCATAAAACTTTTTAAAATCTTATCGTTCACGATTATCTTCTTAATCTTGGGCGATTAATAGCAAGATTTGCTCTTTTCTTATTACTCTTCTCTCAGTGTTTTCTAGATTTTCTATGTAGGAAATAATGCTTTTCTTTAAAGAATTAGGGAAAAATATTTCATTGATTTTAACAATATCACTTAGTGCATGTATATTGACTGTCTCCGCTAAAGTAAAGAAATAGTAATGTCATTTAAACATTGTTTTAAAATAAATACCTATTTGTTTCGCTGATTTCCGTAAAGTCAAGCTATTCGACATACATGGCAGATGAATAAATTATCTATCCTTGCGATGTAGTTTTGTCAGAGGACTTTCAATAAATTTGTTAAATCTTTTTGTGCAATCGAGAATTTCGCAACGATATTCACTATAACCCTAATAAATATCTCCCAGTGGAGATTATGTTCACTGTGATAATATGAGCAGGATAAAGTGGAATGAGTTATTTAAATTCGTGAATTAAGATCATATGACAGAATTGTCCCAAACTCATCTTATAAGATAAAGATTTATGTTGCATGGAGTAAAGAAAGAATCTCTTTGATCTATATGAGTGTTTGCTTTTTTTTTGGCAACCTCTGTATCAAAAATCCTTCTTATACTATAAAAGATTTCCACTAACATAGTCATATATAAACCATTAAATCTAAGATAAGGATATAATTTCATGGAAATTGCATTTTGTTTATATAAATATTTTCCTTTTGGCGGACTACAAAGAGATTTTATCCAGATTCTATTTGCTTGCCAAAAATGGGGGCATCGAATACGTGTTTATACAATGGTATGGGATGGTGAAATTCCTGCTCATATTAACGTTATCATAATCCCAGTTAAATCATATACAAATCATGGACGTAATGAAGCATTTTATAATCAGGTCAAAACACATTTAACGCAACATCTTGCTGATATTATTGTTGGTTTTAATAAAATGCCAGGATTAGATATTTATTATGCAGCAGATATTTGTTATGCAGAAAAAGAAAAAGGTTTTTTTTATAAACTGACCAAACGATATAAACATTATATCGCTTATGAAAAAGCTGTTTTTGACGTAGATAATTACACCAAATTATTAATGCTCACCCAACATCAAATTGATAATTTTAAAAAACATTACAAAACATCTGATGAACGTTTTTATTTATTACCTCCTGGCATTGATCCTAGTAAAAAATATGATCAGCAAATTATCGACGCAAAACTAATTTATCGTAAAAAAAATGCTATTTCTAAAGATCAATTTCTTTTATTACAAGTTGGTTCAGATTTTAAACGTAAAGGCGTAGATAGAACACTTAAATCAATAGCTTCATTGCCTAATATTATAAAAAATAAAACCATCTTAATAGTGGTAGGAGAAGACTCACCTACCAGTTATCAGCGACTAGCAAAAAAATTGAGAATAGATAAACAAGTTTTATTTTTTTATGGACGTAATGATATATCTGAATTGATGGCTGCTGCTGATATCTTGATCCATCCAGCCTATCAAGAAGCTGCCGGCATAGTATTAATCGAAGCTATTGTATCAGGCTTACCTGTAATTACAACAGAGATTTGTGGCTATGCACCCTATATCAAACATGCAAATTGTGGCATAGTAATAAATGAGCCTTATAGGCAAAAAAATCTTAATAATGCTTTGAGAACAAGTTTATCTAATAAATCTTTATTAAATCAATGGTTTAAATCTGCATGCCTCTTTTCTGATACTCAAGATTTATACAGTTTACCTGAAAAAGCTGCAGATATTATTTTGGGGTGCCACTAGCATGCTTCAACTTAAACAACCTTTCAAAAATTTATGGCAAGATAAAGATCCTTTTATAGAAATAGAAAAATTAGATGGTAAAATTTTTCGTCAATTAGAGACACGTAAAACATTATGCTTTAAGCTTAAAGCAAAAAATTATTTTATTAAAATTCATTATGGTATTTCTTTAAAAGAAATTTTAAAAAATCTATTTTCTTTACGCTTACCAGTATTGGGTGTAGATAGAGAATGGAAAGCAATTCATTGCCTATATGAGGCAGGAATTGATACAATGCATGGTAAAGCTTTCGGTCAAAAAGGAATTAACCCTTTACGCCGCAAGTCATTTATTATTACAGAAGCGCTTATTCCGACTATTAGCTTAGAAGAGTACTGCGCAAATTGGAAAAATTCAGCCCCTAAATTTAACATTAAAAAAATATTAATTTTTCGAATGGCTGAAATAGTTCGTAAAATGCATAGGTGTGGTATTAATCATCGCGATTGCTATATTTGTCATTTTTTATTATATTTGCCATTTGATGGCGATGAAAAAAAATTAAAGATTTCAGTCATTGACTTACATCGCGCACAGATACGTCAACATGTACCAAAACGTTGGAAAGATAAAGATTTGATTGGATTATATTTTTCATCATTAAATATTGGTTTAAGTTACCGAGATATTTTTCGTTTTATGCAAATTTATTTTTCTGATAGTTTAAAAAATATTCTTAATAATGAACAAAAATTGATATCGAATGCTAATATTAAAGCAATAAGAATAAAAGAAAGAACTATTAGGAGAGGATTATAACTATAAGCGTTTTCTTTTCTAAAAATTTTAAAAAATTGCAGTACAGTATATATATTTTGAGAACGTAGCTCAAAATAATATAAGAAACGCAGCTTACCCCACTAAGGGGTGTTCATAATCTGAATACTGTTTTATATTCTGCAATATATTAATTTTTGTCTATTTTAGCAAAAGTTGTCCATATAAACCCCTTATACTGCATGAAGGATTTTTGCTATAGCGGTTTACCATGAAAAAGAAAACAGTCATACAGATTAAAAGACTTTTTACTTACTCCATCCCAACATAAAGCTGTATTTCATTAGTTAGCTCGGCGACAATCTATCTGATGATATAAATTATGCATTAAAGTAACTTATTCCACTTTATTCTATTCATATATCAGAGAAAAGATGTTATCTATTATGGGGGCAACCCATACATATTAATTAGAGTTATAACGATATCGTTATAAAATTCTATATTGCAGAAAATATTTAATAATCTTATTGGAAATTCTTTGATAAAACTACAATCACAAGGATAAATGATTTTATTATATTCGATGTATGTCGAATAGCTTGACTTTACTGGAGTCAGCAAAACAAACAGAGATTGATTTAAAAATAGTGTTTAGATAGCATCACTGGCTTTTCCTTGCTTCAGCGTAACAGGTAAGATAAATATACTAAGTGGTATTATTGAAGTCGACGAAACATTTTTCCATGAATCATTTAAATAGAAGCGTTATATTCCACATAGGAAAGCTAGAAAACACGGGAGAGTAAAGTAGATAAAAAGAATGAATCGTAGTCCTAATGGCCAGATATCGACAGGGTGTGTGATGATGAGATTCTTAAAGAGTTAATACAGAGTGGAGTGTGTTAATTATTTTCTTGAGCTGATCATCGATAAGAGTATATCTTTACTTGGATGAGCAAAATAGATAAAATCTTTACCAGAAACCATAAAATTACTCACTATAGATTAATAAGACTTGATAACTATAAGATATATTGGTAAGGAACCCACATTTAAAATATGAACAGTTATGTCAGCTGATTATAAGACTACCTGACTAGGTCCTATGGCACAGGGTGCTTTTATTTACTAAATTATCTGACTTAGATAAGATTGATTGAACCCAGAACAATTAAAATATAGACGTAAGCTCCATATTGCTCTACTAGCAAGCAGCAACTATTGAAAATAAGCCATTTGTTATATTAATAACAAATATTAAAAAGAGTTTACTGAGCTGATACTACGTAACTATTGAAATGTATACTATAGTTAGTTGGTTGCCATCAATTAATATTTGATTAATATGACTCAACTAAAAAAAAGTACTTTACTGAAAGTAATCAGGCAAAATTAGTATTAAATAATTGTTAACATATTCTGCCGATCAATTGTCATTATCTAAAAGTTTTTAAATAGGCATTAGTATGATACTAGTTCTATAGATAACGTTTTAATAAATAAAAATTTAAATAAATTAATATCCTATTAATTAGATGTTATGATTACTATGAGCACGTAATTCAGTGTTATTATGTCTGTTATTACGACTACGAAATTGTTCACGATTAGTGCGACGTTCATTACTAAAACGGCGTCCTCGTTCTTGAAATTCAGTACCATGACGATGTCTACTATTACTATGACGTTGAAACGGTTGTGCTTCACCTAGAAATTGCAATTGCATTGGCTTATTCAAAATACGAGTACGTGTCAAATGATTAAGTAATTCTTTTGGCATACCTTTTGGTAATTCTATCGTTGAATACGAGGCATACAATTTAATGTTACCAATATAACGACTATTAATATCCACTTCGTTAGCAATTGTCCCGACTATGTGGCGAACTTCGATGCCATCATCACGACCAACTTCAATACGGTACAATTCCATATCACCGACATCAAAACGCTCTCGATGCGGAGTACGAGCACGCTCAGAAGTGGTATTATTGCGATAATGTCTATCACGTGAATTAAACTCACGTTTTACACGACGAACAGGATCAGCTGGCAATATTAGTGGTCGATCACCTTGTGCCATTTTTAATAGTGCTGAGGCTAAGGTTTCCATATCTAGGTCATCATCTGAAACTAATTTAGTCAGTAATGTGCGATATTTTTCTAAATCACCGCTTTCTAATTGCTTTTGAATATTTTCAAAAAATATAGCTTGTCGACGCTTACTTAAAAGCGCAGAGCTAGGTAACTCAACTTCTATAATTAACTGCTTCATGGTACGTTCAATATTCCGTAATAATCGACGTTCATTATTATCGACAAATAAAAGAGCACGTCCAGCTCGGCCTGCCCGACCGGTACGACCAATTCGATGCACATAAGATTCTGCATCCATTGGTATGTCATAGTTAACAACTAAACTAACACGTTCAACATCTAAACCACGTGCTGCAACATCAGTGGCAATTAATATATCAAGGCGTCCATCTTTTAAACGCTCTAATGTTTGTTCACGTAGAGCTTGATTCATATCGCCATTTAGAGCTGAACTGTTATACCCACTACGTTCAAGCGCTTCAGCAACCTCTAATGTGGCATTTTTAGTGCGTACAAAAATAATTGCCGCATCAAAATCTTCAGCCTCTAAAAAACGAACTAATGCTTCATTTTTACGCATGCCATAGACAGACCAATAACTTTGGGTAATATCTGGACGTGTTGTCAAATTGGATTGAATATTAATTTCTTTTGGTGATTTCATAAAGCGACGAGTAATATGACGGATCGCTTCCGGCATTGTGGCAGAAAATAGTGCCGTTTGATGCTCTGTAGGGATCTGACTAATGATATTTTCAACGTCTTCAATAAACCCCATACGTAACATTTCATCCGCTTCATCAAGAACTAACCCACGCAAATGAGATAAATTTAACTTCCCTCTTTTTAAGTGGTCTAATAAGCGACCCGGTGTTCCTACTACAATTTGCGGACCTTGCTTTAGTGCGTGTAACTGAGAATCATAACGTTGTCCACCATAGAGTGCGATCACATTTACTGAACGCATGTGTTTAGAAAATTCAGCTATAGCTTCTGCAACTTGTATAGCTAACTCACGCGTTGGTACCAACATTAAGATTTGAGGGGCTTTCAATGTGATATCTATATTATGTAATAGTGGTAAGCTAAAAGCAGCAGTTTTACCACTACCGGTTTGTGCCATACCTAATACGTCATATCCATCTAATAAATAGGGAATGCATTGTTGTTGTATTGGCGATGGGTTTTCATAACCAAGGTCATTTAGTGCAGAAAGAATTGGTATTGATAAACCTAAATCAACAAAAGAGATTTTAGTCTCATTAGTCATTCAAAAGTGCCTCACTTATTATGGTGGCTAGTTTACATAACTCTGCGAAAAAAATTTGGTTATTTTCATTTAAAATATGAACTAGCTAAAATAGTTTTTATTAAACGAACAATAAGCTCTTATCACAATTGATAAAGACTTAAAAAGTAGTGATGAGATATGTTCGTCGATACTGCCTAGCTGATATTGAAAGGTGCTGTCTTGCGTCTGACTAACAAAAACAGTTCCAACAGATCACAGCGATGCTCAATAAAGTTATGTGTGCGTTTTCTAGCTACTATCAGTTTTAATAACACTATATAGCTATGATTATCCCCAAGACTTAGGTTTTTACCTAAATAGAAGTTAGTTTCACTAGATGCTTAGCGAGAGAAATATTATCTGTTAAGTTTTTTCAGACGAACCAACCACCAATGTTTTTTTATTAATTTTACTTAATAGAATTCAACTATATTCCAGGGGCCAACACATTGCTATTTTTTGCTTGATTATAATGAGATAATAAATTAGTTTGTGGTATTTTGACTCTATTTCTTTCTCTGGTAAATAAATCTATAAGCTGCGGAAAAATAATTTTGATCTTGTCGATAATACGTCAGCTCAGCAGATCACCATGAGTTAATTAATATCTATTATTATAATATAGCATAGTATCACGATTCAACCATACGAACTTATAAGTTGGATCAAGCTTTAAAATTGAATTAAACGCTCGATAGGCAAAATAACAAAATTGTCTGCTTGTAAAAAATATATTCCAAAAAAATTAAAAATTTCCGAAATATCAGGAAATATAACTAGCGCTATAAGTAAACATTACCTGCTACTGCCATCAATCTAAGACTATCATACAACAACACGGCATTCATGTAAAAGTTATATGAATTCATCATCAAAGATGATAGATCTTCCAAAGATCTGTTCAATAGGAACTAATATTACTTCTTGTTGCAATGGAATAGTAAAAATTTCACTTTTATTCCGGTTTTTACTGCTTCAACTGAGAATAAATAATAGCAGCTGTATAATGTCCCAAAGCAAAAAAAGAATTTATTTCCCTTTCTTAAGGGAAAGGGATAATCAATATATATCGTGAATCTCCATAATTATCAGAGACTCAGTTATTAAAAAACTGAGTAGATGCTCTTTTACAGGATATCAAGCATTACGTCAAATTATTCTACAGAAATCTGTATTTCTATTCCAGCTAACTTTCTGTAGAGAGAGCCTCTTTTATACTAAGGCGAATACGACCCTGCCGATCAATTTCCAACACTTTAACTGGCACTTCCTGACCTAACTGTAAATAATCAATCACTTTTTCAACGCGTTTTTCTGCTATCTGAGAGATATGCACTAATCCTTCTTTGGCGCCACCGATGGCAACAAAAGCACCAAAGTCAACAATACGTGTGACTTTGCCAGGATAAATGCGACCAACTTCAACTTTTGCAGTAATATTTTCAATACGACTAATAGCTGCTTCTGCTTTAGAGTTATCGGTTGCAGCAATTTTTACGGTACCATCATCATCAATTTCAATCGTAGTACCAGTTTCTTCAGTTAATGCTCTAATAACGGAACCACCTTTACCTATCACATCTTTGATCTTGTCAGGATTGATATGGATAGTATGAATACGTGGTGCAAATTCAGAAATCTCTTCACGAGGACTATTAATAGCTTCTTCCATAACACTTAAAATGTGTAAACGAGCCCCTTTTGCCTGATTTAAGGCAACTTGCATAATTTCACGCGTAATACCTTCAATCTTAATATCCATCTGTAGAGCACTAATACCTTCACGACTGCCTGCAACTTTAAAATCCATATCGCCTAAATAATCTTCATCACTCAAAATATCAGAAAGCACAACAAAATTATCGTTTTCTTTTATTAACCCCATTGCAATACCTGCTACTGCTGCCTTAGTTGGAACACCGGCATCCATTAATGCTAGTGATGCCCCACAGACGGAAGCCATAGAAGAAGAGCCATTAGATTCGGTAATTTCAGATACTATACGTATAGTATAGGGAAACTCTGATTGCTTTGGCATCACCGCTAATACTCCACGCTTAGCCAAACGTCCATGGCCAATTTCACGACGTTTTGGTGAACCAATAAGACCTGTTTCACCTACTGAATAAGGAGGGAAATTATAATGGAATAGGAAACGATCAGTATATTCACCCATAAGCTCGTCAATAGTTTGCGCATCACGTTCAGTACCAAGAGTTACTGTGACCAACGCCTGAGTTTCTCCGCGAGTAAATAATGCTGAACCATGGGTACGAGGTAATACACCAGTACGGACATCAAGTGAACGTACCATGTCTTTTTCTCGCCCATCAATCCGTGGTTCACCTTTTAATATCCGAGTACGAACAACTTTTTTCTCTAAATTGAAAAGAATTTTATTTATTTTAGCAGGATCTAAAGATTCATTTTTCGCTAAAATAGTATTAGTGACATCTTCTTTAATCGTATTAACATTAGTATAACGTTCTTGTTTTTCAGTGATACGATAAGCATAACCTAACCTATGTTCAGCTAATTCAGTGATACGCTTATGTAATTCTTGATTAATTGATTCAGGCTGCCAATTCCATTTTTCTTTGCCCGTTTCAGCTGCTAAGGAATTAATATTCTCAATCACAATTTGTTGCTGCTCGTAACCAAAAATAACTGCACCAAGCATCTGCTCTTCCGTTAATAAATCAGCTTCAGACTCTACCATTAATACCGCATTCGACGTACCTGCGACAACTAAATCTAAGCGACTACTTTTTAATTCATCAACAGTAGGATTTAAAACATACTGGTCATCAATATAACCAACGCGTGCTGCACCAATTGGGCCATTAAATGGAATACCCGATATAGTTAATGCAGCAGATGCACCGATCATAGCAACAATATCTGGATTTACTTGTGGATTAATAGATACAACGGTAGTAATTATTTGTATTTCATTAATAAATCCATCTGGAAATAAAGGGCGAAGTGGACGATCGATCAGTCTGGAAATCAGTGTTTCACCTTCACCAGGACGACCTTCACGACGAAAAAAACTACCAGGAATTTGACCTGCAGCATATGATCGTTCTTGATAATTAACTGTCAGTGGAAAGAAATCCTGACCTTCTTTTACTTTTTTCTGTCCAACAACAGTGGCAAATACGGCT
Source organism: Arsenophonus sp. (assembly GCA_046530735.1). GTDB lineage: Bacteria > Pseudomonadota > Gammaproteobacteria > Enterobacterales > Enterobacteriaceae > Arsenophonus. The sequence goes on from JBHEQV010000045.1 coordinate 27,889, forward strand.
GTATCATCTATATTAACCATAACTGCAGCAGTCGCTTGACGCGCAATCATACCCGTTTCGATAGTGACGATATTTTGACCATATTGAAATTTATGAATAATAGGATTAAGCAAAATAATACCCTTTTAATAGCTATTTATTTATATAACAACACCAATATTTCTTTTCTTACTACATACTCTCCTTATAACTAATAACAAACTGAATATTTTTACTTATCTTGTGAGTATCAGTAAGCTTATTATCTGAGTGGTGGCCACTGTAGTTAAAAAGTTCATATTATTTAGAAAAAATTGACAAAAATTTATTTCTTAAAATTATTTTGTAAGTGTAAACCAATTCTAAATATTTTTCTGTTTTCTAGAAGAAAAGGGGCTAGAAGCCCCTTTCTTTTGAAACTAACTAATCAACGACGTAACCCTAAGCGCTCAATAAGTATAGTATAACAATCAACATTTTTACATTTCAGATAGTTTAATAGTTTACGACGCTGAGCAACCATATGCAATAGCCCTCGACGGCTGTGGTGATCTTTATTGTGCACTGCAAAGTGACCTTGCAAATAATTAATTTTCGCAGTCAAAAGAGCAATTTGAACTTCACTAGAACCTGTATCATTTTTATCACGACTGTAGTCCGCAATAATTTGCGCTTTTGCTTCAATACTTAGAGACATAAATAACTCCAAATTTTTTATTAAACACAAGAAAGGCCGATCTCTAATTCAGCCTTTTCTAATAAAATTAGAATTTAATATACGCTTTGAATTATCATTATGCAAGATAAGATCTAAATTTTATTAAACATTTTACTTCAAACAGTTAAACGACAAGGAGCTATTCTATTTTGTTCATCAATCTCAGCAATACCAATAAATTTATGCATATCACCTTCTGTTACTCGAACTTTCTTTCCTTTAGAAAGACGATAATTAGTAACAACAATTGCTTTCCCTTGTTTAAAATAGGTTGCAATAATCGATGAAATATTAACTTCAGGAAAATGATTAACAGTTGTATCTATTGGTAATAACAAAGGATCTAATTGTGCTTCTAAGGAAATTCTCCCTAATTCCACTTCCTGCTTAAGCAAGTATAATTTCTCTATTGTTACCATATGTTCACTGGAATAATTAGCTACCTGTAAGCGCCTTAGATAAACTACATGAGCACCACAACCCAATAATTCACCTAAATCATCAATAATAGTTCGTATATAAGTTCCTTTAGAACAATGAATTGTTAATTCTAATTTATTTTCATGCCAGCTCTCAAATTGCAAATCATAAATAGTAATTGGTCGACCTTCACGTTCAATAGTAATTCCTTGACGAGCATATTCATAAAGTGGCTTACCCTGATATTTAAGAGCAGAATACATAGATGGTATTTGGATTAAATTACCACGAAATTTATCTAATGCCTTATCAAGTTGCTGCTGAGTTATTTTAATCGGACGTTGGCAAATTATTTTGCCATCCGCATCTGAAGTATCAGTACGTTGTCCTAAACGAGCAATAACATGATAACATTTATCTGAATCAAGTAAAAATTGTGAAAATTTCGTAGCCTCACCCAAACAAATAGGCAACATCCCGGTTGCCAAAGGATCTAGTGCTCCTGTGTGTCCAGCTTTTTTAGCATTAAATAAATGACGTACTTTTTGTAAAGAATCATTAGATGAAAGTTTTGCCGGTTTATCTAATAAAAATACCCCGTGAACTTCACGAGCAATCCTCATTATTTCCTCTCTTTATCATTTTTAGATTTATGATGACGCTTTTCATCATCACGGATTACGTTGCTAATTAAATTAGACATACGTATACCTTCCATCAAAGAGCTATCATAAAAAAAAGTTAATTTAGGAACCATAGATAAATGCATCGCTTTACCCAGTAAAGAACGAATATGTTTTGCCATATCGCCATTTAAAACTTTAATACCATTTTTAAGTATATCTATTTTATGTTCTTTTTCTGATATGTTTAAAAAAGTTACGAATATTTTGGCATAAGCCAGATCGCGAGAAACTTCTACTCCTGAAACAGTAGCCATTTTAACACGTGGATCTTTAATTTCTTGATGAAGAATAATGGAGATCTCTTTTTGTATTTCTTGGGCAACACGCTTAGCACGACTAAACTCTCTTGCCATTATGATATCCTCCTCACGGGGTATAACTAAATATAATGACCATTAATTATTATTATATTTTTTTAGAAAATTAAAATTTAATACTTATATCTAATTAATTCTAATATTAATCAATAATATCTATTAGATATTATTGATTAATATTAGAATTAATATCATCGTAATAATCGATAATCAATATACTCCATCTAAATGGTTATTATAACTCTTTAGCTAAAAGGCCATAACTGATGTTATGGCCTTTTAATAAGTATTAATAAAGTAGATATTAATTATCAATAGAACGTTTTACTTCAATGATTTTAAATACTTCTATTATATCACCAACACGTATATCATTGTAATTCTTCACACCAATACCACACTCCATACCATTACGTACTTCGTTAATATCATCTTTAAATCGACGTAATGATTCCAATTCACCTTCATAAATAACTACATTATCCCGCAATACATGGATAGAGTTATTACGCTTGATTATACCTTCAGTAACCATGCAACCAGCAATGGCTCCAAATTTAACTGATTTAAACACATAACGTACTTCTGCTAATCCAATAATTTGCTGTTTATATTCAGGCGCCAACATACCACTCATCGCCTGTTTAATCTCATCGATAAGACTATAAATAACCGAATAATAGCGTAGATCTAAATTTTCACTTTCGATAATACGTCTTGCTGCAGCATCTGCTCTAACATTAAATCCAATGATAATTGCATTGGAAGCAGCAGCCAATGTAACATCTGTTTCAGTAATACTACCGACACCAGAACCAATAATTTTTACTTTTACTTCATCAGTTGATAATGTTTGCAAGGAATCAATAATGGCTTCACAGCTACCTTGTACATCGGTTTTTAATACAATATTTAACTCAGAAATCTTATCATCTTCCATGTTAGAAAACATGTTTTCTAGTTTTAACTTTTGCTGGCGTGCTAATTTTATTTCTCGGAATTTACCTTGACGATAAAGTGCAACCTCGCGTGCTTTCTTTTCATCACGAACAACTGTTGCTTTATCACCTGCTGAAGGTATATTTGATAACCCCAGAATTTCAAGCGGAATCGATGGACCAGCAGACTCAATATCTTCACCTAATTCATTACGCATTGCACGAATACGACCATATTCAAAACCACATAGTACAACATCACCTTTATTAAGAGTGCCTTCTTGAACTAAAATCGTAGCAACCGAACCACGGCCTTTATCTAAATAAGATTCGATAACAACACCACTTGCCATACCAGTATGAACCGCTTTAAGTTCTAATACTTCAGCTTGCAATAAGATTGCTTTTAATAATTCATCAATACCTGTTCCTTTTTTAGCAGATACATTGATAAATTGATTTTCACCACCCCACTCTTCAGCCAAAATACCATATTGCGATAACTCATTTCTTACGCGATCAGGATCAGCTTCATGCTTATCAATTTTATTAACTGCAACAACAACTGGCACATTAGCAGCTTTGGCATGCTGAATTGCTTCTATCGTTTGAGGCATCACACCATCATCTGCCGCAACGACTAAAACAACAATATCCGTTGCTTTAGCACCACGTGCACGCATTGAAGTAAATGCAGCATGTCCTGGTGTATCTAAAAAGGTAATCATACCTTTATCTGTTTCAACATGATAAGCACCTATGTGCTGCGTGATACCACCGGCTTCATCCGATGCAACTTTAGTTGAACGAATATAGTCGAGTAATGAGGTTTTACCATGGTCAACATGCCCCATGATCGTAACAACTGGCGCTCGAGGTTCTGGAATCGCTTCACCTGTATCACGATCATTTAAAATTGCTTCTTCCAGCTCATTTTCACGCCGTAAAATAACTTTATGTCCCATCTCTTCTGCTACAAGTTGTGCTGTTTCTTGATCAATAATCCGATTAATAGTAACCATCGCGCCCATTTTCATCATTGTCTTGATAACTTGGGAACCTTTAACTGCCATCTTATTTGCTAATTCAGCTACCGAGATAGTTTCGCCAATAACAACATCACGGTTAATAATCGTGATCGGTTTTGTAAAACTTTGATGTAATGAACTGGGCTTTTTCTGTTTACCTTTAGTTTTATTAGTACGGCCAACTGCTCGCTCTTCTTCGCGATCAGCTTTCTCAGAATGTTTATTATTTTTTTTCTGCCGAGTAGCCTTCCCTCCTCGATTTCGGGCTCGACGGCCTTCTTCTTGAGCATCATTTTCATCTTCTGCTTCACGAGCATGACGAGAAGTCGTAGTATGATAATCTATATTATCTTCCACTTCATCATCACTACTCCAACTCTTGAAGTTTTCTTCTGCCATACGACGAGCTTCTTCAGCAACCCGTTTAGCTTCAGCTTCGACTTTACGTTGCATTTCTTCTTCAGCTTTACGTTTAAGCTCTGTTGCCTCAGCTTCACGACACTGTTTTTTAGTATAAGCAGCTAAATATTGATTAGATTTAGCTGTTTTTTGCTTATTTTTACTTTGTTTTATTTTCTCTTTTTCAGCTGCTTCACGTTTTTCTTTTTTTTCTGTTTCATGCTTCACTTGCTCTTTAGTTTTCGTCTTTTCTAAGGAAAAGCGGTCAATATATGTGTGTTTTTTACGAACTTCAATATTGACTGATTTACTTTTTCCGCCAGCACTCGGCACACTTAGTGTACTACGAGTTTTTCGCTGTAGTGTTAATTTGCTAGTTTGATTACCTGTCGTTCCATCCTCACGATTTAAGTATGCAAGTAAAGTTTCTTTCTCATTTTGAAAAACAGGGTCATTTTCAGTTTTCTTTATTCCAGCATCAGCAAACTGCTGTACCAAGCGTTCAACTGAAGTTTGAACCTCTGCTGCCAATGATTTTACAGTTTCATCTGCCATTCTGTTCCTTCCTGCTACAAATTATTTTGGATCGTTGCCAAACCAGCAAATATTGCGTGCAGCCATAATAATTTCACCAGCCTGTTCATCATTCAGCCCTTCTTCAATATCTCTCAGATCGTCGATTCCCTGCTCAGCAAGATCTTCCAATGTACAAATACCATGAGAAGCTAGGTTCTTTCCTAAAACATGATTCATACCTAGTAGATTTAACAGATCTTCAGTTGGCTTATTATTAGCCATACTTTCTTTTTGAGCTAATTTTAATGTCGTCAGCGCCGCTTTCGCTCTTTTACGCAAAACTTCAATTGTTGTTTCATCAAGACCTTCAATTTCTAATAGTTCGTTTATTGGTACATAAGCTAATTCTTCTAATGTAGAGAAACCTTCTTCAACTAGAGAATTAGCAAATTCTTCATCAAGATCAAGATGCTTAACAAAAGTATTAATAGATGCATCTGCTTCTGCTTGATGTTTAGCCTCAAGTTCTTCTGCTGTCATTGTATTCAATTCCCATCTGTCATCTCCACGATGCTTTTTCAATAACTGAGAAGCTAAGCGAACATTTTGTCCATTGCGGCCAATTGCCTGAGCCAAATTACTACTTTCAACAGCAACATCCATCGTACATTTATCTTCATCAACAACAATAGAAACAACATCAGCTGGTGCCATCGCATTAATTACAAATTGTGCAGGATTATCATCCCATAGAATAATATCAATACGCTCACCATCAAGTTCGTTTGATACTGCTTGCACTCTTGCACCACGCATCCCAACACAAGCGCCTATTGGATCGATACGCTTATCATTTGTCTTTACAGCAATTTTTGCCCGAGATCCTGGGTCACGAACAGCGGCTTTAATTTCAATAATTTCTTCACCGATTTCAGGTACTTCTATGCGAAATAATTCCACTAACATTTCAGGACAAGAGCGGCTAACAAACAGTTGTGCTCCACGCGCTTCTGGGCGTACACTATATAATAGACCACGTACACGGTCACCTAGTCGAAAGTTTTCACGTGGTAACATATCTTCCCGCAAAATTATTGCTTCGGCATTATTATTTAAATCTAAGGTAATATTTTCACGATTAACTTTTTTTACTACCCCGGTAATAATTTCACCTTGTTGTTCACGAAATTGCTCAACAACCATTGCTCTTTCTGCTTCACGCACCTTTTGAACAATAACCTGTTTTGCAGTTTGAGTGGTAATTCGGTCAAAGGTAACAGACTCTATTTGATCCTCTACATAATCGCCTGATTTGATCTCTGAATCTTCAAATTTTGCTGCATCTAAAGTAATTTCACGTGTTGGCTTCGTGACTTCTTCAACTACCAACCAACGTCGAAATGTATCAAAATCTCCCGTTTTACGATCAATATTAACGCGAACATCAATTTCTTGTTCATATTTTTTCTTAGTAGCTGTTGCTAATGCAGTTTCAAGTGCCTCAAAGATTTTTTCGCGAGGAAGCGATTTTTCATTAGAAACCGCTTCCACAACAGCCAGAATTTCTTTATTCATCCTAGTTGCCTCATTAACTTTATTAAAAGTGGGGTACCAGGTTAGCTTTCTGGATGTTTTTAATGCAAATATTTTGTCCTTGCCATCCACAGTAACCATAATTATGTTGTCATCAACAGCTTTAATTATACTTGCTATTTACAACGATTCTGTATTGCTATTCTTAATGTTAAATTGATTTATTTACAAATAAAAAGCTGATAACGTGCAATAATAAAGAGCGAACGCTCAAGTCCTAATGAAGATATTTCCAGAGGTTATGTAGCTTTGAGACTGGATTTTTAATATTTAGTACTGCATTGACATGGTGGATAATATCACCACAATCATCAACAGTAATATAATTTTTATTATCAATATAAATGCCTAATGTCGAAAATCGTGTTGGAATAAAACTTCAGATAAACAAATTCAAAACCTAGAGCTTTCTACTGGTACTGTGAAGTCATCGATATTAATTTTTTTCTTTGAACGTGGACAAAATCTCATCTCCAGATATAAAAAAGGCTAAAAGCCCACTAATTCTGTTTTAAATAACAGAAAACCCCGAAAACCGGGGTTTTATCAACTTTGACCCTATAATACTGCTAGTAGGTTTAGGTGTTAACCCCCCTGACTCAGTACTCTTCTGAACGAAAATAATTCAATAAAACGCCTGAAATACTTTATAATTTAATAAGTGGTTGCGGGAGCCGGATTTGAACCGACGACCTTCGGGTTATGAGCCCGATGAGCTACCAAGCTGCTCCATCCCGCGTTAGGAAATTTCGTAAATTTTACGCTGATAAAATACGAAATGCAAGTTATCTTTGATATATGGTGCCGAGAACGGGACTTGAACCCGTATGCCTGTTTCAATAGGCACTACCACCTCAAGGTAGCGTGTATACCAATTTCACCACCTCGGCAACATACACCCCCCGTAAGGAAATTTTTTAATAATCGCTTCACTATAACAAGCTGTTGTTTAATTAATGAGGAATATCGTTTGTTGCTGCTACAGGCTCTGTAGGGGCTTCTATTCCTGCTGATTTCTCAGTTTTAACAGGTTTACCAATGTTTTCCCATTTGCTTCCAGTCGCACTTTTATTGATGCTTAAATTACCTAAAATTAAACTGATAACAAAAAATAATGTTGCAAAGATAGCCGTCATTTGTGTCATAAAATTACCTGATCCTGATGAACCAAATAATGTTGTAGAAGCACCTGCACCGAATGAAGTTCCTATATCAGCACCTTTTCCTTGCTGTAGCATGACCATACCAATCAGCGTAATTGAAACTAATAAAAAGATAACTAAAAGGATTATGTACATAGTTAACTACCTGTTTGAGAATAAAGTTTGGAATAACCAATTTACTGCAACTTGCTCCATAAGCCATTACTTTAAAAAGCAGTTTTAAATATTAACTAAACTTTAGTTGATAAGCAAGATTATTTTATCTTATTCTTCAATTTTTATAAAAAAATAATAAACATTATTTTCCGAATCCAGTTGGAAAAATAATCAAATACTTATTTAATCACAAGATTTTTTGTAAAAAAAGTTTATTTTACTTATTTGATTGCATTGGCAATCAAATTAGCCATTTCAGTAACCTGGTTTTCATTCTCACCTTCTACCATAACGCGAATTAAAGGCTCAGTACCTGATTTACGTAATAAAACCCGTCCTCTATCTGCTAGTTTATTTTTTACTTGGTTTACTATTTTTAAAACATCTTTTTTATCCAATGGATTATGATCACCGGAAAAACTTACATTTACCAATGCCTGAGGCATCAATTTAATCTCTCTGCAGAGATCATAAAGGCTCTTATGATTACGGATCATCGCACTTAGAACTTGTAAGCTAGCAATAATACCATCGCCTGTTGTAGTTTTATCTAATAAAATAATGTGCCCTGAATTTTCAGCACCTAGTCGCCATCCTTGCTCTTGTAATTTTTCAAGAATATAACGATCACCGACTTTTGCTCGAATAAAAGGTATATCCAACTGTTGTAGGGCTAATTTTAACCCAGTATTACTCATTAAAGTACCAACAACACCACCGTGCAATTGACCTTGTCGAAGTGCATCACGTGCAATAATATAAAGAATTTGATCCCCATCTATTTTATTACCATGATGATCAACCATTATTACCCGATCACCATCACCATCAAAAGCAAGACCAATGTCCGCTTTTTCTGTTATTACACGTTTTTGCAACAGAAAAACGTCAGTCGCCCCACAATCCTGATTAATATTTAGTCCATTTGGTTCACAGCTAATTGCGATAACCTCTGCACCAAGCTCAGTTAAAACATTCGGTGCAATATGATATGTTGCGCCATTAGCGCAATCTAAAACTATTTTTAATCTATTTAAATTTTGGTTACTGGGAAATGTCCCTTTGCAATACTCTATATAACGTCCAGCAGCATCAACAACACGACTCGCTCGTCCTAATGCGGCAGACTCAACACAAGTAAGTGGTTTCTCCATTTCAGATTCTATTGCTTCTTCTACGTCATCAGGTAACTTAGTTCCATTAATCGAAAAGAATTTAATTCCATTATCATAATATGGATTATGGGAAGCAGAAATAACAATACCCGCTTCTGCACGGTATGTGCGTGTTAAATAAGCAATCGCTGGCGTAGGCATAGGTCCTGTAAATGCAGCGGATAATCCAGCTGCAGCAAGACCCGCTTCTAAAGAAGATTCCAACATATAACCTGAAATACGTGTATCTTTACCTATGATTATTTTACGAGAACCATGCCGAGATAAAACCTTGCCAGCTGCCCAACCCAATTTCAAAACAAAATCAGGGGTAATTGGGTTTTCTCCTACTTTACCACGAATACCATCGGTGCGAAAATATTTTCGCTTATTCATAATTATCTGTTTCCTTTATTAAAAAGGTTTTTTGAATAATCTTCATAGCCTGCACAGTTTCTTTCACATCATGAGCGCGAATAATCTGCGCTCCCTGCATAGCTGCGATAACTGCGCACGCAATGCCGCCAATAAGCCGTTCTTCTAGTGGTATATCTAATAATTCACCAATCATAGATTTACGTGACATACCAACTAGTAGCGGCACTCCTAGAGTATGAAATTCATTTAATTTCGCTAATAATTGATAATTATGCGACAAGTTTTTACCAAAACCAAAACCTGGGTCAATAATCAGAGAATTTTTTGCAATTCCAGCTGCTTCACAACGTTCAATTTCATTCGATAAATACTGTTTTACTTCTGCAACCACATTTTTATAATTAGGCGTTTCTTGCATTGTCTTAGGTTGACCTAACATATGCATGATACAGATCAGTAACTCTGTTTTAGCTGCAGCCTCTAATGCACCAGATTCATGTAACGATCTAATATCATTAATAATATGAGCACCTGCTCTAGCAGCTTCTGTCATAATAACAGCTTTAGATGTATCAATAGAAATCCAAATATCAAAACGATCAGCTATTGCTTCAATTATTGGGATAACCCGATCAAGTTCTTTCTGTAGGCTAACTTCACTAGCACCTGGACGGGTTGATTCACCACCAATATCGATAATTTCTGCACCATGGTTAACCATGCTAGCTACATGTTTTAGAGCATTGTCATAATGATTATATATGCCACCATCAAAAAAAGAATCTGGAGTAACATTTAATATTCCCATAACGATAGGACGATTAAGATTAAGCTCTATTTTTCTGGCAGAAATTTTCATAATTAACTTATACTCAACTAAATAAAACCCCAGGGAATAGCCTCTGGGGTTTTGATTATTTATTCATTTTACTAGGAAACCAATGATCATTAACTATTCTCTGTATTACTGGTATTATTGTTTTCATTCACACCATCTTTATTTTGAATTATGAGTAGTGGGAGAAATATTCTTTTCTGACTCTCCTTCTGATGAGAGAGTTGAAGTAGGACTATCATTATCATCCCAGCCAGCTGGTGTTCTAATTGGTCGGCGATTCATTAAATCATCAATTTGAAGGGCATCAATAGTTTCATATTTCATTAATGCATCCTTCATTGCATGTAGAATATCCATATTATCATTCAAAATCTGACGAGCACGTTTATAATTAGAATCAATAATTGCTTTGATTTCTTCATCAATTGCTCGTGCGGTGTCGTCTGACATATGATTAGCTTTTGCAACCGAACGGCCCAAGAAGATCTCACCTTCTTCCTCAGCATACAGTAATGGTCCTAATTTCTCAGAAAAACCCCATTGTGTCACCATCTTACGAGCAAGATTAGTTGCTATTTTAATATCGTTTGATGCGCCTGTAGATACCTTTTCTGAACCATAAATAATTTCTTCTGCTAACCTGCCACCATAAAGCGTAGAAATTTGACTTTCTAGCTTTTGGCGACTGGCACTAATTTGATCACCTTTTGGCAAGAAGAATGTGACACCTAACGCACGACCACGCGGGATAATTGTCACTTTATGAACAGGATCATGCTCTGGGACAATACGTCCTATAATCGCATGACCAGCCTCATGATAAGCAGTAGATTCTTTTTGTTCTTCTGTCATAACCATAGAGCGACGTTCAGCACCCATCATAATCTTGTCTTTTGCTTTTTCGAATTCCACCATGTTGACAACACGCTTATTTCCACGCGCCGCAAAAAGGGCTGCTTCATTAACTAAATTAGCTAAATCAGCACCAGAAAAACCTGGTGTACCTCGTGCTAATACTGAAGTATCAACACTAGGATCTAAAGGCACGCGGCGCATATGAACTTTCAAAATCTGCTCACGACCACGTACATCAGGTAAACCCACAACAACTTGCCGATCAAAACGTCCAGGACGCAATAATGCTGGATCTAATACATCAGGACGATTGGTAGCTGCAATGACAATAATACCTTCATTACCTTCAAATCCATCCATCTCTACCAACATTTGGTTAAGAGTTTGTTCACGTTCATCGTGACCTCCTCCCAAACCAGCGCCCCGTTGGCGGCCAACAGCATCTATTTCGTCAATAAAGATAATACAAGGTGCTGCTTTTTTTGCTTGTTCAAACATATCACGAACTCGAGAAGCACCAATCCCAACGAACATTTCTACGAAATCTGAACCGGAGATGGTAAAAAAAGGAACTTTTGCTTCACCAGCGATCGCTTTTGCCAATAAAGTTTTACCAGTTCCCGGTGGCCCTACCATCAAAATTCCCTTAGGAATTTTACCACCTAATTTTTGAAAACGTCCAGGTTCACGTAAATATTCAACTAGTTCAGCAACCTCTTCTTTTGCCTCATCACAACCGGCAACATCAGCAAAAGTCGTTTTAACTTGATCTTCTGTCAGCATACGTGCTTTACTTTTACCAAAGGACATAGCTCCTTTGCTACCTCCTCCTTGCATCTGACGCATAAAAAAGATCCAAACCCCAATTAGTAATAACATTGGGAACCAGGAAATAAAAATAGTTGCTAAGAAACTTTGCTCTTGAGGTGGCTCACCAATGATTGTGACATGTCTTTCAAGCAAGGTATCCAACAATCTTGGATCTTCTCTCATTGGAATATAAGTCGTATAACGACTGTTATCTGTTTTTTTAACACTAATTTCACGATCAGAAATTCGCACTTCACGTATCTGATCTTGAGTTAACTCATTCATAAAGGTAGAATAATCCACCCTGCGACTATTCGAATCGCTAGGACCAAAACTCTGGAATAAAGACATTAGAACTACTGCAATGACTACCCAGAGAATCAGGTTTTTCGCCATGTCACTCAAGGAATGAACCTCTTCATTACAACTATATTAAATAATAACGTACAGGGTACTATATTTTGCGTCCTGTTGCTACAATATATACTTCACGTGACCGTGATCGTGAAGCATTTGGTTTACGAATTTTAACTTTTAAAAATAGAGAGCAAATTTCCCTCAGATATTCATCAAAGCCTTCTCCATGAAACACTTTAACAATAAAGCTTCCATTAGTAGCCAATACGTTGCGACACATATTCAATGCTAGCTCAACTAGATGCATGGATCGAGGAATATCGATCGCATGTATCCCACTCATATTAGGAGCCATATCCGACATAACAACATGAACTTTTTTATCACCAACTCGTTCAAGTAATGCTTTTAATATCTGCTTATTCCTAAAATCTCCTTGTAAAAAATCAACACCAACGATGGGATTCATTAATAATAAGTCGCATGCAATAACTCGTCCTCTCTGACTAATTTTCTTTGCTACATATTGAGACCAGCCTCCAGGCGATGCACCCAAATCAATAACGGTTATACCAGGTTTAAATATTTTATCACTTTGCTGGATCTCATCTAATTTAAACCATGCACGTGAGCAAAACCTTTTTTTTTGTGCTTGAAGAACATATTTATCACTAAAATGTTCCTGCAACCAACGATTAGAATTTGGTGAACGTTTTTTATTAGCCATTGTTTCCAACTATACTTATAAATAACACCTATTTTTGGCATTTTTGATATAGAGAAATTATAGAATTTATGGTTATACATATTAAAGATGACGGTAGGATATATTCTTTTAAACCCACCTAAAGCAAAAAATAATAACATTTAATAAAAAGTAAATATAGTATTAAAAAAAGTCTCACTCATCATTTAAATCATCTTGTAATGATAGATAGTAATAGTTTAACTGAATGTGTTTTAGATAAAATCTAATAATTCTTATTATATAATGAATATAATAAATCAAAATAACGAGTTAAGATCGCAGTAGAAAAAATTGATAGTTACGCTATTATTCGAAAAACTGATGATATCAATATGAAAATTATTGATAGAATTTATATTCTACCGTACTACTGTAGTAGATAAGATTATTTTACCTAAAAAGTTTTCTACATTTATACAGAAATGCCATCATCTTGCTTCAGAGTAAAAAAAGGCCATTTTGCTTCTTTTAGTTTAAAGTTAACTAAAAACATAACACTTTAAGATTTAATGAAAATTAAATATATTCCACTTGTAAAATTTCATATTCAACTTCCCCACCAGGGGTGCTGATAATTGCCATATCATTCATAGTCTTACCAATTAAGCCTTGAGCTATTGGTGAATTAACAGAAATAAGGTTTTCTTTAATATCAGCTTCATCATCACCTACAATACGGTAAATCTGATCTTCATTTGTCGTTACATTAAGTACAGTAACTGTCGCGCCAAATATTACACGACCCTCATGTTTCATTTTTGTTACATCAATAATTTGCGCATTAGATAATTTAGATTCAATATCTTGGATACGCCCTTCGCAAAACCCTTGCTGTTCACGTGCTGCAAGGTATTCCGAATTTTCTTTTAAATCACCATGTTCACGGGCTTCTGCAATAGCAGTAATAATTTTAGGACGGTGAATATTCTTTAAAAATTCTAACTCTTTACGCAGCTTTTCTACACCACGTAGTGTCATTGGAATCTGTTTCATTAGTAAATGCCTCTGATTTTTTTAAATAAAAATTAAATATCTTCCTGATTTTTCTGTTTTTAAAGAAAATGAATACTTCTAATAAAACAAAATTTTTGGAAAATAAAAAAGGGTAAACCTCGTTAACTATTAATTTGAAACTTTATGATTCTATATTTAATAGATTGTGCTAACGCACACTTGGTACTAGATCACCGTTTATTTTTTTCATTACACTTTGGTATCTCTATTATGTATATTTTAGATACAGTACTTATGACTTCTTTAAAAAGTATGGAGTGTGATGCATCCATTAATCCGATTAGATAGTCAACAAATCCCACTTACCTGCAAGTAGTCAAAAAATTATTACAGCATTAGCACATTACTTCAATTAGGTATTGATTATTAATTTTTTAGCTATTTAAAAAACTGAAGTAAAATTATTAGTCTTTTTTTAAAAGATGATTTAGTTGTACGATTAACTAGCAATTCAATTTTAACGTGTCAACAAACTTGGAATATGGTAGCTGAATTAAAGAAATTTGCTATTGAACAAGTTGAAAGCGATTTAATATCGATATATATCAACTTTCGTTGGCTAAGATAGCCTCATGATGGTATTATATGCTATAATACAATCTTTTAGTTTCTCCATTAAGCGCTGCTATCCTGCTATTATAGATAAAACTGTTTCTCAGTCACTTTTTACATAGTAGCCAAAAACCTGGCGATATTGCATATCGCATATGTCCATACCATTCCTTTTACTCTATTAAAATATTCAGTCAAGTTATTACGCTAGCAAAAGATTAAACCGATGCATGTTATTGTGCATTAGATGTTATAGAAGGCGAACTAAATTGTTATATACTTAACAGGTTCCTTAACTTAACGTGCTCTTAGTTGCTACCATTAGTATTTTCATTTAAAACTGGAAAATCTATAGTAGGAGCTTTTATTAAAAATGATCTTGGATCCTGATATAGATGCTAAAATCAGGATTATCAGCCGTATTAAACTGGGGATAACCCTATTTGCTTGACATATATAGAAAATATTCTGTCTATAATAAAATCTAAACTGCTACATTATTTTCTATAGTAATCTTAAAAAAGAATTATTAGTAAATTTGGTATATGGTAGTCAAGTTACATTCCACTTTGATGCTTCATAAAGCTGTTCTTCATCATTAAATTGAACGCTGTTTACCACCATAGTAAACAGGTCAAATCCCCCTTAGCTGGTTCTAATTTTTCTTAGCAGATTGTAACAATCTTAATACTTATTGAAAGGGTTATTTTCTTGAATTACAGTGTTTGCGTGTGTCAGATTTGTATTCTCACTGTTACATAGATTCAATCGGATTTGTCATTCTTATTAACGGGAGAAACCTCCTACACAAAGTGGACTGATGAAAAATCGTAGAATGCTAGTAGTTTTGATTATTATCCAACTTCCTCATCACATTGGGAGGATACGCTGAAAACTTTGTTAACAAAATATAAAGGGATTTATATTAGCGGCATCATAGATCTTTGCTAACCAAATCTCCATCAGTCTTACCCTTAATTTAGTTACATGCTTTTATGAGAGTAAAGCTAGTGTATTAGCTATTTTGTATACCAATAGTGTTGATTCTGTATGTCTAGCTAGGAATATTTTATCATTGCATTCTAAAAACTAAAAGTACTATCTCCGTAACAAGCCTGTGAAGATATGGTTAAGCAACGCGCTCACCAGGCATTGAAAAATTATGCTCATTTTGATTCTGATTTTCAATAACTCTCTTCAGGCGCAACGAGCTCATTACGTTTATGCGCAGCATTACTGATAATAAGTAGAAGCAAAAGCGATCAGCTTACCTAACAGAATAACATATGGCTTTAGTCAAGAAATAATGTAGCGTGTATGGATTAAATCATGCTGGTACGTACTATTGCCAATGTTCTTCAAGGCATTAGTGTTTCAATATGCTGATGGGGGTACTGGCAGAGAGGAACTATGTGCTTTCATAGAAAAAAGCTCTAGAGCTTTCGTTAAATCATTGGTGGAGATGCCTCGCATATATAGATAATAGGTTAGCAACTTATTCGCCGATTTTCCAACGCTTCAGTTAAGGAAGCTACGAGCTCTTGAAGAATATTCTGTTGCCGCTGCAATCCCCTAAAACCTTAGTCACTTTAATCTCAACATTGTCAATACCAGTCTAATGGTTTATTATGGTAAATAACCATTATGGAAAAGGTTATATAGGTAGCTTGTTGATAAAATCAGTATTCAGTATCTGCTCTCATCATTCCTTTGAGCACAGGTTAAACAGCGGTTCATATCAGCTGCCTGGCACATCATTACAGATAAGTTCATGCAAGGTATCACAAGTAATTATGCTTTATCGAATACCTGTAGAGTAGACTTTTTATAGAATATTCACTATTAGTGAAATCATTTACGAAATCAATTCAGTAGGATGGAGGCACTACCGTTATTTTCGAAAGTTCATACATAAAAAATGAGTCTATAATCCGTAAACAGCTATGGTTAAAACAAAGGTTATTGGTAGAAATCAGTTATACTGTGTAAAGGATTTTCGCTACAGAGCAAAGATTGGAATAAAAAAGAAAACAATCATACAGATTAAAGAGATTTTTTTCTTATTTACCTACCAACATAAATCTGTATCTCATTAGTTAGCTCGACAACAATCTATCGGATGATATTGATTCATGCATTGAAGCAACTTATTTTACTTTATCTTGCCCATATTGGTATACTGAACACAATATCCATCTAAGACATTAATTAGGGTTACAGTGATATCATTAAAAAATCTCCGATTGCACGAAAAGATTTAACAATCTTATTGCAAGTCCTCTGGCGAAAATGCATAAGAAGGATAAATGCTTTAATTATCTGCTATGTATGTTGAATATCTTAACTTTAAAAGAATCAGTGAAATAAGCAAGTATTGATTTTAAACTAGCGTTTAGATTGGTGTCTCTGCTTTCTTGCTTTAGTGACGACAGCCAATATAAATCTACTAAGTGCTATTTGTTAAAGTTAATTAAATATTTTTCTCTGATCTTTTGAGGGGAAGCATTGTTTCCTATATAGGAAAGTTAGAAAACGCGCGAGGGAAGAGATATATAGAAAGAATGAATTTCGAACTTAATCGCTAAAGATGAGAGAGAGGTTATGTGATCGATGAAATTATTGAAGAGTTTAATACAAAGTATTTTATCTATTTTTTTCAGCTAATTATCGATAATGTTCATCCTTTTCTCAGATGAAGTTAAATAATGGCACAGAACAATCTTTGACAGAGAATATAAAATTAATCATTATCACCTAATAAGATTAGGTAATTATAGAGTTGTTGGTAAGAAATTCTACATTTAAAATATAAACAGTTATATCACCTAATTAAAGGAATAACTGAATAGATTCCATGGTATAGAGTTGTTTTATCTACCGAATTATCTTCTTGGAGAAGATTGTTTGAAACCACAACAATTGAAATACGACATGACTATAAATTGCTATACGAGCAAAACAACAACCTTTTCCATGGTAGTTTAAAAATATAATAATATGATAGCTAATGCGATCTTTAGATCTATAGGTCGTGAATATTATTGATGTCCAGGGTATCTAATTCTTCTGGTTCTGATGCTATCCGCTAGATTTTAAAATAGAAAATCAATATTAACTTATCCAATACAATTATGGTAGATTGTTTAATCTGTGGCATCTCGTAATAATTTAATCACACTAACAGCTATGATTTCTATATAAAAATATGATGTTAAACATAACAATCAATAAAAGTTGATTACTGATTTGATCAGTTAGCTAGTCATCATGCCACTTGATCTTATCTTGGTAGCGTTGGATAACAGAAACGCTAATGATAATGTTTTAGCCAAAACCAGTGATTTTAAAGGAGGAAATCACTTATTGGCGTTATTAACGTGCTATATGGTCAATATATCTATTTTGTACAATTTATTTTATTTTATAGCTCCTTGTCAGGATTATACAATAGTTGCTGTATTTCTTTCTGGCCATTTTAGATGGGCATCTTTAAAAGATCTTTTTCTTAATTTCTAATAAATTAAAGATCATCTACTCAACAAGACCCATTAAAATAATTTGTATTAATTAATGTTTATAAATAAATCTGTTCTCTCTACATCATTTTAATCTAAATTCTTTTTATTATCAAATAGTTATTCTTTATTATAATTATCACACATAAATTTAGCTTTGTCTGACCCAGTGTTATCTATGGATATATTTTGAAGATGGACTTCTATAAAGGTCATAATATCCCAACAAAGTGTTTTAATACCTAGCTGATTTACTGCAGAAATTTGATAATACTTGTTTTTCCATCCTAATTCTCCAATAATGTATTTTGCACGGTTATTTGCTTCTTCAGAGGTCAAAAGATCAACTTTATTAAAAACTAACCATCGCGGTTTTTGAGGTAATTTTTTACTATATTTTTCCAGTTCCATATCAATTATTTTGGCATTCTGAACAGGATTAGAGCCATCAATAGGATAAATATCAATAAGATGTAAAAGTATTGCGCAACGTTCTAAATGTTTTAAGAAACGAATACCAAGGCCTATTCCTTCTGCCGCTCCTTCAATTAAACCAGGAATATCAGCAATAACAAAGCTTTGCTCACTATCCATACGTACTACGCCTAAATTTGGAATTAAAGTAGTAAATGGATAATCAGCAACTTTAGGTTTTGCTGCCGAAACTGACCGAATAAAAGTTGATTTACCCGCATTCGGCATGCCTAGCATACCTACATCAGCAAGTAACATTAATTCAAGTAGCAATTCTCTTGTTTGCCCTTTTGTTCCCATCGTTTTTTGACGAGGAGCGCGGTTGATTGATGATTTAAATCGGGTATTACCTAAACCATGATATCCACCTTTCGCAACCATTAAACGCTGCCCGTGACGTGTCATATCACCAATAATTTCTTTAGTTAAAAAATCACATATCCGTGTGCCAACCGGAACTTTGATGGTATTATCTTGACCACGTTTGCCAGTACAATCACGACTTTGACCATTTTGTCCGCGTTCAGCCTGGAAGATTGTTTTAAATCGATAATCAATTAACGTATTAAAATTTTCATCAGCCAACAGATAAACATCTCCACCATCTCCACCATCTCCACCATCAGACCCTCCTTTAGGGATATATTTTTCACGGCGGAAGCTAACACAGCCATTGCCACCATCGCCAGCTATAACTAATATTTTTGCTTCATCAACAAATTTCATTATTTTTCTCCGTACACACTAGAAATTATACGCTAGATGGTAATTTTATTCAGAGATAGTATCCATAAGGTAATATTAAAAGCCCCGCAAAATTGCAGGGCTTTTAAAACGCTATTTTAAAGATTAAAAAATTATTCAGCTTCAATACTGACATATTTACGATTTTTTGGTCCTTTAATTTCAAATTTAACTTTTCCGTTAGTCAATGCAAATAGGGTATGGTCGCGACCACAACCAATATTGTTACTAGCATGAAATTTAGTACCACGTTGACGAACAATAATGCTACCTGCCAAGACAGATTCACCACTAAAACGTTTTACACCTAGGCGTTTTCCTTCAGAATCGCGACCGTTACGTGTTGAGCCGCCAGCCTTTTTATGTGCCATTAATTTGTTCTCCTAATTCTTAGGCAATACCAATAATTTTAATATCAGTAAACCACTGACGGTGTCCCTGTTGTTTACGGCTATGTTTACGGCGTCGAAATTTAATAATTTTAATTTTTTCACCACGACCATGTATAATAACTTCAGCTTTAACATTGCTGCCTTCAACGACAGGGGTGCCGATTTTAATATCATCGCCGTTGACGATCATCAATATTTGATTGAACTCAACAGTTTCACCTGTCGCAATATTTAACTTTTCCAGGCGAACTGTTTGACCTTCACTGACTCTGTGTTGTTTACCACCACATTGAAAAACCGCATACATATAAGCTCCACTTAACACACTCCTTCTTAGCATATTTAAATTTCAGAGTGCCATTTTTATAAATATTTACAATAAGTTATAAACTATACGCGAAAAAGCATCATAAGACAAGCCTAAAATTCAATCTAGTAATCAAAAAATAAAAAATCTACTTTTTCTAAAGTAGATTTATTCCCATATATCCGTTCATTTGTAATTAATTTTACAGTACAATTAGCGACAGATTAACAACACAAAATCACTTGACTAAATATTATTTTTAGGTATAATAAAGTTATATAATGAATTTAGAATCAATTATCAATCTAACTGCAAAAGACATGGAAGCGGTTAATGAAGTAATCTTGAATCAATTAAATTCAGATGTTTATCTCATTAATCAACTAGGCCACTATATCATTAGTGGTGGCGGAAAAAAAATTCGGCCTATTATTGCTATCCTGGCCGGAAGAGCTTTAAGATATCAAAGAGAAAGGCACATTAATATAGCCGCATTAGTTGAATTTATTCATATTGCATCATTACTACATGATGATGTAGTGGATGAGTCTACCCTGCGACGCGGTAAAAAAACAGCTAATGTTGTTTTTGGTAATGCCGCTAGTGTATTAGTAGGAGACTTCATTTATACTCGATCATTTCAAATGATGATCGAGCTTGATTCGATTCCTGTTTTAAAGCTGAT
Organism: Arsenophonus sp.; assembly: GCA_046530735.1. Classification (GTDB taxonomy): domain Bacteria; phylum Pseudomonadota; class Gammaproteobacteria; order Enterobacterales; family Enterobacteriaceae; genus Arsenophonus. Next base: position 48,625 of record JBHEQV010000045.1, read on the forward strand.
GTCTAATGCAACAAATATTATTGCAGAAGGTGAAGTTTCACAATTAATTAATTGTAATAATCCAGACATTAGCGAAAGTACTTATATGCAAATAATATATAGTAAAACTGCACGATTATTTGAAGCAGCAACACATGCATCAGCAATCGTATCAGGTGCTAATAAAGCCCAACAGAAAGCCTTAAGAGATTATGGTCGTTATCTTGGTACTGCCTTTCAGCTGATTGATGATCTTCTTGATTATGACACAAATAATACCACTTTTGGTAAAAATATTGGTGATGATTTAGATGAAGGAAAACTAACACTACCTCTACTTCATGCAATGAAAAAAGGCACCGCAGAAGAATCTGCACTTATTCGTAAGTCAATAGAAAAAGGTAACGGGCGCCATTTACTCAGTATTATATTAATTATTATGAAACGCTGTAGCTCTCTTAAATATACTCGCAACCGAGCTAGAGAGGAAGCTGATAAAGCAATTAAAGCTGTCGGTATTTTACCTGATACCTCTTATAAGGAGGCGCTAATAAGCTTAGCTCGTCTTTCTATTCAACGCCACTCGTAATAGAAACTTATCTGAAAGAAGCTCATCCAATTTCAGAATTATCTGCTTCCATGAGCAGAGCTTCATAATAATTTATATATTTTAATTAAATTTTTTAATTATTCCTAGAAGGTAGATTTAATAATCTTTCACACTCTTTTTTATATTAATTCCTTATAAGTTTCAACTAAAATAAAAAGCATCTTGCACTCTACTTTTCTTCGAAAATCAATCAATTTATCATTTAACAATAAGATATTAAATACATCTTCAGGTATATTATAATCTAGTATTCAACAGCTTTGCCTTAAACCTCACGTTTTTGACGTTTCTCTCAACCTCTCTGCAAGCCATCAAGATTGATACCTTTTAGTAATGAAAGAAAACCAATCAATCCAGCGAGTTATTTTGCAATGTACCATTTTTTATAATTTCTTGTATCACTTTTAGTATTAATTCAGAATCTAATTCTGAAAATTTAATTTTTAAAAATAGTGTGATATTAATTATTATTTTTTCGTTTAAAGCTCTTACAATCTTCTAACCATAAAAATTTTGAATAAAGTCGTATGACTATTTCTTTTTTTATTTTTAATATCAAATGATATTGAATAAATAGAAGTAAAATTATTTATTTATTTTTAATAAATTGAAGAGAACTTCACTATTTTTTAAAAATAGAGTTATTAATAAATCTGAATGTATGGTTGATCAGAGACTACCATACCACTTTAATGCTTTATGAATCTGCTATCTATCCTTAAATTGGATGTTGCTTACCACCAACAAGGTCAATCAGGTCAAATTCCCTTACCTGGTCCCGATTTTTTAAGCAGACAGAGAGCAGCTTAAATAGCATTGAAAGGGTTGTTTCCTCGAATAACAGTACTTCATACATCGGCTTCATATCCTCATTGTCACAAAAATCAATTTAATTAGATTCGTCGTTCTTATTTGATGCTCACTGCTACATTGACGGGAAGATATAGAATACTAGCTCTTCTTCTTGATCCTTCACCAGCTTCTTCATCGCTGCAGGATACGCTGAAAATGTTGCTAACAAAATATCAATGATTTTATCAGCAGCATTGCGACTTTATTGTTAGCCAAAGCTCCACAACAGCTGATCTTTAACTTTCACTGTTAGATGTCTTTTAGAAGTAAAACTAGTATATTAGCTATTTTATCTACCAACAACATTGATGCGTGCGCCAAGAAATATCTTTTCCATTGTATTATAAAAACAAATGACACCCAGTCTCCTCCTGTAGCAAGCCCATAGGTGCGGTTAAGTCGTCCCCGTACTCGCAGTCATCCAGAAATTCAGCCCCAGTGCGTGTGATTCTGACTCTTAATAAGCATCTTCTATCGTAATCTAGCTCCTTACGTCCATGCACAGTCCCGCAGATAATGAATCAAGCAGGCAAATATGATCAGATTGTCTGATAAGGACGGCATAATGCCTTCAGACAAGAAATAAACATAGCTGTATCACTTAAATCAGCCAGCTACCATTGCCTGTGTTTTCAAATTATTGCTGTTTCAATATGCTGATGGGTAAACCTAGCAGAGAGAGATCATGTATTTTTTATCTAGAAGCGGCATCATGACTTTATAAAATCACCGGTGGAGATGATTCAGAGCTACAACCATGGTAACAACCACTCCTCGTTTTTTTATACGCTTCAGATTAAGATAGTAACAAGTTCTTGAAGGTATTTTATTTCTACTGTGATTTTTAACCTTATGTACTTTAATCTTAACATCATCAATATTCATCTGCATAGTTTGCTGTAGCAAATAAGCATTACGGTGACGGGTTTTTACATCCGTCGACAAGCCAGCCATGAAGATGTTGTCGCAACCGTGTCTTAGAGTTGAGCTAAGCCTCAAACAACGGTGCTATTAACTCTGGAAGCATTATGAATTCATTCATACAATGGATCAGGATAATATCTGATTTTGTGAATATATGTAGGATACATTTTTAATGGCATATCATCTCTCTGTGATTAAAATCATCTAGAAAATCAATTAGATAGGATACCACCACCACTATCTTCGAAAACTTCATAGACGAGAAATCAGGATAACTTAGAATTATTAGAATAAAATATTTATCAGCCTACTAAAAATAATAAATAAACGAATAAATTACAAATAAACTATAAATGCATATCTGCGTTTATTATTTAATGAAGTTAAAAATATTTTTTTTTAATAAAATCTTCGCCTAATTTAATATCTTTATTGAGTATCTCTAATATATTTTTTAATTTATTTTTTTCAAATTTATTAATGATATTAATAGGTAATCTTTCTTCAATTCCGTTTTTACTTAAACGTATTGGCTGAGAAAAAAAAGGAGCATATTCACCATCACTTTCCACATATGCACACTCGATTATATTTTCTTTAGCATTTAAAGCGCTAATTAATGATAAACCAAATCGTGCAGCGGCTTGTCCCATAGAAAGTGTCGCAGACCCGCCAAAAGCTTTTTCTTCAAGAACTTCAGTACCTGCATTTTGAATACGCTTAGTTAAGTTCTCGGCTTCTGTCTTGGTAAAGGTAACATTTGGAATTTGAAAAAGTAACGGTAGAATTGTTACGCTAGAATGACCCCCAACAACCATCACTTCAATTTCTTGAGGTTTTTTACCTTTTAATTCTGCAACAAAAGTCTTAGAGCGAATGATATCTAAAGTTGTTATCCCAAATAGTCGATTTCTATCATACACGCCGGCCTTTTTTAATACTTCTGCTGCTATTGGAACTGTGCTATTAATCGGATTAGTTATAATACCAATTAACGCCTTAGGACAGGTCTGAGCAACTTTTTCAATTAGATTGCGAATGATATCAGCATTTACATTAAACAAATCTGAGCGATTCATACCCAGTTTTCTAGCAAAACCTGCCGAAATTAACACTACATCAGCACCATCAAGTGCAGGTGTTGGATTTTCACCAGTAAAACCAATTACTTTTACATCCGTTGGAATATGGCTTAAATCTTTAGCAACACCAGGGGTCACAGGAGCTATATCATAAAGAGAAAGGTCTGAGCCTGATGGAAGCTGATTTTTAAGAAGGAGTGCAAGTGCTTGTCCAACACCACCTGCTGCCCCGAGAATAACTAATTTCATGTTAATACTCCTTTATAGGTAACACTTTGAAATACTTTAAAAACTTTTAACCTATTATCATACGTTATTCATAATACAGTCTATTAATTACGATTCATTCTTGTTAGAACTAAATTTGTAAATTTTTTTCTTTCATTTTAAATAAAATTCTTATATTAATGAAATAAGGAGTACTATTTTAATATTGATTTTAGGTATCACAATCCCAGGAAATAGAATATTTTTTTAAAAAATTCAGATTTAACTTTAAATGAATCTTTTATAGACTAAAATAAAGTTTTACTAATCAATACTGATTGAGGTAATTTTTGAGATTGTTCAACTAAATATATTGATGCAGAGTAATCTAAAACTCTTGATTAAAATTAAAATAATTATTTTGCAATCTATCTTATATGTGATAATTAAATTGTTTAACTGTATAGTATTTATTTTAGGATACATCGGTGTACTAAGTCAGTTTTTATAGCAAGTTCTTTACATAAAGAGTCGAATTTCTGTTTTCTGAAACTGAATGTTTTGAAGATCAAAAAGAGGATCTGTATTTTTTTGCTTTTATTTATAAAATATGATAGATAGTCATGGACATATTCAGTTAAGTTATATTAAGAAGATGCATCGAGTATTGATCGCGATCTTGGTCTTGATAGTTAGGAAATTAATCGTTCTTTAAGAAAAGAAGAAAAGTCGTCTATTTTTTGCTAAAAACAGATATAATCGATTTACTGGATCTTTTATAAATAAAAATTTCATCATAGTATGTGTATTCTTTAAATTTAAAGTGCTAATTTTAGATATTAATCCTATCATTCTGTATTAATAACCATAATTTTTCTATTTTATGTATTCTTTCTGATAAGAATTTAGTTGTCTGCTTGCCAAGCTGAGCATCGATAAAAAGTAACCTATCGTCACACAGAATGCATTTGTACGAATCTGTATATAGGAGTTCTTTTATAAGAACCTCGAATCCTAGTTTTTCTAGTTTTTTATATGTTATTATCTTCAGTACCTTATACACATTCGGTATATAATGTGTCTTCGTTTACGATTCAACAAAAAACTATAGTAATGTCCCCTATTAAAATATTTATCTGGAATATAGCTAATACAGTGCGCAATCATCTATTCCCTGTCTCAGGATCTACTGCCAGTACTGTTTATAATGCGGTGTCATATCAATTCATGTACAATCATTCTATTGATAAGGTCGCAATTTTAATACAGATAATCAGTGGTGTTTAAGGTAACGGACAGCGAAATATTTCACATTATGCACGCCACACTTTCATATTTTTAGCAAAATGCACTTTCCCCAGTAATTGTCTGTACTTTGGCTTCAGGTAACGTCGTCACCGCTTCCTAAAGAAGATATATACCAAAGAACAGGAAAGTGACACTTGGATTTATTAGGTCATCCCTGTGACGAATCAGCCGAATGATAGCGTCTCGCTAGGAATAAGGAGTCCACCACATTCGATCTGCTCTTATTTTAAGAGCATAGCAACAATAACTACGGTGGTAACCCATGTAAACCAGCTACGCTGCTTCGAGTAAGTTCATAATCTGAGTAGAATTTTATATCCTATTATATATTAATTTTTTCAGAAATTTATCAAAATGACTCAGAATAAATCTCCTAGAAAGGAGAAACCGGGTAAAATAGAAAGACAGATGCAACTTTACGTGTTAATTTGCCTGCTTACCCAAATCCCTTTATGATCTTAATCCTGAAATTAATAATGACAGAACAACTGAATTTTATTACACCTAAAAAAATATACAGTAATGTGTCCGATTTGATCTCCAATTGTTCTTAACACGTAAGCATTATCTGCCTTTAGTTACGATTATCTAAGATTTAGAGCAGAT
>JBHEQV010000046.1:0-59178 GCA_046530735.1 Arsenophonus sp.
CTTCGATGAAGAAGCTGGAAAAATCGAGAAGAAACGGTTGGCAGTATATAACTTCCTGACAGTGCACTGGGCATCATAAGAGCGACGAATTCGATTAAATCAGATTTTCTTACAGTGAGGTTATGGAACCATCACATGAAGCACTGTGATTCAAGAAAATAACCATTTCAATAGTATTTGAGCTTCTTCCGTCTATTAAGAAAAGCTGACATCGCCTCAGGGTATTTAATCTGCTGCAACTCTAATCATGAACAACGTTCAATTTAAGGATTGATAATAGATTTATGAAGCATCAGAGTGTAATATAATCATATATACCAGATTTATTAATAACTTTAGCTAAAACATGAGTGTTATCTTTATACGAATAATCTGACAGATTGTATCTCTAATATGGCATGTTGTCTAGCTTAATGAAATTGTAATAAGATTGCAATTTAGTAACTTAGTTAAAATTACTAACAATAAATAATAAATAATAGCTTAACTCTTCTAAGCTAGAAGAGTTGCTTTCAGGTTTAAAGTAACTAATTTATCATTTTTTTTTTGAATAATTTCACGACGAGAATTATCCATCTACATTATTAAGCAATTGGTTGATTATTAATCATTATATTATCCATATCAATTAATAAAATTTCAGCAATTCTAATTCTTTAGCATAAAAAAATATAAAGTCAGTAAAAATAACCATTCAGCAAAAAGAAGGGGGTAAACAATGCTTTATTAGTACTAATATATTCCTGGTAAGGTTCTTTACTACTGATAAAAATGATGTTATTCTTTAATTCAACGTTGAACGATACTAAAATTTATATTACTGTAACAGTAGATCAAGTTGGCAATCACATTTTTTTTAATTGCTCGGTTTATGAATCAGCAAATAATTGATCATTATAAACACTTAAGCTTACAGAAAAAGCAGCGCAAATGATAAATACAATATTAAATATGGATAAATTAAATTTGGCATCAGTTTTTACACTAGAGGTATTTTAATTCTAAACACAATCATAATCTACGGTAATGATACCTGCTATACGAACTTACATAACTTCTGATTAGTCAGAATTTCCATTCCACATCAAAAAGAAATTATACATTAGCTATCATAAGCAGGTTATATCCCCCATATTGTATTTAAGCGCTTAGATAGATGTTCATTTTCTAGCGTGTCTGTTCTCAACTTTATTAGTAATATTAAGCTAGATAACTTTATTGATATCGCCTCTCAAATTATCACGGGTAAGATGGTAACTCTCTCATAATTTCTGTAACGAAATATCTTGTAAATAGTATAGATTAATTTCAAATCAAAGATCTTTCCATCTATATAAACCGGAAAGTCTCTCTATGGATGCATTTTACACACTTCAGTAAAATATAAACAACATTTAATTTCGTATTAGCGGTTGCACTTTATTATCAATAACCTCCCTTGCCCGAAAAATGCGCGAACGAACTGTACCAACAGGACAATCCATAATAAGTGCTATCTCCTCATAACTTAGTGCATCTAGCTCCCTAAGAGTAATTGCTAGGCGTAGATCTTCAGGAAGTGACTCTATAGTCCGGAAAACTACTTTTCTTAATTCTTCTGAAAACATTAAATTTTCAGGGTTCGAAATTTCTTTTAATGAATTAGAAGCTTCTAAATTTTCTGTATTAAGCATATTGAAATCATTCGATGGCGGTTGACGTCCTTGAGATATAAGATAATTTTTTGCAGTATTTACTGAAATTCGATAAAGCCAAGTATAAAATGCACTTTCACCGCGAAATGAACTGATAGCACGATAAGCTTTAATAAATGCCTCTTGAGTTACATCCGGCACATCTCCCTGTGGTACATAGCGAGAAACAAGACTCACAACTTTATTCTGATATCTAATAACCAGTAAATTAAAAGCTTTTTTATCCCCTTTTTGTACCCGTTCAACTAGAACCTGATCTGTCAACTGTTCGCTCATTTGAGGTCACTTCTCCTGAAAATAAGCCTCATATTTTCCTTATTTGAACCTGCCATGTCTTCTCTCATTTATAAGCAAGCATTTTAAAGTGCTAAAAAGTCAAAAAATTTTCTAGTCAATTTAAATTATTTTATATCTAATCTAAGATAGACAATAAGAAAATTCTTTCAAGATCTAGTATTTACGAGAAATAAAAGAATAGGCTAACATTATTATTTACAATATTACAAAATCTTAGTAATAAAATATTATGTCATCAACACAACATTATACGAATATTTAATCATTGGTATCGGCATTGCCGGTCTATCGTTAGCACTTTGATTAGCACCACAATACCAAATAACCATATTTAGTAAAAATATTTCAACTGAAGGAGCATCTTCCTATAGTCAATGTGGAATTACAGCGATTTTTGATCAAACTAATAGTTATAGATACTTATGTTAATGATACTTTAATTGTTGGCACCAGACTATATGGATAAAAACTGTTGAATTTGTTTCCTGTAATACCTGTCATTCTGTCAAGTAGTTTATTGATCAAGGTATTTTATTTGATAAAAGCTAAATTGGGTAGTAAAGTAAAATATCTCTTGTGAAAGAAGCTGACCATATCCATCGGCGTATTCTTCATCACCTTGACGCAACAAGGTAAGCAAGTAAAAATAACGTTGATTAAAAACCATCAAGCATCTGAATATCACTATTAAGGCAGCCAGCCATAATACTCATCGATCTGATACACTCGGATGAAGATGCAACAACAATTACCAGTGCTTACATTTATGTCCTCAATCAATAATAAATCCTTATTATTTATCATGGACAAGTGATAGTTTTAACAACCGGGGAAAACCACAAAAATATATTAACATATCACTAACCTCGATATTTGATCAGGTGATGAAATTTCAATGGCATGCATGGTAGGCTAGTTGCTGTATAACCAATCTTGAATTTAATCAATTTTATCCGACTTGTTCTTATCATTCACAAGAACATAATTTATTTCTAACAGAAGCTTTACGAGGTAAAATCGCCTATCTTAAATAACCTAATCGTAGTCGCTTTATGTCTGATTTTGATCAAATGATAACTCTCTTCTAGCGATAAAATCGCTCGCACCATTGATAATGAAATGAAACGCTTAATGATAGATTGCATGTTTTTTGATTTAGTCATCAACCAGAAATCGAGATAAAACAACATTTTCTAACTTTCTATCAAAAAGAAACCACATTATATATAAATATTACTAATAAGCAAATTTCAATTGTTCCGGCAACTTATTATGCATGGAATAATGTTTAGTGCATTACATTATGGTCAATCTGATCTTCAACACCTATAAGCTATAGATAAAATTAGTTATACTTGGTTATTTGGTACCATGTACTAACCAAATAACTTAAATTTATTATTAGAATCTCTTGTTCTGAATGGTCTGCTACTGAACAGATAAAATAATAAATTGAATAAATTGATAAAGCATCAACATTTGATAAGTGAAATGAAATTAATCTCATTATTTAGATGAGCAAATAATTATTTAACATAATTAGGATGAGTTAAGACTGTTTATATTGAATTATATGGGAACTATTAGAACAACCAAACAACTGATACGTGTAATTATGATGCACCCATTTTCTACAACAAGAAATAGATGAATACTATTTTATTTTCGTATATTAAATAATTTATTGGAATTGCATAAAACTAGATAATCTTATATAAATGGCTAAATCAATGAATTCTGCTGTGCTCTTAATCGTAAAGAAAATGGTAGATTTTACTATATATTAGTTAATCTATAACAACAACCAGATGCTAAACCAGCTATTTTAATCTCTTCAACTAAATGACTAGAAAAATATAATTAACCCTCTTTATATATATCAGATAAAACTATTATCTGATTTGTCATTAATTACTAATAATTATATATAAACACTCAAATACTCAAATACTCAAATACTCAAATACTCAAATACTCAACAAAATATTTTAATTGATTAATAATTTTAGCGTTCTGTTTATTTATAATTGTTTATTTCCCAATCATTATATAGACCTCTTGTTGTACAGCTCTATTTGTAGCAAGATGGATGCTGATAGGAATATAGGATATATAATTGATGGCAAGATATTATAATGATGACACTCCTCATCATCAGGCAACTACAACACTTAAATCATAGCTTCGCTTAAGATAAGCGAAGGCATGTACCTATTTTAGCTAAGTATTTTGGTATACTCCAAACTTACCATTGCTAAATAACAAAATCAAGATGATATTGATGATCGTCTATGTTGGTAAAGGTTGTTGGTAGAAATCCATTATACTATATGAAGTTTTTTGCTACAGAGAAGAATTTGGCATAAAAAAGAAACAGTAATACAGATCAAACAAACTTTCTTTATCAGTCCTTTCCAACATAAAACTACAGTTCATTAATTGAGGCAGGTGACAACCTATCGTATGATGTGGATTCATAAATTGAAGCAACTTATTCTACTTTATCCTGCCATATTGTTACAGTAAAGATGTCATCCGCTGGAGATATTCATTAGGAATGCAGCGATATCGCTGCAAAATCCTAATTATTAGCAAATTTAGTGTATAGACGATCAGGCTCTCCACTCTGATGCTTCGTTAATCTGCTCTCTATCCTTAAATTAAATATTATTTACCATAAGAGTTCAGAAGATAAAAATCTTCTTTGTTATGGTCCAGATTTTTTTTGAACAAACAGGAGCAACTCAGATGCCATTGAAAGGGTTGCTCTTTCTTGAGCCAACAATGTTTATCATATCGTCTTCATAGCCTCCACACTGTCACAAAAAACCGATTCAATTGGATTCGTCGCTCTTATGATGCCCAGTGCGCTGACGAGAAGTTGTATAGTGCCAACTGTTCTTATCAATCTTTCTGAAGATTATTTATCGCTGAAATGATATGCTGAAAACCTTCCCAATAAAACATCAAAGGATTTATTAGCTGTATCGCGACTCTCTGGTAGCCAGATCTCTCTTCCTGCAGCTCAAGCTTTAATTTTTGGTTTTATTCCTTTGGGAAGTAAAGGCAGTGCATTACCTATTTTATATATCCAACAGCGTTAGTGCTATATGTTCTGGAATATTTTTGCCGTTGCATTTAAAACCAAGAGCATAGTCTTCCGTAGCAACCCACTGAAAGATACGATTAAACTACCTGCTAGTAATACATTAAAAGTTAAATCTAGCTTACTTCTAACTCTTGATAACTATTTTCGGGCGCAACGAGCTCCTTTTATCCATAGTATAAGTTCATATTACCAGTAAACAAAGATGATTATATTGCCTAACAAGTTAATATATGCCTTAAAACAAGATAAACGTAGCGTGTATCGCTAAATCACCCAGCTACCATTATCTGTGCTCTTCAAGGTATTACTATTTTAGTCTTCTGATTTATCTCCTTAGGGAAGGATGAACACCAATGTATTTTTATCAAAAAACGACATTAAAACTTTATGAAAATTACTGGTAGAGAGATGCCTTACAAATACATACGCATAGTAGAAACTCTTAGACGCTTTAGCACACCTCATATAAGGCGATAACAAAAAGATGCTAAAGAATATTCCGTTTTCGCTGATATCCCTAAACCTTAGCTATTTTAATCTCAAGATCATCAATACTAATCTGTATGATTTTCTATGGAAATAACCGTTACAAAGAACGGATAAGATTCATAGACAACAAGATGGCATTCAGAATCTTATTGCAACTATGGCTTCGAGCTCCGCCTTAACAACGGGCATCCCCTATCAGCTACCTGCCACTATTACAGATGCGTTCATACAAGGGATAATTAAGGTAATACCTGGTTTCGCGGATACCTTGTAGAGTAGATTTTTTTATGCATATCACCTTTCTGTTATTGAAGAGTCATTCATGAAATTAATCAACAGGATACACATCACTATATTTGAAATTCTATATACAAAAATGAGGATAACTCATGTTAATTATAGAAAAAAATTATGTAATTCTGAATATTAGGAAATGTCCATAATTTTATTATGATAACTTCCATTATATATAGTTACCATGTTATATTAATGATTATTCTTCACAATGAGAACAGGAAAGCTAAATTTTTTATTAGCCTTATTTTTTCTAGATAGTTTAGAATTAGTTAACTACTGGAATAGGAGTTCTTTCAGCCATAGACGATTTTTCATTGCACTTATAGTGAATGTATAGCGAATGTAATTATGTTACCTCTATCAAAAAAGTATCATTTATGGGATCAGCTTTACTTATGATATACAAGAACTTGTTAAAATTTTAAAAAAATAAAGATTTATAAAAAATCAGACAAAAAAATATGGATTACTTATTAATAACTTACATGAAGCAATTGATTTTGATATTAAAGATAATATTCCTAATATTTATAACCATATTAAAAATTATTTTAACAAACCAGTTTTAGCCTTTATCAATAAAAATAAGATAAATCTACTTATTTTTTCAATAAGTCCAATGACCACTTTCCTTAAGCTTTTATATTAAATTTGTTTGCTTGTTTTTTCTTCTTTCAATAAGAAAAATTCCCTCAAATTATCTAATCACTTTATTTATTGTATTAATAACGATTCCATCTGTTTATTATAGATTTACCTATCCAGGTAAAATCTGGCTATATTCTTTAACTTTTATTAACTAACTTTTACATGCACTTTTGAGTTTTGTTATTAACATATTGAAGTCCACTTAATTTTTATAACTTACTGTTTTAAAAGTTACTGCACTATTGTTAAGCATATGGAATTGGTGGAGCTGGCGGGAGTTGAACCCGCGTCCGAAATTTCTACATCCTCGGTACTACATGCTTAGTCTAGTCATCATATTCGCCAGCTAGGAGTAGACAGACACACTACTAACAGACTAGCCTGATTAAATTTAACGTTTCAACTCCAGGCTAAGCATCCACGCGATCTCTTTTAAGTTTACCTCTCTTTAATCCCCGTCCTAAAAGCGAAGGCTAGGGAGAAAGGGCGATATGCAGGTTATTAAGCTGCTAGCGCGTAATTTTCGTCGTTTGCGACTATTATTTTGCGGCTTTTTACGAGGCCAACCGCACCTCGGCATGCACCTTGGGTTTCGCAAATCTCGTCGAATCCAATAATCAGCCCCAAGTATGATTTTCAATAATACCAGAAAAAACTTAATAGTTCTAGGGTTTAAGTCATTATCGAAACCTGCGTTTTCATAATTCTCGATTTATCTAACTTCCATTCGCGATCTTTAATATCAGAACGCTTGTCGTACTCTTTTTTACCCTTAGCAACACCAATTTTAACTTTACACCAGACTCTTTTCCAGTAAAGAGATAATGCTACAGCTGTGTGACCTTCGCGATTAATTTTACCAAATAATGAATCAAATTCACACTGATTTAGCAATAACTTTCGTGTGCGCATAGGATCACAAACTATATGCGAGGAGGCTACATTTAGCGGGGTAATCCTTGAACCAAAAAGATAAGCTTCACCATCTCTCAATAAAACATAACTATCGCTAATATTAGCTTTGCCCATGCGTAGTGCTTTAACTTCCCAACCTAGCAAAGCTAAACCCGCCTCAACTTCATCACTAATGAAGTATTCATGGCGCGCTCTTTTATTTAGAGTAATCAGTACCGAACTAGGTTTGTGTGTTTTTTTCTTTGTCATAATTAGAGATTATACTCTATGCATAAATAAATGGCACAGTAAAAATCTATTCTTTCGTGTTAAGTGAATATTTATTAAACTAAGTTGTATCTTAGACTTTTTATTTAAATGTATGTCAATGTTATTATTATTTTTAATTTATTTGATGAGAATGTGTTATGCCGCAAATTAATTAATTTGCATCAATACCTTATAATGCAGAGAAATATACAATTTAGTCAATGATATAGATTGATATCCATAATTTTTATTTAATTTCACCAGAAAAGTTGAGTGCTGCATTCATGTTAATAATGAAATGACTCTTTTGGATTAAGGTTACTAAAGCGGGTATTAGTAATGTTTTTATTACCCCATAATATATTGTAATATAATAAGAGTTTTTAAATAGAGTTAGTAAAAGGACCATTTCGTAAATTACTGAGTAATTGATTATTTACATCTCTAAATAAAATGCCCGTAAAGTTGAGTTATATCTTGATTTTAAGTTTACTAATAAATTGATTGAATTGGTTTTTGATCGAATTTTTAACGATCTGTTGAAAATATAATGCAAATTATACTCAACATACTTACGCGGTTTATCATGATTGAAATAAATATTGAAGCGCTTTATATATTTTTATGAGTTGTTAGTAAATCTTAGAGGGGGTATAGCGGTCAGCTCTGTTCTAATCCTTTGTTAATCTGTTCTCCACCCTTAAATTGAACATTTCTTACTACTAGGGGTCAGAATATCTACTCCTATTAGCTGGTTTCAGCTTTTCTGAGCAGACGGAAAACAACTCAAATAGAATTAAAATAGTTGTTTTTGAACCACAGTGCTTCGTGCATCGACTTCATCGGCTCACGTCATAAAAGTTAATTCAATTGAATTCATCGCTTTTATTAACGTTCAGTGTGCTAATGGGAGAGAGGTCCTGAGATGCCAAAAGTTCTTCTGGATATTTTTCAGCTTCTTCATATCTGCAGGAGGAAGGTTTTCTAAAAAATCTTACAACAAAATATTAAGCTTTATTATCAGCATCACAACTCTTTCTTATCCAAGGGGATATTTCCTCTGCATGATCAACTTTAATTTTTAGTTGTACACCTTTTGATGAGTTAAAGGAGTTATGGTTATTTTTAGTGTATAGGGTTTCGGAAATGGTAGAGGAGGTACTATCCTGCTAATTGATTTCATAAATAATTTTAACAAAATAAAGATGATATAGCATCATAAAGTTTACTCTAGAGGTATCCGTAAAACCTGATATTATCTGTATCCCTTGCATGAACTTATCTATAATAGCATGCAATCAGGTGATAACACCGCTGTTGGAGCGCTGCCCAAATCTATGACTGCGACAACATACTGAATACTGCCTTATCGACGGACGTTTCATGTCCAGTCTCGTACATAACGGTTATTTAATTTACAATAGCAAACCATACAGATTGATATTAAGAATATTAGACTAAAAAGTGAATAAGGTTAAAGGGAAATATCGCAGAAGCAATGGAATATTCTTCAACAACGCATTGGTACTGCCTTATCTGAAGTGTGCAAAATAGTGAAGAGTTATTACCATGATTGTTCTACGGATATCCTACTGATGATTTCATAAATCTATGGGAGTGATTCTCGGTAAAAAGCACATGGTCTCTCTGCAGAAAACCTCATCAGTAGATTGAAATACTGATGCATTTAAGAGCACAGGAAAGGGAAGGCTATATAATTTAAGCAATATACACTACGTTTATTTTGTGCTGATGGAATATATCGTTTTGTCAGGCAAGCTGATCGCCTTTGCCTCCTGCTCATTATTGGCGGTGCTACATAGATGTAAGGAGAGCTCATTTCAGTCGAAGTAGGGTTATTGAAAAGTCAGAATCATACTGAACCGAACTTATTAATAGTTTGCGAACACTGCATTTAATCATATCTATGAGGCTTGCTAAAGGAGATGAAGCGTTAGTTTTTATAATGCAATAGCAAAGATATTCCTGAACATGAGGCAGCAAACGCTACTGGATACATAAAACAACTAATCTAGTAACTTCATTCCACAAAATGATGTAACCAAAAGTTAAGAGTAAGTTGCAGAATATCTAAGTAGCAGAGAGAGTCGCGATCTGCTAATAAATCCTTTGATGTTTTGCTAGGAAGACTTTCAGCGTATCCTGCAGCAATAAAGATTTTCGAAATAATCAAAAAAAACGGCTGGTATTCTACAGCTTCCCCATCAGTGCACTGGGCATTAATAAGAATAACAAATCTGATTGAATTAAGTTTTGCGACAGTGAGATTATGAAGCTGATGCACTAACCCTGTAGTTAAAAAAGCAAACCTTTTAATGCTATTTAAGATGCCAGTCTGCTAAAAAATCGGGAACTGATTCAGAGGATTTAGCTTGCTTTAATCCTATTTGTAAACAATATAAAATTTAAGGATGAAGAACAGATTTATGACACATGAGTGTGGAAGTAGCCTGACTACCATATACCAAATTTTCTAATAACCTCAATGAGGGAGCGCCATTATCATCATGATATATTATACTCAAATACATTTCTCAATAACCATGTCTTGCTATGAATATGGTTGCACGAGAAGACAATGGTTTATATAAAAACAAAAGATTAAACAGTTAATCCAATATAAATATGGTGAATAGAATTATCAGATACAGATCCTTAGAATTTAATATAAATTAAACTAATTAAATAGTTGATGATTCAATAACTTCCTATAGTTGTTTTATTCGACTTAGATCGATATTAGTTTTTATTATCATCTAATTGATAATAAGGATATTTTTAATCTTAATAGATATCTTAAGGATAAGACTCAATGTATGAGTGATAGTAAGATAATACAAGCACAATTTTAGACATAGCATAGGCTATACGATTATAGGCATGAAAATTTTTCAAATGAAACGGAATGGTGATTGATGATCCAATAAATTTATTATTAGCCTCAAACAGACCTACTAGAGGTTAGAATTTTCTAAAAGAAATTCTACCAATGATAAATTCAAAATCTATATTGCTCAAAAGTGTATAATTATGGTAAGTTATGAACTATGTGCAAATATCTTCTTACAAAATAAGATATCTTGTTTACGCTATGCGACCACGCCTCATAAAGATGATCTGACTGAGTCATTGACTACAAGTAATTATAGCTTATCTGATTCGCAAATTCTACTCATAAACTGCGCGTAATACTACATTAACTAAATTATTTAGTATTTATTAAATTAACATTAACTATACCTTTGATTAATATAGATATTTTATCTGATAAAGACCAAAATAATTGTCTATTATTATAAATATACTATTTAACATTGGATGTATTAACTTTATATGAAAAGTGTATCAATAAGGAGTTAAAAAATAATTTGCCTTGCACAGTAATTTGCTAACTTAATTTTCTCTCTGTTATAGAACCTTTTTCCATGGCGTTATCAAATTGATGATGAATCAGATTTTTTGCTAAATCCTCTAATTAATAATTTCCTATTTTGATACTGCTTAAAGCAATGAAAAGCAATTCATAAAAAAATTCAAAAGATCTATCCTGTGTTGGTTAATTTCTTTTTGTTGATAAAGATACTGACCAGATAGGTGTAGACTACGTGGATGATTTATTTTCATTGTTCGCAAAATACAATCATTGGAAAAGAGATTTTCCATGTGTTATACAGCCAATACTTAGATAATCGTCAAAATACTAATAATTTAAATTACGCTGATATTGATAGGCAAGTTTGGCATAACCAAATTATCTCATATTGTTGATATCCATCTTTATTAAGTAATTGATGCTCTTCTTAAAAATCTATCATAGAGCATCATCATTAGGTAATGTTTGCGAGCAGGAACCAAATAGTATTTGGTTTAATCATCAATTGATAACAAGAAATATGTGAGTAATCAATCGTTATCTATAAATTAAAAAGTACTTATTCAAGTGAATTATCAATTAAATCATGCATTAGATCAAGATTAAAACTGCATGAATTTAATCCTGAATCCAAAAAAGCGATTTAATAACTTCTTCAGGACAATTTATTTTTTTTAATTTCATAAGTTTATTTGGCAGCAAAACTTTATAATTTAATAGGAATCTGATTAATACCAGATTAATGATGTTGGCTAAATCACGCTTAATCTCAACGGTGACAAGATTTGCTTTCATGATAATTTTAGCATTAGATATCAACAATAATTTTTAATTTTTGCTATCAAGCGAAGATTGCATCGTCTTAGCATCAAATAAACTAGATATAACTTCCCTGCACAATTAAAGATACTATTAACTTTTCGAGCATTTATTAATGCGAGGACAGATTGGAGATCGGTTAGTAACCGTATAACATATTCTTGCTGTGGCAACACCTTACCTTTTAGTGATGTGAATTAAAATCACAATAAGAATATTTATTCACACATCAGTGGATATTGAAGATACAAGCTCAATGACGGTAATTTAAGCTTTAGTTAAAGATCCTAATAACATTCTTAATTCTTTATAAAACATGAAATACTACATTTTTTTACATTTTAGTTAATTTGAAGTGTGGTAAGTTTTAGTTTAGTGTATCATAAAAATCGGATTATAATTAAAACTGTTATCAGCTTAAGATTCATTGGTTATGCATCTATCTATAACACCGTAACATCTAATCGGTGTTAGATCGCAAAATGGCGGAGATAAACTAGTATTCAATTAAATTAAGCTTGGTATTGATTATTCAGAATATCTTTTATGAAGGATAATAATTTATACAAATTTTCTTTGTTATATGCATTTTTATCCGTAAACCAGTTTAAATAAATCCCAGGAGCATCTTTTAATACATTAACCGAAATACCTGAATTATCAGCAATAATAACAAAACCAGAGATTTTACTGCGTGATGTGCTTTAATATGATATTCTCAATAAAAAGTTAACTCAATTTCTTTAATTTCACTAATAACTAACTCAGTTAGTGTAAAATATTTAGGTTACACTCTTTTAACAGTTCAAAAAATTTACTTACCTTTACCGGTATTACATATTGCTAATATTACTTTTCGCATGAAGTTTATCACCTTTACATCAAATAACCAACTGAATAAAGTATACTGGTAATAGTCGGATCAATAAATAACAGAATATCCAGACGAAGATAATTTAAAGCGATCAAAATCAGCATAACTATCATTCCTGAGAAATCCAATCCGCCCATAATAGGGATTATACGACGAATAGGTGACATTAAAGGTTCAGTTAACTGTATAAGCATATAATCAATAGGATTACGTCCTTGGCTTATCCAACTAAGAAGAGTTCGAATTAAGATTAGCCAAAAAACTAACTTTCCGGAATAGGTCAATAACTGAATACAGCTAATAGGTAATAGGGCTATACTGATTAAAGTGAGTGCGTTTGTTACCCACATGACAAAAAAAATATTGGCTATTGTAAAAAGATAGGCAACTAATAAAGTTGCGGTATCAATCGACCCTCCAATGACAGGAATAAAACTCCGTAATGGTCCTACAAATGATTGAGTTGTTTTAACTACAAATTGGGAAAATGGATTGTAGAAATCCGCTTTTATCCATTGCATCCAAACTCGTAGCAATAAAATAATAATGTATAGTTGAATAATAGTTGGTACGATAAAAGTTAAAAATTTCATTTATTTATCCTGATAAATCAAAATTGTTCTTCTATTTTTAGTACAGCAGATTACATCATGCATTACGTTGGTAATGATTTAAGGTAAATTAGCTTGATAAACTGCTATAAGGCTTTAGTCGTAGCTTTGCCTTTTAAAGTCACTTGTTCTCTTATAATTAAAATAGAGATCTGATTTCCTTGCTGGTGGTACGCCAGCAGAGACTTTAGCGATATATAAAATCAACTCTCTTGATGTTTTACTATTAAAACCAAATCGCTCTGTCTCACCTGTTGTATTAATTCCATAAATAGAAAAAAGTAACCAGACACACTACCGAAAATGACATTAATATTATTAATTTCAGCTTTTTAACCAGCCAGAAAACTTTCCAACACTTATATTAGTTCTGCAGAAAAATTTTTTTATTTTCTGATACTGAATCCATGACATACAGTACAGTGTAACACCTTAATATAACTAGATATTGTGTATTATAGCTATAATACGCACCAGATCTATCTTAGGCATAAGATATTGTTGATAGCGCTTCACTGGAACTTTAACGGTAATTGTTAAAATCAATTTATTGGCAATATCAATCTGTTATTTTAGAGGTTTACAAAAAGTTTCCATAGCCTATGACTTAATGCTAAGCAATAATAACATCTGCATATGTGCTTGTATCACTGTTATTGCTTTTTCTGTATATACCATATCTTTTAGCAGTTAATTATGATTTCCAGCCCTATGGATGGAACTAGATTATGATGTGATTTTATTAAATTAGCCCCAGCTGAAATTAATCTTATAATAGTTATGTGAATCATATTTTCAGGATTGATAAAGGGAATTTTTTCTATTATATTATATTTCTTCTTTTATTGATCGACTTAATTTTTAAATTAATTCATTATCAGAAATAAAAAATAACCGTGCTAATTCTGACTAATGTTTAAATCACAAACAATTCCAATATTAAGATCAGTGGTTATTTTTATTGAAAGTAGATCAATATTCGAATATTGGTTTTTAATTAATTGAATAAATTTCCATCCTACAAAAATTAATATCTGTTGGCTAAGCTTATTATTTGGTGCATTAATTTTCATTAAGTAACGTAATTTTACGTTACTACTAATACGATTTCAGCTACTAATTTATCTAACTTTCCCGGTATAATGCCTGATTGACTTATTTCATATCACTGATATTAATTTTGATTATCACATTTAATAGAATTTTGTTTGCTGGACACTAATTATTTAATTGTTGTGCTATTTTTAATCTATCTATATTATAAAAATATGAAAAATTCATAGATATCTAATATCAACTTTTATTAGATTGCAGAAGACAACAAAGTACCATATTAAATCCTGTTTATTATTTTTTGATTTATGATCAATACATATACTCTCGTTTCATGTCGCTATTCAGGCAAAATAGCTATCTAGAGATATAATTGAGAATAAAATATCATAATTTGGGGATGAGCTTCTATCGTCAGGGGAAACTGCAACACTTAAAACCTGAACTGCTGTTCAGGAAAGCAAAGAGCCTGCGTCTACTTTGGCTAAGCATTATAGCATATCTGAACTTATCGTTGATAAATAACAACATAGGATATTGTTGATGATCAACTACCCTGGAAAGAGTTGTTGCTTTGCTTGGATAGCAATTTATAATCACGTCTGTATTTCATTGTTGTAGTTTCAAAAAATTTTTTCAGGCTAAATAATTCTATATTTAAAAAAATCTCTACATTAGAATCTACTAAGGCATCATTTTAATCAGTTGATATAACTGTTCACATTTTAAATATGGAATTCCTTACCAATAACTTTCTGATTACTTAACCTTATTAAGCGATAGTGACTAATTTCATCCTTGTTAGCAAAGGTTTCGTACTATTCAGCTCCATCTGAAAAAAAGATGAACCCTTATCGATAATCAACTCAAGAAAACGGCTAACATACCTTACATTAAACATTTTAAAAATCTCACTCACATAATCTTGTTAATATTGGTGTGGGGTAAAAATCGCAATTTCTTCTTTCCTTTTTATCTCCTTCTGTCTAATATTTTCTAGGTTTATTATCTAGAAGATAAGGCTTCTCTTAAAAGGATTCATGAAAAATATTCCATTGATTTTAATAATACCACTTAGGCACTTATATCGCTGTCATCAATAAAGCAAGGAAGCAGTGAAGGTATCTAAACGCTGTTTTAAATCAATGTCTGTTTGTTTTCTGACTCCAGTAAAGTCAAGCTATTCAACATACATCACATATAACTAAATCATTTATCCTTCTAATATAGTTTCACCAGAGGCCTCTCTTTCAATAAGATTGTTAAATATTTTCCTGAAATCGCGAATTTTAAAACATTATAGATATCATATTAATGAATGTTACAGCGGATAACATCTTCACTGTAACAATATGAGCATGATAAAGTAAAATAAGTTTTTAATGCATGAATTGAGATAATCTGACAGATTATCACCGAGCTAAACTAATTAAATACAGATTATGTTAAGAGAAAGTAAGGAAAAATCATTCAACTGTATGGCTGTTTGCTTTTTCATATTAACCGCTATAGCGAAAATCCTTTATACAGTATAAGTGATTTCTATCACAAACCTTTTTCAATATAGGCTGATAATCAGAGTTATATTCCCCCTATCTTTTGATGATGATCCTGTCGACCAGTCAGGAAGTCTTACTCTCATTTGCCTGCGAAAAACATTTTTCTCTCTCGACGGATCTACTGGAAGTCACGCGAATTCTTGAACTTCGTTTTTATATCTTGATTTTGTCTAGATCACTTTTTGTTTAGGCAGGGAGTAGGGGAGTTTTCGTGAAATGAGACTGAAAGTACCGAAAGCGAATATAAAGCATTTAAAAACTATGAGCCTAGGTTAATCTGGACGTAGATATAAAATATCTTCTACAAATACTAAAACAGAGCTTCACGACGTTATCTTTTCGTAGGTATAGTGTGGATCACCTCACTAGATGAGGTTGTATTCGTCTATACAAGTCCAATACCACAGGTAATCTCTGACCCTTCTTACGTGATCTTAACCGAACATATCCCATTGTATCCCATTGTATCCCATTTAACACTTACAGATAATAACAAAAAATTTACAAATCGCCTTTTAGTCTACAAAACATTTAGCCACCGAAAATATGAATTCGATTGCTTATGTGCAGAGATCTTAATATAGAACAGGGACTTAGTCCGCTAATTCATACTAAAATAAATCCTCTAGTTGATCGATTTGATATGCGCATGGAAGATGGACTGCAAAACCATAATTCAATTTTTGTAAAAACTTAAAATTACTTTTCATCGATATATTTTGGTGTACAATCAGATATTCTCCAAATTAGTATTTAGTAGTAAAGCTCTATTGCTGTTTATAAAAGATTCATTAAAAGTTAAATCTGAATTATTCAAAAACTATACTATCTCTGGATCTGATCCTTATCTAAAATAGACGGTTTCAATCTTTTTTTTAGATAATTTTCGCTAAACTGGTATTGACCTGCAATTGATAGAATCTTGAATTCCATTTCAAGATTTAATTTTATTGAGAATTATTAGGAAATCTGTGGTATATAACGGTCATACTACGCTCCACCCTGATGCTTCATAAATCTATTATCCATCCTTAAATTAGGTGTTATTTACCACCAGAGTGTCAAAAGATTAACTCCCCCTAACAAGTTCTAAGTTTTCTGAGCAGACTGGAGCAGTTTAAATAGCATTAAAAGAGTTATTTTTATTGAATCACAGTTTTCACGTATCAGCTCATAGCTTTATTGTTGTGAAAAATGCGACTGAATCGGATTCTTCGTTCTTATTGACGTCCCGGAAGATTAATTAGAAGACATAGAATACCAGAAACTCTTCTCAATCTTTCTCCAACTTCTTCATCACTGCACAGGATACACTGAAAATTTTCCTAAGAAAATATAAAAAGTTTTATTATCGGCATCGCAAGCTCTCTTATTAGGCAAATCTGCTGCAAGCTCACTATTAATTTTCTGTTGGATTCTTTAGGGGAAAATTGGCATATTAACTGTTTTATGTACCACCAAACAACGTTAGTTTTCCATATCCGGGAATATCTTTACCATGGCCATTCTAAAACCAAGAGCACCCCGTTTCTTGTAGTAATCCTGGGAGATATAGTTAAGTCACGTTTCTAATAGATGTCATTAATAACTTCGCCCTAGTTTGCTTCTAACTTTCAATATGTATCTTTAACCGTAATTAAATTTTTACGTACATGGGCAATGTCGTCGATAATGAGCAGTGAGTAAAAGCTATCAGCTTACCTGACAGAACGGTATATACCTTCCACTAAAAAAAATAAACGTTAGGCATATCACTTAAATTACACAGTCGTCATTACCTTATTCTCTTCAAGTCATTGCTATTCCAGTCTGCTGATAGGCACTGGAAAAGAGATCTGTGCTTTTTTATTGATAACTGCTTAAAAGATTTGTGAAAATTACCAATGAATAATGCCTCGCAATTATGGTATTAGTAGAAAGTCTTTACGTTTTTCATGCTTTAGATAAGGTGATGCAAAGAGCTGTTTAGGGATATTCTGTTACCGATGCGATCCCTTATCTTAAGCACTTTAATCTCACATCGCTAATACTAGTTTATATGGTTCGCTACAATAAATAACCCGTTACAGTTTATAGGCAATAATTCCGTCGACAAGTCATGTTTAACATGTTCTTGCAAGATGCTTTCTATCTAAACCTCAACAGCACTGTTATCAGCTACTTAGCACACCATTACGCATAAGTTTATACAAGAGATTACAGGTAATATCTAGTTTCTGGAATAACCTGTAGGGTAATTTTCATGGGATATCATCTCTCTGTTGTTGAGATTATTCACGAAATTAATCAGCAGATTATGCACCATTTTTTAATTTCCATACACCAGAAATAAACATAACTTATTTACTAATAGCAAGCAGAGTAATATCTTTTGGTTATTGCTGATATTTATTGACCACTTGTATAATGGAATTTCTGACATTAACTAAATTTTATTTGAGATCATATTTATAAAAATTCAGATACTGAATAAAATAAAATAGGATAAAAGTATAATTTCATTATCGTGGCTATGCGTATGATAGGTTTATCATAACTATGCTAATTAAACGTGTTGTGAAAACCAACTTTCTAAGAGAATAACAGCAGAAATGGAATCAATCTTACTTTTATTTAACGCCCGATAACCACCATGATTAAATAGTTGTGCTCGCGCTTCTATCGTTGTTAAGCGTTCATCATGCAATATAACTTGGATACTAAATCGTCCATATAGGCGATTAGCAAATTTACGGACTTGATTGCTTATTGGGTCCTCTGTTCCGTCCATATTGAGAGGAAGTCCAACGATAGCCAGTTCAGGTTGCCACTCTTGTATTATTTTTTCAATGCCTAACCAATTAGGCTTACCATCTTTTGTTTTTATTGCAGTTAAAGGACTTGCTGTTGCTGTAATTTTCTGCCCGATAGCGATACCTATACTTAGTGTACCAAAATCAAAAGCAATAATTATTCTATTTGCCATTATACATGATCCGTTTAATTTAAAATATTTAAAGAATTAATTCCAATTAAAACAGCAAATTCACGGCAACATTTGAAATGGAAGTGTAAAAATGATATACCTCTTAACCTTAGCAGCTAGCTTTTTGATTTCAAATCATTATATGGATAATTGAAGTATTAATAAATCTGATGCATGACGGTGAAGCTACGTTATACCACTCTGATCCTTTGTTAATCTTACTTCCATCTTTGTAAATGGGATATTATTTACCACCAGAGTAAACAGGTTAAATCTCCTTGATCCGGTTTCAGCTTTTCTGAGCAGAGAAGAAACATCTTATATACCATTGAAAAGCTTATTATTCTTGAACAATAGTGCTTCATGCATCCCTTCATAACTTTAGTATCGCAAAAGCTAATTAAATCAGATTCGTTTTTTTATTGACGCCAGTGTGTTGACGGGAAGTCGTAAAATTCTAGCAGTTCTTCTTGATTATTCTCCAGCTTCTTTATCGCTGCAAAGTACACTGAAAACCTTGCCAAAAAATATTAAGAGCTTTATTATCGGCATCGCAAGCTCTCTTACTAGCCAAATCTTCCGCAGCTCATCCTTAACTTTCGGTTTTATGGCTTTGGGAAGTAAAGCCATCATATTAGCTACTTTCTATATCCAATAGCATTTGTGCTGTATATCTGGGAATATCTTTATAATTGCATTCCAAAACTAATAGCAGCCACAGCGCCTCCAACCTAATAAACCTATGAGATATAGTTAAGCCATCATCTAAGTAAGTTATTGATAATTTCAGCCACAGTTCGCTTCTGACTCTTGATAACCACCTTTGACTGCAGCTAGAGCTCTTTACGTCCATAGCACAGTTATACCAATAATGAATGGCAGTAAAAGATGGTCACTTGCCTAACAGGACAGTTATGTTATCGGCATATAAATAAACGTAGCGATATCGATTAAGTCACGTAGGAATCACCAATGCGTGCGCTCCTTTAAGGCATTGCTATTTCAGTCTTCTTATTAGTTCTCTAGAAAACAACACCATATGATTTTCATCGAGAAAACCTAAATCTTCGTGAAAATCACCGGTGGCTGTGTCTCAGTAGGTTACAGCTATGATAGCAACTCTTTGCTACTTTTGCAGGCTTAAGATAAGGCGGTAGCAATGAGCTGTTAAAGCATATTCTCTTTCCAATGCAATTTCCTAATCTTAGGCACTTTCAATATTAACATCACCAAATAGCAGTTTATAATATTCGATATAACAAATAATCGTTATGGGCGATGGAATTGTCATCCGTCGATAAAAAACAGTGTTAAATACGTTGAGCAGTATGTCTTCGAGCTCCATCTCAACAGCGGCACTACTATCAGCTTCCTGCCATCATTACGAATGCGTTCATGAAAGGAAATCACAGATAGAATCTAGTTTTATGAATATCTGTAATGGTAGATTTTCATACCATATCATCTCTCTGTAGCTAAAATTATTAACGAAATTAATCAGCAGAATATATCACCATCTCAGAAACTCCATATACCAGAAATTAATATAACTCCAATTACAACGATATCATTCTAAAATCCCGATTGCAGGAAAAGATTTAAAAATCTTACTGGAAGCCCACTCTAGCAAAACTATATCAGAAGGCTAAATGGTTTAGTTATCTGCGATGTATCTTGAATAGCTTGATTTTACAGTAGTTAGCGAAACAAACAGGTATTGATTTAAAACAACGTTAAGATGGATGTCATTGCTTTCTTTACTTTAGCGACGACAGCTAATAATAAATGTCTAAGTGGATTATTGAAATTAACGAAACATTTTTTCCTTATTTATTTAAATAGAAGCGTTCTATTACACATAGGAAAGCTAGAAGACCTAAAAGAGGAAAATAAAAAAAGAATGAATTGCCGTCTTAATTTCTCGAAAAATCGACACACCCATATGAGAGATAAAATTCTTGAAGAGTTTTATTTAGACTATATTAGTTATTTTCTTAAACTAGTCATCGATAAGAATTTATCCTTTTCTTAGATGGAGCTAAATAATACGAAACCTTTGCTGGCTAGCATAAAATTAGTCACCATTGTCTAATAATGCTAGCTAATCAGATAGTTATTGCTAATAAATTTCATATTTAAAATATGAGCAGTTATATTAGCCAATTAAAAGGATGGCTGAGTAGATTCTATAACATGGAGTTTTTAGTTTATTGAATTATTTGATTGAAGAGGATTATTTGAAAGCACAATAATTGAAATACAGAGGTAACCATATATTTTCTGCAAAAAAAATAAGAACTTTCCCCATAAAATCCCTATAAATGAAAATGATAAAGGTGGTATCTGTTTTTTATCTGTTTATCCTAGTTTGTGAGATAAATGATTAGAAAAACTAATTACCATGGTATTAGAATCAATAAGATATCAGTAAGATATAAAAGAATTGTTTCCAGCGTTCATGAGAAGGCACACTTATTTTTTGTTATTTAAGATTTCAAAATTGAGGTTCTATTGAAGTTAACTTATTATACCAATAAAGCATTTTTTTGCTAATAAAAAGGTGTAACCATGAATAAACTTTTGCGTAGACTTGATTGCTGTAATTAATTAGAAAAATTTGGTATGTAAAAATCGATTAAGTAAAAAGATTGGAATAAAAATAATTTAATATATCAACAGAGTTCTTATCACCAGTATGCATAAAGATAGAAATAAAAATCCAACCATAGTATTTTTTTGATAGTCAGTTTTCAGTAGCCACTTTAATCCGTTAGGGATTAATATGGTTTTTTACTCCAGGAAAAAGATAACTAGAGATTGTAACATCATTTTGATTAATGCTAAATGTTCGTGTCATAAACCGATTGTTAGTCATGTAAATGTAATCTTTAATCTTTATAAAATATCCGGTGTCCAAGAAACTTGCTAGAGACTTTTAAGCGGAATTGAAGTGAGATGTCGATGTTAGTAGTGATAAAAGTGCTAATGCCTTACTATTTACTAATGCTTACATGGTATTAGCTAATAATAAAAAACAGAAATAATCTGCTTAGTCTGCTGACCATAATGATCAAGTTAATAACTAATCAATTCAACTAAAACTTTTCTTCTCTTCTTTCTTAGCAGAAAAGAAATGGTATTTAATTATTACTTTATACCGTTATTTTACTTTTAATAAAATAAACTCTTTTCTTTACTAAGGGTTTAATAGAATAGCTCCCCTTATTAATGTTTACGCGATGGAATTATCTGACTACAATTTTTCTTTTAAGGTAAAATTGGAATCTGCTAATGTTTATATGTGTAAATTTCTATCCACATTCATTTAATATTGATTACTAAATCAATGTTTGTTCCATAAGCTGATAATGAAAAAAACAGAAGCATTTTGTCTACTATTGAACATTAGTGGTGAATTTTACTAATCCATTTTTGATATTAATATTGAGTAGGACAGTAAAAATGATTGTCTACAAGATTATTTGTAACATAATCTTATTTAAGATGTCACTGATGGCCTAAAGATCCCTTTTCCTTATCATAAATCCATTTTTTTATTTAGTTAAATCCATAATGATTATTTAATCATTATGGATTTAACTAAATAAAAAAAATTAATGTTAATATTCCTTACTAAGAAATTAATTAATTTAAAATTAGCAATATGCAATAAATTCAGCTAATTAGTAACGTATATTTTAAAAAAAACCAATTATCTATTAATTGAGCATTAATAAAATTAATAGATTGTTGTTTAGCATGCTAATTTGCTTCTGCTTCAATGTTTAAAAGATCTTTCTCATAAGAACCATTTTTATTGTTAAAATGCAGAATATTATTTGTAAATGTCATATCAGCCATTAATTATCTAATTTATTGATTTTTATATATTAATTTATTAATATTTAGACTGAATTTAATTATTAAAGTGTTTTAATTGCCAGTAGAAAGCGCTATATCATTCACTTTATCAGATAAACCAATAATGTCTTACAACCTCATTCTTGGAAGAGATTATTAATTAAATTCAGTTCTTTTATGCTCAATTTTTACAATCTTGTAGTTTATTGATCAATTGAAAAGTGATAAAGAAAATTTCTAGTCAGCATTTTGGTTAACATCAATTTTGATACAGTAATGGCTTAATAGATGCATTGAATAGGGTTGTCATTAATAACCCAGTTATTGAGATAAACGGTAAATTCATTAATGAAAATGGAATTAGTTTTATAGCTTTCTTTTGAAAGTAGAATTGTTAAGTGGAATACTATTGATATTAAGCTGTTCAATAGTAAATTAAAATTTATTTCTCTAAATGGGTTATAAGCAATTTATTCCCATGGCAGTATTCTACCAGTTATTTTCCTCTCTAATAACGCAAAACACTGTTGGTTCGATAACTAACATTCATGTTTTCTAGTTGTAATATTTTTCTATTAAAAAAATTTTATGAGAAAGAGTAGGATTAACGCGCTTTCAGTAATAACCAAACCAATGTAACTATAAGTCTGAAAGTATTTTTTAACATCGCTATTAAAAGGTAATCTGTTTAGTATTTAACTTAAATCTATTCTTTTTATTAAAAATAGCAATACCTTGTAATATATATAATCTCGCCTGACATACCTATATGGCTAATGACTGATAATGGCTATTTTATATCATACTGGGTATATTTATGAATAAGTGACTTACCTATCTCCATCTTCAGTGAATTATATTATCAGTTAAATAAATATAACATATAAGAAGGGTAACAATTAGATTTTTAACAAACGTAACTGCATGTCCTCTTTTTTATAATTATTTAGCAACAATCTAACTTTATGCTGCAATGAAACTATTTAGTTCAAAATAAAAAATTATTTAGCTAATAAAAGTTTTTAACTTTTCTAATAAAATAGTGAGTGACTAGGTTAGATAAACCCATTTAATGACTTATTCACTGCTATTTAAAAAGCCATAGGTATAATTAATATATGAGTTTTAATAGCTAATTAACATATTTTAATATGCTAAATTCAATAATAGTTATTTATCTATTAAAATATACTCTTAAAAGCTTTTAAGTTTATCAAATTTTTTGTTTTTATTTCTGTTTAAATAAAAATTAATTTTAATTGATATAGTTATACTTATTTCTGCTGTATGGAGTTTCGAAAATAGTAGCATATCCTACTTGATTAATTTCATCAATTACTTCAATAACAGAGAGATGATATGTAATAAAAGTTCTGCTCTATAGATATCTGCAAAACTAGATATCATCACATGAACTTATTTATAATGGTGCCAAGTAGCTGATAAGGCACTATGTTGAAGCAGAGCTCGAAGCTATTCTGCGATAACATTCTTAAGCCCGTCTTGTCGATTGGTGCCATGCCGTCGACCGTAACAGTTATTTATCACAGCGAACTATATCCACTGTTATTGTGGATGATAAGACTGAAGTGCTTAAGATCAGGATTGTATCAGAAACAAAATATACTTCAACAGATTATTACTACCGCCTTATCCGAATGGTACAAAACGTCAAAGAATTATTGTCATGCCTGTGTACCTTCGAGACATACCTAGTGATGATTTTAAAAGCTCTAGGTCGATTCATGATAAGAAAACATATGCTCTTCTCCTCTGGAAATACCATTAGCAGATTGAAATAGTAATGGATTAAAGAGTAACAGAGAAATGAATGATATCTAGAACTTTATTCAAGCGATATGCGTTACGTTTATTTCTTTGGCGATGACACATACCCCGGCCTATCAAGCAAATAATCGATTTATCTGTTGTTCATATCGACGGCAGCGTATGAATTCAAGGAGCTCGTTACGGTCGAAAATGCTTATAAAGAATTAGAAGCGCACTGGGTCAAGCTTTCTCAATGGCCTGCGAGCGCGGAGCTCTTAAGCGTATCCCCAATACTATCTTGCTATGGTAGGAAAGTACCCATAAGCTTCGGAATGCAATGGCAAAATTTTTCTGGGCGAAGAAGCACTAACGCTGTTAAGTACATAAAATAACTGATATGTTAGCTTCATTACAAAAATCATGCAACTGAATTAAGGATGAGTTGCGGAAGATTTAGCTAGCAGAGAACTATGATGCCCAAACAAAGCTTTTTATGCTTTGTTGAAAAGTTTTTAGCGAAGTAGTATCCTTTAGAGATGAATTCGATTGAATTGGATTTTGTAATAGCATTAGGCTACAAAGCTGATATTATAAGGATTGTGCTTTGGAAAAACAACTCTTTCAATACTATTTAAGCTGATAAAAAGATTTAGCCTGCTGAAACTCTAGTGGTAAACAACACCAAATTAAAGATGGATAATAGATTTATGAAGGATCAGTGTGGAATACAACCTAACTACTATACATCAAATTTTCCAATAATTCTTCTTCTGATTGCAGAGCTGGCAGAGATAGATTTTATTTTTTCTCATCAAGAAAACCTAGAGCTTCGTGAAAATTACCGGTAGTAATGGATCACAGGTATATAAGTATACTAGAATCTTTTCGACGCTTTTTGTATGTTTTAAATAAGGAGATAGCAAGTAGGATGTGGTAAAGGATATTTCATTGCGCTGCGATCTCTGTGTACCTTAAGTACTTTAATCTTAGTATCTACTATACAAGCCCCTGTATAGTTCTCTGTAATAAATAACCGTTACAGACAAGAAGAAAAATCTTTATCAAAAAGACGATGTTTAGCACGTTATCGCAAAATCACTTTGAGATCAACCTCAACAACAGTACTATCAGCTACCTGGAATATGGTTACAGATGATTTCATGCAAGATATTACAGAGACAGTATATAGTTTTTTTAATACTTTTAGGGTAGACTTTTCATAGCATATCATCTCTTTCTTGTTGTAATCATTCATGAAATCAATCAGACAGCATACGCTAGCATTTTCGAAGAACCAATACACTAAAAATGAGTATAACTATTAATAGTATTTTCAATTAAAATAATATTATTTTTAATTTTGAAAAGTAAGTATAACTAATATTAGTCATGACCTAAACATAAAAAGCTAATATCTATAAATGAGTTATACTAATCATAGTATAAACCAGGTTATTTATTAGCTACTATTTTTTTAACAGCTTCACCAATCAAAGCTAAGTTGCGAACAGTTTTTACACCTGCCGCCTCTAAAGTAGAAAGCTTTTCATTTGCGGCACCTTTTCCACCAGAAATAATTGCGCCAGCATGTCCCATACGTTTATCTTTCGGTGCTGTTATACCGGCAATATAAGCAATAACCGGTTTTGTTATATGTTCTTTAATATAAGTAGCTGCTTCCTCCTCCGCTGTACCACCAATTTCACCAATCATAACTATAGCTTCAGTTTGAGGATCTGCTTGAAATAGTTTTAATATATCAATAAAATTTGATCCTGGAATAGGATCACCACCAATACCTACACAAGTAGATTGCCCTAATCCTATATCAGTTATCTGCTTAACGGCTTCATAAGTTAATGTACCAGAACGTGATACAATACCGACTTTACCCGGTTTATGAATATGTCCAGGTTGGATACCAATCTTACATTCACCTGGTGTAATAATACCAGGACAGTTTGGTCCTATCATTCTTACCAAAGTTTCATCTAACTTTGCTTTCACTGTTACCATATCTAAGGTAGGGATCCCTTCTGTAATGGTAATAATTAGTTTAATGTCGCTATTGATCGCTTCAAGAATTGAATCTTTACAGAAACGAGCAGGAACATAAATTACAGATGTGGTTGCACCTGTTGCTTTTACTGCTTCTCGTACTGTATTAAAAACAGGTAATCCTAAATGTGTTGTTCCACCTTTACCTGGTGTTATACCGCCGACTATTTTTGTTCCATAAGCAATTGCCTGCTTTGAATGAAAAGTCCCTTGATTACCTGTAAATCCTTGGCAAATAATTTTAGTATTTTTATCAATTAAAATTGACATTATTTATTTCACCTCCGCGGCTGCTACTGCTTTTTCTGCCGCATCAGTCAAACTGGTTGCAACAGTGATCTTTAAGCTACTAGCTGCTAGCTTTTGCACACCTAGCTCAGCATTATTGCCTTCAAGACGAATAATAACCGGAATTTTTCCCCAAATTCCTTTAACTGCTTCAATGATAGCATCAGCAATTAAATCGCAGCGAACAATGCCACCAAAAATATTAACCAAAACAGCTCTAACATTTTTATCAAATAAAATAATTTTAAATGCTTCTTTTATACGTTCTTTAGTCGCACAACCACCGACATCAAGAAAATTAGCTGGAGCTCCGCCGTGTAACTTCATCATATCCATAGTTCCCATGGCTAAACCAGCACCATTAACCATACAACCTATATTGCCATCTAAAGCAATATAGTTTAATTTCCATTCTAATGCATAAGCTTCTCGAGGATCTTCCTGAGAAATATCACGCATCTTTTGTAATTTTACTTGGCGGTATAGTGCATTACTATCAATATTAAGCTTTCCATCCAGACAGATTAAATCCCCTTGCTTAGTTATGACGAGTGGATTAATCTCAATTAAAACCAAATCACACTCGAGAAAAATTGTCGCTAATCCGATAAATATTTTAGTAAACTGCTCAACTTGTTTACCGCTCAAACATAATTTAAAAGCAAGCTCACGTCCTTGATAAGGCATAGGGCCAGTTAAAGGGTCAATGATAGTTTTATAAATAAGTTCCGGTGTTTGTTCTGCAACTTTTTCAATTTCAACTCCACCTTCAGTTGAAGAAATAAAGACAATTCGATGAATAGCACAATCTATTACCACACCTAAATAAAACTCTTTATCAATATCTATTGCTGATTCTACTAAAATTTGATTAACAGGCTGTCCATAGGAATCAGTTTGGTAAGTCACTAAGCGGTTTCCTAACCAATTTTCAGCAAATATCCGGACTTCATTTCGATTAGTAAGAACTTTTACACCACCTGATTTACCTCTGCCACCAGCATGCACCTGACACTTTGCAACCCAAGGGCTAGCGCCCAATTTTATGGTAGCATCTTCTGCCTTTTTAACTGTTTTACAAGCATAACCTGTCGGCACTGGCAAACCATAACGAGTAAATAGCTGTTTTACTTGATATTCATGTAAGTTCATAATGTTCTATCCATAATTTAACCTGACAGGGATATAATAAGTCTCTATATATTTTTATTTAAACATTGGTTAATAACAATTAACCAACTTTTACTCTAAACTGAATAAATAACTTCACTGCAGATTGATTATCTAGACGTCTAACAATAAACGAGCCGGATCTTCCAACATATCCTTTATTGTCATCAAAAATCTAACTGATTCGCGTCCATCAATTAAACGGTGATCATAAGACAGCGCTAAATACATCATTGGTAAAATTTTGATTTTACCATCAACCGCCATCGGCCTATCTTTGATAGCATGCATACCTAAAATTGCACTTTGTGGAGGATTAATAATTGGAGTTGACATTAAAGAGCCAAAAATCCCACCGTTAGTAATAGTGAAGTTTCCACCTGTCAATTCTTTAATCGTTAATTTGCCGTCACGTCCTTTAACTGCTAACTTTTTAATACGCTTTTCAATTTCAGCCATGCTAAGCGCATCTACATCACGTAATACTGGGGTAACCAAACCTCTAGGCATGGAAACGGCGATACTAATATCAAAATAACTATAATAAATTACATCTGAACCATCAATCGATGCATTTACTTCAGGATAACGTTTTAAAGCTTCAACGACTGCTTTTACATAGAAAGACATAAAACCCAAGTGCACACCATGTCGATTTTCAAAACTTTTACCATAATATTTTCGCAAATCAAAAACAGGCTTCATATTAACTTCATTAAAGGTAGTCAACATAGTAGTACTGTTTTTTACTTCCAGTAAACGTTCAGCAATACATTTACGTAAACGCGTCATTGGTATACGTTTTTCTCTTCGATGAGAAGATGCTTGCGATGTCGTTGCATACATGTCACTCTGTTGCTTAATTGATATATTTTCGCTTTCTATTGATTCATTTTTAATATATTTTTCAGTATCATCATGAATTATACACCTTCTTGCACCGCTACCTTTAATATTGGCTGGATTTAAGTCATGTTCTTCAATTAAACGACGGACATCAGATGCTAGTACATTATTACTGTTTTCATTAAAACTACCAGTCTGACGTTTAGCTGCTAATGACTCTGCAGTCTCTTTTACCTCAGTTGAAATTCCAGTGCTCTCACTAAGATATAGGCGACCTAATAATTGTTTAGATAGAACAGTAGAACCCTCTTCTTCCAAAATTGATTCTAAAACACCTGAATCTGTTGCTGATACTTCGAGTACAACCTTATCCGTTTCAATTTCTACTAACACTTCATCACGCTCTACTTGATCACCTGGTTTCTTGTGCCAAGTTACAACTGAAGCATCTGCAACAGATTCAGGAAGATCAGGAACAAAAATTTCTACTCTACTCATTTTCTATCCTTTAATTTATTTATTTTTAGTGCATTATAAACCAATGCTTTTTGCTGTTCTTGATGAACAGACACGTAGCCTACGGCAGGTGAAGCAGATGCAGGGCGCCCCGCATAGCTTAATAATGAACCTTTCGGAATTGCATTTCGAATATTATGCTGACTACAGTACCATGCACCCTGATTAAGAGGTTCCTCTTGACACCAAACAAAGTCGCGAACATGCGCATAAGGCTTCAGTATAGTTTCTAAAACTTTATGGGGAAATGGATATAATTGTTCAATACGAACAATAGCAAGATTTTTTTGTTTGTTTTCACGACGTTGATCTAGTAAATCATAATAAACTTTACCTGAACATAAAACGAGACGTTTAACTTTTTTAGGATCTATTGGATCAACTTCACTAATTACAAGCTGAAATTCACTATTAGCTAACTCATCCAAACTAGAAACTACAAGAGGATGACGCAATAATGATTTTGGTGACATAACAATCAATGGACGTCGCATGTTACGCAATATCTGGCGACGGAGCATATGATAAATTTGAGCTGGAGTAGACGGAATGCAGATTTGCATATTTTGTTCCGCACATAATTGTAAATAACGCTCTAAACGGGCAGAGGAGTGCTCTGGACCTTGTCCTTCATAACCATGGGGTAACAACATGACTAATCCACACATACGTCCCCATTTCTGTTCACCAGAACTAATAAACTGATCAATAACCACTTGCGCCACATTAGCAAAATCACCAAATTGAGCTTCCCAAATAGTCAAAACCCGTGGCTCGGCTGATGCATAACCATATTCAAAGGCAAGTACTGCTTCTTCAGATAAAACGGAATCCCAAACATCAAAGATTCCTTGATTTTTACGTATATTAGCCAGAGGGACATAAACTGAACCATTAGTCTGATTATGAATAACCGCATGACGATGGAAAAAAGTACCTCGGCCTGCATCTTCACCTGATAAACGGACCTGTATCCCTTCATCAACTAATGTTGCATAAGCTAAAGTTTCAGCTCCTCCCCAATCAAACAATTTTTTACCATTTGCCATTGCCAGGCGATCACTGTAAATTTTTTTAACCAGAGGATGCATGACAATCTCTGCAGGAATAGTACTTAATCGTTTAGCTAAATCTTGCAGTCGTTTTTTTTTAACTTTAGTATGGTAAGCATCATTCCACTCATAATTTAAATAAGGTTTCCAGACTGAATAGTTAGTTTCCATTGGTCTCCATTCATTAACGACACAATCACCCTGATCTAATTTATCACGATAAAGATTAATCATTTCTGTTACTTCATTGGTAGTAACTATTTTTTCCGATATCAATTTATCCGCGTAAATTTTACGCGGTGTAGCATGTTTTTTTATTTTTTGATACATAATTGGCTGTGTAGCACTCGGGTCCTCAGCTTCATTATGACCATGGCGACGATAACAAACTAAATCAATAACTACATCACGTTTAAATTTATTACGAAAATCTAATGCCAGTCGACTAACAAAAGCAACCGCTTCTGGATCATCACCATTAACATGAAAAATAGGTGCTTGTACCATTTTCATAATATCAGTGCAATATTGTGTTGAACGTATATCTTTAGGATTGGATGTGGTAAAACCTATCTGGTTATTAACAACGATCCGCACTGTAGCGCCAACCTCATAACCACGTGCCTGAGACATATTTAACATTTCCTGAACAACTCCCTGTCCTGTTACTGCTGCATCACCATGGATAGTAATGGGCAATACCATATTACTACAACCTTCATTTAAACGATCACGACGAGCACGAACAGAACCAATTACTACTGGATTAACTATTTCTAAATGTGATGGATTAAAAGCTAAAGCTAAATGAACTAAAGCACCTTCTGTTTTAAAATTAGAAGAAAAACCCTGATGATATTTAACGTCACCAGTACATAAATGATCTTTATGTTTACCAGAAAACTCATTAAACAGTTCTTTTGGTTTCTTACCTAAAATGTTAATTAGAACATTTAATCGCCCACGATGAGCCATTCCCAATACAACTTCATGCGTATTCTGTTTACCTGCATAACGGATTAAATCATTTAACATCGGAATGAGCGAATCGCCCCCTTCTAGAGAAAAACGTTTTGTGCCAGGAAATTTTTCTCCAAGATAGTACTCTAATCCTTCAGCAGCGGTTAATTCTAGTAAGAACCGGATCTTTTCTTGTTTGCTAAATTGCTCATTAACCGACGTTGGCAGTTCTAGGCGCTGTTGGATCCAGTATTTCTCTTCAGAATTAGTAATATGCATATATTCTGCACCAATTGAAGCACAATAAATACGTTTTAATGCAGTATATAATTCACTTAATTTCATTTTTTCCTGGTCAATACTAAAAGAACCAACATTAAAGTTTTTTTCAAAATCAGCAGCAGTTAAATCATGAAATGCAAGATCTAAATCTGGAAGCATTTCTTGTTTCAATAACTCTAATGGATCAAGATTAGCATTTTGATATCCTCTAAAACGAAATGCATTTATCAGTTGAAGAACTTTAACTTGCTTCACATCTAAAGATGGATCAGTAACTGAAGTTTGATAACATTTAGAATCCTTATCTAAGGAAGAAAAATATTTACGTATTTGAGAATGAGTATATTCACCGTTGGAGTTTGTACCTGGCAGTTTATTAAAAAAGTCTCGCCAGTCTACATTGACGGAATTAGGGTCAATTAAGTATTCTTCATAAATCTGTTCGATATAAGACTGATTTGCATCAGTTAAAAAACTTAAATATAGCCAGTCTTTCATTACGGCATTGTGCATTGTGATCCCTTTAGAGGCTTTAGTTTTCGTCGTAGTTAACAGTATCACTTTTTATATAGATGGTTTTTAATAAAAATTATTTGAATGTATTTTTTTTCACAATTATCAATAAATCAGAGCTTTATTAAGTTCTCCTTATTATAAGAGTCTTTTAAAATCTGCAGCCGATTTTTAAATGCTCTTACTGTAATTTTAACTACATAAAATAAATATTAATTTAAAATAATAGTTTTTATTTTTTATTTTTCATAATATTTTAATTACAGGAATTTTTGCTAAATCTAGCAACTATGTTTTAATAATATCGATTTTAGTATCCCGATACACTATCAATTAAAAACAGTAAGCAGCTAATAAACCTCTATGATTAATAAATTTATTCAGATTTCAGCAAAATTTTGGATATAAGGTTGACATCAAGCACAAAGAATGCACTCAAATAAACAATTCAATTTTCCTAGTTATGCGGGAGTTGCTCTGTAAATATTTATAATCAAATGGATTATTGTCATAATTAATGATGAGGGGAATTTTATACTTAGTATAAATTGGATAATATCAACAAAACTAAATCTCGAATAACTGGTAAGTCTATCAAGGGGAGGGAAAACAACCTTTTTTATCACAATACAAATTTAAAATAGTGTAATACAGACCAAGCTATTTTTACTATTCATATTTAATCCATCAGGATCATAAATATTTTTACTATAAAAACAACAAAATTTTAAAGTAAGATCTTTTCTTTTAGTTGCATTTAAAGTATCCAGCAACATCATGTTACGCTTTTTACTAATATCTAAACTTGCAGTCTTACATGCATGGCATATTATCGACGTCTAGATTATAATGATAGATAGAAAATTTTATTTTCATAATCTAATTTCTCCGCAACACTATTAACACAACGACTTAATAAGTACATATTTTAGGTGTAAAAGGATCACGTAACTGCAGATTGCATATTAACTGCTTAACGAGTCATAGTCATAGTTCCATACTATGAAAATATAGTGCATAACATAACCAATTTATATGATTACGATCAGGTGGTTAAAACGACTATGTGCTCCGATTTTCAGTAAAAAAAATTTATAACTTCTACTGTTGCAAAGGCTATTTCTATTAAATTATCTAGCTCTATACATTTAATGCGTTTGGTGTTAAATTCGCATGAAGCATAATCCAAAAAGGCATTTTCAAACGTTCAGGAATTACTTTAATTCTTCTAAAGGCTTTATCCATCAATATAGCCTTTACGGAAAATAAAAAATTATGTTGAATATAATCTTGCAATCCTTTACATATTTCCAGTTGATTTTTACTACTAGTGTATTATCAGCTATAATTAGCAAAGGTTGTTGCTTTTCTTGCATAGCAATTCGTAGCCGATTTTATATTTAAATTATGTAGTTTCAATTATCTTCTCCAGTCCAGATAATTCGATAAATAAAAGACTCTATGCCATGGATCTAATCAGACATCTTTTTAATTGGTTAATATAACTATTCATATTTTAAATATAGAATTTCTTACCAATAACTTTCTGAGCATGCAACTAATTAGATAATTGTGATTAATTTCATACTTTCTGGCAAAAGTTTTTGTACTATTTAGCTACATATAAGCATAAAGATAGACTCTTTATAAAAGATTGATTCAAGAAAACAGCTAACACACTTTGCATTAAACTCTTCAAGATCTCATTGGTTACAATGACCCCTGTCGATCTCTGCTGATTTTAAGGCCGCGCGATTTGTTTTTCTTTTTATCTCCTCATCTCTCGCGTTTTTTTGGCTTTTCTATATGGAATATAACACTTCCATTTTATAGATTAGAAATAAATATTTCGTTAGTTTTAATAATACTACTTAAGTACTTATGTTAGCTCTTGCCACTAAAGCAAATAAGCAACGATTCCCATATAAACACTGTTTTAAATCAATATCTGTTTGTTTGTTGACTCCCAGTAAAGTTAAGCTATTCAAGATACATCATAGATAATTAAACCATTTATCCTTGTAATATAGTTTAACCAGATAACTTTTAATCAGATTGTTAAATGTTTTCTGCAATCGTGGATTTCGCAATGAGATATTACTGTGTAACTCTAATGAATATCTCCAGCAGATATAACATATTCACTATGCCCAATATGGGGCAGATTAAAATGTAATAAGTCTCTTCAACAGATGAATCAACATTACTGACAGATTATCGACGAGCCAACTAATAAAAAACAACTTTATCTTGGCATGGAGTGAGAAGAGAGTCTATTTGATTTGTATAACTGGTTACTTTTTTATGGCAACTTTCAACGAAAATTCTCATAACAGTATGAGAATTTCTATCAATAATCTTTGTAATATAGCTGTATTATCTAAACGATTTAAATGCGTTAATACTGCATTAATATCAGATTGATTAACTAGCATCTAACATTGAGATTTGTTACAGTAAAGATTGTTTTAGATAAAATCTATCATAACATTTGAAATACCCACAATAAATAAAGTAATTAGTTTTCGCGAAAACATTCTTATCCATGAATAGAAGCTAGAAGTAATTTCACTAACACTAATAGTAAATAATACTGGAATCACAACATCTTCATCTTTTCATTAATAATTAATGCCTGCCTGGTTACTTTAATTAAAATTCCACCCTCATATAATAACAACCAAGAATAACAGGATGAGTTCTTTAATGGAATTAACATGAGCAAAAATTTTGGATAATTCAAGAATACAAGATAACCATAACTCTATTATTTCTTTACATAAATAATTCAGTTTAATTTACATGTAGTTCACAGAAGCCATAAAATCCTATACACCTTCATGGGATTATCATAATTGATCAAGAAATAACATTTTAAGCCAGTTAAATTTTTTGGATTTTATAAATAACGTTCTATAAAGTGCTACCCATCTATTTTAAGTAAATAGCCCACTCTTTACTCAACATCCCTTATCCTGTCACTAATTACATTCACGCTAGAATTTCCAGTTAAATGAAATTATTCCATTTTCATATCCTGCAATGAAATATCTGCCATACGGCGATTCCAATATCGCATACTAATACTAATATGCGCATTAATTGTTAGCTGATAAATTCTTCTCTTTCTACCTGTCGCAAGAATAATAGCTTTAGCTTTACCTTTTAAATAAGCAACCTCACCGAATTCTATCTGCAATACTATACAACCAATTATGTCATCATCTTAATTTTAATTAAATTAAGTAAATAGCATTCAAAAAATCGTTGTATAGTTTTAAAATTCGTTTATAAAGAAAGAGCATGTAAAAGGGATGTCAATTCTATCTCCTGCTACACTGTAATTTTTTTACTTACCAGCAAAATTTTTGCTGTTACTAAATGGACGTTGATATATACAACCATTATCTAAATATGAGAATGCTAACCCCCATATAATCAAGTTTAACTTTACCCCATCAGGTCAAGTTTTACACATATACTCAATGGTAATCTGACTCCTATATAATCATAACCTTTAGCTGGTATCATAAATATGCCATCGATAATCAGCCTCATTAGTATTCCTTAACAAAATGGTGTAACCCCGCCCTAAGCAAATATGTATGGACATGTTGGAAAAACTTTAAAAGTTAATACACATTCTAAATCTAACTAAAAATTTGCAATTCTGTTCGCATTCAGCGCCAATAACAACTATATCAAACTCCCTTACTGGTAATTTCATTTACGTGCCGCCTTATACACACTACTATTATTCTATATATTATAAAGTGATTAATATAACTATAAAAGTTAGTTATAATAATAATAATTATTATGCAATTGACTTAATATAATTGATTAATACATGCCATAAATTTATCCAGGTCTATCTAATAAGATAGAAATAAGGATTAAAATTTTTTATTGAACAAACATAAAATGTTTACTAAACAGTAAAACTTAACTCAATTGTAATAATAAAACTGATAATATAAAAATATAAATAGCAATAATAATGGTAGATGTGGAAAGTAGTAGTCAATATACTATAAGTTCACAGTACAGCTTAAATATTGATCCATTAACTGCTATATAAAAACTCCAATAAGATCAAGAAAATAACAGTAACAATAAATACAGCTATCGCTAAAACAGTATGCTACAAAACTCTCATCGATAAAAGCAAAATTTATTAGCATATGACAAATACTGCCATAAATATAATTTTAGTACAGTCAATACGTCATAAATAATAAATTTTATGAAAAATCACCTATAATTTGGTAATATTAAAACCTTTCAGTAAAAAAGGTATAATAAAATGCCGAGTACATTAAAGATAATAACACTAGAGAAACAATGTAAAATCGAAACTATTTCAAAGAGTTGGAAAATAAATTATCTGCAATTTAAGATTAAAAGATCTTTGTTTTTCATAATTTATTCCCATACAGCTCTTTTTTATTTTTCTATCTCCTAATTGATTCTATAGTAGAAATCAAACAGCGATTGTGATAATAAAATACAACTAAGTTTATAAATTAATTCATAACATATTGACAAAAGTTGTTACTCATTAATACTTACTACTTCCTCCTAGCACTAAAGTTACTCTAGAGATTTCGTGTATAGTAGTACATGACCTTCAAATGCCGATTGTAATCAAAACACATCTTTCTTGAATAGATTTATCTTAAACAGCAAGTGTGATCAGGATTTAAATATCGGTCATTAAATTGATAATATAATTTGACAAGTTATTAGAAAATCTGGTATCTGATGGTAAAAGTTTACTCTAAATACTTCGTAAATCTGTTCTTCATTCTTAAATTAGACATTGCTTACTACCATGGATCAACAGATCAAACTCCATGTAGCAGTTCAGTCTTGCTGAACAAACTAGAACAATCTTCAATACTATTGAAAAGGTTATTTTCTTCAAGCACAGCACTTTCCACATGTCAGCTTCATAGCCTCGCGTTGTCGTAAAATCCGATTTAATCAGATTTGTCGTTCTTATGATGCCAAGTGCACTGACGGAAAATCGTAGAATACCAGGAACTCTTTTCAACTTTTCTCCAACATTCTCATCGGCGCAAGATATATTCGCTGAAACCCTCTTGCCAATAAAACATAAAGAGAGTTTATTAGTAGCATCGCGACTCTGGTAGGTAGAGTTCCTGTAGCTTAACCTTAACTTTCAATTGAATGCCTTTGGTCAGTAAAGGTAGTGCATGAGCTTTTTTGTGTATCTAACAGCGCTGAGCTACATATCCAAGAATATCCTTTACCATTATATTCTAAAAATGACACCGTCTTCCCTAACTAACTTAGGGAAGACGATTAAGCTACTCA
Source organism: Arsenophonus sp. (assembly GCA_046530735.1). Taxonomy (GTDB): domain Bacteria; phylum Pseudomonadota; class Gammaproteobacteria; order Enterobacterales; family Enterobacteriaceae; genus Arsenophonus. The sequence goes on from JBHEQV010000046.1 coordinate 37,630, forward strand.
CTCGCACTATCCAGGAAATTATATTCAGTTTGCTTCTGACTCTTGATAAGCATCTTATACCGCAATGATTACCTTACATCCATGTACAGTGACACTGATAATGATCAGAAGGAAAAGGCGATTAATTTATCTGATAGTACGGTTATATGTCATCTGAACAGAAATAAATGTTAGGTGTATCCTTAAATCACACAAGTACCCACATTGCCTGCGCTATTTAAGCCATTGCTGTTTCAGTTTGCTTATGATGCCTCAGAGGGATCTGTAGTTTTTACTAAGAACTCCCCTAGAGCTTCGTGAAAATCCCCGATGGGTTACAGCTCGCAGATATAGAAAGTAAGAGAACAACTCTTCAAGGTTTTCACACGCTTCATATAAGGCGGTGCAATAAGCTATTGAAGATATTCTATAGCCGTTGCGATCCCTATAATCTTAGTCACTTTAATTTCAACATCCCAAATACCAGTTGCATCGTTCGCTTTAGCACATAACCATTACAGGCGACAGCATAAATATTCGTAGACAAGTCAGCGTTGAGCATGTTGCAATAACATGGATTTAGAGCTCTCCACCTCAATAGCGGTGTCTATCATCTGCCTGACAGCATTGCGAATGAGTTCATTCAAGAGATCACAGTAATATCTAGTTTTGTGAACATCTGTAGGTAAAATTTTATGACGTATCATTTCTCTGATATTGAAATCATCCACGAAATTAATCAGCAGGATATGGCACATTTCCGAAACACTATACACCAAAATGGGAATAACTCGATGGAAATCTACACTTAGTAGATTACAAATACGAAATGATTCATATTTTAAAATCATTCCGATATGATTCACTTGTCAATGTAGCAAGCTGAATAAATGCTGAAAATCTAGCTTAAACTATTTCGGTATTTATAAAAAGTAATTTATTTGATACTTATGGAAGTATCCATAAATTGGCGGAAACTTATATTGGATTTCTTAATGTTAGAAACGATTTTCTGATTTAATATCAATGATTAAAAAATAAACAATTCTTAATCTAGAAGTAAAATACTTTATTTTAATATAAATTAGGCTTTAATGTCCTTTGAATAGTTTTACTTTAACGAGACTGATTCAGATTCAGACTCTAGCTCGTAATATTAAGATTAGAGCAATTTGTTTTTGAAATGATTTCAGTAGTATTGATTTCAATTTTAAATAAAATCTATATCTAAAGCTGCTTCTTTTTTATCTACTTTCAAGTTTTAAATGGATTAATTTTCTCTAAAAAATTAATTCTACTAAGCACACAGCACCATTACTACTAAAAAATTTATCTAGTTGAGCAGGTTCTCGTAGTTCTAATGCCTCTACAAGATTGTTAGAATTTTTTATGTCATAGGAGGAGGAATTCCCCCTGTGAGTAGTGTTATTTGTTGAATGTTTTTCTAATTTATTGATTTAACAAAACTACTTATCAGCTATTCAACACCTATATTTTTGATATATACAATTTCTTAAGAATGTGTCAACACTCGATCTTAAGACTATTTTAAGATAATTATTAATTATTGAACGATTAATTTTCAATTCCGTTGATATTTTTGTATGAATCTTGAGACTATTAGTATTTCAGTTGCTCAGTAACTATTTTTTTAGCTTTTTTTTAAGAAAATATCTATTTCTTTCTATCCATAGTTATTTTCTTTTTATATTATTTATTTAATACCAGAAATATATAAAATTATGTATAATTCAAAAGAATCTAATTTTATTAGCTTTATGTTTTTAACACATATAGCTTATTCAAGGCAAAAAACTATTGATTATCTGTGCTGTTTTAATCTTTAAGGATTATAAATAATACTTAGAAATAAAGTTTTAAACCGTGATTGAAATCACCGCCATAATATGTTAGCGCTTAATGTAAAAAATCATATTCATCAATTATCGATGCTAGTAGCACTGAAACCTGATTTACTAAAAATCTGCTTGATCACCGTTATCAAATATACAAACATATTATTGCTGAAATGATTGAAATTTCTCCTAAAGATATTTAGATAAGTCGCCATCCTCATCCTCGTTAGGTAGCGTGGAGTTATGCTCATTTTTATAGTATAGATTTCGAATATGGTAGCGGGGTTACCATCCATTGTGATTAATTTCATGAATTATTTTAATAACATAGAGATGTTATACTTTAAAAAAGTCTACTACAGATATCTGCGAAACTAGAGATTATCTCTAATCTTTTGTATGAGCTCACCTATAATCCTAATAGTCAATTGATAGGAACCGCTATTAAGATTGAGCTCGAAGCCATGCTGGATAATATCCTAAACGCCGCCTAATCTACGAACGGCCATACCGTCGACCATAACAATTATTTGCTACAGTGAATCATACAGGCTGGTATTAATAATGTTGAGATTGAAGTTCTTAAGATCAGGAGATCGCAGCGATAAGAAAATATGCTTCAACAGCTCGTTGCTAGCACCTTTATCTAAAACGTATAAAAATCGGCGAAGAGTTGCTACCATGGCTGGTAGCTATTAAGTATCTCAACCAGAGATTTTTACGAAGTCCTGAGTGGTTTTTTGATAAAAAGCGAATAGTATATCTTGCCAAGTTCCATCAGGAGATTGAAATAGCAATGGATTGAAAAGCATTGGCAATATAGTACTTTCGTGATTTAAGCGATACCGCTATGTTTATTTTTTGTGAAAGGCATATGCCGTTTTGTTAAGGAAAATCATGGCCTTTACCTGTTGCTTATTATCAGCGGCATTGCATGGATGGTAAAAAGCTAGTTGCAGTCGAAAATGCTTATGGATAATCATAATCGAACTGAACTTAACTTCTAATGCCTTGTAAGCGCGAAAACTTAACCGCATCTCCCAGATTTTTCCTACGAAGATGGTGCTCTTAGTTTTAGAATGTAATGGAAAAAATATTTCTGGATATGTAACATCAATGCTGTTTGATACACAAAATAACTGATGTGCTAGTTTCATTTTCTAAATGCATGAAAGCGAAAGTTAAGGTGAGTTGCGGTGTGGAGGCTACTCCCTAGCTTAGCAGGGAGTAGCGATACTACTAATAAACTCGTTGATATTTTATTGGTAAGGTTTTCAGTATATTTTCCAGAGATCAAGAAACTATAGAAAGATTGAAAAAACGCTTGTGTTTTACGATTTCTCATTAGCGCAATAGGGATCAAAAACGTAAAATCTGATTAAATCGACTTTTGCAACAGTGAGGATATGAAGTCGATGTGTAAATCGCTATAGTTAGAAAAACAATCCTTTCAATACTATTAAACCCGTTTCTCCATCTGCTAATAAAAATTGAAAACTGCTAAAGAGATTTATCTGCTCAACTTTGATTGTAAACAGCATCAAATTTAAGGATGGAGAATAGATTAACGAAGTATCAGAATAGAATTGTAGCCTGATTGGCATACACTAATTTGCTAATAACTCAATCCTAAAAAGCTTGGCAATCTAGACCTCTTTATCATTGTTACCCGATATTAGTTAAAAATAAGTGAGCTGATCTGAACGATAAAGATTGTCAATTTGCCAGTACAGGAATATCTACTAGTACAGAGTATCTTCACCATAGGTTAACGATGTGTTATATTTGCGCATAGATATTCACTTTTTTCCAGTAGGGCAAAAAAGATCATTAACTTAATGAAATTATCCTTACTTTCTTCCTGACGATTATAAAAGCCGTTATACCGCTGAGTGCCTGATAGTTCTGGAATTTTGATAAGTATGAAATGATTAAATTGGAGTTCATCGCCTAATTGCATGATTATCTGGCGTAGTATTGTAAGTTAAACAGGCATTCAGCATGAAGAGGCATATGCGGATTTTTTCACTAAATGAAAATAGCTCTTGCAAAATTAGCCCAATGATGTTAGGTGCACAACCTTCTTATAATACTGTATATATGACGATGGATAAACTCCCCAAAACAGTCAAACCGCGTAGATGTAATACCGATAGTTAATATCGCAGCTTAAAAGGTTTATTCGCTGTGACTAAAGCAAGTCTGCCAGGGCATTATATCTAAATTATTAACGATCATAAGATGAAGATAAAAGTCGTTAATCCTCCACGATCAGGACTTTTCGCTGGAAGTCACCTTTATTATCGACAGCAACTATCACTATCTCACCGACTGGAACGTTCTCGCTCTCCGAGAACGTAATTGCAATTACCGATACCATACGTTAATACATTGTCACCCGATAAGCCATTTCTTTGCTATTCAGATAATAGCAGCAATAAATTAACAATACTTTTGAGCGGATATTTACCAGTATTTAACTCGCTTAGATATTGAGTATTCAATTGAACATTCCCGGTAATCAGCAAGGGTGAGGAATTATTGAACGCATGAATCGTACCTTGCCAACTACTTTGCTACTATACGTGTACTGGCGCCAATCGAAAAACTGTACAAAATTAGCAAGTAATTTAAGTTAGCGTTGAACGCTTCGGCAAATGGCCATAAACTGATCGTCACCCAAGACACAGCACGGTCCGCAAAGTTTGACCATCCTGAAAACACTGATTGATGAAATCAAGAGTGGGAGGTCAAGTGATAAAAATGCTAGTCCGTAGAATGAACTCTTCAAACAACCCGATAGCCAGCATTGCAGTCAAGCCAAGTTTTGTTGCTAGAAACTAGGAAACGATGGTACTAAGATAGAATAGCTGACGCAGCTTGAACTTCGCAACCTGTTTATGCCAAAAACAGAATAGTACCATCAGACGCTGTAAAATTTGTTTTTTCAATGACATTTACTTATTCCGATAAACTGACAGATTAATTATCATAAGGTGATGCTGAGTTACGATATTCATTATGGCAGCAAAGTTATTGAAAGCTAAATGAAATATATTTATATATATAAAACACTTTGTTGGGTGGCAATAAACGACTAGTTATTACCAGTGATGATGAATATTGCACCTGCAGCAGTGTATTGAAGAGATAACCGCAAGCGGGGGGTAAAGAAAGTGGTATTAGCAGAGACAAAAAATACAATGATATTACTAAAAAAAATGAATAACCTACTGATTATCGATTAATGTTTATCGATAAGTGTGGGAATACCGTATTAAAGATCAAAGTTGAAGAACAGAAAGCTTCGATACAGAAACAGTATTACAACGAATTTTGGGATTACTGGAAGTCTAGTAAATTGTGATCTACTGTTGTAAAAAAGTTATTTTATCTACCAACTGAATGGCTCACGAGATACAAATCTTTTTTTTAATGGGAGGTAGATATCAGCTAATCATCAATATTATCTCGTTTTACCCTTTAGCAATAGTAAGTTCGAAGACATCATAACGCTTAGCAAAAATAGAAGCAAGCTCTTTACTAGCTTAAATAGCATCCCTGATTTTAGGTGTTCTAGTTGTTTGGCAATGAAGAAGTATAATGATCATGATATTTCCCCAACTATATCCTTAAGTAATCATATTGCATGAATATGGCTGTGTGCAACGAAGATCTAATAATGATTCAGAACTAAACAGTTAAATAGATATTTCATTAGGCTAGTTTTATTTTAAATTTACTTAATTAGTATCTTCTTACTAACTAATAATTCTTTTCACGTTAGGATTGAAAAAATAACTTAGAATCAATTTCAATATCAAACCATAAGCAGGGATAAAAAATAACAAACAAATAAATAATTTAAAGCTATAATCAACTAAAGCAATTTCTATCCAATTTCTCGCCATAAAAAGATCAGTGCTGTGATAAAATGCAATAAAAAAGAAAGCAACCGTATCCAATAAATTACCGAAAAACATTGCAGCGGTCGGTGCAATTCACCAACGACGATGATTACGTAATTTATTTAATACGAAAATATCCATAATTTGACCTAAGCCGTAAGCTATAAAGCTTGCCAAGGCAATCCGGACAAAAAATAAATTAAATTTGTTTAGGACAATAAACCCTTGCCATTGTCCTTGGTAAAAAAATGCTGAAAGCATGTAGGAGATAGAAAAAGCCGGAAGCATAGTAGTAGCAATAATCCGTCGAGCTAGAGAAGCACCATAAATACGTACACTTAAATCTGTTGCTAAAAAAATAAAAGGGAAAGTAAATGTTCCCCATGTGGTATGAAAGCCAAAAATAGTAATTGGCAGTTGTAGAAAATAATTACTGGAAGTAATAATCAAAATATGAAAAAAGGAAAGCCAGATGAGTGCTTTGATACGCTGTTGTGGCATCAATTCGAACATATTATACCTTTTTTGTTAAATGGAATGAGGAAAAACCCATAATAATTAAATTTATACGATACAACCTTAGACTTGAGATAAAATAAAAAAAATAATAAGAAAATTTCTTTTCTCTAAATTTATTTAAAAAAATGATCGACGAATTTATTTATTTAGAATATAATTCCAGTCTATTATTAAATAGACTTTAAAATAAAACACCTATGTCAAATATTTTTACTAGCCCTAATCAAACCCTTGATATTAAAGGATTACGTTGTCCTGAACCAATTATGATGATAAGAAAAATGGTTCGTAAGATGATTAAAGGTGAAACGTTATTAATTATTGCGGATGATCCGGCTACAATCCGTGATATTCCTGCCTTTTGCCGTTTTATGCAATATAAATTGCTAGCTAAAGAGATCCAAAAACGTCCCTATCGTTATTTAATCCACAAAAAAATAATTAACACTAAAAGCTAACCGGCGTTTAAACACAATAGTATTTTAGAAAAAAGAGATTATAGAACTATGTCTATTTTTTATCAAAAATATAAATAATATTTAATAAAATTGATTCTATGCTAGCTAGTCGTTCAATAAAAGAAGTACATTTACGATAACTAATGCAAGTAGTACAGAAATCCGCTAAAATAGCTATCCATAAAACAGTTTATCCATAATAAACTGGTCATCAAGAATCGCCTTTTAATCCTAAGGCGATAAGTAATGTTTTAACAAAAATTAGCTCTTGTTATTCGTAACAAGATAATGTTCTCAACTAATCAAGTTAATTAATTATAATTCAATACCGCATTAGCGGTTTCAAGAGCAATATTTGTTTCATTTTCCATAGCAATTGCCAATATTTATGGCTTTCATTGTAGGAACATCATTAATGCCCTTTACAATAATTAAATATACTCAGTTTCACTGAATGCTATAATGGCATTAACTTTATCTTAATGTAATATTTTGTCGATAATATAAACCAATTTTTTGCGAAATTTATTTAGCTGCCACTAAATCATCAGTAATTAGTGTGAGAGTTTAATACTCAGTATTGAGTTAATTTACGACACTAATAGCATCTGAACGTAATATTATCTTCTATAGCAAAAAACGCCAAGCAGCTTATTATCAAGTAATACAAGAATAGCTTTATCTTAATTTTTAAGTACTTTTGCTGTTTGTTGTCATTGTATGGTTAGCATATCCTTAGAGAGTTTGTTTATTGGTGATATCAAAATATATTTACCTGTCAAATAACCTTTCACCCTTAATACCGGCCAATGCTTTATAATTTTAAACTAATTAAATATTAATTTTAATACTTACTTTTAGGCAAAATCAATTTTCCTAAAGGATGGCATAATTTGATTTCGACTGAAGCAATAAATTGCAATAGCGTTTCTTGAGTAATTTGAACTTAATTGTTTTAAGGCTGCGCTACATTTAAATAAAGCGCTACTCTTGAGGAGGTTTTTGCTGCTATAACAGAAGTAATTGCCGCTGAAATAGAGATCACTAAAGTATAAGAGTAATCGATTAACAGAACAAGATTAGCCACGATAGATCCATATATCCAAAAATTTGGAGAAATAATAGTGTAATAATAATCAATATATCGACTTATATAATAATGGGCGTATAGTTTTGTCTAAACAAATAATAAAACATTCAAATAGGTGCGCAGGCGAACGGTTCAGCTTCCTCAATTAATATGATAATTGATATATCGCATTTTGATCTTGTTTGAATGTAAATTTTATTTTTTATAGGTGATCGATAAAAAGTACACTAACTGATATTTTCACCTATTTTCTTTCAATAGGGATTGATTACCGGTTAGTGCGATCATTAAAACTAGCAAATTTATTCAGTAATTCAGCATCGGGTAGGTAAAAATAGGCCATCAGGAATGATTTTAATCATATTGATTGGTTGTGATAATATCGAGATAAGAACAATAGTCCTACATCACTTTTAATTAGCTCTGCTATTCAGGAATAATCGCCATTAAACTACTAATGACTTAGTATATGCATACAGTGGCATATACCTATAATTTTTCTCCTAACAAAAACAACTCAGAAATGCCACTTCTTCGCTGGCATTAATCAATAATGCACCTTTTGCGGCAAAACTGATTAATTTTTTATTGAAAAAAGTGCCTGAGAATATTAGCTACATTTATCTGATGATAATTAAATAGAGCTTATGCAGTTTTATTAAAAAAAAGAAATTTATTCTATTTTATATCAATGAAGTGGATTTCGAAACTGGTTAATATAAAATATTATAATAACTATATATTTATATTTAGTAAATTGGTTATTTCGCTCGTATTTTACGGATAATTGAATTATTTTTAGATTATATAATATAGAAATAACTTCTTGCGCACAATTTTTTGATAGCATCATCACGAACATAAGTATCGATAATTAATTTTTTGATTATAAATAATACTTTTAATTATTTGACATTATTGATCTTACTAACAGTTATTTCAATTTTATGCACGTGGCTAACGGCAGCCCACATCTCTTGTAATCCAATTGAAGAGCACCTTTTCTTTTGAAATAAAAGCATTAATTTCCTCAAATATAAGTAAATATTCACTTACAAAATTATATTTATCGATAGTATCGCATACTTGCTTATCAGAAAAATCAGTATTCTTCTTTGTAGAAGAATACTCTTCATCAGTGCTATTTTACAGATAAAAATACGATTTTTTTGCTATTTTGTAACAATTAACTTTCTTTTATCTCTGCAGCGACATTATTTATAGAACAAGATTGTTCAGTATACTTATATTGTTGTGATGGGAGGTGCAATGTGCACCCACATTGCATTCTGTTTTTAATTCACTTATTTAAAATTTTGTTTCTGTGATGTATTTTACACTTTAGAGTAATTCTAAAGTTAAACATAAAGAGGGGGTTTTGATAAAAAACTATTTAGCTAAAAATAGTTATCTACTTAACTTATAAAAAACTGAGCGTACAATGAAAAATTGACTAATAAAATAGCAAGCGGTAATTGTCACTTTAGCAGCTTTAAATAAATAACAAAAGTTAGCAATAAACCAAAATACTATTGACAGCAATAAAGTAAAAATGGGCCTTTCATAATAGAAAAATTATATTCTCTTGCTAAACTAAATATTCCTCATCCGCTATCTACACATAATAAATAGCATTATTAATAGAAAAATAGCAGGTACGCAAACTAATCTAAGATGAGGCTAGATTATTATCAATATAATAACACTGAGAATCAATAAGATTATTAGTAATAAAAAGTAAAAAGTAAAATTTGTCTACATTTTAAAAAAAATGGTATAAAGTAGTAAATTAAAAGCCAATAAAAATAGCGAGCAATAAACGTTAATTGAAGAGTAATTACCAGATACCAGCAATTAACACAACCAAATAGATCCGCTATGATCAGATATTCGGCAGCATCAATAATATCAGCACTCAGGTCAAAATAATAAGAATTTATAGCGTAATTGCTCAAAAACTAGCGCATTGCCATTCTAGATCCGATAGGAAGCATCAATATGAACCCCTATCAGAAAATAACATGGCAAGAAATGGCTAACTGATTATGCTTTCTATACGAATACATTCCGTTTGCAAAATTTCTGTGATTTTAACGGATAGGTTGCAAGCTTTATATTCAGCCTTATTGCAGGCAATCCTGCTGCAGCCTTGATGAGATTTGCTGACTTACACCTTATTCCATTCGTGAACTCTAGTTCATGAAATTATTCAAGTTTAGTGAATCACTGTCTTACCTGTCATTACTATTATTATAATCGTTCACGCAACCTTTCAGTATTAATCTTTTTTTTAGAGTTCATATTTATCAGTAACAGATTTTAGTAAGGTTTAATGCTGAGATAATTTTATTGAAAATCTAATCATGTGCATCTATCGCTCATACTATCTGAGCCAGTTTTACTATATATCACAATTATATTGCAATTTGAATTGGCTATCGGAGCTTCAGATCGATAATTCATTTTCCTAGCTTTTTCATAACCATTGATGGTGCTCTTACCTCTTACTCGTGAATAAAAAAGTTCCCATATAAGTATCATTACACTTAATTTAAAATTTATCCTCATTTCTGATGTATGGAATTCGCTGATGGTATGTATTTTCTGATTGATTTTGTAAATGATATCAATAACAGAAAAGTTATATGACATGAATATACCCTACAGATATCCGCAAAACTAGATATTATCTGTGATCTCTTGCATAAACTCATTTATAAATGAATTACCAGGTAGCTGATAGGAACCGCTGCTGAGGATGGGGTTAAAGCTCATACTGTGACAACATCCTCAACGCTGCCTTTCTATAGCCAGATAACGGTTATGTGCTACATCGACCATACAATAGAGACTGGCATGATAATGTTAAGATTAAAATATCTAAGGTCAGTGGGATCGCAGTGATAACTAAATCGTACAAAAACATTGAAAGGTTATGGTACCCATGGTCTATTGGAAAAGTATCTCAACTGATGATTTTCAGGAAATTCTTTGGACTTCTCGATAGAAAGTGGATATGATCTATCTGCTAAGTACCATCATTAGCAGATTGAAATAACAATGGCTTGAAGATCATAAGTACAATAGTGCATCTACGTGATTTTTTAAGCGATGCCGCTAACGTTTATTTCTTGCCTGAATGCGCATATGCCAGTTCTATCAGGTATGTTGATTGCCTTTGCCTAGTATAGTTATTATTAAAATTACTGCGCATAAACGTAAGAAGCTCATTGCGGTTGAAGATGGTTATTAAAAACTGGGCGAACTGACCGCGTAAGCACAGTTTAGCTTCATCTCTAGCCTTAACTATTGGAGACAGTAGTTCCCTTGATTTTGAATACAATGGAAAATATTCCCTGGCATGTAGCACAAATGCTGTTTTGTACACAAAACAGCTGATGTTTTAGCTTCATTCTCCTAAAAGAGAAATGCACCGAAAGTTAAGGATGAACTGAGAGGGCCTGGCTATCAAGAGAGCCGAAATTCTGCTAATAAATTCCTTGATATTTTGTTGCAAAATTTTTTAGCGTATACTGCAGTGATGAAGAAGTTGGAGAAAAAGCGAGATGAATGGCTGGCATTCTCTATGCCTTCCCGTCAGTCCATTGGCATCATAAGAACAATAAATCTGATTGAATCGACTTTTGCGACAGTGAGGCTATGAAGTCGAAGCGAAAAACTTCAGCTCAAAACAACCTTTTTAATAATATTTAAACTAAACTTCTTCTACTATTCGCTTGCTCAAAAAACTGGAATCGGGGCTAATAGGATTTGAGTTGCTGATTATAATGATTAAAGAACGTTTAATTTAAAGATAGAGAACAAGATTTACAAAGCATTAGAATAAAACGTAGTCACTAACACCATACACCAGATTTGCTAATAACTTTTTAATAAGTGTGAAATTCTAAATTTACTATAATGGTAAAAAAGTGTGTCAGAAAACGTATCATCGTCAGTATAACGATAAACAGAACGATCACTTAATTGGTCTAAAAGTTTTAAAAGGATCTATAAATACAGTAATTCAGCTTTATTGCTAATATGCAAACTTAGTAATTGTACTGAGGTTATTGATATTTGTAGTAACAGGTTAATAACCCTTATTCTGTTGCGTAAATCATTTCAATGCATAAGTGTTTGGCCCAGGATCATTATAAAACTTTCGTTGCACAACTATATTTATGGAAAAATTACTACTAAGGTTATATAGTTTAGGGAACAAAATATCATGATGATTAAGGAGATTAAACCATCATCAAGCAACTAAAACGTTTAAAATTAGAGCCACTTTTTATAGACCAACAAAGAACCTACATTTATTTTGACTAAGATTTACAGTATAAAGTTACCCTTACTAACGAACAAAAAGGAGATGATACTTATGATTTCCTATATTGTGTCAAAGGTTGTTGATAGAAATTCCTTATACTATATAAAAGATTTTTACTACAGAGGTAGTCATGAAAAGCAAACAAGTTATACAGATCAAAGAAATTTTTTCTCACTCTCTCCTAACATAAATCTACATCTTATTAGTTGATTCGGAGACAATCTAATGATATCGATTAATGTGTTGAAGCAACTAATTCTACTTTATTCTGATCATATTATTACAGTAATGATGTAATTGCTGGGAAGATTTATTATGGTTATAGCGATATCATTGTAAAATCTCCGAATTCCAGGAAATTATTTAACAATGATACTTATGGGGAGAAGTCCTCTAGCGAAAATAGATCATAAGAATAATAGTTTAGTTATCTACGATGTATGTTGAATATCTTGATTTTACGAAAGCTAACAAAACAAACAGGAATTCATTTGAAAGCAGCACTTAGATTGTATTACTATTTCTTTAACTTCATCGGCGATAGCTAACTTAAATGTACTGAGTACAATTTAAAATTGATGAAATATTTTTCCATGAACTCTTTAAATAGAAGCGTTATATTCCACATAGGAAAGCTATAAAACGCGAGAGAAAAGGAAATAAAAGGAAATAAGGAATCGCGTTCTTAATTAATCGCCCGAGATCAAAATAGATCATGTGATGAATAATATTTTTGAAGAGTTTAATGCAGAGTTTGTTAGTTGTTTTCTTGATCTAATCGTTGATAAAGAATCAATCTTTTACTTAGATGGAGCAAAAATCGTACGAAATCTTTACCAACAAGCATGAAATTACTCATCATCGCCTAATAAGGTTAAGTAACCAAAGAATTATTGGTAAGAATTTTATATTAAAATATGAAATTATATTAGCAGATTTAAAAGGATGACTGAGTTCTATTAGGTAAGGTGGTCGTTTTATTTACTGAATTGTCTAACCTAGAGAAGATTGTTTGAATTCATAAAAATTAAATATAGATGTGGCTATAAATTAGTTTGTGAGCAAAGCAAGAACCTTGCTAACATGGCTAAATAATCACAGCTATTATTTCACAGCATCTACTGATGATACTGCGCCACTCAGCAAGCCGTAATTTTTCTTATAAAACATTTCTACCTCTTATTGATCTACTGTCAATCGTACACGAATTCCTGAACCTCCCGTAGTATCTCGATCTGTCCTGGATCAGTGTTTATGCAGGCACGAGTAGAAATTCGCGTGAAATAAGACAGAAAGTACTAAAGCCGAAGTATAAAACATTTAAAAACTACAAGAGTATATTTGCACGTAGATATGAAATATTTTCCGAAAATTTTAAACGAAACTTCAGGCCATTATTTTTTTCGTAGGTATAGTTATATAGATCGCACCACTTGATTGGTTTATTCGTCTTTATAAGGTTAAAACCACGGTTAATTTTCGACGTTTTCATGTAATCTTAACCGAACATTTCTCATGGTTATTTATCATAAATATAGATAATAGGAAATAATCTATAGACTGCTTTTTTAGTCTGTAAAAATATTCAATCACCGAAAATAGGAATTCGATTGTTTATGTATAGAGTTTGCTATAGAACACTGACTTAGCCAGATGCTACATACTAAAATAAAATGGCATGATCGAACGATTTAATGAGCTTATGCAATAATGAACTACAAAGCCATCATTTAATTCTGCTAAATAGCTTGAGATTACTCTTCATCAATATTATTAGCTGTATAATCAGAAATTATCTCAATCAATATTGAGTTGTAAAACCACATTACAGTTTATGAAAGCTTTTTTTTCAAAGTTAAACTTAAATTATTCAAAAAAAACTATACTATCTTTCTGGATGTAACACTTAAAATTATATAGATCAAAATAATTGCAATAATAACTTCAATAAAAAATCTCTGTAGTCCACTAATTTAGCTTTTCGAATAAGTATAAAACTCCTGCAGTAAATAAGATTTCTAATAAATCACGTAATATATGGTGTACTTTCTCATAATCTAGAAATAGTTCGAAGTATAACCAATAAACGGGAGCAGCAATGCGAAGCGCCTCTTTCGAAAATCCCTTTTATACAATAATATGAGGCAGTATATTTTCTATCAAAATTGGCAATAACTAAAAAATAATGGTAATCGCTGGATTTTTAAGTACATTTCTGAAATATCTGCCGTAAGGTGAATTAGCTAAAACTTCCCCACATGCCAAATTCCTAAATAATACTATTCCCATAAGCCTAGTTGTGCGTCTACAATACGGGTTCGGCAACAACGAAACTCAGAAAAAAGAAGACAAGTAAGGTGCTGGTAAAATTTAAAGATACACTGACTTGTCAGCGTTACTAAAGTAATCTTACGGCTATATTGGCAAAGATTATTATTAGAAATTTCTTATACTATATAAAAAATTTTCGCTACATCAATTAACACTAAAAAGCAAATAGTCATACAGATCAAAGACACTTTTCAACGCTCTGTTAATATAAAGTTTCATCTCATTAGTTGGACTAGGCAACAACCTAATAGATGATGTAAATTCATGCATTGAAGCAACTCATTCCACTTTATCATACCCATATTATTACCATGAACATAGTTATACACTTGGAAGATATTCATTATAGTTAGAGATATTGTTATAAACTTTTCGATTACAAGAAAACATTTAATGATCTTACTGAAAAGTCTACTCTGACAAAAACTACATCAAAAGATAGCGCAATATGATCTGAACGACGAAGCTGCACTATTTCGAGGATATGTATGATCTAAATACCGTTTTATATTCTGCGATATGTTAATCTTAGGAATCCATGCAGATGACTCAAAATAAATTTTCTAGAAAGAATAAATCGAATAAAATCAGAAAAATAACACGCGACTTTATATGGTATACTACCTGATTATCTGAAGCACTTTATGATCTTCTTCTTGAAATTAATAATAACAGATTAACTAAATTTTTTATGACACCTAAAAGAAGAGGCTATACAGCAATACTATCCAACTCTTGGTCAGCAATTTTTTTTAGACCGTAGCATTATCCCGTCTCTCTAGTCAAAATTATCCGGGTTTTGAAAAACTCTCCAGGCGATGCTGATGAGGCTGGATATAATTGCATTAAGGGAAGTAATGACTGAATATGCTTGCTGATGAATTTATCAACTATAGTACTAGTTATAATCCTCGTTTTTTGTAGATTCGTCTATTTATAGAAAGAATGTTTGCCTGCATCATTTATGTCATGGGGGTCTCCAGATGGTTACTGCTGTGCTTCTTCTGAATGGTTCCCCACAGTTATTTTCTCCTAAGGTATAAGTCAAAAGCTCGCAGTTCATGAGGCTTCAAAACTGCAAGCAGCAATTATAGGGCAGCGGATTCATATTTTATTCAACTGTGACTGGCAATACATTACTTTCATTATACGACATCTTCTTTAAGCTTTTAAACAATAATTGCTTGCTACTTAATGCTCTATTTTGGGAGCTGAGACCAATGTTATACTGCAGTAAGTACGCAAATAAGGTATTGAATTGGTATCTTTTTATGCCTCTCATACTTATGGTCAACAACTTAATCAATATCTACGTGTTTATCTCTCCGTCATCTGTGGAGATCTAGATATTAAACATGCTGTATAGCGTTAATCTGTTTTAAAAAAAGAGTGGTCAAATGGATCTAGTGAAATAATATTATATAGGGACCGCATCACAGGGATAATCTGATCATAAATTACAATCCCTCTTCCTGTGGGGGGAAGAGGAAGTGCCAACCTGATACATATTTGCGCCAAAAAGCAATGGCAGCGCGTTATCTAAAGGCATAATACGATAACGAACTGGAAAAGTGCACTTCACTAAAAAGACAAGAGGAATTAGGAGCATGAATACCTTCGAGCATTACTTTAAACGTCCGCCTATATCTATATCAAAACTGCAGCATTAAAGAGAGCGGGTCCAAAACAGTTGTACATTATTAACATATGCACTGTACTTAACAACACCGACAGCAGAGCACGAGATAGGAAAAATCATCGGACAGTATATTAAAGAACTATAATCCTGGCTACACATTTTAAGATGTCGCATTATATGATTTCTTGTTGAAAAGTAAATAGAGGTAGATTTACATTATTACCGAAGATGTTTATATAGCGCTGAAATGATGACTTACAAAAACAAGGGTTCTCTTTTCTGATAAAAAGATTCCTGCGCATAAATCCGTACAATGTCTCCTATCTGGAGACAGAATACTTTTTATTAATGCTCAGCTTGATATACAACAAACAATGGAATTCTCATATCAGAACAAATGCATAAAATATAAAAAAGATTCTTATTAATATTAACCTAAAGTTAATATCTTTTAAATTAGGGTATTAGATCAAAGAATATACACTTTAATGAAATTTTAACTTATAATAGATCCAATAAACTAATTTTATTTCCTTTTAAGAAAAATAGATACTTTTAGTCTTCACTTGAAAGTTATCCAATTTCTTAACCATGAACTGATATCATATTTGATGTTTTTCTAACTATGTTAGAAAAGATTCTACTTTGCTCCAGAGCAATTTACAATCACGTCTGTATTTTAATTATTATTGATTTCAAACAATCTTTTCAGTCTAGAAATTCTTAAATAAAAAACCATACACTATAGAATCTACTCAGACAGCCTTATAATCGGCTAATATAATTGTCCACATTTTAAATCTGGAATTCCTTACTAATAACTATCTAATTATCCAACCTTATTAGGTTATGTTAACTGATTTCATAATCACTGGCAAAGGTTTTTCACTATTTAACTCCATTCAAGAAAAGCATGGACTCTTATCAATGATGGGATCAAGAAAACGGTTAACATACTCTGCATTAAACTCTTCAAGAATCTGATCGATCATATTACTTCTCTTCATATTTAGCGATTAATACCCAAATTTATTTTTTCCTTTTATCTTATCATCTTCCACGTTTTCTAGATTTCCTATGTGGAATATAAGAATTCTTTTAAAGGATTTAGGAAAATGTTTTATTAACCTCAACAATACCACTTAGTACATTTAAGTTAGATATCGTCATTAAAGGAATGAAATCAGTAAGTACATTTAAACGCTGTTTAAAAATTAATGCTTCTTTGTTTTACTGACTTCCATAAAGTCAAGCTATTCAGCATACATCACAGATCACTAAACTATTTATCCTTGGGATGTAGTTTTATCAGAAATCTTCTAATAAGATTCTTAATATTTTTCTGAAATAGAAGATTTTATAATAAAATATAACTGTAACCCTAATGATTATCCACAGTGAATAATATGCCAACCGTAATAATATGAGCAGGATAAATAATATAAATTATTTCAATGCATAAATCAATATTATCCGATAGATTATTCGCCGAACCAACTAATGAGATTCAGTTTTATGTTGGCAGTGAATGAGGGAAAAGTCTCTTTTATCTGTATGACTATTTGCTTTCATAGCAACCTATGGAGTGAAAATTTTTCTTTACAGTAAAAGAGATTTCTACCAATAACCTTTTACCAACATAGACAAAATTTTCACGCCGGAATAGAGCTAAAAAAATTAAGTTATTATCATCAGTGACTGTGTACTTTGTATATTATTACACTTGTAAAGCAATTCTTGATGAATAAAAATAGCTTATCAGAAAGAAAAAAGGAGACGCGATGAGCTGTTTTTATCGAGACGATATCGGTTATCAAGCACTCTTTTATAAAATTAACAGTTTAAGGTTTATCTTTGTTAGGGCGCCCATAGATAGAAATTTTCATTAGCAACGAGCAATAACTCATTGCTTTTTAGTAGTTCTAATCAATCAATAACCAAGTCACCTATAGTTATTTCCTCCATCCAACATAGCAACAAATTTTCAGATTGAGCAGTAAATAGATAGATCATATTTTACTGTTACAGTTTATAATCTGCTCTTAATACCAATGTCACTTTGTAGAGATAGAGATTATCTGAATAAATATGATAATTAACTTGATAAGCGTTTTAATTCAAATCACTAATGAATAATATAACCTCAGTTAAAGAGATTTTATTATTATTTATAATATCACTGCATAAAATAATATAGTGATTTTATCAAATCTTAGTTATTCTTCTTTATTTTTAAAATATAAAGATTGGTGCTAAATTCGTTAAAATTTATCCTGAAGATTTTCAAAAAAGTAATGATAGTATTTTTCCTTGGTAAGGGGTAAGGACCATATACTATAATGATTACTTAAGGATTGCTTTTTTGATCTTTTTAAGGAATATAATTAAAGGATACCAATGTCAATAATAAATCCAGTTTTGCTAAATTTGAGAACTTTAGTTTAATTGATCCAAATACCAAGTAGCATACAACATAGCAAGTAAAAGGAGGATATACCCAATCAATAAAGGGGGTTAATACCCCTTTTGAATACTTTTTGCAACTGAATTACTTAACTGCTTCTTTCAAAGATTTTCCGGCAATAAATACTGGTACATTAGCAGCTTCAATTTTTAGTTCTGCACCTGTTTTAGGATTACGACCAGTACGCGCTGCACGATGATTAGTCTTAAAAGTACCAAACCCAACGAATTGAACTTGTTCACCTTCTTTTAATGCTTCTGTAATGCATTCAATGACTGCTTCTAACGCACTTTTAGCTTGAGTCTTAGTTAATTTTGCCTTTTGCGCGACAGATTCAATTACATGAGCCTTATTCATGTTTTTATTTACAGTCTTATTCATAAGTTATCCTTATTACAGTGTGTTATCATTTTCATATCATCGAGTACGTTGGATATGTAGAGAACTATTAATTTTTAATATAATACGCCTCGAAAGTAATTCCATTCATCTTTACTGAAAAACATAGTATAAATGAATCTGATGCATTAAATTCAGAATTTATAGTACTAAATCACATTTTTAAACACTATGAACGAAATTAGGTAACCTTAAATACCAATATTACCGACCCCTAACTTCACAGTGATCGAATTTTAATTTTTTAATCAACGCTACATTCCAGGTTTATCACAGGCGACAAAGTAAAACGCTAAATCTTCCATTGAAGATATTATTCTGTTTTAATGATAAACAATTTTTTTAGCTTTTAATCAAACATCTTTTACCTATCTGAGTTATATTGCTATATAGTTAAAATCAAAATTTTACTTACTTCAATAAAATCTTCTAATTCTTACCCACTTAAATAAGAATAAATTATTTAACTTAAAAGCAATATATGAATTAATAATAAGATGAACTTAATATATATCAAAATCATTTTCGGCGAGAATAATTTCCTCTAAAATTTTAACTAATTATAAAAATTAATCTTACTATCTTTAGTAATCAGAGATTTCTATATTAAATCTAAAATAATACGATAACGTATCGGATTTAAAAAGCTCGTTTATTTAAAAAAATAATTGATAATTAAGATGCATCTACTCGCATAAATAAGCTATATAAAATAATATGCCATAACTATCTAATTTTGCTAAGCTCAAACAAATAAATGTGGTGGTTTCTTAACATAAAATTTATACTCACTTACGTTTTATATCGAAGTTTACTTAAAAATTAATAAGTTCCACATATTTTAACTTTAATTATGCTAAATTTTGTTTAATTTAATTTAAAATACTCTATTAGGAAAAATCCATTAAGCAAATAAAATTTGTTCAGGTAAACGATAAACTTTAATATAATACTTAACCCATAATAGTGAAGTATCTAAACTAATTTTATGCCAAGATAAAATATAAGGTGATTTACATATTTTTACTACTAGAAATACCAACCAATTTTATTCATTAATACCATTAAATGGTTAACAGTTTTGACCATTTTATCTAAAAGATCATGGTAGCATATAGATGATTTTACTATACTAATCATTAAAATATCTAATAAAAGACCCAAATAGCTAACTACCCCATAAAACAGCGATGATTGGCAATATCATAGGAATTAACCATGATAAGATCTGGTTTATATTTTAGTTTTTCACGAACAGTCAATAAAGCAAGGTTATTGACAAATCTAGTGTATCTGATTAAGATACCTTATCCACTCTGATACTTCATGAACCTGTTCTCCTATCTTTAAATTGCATGCTATTTACCAGCAGAGTCAGAACAGGTTAAATCCAGACTGAGGCAGCGCCAGATTTTCTTAGCAGACAGGAACGGTTTAAATACCATTGAAATGATTATTTTCTTGAATTACAGTGCTTTTGTGTCGATTCCATAACCTCACTGTCTAAAAAGCCAATTCAATCAAATTCTTCATTCTTATTGCATATCACTACAGTGCGCTGACGTGGCATCATAGAATCCCAGCTGTTCTTCTCGCTCTTTCTACAGCTTCTTCATCGCTGAGGACATGCTAAAAACCTTGCTAACAAAACATCAAGTCTTTATTAGCAGCATTAGGCTCTCTGGCAATATAACTTCCGTAGTTCATCCTTAACTTTCGGTGGCGAATGCCTTTATAGAGTGAACCCTAGGAAATTAGCTGTCTTATATACTCAACCATCGATAATTCTGCATGTCCGGAATCATCTTTGCTATTGCATTCCAAAACCAAGAGTGCCGTTTTCTATATCAATAAACATCAGGGATACGGTTAAGCTCCATGCTCGTAGGCCATTAAGAGGTTATGACAAGTTTGTTTCTAACTCTTAATAATCATCTTTCATGGCAATTGTTTCTTAGATTCATGCAGAGTGCTGCAGATAATAAGTAGAGGCAAAGGCGATCAGCTTATCTGACAGGACGTATGATGCGCTATCATCAACCTAGAAATAACGTAGCGTGTATCGCTTAAATAATATAACTATCATTTCATGCATTCTCTTTAAGCCTTGTTGCTTTAATTTTCTGATTGTCTACCGACAAGAAACCATGTGCTTTTTCGAGAAAAATGGACACAATAGTTTCGTAAAATCACTAGTGGATATGATTTATAGGTATATACTCATAAAAGTAACTCTTTACTACTTTTCATATACTTCAGATAAGGCGCAGCAATGAGCTATTAAGGGATATTCCGTTGCTGCTTGGAGAATCATTATAACCTTAGTCACTTTAATTTCAATATCACCATACTAATCTATATAGTTTTCTGTAGAAAATGACCATTATAAACAATACCATAGTGCGTCCATCTCAACAAGGTCACGTTGAATATGTTGCTGAAACATGTCTTCGAGATCCATCTCAACAATAATTCCTATCAGCTGTCTAGTAAATTATTACGGATGAGTTTATAAAATGGGTTACGGTAATATCTGATTTTATGAATATCTCTAGGGTAGATTTTCATACCAT
>JBHEQV010000047.1:0-813 GCA_046530735.1 Arsenophonus sp.
AAGCATTATTGCTAGCTTGAAAAAGTATTTATTTGCTATTTTAGCGGCAGCGAATACTGTTATTAGAAAATTATCGGACGCATTGTAGTGGCCGAATTGATTGCCTTCAGATGCACAATTTTTTGAATTGTATCAGACTAAAAGAAACGCGGAAGTGAAAACTTACTGGTATCGAATACTGAGTGAGATATACTCGTTGCAATTAGCACGTATTACACTACATCCGTTCTGAAGCAATTGACCAGTTGGCAGTGCATTTTGTTTTCATGATTGATAAAAATAATTATACAGTGTTGCCGTTAGAATATTAAAGCGCCCCTAGGGGCGCTACATTTAAGAGTGATTGTGTTCAAACACACGCCCTAATTAATTCTGAACACTAATAGCAATTTTCTGTGGTTTTTCCTGTTCAGGAATATCATAGGTAAATTGCAGGGTTAATAATCCTTTATCTAGATTCGCCTCCTGTATTGTTATTCGATGCTCAAGATTAAAACTTAAAGAAAACTTACTTTTTCTAATACCCTGATGCAACCATTTGCTGCCATCTTTGTTTTTAATAGTATTCATTTCTTCAATTTTTGGTTTACCGCTAAGGGTTAAATGGTTATTAAGAACGGAAATATCGAGTTCATCTTGCGTATATCCTGGTATACTCACCGTCATTTCATAATGTTCTTTATCTTTTTGTAGAAGATTATAGGCGGGCGTATAAGTCAGCGGATTTTCACCGGTCAAACGACTAAATAAATTATCTATCTGAGTAAAACGGTCAGACAGCAGATGATTGCTAAATGCCGGGATAAGAGAAAA
>JBHEQV010000048.1:0-5857 GCA_046530735.1 Arsenophonus sp.
CAAGCAATACACTTACCTTTATTTCTTGACTGAAGGAATATGTCATTCTGTTAGGAAAGCTGATCAACTTTGTTGCTAGTTATATTGACGGTACTGCGCATAGATGTAATGAGCTCGTTGCGGTTGAAAATGCTTATCAATAGTCAAAAGAAAACTGGTGGCGAACTTCTTAATTGCCTATTAGTGTGTGACTTAACTGTATTTCAAGATTGCTACAGGAGACGGTGGTATTAGTTTTTTAATGCACTGCCAAGAGATATGTTCCCAGATACACAGTACAATGTTTTTGGGTGCATAAAATAGCTGATCTGCTAGCTTCATTCCTAAAAGACATGCAGCACCGAAGATTAATGATGAGATGCGGAAGATTTGGTTAGTAGAGAATTGTAATGCAGCTAATAAAACCTTTGTTGCTTTATTGATAAGGTTTTTAATGAAGCATTATCGTGCAGAGATAAAGAAGCTTGAAAAAATCGAAAAGAACACCTGGTATTCTACGGCTTCACTATCAGGACACTATGGCGTCAAGGTAAGAACGAAAATATAATTGAATCAAATTTTATGACAGTAAGACTATGAAACTGAGACGCGAAACACTGTGATTCAAGAAAACAACTCTTTTAATTCTATTTAAGCTAGCTCCGTTTTCTCAGAAAAGATAAAACTTACTAGGGGGATTTTGAGTTGCTGAACTTGATGACGTAAACAACATTCAATTTAATGGATGGAAAACAGATTTATGAAATATCAGAGTGAAAGGTATATTAACTGTCATATTTAGCAGATTTGATAATAACTTGTTACCTAATGATGGAGGCTAATCCTTATGATATTTCCCCTCAGCGTATATCGCTCAATAGCGATATTACAATAAATAGAGCTTGACTACGAGTCGAGACGTCTTTAATCTAAAAAATAATCTAGACTAAACACCTATTTTATTTTCTGAATCAGTTAATTTATATCCATTAGTTATTATTTTATTTGTCATGGTCTTTAAATATTTTTAAACGTATTTTTCAATTCCATTGTCAACGTCAATTGACGAGTGTTAAGATAATTTAGTTTAATTTGATGATGATCGCTAGTTTTAAATTCATCAAACACATGCTCAATATCATTTTTTCTATTAATCAGAAAACTAATGCGATGAATTTTATTAAATGTTTCCCCATAAACTGCTTTACACTCATACACAGAATTTTTCTGCTACTTCGTGCTTATAATCCGGTAATAATGTATAATTTAGCATTTCTTTTCAGTGAAACATAACAGATTTCTAGCTTATCAATACTTGTACCAAAAAACTACAATATTAATTTCTTTTAATTTATTCATCTCGTCATGTAATCTACAAGGTAATATCGTACAGCCAGACGTCATTGCTTTAGGATAAAAATAAATTAAAATTTGTGACCAAACTAATCAGCTAAATTGATTACTTCGCCTTCTTGGTCAGTAAGGCTAAATTGATGGACCTTATCTCCGAATTTTAATGGGCTCATTAAATTTTCTCCATTTAATTCTAGATATTATTGCGATTTACTACAATGCTAATTGTTCCTTAGATATTTAATTTCTACATAATTATTTAAATCTATTTTTGTTAATTCATTTACTATCATCAATAAGACTTTAAGAATTTATATAAATTTAAGTTATTCATCATATTTGTTTGTTACTGGTTGTATTTTTGATATCAGTTAGGCTAGATTGAAGTTATGAATGATAAATAGAGTTATTAGTAAATCTAGTGTATGTGGTGCATTAGGCTACATTTTACTATAAAATTTCATGAATCTTTTTTCTATCCTTAAATTGGACCTTATTTGCTACCAATGGTTAACCAGGCTAAATCCTATTAGGCGGTACATATTTTTTGAGCAGACTATATCCATTTCTATAAATCCCATTAAAATAGTTTTCTAACTAATAGTGTTTCATGTGGCAGATCCATTAGCCTCACACAGTCGCAAAAACCGATTCAATTGAATTCATTATTCTTATAATGTCCAGTGCACTAATTTGAAGCCGTAGAATGCTGGCGTTTTTTCGATTTTTTCAAGCTTCTTCATCGCTACAAGATGATACTTCGTTGAAAACCTTACCAACAAAGTATCAAGGGATTTATTAGCACCATCATAGCTCTCTTTACTAACCAAAGCTTCTATAGGTTAAATTTTAACTTTTGATTACATGCCTTTTTTTAGTCAAGCCAGCACATCAGCTATTTGTGCAGTTAATAGCGTTAGTGCTATATGTCCATAAATATCTTTGCAATTGTATTCACAAAACTTAAGGGTACTTATCTCTCCAATAGAAAGATTGAAGATACTGTTAAACTACGCGATCGTAGTCAATCCAGAAGTTAAGCCCAGTTTCATTCTGACTCTCGATAAGCATCTTCGAGTATAATGAGCTCCTTAATGTCAATGCGCAGTGAAGCCAATAATAAGCAGCAGGTAAAAACGATCAGCTGCCTGACGAGCGGCATTTCCCATCATCTCAGAAAAATAAAGACAGGGTATATCGCTTAAATCAAACAAGACAGAATTTTATTTACTCTTCAAGCTATTACTGTTTCAATCTGCTTATGGTTCTGGCAGAGAAGATTATCTGCCTTTTATCGAAAATCATTTTAGGCAGCTTCGTAAAAATTACCGGTGGATTATCTTTACAGGTACAGGCATGACATAACTATTTGCTGCTTTTATACGTTTCAGATTAAGACAGTAGCAATGAGCTATTGAAGGATATTCTAGTTGCGATGGTTAATTTCTAACCTTAGTCACTTTAATCTCAACATCGCCAATACCCGTCTTCTAGGTTTACTATGACAAATAACTGTTACGAACAAAGATAGATAACGCCTATCAATAAAGACGTCGTTGATCACCTTTTGCAGCATGGTTTCGAGCTTAGCCTCAACAAGAGTCGTTATCAGTTACCATACTACTGATTACGGATGCGTTCATACAAGAAATAAAGCTAATATCTGGTTTCGTGAATACCTGTAGAGTAAACTTTTTATGCTATATCATCTCTATGAGATTGAAATTACATATAAAATTAATTATTAGGATACAGCAGTATCTCAAAAATCACATACACTAGAGATGAGCATAACTCTTAAAAAGATAAGTTTAATCTAAGAAAAGTTGATTGGATTATCATGTTAATGATATCAGAACTGGAAAATCAGCAATACTTAATTATATTTAGCAGTTAGATGTAGTATTGACTACATTAGAATATCCTGATAGCAAAATTCTAATTATTGTAAGCAGTAGATTTAATGCCACTAAATAATCTATTATAAAATAAATCTTTAGAAGACTGGGTGCTGTTACTTGTCTAGCGTTAATATCTTACTAGAATAAACTTTCACAAGAAGAACCTTATCAGAATTTTAAATCTATTATCAAATAAACCAATTTATCGAAAATCTTATATAATATTTCTTCGCGCACCGTATATCATTTATTGCCTATGACAGTTATTAGATTAGAAAAGTTAAGTAATATTATTACTTCTCTTAAAAAGTCCAGAGGTGATTTAAGTTGTATGGATCACATTCATAAATTAATTAATATTAAAATTTTATTTAACAAAATGATGCAATTGAGTTAGAATTCTGCTATTAAATATTAGATGCAATAGTAATTTCAGTAACAATCAATATTGCCACAATTTAATAGCTGAAATACGCAAGTTAGTTTTAATAAAAAAGTATACTGAAGTGCATAAGTTAAATTATTAACTAAGTAAATTGAATCATAAATTATTTATCTAGCCTAATTCCATTTCAATTAAATTGAACCTGACATCAGAGCTAGAACTTATTAAAGTTGATACATTAGATACCGATAACACAATTAATATTGACCAGCCAGATCGCGGCAGAAAAGATACTAAAGATCGCTAATTTACAAAAAATTTAGGGAAATTAATGGCAACATTATTGCACAAATCAAAGCTTATTAAGCTTGCAGTACTGTCATTTTCTGTACTTTTGGTAACTTGTACGAGTAACCAACGTTATAAGCGTCAAGTTAATAGTGACGAATTATATTTAAATATACCTCCGTTAAAAAATTTAACGATTCCTAAAGGAATATCATTACCGTTACAAAACGATGAATATCATATTCCATCAGTTAATAAAAATGGTGCTGTAGGTAAAGCATTAGATATTCGCCCTCCTATTCAAATACTTTCGTTACTTAGTGATACCAATACCGAAAATAGTCTAACAGCGAGTCGTTTATTTTTAAGTAACACGGCTGAAAACAGTGCACTTTGGCCGAAAATTAACGCTATTTTTCAACAAAAAATGATTAAAATAAGACAAAAAAATGATCTTGATCAATCCTTAATTACAGATTGGATTACCTGGCCACGAGGAGATGAAGATATTCCTATACAAACTCGGCAAAAAACTCAGCTAGATCAAAAAAATAATAAAATTATTATCACAATAACTAATGAAGGTATAAGACAGGGTGAAGAGAATATCATCGATCCTGTAGAAATACAACGCTATAATGTTTTAATGTTAAATGAACTAATTGTTTCAATCAATAAACTACGTAATACCAGAACCAGTTCTGGTGTCAAAGGTAATTATGCTATTATTGATGTACAAACTAACAATGATAACAGTGGATTACCTCAAATCATTGTGCGTGCGCCTTATGATATTGTTTGGAATAAATTACCATCAATCCTTGAAAGCATTGGTATGCAAGTTAGTGATCGTAATCATTTCACGGGATCAATTAACATTACTTATAATGGTATGAATGATAGTGATTTTCAAACGATTGGTGTCAATAATTCAACTATAGAAAAGGGTAGTTATAAACTACAAGTTGGGGATATAAATAATCATACTAGTCTGCAATTTATGACGGAAAAAGGGGCAACCTTAACACAAAAACAAAATGATGAAATGGTCACGATATTAAAAGTGATACTTAGTAAAGTAAACAATAATTAGTTAATAAAACTGAGTTTACTATAATTAACTATAACATTAGTTATATAAACAAGAGTTATTAGCAAATCTGGTGTATAGACGTCAAGCAAGATATGTTCTCACTCTGATATTTTGTTAAGCTGCTCTCCATCCTTAAATTGAATGTTGTTTACAACCAGAGCCAAGACCTTAAAACTTACTTAGATGGTTCCAGATATTTTAAGCAGATGGGGATCAGCTTGAATACTTTTGAAAGAGTTGTTTTTCTTAAATTATTCAGTGCTTCACTCGTCGGATTCTTATCCTCACACTGTCGTAAAATCTGATTCAATCAAATTTATCGTTGTTATTGACGCCACAGTGCGCTGACGTGTCGTTATAGAATAGCAGAGTTATTTTTGATTATTCTCTATCATCCTTTATCACTGGAATAATACTTTATTAAAAATTTTGCTAATAAAGCATCAAAGGTTTTGTTAGCAACATTACAACTCTCTTCTAACAATACTCCTCTCCGCATACAACCATTAATCTTCTGTGCTGTATACCTTTGAGGGAAGGAAGCTTAGCACATCAGCTATTTTATGCATCCAACAACATTGGTGTTGCGTGTCCAGAAATATCTTTGTCATTGTACTCCAAAACTATTCTTACCGTCTTCCGTAGTAATCCTGAGAATATAGTTAAGTCAACGCACTAGCGGCAAATTAAGAAGTTCAGCCCAGTGCGCTTCTGACTCTTAATAAGCATCTTCTACTGCAGCTAGCTCCTTACATCTACGCGCAGTACCGTCAATATAACTAGCAACAAAGTTGATCAGCTTTCCTAACAGAATGACATATTCCTTCAGTCAAGAAATAAAGGTAAGTGTATTGCTTG
>JBHEQV010000049.1:0-208 GCA_046530735.1 Arsenophonus sp.
GGTTATTAAGAACGGAAATATCGAGTTCATCTTGCGTATATCCTGGTATGCTCACTGTCATTTCATAATGTTCTTTATCTTTTTGTAGAAGATTATAGGCTGGCGTATCAGTCAGCGGATTTTCACCGGTCAAACGACTAAATAAATTATCTATCTGAGTAAAACGGTCAGACAGCAGATGATTGCTAAATGCCGGGATAAGAGAAAA
>JBHEQV010000050.1:0-3611 GCA_046530735.1 Arsenophonus sp.
TAATAAGTGGATTATTTTATAGGAAAAAAGCTAAACTTAATTATTAGCATGGGTTGAGGTAACGTTACCTGACTGGCTCTATCAGGCGTTGCATAAAAAATATTAAAAAATCAGTCAAGCCTTTCTTCCGTATTAGAAAGGCGATAGATAGGGTAATTTATGAAATAGCCCGTAAGCATTGCGGTAATCAGGGAGAATTTACTATAGCCCTTGAAAAACTGCGTTTAAAAACGGGGGAGTACCGCATTATTAAAAATGTTCAGGCATAATATTAAGCAACTAACTAAAGCGAATAATTTGTCAAATTATAGTATTTGTTATGATGTAGAAGCTGATATGGTAATTTTTAATAATCGCAATCTGACATCAAAGCAGTAAGAAAAAAGCAACAACGGTAAAAAGGAAACCAGGAGGTTTATAAGTTAAAAAATTCATATTGGCAACCAAACGATATGGAAAATAAAAATGATATTTATTAGTTTTCATAAGGTACAGAATGTTAAGTCATAAAAAATACCTATGTTGATATCAGCTCTTGTTTTCTCGCAGAGAAAACAAGAGCCACTTTTATATTTTAATTATTGTAGTTTCAAACAATTTTCTCAAGGTCAGATAATTCGGTAAATAAAACGACTCTACACCATGAATTTACTTATCCCATATCCTTTTAATCGCTAATAAAACTGTTCACATTTTGAATATGAAATTCCTTAGCAAATAATTCTCTAATTACTTAATCTTATTAGGGGATGGTGACTAATTTAATGCTCGATGGTAAAGGTTACCTATCATTTACCTACATCTGAATAAAGGATGGACTCTTTATTGATAATCAGCTTAAGAAAATAGCTAATGCACAAGTGCATTAAACTCTTCAAGAATTTCATCGCTCACATGACCCCCTGTCGATCTTAGACGATTAAGACTATAATTCGTTCATGATTAAGAAATTAAATTCCTCTTTAAAAGCAGGCAAAACATTCATTTTTGTTAAAAGAATACTAGAATAAGTTTACCATGCTTCTATTATAAGTAAAAATTTCATCGGAATCTATATTCTTGATCTATAATTGCATTAATTTTAGTGATATTAACCCTAGGTTTAGTTTAATAATTTTAGTTTTTTTATTTTATGGATTCTTTTTGATAATAATTCTGTTGCCTGTTTCTCAAAGCTGAGCGTCGGTAAAAGTATCCCGTCTTCTCACACAGAATCCATTTGTACGAGATAATTTGTGCGCAGAAATTCTTTCATCATAACGGTGAACTTTAATTGTTTGCAAGCCATTATTCTTAAGTGCCTTTATACCTTCAGTAATAAAGTGCCTCATTAAAGATTCGACAATAAATCATAGTAACGCAAAATCTTAAAACGCCTTGCTAGAATATGGATAATATAGCATCCAATGATCTCTTTCTTCTTCAGGGTCTGCTATCGGTACTATTTAATTTAGATGGTCATACTAATAATGTACAACACCTCTCCCTCTTCGGTAATACGTAGTTTTGATACGGATACCGGTAAACTGTTTAAGTCTGTAGTGCCAGAAGTGTTTCATGGTATGCCACGCTCTTTCGTCTTTATTAGCGAAGTGCACTTTACAGTAATGGGATCCAGTACTGTTCCTTCAAGAGTACGCTGATATTGCTTACTTGTTTGAATATGCTCCAGACCAGAAAGACAGTGTGATTTATCAGATCATAGCCGTAACATAGCAACCGGATGACAACACCTCTTTAAATCTTATTCACAAACTCTTTTTTGAAGAATAGCTCCAACCCCATGTAGCATGTTTAATATTAGACTGCTATGAGTAACGAGACATGAACATAGAGATGTTGATTTAGTTATCAACCATAAGTATGCAAGACGCAGGAGATATCAATTTTAACTCTGTTTTTGTACTCACTGCAGCATAGTGTTGGGTGAGAGCGCGAAACAAAGAATTAAGAGCGGGCTAATTATTCTTAAAACAAAAATCAAAGAAAATGGACTTACTGAAAGTAATGTGTTGCGAGTTATAGTCAATAAAATATGAATCTACTATGATCTAACCATTCCTAGGTAATTTTAAAGTCACATGAACTGCAGGCTTTTGAATTGCAACTTTGGCAGAAAAACGGAAATAGAAATATATTTAAAAGAAAATAGCAGTAGCATCAGAGAAGAAACTCATAGCATAAATGCTGCAGTTAAATATTCTCTTGATAGATAGATGGATATACAAGTTAATACTTTTGCAGTTTTTTTCAAGAAATTTATTCCAGTCATCATCAATAGTGAAAATCAGTTTAGTTGGTTATGGAGAATGTAGATCTAGATAAATTACTCTCTGGGAGTTTCCTTGCTATAGAAATAGAAATTATCATTCTGTCCGTATTTCATCAGATCTATCAGCCAAGTTATTTTTCTATTCGTTCTAGAAGCGAAAGAGATGGAAATTATTCATAGCTCCCTATAAATGAATAAATTTATTGGAAAGCATACTTTCAGTTTCCCATCAATACAATTGTATTCAACGCCATTGATTTTAGACTGGGTTATTGCTAAAAACCCAGAATAATCGTGACTAGAAGTTGGATAATACTTATTTTTATAGAAAAAATTAGAAACTAATACTCTCGGACACATCACTCTAATGATCTCTTTTGAGTGTCATAAAAAATTTAGTTGGTGTGTGATTATCAATTTTGGAAAAAAGATCATGAATCACTTGAATAAACAATGGATATAATACATGAATTGCATGTTATATTTCTGATTTAATACAATTTCTCTTCTCTAGGAAGTTTATTTCGAGCTATTTGATTAAATTCCTGAAAATATTAACATATTGTAGAGTATAAAATAGTACTCATGTCATATAAATAGCTGAGTAGCATAGTCGCGTCGATCAGACCATAGTTAACAACCTTTAATATTTTGTTCACAAAGTTTTCAGCAAAGAGTATCATACAGCGAGCAAGATTCTGAGAAATCTTGAGAAGATTTGTTGGAATTCTATGGCTTCCGTCAGCGCACTGGGCATTAATAAGAATAAAAAATCTGATTGAATCAGCTTTTATAACAGTGAAATCATGGATAACGCGTGAAGCACGAAGTGCTATAGCTCAATAAAAATAATCATTTCAAGAATATTTAAGCTATTCCCCGTCTGTTTATAAAATTGGAAACCGGATAATGGGATTTGACCTGCTGACCAATATTGGTAAAGAAGGTCCAATTTTAAGGATAGAAAACAGATTTATGAAAAATCAATGCGAAAGAGTAGTTTGGACAGGCCACATATACTAGATTTGCTAATAATATTTATTTCTAATATATATTAACTATAAAAATAATAGTTTATGTAAATGAACTGATACATTATAAATAGTTAATTCTTTTAAATTAAAAAATGAAGATGAATATAAACTGGTACTGAAAACTAAGCATATAGTAGAAAATTTTTTGACTTAATTTATTTAAATAAATGACTAGAGTGTATGAGAAGTAATGCTTTTGTAATGGGATATTAAACACTTATATGCAGATAATTATGGGAAGTTGTTTATGATGTTATTGGTGCTAATAATACTGGATTGTTCATCTAAAACCCCCTATCGTTAAT
>JBHEQV010000051.1:0-654 GCA_046530735.1 Arsenophonus sp.
CTCATCAAGTAAATCTCTAATTAATGCCTTGGCTAATACCACTATATCATTAGCAGTGCTAAATTGACCTTCTGAATCTAAGTCGTATACGGTTTTAAAGTTGGTATTTTTAATCCTAGTGAAGTAATATACTGATTCATTATATTAATAAAAACAGTTTAACTACATGCGACGTAATCCGTTAATACAATACAAACATGATTATCAGATTAAATGACAATATCACAATTTAAATCGAGCACTGAAATCATATCTTTGGGTTTTAAAACATTAAAAAGATCTTTTCAAAACAGGATTACCGATTACCCAAGCATCTTCTTCAACTAAGATAAGATCATTAACGCTAATTTTACCCGCTTTAATTATTTTCTCACCACATAACTAGTTATAATTTTTGCTAAACTAGCATGATCTAAACATTTATCTAGGTTATCATCTGTTAAAACTTTATCGCTATGGTAATCTATTAGAACATAAGCTTTTACATTAAGCTGTAGTATAATCTGTAATTCATGAGCATAAACTTCATCAAGGAAAGAAAATAAATAATAGAGTTAATCAACACGTCAAATGGTTAATTTTTTTATCAAGGTATTTCTGATTATCGATCTACTGCGCTTTCTGATTAAATATATCAAACATGCTATTATAAAG
>JBHEQV010000052.1:0-888 GCA_046530735.1 Arsenophonus sp.
GTCAAATATATTTTGTTTAAATATTTAATAAGTAATAAACAAACAGGACTTAAAAACAAACACACCTTCCTAGCAAAATGTGTGACTGCTCTTTCAGAAAATGATTTAGAACTGTAAACTACAAAAATTCTTTTAATCTTACACAAATTCCATTTTAGACCATCACTGTCGTAGAATATCTGCATCCCATTTTATTAAAATGATACGGATTCATAAAATCTATACTATGAATTCCTGAAGAATAGCAAAAAACTGTATTGATTTTACTCATTAAGGAAATACATATTATTAAGGATAACACAATTTATTCCTTACCTGATTTGTAAATTCCTTCATGTGAGCTAATACTTTGTTAACTTCAGGCATGACATCACTTCCATCAACTTCAATTGGTTTATTGCTACGATTACGTAAAGCAATATGTAACACAGCACGATTTTCTGTAAAATTTATCTTTTTCCCAGAAAACATATCATCTCTGGCAGCTTCTACCTTACATGCCCTAGCCTAGAATCAAACTTGTCTTCATTTATAAAATTATTTAAATGTATAACAATAAAAATTATTACATTCAATACGACAATTTAAAATAATAAAAAACTTAATAAAAATTAAAATCTATCTTGTTAAATAGCAAAGTGTAAATGGAGTTTAAAAAATAAGTTATATATACTATTTAAAAAACATAACTTTTTGGTTGTTAAATGATTAGCAATATTGAATATTTAAACCTTAAAAATATGTCTAATAAGCACAAATGTAGATCTACTTATTATGTTAATTCTTTTCATAAGAAAAACTGGGACATAAGAATAAACAGATTGGCAAACAATCATAGAACTAGTTAAACATGAATTATTTCAGCAGACATGTTTCATACAGTTTTGT
>JBHEQV010000053.1:0-49471 GCA_046530735.1 Arsenophonus sp.
TAAGGTAAATGCTAAGTGAGTAATAGGCAAATACAAACTTATCAGTTGGATCCTTATTGTTTACCACTCTATGGCCAGCTATTGATAGAGGCTTCAGCAGGAACAGGAAAAACTTATACGATAGTTTTACTTTATTTACGATTATTATTAGGTATTGGAAAAAAAAATGCATTTTTTCGCCCATTAAGTGTTCAAGAGATTTTAGTGGTCACATTTACTGAAATGGCGACTGATGAACTACGATCACGTATTCGCCACAATGTTCATCAAATGAGAATGGCTTGTATTAGAGATGGTATTGGTTTTTATGAAAATTCAATGTTACAAACTTTGCTATCTTCTATTTCAGATAGAAATATGGCTGCTGAATTGTTGCTTTCTGCTGAACGTCAAATGGATGAGGCAGCGATTTATACCATCCATGGCTTCTGTAAACGCATGTTAATGCATAATGCTTTTGAGTCAGGAATGCTATTTAAGAAATCAATAATAAAAGATGAACATACTTTACAGAAACAGGCTTGTGCTGATTTTTGGCGTCGTAACTGCTATCCACTGGATTATTATATATCAAAAATTATAGTTGATGAATGGAGTAATCCAGAAGCACTTTTAGTTGAAATAAAGCCTTATTTACAAGGCGATATTCCGATTTTTGTTAATCAACCCATTGAAATTCAATCAATAAGGCAACGTCATCAGATCCTGATTGATACTATAAAAAAAGTAAAAGTTTTATGGCTTTTAAATTCAGGAAGCTTCATTGATTTAATTACTGAGTCTACTATTAATAAACGTAGCTATAGTCGCCGTAATTTACTGAGTTGGGTAGAAGAGGTCACTAGTTGGGCGCGGTCACCAACAGTCGATTATAAAACACCAAAAGAACTAGCACGTTTTTGCCAATCTGAACTGATAGATAAAACATCCTCTGGTAATGCACCAAAACATAAAGTTTTTCTTGCTATTAATAATTTATTGAAACAATCACGTACATTACGTGATCTTTTTATTTCAAAAGCTATCATTAATGTTCGCCAGACAATTATTAAGGAAAAAAGACGACGTGGAGAAATTGGATTTGATGATTTATTAACTCATTTAGATCAGGCGCTACATGCAGAAGATGGAGAGCAATTAGCTAACGCAATCCGCAATCATTATCCCGTTGTTATGGTTGATGAGTTTCAAGATACTGATCCGCAACAATATCGAATTTTTCAACGTATTTATCAGGATAAGAATCATTGTTGCTTATTATTTATTGGAGATCCTAAGCAAGCTATTTATGCTTTTCGTGGAGCAGATATTTTTACTTATTTTAAAGCTAAAAATCAAATTGAATCACATTATACTCTTGATATTAATTGGCGTTCTTCATCAAGAATGGTTGCAGCTATTAATCAATTATTTAGTCGGGTAAAAAAACCGTTTTTATTTAAGCAAATACCGTTTAATATAGTTAAATCAGTCTCTTCAAATAATAATTTAGTTTTTATTCATAAAGAAGAGAAATTGTCAGCTTTAAATTTTTGTTATATAGATAAAGAAATTATTTCAGTCTTAGATTATCAACAAACAATGGCTTATCAATGTGCTAGTCAGATTTGTGATTGGCTTAAAGAGAGCGAGAATAAAGCAACTTGGTTATATCGAGATGATGTTAAGCATCCAATAACAGCTGCGGATATTATGGTGTTAGTCAAAAGCCGACGCGAAGCAGTAATGATAAGAGAAGCGTTAAATAAATTTAATATTTCGTCAGTTTTTCTTTCTAATCAAGAAAGCGTCTTTTCTACTCATGAAGCGCGCGATATATTATTGTTATTACAAGCTATACTCTCACCAGAAAAAGAGAGCACGCTGCGTTGTGCGTTGGCTACTCGTTTAATCGGGCTAACTGCACAAGATATTGAACAATTAAATCAGGATGAAAATCAATGGGATATACGGGTTGAAGAGTTTGCAAATTATTTATTAAAATGGCAGCAATATGGTATTTATCCTGCATTACGAGATATTATGATTAACCATAAGATTGCTGAAAACCTACTAATGGATCATATAGATGGTGAAAGGCGCTTAATAGATGTGATGCATTTGAGTGAATTATTGCAAGAAGCTGAATTACAACTTGAAAGTAAGCATGCTCTAGTTCACTGGTTAGCTCGGCAGATCGATCAACCAGATCCTTTAGTGGAGAATCATCAAATACGTTTAGAAAATGATAGTCACTTGATTAGTATTAGCACAATCCATAAATCTAAAGGTTTAGAATACCCTATTGTTTGGTTACCTTTTGCCTGTCAATTTTCACAGCAAAAATTGGCTACTTTTCATGATCGTGAAAATTTTAAAAGATGCCTTGATCTAATTCAAAATGAAAAGAGCATTAGATTGGCTAATGAAGAGCGTTTAGCTGAAGATTTACGGCTGCTATATGTTGCACTAACACGTTCAGTTTATCATTGTAGTGTTGGTGTAGCCCCTTTAGTAAAATGGCGGACTAGTGGAGAAAATGGTGACACTGATTTGCATCAAAGCGCATTAGGTTACTTATTGCAAAATGGACAACCAGGCAATGCAACTTTATTACGTAAATCTTTATACACATTAGCTAGTGAAAATATTAGTATCACACCTACTAATAATATTAACTTATCTCCTTGGTATCATAAAGAAAATAAATCCGTAAAATTATTAGCTCGAAATTTTACCGGTCAGATCCCAGATACTTGGGAGGTTACTAGCTATTCAGAATTAACTTGTCATGATATGAATTTATTATCTGATAAGGTTACTTCTAGTGATATAAATATTGAAATTGCTATACATGATTTGGCACCTAAAATAGATATTAATACAGAAGTTGACAGTTTTTTAACTCAAGGTGAAATAGTAGATAGAAGTATTCATGCCTTTCCTAAAGGTTTCACAGCAGGAACTTTTTTGCATTCTCTATTAGAATTACTGCCATTTAATCAACATCCGCAAGAATCTTGGTTAGCTGAAAAATTAGAACAATCCATTTTTTCTGTTGATTGGGTATCATTGCTTAAAATGTGGCTAATAAATATTTTTGATACTCCTTTACTTAAAGATAGTTTTAGCTTGTCGAAACTTAGGCCTGAGTATCAATTAAATGAAATGGAATTTTATTTACCAATAAAAAAATTATTATTGCCATCTGCATTAGATAATATAACCCATCAATATGATGTTTTATCTCAACGTTGTCCACCACTTAATTTTAAACCAGTAATGGGTATTTTAAAAGGTTTTATTGATTTAGTTTTTTGTTACCAAGATAAATTTTATTTGCTTGATTATAAATCAAATTGGTTAGGGAAAAATGATCTGGCATATAGCCAGGAGGCAATACAAAATAGCATGATTTATCATAGATATGATTTACAGTATCAGCTTTATACATTAGCTATGCATCGTTATTTACAAAATCGTTTACTTAATTATGATTATAAAAAACATTTTGGTGGTGTTATCTATCTTTTTTTACGTGGAATTAATGTTAATAATCCTGATTATGGTATTTATCATACTATTCCATCTTATTCCTTTATTAAAAGTCTTGATGAATTATTTAATGCAAATATTTCATGAATTATTAAAAAATCTGCTGTATTGTACGGTCAGGACTCCGCTCTAATGCTTCATAAATCTGTTCTCCATCCTTAAATTTGGTGTTGTTTATCACCAGGTAGTCAGAGTCAGCTGCTTAAATCTCATTATGCTGCAATTCAAACTTTTATTAGTATATGCGGAAGAAGCTAAATAGCATAAGGTTTTTTATTGAATCACATTACTCGCGTATCGAATTCGTAGCTTGAGTATTGTAAAAGCCGACTCAATCAAATTCGTCGTTCTTAAATTAAGAATTAAACTTATTCTTGTGTATGAAGTTTCTAAGATGCTGGCATATTTCTCCCTTTCCCTGCTGATTGATTTCGTGAATGATATTAAAAATAGAGAAATAACATGCTATGAAAAGTCTGCCTTATTTACAAGTATCCGAAAAATTAGATATTACCCCCTGATCCATTACATGGACTCATCCGTAATTATAACAGGTAGCTAATAGCACCGTTGTTTAGGATTATGAGTTTGAAGCTATCAAACTGCAACAAGATACATTTCAACGCTGTTTTATCAACAAGCTCTTATGTCGTCGTCCATAAAGATAATTTTCTACAGCGAACCATTATCAGATTGGTAATGGCTATGTTGAGATTACAGTGACTAAGATTAGAAAATTCCAAGTGGTAACAGAATGTCCTTCAATAGCTCGTTTCTACCGCCTTATCTAAAGCGTACAAAATTTCGAAAAGTATACTATTTGCCTGTATATACGAGGCAATGTACACCGATGATTTTCACGAAGCTCTGGAGCAGTTCTCGGTAAAAAGCAGATGCTTTTTCTGCAGAAACTCACATCAGTAGACTGAAACACCGGTCTCTTGAGAAGCGAAAGGATTAGTAGCTTCGTGATTTTAGCGATACCTCCTACATTTATTACTTGGCTGATGATATATACCGTTTCGTCAGGCAATCTGATCGTCTTTGTCTGTTATTTAATTATGGTAGTGTGCATTATCGTAATGAGATAGTTGCAATAGAAAATACTTTATAGAGAGTAAGAAGCAAACTGGGCATAACTTTTCAATGGCTGGTGATAGCTGAGTTTAAACGTATCTTCCATGGTTGTTATGGAAGTCGATGTTTTTGGTTTTTGAATGTAATGGCAAAGATATTCCCGGACATAATAGCACGAATCCTGTTCTGTTCATAAATAGCTAATATTCTAGCTTCATTCCAGAAAGGCATATAACTAAAAGTTAAGGCAAATTGCCTGAAGTTTGGTTAACAGACTGTGATATTAGTGATAAAGCCATTGATGTTTTTGTTGCAAAGCTATCAGGATAAGTATCTCTTCAGAAATGAAAAGCTGTGAAAAGATTGAGAATAACTTTTGGCATTCTCTATGTTTTCTCATCAAGTTACTGGACATCAAAATAAGAATGTCGAATCTAATTAATCAGCTTTTGCGATAGTGAGTCTATAAATCTGATGTACAAAGACTATTTCTATAAAACAACTCTTATTGGTATTTAAGCTGTTCCCGTTTGCTAATAAAAACTGGAACCGAGGCCTAATAGGATTCAAGTTCCTTTATCATTCTAGTGTAAACAATATCCAAGTTAAGGGTAAAGAGAATAGATTTAGAAAACGTTATTGCATTGGAGAAGCTTTAACATTATATACCAGATTTCTTGTTAAAAACTTACACAAGGTCTAGTAAACCAATTCTATTTTCTTTTAGAAAAAATGGATCAGTTTTAGTCTTCTATTAAAGAACGATTTAATTTTTTAACCATAAATATTTAGTTATCTGCAATGTAGATGAATAGCTTAAATTTACGGAAGTTAGCGAAATAAATATTTTTTTAAAAACAGCTTTTAGATTCTCTTGTTGATTCCTTGCTCCAGAGGCGACAGCTAATATAAATATATTAAGTAGTATTGTTAAAATCAATGAAATATTTCCTTAATACTTTAAAGGGAAGTGTTATATACCACATAAAAAAGGTAGAAAATTCAGAAGAAGATAGGAGATAAAAAAGAACAAAACGTGCTCTTAATCGTATGATATTAATAGGGTTATGTGATTGATAAGATTCTTAAAAATTTAATATAGAGTATATTATCCGTTTTTTAAAGCCAATCCTTAATAAGGGTTTATCCTTATCTAGAATGGAGTTAAATAGTACGAAATCTTTTCAAACGAGCATAAATTAGTCACTATCCCCTAATAAAGTTTGGTAATCAGAGAGTTATTGCTAAGGAATTCTATATTCAAAATATGAGTTATATCAATAGATTAAAAATATTGCTAAGGAAGATTTCCTGATTTAGGTTTTTATTTACAGAATTATCTAATCTAGAAAAGATTGTTTGAAACTATAACAATTAAAATACAGAGATAGCTATAAATTTCTCTGTGAGAAAGTAACAATTTTTGCTAAATAGTCATTAAATTATAGTTTCTATCTGCAAAATTACAAATTTAATTTTCTTATTATCTTAATATAAGATAATAGCAATTTTAAAATTAAATTGTTTGTTAAAATTTATATTTTGCTAAATATATTTATATATATCTTAAATTTTTAATCAGTGGTATATTTTTTCTGATATTTAAATGATAACCTATAAACTAATTAATTAGTTTATTTATTGAAAATACTTTATAAAATAAAAATTATTCATATTAGTGGTTATTTAACTTCCTTCTTAAGGAGAAGAATGGTGAGTGTAGCTATTATAATTAGCACTCATGGCGTTGCTGCAAAACAGTTGCTCATGACCGCTGAAATGTTGATTGGTAAACAAAAAAATATCGCTTATATTAATTTTGTTTCAGGTGAAAGTATCAGTATTTTAATTGAAAAATATAATCAAAATCTTAATAAACTCGATGTTTCTCAAGGTGTGTTATTTTTAGTAGATATCTGGGGAGGCAGTCCATTTAACGCTGCTAGTCGAATTATCAAAAGTAAAGATAAGGACAATTATGATATAGTTACTGGTATTAACGTCCCTATGTTAATTGCTACGTTACTATCCCGTGATGATGATCCTATTTTTAGTGAATTAGTCAGGATTGCTATTGAAACAGGACGCAGCGAAATTAAAGCTCTCAATAGTCAACAAACTAAAAATAAACTGCAAAATTCACCATCACAGGTACAGATAGCTAATTCAGCTACACAAGGTCATATGTTTATTGCTCTTGCAAGAATTGATGATCGTTTAATTCATGGTCAAGTAGCTACTCGATGGACAAAAGAGACAAGAGTTAAACTTATTATCGTGGTAAGTGATGAAGTTGCTAAAGATCATGTTCGTTCAACTTTATTAAAACAAGTTGCACCGCCAGGTGTCACTGCACATGTGGTTGATGTAGAAAAATGTATTCGTGTCTACAATAATCCTAAGTATGCTGGTGAACGCGTTATGCTGTTATTTACCAATCCAACAGACGTCCTGCATGTCGTAGAGGGTGGTGTCAAAATAGAATCTGTTAATATTGGTGGCATGGCATATCGTGATGGTAAAACACAGATTAACAATGCCATATCGATTGATAATGAAGATATTGATGCTTTTAATCAGTTATCTAAACGAGGTATTGAGCTTGAAGCCCGTAAAGTTTCTAGTGATAGCAAATTGGATATGTTAGCTCTTATCAAAAAAGTAAAAAATTAAGTTTTCTTTTTGGTTATCTATTTACAACTTAAATATAGATTCACCAACGTTGTTGGTTATAGGAGATAAACAATGGAACTTACCGTTGTTCAAATCATACTTGTTTTTCTTGTTTCCTGTATCGCAGGCATGGGTTCCGTTCTAGATGAATTCCAATTTCATCGTCCTTTAATCGCTTGCACACTAATCGGTCTTGTACTCGGTGATATAAAAACAGGAATAATTATCGGTGGCACATTGGAAATGATTGCGCTTGGATGGATGAATATCGGTGCAGCTATAGCTCCAGATGCTGCCTTAGCTTCAATTATTTCTACTATTTTGGTCATTGTTGGCGGGCAACATATCGGTACTGGTATTGCACTAGCAATACCTTTAGCGGCCGCAGGGCAAGTATTGACTATTATCGTTCGGACAATAACTGTTGCTTTTCAGCATGCATCTAATCGTGCTGCATCATCTGCTAATTTACGTGCATTAACCATAATTCACATTCTAGCTTTGTTATTACAAGCTATGCGTATTGCTATTCCCTCTTTAATTGTTGCTATCTCTGTAGGTACTTCAGAAGTTCAATACTTACTGGATTCAATTCCTAATGTTATCACTAAAGGATTGAATATTGCTGGCGGTATAATCGTTGTTGTCGGTTACGCTATGGTAATTAATATGATGCGTGCAGGTTATTTAATGCCATTCTTCTATTTGGGTTTTGTAACTGCTGCATTTACCAATTTCAACCTAGTTGCATTAGGCGTTATTGGTATTATAATGGCTATTCTTTATATTCAACTTAACCCTAAATACAACCAATCAAAAGTTACTGATTCAAGAAATAATAGTAATAATGATTTAGATAATGAATTAGATTAATTAAGGAATTGAATAATGCTAAATATAAAATCAGTAAATCAAATAAATAAAAAAAAGCTTACTACTGGTGATATTCGTGAAGTTTTTTTACGTTCCAACCTTTTTCAAGGATCATGGAACTTTGAACGTATGCAAGCCCTTGGTTTTTGTTTTTCAATGATCCCAGTAATTCGCCGTTTATATCCTGAAAATAGTGAAGAACGTAAGCAAGCTATTAAACGTCACCTTGAGTTTTTTAATACTCATCCTTATGTTGCAGCGCCTGTTTTAGGTGTCACCATAGCGATGGAAGAACAAAGAGCTAATGGTGCAGATATCGATGATGGTGCAATTAATGGTATTAAAGTAGGTTTAATGGGCCCTTTAGCAGGCGTTGGTGATCCTATTTTTTGGGGCACAGTGCGTCCAGTATTCGCGGCTTTAGGTGCAGGAATTGCAATGTCAGGTAATCTACTAGGACCTTTACTATTTTTTATTTTATTTAATTTAGTTCGGTTATTGACCCGTTATTATGGTGTTACCTATGGCTATAAAAAAGGGCTTGATATAGTTCATGATATGAGTGGTGGCTTTTTAAAAAAAATGACTGAAGGTGCTTCTATCTTAGGGCTATTTGTCATGGGCGCATTAGTCAATAAGTGGACTAATGTTAATATCCCTTTAGTCGTATCAGAAA
This sequence comes from Arsenophonus sp., assembly GCA_046530735.1. Taxonomy (GTDB): domain Bacteria; phylum Pseudomonadota; class Gammaproteobacteria; order Enterobacterales; family Enterobacteriaceae; genus Arsenophonus. The sequence continues at coordinate 8,834 of JBHEQV010000053.1, forward strand.
TAAAAAATCCCACTACCTCTGAAGTGACAATTACAACTGTACAAACTGTTCTTAATCAATTAATGCCTGGTTTAGTACCATTATTACTAACTTTTGGCTGTATGTGGTTATTACAAAACAAGGTTAATCCATTATGGATTATTATTGGTTTCTTTATTCTAGGTATTGTTGGATATTGGGCTGGATTTTTAATCTAAGAAACTCAATATCTTAATTGTAAATTGGATTGGCAGGTTTAAAACTTTTTCCGTCTATTTTTTTTATTTCATTTTTACAGAAAAAAATGATGGCTTGGACTCTTTGTTCATGAATATAAATAATATAGTATTTGACTATCTTGTGATCCTACTGATGCTGACTCATACTATCTATGATAGTATTGATTATTAATTTATTAAATGGAAAAACAAAATTAAAAATAAAGTTAAAACGTAAAAATAGAGTTAATGTCATCATTTTTATGATGTTTATTGAGATTGTTGTTAATAATAATATTATTCAACTTTATTAAAGTCAGCTAACAATCTATTTATTGATAATTATAGTTATTGTTTCTGTTTACTTAACATTAATTTGTTATTTTAAACTTTCTTTTAAAGAAAAAAATTTATTACAATAATGTGTATATATTATACCAATATATTAAAACAATTAATTTATCTAAAGATAGAATCTTAATAGTTGACTTAATAAATAAAAATTTTTACTGTTAAACAGTTTGTTGATTTAGATAAAATTTATAATTTTATGATAAATTTTAAATAATATAATGTAATTAATTATTATTATAGTTTTAATAAATTTTTTAAAAAATTAATAATTACTTTCATCATTTTATTATGATTTTAATCAAAAATTGAAGGAATAGTCTATTTTAAATCAGATTATGTATTAGCGATTAATTTAAAAATTTATGTTAACATACTAGTTATGTTACTTTAACTAGCCTGAAAACCTGACAAAATTAGAAAACTATAGATAAATTTTTGTTTTAAGTTAAAAGTAAAAATATTTTTAGGATAATAGTATCCTACTAAGATAGTGTAATGATTTTACACGTGATTTCTAATTAGTTGATAAGCACTGCTTTTGAGAGTGTAATTGAAAATATGCTGCAGCAATATTCTGCATGCCTTCTTGTCAACAGAAGTTATCCGTCGACCATAACGATTATTTTATACAGCGAACCAGACAGATGGGTATGGATGATTTTGCTATTGAATTGCCTAATGTCAGGCAATGCAGCGGTATCAGAATATTTTTATAAAGCTTGTCGGTGTCTTATCTGAATCGTAAAAAATATCAAAGAATTGTGACCATGGCTGTACATGCAGAGTTATTAGTAAATCTACTCTATGATGATCAAACTATGCTCCCGCTCTGATTCTTCGTGAATCTATTCTCCATCCTTAAGTTATATGTTATTTATTATAATGATAAGGATGGAAATCCTACTTAACTGTTTTCTGATTTCCAATCAGAGGAAAGCAACTTAAGTACAATTGAAGTGATTGTTTTTCTAGAGTTACAGCGATTAGCGAACTAGTGATTTTTATCCTCACTATTACATAGATTCAATCGGATTCGTCGTTCTTATTTATCCTCAGTGTAATAAGGAAAAAATCGCAAAACCACAGGCTATTATTCTTAATATTTCTCTAATTTCTTAATAGTTTACAGAATATGCTGAAAATGTTGTTAACAAAATATCAATGGATTTATTAGCGGTACGGCAACTCTCTGCTAGGCAGAGCCTTACGTAGCTCAACTTTAACTTTTGGTATTGAATATCTTTGTGTAGTAAAGATAGTGAATTACCTATTTTATGTATCTAATAGTATTGATGCTGCGAATCTAGGAATATCTTTGCCATTGCATTTCAAAATTAATGGCACCCGTTTCTCCCATAGAGCAAATTTAAAACACAGTTAAGCCGCGCGCTCGCAAGCTATTGATAAGTTTAATCCAAGTTTGATTTACTCTTGATAATCATCTTCACTTCAATGAAAATCCTTATGTTTATGCGCAAGGTTGTCGATAAAGTCTTCTCTGGCAGTAGCATCAGTAGCATACTGAAACAGTAATGACTTAAAGAGAACAGGGAATTATATCTAGGTGATTTAAACTTACACTTAATGTTTATTTATTTGCTTAAGGTGTAGTGATCATCCTGTCAGGTAAGTTGATCGCCTTTGCCTGCTTTTAGACCATATATACTTTCATCGAGAAAGAGGTGCGGCAGAACTTCTTGAAATTACCGATTAATGTTCGTAGAACAGCGATTGTCGCAACTCTTCACCATTTTTGCACGCTTCAGATAAGGGTGTGGTAGTAATGAGTTATTAAAAGATATTTTATTGCTGCTGTGGATCTTCCTGAAATTTATGTACTTTAATTTTTGATATCGCCAATACTAGTCTATATATGATTCGTTATCTTAGATAATCGTTATGGTAGACGGATAACACTCGTCGACACAAGGCTGTGTTTAGTATTTTATTGAAAAGATAGTTGTAATCTCATTTTTAACAGCGGTGACATCAACTACTATTACCATTACAAATAAGTTTATGTAATGGATCATTGTATATCTGATTTTGTGAATATCTGTAGACTATGCTTTTTATGCTATATCAACTCTCTATTGTTGATATTTTTCAAAAAATCAATCAGCAGAATACGACACCAATCTCCGAAATTCTATCATCAAAAATTAGTATAAGTATAAATAAATATTTTTAACTTTTTATTTTTAACTTAAATAGATATATTTTATATAAATGTTTCTAGTGCGATTATAGTAAATACACCTTTAACAATTAAAATAAATACAGTTCCCCAAATAGCTGCTGATAATAAGCAAATGCTGTATACCTTAGTTCTATTCATTAATAACATACCGGAGACTAAGGGGATCATGTACCTTAATACAGCAACAAAACGTGAGGTAAATAATACCGTCACTCCTTGGTTTTTTAACTTATTATGGGCATTATTAATAGTTGACTGATAGCGATTAAAAAATCGATTAAATAATTTTCTAGTAGTTATTTGATTACCCAGATAGTAAGAAATTATTGAACCTGAGGTTGCACCTAAAGTAATGGCCAACCAAACTAAACTAATATTTAGTTTTGGTAAACTGGCAGTGATACTTGTTAATAACATAATGGATGCAGGAGGTAGAAAAGAAGATAAAACAACGGTAGATTTGCTCATTGAAATGGTAAATAATATGGTAAATAACCATATTGGATGTAAATTAAACTCTGACCAAAATACATTTAAATATGTCATAAATTCTTCTGTTTTCATTGCCTTATTTTCTCTTTAATTAATTTTTTTTCGAAAAAAATAAAAAAATTATAATAATATAATCTATAGAGTTATGCTCATTTCTGCTGTGCGGGGTTTTTGAGATGGGTGACATATTCTGCTAATTGATTTAGTTAATAATTTCAACAATAGAGAGATGATGTGTCATAAAATCCTATCATGCAGGTATCCGAAAACTAGATATTAGAATGATCTCTTTCATGAACTCATCCGTAATGGTGCATTCCAAGCAGGTATGATAGGCACTATTATTAAAAACGAACTCAATGGCATACTGTAATAACATACTCAACGCCGCCTTATCAACGAGGTCACATGCCGTTCTGATAAGAGGAAAGCTGATCGCTTTTACCTGTTAGTTAAAAGGGTGTCCATCTCCGCACAGATATAAAGGGGATTGTTGCAGTAGAAAATTTTTATCAAAATTATAAGCAAATTAATCTTAACATTCTTAATAAGCCTGCAATCGTGTTGTTTAAGCGTATCTCCCAGGCCTCGTGCTACAGAAGACGCGTTTCCTTAGTTTTAGAGTGAATATAGAGCAAAGATATTTCTGATCATTTAGAACCAACGCGCCATTAGATGCATAAAATAGCTAATGTGGTAGCTTCACTCTTAAAGGCATAGAATAGAAAGTTAAAGGATGTGACGCGGAAAGTCTGCCTACCAAAGAAGTCGTCACGATGCCGATAATAAAAACTTTGATGCTTTGTTAGCAAAGTTTAAATATATCCTGCAGCAATGAAGAAGCTAAAGAAAGATTGAGAAGAAAGCCTAGCATTCTATTCTTTCTCGTTAGCCGAATTGGCATCATAAGAACGACGAATCTGATTAAATCAGCTTTTGCGATAGTAAATCTATGAGCCGACTCTAGTTCAAGAAAACAATCTTTTCAATGGTATTTAAGATGCTCTCGTTTTATTAGAAATATAAAAGCGGTTAAGTAGGATTTCCTTTCTAATCTTGATGATAAATAATATCAAATTTAAGGGGGTGAATAGATTTATAAAGCATCAGAGCGGGAGCATAGCTTGATCATCATACACCAGATTTACTAATAACTTCGAGAAAGATGAACTCTAATTGATGATCAGATCAAGAGAACGTCTAACATACTCTGCATTAAACTCTTCAAGAATCTGATCGCTTATATGACATTTCTCGATTTCTGGCGATTAAAGTTGCGATTCGTTCTTCCATTTTATCTTCTACTCTCTCGCGTTTTCTACTTTTCCTATGTGTGAAATAATGTTTTCCTTTAAAAGGTTAAGAGAAAAATATTTCGTCGACTTAATAATACCACTTAGATACTTATGTTAGCTGTCATTTTTAAAATAAGAAATACTGTCACACAAGCTGAAAGCTATTTTAAAATCAATACTTGTTTCTTTTACTGGATTCCGTAAAGTTAAGCTATTCAATCTACATCGTAGATAACTAAACCAGTTATTCTTGTTATCTAGTTTCACAAAAGGGCTTTCAATCAGATCGTTAAATATTTTCTTCCAATCGTAAATTCTGTAACGATTTCACTGTAACCATAACAAATCTCTCGCAACAGTTACATCATTACTGTAAGAATATAGAAAGAATAAAATGAAATGAGTGCTTCAATACATAGATCGAGATCATACAACAGATTCTTTCCTAGCTAACTAATGAGATGTAGTTTTATATTGGTAAGTAGTAAAAAAAAGTCTTTTTAAGGTGCATAACCATTTACTTTTTCATAGCAACTGCTATAGCAAAAATTGTTTTTACAGTATAAGGAGTTTTTATTAAAAACCCTTATTAATATGGCTATTTAATTCGTGTTTACAACAGCAAGATTGCGGCCAATATTCAATGATTCTTATTTGATCTAACTAAGACTGCATAGCTATTCATCAGGTACTATAGATAATGACAAAAAATTTATAGACTGCCTTTTGATATGAAAAAACGTTTAAGCAGTGAAAAACAGAAATTCTCCTCGTTTGTTGTACACAGTTTGGTATAGAGCAACGACTTTATCCCACGAGACATCCTTAAATGAAGGCTATGTTGAAAGATTTAATCGTATATAGAAAATGAATTAAAAAGCTATTATTCAATTCTGCTAAAGATCTTAAGATCACTTTGCATCAATATGTTTAGCTGTACAATCAGGAATTATTGCAATCAGTACTAGGTAATAAACTTCATTGCAATCTATGAAAGATTGCTTCAAATTTAAATATGAATTATTAAAAATACTATAATCTTTCAGTATACAACACTTTAGGATAGAAAATATTGATGATCTACTTTAACGTTTTAGAGTAAGACTTAATTTTAATACTCAGCTAAAAAAAGAGGTATTCACAATGAATAACTACGGAATTTGGACAGTAATTACTCCACTTATCACTATTATACTCGCAATAATGACACGACAAGTTATCTTGTCGTTATTGATGGGTATTTTAGTTGGTTATACTGTTATTAACGATCATAATATTTTATCAGGTATTAAAGCAACACTTATAGGAATTATTGCTACTTTTGCTTCCGCAGAAAATACACAAACTATTATTTTTATTTTATTAATTGGCGGAATTATGCGATTAATTAGTGTTACCGGCGGTGTTAGAAGTTTAGTATATTTTTTCACTAATAAAACTAGTTTAATAAAAAATAAAAAAGCAATCCAACTGTTAGCTATGTTTATTTCAATAATCATTTTTATTGAGAGCTCTATTAATCAATTAGTTGCTGGTGCTTCTACTAAAAATATTGCTTGTTATTATGGTGTTTCCCCAGAGAAAATGGCCTATATTGTTCAAACCTCTGGTGTCTCTGTATGCTCTTCTATCATGATGAATGGTTGGGGAGCTGCAATGATGGGTGTTATTGGTGTACAAGTCTCTAAGGGCTTTATTTTAGGTGAACCTTTCAAAATTCTGGCTACTGCTATGCCATATAATATTATGGCTTGGTTATCATTAGTATCAGTATTATTTTATATCTTCACCGATTATTCATGGGGCCCAATGAAAATAGCTGAACAGAAAACTATTTCCAATCAACATGAATCTTATAAGCTATATTCTATTTCTGATGAAGAAGTCATTGATCATCCAGCAACTCACACTGTATTGAACTTCTTTATTCCTATTCTTGCAACGGTTTTAATGGTACCTATCGCTCTATCTATCACAGGTGATGGCGAGTTCACTAAAGGCAGTGGTTCAACTTCGGTTTACTGGGCAGTAATGTTTGGTACTTTAGTTTCTTTTATCTGGTTTTTAGCCCGTAGAATTTTAACGATTGAAATTTTTTTTAAGGAAATTTATATTGGTTACGCCAGTATGATAAAAATTAGTTCAGTCATGATTTTAGCATTTTTAATGGGAAATGTTTCTGCTGATCTTAATACTGGTGCATATATTGCACAAATTTCCTCCAGTGCGTTACCAGCAGAATTTTCTATCGCCTTTATTTTCTTGATCAGCGCTATTATGTCATTAGCAACTGGCACTTCTTGGGGAACTTTTGCTATTATGATCCCTATTGGAGTTCAATTAGGGCTCTCAGTCAATATATCTACCGAATTAATGATCGGAGCAGCGATTACAGGTTCAATTTTTGGTGATATGACCTCTCCAATTTCTAGCGACGCCATTGTTGCTTCAATGGCGACTGATTGTGATCATATTGAACATATCAGAACACAAATGCCTTATGCTATTGTTACTGGAATAATCGTATTAATTATTTATCTTTATTTAGGATTCAACCAGTAAGATGAAATAGTATATATAGAAAGGCCATGTTGACAAATGTTATTGGTAGAAATCTATTCTACTGTATGAATGATTTTTGTGCAAAAGTTGACATGAAAAACAAACAGTAATAAGATTAAACGAACTTTTTTTACTCCGTGCCCAACATAAATCTGCATCTCATTAGTTGGATCTGTGACAATATGTTAGATGATGTTGATCTATACATTGAAGTAACTCATTTTACTTTATCCTACTCATGTTCTTACAGTGAATATGTTAACCACTGGAGATCATTTATTAGGATTAGAGAGATGTCATTGCAAAATATTCAATTGTAGAAAACATTTAACAATCTTACTAGAAGTCCTATAGAAAAAATACATTAGAAAGATAAATGGTTTAGTTTTATATTTGATGTACGTTGAGAATAATTTTACTATATAGGAATAAACGAAATAAATAGACATTGATTTAAAATAGCGTTTAGATGGTTTTACTTCTTTTTTATTTCAGCGGAGACAGACAAGATAAATCTAAATAATTTTCTTGAAATCTATAAAATATTTTTCCTTAATTTTTTTAAAAATAAAGATTTTTTCTATATAGAAAAGCTAGAAAATACGGAAGAGGAGGAGATAAAAGAAAAGAGAATAGAAACCTATAACTTATAGTGTGAGATGGGGTTGTACCATCCAGAGCTATGCTCTTTCTGTGGTGATTATTAGCTGAGTACTGTTTTATATTTTACAATATGTTAATATTAAAGGAATTCATCTAGATGAATTGGAATAAATCTTCTAAAAAGCGTAAATCTAGTAAATCAGGATAATCACGCGACTTCACGTGTTAACCACTTGTTTATTCAAAGCGCTTCATGAATCTCACTTTCAAAATAAAGGTGAGTATAGACTGATTGAATTTTTTATGACATCCAAAAACAGAGGCTATACAGCAATATGTCCAATCTTAAGTTATCATTTTTTAGACACGCAACTATTATTCTACTTTAGTCATGATTTATTCTAGATTTTTGATAACGCTCAGATCAAGTCGACGACAAAGGATGAATTGCATTGAGTGGAAATTAATGAAAGTATGTTTGTCGATGAATTCATAACCTATAAGGAAATAAGGATAATTCTCGTCTCCTTCGACTACTGTAGCAAACACAAAAATAACTGAACCAATAGATATGACGAATGTAAATAGAATGACGATTCTATTTCTCTATATAAGATCTTTAGAGAGTAATTTACCCAGATGTATATCTTCTAGAATCAACTAAACTTCTTTTTATTATTGAAGATGTCTGGAATAATTTTCTTTAAAAATATACTGAAATCATTAACTTATATACCAGTCTATTTGTAGGATGAACGGTTGTCTGTAGCACTTTGTATAATGAGTATTTATAATATCATCACTCTTACTACTGTGCCTCTCCTGAATGGTTCACACCACCATTTTTTGATAAAGTTCTAAATCAAAAGCCTGGATTTCATATGATTTAAAAGATATCGAGTACTATTGGCATAGTAGGTTCATATTTTATCCGAATGCAACTCGTAATCGCATTACTTTCATTATGTTATTTTATTTTTCCTTTTTTAACAATAACTAGACGATACTTAATGTTCTGTTTTGGTCAGTCAAGCTAATACTTATGCCACAGTGAGTACGCAAATAGGATATCGAAATTAGTATCTTTATATGCCTTACATACTTTTATTGATAACTTAATCAATATTTGCATGTTCATCTCTCCGTCACCCTTTAGAAATCTAAATATTAATCATTCTGTATAGTGTTTTAGTTTCTCTTCAAAAAAAAGCGGTCTAATAGATTTAGTAAGGCTATGTCATCCGGTTGTTGCGTAAGAATTATGATTTAATAAATGGAAATAGCCTTTTTGCTTTGTAGCATATCATTTGCTACAGGAAGTAGTGGCAGAGTTACCTGAAGCCATAAGTACACTGATGTTAATAGAGAAAAGTTAACTTCGATAAAAAGATGAAAGGAGCGTGCTATGCTGTGAAATAGCTCTGGCTCTATATCAACTCTAGTATTCAGGTTAAAGCTATGACATTACCGAAATGAAGTGGTTGTGAATCATTGCCATAACCACTTAACTAAGCAGTACCAGCAGAGGATCATGACGAAGGAAAAGATAATTAGGCACTTATATTATTTACGACTAGGCATTTTAAAATGGTACGTTACAGTATTTATTGTCAAATCCTCAACAAGGCATATTATTACCGAAGGTCTAAAGACGCTGAGATGACGACCAGTAAAAAATTAGGATTTCGCAGTTATGATGAAAGAATTTCTACGTACAGATCTATACAAATTAATTCTCTGTGACTATTAGGATGGTTTTATTGATACTAAGTATGATAAACAGATAACGGAATTGTTCTCAAAAAGAATCCATAAAATGGAAAAAATGAGAGGGCTATTAAACTAAACCTAGAGTTAATGTATCTAAAATTAGTGCATTAGATCAAAAAATATATATATTCCAATGAAAGTTTAACTTGTAATAGACCCAAGTAAACAGATTTTATCTGCTTTTAGCAAAAATGGATTCTTTTGGTTGCTTTTAAAGAATAATTTAATTCCCTAATCAGCATGAGGAGTTGCGGTCTTAATCAACACAGGATTGACAATGGTTATATGTGAGCGATAAGATTATTGAAGAGTTTAATGCAGAATGCGTTAGCTGTTTTTGAGCTAATTATTGATAAAGAGTCAATATTTTACTTAGATGGAACTAAATAGTACAGCAACCTTTGCTAGCTAGCATGAAAGTAGTCATGATTGGCTAATAAGGTTAGGTAATTAGAAAGTTATTTCCTAAAAAATTTCATATTAAAAATGTGAATAGTTATATTAGCCGATTAAAGGAATGGTTGAGTAGATTAGATAGAGTAAGGTCATTTATTTATCGAAATATTTATTCTGGAGAAGATTGTTTGAACCACAACAATTTAAATATAGAGGTGGGTACAAATTACTTTTCAAGTAAAACAACAACTTTTAGCAAATAGCCATAGAAAACAGCACTCTTAATAAAGATGTAAGATGAATTATTATTATTTATAATAAACTGAAATTTTTATAAAAAATAATTATAATTAATTATAATTTAAGTAGTAATAGTAAGGAGAAGGTGTGCAATATCAATAAACTATTCATCGTTTAAGGCGATTGCGTCAAACAAAAATAGTTCGCGATTTATTTAAAGAAACAATTTTAACATTAAATGATCTTATATTTCCTATTTTTGTCGAAGAAAAAAATAAAGATTATCAGCTTATTGCAACTATGCCTGGGATTTTTCGTATCCCGGAACAGAGGTTACCTTATGAAATCGAGCGAATTGCTAAAGCTGATCTGAAGTCAGTAATATTATTTGGCATTTCACATGATATTGACGAAACAGGTAGTGATACCTGGAAAGAATATGGCTTAGTTGCTCGTATATCAAAAGCTTGTAAGGATGCTGTACCCGATATTCTAGTCATCTCAGATACTTGTTTTTGTGAATACACCTCTCATGGTCACTGAGGTGTTTTAGGTAGAAATTGTGTTGATAATGACGCAACATTACTCAATCTCAGTCGACAAGCAGTCATTGCGGCAAATGCTGGTGCTGATTTTATCGCACCTTCTGCCACGATGGGAGGGGCAAGTCAGCGAAATTCGTGAGGCACTAGATAAAGCAAGTTTCACTAATACTGGCATTATGTCCTATTCAACCAAATTTGCGCCTAACCTTTATAGCCCTTTTCGCGAAGCTGTAGGATCTTATTTAATTGGTATCGTAAAAGTTACCAAATCGACCAAATAAATCATAATGAAGCAATTAGAGAATCATTGATAGATAAGCAAGAATGTGCTGATGTTTTAATGATAAAACATGCTGGCACTTATCTTGATATTATTCGTGATATTCGTGATAGAACTGAACTACCATTAGCAGCTTATCAGGTCAGTGGTGAATTTTCCCAAATTAAATTTGCCTCTTAATCAGGTGCGATTAATGAAATCGATGTTATTCTAGAAACATTAGGCGCTATTAAACGTGCCGGCGCTAATCTAATTTTGAGTTACTTTGCATTAGATTTAGCAGAAAAAAGTATTTTTAAGTAATTTATGTTAACAAAATTTGTGCATACTAGGCGATTCTTAGTTAATTGATAAACCAGTATATCAATGTAAGTTACTAGTAGTGTGTACTAACGTCATGAATTAAGATTTCTAAAAATCTATTATAATAGTGCTGTTACTGAAAGAAGAACATCATTTCCAATGAAATGCTAGAAAAAGTTGATAAATCACTACAAAATTGGTTATTACTATTAACCACCACTTAGATAATAGCGTATTATAGTTATAAAATAAGCAAAAACAATACATAATATAAAGCTAGAAATAATATTTGAGAGATAAATTCCTAGTAATAAAAGTATTTACTGGTAAAAGTATAATTAATAGATTAAATATCATTAATAAAAGCTACAAAAAGATACTACTAACTTCAAAAGTTGATTGAGATCGATAAAAATATTTTAATCATAAATTATTTCTATCAAATAGAAGATATCATTATCAATATTTTGTACGACGATGCTAATCGTATTGCTATAAAAAATAATTAAAAAATTAATATAATAATAATTTATCATTCAGTCTATAGATGAAATTATAGACTAGTCTACTATAAAATTTATATCTTAATTTGCTTTAATTCTGTTTAGTTAAAGTGACTTAAATGTGCCATTACTCTTAATACTCTTATATTATTTTATTTTCCACAATAACTTTACAGTTCTAACTTCTCAACACTAGTCAAGTAGTGATTAAATAGAAAACTTAATGATTGAAAATAGAATCTTTAATTAAAGCATTAAATACCATTTTACTTCATTAGTAAATTTTACTAGAAAATAAAAGTATTTGTGGGTAAACAGATAAGCATTTTAATTAATAAAGATGTAATTATACATATTGTATCGTTATTATACTAAATAATAACGTTGTCACGTTCTGGAAAATAATATTAATTTAATAATTAAAGTTTAACTTTGAACCAATTTTCATAGATTGCAATGGAATGTTACTACAATACTTATTGAATAATTTTGATTGTATAACTAAATATATCAATGCAGAGTGATCTTAAATTCTTCATCATAATTAAAATGAATACTTTGCAGCCAATCTCTTCTATTGCGCCATTAAATTGGTTGACCATACCATCTCTATTTAAGGATGCCTCATCGGGATAGGAGTTGACGTTTTTATACCAATTTTTTTATATAAACGTTGGAGTGTTTTTTCAGTGCCTGAATGTTTTCGCAGATCAAAGGCGATCTATAAATTCTTTGTCATTGTATAAGTGTCAGATGGATAATTATAGGACATGCTTTGTTAATATCACGTAATAATCGTTGAACATTGATTTCGGTCTTAGCATTCTAAATACGGATAAAGAACCCATTAATGGTCGCGGATATATACTTATGAAAAGATATAGATCGTCAAGTTTCGTTTAGTATTTGCAGAATATATTTCAATATACGTGCAGATAATCAGGTTCGTAGTTTTAAAACACTTTATATCTCAGTTCGATGCTTTCTCTACTCATTTTACCAAAATTCTCACTCTGTAGTTGCGTAAACATCGATTTAGTTATCATATTTACTGCCAGCAAGATTTCTCGTCGAGAAGAAGAAAATGTTTTTCGCAAGAAAACGACTACAGTTTTATGATTTGGCAATAGCGTTCAGATTAAAGAAACTCTTTCTTTATCCATTACTAACATAAAGCTATATTTTATTAGTTGATTCATCAATATTCTATCGAATAACATTAATTCATATATTGAAACAACTCATTCTATTTTATTCTGTGCATATTATTAGAGTGAATATTTTATTCGTTGGAGACTATTCAATAGGGTTACAACAGCGATATCATTGAATAATCCCTGATTCCAGGAAAACATTTAATAATCTGATTATAAGTCCTCTAGTAAATCTACATTATAAAGATAAATGATTCAATTATTTATAATCTATCTTTAATAGCTTAACTTTACAGGAGAGTGAACAAAACAAATAGGTTTTAATTTAAAAAAAAATATTTAGATAGCCATCTTTGCTTCTTTGCTTTAGCTGTAAACAGCTAATAAATATATAAGTGGAATTATTGAAGTCAACGAAATATTTTTTCTTAAATTATTTAAATGGAAACATTATATTCAAGATAGGAAATCTAGAAAATGCAGTAGAGTAGGAGATAAAAGAAAAGAAGGAATCTCTCTCTTAATCGCTCGAGATTAAAATGGTCACGTAAGGAATCAGATTCTTAAATAGTTTAATATAGAGTGAGTGTGTTAGGCGTTTTCTTAAACTAATTATTGATAAAGATTTTATCTTTTACTTGAATTGAGCAAAATCGTATGAAACCTTTACGAACAAGCCTAAAATTAGGCATCATTGCTTGATAAAATTGAATAATTAAAAATTTATTAGTAAGAAATTTCAGATTTAAAATCTGAATAGTTATTAATACAATTAAAATGACCTCTAATTAGATTCCATCATGTGGAGTCATTTTATTTATCGAATTATCTAGTTTGTAGAAGATTGTTTGAAAATACAGCAGTAAAATACAGAGATTTAGCTATAAATTACTCGCGAGCAAAATAATAACTTTTGCTAATATATTATTAAAACTTCTTTATTTATATTTGTAAATGATTTTAATGGTACCTATCTATTTGTTATATTACGGATCATGACAAATTTATTAAAGGCAGTGTCTAAACTTCGGTTTACTAGGTAGTGTAATGCTTGGTACTTTAGTCTCCTTTATTTAGTTTTTATTCCGATGTATTTCGACGATCTAAAGTTTTTTAATAAAATCTATATCAGATATGATACCAGTAGAAATTACTTATTTAAATAAATTAATTATTATTTAGAATATTCTATTCTGTCGGTTGCATTTTAATGCAATTTTTCTTTTAAAGAAGATCTTTTCTAAAGATATTAATTATAAATATAAATTTAAGTATTAAAATTATTGCAATTAACCTATTAGGTTATGTACTTATTGCAATTTTGATGGAGACGAATAAAAGTTGTTTATATATCCATTTTGACTAAAATTATATTAATAACAATTATTATCAGTATTTTTTGTGTACATTATTATAAATAAACACCAAATAAAATTGTGATATTAATGATTTAATGCTATATATAAATGCAATAGTTACTCATACTGATCATTAATAATTTATTAGTAGTTATTTTCTTTATCAAAATAATATTAGTAATATGAAAGTTATTTTCATATACAAATTTAAAATTTCTTATTTAAAAAATTGATCATAATAATGATGCTACTCCAAGAACATTAGTATTGATTATTGATTAGTGGATAAGTTGAGGCCATATGAGTTTATATGAATATGATTAAAAAATAATACCATCATTAAGTGTATTAAAATCACAATATCAAAGTAATTTTAATGTATTAAGTAAGATAGTTATCTTCCGTCCTTGTACTATAGAAGTGTTAAAGTTAAACATTAATTTTTTTCGATCAATGCATATAGAACTTTATAAGATAACTCATTCTTTAATGAAGGAGTTAAGTTAAACGAGTTATAAAACTTTCTATATTTACCAATCAACAGACCATAATTCAATGTAATATAATTTTAACTATATTTTTACACGCTAGACAGATAAAGAATATTACCTAAACAACGATATGATTTAAAGTTAACAGCAATATTACATATCAGTAATAGAACTATTGAATGAAGTATTAAAAGATCTAGTATAAAAAGAAAATAGTTGTTGTTCAGATACTTAGCGCATATATGAACATGTTTATTCTTACTATTAAAGATGAGGGTATATTTTGATAATAAAACAAATGCTATATTAACTGTTCTAAGTAAAAGTAATCAAACTGATAATAAGTATTATAATATACAACACTTCAATGACAAGAAGGACGCGGCCAACTCCTCCACCAATAATTAAAAATTTTAGAGTCTAATGAAAATGGTTTTTTTAGTCTATTTTTATTATAGCAAAAAAATTTTAATAACATTACACATTCTATTTAGTGTGTAAATAAGCCGCACTAACTTGATCTATGTATGAGATTTTTTTATTATATAGCACTACTACGATGAGTTAGTGCTCATTAATACTATTTATATAACATAGTAAATAGGTCTTTTAATATTATGGATGTGATCTATAATTAGTCAAATTTATTCGTGTTTAATTATGATTAAAGGTATATTAGTAAAAATATTATTAACAAAGATTTTTAGATTTTTTACCACTAAATTAAGAATGCTTATAACAAATAATAATTACTAAATATATGATTAACTAAAATACTCCTTTTTTTATTAATTTTCCTTGGCTCATTTTTATGGAAAACTAAACTACAAATTATATTTTATAATTAGTTTCAGATTATCTAATTTTTAGATAAGCTTATAGTAGCATACTTTTATTAAAAACAATTAATTAATAGTTAAAAGCTAAATTATTAGTTAATAATAAAAATAAATATTTATTTAACCTTAACACTATTTGTATCTATACTAGGATAGTAAATTAATTTTGATAAAATCAATTGATGTTATTTAATCAGTTTAAATGTATGTATTTAATACAATTAAATAAAAGAATGACTTGTAATTATTTAGTTTCAGGTCACTATATAGACTCTTATCGCACAGCTCCATTTATCGCAGGATTCAGATAAGGAATAGTAGCTGAAGTAAAATATCATGATGAGGCTAGATCCTCAAAAAACTACAACATCTAAAATTAGAGTTACTATTCCAGGTTAGTAGAGAGTCTGGATCTACTTTTAGTGATCGTATGGTATATCTGAACTTACTTTTGTTAAAAAACAAAAATAAGATGATATTGATAATTATATCCATTATTTCCTATCATTTGTCAATGATGCTGTCGCTCGCTTAGAAAGTCGTAATTCAGATTTTCCTGTGAAAAATATTTCCTTCTTTTCAATGATAAGAAAAGAATTTACGTCATAAAACTAAAGTATAAAGCGTTTAAAAAAAAATACGAGCTTGTTTATTTGCATATAGTGCAAAATCTCTTCTGAGAAGACTGAATGAAACTTAAGGATCTTATTTTTTTATAAGTATGAATCCGTACCACTCGAGCAGATTTTTATCTGTATTTACAAGGCTAAGATTACGACAAATACTCGACACTTTTTACGTGACTTTAACCACACTTGGCATGTCACAGGATATACATCGATACTTATAGAATGACAAAAAATTTATAGACTGATTTTTGCTCTGAAAAAGGTTTAGCTATCGAAAAACAGAAATTCGCCTGTTTGTTGTACAGAGCTTGATATATAACACCGACTTATAATGGTGATGCATCCTCAAATAAATGGTATATCTATTTATTTAATAGACGCATAGAAGTAGCTGTAAAGCTATCATTTCAATTCTGATCAAGAGCTTGAGATTGATAATCTTGTGTCAATAATGTTTGGCTATATAATCAGAAATTATCTAATCACTATTAGGTAGTAAAAATCCACTGCAGTCTATGAAAGATTAATTAAAAGTTAAATCTGAATTATTTAAAAAACCATAGCATCTTTTTGGATTAGACAGGTAATAATAGTGAAATACTAATTCAGAGCTTATTAAATAACATAAGATTTAATACTAGTCTCATAAAACGGAATCATTATGAAATTAAAAAATTTAACCAATTGGATTATTATAAGCATAATCACGGGGATCATGGTTGGGGTTTCATTAAATTCACTCACTAATGCAGAAGCAACAATGAGCTACGCAAAAAATATTTCAATCATCACAGATATTTTTTTGCGTTTGATTAAAATGATTATTGCACCATTAATTATTTCGACCTTGGTCGTCGGAATCGCTAAAATGGGTGATGAAAAAATGTTTGGACGTGTTTTTTCAAAAACATTGTTACTGTTCATGGTCGCATCTTTTATTTCAATTATCCTTGGTTTGATTATTGTTAATATTCTTAAACCAGGAATAGGTATTAATTTTTCGATGAATACAAATTCAGCGGTAGTAAATATTAAACCGACAGCATTTTTTTTTCATAATTTTATTACCAATGCTATACCTAGTAGCATCATTGATGCTATGTCGCGTAATGAAATTTTACAAATTGTAATTTTCTCAATTTTTATGGGGTGCAGTTTATCTGCTATAGGTAAAAAAGGTGAACCAATTATTAAAATTCTAGATTCACTGGTTTACGTAATGTTAAAATTAACAAAGTACGTTATGCTTTTTGCCCCTATTACGGTTTTTTCTGCTATTTCATCTATGATTGCTGAACGCGGATTAAATGTATTGATCAGTATTAGCATTTTTATGGGAGAATTCTACTTTACTTTATTGTTACTCTGGATAATCTTAATTGGGTTATCCGTATTAATTGTTGGCCCATGCATTTTACGTTTAGTCAAAAACATCATAGATCCGGCCTTACTCGCTTTTACTACCTCAAGTTCTGAGGCTGCTTTCCCTGCTACTTTAGAAAAATTGGAACAGTTTGGTATCTCTAAAAAGATTGCTAGTTTTGTTTTACCAATTGGCTATTCATTCAATCTTGCTGGTTCAATGGCTTATTGTTCATTTGCAGTCATCTTTATAGCTCAAGCATGCAATATCTATTTAAGTTTTGGTAAACAAATCACTATGTTATTGATTTTAATGTTGACATCTAAAGGTATGGCCGGAATACCACGAGCATCGTTAGTCGTTATTGCAGCAACATTAAATCAATTTAATATTCCAGAAGCAGGTTTAATTTTATTAATGGGTGTTGATCCTTTTTTAGATATGGGACGTTCAGCAACTAATGTTATGAGTAATGCTATGGGGTCGGCACTAGTTGGTCGTTGGGAAGGTGAACACTATGGTGATGGATGCCGAGGCACATCGAAAAAAAAGTCTAATAATTTTTATTGATTAAATAAGTTTAAAACCTTAATAGCAGATAATATTCTAAACAAAATAGAAGAACAAGACTCGTCTATCGGGAGTTTTATTATTTAATCTGTAATATTTTTTATTTATTTTAATTAATTAATTAAGACAACTTGAAAAGTGTTAGTTATATTTTCACTTTTAGTACAATTACTGATAATAATTTTAATTCTTCTAATTCTCATCTATGATTAATAGATGACGAATATAAGCTACAAATTATACATGTCAAGTTGTTATATTATTAATATTTTGTATTCTATTTTAATGTCTTTATTTAATTAATAGACGTAACTATAATATTAAAGTTTTTTTATTGATTATACACGTACTTTACGATATGATCATCCATGAATAGAGAGAAAGGAACCTATCAATGAACAAAAAAAATTTAAATATGCTAATCTTAGCAGGTATAATAACTGCTGTTGCTGGTTGTAATGAATCAGCTAAAGTTGACGACCCTATCCAACAGACTAAGGATAGCGCTGAACAAATAAAACAGAGTGATGCAGAAAAAACTAAACAAGTGATTGATGATACTAAAGAATCTGAAAGCGATATAAAAAATAAAGAAGCTGAAGAAACTGAAGAAGCTAAAGAAGTTGAAGAAGCTGATAAACTATCAATAAAAGTAGATCAATTAAAAGAAACAAACAAAGAAAAATATCAGAGTTGCAACAAAATATTTTAGATAAATCTATTGAAATTACAAGTCAAGACAAAGAAAAACAACCCAAGTTAAAGAAGGGTTTAATTCTGAAGTACAGGCTTTATCTAATAAAGGAGAAATGGTTAAAGAGAATATAACAAGTAAGGCAAACACTTTAAGTAAAAGTATTAAAGAAAAAGCGGTTACCATGCAACAAAATTCTCAACCACAAAAACAATAAAATTCAATTAACTTAATGGAGTAAAAGAAAATTTACTTAAAATTAATCTTATTAAAACTATTAAAATAAGAATATAATTATTTATATACTTACTTTAACCTGACTAGGCCAGAAGTTCTGGCCTAGTTTTTAACTTAGAGAGATTAATCATAATTATATTTATTTCTGGTGTATGGAGTTTTGGAGAAGCTGGGATATCCTGATAATTGATTTTATAAATAATTACATCAACAGAGAGATGTAATGTCATGAAAAGTTTACCTAAATATATCCGCAAGACTAGATATTACTGTAATTTCTTTTATGAACTCATCTATAATTCTACTAGAATACTGATAGATATCGCTGTTAAGGTGGAAGAGCTCGAACCCATGTTTCTCAACATACTCAATGCTGCCTTGTCTAGGTTGGCATGCCATTTCTCCTAATAGGTATTTGCCATAACGAACCAAATAAATTGCTATTGGCGATATTGAGATTTAAAGTGCCTAAGATTAGGGAAATCATAGCGGTAAGGAATATTCTTCAATAGCTACTTGCTGCCACCTTATCTGACGTGTGCAAAAGCGTAAAAGAGTTATTACCATAGCTGCGTACCTGTGAGGTATCTCCATCGCTGATTTTTACAAAACTCTATTGCGATTCTTTGAAAAATTACATGTTCTCTAAAACACCATTAACAGACTGAAACAGCAATGCCTTAAAGAGAATTGCTAATTGTATCTCCGTGATTTAGGAATATACACTACGTTTATTTTATGATAATGACACAAATATTGTTCTCGTCAGTCAAGCTGATAGCTTTGCCTAGTAGTATCTATTATTGATTGTACTACGTATGAACATAAGGAAGCACATGTTGTGCTAGAAGATTCTTATCAAAAATAAGAAGTAAACTGTGATTAATTCCTCAATGCCATTTCAAGTACATGACTTAACTATATCTCCCAGGGTTGCTACGGGAGATTACTGTTCTTGATTTTTAGAATGCAATGTTAAAAATATTCCTGAACATCTAGCGTCAATGCCATTATCTAGATAAAATAGCTGATATCTTTGCTTCACTTTATAAAGGTATGTGACCAAAAGTTAAAACTTGAACTGTGGAAGGGTTGAATAGCAAAGAGCTGTGATGTCGCTAATAAAGCTTTTTTCTATATTTTATTGGCAAGGTTTTTAGCGTATCATTCAGCAATAAGGATGTTAAAGAATAAGAAAAAAAGAACTGCTGGCATTATATTGCTTTCTCGTCAGTACACTGGAACCAATAAGAATAATGACTAAGAAATAATGACGAATTCGAATTGAATCAACTTTTGTAATAGTAAAGTTATAAACATCCGATGACTAAACTAGTATAGTTAGAAAACAACCCTTGGATGATATTTAAGTTGCCAGTTTACTTAGAAAATTTAAAGCAGGCTAGCCTAAATGGATTTTCACCTGCTAATATGCCTAGTTATGTAAATAAACTCTAATTTAATGATAGAGAATAGATTCACGAAACATCAGAGCTGATTTGACTGTCATACAGCAAATTTGCTAATAACTCTTATAGGATATAATGCTTTATTTTAAATTAATTAAAGGAAAAATATTTTGTCATTTTTAAAATGCACTTAGTTCATTTAAGTTAGCTATCTACGATGAAGTAAAGAAGTAGTAACATCATATAAACGTTGTTTTCAGATGAATCCCTGTTTGTTTCGCTGAATTCCCCGTAAAGTCAAGCTATTCAACATACATTGAAGATAACTTAATTATTTATTCTTATAATATAATTACAGCAGAACAATGCTAGTAAGATTGTTCAATCTTTTTTGTAATTCAGATATTTTACAATTATATTGCTGAATTCTTAATGAATCTGGTGATGATGAGGAAGGGATCATCTCTAACGGATAATATCATTACTATAAAAATATGAGCAGTGATGAAGTGGAATTAGCTTATTCAATGTATGAATCGGATATCTATCCAACAAATTTTATTAAGTCAACTAACGAGATACATCTTTATGTTATCAGGAAATAAGAAAAAAAAATTTTGATCTGTATGATTATTTGCTTTGTCATAAACAATCTCTGTAGCAAAAATCTTTTTTACACTATAAGTAGTTTCCACTAACAACCTTTCCCAATATAAATAGAAATTAACACACTACAGAGTGTAAAACAGTACTCAGATTATGAAGATCTTCGAAGAAGATTAGCTGTGTTGCTCATACATAGTGAGTTAAGTTCTAATTGTAAAAAACATAAATTGATTTTAATTATATTAATATCATTAATAATTTTGTAGAATAAGATAAACTAAGATTATGATAATCTGTGTTGTACTAACTAGTAGTAGTCTTATTAGGTTAGCATATAAAATGACAATAGAAGATATGATACTTTCTTATTTTATCTAAAAAATCATAGTATATGATTGATAGGTAATTTACCATCTTAATATGTAAGTAAGCCATGATAGTTTAAAGTTTTTAAAATGTGATAAGAAGCATATGGCACTTATATAGTGGTATCATTCTCATTGATCCTGACATAAAAACTTCTATTTGTTTTTTAGATGTGGTACCTACTAATCACTATAATTAACTCTCTAATATGAAATTAACCTGTTTGGCAACACACAGATATGAAACGTTCTATATATGCTAGAATATTAGTAATTATTGAATTACTCCTTTATTTTAAAAGGATACGGTATACTTTTCTTTACCATATTTTTACGATATAAGGTTATTAGTTAACTCGCCATCTGTTTTTCACGCATTTCAGCTAATGTTTTGCAATCAATACATAAATCAGCTGTTGGACGAGCTTCTAATCGACGGATACCAATTTCAATCCTACAGCTTTCACAATAACCAAAATTTTCATTATCAACTTTTTTTAATGTCTTCTCAATTTTTTTAATCAACTTACGTTCACGATCACGATTACGTAACTCAAGGCTAAATTCCTCTTCCTGTACCGCTCTATCAACTGGGTCAGGAAAATTTGCCGCTTCATCCTGCATATGAGTTACAGTACGGTCGACTTCATCTCTGAGTTGATTTCGCCATGTTTCAAGAATGCGCTTAAAATGTGCTAGTTGGGCGACGTTCATGTAGCCTTCGCCAGGCTTTTTTTGGTAAGGATCTACTCCAGCGATAGCGAGAATACTTAATGACGAAGTTTTAGGTTTTTTCTCTTCTTGCATAATACTTTCTCCTACACAGGAAATTTCAAAAAAACCCCTAAAGGGGAAAAACTAAGATCGCTATAAATAACAGAACACTCTATAGTTAGCAATGGTTCTTACAATTTCTTTTATTGTACCAAGATAATCCGCATGGTTATTTTCCTTTATTTGTATGTAAAAATGAATTTTTCTAATAGGATATAATAGGCTGGTTTATTTAATAAATGCTATTTTTATCCATTTCTAGGCAATCTTCTTAAGTTCTAAACCAATAACAAAGTATCTCAATACTAATATTATTATTTTTTGAAATAACACAAGATATTAAGAATTGATATAGTTTTTATAGCGGACATTTTATTTATATTTTTACCAGTATGGAGTTGCTGGTAAAGAACAAATCTATTCTTTCATTTAGTTCGACTATCAAGAATAATTCACATAAATATTTTTCTTCTCCTATTATAATAACATCAAGAAAATAATCAATTTGTTTTCTAGTAAAGTACTATATATTACGTTAATAAAGCAATTAACTTGCTATTTTTTAATATAAGTTCGATTTAACTATTTTCGTCGATATATTTTACTTCCTGATTAATGTTATTATACTTAAGTAATTCCGAAATTTTATTTTCTGCTATAAATTAACTAATAAAATTATTTATTCAATAAGTATTAACACAAAACTAATCATTAGTTTATATTTATGTCAGGTTTTAGCGTGGATATTTAGCTATGTTTAGGAAAAGACTTGTTGCTCTGCTTATATAGCAATTTGTAGGCAGGTCTGTATTTCAATTGTTATGGTTTTAAACAATATTCTTCAGGTCAGATAATTCAATAAATAAACAACTTCTACTATGGGGAAGTTACTCAGCCATGCTTTTAATTGACTTATATAACTATTTACATTTTGAATCAGGAATTTCTTATCAAGAACTTCCTGATTATGCTAGTCTTATTAGAAGACGGTAACTAATTTCATTCTCAGTAGTAAAAGTTTTGCACTATTTAGCTCTATCCGAGAAAAGAGTAGGTTCTTATTAATGATCTGCATAAAAAATAGTTAATCATTCTACTTTGTATTAAACTATTCAAGAATCTTGATTCTCTTAATCTCTGGCGATTAATAGCAAGATTCACTATTTCCTTTTACTCCTTTTTTTCCGCATTTCTATCTTTTCTATGTAAAATATAATATTTCTCTTTTAAGGATTTATGGAAAAATATTTGGTAGACTTCTATAATGCTACTTATCATATTTATATTGGCTTCTGCGTTTAAAACAAAAAGGAGAGATTCTCTTTAAAAATACTATTTTTTAAATTAAAATCTGTTTATTTCGATAAGTTAAGTAAAGTTAAGATATTTAACATAAATAGCAGATAGCTAAACTATTTATTTTTGATAGTTAGGGAATCAAATTGTTCTTTAAAAGAAGATTAAAAGTTATCTTTTTTCTAAAAAAGGAGATTAAATCGATTTAATTGATTTATTTCAAGTTAGAATTCATTGAAATATGTATTCTTTGAACTAATCCTCTAATTTTAGAGATATTAACCATAGATTTGCCTGTATAACTATCATTTTTTTTATTTTTTTATTCTTTTTTTGAACAATTTTATTGGCTGCTTAGCTATACTGAGGATCAATAAAAATATCCTATCAGTATATAGAATGCATTTATACGGAATCTGTACATAAGAATCCTTTCATCATAACTGCTAACCCTAGTTTTTCTAGTTTTTCTAATCGTCATTTATCTTCAGGGTATTATATGCCTTCGATAATATTCTTCTTTGTTGATGATTCGATAAGAAACTATATAACATACTATCTTAAAATATCTAACCGAAATATGGATAATATAGCGTTCTATCATCTATTCCTGCGTCAGAATCATCTTCTACCAGTACTTATAATTCTGTAGCTATAGTAATGATGTTACAACCTTTCTCCCTTACTCTCTCTTGTAATAATGCACATTTTTACGTAGATAACGGAGGGGTTTAACGCCAGAGATATTTTACTCTATGTCACGTCTTTTCATTTTTTTTTAGTAAAGTGTACTTTTCAGTAATATCCCATACTATTCTTTAAGTATAGCTGCCACTTGCTTATTGGCTCGGATATTTCAAAGATAAAAAAGATACTAGGATTTATCAGGTTATAGTTGTGATTCAGAAGTCAGATGAGAGCGTCTCGCTAAATTTTTTCTACTGCTCTTTTTTTATGAACAGCTTTGTCATGAAGCATGTTTAATATCCATACTTCTACTGGTAACGGAGATATTAGCATACCGATGTTGATTGAGTTATCAAGCATAGGGGTGCAAGTCACAGAAGATACCAATTTCAATATCCTGTTTCTATAGCTACTACTACAGGATAACCTGCTTCCTGGCAACTCGAAACAGAGTGTTAAATCGCTGCTAGTTATTCTTGAAAAAGAACAAAGAAGATATGGATGGTGAAAGCAATATGTTGCGAGTTTCAGTTTGGTAAAATATAAACCTGTTTTTCTAATTACTATTTGTAGATTTTAAACCATATGAACTATAAGTTTTTGATTTACAGATTTAGCAGAAAAACGGCTGTTAGAAATTTAGGATAATTGTCAGCAGTAGTATCTACTAAACCTCCATGGAACAAATGATGCAAACAGGATATTTGTTTAATAGATAAATAAGTTCACAAGTTAACACTTTCATCGTATTTTTAAGAAATTTATTTCAGTTGTTATCAATGCTGAAAAGCAGTTTAATTTTAAGTGGGTATACATGTTTCTCTATTATCCTGAGTATTTTGCTAGAAAAATAGAAATTGTCATCCTATCCGTATTCGTCAAGTCTATTGGCATCAGCTATCTTTGTGTTTGTTTAACGATGAGATGCGAAGGAGAGAAGAATATACATAGTTACCTATAAGTAATGAGTTCATCGACAAGCATACTTTTATTAATTCCCATGAATGCAGTTTCATCTATTGTTATCAGCTTAGGCCTGAGCGTTCTAAAAAATCCAGGATAATCCTAACTAGAGGCGGATAATACTGAGTTATGCTTATTTCTGGTGTATTAGATTTTGGAGATGGTGTTATATCCTATTGATTAATTTTATGGATAATTTTAACATAAGAGATATGATTTTCCATGGAAGTTTATCATATAGGTATCCACAAAACTAGATATTACCTGTAATCCCTTGCATTAATTTATTTATGATGCTATCGGGAGCTAATATTGCTGCCGTTAAGATTAAGCTTTATAGGCATGCTGCGATAAACATGCTTAACGCAATCTTGTCTACGGACGGACACGTCGCCATGTGTTTTGTCCATAACGGTTATTTGCCACAGCGAATTATATAGACTAATATTGTGATGTTAAAATTAAAGTACTTAAGGTTTAATGGATTGCAGTGGCAACAGAATGTCCTTCAATAGGTCATTTCTACTTCATTATCTGAATCGTGTAAAAAGCGTTGATAATTACTATTATTAGTGTACTCGCTATATCTCATTCTACAGGTGATTTTTACGAATCTCTAGAGTCTTTTTCGATAAAAGAACGTGATCTTTTTGTCAGTACTATTATTAGATTAAAAAATCTAATGGTACTGTCTTCACTTCACAAAGGCATATAACTAAAATTTAAATCTAATCTGCAGGAGATTTAGCTAGTAGAGAGTCGGGATACCCGCTAATAAAACCATTAATATTTTCTTGGCAAGATTTTTCAGAAAAGCATTCTTGTAGTTATGAAAAAGCTGAAACCGTGGCTAAGAGATTTGATCTTTTGACCCTCTAGTGATAAACAATATCTAATTTAAAGATGGAGAACAGATTCACGAAGCATTAGAGCTTAGATACTCAATCTACACTAAATTAATAATAATTCAATAATATTTTAGTGCCAAGAGAAATTGGGGACTGAGTGGAACATATTCTGTATGCTTTTTTTAGAACACCATAAAAAATTTAGTTGATTTATTATGATTAATTTCTGAAGGGAAATAATAAATTATTTTGTGTAAAAATGGAGTATAGCATATGAAGTTTCGTGTTCTCTTCCTAATTTATCCGGTTTATGATTTCTAGGAGATTATTCTCGCATCTGGCTGAATTCTCTTAAAAAATTAATATATCGTAGAGTATAAAACAGTGCTCATAGGATATGAGCATACTTAAAAGCAGCATAGCTGCACTGTTTACACCATAGGGTGCTACCACTAATATAGTTTTAGCAGAGGATTTCAGTACATTTATTAAATGGTTTTCTGCAATCGAAGATTTTATAACAATATATCATAATCTAATAAATAGATGTGTGTAGTGGCCTTCCATCAAATAATATATTCATTGTGAGAATATGAGTAGGATTAAAGTAAGAATTAGTTGCTTTAATGCATGGATAGACATCATACGACATATGATCATAAAGCCAAATAATGATATGCAGCTTTATATTTAGATTGGGTAAGTAAAAATTTTTTTTTAGCTGTATGATTATTTACTTTCTATGGAAAGTTCTCTGTATAGAAATTTCTTCATACATTATAAGGAGTTTTTACTAAAAATCCTTTCCAAGGTAGCCAGATATTTCGTTTATCATTATTTTATTTTATTACTAAATTATATCTTATGGTGTTCCACCAGTTTATCATTCCAATTGTATTGCTGCAATGAATGATTAGTAATTTATTTTCAGGTGTAATAATTTCAGCAAGAAAACGTTTACAATACTTTATTAATTGAATTTTAGTAATTTTAGTGGTTGGAATCGATATATTGTTAATTACTCCAGTTACGATAGATGCAAATAGTTAAAGACAAAACAATATTATAATATTTAGCACTAAAATTAATAGTCATCGCTTTTTATATAAATTAGTGGATAGATAGTGTTTATTAAATTTATAATAGTAAAAACGGTTATTATCAGAGTGTAAAACTTCTATTAGAAGATTTTTATTATCTTATATTATAAAATATTATTTTAATGAGATATATAAAAGAAACGCCTGTAAATTATGGTTAAGATTTTTTTATTAAAATAAAATTAATTAATAAGTAAAGATTAATTTTATACTATGGTTTATTAAAGATAATTATGAATCTATTGGACACATTTAAGAAAAAATCCATCTTGATAAAGATTAAAATATCATAAACTAATCAGTTAGATAACTATGATTATAAGTATCAAGATATTTATAAGAACAAAGAAGAGGAATTAATGGTAAGTAAAGACAATAAGTCTCAGCTACCTAAGAATAGATGGCGTTGGTTTTGCTTATTTGTCAAAATCGCCATAGTCTTGTCATTATTAATTTGTATCTATGGTATCTATGGTATCTATTTATATCAGAAAATTAGTGATCGTCTTGATGGTAAAGTTTGGGATCTACCGGCAGCTGTTTATGGCCGAGTTCTTAATCTTGAACCGGAAATGAGTTACAGTAAAGAAGAGATGATTCAATTATTAGATGGCATGCAATATCGACAGGTAAGTAAAATTACTTTACCTGGTGAGTATATTGTTAAAGATAATACGATAGAGATATTACGTCGATTATTTTCCTTTCCTGATAAAAGAGAAGAGCAGATTTTAGTTAAATTAAGTTTTGAAGAAACTCGACTCACTGATATTACTAATATGGAAAATGGACGTTCATTTGGTTTTTTTCGACTTGATCCTAAACTTATTACTATGATGCAATCGGTTAATAATAAACAACGATTAGTTTTACCAAGAGAAGAATTTTCTGATTCTTTAGTCAAAATATTACTTGAAACTGAAGACCGATATTTTTATTTGCATGATGGCGTAAGTATTTATTCTATTGGACGTGCGATTATTGCTAATTTAATGGCCGGTAAGACCGTTCAGGGTGGTAGTACGCTAACTCAACAATTAGTTAAAAATTTATTTTTAAGTAATGAAAGAACCTTAATACGCAAAGCTAATGAAGCTTATATGGCAATTTTAATGGATTCTCGCTATAGCAAAGAACGTATTCTTGAACTTTATTTAAATGAAGTTTATTTAGGACAAAGTGGTGATGATCAAATTCGGGGTTTTCCTCTTGCCAGTCTTTATTATTTTGGTCGACCAATCAACGAGCTGAGTATTGATCAAGAAGCATTATTAGTTGGTATGGTTAAAGGAGCATCATTATATAATCCATGGCGTAACCCTAAATTGGCTATTGAACGTCGAAATTTAGTGTTAAAGCTATTGGAAACGCGTGAAATTATCGATCATGAAATGTATAATATATTGAGTGATCGTCCTTTAGGCGTTAAAGCAAGAAGTGGTGTTTTGACACCACAACCTGCCTTTATACAGTTCGTTCGGCAAGAATTAGCTGAAAAATTAGGCGATAGAGTAAATAATCTTTCCGGAGCTAAGATATTTACTACCTTAGATCCAGTTTCACAGCAAGCAGCTGAAAATGCTGTCGAACAGGGGATAAATGATTTACGTAAAACACATAAGTTGCCTGATCTTGAAGGCACAATGGTGGTTGTTGACCGTATTAATGGTGAAATTCGTGCTATGGTTGGTGGCTCGCAACCACAATATTCTGGTTTTAACCGAGCGTTAAATGCTCGACGTTCAATTGGTTCATTAGCTAAGCCATCGACTTATCTTACTGCATTAAGTGAGCCTGACCGTTTTCGATTAAATACTTTAGTACCTGATGAGCCAATTAGCGTTAAATTTGATAATCAAATATGGGAACCAAGAAATTATGATCGTCGTTTTCGAGGGCAGATTATGTTGATTGATGGGTTGGCTAGCTCGTTGAATATTCCGACAGTAAATATTGGCTTGAGTATTGGTTTAGATCAGGTTAGTAAAGTATTAATACGTCTTGGTATGCCAAGTGATTCTATTCAAAAAATACCGGCAATGTTATTAGGTGCGTTAAACTTAACACCAATGGAAACGGCGCAAATGTTTCAAACAATCAGTGGTGGTGGAAATCGAGCATCATTATCAGCATTGCGCTCCGTTATTGGTGAAGATGGCAATGAACTTTATCAAAGTTATCCATCTGCAGAGCGAGCAGTATCTCCGCAGGCAGCTTATCTAACACTTTATGGCATGCAGCAAGTGGTTGAGCGTGGAACATCTCGTTCATTAATGAATAAGTTTGCTCAATATCATTTAGCTGGTAAGACTGGAACTACAAATGATTTGCGCGATAGTTGGTTTGCCGGTATTGATGGTAAGGAAGTGGCGATTGCTTGGGCTGGTCGTGATAATAATGGTCCGACAAATCTTAGTGGTGCAAGTGGTGCATTACATCTATATCGTCGTTATTTAGAAAATCAAACTCCATTAGCATTGGATAATCACCCACCAGAAGGAATTATAGAAATGCAAGTGAATTTTGATGGAAGTTTTAATTGCACAGGTGATGGATATCGTATCTTACCAGTATGGACAGAGGATCCTCAAGCATTATGTCAACTAGGAGTGCAATCATTGAAGCCGAGTTTGAATTTAAATGAACAGAAGAGCAAAAGTAATGATGTACCTGTTTTGGTGAAAGAGATGTTTGAGAAGCAATAAAAATTACGTAAACCGGAACCGTATTATACTAAAAAATTGGTGTCGTTTTTATATTTAAATAAATAACAGTTTATTTTATTTATGACTTACCGGAATAGTATCGTTTTTTTTTAAATAATTTAAGTTTAACTTAAAATTAATTTTTTATAGACTGAAATTAAGTTTTATTAGCCAACATTGATTGGCATAATTTCTAGTTATATAATCAAAGATATCAATGTAAACTAATCTCAAGATTCTAACTAGAATTAAAATGATAGTTTTGCAGCCTATCTTTTTAGTATGCGATTAAATCGCTTGACCATACCATTTCTTTCAGAATGCTTTACCGGGATAAAGTCAGTATTTTATATAAAACTCTGTACATAAACAGTTTAATCCCTGTTTTTAACAGCTAAACATTTTTGCAGACCAGAAGGCGGTCTATAAATTCTTTATAATTGTCTGTAACTACCTAATGGATAGTTATTGGAGATGCTCGATTAAATTATGTAAAGAAGCATCGTGAATTGGCGCAGTCTTGGACTTGTATAGACGGGATACAACCCATTGAGTGGCGTGATCTATACTTACTAAAAGAGAACGTTGTAAAGTTTTATCTACATTTGCGGGGAAGATATTCACATATATTTGCAAATAAGCAAGCGCGTATCCTTAAACGTTTTATATTTGCTTTGTAGCTCTTTCCTTATCTAATTTCAACTAGATTTTCCATTTCATATAACAATAGTAAGTTAAAATATGCTATAGCGCTTAACTAAAGTAGACGAAGATTTTTTCTGGTCTAAAGAGTAACTGTAATTTTATTTGTTGGAGCTGACTAATGATGTAAGCCTTATAATCATGATATTTACTTCAACTATAACCCCCTTAGCGCTACCTTGTTATAAATGGAGTTGTATGATGGAGGGTTTATATAATGCTTTGGAAACCCCAAATACCTATTAAAAGTATTTTGTGCTGTTTTAATGATGTGATAAGTATCTTTATAACTATGACAATGGATATGAAGCCGGCTTCAAAGGCAGAAGGTGATAAAGAAATACTTTTATATAATATTTAACTTGTTTTGATTTGGTAAAAAATAGATAAAGCATCTTGCTTACATGATTAACAATGAACGGAATGCCAACTTGTTTCTGTTTTTGTAAGTTTTTAACAAGTCGTGTTGTTAGTTCTGCTAAGTGTTTATGAATATTCGGTTTAGCGATTTCAGTTAGGTAAGCAAGGCTTGCTGCCATTGCTAATGGGTTTTCTAATAATATATCTTTTTGATAAATTGGTCCTATTTGAGCAAGTTTTCCATTACTTCCCATCTACCACTAAATGCGCCAACAGGCAATACCATTGTCAATTATTTTTCCTAAACAGATTAAAGTCAGGTTTAACTTGATAATATGCTTGTGCGCTACCTATAAAGACAATCCAAAAGCCAGTTATAACTTCGTTAATAATCAGTAGTGCACAAAATTGATTGCATAATATATGCGCAACACAGGTAGGAATTTAGCCTCAGGTAGAATGTAATTCATAT
Source organism: Arsenophonus sp. (assembly GCA_046530735.1). Taxonomy (GTDB): domain Bacteria; phylum Pseudomonadota; class Gammaproteobacteria; order Enterobacterales; family Enterobacteriaceae; genus Arsenophonus. The sequence goes on from JBHEQV010000053.1 coordinate 40,196, forward strand.
TTCCTGTTACTGGCTTTACAATAATAGTAACAACTTCTTGTAGATATTTGGCAAAAGTATCTCGAACTAAATTTAAATCATTAAATATACAGGTGAGAGCATATTTACCAATATCAACATGGACGGCAGGGAATTAGGTTTATCAATGGTTAAAACGCCTGAGTCTGATTTAACTAAAAATTAGTCGGTATCTCCATGATAATAATCTTCAAATTTTATTATCTTATCACGCTTTATATAGCCATGTGTCAACTGTATAACACTTATTGTAGTTTCTGCACCTGAGTTACCATAGAAACTATTTTAATAGATGGAATAAATTGATTAATAATTTCTGCCATTTCTATTTCAATAGTGGTTGAGACCTCAAAAACTGAGGCTATTTCTGCTGATTTAGTCATCGCTTGCTTAATTACAGGATGGTAATAATCTAAAATTATCAATACATAAAAACCAACGTAATTAATATATAGTTTATCATCAATATCAAAATATAAGTACCGTTAGAACGGTGAATAAATAATAATTGGATAGCTTGCCAACACAATTAAATGCCCATACCTATGAATTGACACTGCCAGGAATAATTTTTTTTAGCTTTTAGTTAAGGTCTTTCAGATTCACTCATTAGATAATTTCAAATATTTGTTCAGTAGAATTTGCTCTTATCTTAAATAAGAATTAATAGTAAATCAAAATAGAAAATTTAGGGTGATTTTTTAAAATTAGTTAATTTAGGCTGGATCTTGAATTAATTAGTTAACTATTAGATAATTAGTGCTTCTTCACTGAAGTGTTAATGTTTCCTGTGCCTATTGGTTTGCATATCCGGACTGGAGTTAGAAATGAGTAATGATATTGTATTGCCTATACAGTTTACTGATGCTGCAGCGAATAAAGCTAAGACATTAATTGCAGATGAAAAAAATCCTAATTTGCGTTTACGTGTCTATATTATTGGTGGAGGTTGTAGTGGTTTTCAATATGGCTTCACTTTTGATGATAAGATGAATAAAGGTGATTTAACAATTGAAAAGCAAAGCGTTGAGTTAATTGTTGATCCTATGAGTTTGCAGTATCTGATTGGTGGTTCTGTTGATTATATTGAAGGATTAGAAGGGTCACGGTTTGTGGTAACTAATCCAAATGCGAAAACAACTTGTAGTTGTGGTTCTTCATTTAGTATTGAATCGCTTAACTTACTAAGGTAAGTAATAACTCATACTATTATGCGCTAATTTAGGTTGCCGAGTTATTAATGGCTGGATTATTTTCAGCTTAGGCTTGAGTTAGCTAAATTTGCCAACATGGTTTGCATCATTATACTTGATTGACGAGCTGCGACAGGCAAAAATTCCTCAAAAGAAAGGTGAGACTCTTTATCAGCTACATCAGAAATTGCACGTACAATAACAAATGGAATACCAAATTGATAGCATACATGACCAATTGCAGATCCTTCCATTTCAACAGCAATAGCATTAGGAAAAATTTGGCGAATATATCTTAGCTCTTTTGCACCATTAATAAAGCTATCACCGGTACAAATTAAACCGAGAACAGCATATAAATCTAATTTTTTGATACATTTTTCTGCTAGTTCTATTAATTTTTTATTTGCTTTAAATGTGGCTGGACATTGTGCCATTTGACCTGGTTGGTAACCAAAGGCGGTGATATTAACATCATGATAGCAAACTTCAGTTGAAACCACGATATCGCCAACCTGTAAAGTAGGTACTAATCCACCTGCAGAACCAGTATTAATAATAAATTCAGGTGCAAAATGTTCTATTAATAATGTTGTTCCTAGTGCTGCAGAAACTTTACCAATTCCTGATTTTAATAATGCGATATCAAGATTATCAAATTTTCCTAAGTAAATCTTGCAGCCACCTAGTGATAATGCTAACTGGGCATTTATTTGCTTACGCAATAATCCGACTTCTTGCTCCATTGCACCTATTATCGCAACTTTCATTATCTCATACTCATAGTAGATTAATTAGATATGTTGTTAGAGGATCCATATTATTATAACATTGAAAACAAAAAAAAGTTAACTCTACTCATTAGTTAGGGATGTTTCATTATCAGAATAGAGAATGTCTAAGATTGATCTTAGGTAGAATCTCAATTTTATTCATAAATATACTAATTACAATGTTGATAAAAATAATGAAGAACAAATTAATCGTTAATTTAAAAGTAAATTTAGGGCATATCATTAATTCTTCTCCAATGCATTAATTACAGCAGAATACTCAAGTTTTTTCTTTAAAAAGGATACTGGAGTTTCTAGTTATTTAGACCATTAAGTTAAATGTGCAGAAAATTGGATATTTATTTTAAAACTATGATCAGCTAATTGAAAAAAAAAGTTGTTGACAACTTATGGTCTCTCTCTGGAGAGAGCTTTAATGCGTTTTAAAGTTTGATTAAATGGCATGTTTGATGAATAATGTTGGTAACTAACTTTTTAAATTATTTTGGTAAAGTTGCAATTAAGAATTGTTTTTTAACATTACTTAACGAAAATTAAAGATTATAGATTAATACTAAATTAATTTCATAGATTTAAAAAATAAATCTAACAAGGGTTTCCTCTGTTGCTAATTACATAAAATCTTTATTAATTTGAAAGTAATCCTTAGAGGGATTAGAATGATTCATCAATTATTAAAATTGAATATCACATATGTAGACATGAGTTATTAGCAAATCTAGTGTATAATAGTTAGGTTATCTTCTGATGCTTTGTAAATCTGTTCTTCATTGTTAAATTTAGCGTTATTTATCACTAGAGTTAGCAAATTAACTTCAATTAGCTAGTTCAATACTTTCTAAGTAAACGGAAATAGCTTAAATAACATAAAAGAATTATTTTCTTCGATCTATACTTCTTTACGCATCAGCTTCATATCCTCACTGTTCAAAAGTTGATTCAATTAGATTCGACGTTCTTATTGATGCCAGTGTGTTAACGGGAAGTTATAGAATGCCAGCCGTTATCCTCACTTTTTCTATAGTTTCTTAATCCCTAGAAAGATATTATGAAAACCTTAGCAATAAAACATGAAAATTTTTTTGTTAGCGACATCATCACGGCTCTCTTTTGGCCAAATCTCCTGCAATTCACCATTAACTTTCGGTTTCATACCTTTAGAAAAGGAAGCGAGTGTATTAGCTATTTTATCTATCTAATAATATTGATGCTACGCGCTCAGGAATATCTCTTTAGCATTGCATTAAAAAACCAAGATCACCGTTTTTCATAGTAAGTTTAAGAAATGCAGTTAAGAGCCGCGATCGAAGTTAATTAAGAAGTAGGTTCAATTCACTTCTAATTTTTGATAAGTCTCTTAGAGAACAATTAGGCTTCCTTACCATCTATACAGCGTCGGCTAATAATGGCAGTAGACAAAGACGATCAGCTTGCTTGACAGAACCTCATTATGTCTTTCGCCAAGAAATAAACGTAACGTGTATCGCTTAAGTCATCATCTACCATTGCCTGTGCTATTCAAGTCATTGCTATTTCAGTCTTCTGGATGAATACTGCTAAAGAGAGATCATGTGCTTTTTTATAAAAAAAGCTCCCACAGAGCTTTAGTGAAAATTATCGCTGAATAATGCCTTCTATCTTTGCAGATACAGTCCATGGTAGCAACTATTTGATCTTTTCTGCTATTCAAATAAGATAGTAGCAATAAGTTGCTGAAGGATATTCCGTTGCTGCTGAGATCCACTGATCTTAAGTACTTTAATCTCAATATCGCCAATAGCAATTTATTTAGTTCGCTGTAACACATGACGGTTATGGATGAAAGGATGGCGTATCCCTAGATAAGTTAACGTTTATTATCTTCTGATAGAATGTATTGGAGCTCTATCTAAACATCGGTGCTATCAGATTCCTAGTAACATTACGGATCCATTCATGTAAGCGATCAAGGTTAATATCTTGTTCCCCGGATACCTGTAGTCTAAACTTTTATGGCATTAATCTATTTGATATTGAAATAATTTACTAAATCAACCAGTAGGATACGCAAAATCTCAAAAATCTAATACATTAAAAATGAGCATAACTTATTTTAAAATTTTTTTTAGACTAGATAATTCAGTAAAATAAAATAACTTTACATCATGGAATCTACTTAGACATTCTTTTAATCAGTTAATATGACTATTCATATTTTAAAATATGAAATTCTTTACCAATAACTCTATAGTTATCTTGCCTTATTAGGCAATAGTGACTAATTTCATGTTCATTGACAAAAGTTTCGTACTATTTAACTCCATTCGAGATAAAGATGGACTCTTTATCGATGATCAGCTCAAGAAAACAGCTAATATACTCTGCATTAAACTCTTCAAAATCTCATCGCTTATATGACCTTGTTGATTAAAAATAAGTAATTCGTTCTTTTTTATCTCCTCATCTCCCAGATTTATACTTTTCCTATTATGGAATATAAGACTTTTATTTAAAGGATTCAAAAAAAATGTTTTGTCAACTTCAATAATACTACTTAGTGCATTTAAATTGATTGTTGTTGCTGAAGCAAGAAAGTATGGACGCCATCTAAATGCTGTTTTAAATGAATCCCTATTTATTTTACTGACTCTCGTAAAGTTAAACTATTTAATATACATCGCAGATAACTAAACCATTTATCCTTGTGATGTAGTTTCGCCAATAGATTTCCAGTAAGATTATTCAATCTTTTTCTAGAATTTGAAGATTTTATAACAATATCGTTGTAACTCTATAATGAATGTTTACAATGGATAACATGTTTATTGTGATAATATGAATAGGGTAAAAGTGTATTAAGTTGCTTCAATGGATGAATTGATAATATATGACAGATTATCGAGAAGCCATTTAATGAGATGAAGCTTTATTTAGTAGGGGTAAGGAAAGAGTTTCTTTAATTTTTATAATTCTTTATTTTTCATAATAACTGCTATAGAAAAATTATTCTTATAAGATAAAAGATTCTTACCAACAATATTTGTTAACGATAGCTGAAATAGATAGGAAAGGTGATTCGTATGACTACAAAAGGCATTACTGAAAAGATTAACGTCAATATCAGTTATTGTTCATTTTGAACGTGTTAAAATTGACAGTGTTTTATATTCTTCGCACAACTAATTTCAGAAACTAGCGTACTGACATGAAGACGCTGGAAGATGCTGGAAGCCTGGATTTGACTTTTGCCAGAATATCCTTATGAGCGGACTTCTCGCATTTCAGTATCGTATAGCCACCGATGATAACTGTGATCCAACCAATATAAGGATATCGAAAGACGCGAGAGCCATAAAGGTGCAGTTAATTTAATACTCTCTATGATCTGGTACGTCTGTGTTATCAGTAGGTTAAGATTCTATGATAAGGCAGGAACTATAATAACTTCAGGACGCTATCTGCATGTTATAGACCTACTTCTGGCAAAAGTTAGGCAGGAAAATGGTTCTTTTCTAGTTAACTTTTAATTAGGCATTGTATAATGGATATACTAGGGATTAAATACTCATTAAGTGTTGTGCATTGATAATGGTAATAGTAAAGTTAATTAACTTAATCAGAACAGAATTACGATAACGTTTAATAGTTTTGGTAGCGATTACGCTTCTGAAATAAGAGCGTACGGTGCTCATCCTATCGTGATACAAATAAGAATTTTAAAAATGTGCTGCGTACGGGAAGATGATTAATAAATCTATCTTCATTTCAGTTTGAAATATTTTGAACGTTTCCTCAGTTTGTAGCTGAATTGATGCACCAATAGAATTGGTGAATGAAATATGGAGTCATTGACTGATTATCGGTTCTGGCTTTGTTTGGTTTTCACTACTATGTTCCCCTGAACAACATAAAAGACGCGCTTAGTCTTAAAAATTTAAATTGAATTACAAATACACCCAATATCGTCAATGGAGCTTCTGATCTTTGAGAGAGAAAATACCGATAAGTATTTAGTTTTCTAAAAATTATGTTTCCATATAAATATTATGCATACGGTTAATAAGATAATAATAAGTAGTACTTTATGGTAGTAATATACTCTAGTCTATGACATAGAATAATGATCTGCCTTGACGGCAATACTCTATTGATGGATCTGGTAAGAAATCAAGTTATAGGAAATCAACATTGTGCAGGAGAAGCATCAGATACTGGAGATGATTGGTAAAATTTACTTGCTATGGTAGATTTTATAATCTAGATAGAAATTTATTGAACTAGTCTATATAAATAGGTTAGTTAGATATTATCAACCCTTTTAGGGCATATTCGTTGCAATATCGTAGCAGCCCATTAAGCGGTATAAATTCGGAAATAGGATATGGTACGGTATGAAAGTACCGGTAGGCGGTATTTATGACGGTGATGTTAAATAAAAATAGGCTGGCAGATTTAAAAGCAGTATGAGGAACTGAAGGATGAACAGCAGTTTTACTTGAAGCTATATCAATCAATTCATGAATGGTTAGAGGTATTATTAGAATTGAATGTGATAGCTAATATTTTAAAATCAACGCTGAAGATATGTTCACCTGACTACTATGTTAATCTGGGTGCTTAACCTGAAAAATTCGAAGAATGATAAAAGACCGTATTCATTATATTTTTGATACCCCTTATTCGTTAGACAATAAGGAAGTATTCATTCATATCAGCTTAAACTAGCTCAAGATTAGTGATATCAAGGTTAGGTACATTGCTTAATTAGAAATATTAATGGAATTGACAGCCTGTTATTGCCAGCATACTCTGGCTAATACAAGAAGATATCGATAATATCGATTTAGCAGATTATCAGTAGTTCAAAAGTTACTTTAGTCAGTTTTTGAGCTAGATGCAATCCCAGAAGGCTGTATATTAGGCGCACCATTTGTTTAGCGACTAGAGGTTTTGTCGTAAAGCTGAGTAAACTAGATGCATTGACGGTAGTAGAATTTGAGGACTATTTACAGGCAAGCATTAATCAGAGGTAACAAGGATAAGTTGTGTAGTGATTAAAGACTTAGTATCGTAAGAGGTGTAGCTGAGGTGCTCTTTCGCTAGGCCATGCGATTCATTTTTCGATATAGCCTTAAATAGCCTGGATGAAACCAATTATCATCTGCAGATCATATCAGTAAAACTTACACGGCGATAACCCGATATTGGCAGTTGAGCGGGTAGGCTATCGTATAGTATTAATATGGAGCTCGGATGCGAATGGGCTAGATACTTTTGCATCTAGAGTAGCAGTTATTGTCGTTTATATTCTACTATGATGTCCAGTTAGATTGCTAGCAACAATGGTACGTTCTGATGGGAGGAATATTAGCATTAGAAGCCACAGTATAAAAGAAGAGGGTAGGCATAAATTCCTATATCCCAGGTTGTTAACCAATCGTTTTAATAACCTTTCAGGATAAACTAATTGACATAGATATTATTTTACCGGTTATAAGGTGTAACTACCAGTCCCACTCGAATTAAAAAAAAGATATCCGTGTCTTCTTAGCCTAGAGCTAGTAGTAAAACTAGACCCAGGATGATTTATAGGATGCAACTAATTCTGCTCATTGATAACAATATTAACAGTTTTAATGATATTAATGCCACTATGATGCCTCATAGATCGAAGTCCAATCTTCAACCCGTACTTTGATTAAACTTTAGGCTGGCATAGAGTGTAGGTAATTACACCAAAAAGTTTCTTGGCATTTCAGCGAAAAATTTTTGCAGTGGTAAAAACATCATGGCGCTATGAGTATAGATTAAGTTATTTAAAATTTCTAACCAGGTGAAGTTGGTTGTTAGATCCGGCTCAACAAATGATAAATAGTAGTCCATATATGGTATGGTGACAGTATCGGAGATGGTCTTCTGTTCTTTTAGGTAGCAAATGGATGCCAGTAACATGGATAAAGCGATGAATAATTCTATAAACCTATCTAGCATAAAAAAGTTTCTAGGAATTGGTATTTAAATCAACGATAGCACATCAGAATCAGATTACGCGTTATAAGGTGTCATTGACTCTATAACAGAACTTTATGTTAGGTAAGTTTGTTTCTGCGATATCCAGGTGATATCTTTTATCCGTCCTATACCAGCAATAATGGGATAGGTATCGGTAAAATTTCATATAAGCTTTGCTACCTATAATAAGGATGTATTAGATGGTGAGTATAAAAAATATTTTTAATTATCGATTGAACAGATAAAAAATTAGGTATCGCCAGTTAAGATTTATCGATGAGTTTTGATGAAGCACTAAGACTAAAGGTTGTGCTATTTAGCTGATACGGTACTCTGTTCTTTACATAGACGCGGCTAATGATTGAGACAAATAGTAGCTATCTTAGGAAGATGGTTGGTAGAAATCCATTTTACTGTATGAAAGATTTTTATTGCAGAAGTTTCTATAGAAAAGTAAGCAGTCATTTAGATTAAAGAGATTCTTTTTCACTTCCTGCCAATATAAATCTGTATTTCATTCATTAGTTAGCTCTGTAATATTCTATCGAATGATATCAATTTATACATTGAAGCAACTTATTCCGCTTTATTATACCAATATTATCACAATTAATATATTCCCCGCTGGGGAAATTCATTGGGATTCAGAAATATTTTTGTAAAATCCTCGATAGCAGGAAAATATTTAAAAAATCTTACTATAAGTCCTATGGCAAAACTAGATTATAAGGATAAATGTTTTAGTTATTTTTTATGTACGTTGAATAGTTTGACTATAAAGAAGTAAGGGAAAGAAATAGACATTGATTTGAAAGCAGGGTTTAGAATGACGACACTGTTTCTTGCTTCAACGACGACATCTGATATATATACAGTAAAAGTGGTATTGTTGAAGTCGAGCAAAGTATTTTTTTTTAAAACTTTAAAATGAAAGCGTTATATTACACATAGGAAATCTAAAAAATACGCTAAAGTATAAGATAAAAGGAAAGAAGGAATCGCGATCTTAATTAGCAGAGATTAAAGGATTATGTATGCAATAAAACTCTTAAAGAGTTTAATCTAGAGTGTGTGTAATTCGTTGTTTATTGAGTTAATCATCGATAAGAGTCCATGTTTTGCTAAGATAGAGAAAAATAGTATGAAACTTTTGATATCGATCATGAAATTAGTCATAATCCCCTAATAAGGTTGGATAATCAGAGAATTATTGGTAAGGAATTTCACATTAAAAATGTGAACAGCTATATTAGCTGATTATAAGGATGATTAAATAGATT
>JBHEQV010000054.1:0-5952 GCA_046530735.1 Arsenophonus sp.
CTTCAAGCAATTAATATCATTTATTATGGTTGCTTAGAATAGTGGGAAAAATTCCCTGTTGTTTGTTGGTTTGTGCTTTAGGGAAGCACAGTGCGCTTATAGCAACAAACATTAAGATTAGCGTAAAGCAAGCTAGTTGGATGAAACTGTGGCAATTTTATTTACTGGATTAAACAGGTTTATAAAGAGTAACCACCTACTCTATATTTCAATTTGCCAGGTCAGGGGGTGATACCAGCAATTTTAGTAAATTGGTGATCTTTGCCACTTCAACTGATTCCGATTTTTTCCGAAATAGATAGATAAATCTAAGCAATTAATTACTTTTTCGAAACGGATTCGTCTGCTGATTAACGTACAGAAAAGAAGATTAGCATCAGGTCAGTGCTAACGTAAGAAGAGCTAATTTTTCCGTGGTGCCATTTCAGTTTTTTACTGAAAACCAGCATTCCTAATCCTGATGTTTGATAAACTAAACAATCTGAGTTTATACATACACGTCATCACGATCAACCAGGAGAAATTAAGTTACCGGATGGAAGAAAATTAGATGCAGAATCAGTAAGTACACTCTGCTCATTGCGGTGTGGTTAAGTGACGTAGCATATTCGGAAACACTGTCACTATTTCTACCTTAGATACCAATAATTAAAGATACACCCTGTAACGGTTAGAGCAGATACAAACCGAAATCGTCCTACTTGGAAATAAAGCGAGCCCACATACGCTCTCTTCACGAACCAGAAGAGAGCGGTATAGATGCTTGAACAGCAATTTTGCCCTGTGCCAGAGGCTTAACATAGGTTGAAGAAATTTACGGTATCTACTCAAGTAACTAAAATAGTCCGGCTATCGCCCCATCCCGATAGCAAACGAACCGAACTGCGGAAGGGCGCGAAGCAGACCCCTCCCAGTAGCTTTTTTTATTAAAATATTAGCGCTTACTAAGTTTCTTTCATTACTTATAAAAACATAAACGCACACTGTATTTTATTAAAATTAAGAAAATATGATGGTCAACATACTTCTCTGCAGTCCGATGCAGATATCGATCGCTTTATGCTACTGATGCATCCCTATAACGAGATGATTAATGTCTTATGGTACAAGAAAGTCTTTTCTAGGCGTTGGTACCCCAGGCTCGCTAGATCCAAATCTGTTACTAGATGAAATTATCAATGTAGCGATATTTCTATCGAGCGAGACTCTGACTAAGATCGTTAATCAGCAACAGTATAATTACTCCTACTTCTTAAAGGCTATTGTGCTATCGGCATCTAGGTGTATTGTTCTGTTTTGCACAATGGTGGTAGTTTGCTATGTTGAGACCCGAGTTCACGTCAGATTGCATATCTGGACTATATCGATAAGGACGAAGGAGTGGCGCTTTGGCCGAATCCTACTATTATCTATAAATGTGTTACCTTACCGAGAGTAGTTTTACTCCAATTTTCATCAGAATGACAGCATTACTGAATAATTTCAAAGTTGCTTAGGATATTTTATGTGCACTGCATGCAAGCCTTCCTTTCTGTGGTTACTTATGTGTAGTTATACACGCCTGATTAAGAATGAGGGCGATTCGGTACTAGATTTTAATTATTGGGCTTTTTCCTGATCAAATTCGCATACTGAAACCCTTCCCTTCTTCGGCTCAAGGGATTATAATTTTCTGGCCAACCAGGCTTCGGAAAATTCACTACACTAGTAGTGCCTATATCGCTCTCTATCTTATATATTGTACTTTATATAAAAAAGCTTACCTATACAACTACTATTCCATTGAAGATTCATAAAATACCATATTTATGTGGAGATTTAGATGCTAATTATCGCCGATAAGAAAAACATCTAGGAAATCAAGCAGGCATAACTATTATTGATGGCCTTATGTCTTGCGTTGTAATTTGAACACTATTTCAAATATTAAAATATTCGATGAAATATCTTCATTAATCATCATTGAAACAATAATGACTGAGTATCTACTGATTACAAGAGTTCATATCAATGATGGACTAAATTATTATTGATCGGTTGAGAATTAAAGAGGTATCTGCAAAACTGTTGGCTGATCCTCAATTGTTAATTGAGCTAATAAGCGAATGACTGGTACAACTTTTATACACGAACTGCAAAGCCTACAATCACCGAGTAGATTGAGGAAAACGATCACGATCTGATAAAGCATTATTGTTAGCTTGAAAAAGTATTTATTTGCTATTTTAGCGGCAGCGAATACTGTTATTAGAGAATTATCAGACGCATTGTAGTGGCCGAATTGATTTCCTTCAGATGCACAATTTTTTGAGTTGTATTAGACTAAAAGCAACGCAGAAGTAAAAACTTACTGGCATGGAATACTGAGTGAGATATACTCGTCGCAATTAGCACGTATTACACTATATCCGTTTTGAACCAGTTTACCAGCTGGCAGTGCATTTTTTCATAATTGATAAAGATAGTTATACAGTGTTGCCGTTAGAATATTAAAGCGCCAACTATAGGGGCACTACGTTTAAGAGGTATCGTGTTCAAGAACATGGCCTGATTGATTCCGAACACTAATAGCAATCTTCTGCGGATATTCCTGTTCAGGAATATCGTAGGTAAATTGCAGGGTTAACAGTCCTTTATCTATATTCGCCTTCTAGATTGTTATTCGATGCTCAAGATTAAAACTTAAAGAAAACTTACTTTTTATAATACCCTGATGCAACCATTTGCTGCCATCTTTTTTTTAACAGTATTCGTTTCTTCAATTTTTAGTTTACCGCTAAGGGTTAAAATGATTATTAAGTACCGAAATATCGAGTTCATCTTCCATATATCCTGGTATGCTCACCGTCATTTCATAATGTTCTTTATCTTTTTGTAGAAGATTATAGGCGGGCGTATCAGTCATCAGATTTTCACCGGTCAAACGACTAAATAAATTATCTATCTGAGTAAAACGGTCAGACAGCAGATGATTGCTAAATGCCGGCATAAGAGAAAAAACGATAGACCATAGTTATCCTCCTTTGCTTTAATAGGTCGTTAATTAACACTAAGGTTTACCTCCATATATATGGACCAGTTAACACGTTTTCAAGTGCGCCAAGAATACAAGAGAGAAAATAATCTTACCCTCACTAACCTAAATCGTTTTACCATCAAACCTCGCATTGACGCGATACTGATATGGATTTACTAAAAACATTTTTCACTAAAGATTGAATTTCTTTCTACATCATCCTGGCTTTTTCTTGGATAACAACAAATAGTTGCAACAAGCTTTTATCTATGTGCATAATCTTGTCATCGATTTTACCTGTAAATATCATCCTTATGTCATGCTGTTGACGATTTCTTGTCATTAACTGGATGGAAATAAATGGAACCACCTTTAAAAAGATATTGCACGAATGGTGTCGTTTTAGGAAGCAAGCATTGGTTGGCTCAGGCCCCCTATCTATTTAACGGAAACCTTTCAATTGTCTTTTCAATCGTGGAAAGCCATTTTTTGAGAGAAAAAAACGAGGGTATCTGCTCTATTAGTAGGCGCATTAGACTATCCTTATTTTCTGCTTGGTTATTGCACAGTGATTATGTATATGATATGTGAGAATTTTATTCCTAACCTGGTAAAACTTAATGTCATATTATAAATGGAAGTGGCTCTCTACTTGGCCAGTTAATTTGGCTTTCTGAATTTATTGTTAATATTTAGTGCTTACTGTTATTTTGCCTCTGGCACTGTTGTTCGAATTCATAGCATGATCTAATGAGTCATTGGATAAATCAAAAAATTGACGACAATCTGTCATGCCGTGATCAGTATATCTCGCCGTGAAAAGGGTTATTTTTGCTGAATATCGCCGCATTATTTGCAGATCAATATGTTTGTTGAAACTGAAAAACAATGGTTGAAAAGGCATTAATGAAACCCTTTATTATATTTTGCAAGGCAAGAATCTTTAGCTGGCTTTAAAAGCAGCGGTTACCACTTTTCTTCACGGAATTATGTTAATTAACTGATACTCTTAATTGAAAACACAGACGCAAAAAAACAGCATTGAGAATTATGCTGACCGTTTGTTGGCTATCAGCCTGAAATAGATTAAGAAAAACAATCTAGGTTAACCGCGCTTTGTTTTTATTAATGTTCAATTATGTGTTTCTCCTGTTATTATTCAGCTGCGATTTAAATATGATTGTCAATTAAACTAAAGAGATCACAGCAATAAAAATAATTCAATCGCATTTTATAAAAACTATGAAAGAGAAAAATATAAAAAATAAGTCAACACTTCATCAGGGATTTTTAAATCTGGAAATGATGATGGATGATATACTGGGCATTATAGTAGTTGTTATTTCATTTACTGTTAGCACGTTTTCTGGTATAGTTACACACCCACTTAACGATGAAATCGTTAACGTACAAGCATTAGTGATACAATCACACGACATGCTAAAGACGCAGGGTAAAAATATTTATTTATCAATGGTGTAAAAATGACAGGCAGCACATTGATGCAGTTTGGAACATCTTCGAAAATCTGACCATTAACTGTAAGAAATCAAAAGGTCATAAAATAGCCAATGGTTTTAGCTACCAGTGATGATTACCATTGCTTGAAAAAAGCATAAAGCTCAACTAATAATAAATGGGGGTTTCCATTACTTATAAAATGTTCTACAGGAAGTCTGTAGAGAATTGCAACGAAATTGAACGACAGCTGAATATTACATAAGGTATTGATTTCCTGTACTAATAATATCGGTGATATTACAACCGAAAAAGCCGAGACACAATAAGCCAGATAACCACTCGGTATAAATCAAGGTTTTATTAATGCGTCATTTTTAAATTTAACAATTAATTTTCATATTCTTTTTTAATTTTAAATCTTTTCGATGCAGGAAGAGGGATTTTTTCTTTTTCTGCATTTAAGTAGTAGGTAGTATTATATAGCAAAAATTATCATCTTTGACTTATCATAAACTTGACCAGCACGTCAAGCTTATTCGTTTTGTTTTAATAAGGCAAGCAGTGTGTCATACTAGGTTGAACAAAAACTGCTAAAAGCAATCATTCAGCAAGAAAGCTATCTATCGTAAAAGCCATAAAAATCAATTAGAATAAACAGGTTAGTATTGGGCTTGGATTATGTTATGGGATGATGCAGGTTGATTCGACGTATATCTCAAAGCTTTTAAAATGACTGCTGACTGATAATCATCAGTGTTTACTTAATCAGTTATATCTCAACGTTAAAATTAGTATATTTCTACTTCATACAATGGCAGAAAATATCTATTACCGTTCAAATACCATTTTCGCTGCTTTTATGAGGTGTTGATGAAGATTAGATATATTGGGTAGATTGGAAGCTACATTTAGGAGATCACATCTTAAAAATAATCGAGAAAAAGCTAAAAATTCATCGTGGATTTACTTCATTAGAAGTATTATGTGCTCTTATTGTTGTAACATTGGTGGTTTTATAGAGAGTAAAAGTACAATGAATATCTGGGATGAATAGGAGTTGATCCTTTTGCGGGTTATGTTAGCTAATTTAATGAAGCTACAAAGCGATATATTGTTAACTATCATGATAGTTATCAAACTAATCGATTCAAAAACTTATTATTACTACCATGCTAATAAAAAGCTATCTTGATAAGAGATTATTTGTAGAAATTCCTTAAGTTGGCTCGGCGATGATATCTATCAGATGATGTGGATTTATGCATTAAATCAACTCAATCCACTTTATCCTACCCATATTATCACAGTGAACATATAATCGCTTTGGAGATTCATTAAGGTTATAGCGATATCGTTATAAAATCCCAGATTGTAGGAAATATTTAACAATCTTACTGGAAGTTCTTTACGAAATTACATCACAAGGATAAATTCTTTAGTTAGCTATCAAGTTATGTTCATTTCTAGTGTATAGA
>JBHEQV010000055.1:0-4092 GCA_046530735.1 Arsenophonus sp.
AAATAACTAAACTATTTATCCTTGTGATGCAGTTTCGTTATCAAACTTCCAGTAAGATTATTAAATATTTTCTGCAATCGAAGATTTTATAACAATATCGCTTAACCCTAATGAATTTCCTCAACGGGGAATATCTTTATTGTGGTAATATGATAAAATAAAGCGGATTGAGTTGATTTAATGCATGAATCGAGATTATCTAACAGATTATCACCGAGCCAGCTAATGAGATGCAGTTTTATGTTAGTAGGGAGAAAGGAAAGAATATCTTTGATCTGTATGACTGTTTGTTTTTTCATGATAACCCCTGTAGAGAAAATCTTACATAAAGTATAAGGGATTTCCTAACAATAATCTTTATTAACATAACCGATCATCAATATCATCTTATTTTTACCTTTTAGTAATAATAAGATGATGTCAATTATCACAGAAATACTCTCCATCGTTTACCGAGGACAAATCCTCGCCTCAGTTTAGGGAGCTGTAATTGTTTTTCTGAAAAACATTTTTTCCTCTTCACGATATGATAGCAATAGCCCCACACGAATTCCTGAATCCTGTATTGATCTCTATCTAGCATAGATTGCTATCTATGCAGGAACGGGAGAAAATTTATATAAAAAAATGCAATAAGAAGCTTGAACCCAAAGCATAAAGCATTTAAAAGCTATAAGCTTATCTATCTTCAGGTAAATGTAAAGTATCTTCCAAAAATGCTAAACGAAATTCATGATTTTATCTTTTATAGGTATAGATCTAGATTGCATCATATGTAGTTGATGATTTTTATCCATTTTTACAAGGCAAAGACTGAAGCTAATATTTGAGGTTTTTACGTGATCTTAATTTAACCTATCCCATGGATATTCATCGGCTATTTATAAATAATAGAAAAGAATTTACAAATTTCCTTTTTTTTTGATCTGTGAAAATTCTCAGCTACTATAAAACAGGAATTTAAGGTATTTTCTGTACAGATCTTAAGATCATTCTGTATCGATATACCTGGTTGTGCAACCAGGAATTACCTCAATCAATATTGGCTAAATAAAACTCTATTGCAGTCTATGAAATATTGGTTCAAAATTAACCCTGAATTATTAAAAAATCATACTATCTTTCTGATGTTAATAATTAGTGTGAATGACTAAATTAAATAAAAAATTTTATCAGTAATTAATTTTTAATAGTATAATTAAACATTGCCAATATCATGGCGTTAAACGTAATTTCTATTTAATTTGATAAAAATATTTTTTTGTTTTTACAAAAAAAACGATTTATTTTTTTAATTTTAATAAAAACTGGGAGTGCTTTGCCATGTATATTTTTTGATAACAACATTTACTGGTAATGAGAAGGCTCCTATGTTAAGGTTTTTGTGAAAATATTTTACCAAAATGGAGAAATATGCAAGTTTTTATTATGCGTCAT
This sequence comes from Arsenophonus sp., assembly GCA_046530735.1. Lineage (GTDB taxonomy): Bacteria > Pseudomonadota > Gammaproteobacteria > Enterobacterales > Enterobacteriaceae > Arsenophonus. Next base: position 1,438 of record JBHEQV010000055.1, read on the forward strand.
GGTGACGCATCGCTAAATGCAATTAATAATAAAAAAAGTGAACTTACTCTTAAAGGAATAGATGAGTCTAAATTAATAGCCAGGTGGCTAACACAACAAAATTCAGTGTTTGAACAAGTTTTTACAAGCCCATACGTAAGAGCAGTACAAACTTATCAAGCAATGCAACCATTATTACTCTGTTCAGGTGAACATGAAGTATTAGCAGAACTTACTCCTAATGGAGATCCGCAATTTATTGCTAATTATTTACAATTACTTTCCTATGTAGGTATAAAAACAACATTGATTATTTCTCACTTGCCTTTAGTTGGTTATTTGATATCAGCTTTATGTCCACAAGAAATTCCACCTATGTTTGCTACATCTACAATTGCTTATGTAGAGATGAATACAGAAATGCAGCATGCTGAATATAGATGGCAACGGAGACCTTCTCAAATATTGCAAAGTATTAATAAAGTAGGGTCATATTTCTAGTTTTTATTTTATGTGTTGTCTGCACTGAGTTTCATCTGCTTAGATCAAGATTAGTAATGAAGCACTACTACTTAAAACTTTTAAGGCTTCATGAAAGCAATAACATTTAAAATGTTGAGCAAATCAAAAGGAAATTTTCTATTTTAAAATATGCTTTCGTAACCCTGAATAATACAGGCATAATAGATATTATCTTTGCAACATGCTACGATTAATAGTTTTTTAATTTCTTGTTCAGCTTATTATTTAGTAAAATATATAATCTAAGAAATAATTTGAAACTATAATCACTTTGACATATTTTTTAATTTAAAAAGATTAATATCGGTTTATAAATATTAAACCAGTCCACCTGCTTCTAGCGCAGGTTAATATTCATCTAAAAATAATAACTAGTATCAAGTTTCCTATTGTAGTAAATATTTTATTACAAGTTTTAATTTTATTTAATATGGGATCATGATAGATGACTAATAATATTATATATTAAAGGCTTAACCCCTGTAATCGATTTTTTTAATAATAAAAATTTCCTTATTACTTAATTTAAACTTATTTTCATTATTATTCTATCAATCCGTTAGTCAACTACTCTATTAAGTTGATCTTAATTCCCTGTTATTGTATTCCTTTATAATCAGCAAGATTTATAAACTATTGTTAATATTTTAACGTTAATTAACGTGATTGGTATAAAATTTATTAACAATAACCTTATTTGTTAAGTGTTCCCCCTTAGCAAGAGGATCCAGTAATTAAATATATGAACCTTGTATTAGCTAGGAAGGGCGTATTAGAGACGATTTTTTCTTAATTAAGGATTTACGAAACTACATACAATTCAATATATGTTGCATTTGGTAATAAGTTAGTTTAATGCAGAAAATATTTATTACGCTTATGGATAACGGGTAATTGTTAGAATGAAGATTTACAACTTATTTTCCCATCATTTTTACTCTTGGAGATATTCACAGAACAATTTTAGGTTTCTAACTGACTTTAAATAAACGTTATCGTATTGTTGAATGAGTGTTACTCAATATTAATTGATATATTTCTTTTGCTTATTTAATCAATAAAGGCTAATCTTATAGATATAAGTTTTATGTTAATAAGCGTTTTTTGATCTCTTCTTCTACGATAGAAGAACTAATTAATTAACATTTTTCTGGCTCATTTATTATGAGCCGGTAACTTATTAATAAATATTTTAGATATATATAGTGACACTATATGTATTTTTATTATCTGTGTCTATGCATTTCCACAAACATAAATTGATTTAATTAATATTTCTGTTTATTTATTTGCAGTACTAAATAAATATTACCACTAATAAATTCTCCAATCGAATTGAATCTTATCCTATTCGCTCGAACTTATCTTTGAGTATTTCATTGATTAAATATTATTTAATGGTTACTAATGGCTATATTAACAAATGTTATTGTTTTGCTCGCAGAGCGATTTGTAGCCATACTGTATTTCAATTGTTGTGGTTTTAAACAATCTTATATAAGCTAAATAATTCAGTAAACAAACCGATTCCATACCATGGAATCTACTTAGCTATCCTTTTAATAAGCTGATATAATTGTTCATATTTTAAATATGGAATTCCTTATCAATAATTTTCTGATTACCCAGACTTATTAAGCGATGGTGACTAATTTTATGGTCGCTATAAAAGGTTTTTTATCATTTACCTTCATCTGAGAAAAGATGAACTCTTTATTATAATCGGCTTAAGAAAAGAGATAACATACTCTACATTAAACTCTTTAAGAATCTTATCGCTCATATGACCTTCTTAATCTCGGGCGATTAAGACCGAAATTTCTTCTTTCATTTTATTTCTCTTCTCCCACGTTTCTAGATTTCCTATGTGGAATATAATGATTCCCTTTAAAGGATCAAGAAAAATATTTTGTCGATTTTAACAATAGTACTTAGTGCACTTAAGTTAACTGTTACTGGTGAAGCAAGGAAGCAATGACACCATATAACGCTGTTTTTAAATCAATGCCTATTTGTTTTGCTGACTTCCGTAAAGTCAAGTTATTCAATATACACCGCAAATAACTAAACTATTTATCCTTGTGATGCAGTTTCGTTATCAAACTTCCAGTAAGATTATTAAATATTTTCTGCAATCGAAGATTTTATAACAAT
>JBHEQV010000056.1:0-1763 GCA_046530735.1 Arsenophonus sp.
TCAAAGGCAGGCTACAAAAGATGCAGGAACTATAGCTGGATTAAATGTGATAAGAATAATAAATGAGCCCACTGCTGCTGCTCTAGCCTATGGTCTTGACAAAAATCTTCAAGGAGAAAGAAACGTTCTTATATTTGACCTTGGTGGTGGCACATTTGATGTTTCGATTCTTACAATTGATGAAGGTTCTATATTTGAAGTCAGATCTACTGCAGGGGATACACATCTTGGAGGAGAGGATTTTGATAATCGTTTAGTTAATCATTTTGTAGAAGAATTTAAAAGAAAATATCGTAAAGACCTCACAGGTAATCCAAGATCATTAAGACGTCTTAGAACTGCAGCAGAGGCTGCAAAGCGGACATTATCATCTACTACACAAGCTAATATTGAAATTGATGCATTATATGATGGTATGGATTTCTTTACCAAAATAACCCGAGCTCGATTTGAAGAACTCTGCTCCGATTTATTTCGTGCTACATTAGTACCAGTCGAGAAGGCTCTGAATGATGCAAAACTGCAAAAATCAGAAATACATGAAGTGGTGTTAGTTGGTGGATCAACACGTGTACCCAAGATTCAAAGCTTACTTCAGAATTTCTTTTCTGGTAAACAACTCAATTTTTCAATTAACCCTGATGAAGCTGTAGCTTATGGAGCAGCAGTTCAAGCAGCCATTTTAAGTGGTGATAGTAGCTCTGTAATACGAGATGTACTTCTCGTAGATGTTGCCCCATTATCTTTAGGAATAGAAACTGCAGGAGGGGTTATGGCTGTAATAATTGAGCGTAATACAAGAATCCCATGTAAGCAACAAAAATCATTTACAACATATGCCGATAATCAGGCTGGTGTAACTATTCAAATTTTTGAAGGTGAGCGTGCTCTAACAAAAGATAATAATATTCTTGGAACTTTTGATCTTACTGGATTACCACCAGCTCCTAGGGGTGTGCCTCAGATTGAAGTTACTTTTGATATTGATGCAAATGGAATTCTAAGTGTGTCTGCTAGAGATGACAGCACTGGAACAGCAAAAAATATTGTTATTAGTAATGACAAAGGTCGTCTCACTAAAGCTGAAATTGAAAATATGTTACATGATGCAGAAAAATACAAGGATGAAGATGAAAACGAAAGAAAAAGAGTTCATGCTAAAAATGAATTAGAAAGTTATGCCTACAATGTAAAGTATGCAGTGAATGAAGCTGGTAAAGTACTTGAAGAAAGAGAAAAAGAAAATACAATTTCAGCATGTAATAATACTATCCAGTGGATAGAGAATAATCATTCAGCTGAGAAAGAAGAATTTGAACATAAATTTCGAGAATTACAAGGACAATGTGGGCCAATAATGATGAAGCTTCATAATATAGGTAGATATCGTCGAAATGAGGAAGAAGGTGGACCCAAAATTGAAGAAATTGACTGAGCCATCTGTTAATATATATTAAGGTGCAGTAATCCATACAGTGCATTATAATCTGTATACAAATAAATTTAGTACATTGATGTTTTTTATTTCAATGTTAGTAGGGTTTTGGTGGAATTTTTAAACATAGGATGACATTAAAATGTTTTATATTCTTCATTAACATAATTTCATTCTATAATTTCAAATCTTAGTACTTTATGAAATAGAGATACTGTTATTCACATGAAAATACAAAACAACAAAGTAATCTTTTTCATAGTTTACATGTTACGAGTTTAATATGCGTGCAGTAGCAAAAATATATACACTTTTTTATATACTTATC
>JBHEQV010000057.1:0-40999 GCA_046530735.1 Arsenophonus sp.
TCTGAATGTATATTGAATAGTTGACTTTATAGGAGTCAGTAAAAAATAGATATTGATTTAAAAACAACGTTTAAATAGCGTCGCTTCTCCTTATCTTAGTGGTAACAGCTAAGATAAATCTAAGTGGTATTCTTGAAATCAATAAAACATTTTCTTTTTAATACTTTAAAGGGAAGTGTTATATTCCATATAGGAAAGGTAGAAAATACGGGAGAAGAGAAGATAAAAAGAAAAAATAAATTTCGCTCTTAATTGACAGGATGTTCGTGAGCGATGAGATTCTTAAAGAGTTTAATGCAGAGTGTATTAGCCGTTTTCTTGAGCTAATTATTGATAAATAGTTCATCTTTTACTTGGATGCAGATAAATAGTACGAAATATTTGCCAGAAACCATAAAATTAATTACCATATCGCCTAATAAAATTGGATAATCAGGAGAGTTATTGCTAAGGAATTCCAGATTCAAAATGTGAACAGTTATATCAGTCAATTAAAAGGCTGGCTGAGTAGATTCTATGATATAGGATTATTTTATTTTATTTACTCATGGAGAAATCCCGCCTTGGAGAAGATTGTTTGAAATCACAACAAAATTAAATGCAAACGTAGCTACAAATTGCTCTACAAGAAAAGTAACAACTTTTACTACTAACATACTCTGATATACCAATGAAGCCTCCTTTTTAAGAGGACGATTTTGTAATGCTGGCGTTAAGGAAAATTAGTTAACTAATAGAATGTGAGATACTTAAATAGGAAACACATCTGATAAATGTTAATCCATCTTGAACAAGTCAAGGTGGTTAAGTCACACATAGTGAAACAGGTATATCATTAGTAAAATTGACAGATTATTGAAATATATTCTATCTGAGTTAGGGCATAAATCCAAATAACTATTACTTCCTAGCCTCAAGATGAGGGTTTTAATGAGCGATAAGAATGATAGACAGAATGAATAGTGTAGAATATTCAGAAAATCTAAAGAGAAAATGGATCATTTTAGTTGAATAGGAGTGTTCGAAATTCCTATCACGATAGGAAAAATTACAGGGTAATCATGTTATTAAGTAGATCATCAAAATAAATAGCTAACTGCAATAATATTAAATTTTACTTATAGATAGGCATTATCTATTTATTTTTCACGTTAATCAACTCCAGTTAAAGTAACTTTAATAGACTATTCCCGTTAGTGAATAAGTCTTTAGTTTTTGTTAAGTTGCAGAACTACTGGTGAACTGATTTGATGGCATTGATGATATAGATCATTTTATAGATATTTACTGGATAGTAGAAAAATATCTCGACAGATTTTCCTATTTCAACACCACACGACTGAATAACTATCGGTTATTTTGCTGACCTCATATAGCTTTAAACTTATCCAGCGTCGTTTTACGTCGATTTTGATTTACCGCACGATTTAAATTGGCTTCGGGGTCTGATATGAAAGTTTTATGGTGCTTTTAGGCTATCTATTTTATGGAATTGTAGATCTAGGGAATAATCCATAACTGCATTTCAGTAGAGATTTTATTTTGTTTATCGGTTATGGAAAGGTGATTAGCCTATCAGTGTAGATAATTAGAGCACCATGATGTCAGGATTTTATAGATCGTTTAACAAAGAGACAAAAATTTGAACTTTCACTTTCAGACAGATACAATCCCCAGTATCTCCTTTTTACTTCAAGGTTTAGTGTCAGCACGGTATACCAGATTTTCTGAGGTAGCTATTCTCTTCACGGATTTTATAGTAAATAGCATCCAGCTCAGATAAGTGGATAAACTGTCTCTATTTAGGCGTTGAAAGTATACAATCTTTGATCTTCTAACTAATTTAACGTATCTTATATTTGAGTATAAACAAGACGGATAATCTTCTTCTTAATCTCGTTAGGATATCCTGTTCTAGTATTTTTTAGTAGTTTCAACTTGAAAATGACGTTTGGATCGGCGGATTTTGCAAACTCAAAATTATCGGTTTAGGCCTTAATGTTTTTAGTGGTGCAGTTACGCCTATGTATATTAAGCTCTTGAGCAAGATGAGTATCGAGTTCAGCGGTAATGCTGATTTAGTTAACTATTTAATTAGAGGTATTTAAATTCTATCTTTATCTGTGAGGCTCTGACAAGATCGAAGCGCTTCAGTGCTAAGTAGAAATCGAAGAGTTCGGACATGTATCATTCTTTTTTTTTAAAATATTACTGGAATGAGATAGTATTTCTAATATTCCCATCAAGATACTAATTAACAATAAAAAGTTATCTGTTTCACCTAAAGCAGATGTACTATTGGATAAAAAGTAACCTTTATTTTAGTTGGTAGAAGAACATGATAGTTTTTAAGTTCTTCTTCTGATATCTATTCTAGCAATGTGATCTACAGAGATTTAAGTGGCAAGAGTGCTGCAGTCTTGATCAATAATATCCTCAATATCTACCCACTTATTACTATTTGTCTGGTTTCCATGCATGATATAGAGAATGGCATTACCGTTGTTATCGAACTTTAAATGCCAATTTGAAAATCCATAGAAATTTTACAACAATTGTAATAGTAAACTCAAATCATCTTGAGAATTATAAATAATTTACTCGCTCAATAATTTTCCTCAGACTAAATATTTTCTGCCAGGCAAAGTGAATGCTGTTAGACCACAACATATTATGTTGCCAGAAAAATCTATATAAATGCTTATGTCTATATTTATGAAAAATGCACTTATGATAAATGTCAACAATATAGTTGTCACCGTTGCAGTATAAGCATTGATCCTATACCATAGTCTCAAGTAGGTATATCGTCGTCTGCAATAAACTAAAATCAGTCTGGAAAATAGGATATCAATCGACTTATAGTATTCGGTCAAACCGACATTGATGACAAAATTGCTAATGTAGCTAGAGGTTAATATTACTAATTTTTACAAAAATAAATTAAGCATGATTGAATGAACCTAGCTTATTATGGTGTTAAGCGGCTTAGCTAGCCTGCTTGGGAATATTCATGATCTGAATACTACTATATATTTTACGATATATTAAATTTTTAAGAATTCATTTAGATAGCTCGAAATAAATCTACCATAAAGCGTGAACTAGATAAAATCAGGAAGATAAAATACGACTTAAATGTTACATTACCTGTATATCCGAAGCGATCAATTTATGATCTTCCTAACCAAAATAAATGAGTATAGACCGACTGAATGTTTATGAGACTAAAAATAGGCCATACAGCAATGTGTCTAGATTCCAAGTTTCCATTTTTATACACAAAAGTATTATCCCCGCCTTTAATCACGATTATCTGGAGTTTTAATCAACGCCTCTAAAGTTAACTAGATGACGCTGGATATAACTGTATTTAGGAGTAATGAATGACAGTATATTTTCCGATGAATTCATCATCTATAGAAAACTGGGGATAATTTCCCGTCTTCTTAGCCCCATTCTAGGGGAAACACAAAGATAATTTGCCTAATACCCTGACAAAAAACAGGACAGGATGATGAATTCTATTTCCCTGGAAATATATTAAGGGGGTAATTTACTAGATATATATCCAATAACTAAATTAGTTTTCACTATTTTATGATAGTTGAAATAAATTTATTGAAAATATAGTAAATTATAAACTCATATATTCGTCTCTCTATAGAGTGAATGTTTAGCTGTGACACTTGTGCTATGGGATTTCCCGGTTTGCGATACTGCTGCGTCTATCTTGAACGATTTTCCCCACCGCTATATTTTTTACAAAAGCTATAAGTCAAAAGTCTATAATTTATGCAGTTTTAAAACTACCGAACAGTGGCTAGCTATAGCAAGTTGATATTTTATCTGCACTCGTACTAGCGAAAGATTACTTTTACTATACCTCATCTCCTTTAGCTTTTTTCTTAAACAATAACTAGCACTACTCAATGCTTTGTTTCTCGCTGGTGTGCAACCCATGGTATGCCGAAATGGCACATAAACAAGATAATTAAAATTAGTATCTTTTATTCTTACATACTTAACTGGTTGATAACTCAATTAATATGCATACATTTATATCTTAATTAGTCATGATTGTCTAGATATTAAATAGGCTGTATGGTTTAAGTTATTCTTCAAAAATAGTGGTTGAAGAAATTTTGTGATGCGCGCCATCTCCGGCTTCTGCGTTATAACTTCAATTATAACCTGATAAATCCCACTCTATTCTTGTTCTTGTGCACATATCCGCACTAGGAATCAGTAGTAGCGTGTTATCACCCTGAGGCAAAGTAGGGACGTTACTGGAGAAAGTTCACTTCGTTAAAAATATGAAATGGAGTGTGGCAGCCTTTGAAATATCTCTGGCGCTACTTTAAACACTCACCTGGTATCTTACTTAAGACTTCGACATTACTGAAGGTGTATAAGTAAGTTACTTGAGATAATGGTTCAAAAAAAACTAGAAAATCCATGGGGGGTGTATTCCCAAGCCATTGTCTGATGAAAAGATTTTTACGCACAGATTCATATAAATATATTTATGTGTGGCGATAGGTTACTTTTTATCAACACTCAGTTTATTATAACAGGCAACAGAATTATTGACAAAAAAATGCATAAAATAGAAAAAACAATAGTTATTAACTATTAAGTTAAAACCTAGAGTTAATGTTTTTAAATTAGAATATTAGGTTAAAGAATATAGAGTTCGATTAAATTTTAACTTATAATAACTCATAGTAAACCTAGTTCATCTTCTTTTAAAAATAAAAGAAGGTTTTTCTCTAATTATGTTGATTTTTGATGTATGGTGTATACTGTATGCTATTTCAGAGAAAGTGACATATCTTAATGATTAATTTCATAAATAATTTCAAAAATGCAAAGATAATATGCCATAAAAATTTTATCCTTACAAGTATCAGCAAAACCAGGTATTATCTATGATCCCTTACATGAACTCATCCTTAATCCTACTGGATGTTGGTAGGCATCGCTTTGAGGGTGTGAGCTCTAAGACATCCTTCGATAACGTGCTGAAGGGAGTTTGTCGACGGGGCGCGTTCATGCCGTCAACCGTAAAAGTTGTTTGCCACCTAAACCATATAGACTGATATTAGCGATTTTGAGATTAAAGTGCTTAAGGTAAGAGAATCACGGCGGCAACAGAATATTTTTCAACAGCTCATTGCTACCGCCTTATCTGAAGCGTATAAAAGCGCCCAAGAGTTACTGACATGTCTGTAACTGTGGGAGGGGATGCACCACCGATGATTTTTACGAAACTCTGGAGCAGTTATCGATAAGAAGTACATGATCTTTCTGTTAGGGCACCATCAGCAGATTTTAACAGTAATACCTTAAAAGAGCGTTGGCAACGCTGCTATAGCTGCGTGATTTAGCGATATCCCTAACGTTTTTTTTCTGGGCCGATGGCATAATCCGTCTCCTGTCAGGAATATGATCTCCTTTACCTTATTCTTAATTATTGGCGTCATTTGGATAGATGGTAAAAAGCTCGTTTCGGTCGAAGATGCTTATCAAGAGTCATAAGTAAACTGAACAGAACTTTTGAATGGTCTACAAGCATAGAGACTTAATCGTATTTTCAATCTTGCTACGGAAGCTTGTGCTCTTGGTTTTTAAAATGCAATGCTAAAATATTCCTGGACATGTAGTACCAACACCATTATCTACACAAAAATATCTAATACACTAGCTTCACTCCATAAAGGTATGCAGCACAGAAAGTTAAGGGTGATTGTAGGAGTTATATTAGCAGAGAGCCGCGATGCCGATAATGAACCTCTTGATATTTTATTTAAGAAGGTTTTCAACGTATCATTCAATGATGAAGAAATTATGGGAAAAATTAAGAAGAATAGCTGATATTCTATTCCTCCGTCAGCACACGCTTGGTGTCAATAAGAACAACAAAGCCGGTTAATATCGACTTTTTTACGACAGTGAGGCTATGAAAAGCCGACTTACAAAAATTATGTTTTAAGAATAATAACCCTTTCAATGGTATTAAAGCTGCTTCAGTCTCTTTAGAAATTTGGAAGAAGTTCAAGAAACTTGATTTACTTGATCCTGTTCTGGTAAACAATATCCAATTTAAAGATGGAGAACTTATTTACAAAGCATCAGAGCGGAGCCGCAGTCTTTCATCATACAGAAAATTTATTAATAAAACTCTGTTAATTTCTGTAAAATAAAGGCTATTCAGCCTATATTGCTGATAACTAAACTATTTATCCTTGTAGTGTAGTTTTGCTAGAGGGCATTCTCAGTAATATTATTAAATGTTTTTCTGTAATTAGAGGTTTTCAATCATATCGCTGTAACCTTATGAGTCACTACTGGATAACATGTTCATTGTAATAATATTGGAAAGATAAAGTAGATTGAGTTGCTTCAATTTATTAATTGATATCATTCGATATATTACTCACCGAGTTAACTAATGAAATGTAGCTTTATACTCACATGAAGTAAGAAAAGATTCTCTTTAATTTAAATGACTGTTTAGTTTTTTATGGCTACCGTTATGTAGCACAAAAAAATTTTTTTATAAGTATAAAGGGGATTTATACCAACAATTTTTGTAAAAAAAAGCTGAAATTAACCTAGTTGTTACTAACAAACAAAAATTATCATTTTTTTTGATTTTTAAAAATCCTTATCAAAAAATGCGAGTTTATTAAGGTTAAATTTAAGCTCTTATGGACAGTTATTAAATATTTTGTTACTATGACAAACATTTAGGATAAATTAGTATTATCAATTAACTTTAATGGCGTTAAATAAATATTTACCAAAAATAAGTGGTCTATTGTAGATATAGTTTATAGTAAAATTCCCCTATCTAAATTATCTGATTTCATTGAACAGCCATTTGAGCATTTAATTCTTAAAGGAATTAAATGTGTTTTTGAGAAAAGTTCTTCATGAACTTGAAGTGTTGACTAAGCAATTTTATGTTTATTATCCCTCTTTACATGAGGCTAATTAGAGATTTAAAGTAGAGGATTGCATTTCGCCGAGAAATGGATTTTCGTATAAACAAATCTATAGAAATGCTTTAGTGATCTGCTTATCTAGATTATTTAGGTATATGGAATCGTAATTTATCTATTAGAAATACGTCATGTGTGATTTAAGGTATTGATGCTTATCATGCTGATTTAAAAGGAATCAATGAAAATCTTGCCTTAATTAAGATCAGTAAACTTAAAATTCATAGTATTTAAGAATATGAGGATGTTAATGCTAAAGTTCAGGGTGTTTTTCAATATCAGCTAGTTATTACTGAACGGCCATAATATGGTATTATTCCATATACTTTGTTGAATGGGTTAACAAATAGCAAAATGTTAAGTAAAATTTTAAGTGTTTATCATATCCGTAAAAAATGCACGCAGCAGTAAATAAAAATATAACTCATTTTTTTTTAATCTATTATTACACGTTAACTTAAAAAGCATATAAGGATTAAAATCGTTATTTAACATTTATTGAGAAGATTTTGCTGAAAAAAAAGTTGTGAGCGTTCTTTACGTCAAGTACAAGAATTATAAAAATTTAATTTAGTAGTGCAGATTTTTATTTCCGCTGCATCTCTGCATTACCGTTCTAATTTAATTATGGAGAAAGTTTCGGCAATAGGAACTATCTTTTTTTCTTTCTGGTTTAGTAAATATCTTCAAAAGATATCTCAATAACTACATTAGAAACAGATAATAGAATAGATAAAGGAATATGCCATGTCAGATATGTTAAAGAATGACGTGGATCCGATCGAAACTCGCGATTGGTTACAAGCGATCGAATCGGTCATCCGTGAAGAAGGTGTTGATCGTGCTCAATATCTTATTGATCAAGTATTACAAAAAGCACGTAAGTGCGGTGTTAATATCGCAGCGGGTTCTGGAGAATATGATTATATCAATACTATTCCCGTAGAGGATGAGCCTGATTATCCAGGTAACATGGATTTAGAGCGTCGTATTCGTTCTATGATTCGTTGGAATGCTGTAATGATGGTTTTACGAGCTTCTAAAAAAAATCTGGAATTAGGTGGTCATATGGCTTCCTTCCAATCTTCTGCAACTTTATATGAAGTCTGTTTTAATCACTTTTTCCAGGCAAAAAATAATAAAAATGGTGGAGATTTAGTTTATTTCCAAGGACATATTTCGCCTGGTATTTATGCACGTGCATTTTTAGAAAGTCGGCTCACTGAAGAACAAATGGAGAATTTTAGACAAGAAATATATGGCAAAGGCCTTTCCTCTTATCCTCATCCTAAATTGATGCCTGAGTTTTGGCAATTCCCTACTGTATCGATGGGAATTGGTCCAATTAGCGCTATTTATCAAGCAAAATTCTTAAAATACTTACAACATAGAGGTTTAAAAGATACTACAGATCAGACAGTTTATGCTTTTCTTGGTGATGGTGAAATGGATGAACCTGAATCTAAAGGTGCTATCACGATTGCGACTCGTGAAAAGTTAGATAACCTTGTTTTTGTGATTAACTGTAACTTGCAGCGCCTTGATGGACCAGTTATTGGTAATGGTAAGATTGTGAATGAATTAGAAGGTATTTTTAGCGGTGCAGGATGGCAGGTTATTAAAGTACTGTGGGGTAGCCGATGGGATGAATTATTTCGTAAAGATACTTCAGGTAAACTAATTCAGTTGATGAATGAAACTTTAGACGGAGACTATCAAACATTTAAATCTAAAGATGGCGCTTATGTTCGTGAACACTTCTTTAATCGTTACCTTGAGACAAGTATCCTAGTAAAGGATATGACTGATGATGAAATCTGGTCGTTAAATCGTGGTGGGCATGATCCGAAAAAAGTTTATGCTGCCTTTAAAAAAGCACAAGAAACTAAAGGTAAGCCAATAGTAATTTTAGCTCAAACAGTTAAAGGTTATGGCATGGGGGATATTGCTGAAGGTAAAAATATTGCTCATCAGGTAAAAAAAATGAATCTGGAAGGGATTCGTCATTTTCGTGATCGCTTTAATGTACCGATAGCGGATGATCAAGTAGAAAAATTACCTTTTCTTCTTCTTAAAGAAGAATCAGACGAATATAAATATCTACATGAGCGTCGTCAGGCATTAGGTGGGTATTTGCCAACACGAAATTCTATATTCGATGAAAAATTAGATATTCCTAGTCTAGAAGATTTTAATCAATTATTATCAGAACAAAATAAAGAGATCTCTACTACGATTGCATTTATACGTGTCTTGAATTTAATGTTAAAAAATAACTCGATTAAAGATCGTCTAGTGCCAATTATTGCTGATGAAGCACGTACTTTTGGTATGGAAGGTTTATTTCGTCAGATTGGAATTTATAATCCAAATGGACAACAGTATACCCCTCAGGATTGTAAGCAAGTTGCTTACTACAAAGAAGATGAAAAAGGTCAAATTCTTCAAGAAGGTATTAATGAATTAGGTGCTGGAGCCTCTTGGTTAGCTGCTGCTACATCATATAGCACGAATAACCTGCCAATGATTCCATTTTATATTTATTATTCTATATTTGGTTTTCAGCGTATCGGTGATTTGTTATGGGCAGCTGGAGACCAGCAAGCGCGTGGCTTTCTAATTGGCGGAACCTCAGGACGTACTACATTAAATGGGGAAGGTTTACAGCATGAAGATGGACATAGTCATATCCAGTCACTAACTATACCTAACTGTATCTCTTATGATCCAGCTTATGCTTATGAAGTTGCTGTGATTATACATGATGGTTTAGTTCGTATGTATGGTAAGAAACAAGAAAACATTTACTATTATATTACTACCTTGAACGAAAATTATCATATGCCAGCAATGCCTGCTGGTGTTGAAGAAGGTATTTGTAAAGGTATCTATAAACTTGAGTCACTAAAAGGCGAAAAAGGAAAAATTCAATTATTGGGATCGGGCTCAATGATGCGTCATGTTCGTGAAGCTGCAAAAATTTTGTCTAGCGAGTACGCTATTGCTTCCGATGTTTATAGTGTAACGTCATTTACCGAATTAGCTCGTGAAGGACAGGATTGTGAGCGTTGGAATATGTTACATCCATTTGATAAACCTCGTGTACCCTATGTTGCTCAAATCATGAATGATATGCTTGCAGTTGCTTCAACAGATTATATGAAATTATTTGCAGAACAAATTCATCCCTACATTCCGACAAGTAATTATCGTGTTTTAGGTACTGATGGTTTCGGTCGTTCAGATAGCCGTGAAAACCTCCGTCATCATTTTGAGGTTGATACTTCCTATGTGGTAGTTGCGGCGTTAGGTGAATTAGCGAAACGTGGTGAAATGGATGTAATATTAGTGGATGAAGCAATCAAAAAATATAATATCAGCCCAGAAAAAATTAATCCGCGTTTGGCGTAAGAGGTGAAATCAATGTCTATTGAAATTAATCTTCCTGATATTGGTGCAGATGAAGTTGAAATTACCGAAATTATGGTAAAAGTTGGTGATAAAGTTGATGTTGAGCAGTCATTAATTACCGTAGAAGGTGAAAAGGCGTCAATAGAAGTTCCTTCACCACAGGCTGGGATTCTGAAAGAAATTAAAGTTTCAGTTGGTGATAAAGTGACAACCGGTAAGTTGATCATGGTTTTTGATGAAGCGAAAAAAGTAGAAGAAACTAGCGTTAAAACAACCTTATACGAAAATGCAGATAAAATAGATAGAATAGATACGGATCGAATAAAAAGTGGATTAAAGGAAGTTATTGTACCGGATATTGGTAATGATGAGATTGAAATTACGGATATAATCGTTAATGTTGGTGATAAAATTTCCGCCGAGCAATCCCTAATTACTTTAAAAGGTGAAAATACATCAATGAAAGTGTCAGCACCTTTTGCCGGAAAAGTTAAAGAAATTAAAGTTGCTAAGGGTGATAAAGTTAAAACTGGTTCACTTATTATGATTTTTACGGTTGATACTGCTGAAACTCAATTAGCTGCCAATACGGAATCTAGGAGCGCTGAAATATCAACGAAATCAGAGGTATCATCTCTAATAAAGGGATGTGGTGTTTCTGATCTTAAAAATGAATTTATTGAAAATGATGCGTATATGCATGCAACACCGCTTATTCGCCGTTTAGCGCGTGAATTTGGTGTTAATCTTGCTAAGATAAACGGAACTGGACCTAAAGCTCGTATTCTGCGTGAAGATATTCAGGCTTATGTTAAAGAGGTAGTAAAATCTTATGAATCAGGCGCGACTATAGCGAGTAGTTTTCCAGGCATGCTATTGCCATTGTCAAAAGTTGATTTTAGTAAATTTGGTGAAGTTGAAGAAGTTGAATTCGGTCGCATTCAAAAGATATCTAGTCTTAATTTGAGTCGTTACTGGGTAACGATTCCACATGTGACTATCATGGAAGATGCCGATATTACCGAAGTAGAAGTTTTCCGTAAGAAGCAAAATAAAGAGATGGAAAAGTTGAAAAAAGAAGTAAAAATTACACTATTAGTTTTTGTAATGAAAGCGGTTGCTAGAGCATTAGAAGAAATGCCTCGTTTCAATAGTTCAATTTCTGCAGATGCTCAGCGATTAATATTGAAAAAGTATATTCATATTGGTATTGCTGTTGATACCTACAATAGTTTGGTTGTGCCTGTTATTCGCGATATTAATAAGAAAGGTATTATTGAACTTTCCAAGGAATTGATAGAAGTTTCGAAAAAAGCACGTGCCGGCAAGTTGACTGCGTCTGATATGCAAGGTGGCAGTTTTACTATTTCTAACTTAGGCGCTATTGGTACGACGAATTTTACGCCGATTATTAATGCGCCAGAAGTGGCTATTATGGGGCTATCTCGATCATTAATAAAACCAGTATGGAATGACAGTGAATTTATTTCACGTCTAATATTACCTATGTCACTCTCATTTGATCATCGTGTTATTGATGGTGCAGACGGCGCGCGTTTCCTTACTCGTATTGCACAATTAATGAGTGATATTCGTCGTTTAGTTATGTAACTTACAGATCAACTGTAAGTTACTGTATTTTACAATTACTAATTATAGAATTTTTTATCTTATCCACCTCTACCTGACAACAAAAGTAAGAGGTTATTGATGAGCACTGAAATTAAAACCCAAGTAGTGATTCTAGATAGTGAAATGGGGGCTATACACTAGACAGGCCAATTTTACAAGTTATTTAGTAGATTTTCGCTGAGCAGATCTTTATTTAGAAATAGTTTTAATTAATCGTTATGCAACATTAGGCGCTATTTTTCTTAATTTCAGTTGGATTCCTTCCAAAGGAATATTACTTTTTTGCAAAAGTAATTGAAGAAATTAATGGCTTAATAGTACATTGAATCGTATTTGCTAAATCAAAAATAGATATTGATAAAGTATAGTTGTAGAAAAAAAAGTTATTGATCAGTGATAACTGGTTTAGCAGAGATGGTAAAAAATCGTAATTTAAAGTTATTAATTGGTTAAATAAATTTATCGGTGCTAATATATTGGTTGTTGAAGATGAAAAGACAGAAGAACTATAAATATTAATAATGCTATTATTGCTGCGGTTCAGGTCTGCACTAGCTTCTATTTATTCCTCATAACGACCAGAGAGAATGAGGTTTTACTAATGCTTACCAACTAGAAATACTCTAATATATATTAGAGATGAGAGGCGGTATTATCAGTTTAGAACTAGATACCGTATATTATGCATTAGGATCAGAAATTGATTTTGTTGAAATATTCAATCAGGCTATTTCATAGCAGATAAAGACAATTATTAAGCTTTTAGTAAACAGGTTAATAAGAAGTTTAATTTAATGCTCAAGAGGAAAATAACTATTTGAAAGCTAAAATATGATATTTACGTCAAAATAGAATACAAGAAGGAACTTACAAATACACATTAATAAACAGATGCATGTACCAATATAATTATATTTTATGTGATAAAAA
The DNA here is from genome assembly GCA_046530735.1 of Arsenophonus sp. Lineage (GTDB taxonomy): Bacteria > Pseudomonadota > Gammaproteobacteria > Enterobacterales > Enterobacteriaceae > Arsenophonus. The sequence continues at coordinate 12,981 of JBHEQV010000057.1, forward strand.
CATTATCAGTTATTTAATAATAACTCATAATGGTATTTATGAAGGTCATCTTTTTGTTCAAGTGATTTCTAGCTTGAAACATTATTTTAACTAAAAAGTTATCCCTTCAATTGCTTATACTGAGCCTTAGGTTGCCTTGTTGGTTTGACAAAAAAGGAAGCTAAAGAACAAAGGTATTAGTTATTAAGTGTCCGTTTTCCACATGGGCTTGCTTCTTTCTTATACTATTATATCTAATTGTTAATAGGATAACTAAGCTTATTTTAATAAGGAAACTATTGTGTTATTGGCAAAGCAATAGTCGATGTTAATGTTAGCGAATTACTTAGTGAAATTAGCTTAATGATTGAAATGTAGGTCTGATTCAGCAATGTTAGATGAACTACTCGTGCTTACTCGATAAGCTATATGAGTCAATTAATACGGCAGCTGAAATATTTCAGAAAAATATTATTGATTTACCTAATCTAAAAGTAAAGAAAAAATAATTTATTTTTTTCAAAAAATAAATTTGTTATAAAGATTATTCAATTTGTTACTAGCTTCTTTATTTGATTTAAAGAAGAGAGTTACTTTTTTTTGAAAAAGTAAGAACAACATTCTTTTTAATCGATATCTTTATTTTTAATAAAAGTAAATAATTATTGAGTGTTATACTTACTTCTAGTGTATGGATTTTCGTAGATTCCGGCCTATCAATCTAATTTATTTCATGAATTATTTCAACAATATGGATATGATATGCTATGGAAAAGCCTACAATTCAGATATCCACAAGTTAGATATTACCTCTGATTTCTTTTATGAGCTCATCTTATATTGAACGCTATATTTAATCGACAGGTGACTATGCTGTCGTCTATAACCGTTTTTTCTACAGTTAACCATATAAACGGGTATTGATGATGTTGAGATTAAAGTGCATAAGGTCAAGGAGATCGTAGCGATAATGGTTGAATATTCTTCAACAGCTAGTTGCCACTCTTTTATCCGAATGGTATAAAAAATGATAAAGAGTTGCTACTATGACTATACCTGAGAGGTATCTATACTGGAGATTTTTACGAAGTTCTGAGGCGCTTCTCTATGAAAAGTACATGGTATAATCCTTGCCAATTGACATAAGGAGGCTGAAACAGCAATGGCTTGAAAGAGAACAGGTAATATGCTAATCTCTTGATTTAAACGATACCGCTTATGTTTATTTCTTGGATTAAGGCATACACCTTGTTTCTGTCAGGCAGAATGATCATCTTTTTCTGCTGCTCATTATTTCATTTCACTGCACATAAATGTAAGAAGCTTGCATTGCACTTAAAAGTGGTTATTGGTAACCAGAAGCAAACTAAATTTAATTTTTTAATCCCATGAAAGCGCATTACTTAAGCGTATCTCCCAAGCTTATTATGGGAAACAGTGCTTTAGTTTTTTGGAATGCAATGACAAATATATTTTCAGAGGCGTAGCACCAATACTTGTTGTGTACACAACAAGTATTGGTGCTAAATTACTCCTCAAAAGCATATAACCGAAATTAATGCTGAACTCTCTTGCCAGGAGCCCAGATTAGCAGAGAGAACCGTGATACCGCTAATAACCACTTTTATCCTTTGTCGTCAAAGGATTCAGTAGAATTTTCTGCAGCGATGAAAATTAGGGAAAGATCGAGAAGAACTGTTAGAATCCTATACCTTACCATTAATGCACTTGGCGTCAATAAGAACGATGAATCTAATTTGAATATCGGCTTTTGCGTGACAGTGTGAGGCTATGAAGCCGATATCGAAGCATTGTGATTCGAGGAAAACAATTATTTTAATGGTATTTAAGCTGTTTTCATCTCCTCAAAAAGCTGGAAAACAGATCATTGGGTTTTATCTGCTTGACCATGTTGGTGGTAAGCGACATCCAATTTAAGGATGTAGAATAGAATTACTAAGCATTTTAGTGCAACGTAACCTGATAATTGTACACCAGATTTGCTAATAACTCCTTTAATAATAATGATAAGTTTGGATGTGCTATTATAATGCTTAATAAAAGTAAATACAAACTACTCTTATGGGCTAAAGAGTAACTCTGCTTTTAAGTTTTTGTAGTTATCTGACAATGGGCCCCTCCCTCTCTCATCATCATGATATTTTTATTCTTAATTTATATCTCTCAGTAGCTATCTTAGCCTCAATCATGCTAAGCGGAGAGGGTTCATATAATGGATGTCTTGAGAAAAGAAATTATTTAAATACGCAAAAAAGTTGAATAGTTGCGTTGGAAACAGTTTCATATCTCTAGTTTCTGACTAGAGATATGAAACAAACAAAATAAAACTATTTTTCGCTGCAATCCGATATTACCAAAACACTATTTATCCTAATATTATTAATGACATTAAATAAATGGCTACTGAACAAGTATATATACACTCATTCTGATTGTAAACATTATCAAAAACAACGCACTCTTATTAACGTATTTGTTAGCCGACAAATAATTCCATCATATTTATTCAATTCTGATATTTCATTTCGCTCATCAAATAGAAAACTAAAAAATTTATCGGCAATAGTTATTGAAAATGAATTTATACCTGAATTCAATATTGCTTCAATAAATATTGATTTTCTAACCTATTCTTTTAATGTAATTAACTATTTACAAAAATTTTCTTATAAATGTATTGCTTGTATATAATCGAAGCAACCGGCCTAGAAACCACTTGGTATTGTTAATATCGTTTTTTCAGGGTTACACTCAAGCGATATAGCGGCAGGTTAAGCTGCAAGGAATATATTAATAGTGACTTTAGTTATCAAGGCGGAAATGAAAGCATAAAACTTTTTGGATTACTTAAGCAACTTAGCGCAATTTTTACCATGATGATATTATGGCTATTTATGTGTTATATAGATGAGCATACGTATAGGACTAAGATTATTAAAAGATTTATCTATTATAAGATTGAGTAATCTAAATATTATACAATATACAAAATGTAGCACGCTATGCGTGAGAATAGTAGATACGCTGCTTTCGGAGATGTTCATGAGCTGAGTAATTTTATACTAAGCCGCATGTTAATTTTAGCTATTTTTGCTAAAAACATCTGTTGATTTTCTCGCAAACCAATTTATAACCATGTCTATATTTCAATTATTGTGATTTCAATAATCTTCTTCAAACCAGATAGTTCAGTAAATAAATGACCTTAACCATGCAATCTATCATGCAGCCTTTTAATCGGATGATATAATTGTTCATATTTTGAATGTGAAATTCCTTACCAATAATTCTCTGGTTACCTAGACTTATTAGGTGATGGTACTAATTTAATGCTCTCTAGAAAAATTTTAACATTTATCTTCATCCGAGTAAAGAATAAGCTCTTTATCAAAGATTAACTTAAAAAACGATTAATCACTTCTGCATTAAACTCTTAAGAGTTTCATCACTCACACATGACCTTGTGGATCTCGGATGATTAAGATCACGATTCATTTTTTTATTTTTATCTCTTCCTATCCTGTATTTCTAGCTTTCTAATATGAGATATAATAATTTCTTTTAAAGGATTCAGGGAAAATATTTCGTTGACTTAAAAACAATACCACTTAGTGTATTTATATTGGCTGTAACCGTTGAGAAAGAAAAACAGTGATGCCATCCCTAAACGCTACTTTTAAATTAATGCCTATTTATTTTCCTAACTCTGTAAAGTTAAACTATTTAACATACATAGTAGATAACTAAACCATTTATCCTAAGTGATGTAGTTTTCCCAGAGTACTTTCTTCCAGTAAGATTATTAAATCTTTTCTTGAAATCTAAGATTTTTCAATGGCATGGTTATAACCATAATGAATGTCCCAAACAGTTGCATGTTCACTATGATAACATGAGTAGGATAAAGTGGAAATGAGTTTCTTCATATGGATAAATCCAGATTATTCAATAGATTGTCGCTGAGACAACTAATAAGATGCAGTTTTATATTAGAATGAAGTGAAGAAATAGTTTTCTTTATCTGCATGACTGTTTCCTTTTTCATAGCAACCGATATAGCGAAAATTCTTCTTATAGTATAAGGAGTTTCTCTACCAACAACCATTGCTAACATGCCATAATTTATCAGGAAATAATACAAATAGATCGGAATAAATCTCCCCTAAAACTTAAATCAGCAAATCATGACGACTATTCATAACTTCCCGTATTATACCGTTTTGTTTTATCTGAAGCACTTCATGAACTCCTTTTATCAAAAATGATTATGGTAAAAGTATACTAATTTTTATGACACCCCAAAAGAGACTATATAACTCTACATTTGAAAGGCTCCTCAATTTTTTTCTCAACATGCAGTATTATATCTGACTATAGTAACGATTATTTGTAGTTTTTAGTACCAGACTTAAACTAAGCTGATGATGCTGAATACAACTACTGATAGCAATAACTAAATATGCCTACCGATGTCATTCATTACCTATACAAAACTGGGAGATTGATCTCCCATTTCTTTTGCTTAATTTGACAAATACAAAGATAACTGGGCTGACATCCCTAACAAATGTAAAGAAGATTACCATTTATGCTTAACTAGCTAAAGAGATCTATGGAATAATATACTCCAATATATATCCCCATTGTTCAACTAAACTGCTTTTTATCATTAATGACGGCTTAAATAAATTTTTTGAAAAATATGGTAAAAATCACAACTATCGTGGACTCTCTATCTATCGAACAAATGCTAGTCTGTGGCATTTTTGTGCCATTATAGATTAGGGCGCGTTACTGCTATGTCTATCCTAAATATTTCCAGCTTATATTTTTGTATAGCTGTAAGTTAAAAAGTCTGCAGTTCATGTCGCTGCAAAGGCACGGAGGAATGATTAACACAGAAGGCTTATATTTTATAAGACCTGCTATTCCTAACAATGCATTATTTTCACTATACCCTATCTTCTTTGGCTTTTTTTTACAATAACTAGCAGCGACTTAACGCTCTTTTTTTTGCTACCATCTCCACTATAGCTGCAAGTGGCTACACAAACAGGATATTGAAATTAGTATCTTCTATCCTTGCACATTCATGCTTGAAAACTCAATCAACATCCGCATCTTCATCTTTTCATCTTTTCATCTCTTCATTTCTTTATTTCTTCGTCACTCCTGACGGTATGATATTAAATATGTTGTATGATGTGAGTCGTTCTTTAAAAGAGCGGTTGAAGAAATTTAATGAGGTGCTATCACCCGGCTAGTACTATGTTCACAGCTATGACCTAATAAATCCCAGTAGCTGATTTCCTAGTTTGAAACATATTTTGCTACAGGAAGAAATAGCAGCAATACCTGAATGTACAGTACGGGATGTTACTGTGAGGAAAGTGCACCTCGCTAAAAAGACGAAATTGGCGTGGCATAGCGCGAATATACCTTCAGCGCCACTTTAAACGTTCCCAGACACATCTGCGTCAAACTACGGTATTATCGAGGGAGGTAGTTTGTGCATGATTGTTATTAAAACCGAACTCAACAAACCTGGCAGGAGAGATACTAACGCAAGGAAAGATAATCAGGTGCTACATCAACTATATTCCAGTAGATGTTTTAAAATTATCAGTTACTATAGTTTCTTGTCAAATTATAAAGGAAAAACACTATTACTAAAAGTATATAATGAGTTAGAAATGAAGACCCGTAAAAACTTGAGAAATTAGGATTTCTTCATGCTGATAAAATAATTTCTTGGCATAGAATTCGTATAAATGTATTCTGTATGGAGATAGACTACTTTTTACCGTTATTAATGGGAGTAAAAACAGATAATGAAATTATTATCAGAAAGAATAGATAAAAATGCAAATTGCTAGACTGCGATTTAATTATTCCTGATAGTGTTTGCTACCTAAAAACTAGTGTAAAGTAATTAGGTTGAGTAACATATAATAATTAATGTAACTTTTTATTAATTAGCGAATTGGAAAGTGGCACAAAAAGATTACGTAAGACTAGGGCGTACAATACTCTATAAGAATACGCGTTCAGGCAAGAAAAAATTAAATCAAGGATTACCAAAAACAACCCTTACTGTTGCTATTCTCATCGTTATTATATTTATTGGTAGCTTATATTACATTATACAAAATAAACGCGTTCCTGTGTTTAATAAAAAAATCTTATCTAATAATAGTCAGCTAGTTACCAGTCTGCCACCTAAACCAGAAGAACGATGGCGTTATATAAAAGAGCTGGAAAATCGTGATATTGCTCTACCAGACTTTAATAACTCAATTAAATCAAATATTAATAATGAAACTGATTTAAGCAACGAACAGCGTCAATTTCTTGAGCAGATTGACGCAGATAGACGCAACTATGCCATTAATTTATCCGAAATGCTTAATAATGATAATGTCATTCGCTCACGCGTTATCGTTAATGGTCCGCCAATAGAATCATCTCTGCGGTTAAAACCCATCCCACAGATTCAGAAACCAACAAATATTCAACAAAAAATAGGGGTGCAGTGTGGTTCATTTAAGAATCTGAAGAAAGCAGAATTCGTTAAAGCCAACATGGCATTTTTAGGTTTAGAAAGTAGAATTATTTCAAAAAAAGGTTGGTATCGTGTTGTTCTTGGGCCTTACAATCAAGAAACAGCAGAAAAAATACGTGATCGAGCTAAATCTATCGGCATATCCGGCTGCATTCTTCATGCAAGTAAGGGTTGAAAAATGATTTTTATCCCCCATTAAAATTCCTATAGGTAAATACAGACTTTTTGCGTAAAAACATAAAAAGTATGCTTATATACTCCTATATTAAAATAATCAAGGGCTGGATTATGACTACAATTATAAGTGTTCGCCGTAATGCCAAAGTTGTAATTGGTGGTGATGGACAGGCGACTATAGGCAATACCGTAATGAAAGGCAACGTTCGTAAAGTGCGCCGCCTTTATAATAATAAAGTTATCGCGGGCTTCGCAGGTAGTACTGCTGATGCATTTACACTATTTGAACTTTTTGAACGAAAACTAGAACTTTACCAAGGACAGCTAACAAAAGCTGCTGTTGAACTAGCTAAAGATTGGCGTACTGATCGTATGCTGAGAAAACTTGAAGCGCTTTTAGCTGTTGCAGATGAGAGAAGTTCATTGATCATTACAGGTAATGGAGATGTCATCCAACCAGAAAATGATTTGATTGCTATTGGTTCTGGTGGTGCTTATGCACAAGCTTCTGCACGTGCTCTGTTAGAGAATACAGAAATGAGCGCACGTGATATTACAGAAAAATCACTAAATATAGCGAGTGATATCTGCATATATACCAACCATAATTTTAACTTTGAAGAACTCTTTTCAAAATCTTAAGGATTCAAATATGTCTGAAATGACGCCACGTGAAATTGTCAGTGAATTGGACAATTATATTATTGGTCAACACAAAGCAAAACGTTCTGTCGCTATTGCGCTACGTAATCGTTGGCGTCGTATGCAACTTGATGAAGTATTGCGTCAAGAAGTAACACCGAAAAATATTTTGATGATTGGTCCAACTGGTGTAGGTAAAACTGAAATTGCCCGGCGCTTAGCAAAGCTGGCTAATGCTCCATTTATCAAGGTAGAAGCAACTAAGTTTACTGAAGTCGGTTATGTTGGTAAAGAGGTTGATTCTATCATTCGTGATTTAACTGACGCTGCTGTAAAAATGGTGCGCCTTCAATCTATAGAAAAAAATGGTTACCGTGCAGAAGAACTGGCAGAAGAACGTATTCTTGATGTTTTATTGCCTCCAGCTAAAAATAATTGGGGACATCCTGATCCCCATGTAGAACCTTCTAACACACGCCAATCTTTCCGTAAAAAACTAAGAGAAGGTGAGCTAGACGATAAAGAAATCGAAATTGAAGTTTCTACTATACCAGTAGGCATTGAAATTATGGCTCCTCCTGGTATGGAGGAAATGACTAGTCAATTGCAATCTTTGTTTCAAAATCTAGCCGGGCAAAAACATAAACCTCGTAAGATGAAGATTAAAGAAGCCTTTAAAATATTAATAGAAGAAGAAGCAGCAAAACTGGTTAATCCAGAAGAACTAAAACAGCAAGCTATTGATTCAGTTGAACAACACGGTATTGTTTTCATTGATGAAATCGATAAAATATGCAAACGTGGAGAAACTTCTGGTCCAGATGTCTCTCGAGAAGGTGTACAACGTGATTTGCTACCTTTAGTTGAAGGCTGCACCGTTTCGACTAAACATGGTATGGTAAAAACTGACCATATTCTATTTATCGCTTCTGGCGCATTTCAGGTTACAAGTCCATCAGATTTAATTCCTGAACTACAAGGCAGATTACCTATCAGAGTCGAATTACAAGCATTGACGGCAGAAGACTTTAACCGTATTTTAACTGAACCAAATGCATCTTTAACTATACAATATAAAGCATTGATGGAAACAGAAGGTTTAAATATTGTTTTTACATCAGAAGCTATTAGTAAAATTGCTCAAGCAGCATGGCAAGTTAATGAAAAAACAGAAAATATTGGTGCTCGTCGATTACATACCGTTCTTGAACGATTAATGGAAGATATCTCTTTCAATGCCAGTGAAAGCATTGATCAAGATATTATAATTGATGCTGATTACGTTTCTAAGCATTTGGATGAGCTAGTTGCTGATGAAGATCTAAGTCGATTTATTTTATAATCTAGCGCCATTAACTTTGCTGATTATAATTCTAGGTGGGACTATAAAACCTCCCACTATGTTATAACAACAACTTATAGATTAATTAGATGAATTTAATCGGCTATCTTATGCAAAAATAGCTGCTTTGCTCGTAGAGGAATTTATAGTCACAGCTATATTTTAAATTGTTTTAGTTCAAACAATCTATTCCAAGGTCAGATAATTCGGTAAAAATAACCCTACGTCATGAAATCTATTTAGACACACTTTTAATCGACTGATATAACTGATCAGATTTTGAATATGGAATTCCTTACAAATAACTTTCTGATTACTCAATCTTATTAGTCGATGGTAACTAATTTCGTTCTCACTAGAAAAAGTTTTGTACAATTTTACTCTATTGAAGTAAAGGATGAAATCTTTATTGAATATCGACTCAAGAAAACGATTAACACATTCTGCATTAAACTCTTCAAAAGTTTCATTGCTCCATGACTATCTCGATCTCGGGCGATTAAGACCGCAAATTGATTCTTTTTTATTTCCCCTCCCGCGTTTTCTAGATTTCCTATGTGGAATATAACGGTTCCTTTTAAATGATTCAGGAAAAATGTTTCGTTGACTTTAATAATAATCACTTAGTGCATTTATGTTGTCTCTCGCTGCTGAAGAAAGAAGCAAGTGGATATCTCACATCTAAACGCTGTTTTAAATCAATGTCTGTTTGTTTTTTTTCTTTTGTAAAGTGAAGCTATTCAATATACATCGAAGATAATTAAAGCATTTACTTTTGTGATATACTTTCGCCAGAGAAAATTCCAATAAGATTGTTACATATTTTTTTGTAATTGGGATTTTGCAACGATATCGTTGTAATTATAATAAATCTCCTCAGCAGATAAAGATGTTCTCTGTGAGAATATAGGTAGGATTAAAGTGCAATAACTTGCTTCAATGTATTAATTGATATCATCCGACAGATTAATATCTAGACAACTAATGAAATGCAGATTTATTTTAGTAGAGAGTAAGGAAAAGTCTCTTTAATCTATATGACTGCTTGTTTTTTAAGGGAACTTATGTAGCAAAAATCCTTCATACAGTAAATGGATTTCTACTAATAACCTTTACAAACATAGCCTGTTATTATCAAAAACTGCTTCTGGATTGTTTCGTTAGTAACAGTAATAAATGTTAACAATATGCGAAATAGAAAATAATATTAAAGCAGATAAAAATACTTTAGCAGTTAAATTAGGTGTAAAATACACCCAATTATATCATGCTATATTCATCTTAATTGTGATTTTTTTGTTTAATAATCTTTGATTAGCGTGTTATATCTTCATCATTTAACGGGTTGGTTACTCTGGCTCATTATATTTATATTGTTAAGCTATATAAAGAAAGTTGTTTATTAACATAACCTCTAAAGATATAAAATCTTTATTGGAAATAAACTTAAAGCGGCGTTACTAATTAAAATTTTATTTTCTGTTGTACTTATTTTTAATAAATTATTGTAATTTTGATTTTTCTCAGTGTTTTATGAGCTACTCTTTTAGAAAAAGAATAATTACATAAGGATATATTGAACTTTCCTTGTGCTTAAATAAACGCAAATCTTGCGAACTATGTGATATCTATCAATAAGAGGTGAATGTAGTTGAATCTTTATTCTCTAACTTTGGCTGACATACTTTATTTAGTGGTTAAATTATGACAGTAAAATATTTTAAAGAGAATAAAATCATTTATGATTTTCTGAAAGAGCAGTGAGAAGGAGTGGATCTATTAGTTGATGGCTGAGGCTCTTCACGTAAAGCGCTAATAATGTTAGATTAGAGAATTTGTTATGAAAAAAACAGTAGAAAGGTATTGTTATCAACACGGTGTGCGTCAGGTTGCTAAATTAACAGAATTAGATATTGATATTCAAGTAATCAAGTTATATTTATTTCTGGTATATGGAATTTCAAAGATGATTATCCTTTTTGATTCATTTTATGAATGATCTTAATAATAGATAGATAATATGCAATGAAATTTACCCTACAGAGATATCTCCGAAACTAGATATTGATCTGCAATCCCTTTCATGAACTCATCCGGTAATGCTTTGCCAGGAAGCTGATAGGACACCGCCGTTGAATTCGGCTCGAAAGCCTCATTATAACTGCGAGAACATATTTAACCCTGTTTTGTATCGCCAGTAATGGTTATGTGCTACATCGAACCATGCAGTAAAAACTAGTAATGGTAATGTTGAGATTAAAGTGCCTAAGATTAGTGATGGATTGCAGCGGCAATATAATATACTTCAACAGTTTTTTGCTATCACCTTACCTAAAGGGTACAAAAATCGGCAAAGAGCTACTGCTATGCCTGTACTTGCGAGGCATACAACCGGTGATTTTCGTTAAACTATTAGGCGATTCTCTTGGCAAGAAGCGCATGACTTATCTGCTAGTACAATCAGCAAACTGAAACAGAAATGGCTTAAAGGGGCGTAGTCAAGATGAGAAATGTACCCTTGGTGATTTAAGCGATACCACTAACTTTATTTCTGTTCTGATGACATATACACTATGCTATCAAGCATAGCTGATCGCCTTTATCTGCTGGTAATTAATCGGAATCACTGAGCATGGACATAAAGAATTGATTTAGGTTGAATATGGTTATCGAAAGTTATAAACGTACTAGGCTGAACTTCTGAATGACCTCCGGCTATCGTGTGCGTGCTTTAACTATATCTCCTGAGCTTGCTATGGGAGGCGGTGCTTTAGTTTTTAGAATGTAATGGAAAAGATATTTCAAAATACTAAGCACCAACGCTGTTTTGGTATGCAAAATAGCTAATATGCTTTCTTCACTCCATAAAGATATTTTAACATCAAAAGTTAAAGTGAGCTGCGAGAAGTGATCTGGCTAGCAGAGAGAGTCCTGATGCCGCCAATAAATCACTTGATATTTTATTAATAAGGTTTTCAGCGTACTCCTCCCACTTCAGCGCGATTAGAAAGCCTAGATAATAATCAAAAAATTTCTGACATTCTATGTTTTCCGTTAGAATACTGAGCGTCATAAGAACTATGAATCCAATTTAAATATTGGCTTTTGCGATAGTGTGAGGCTATGAAGCTAATATCGAAAGACTGTATGATTCAAAATAATCCTTTAATGGTATTTAGCTGCTTCGTCTCTCCAGAAAAGCTGGAAACCGGCTAAGTGGAATTGACCTGCTCTGACTCTGCTGATAACAGCATCTAATTTAAAGATACAAAATAGATTCATAAAATATCAGATAATAAACTAATTATTACACATTAGATTTACTAATAACTCAATAATTATCCTTTAATTGTATTTCTTTTTCTTTATCTCACTAATTATAAAATAGTGGTAATAGCGATATATTCTAACGAATAATTTTCATCTGTTTAGTGTTATCCAGATAGTTATTTCTATTTAGAAATAAGCCTAAGCTACCTTTTCAAAATAAAGAACATAAGTATTAGGTGCTTTTGCATCTAAACCCCCAACCAATAGGAAATAGAATAATATATAACCTGATTTTCTATTAGATTAGCAATCTCAGCGTAAATTTTGCTATTTGATAGAATTAAGTGGATTTATGGCAGCGTTAAACCTATTTTTAATCATCCTTTCATTTAATAACTGCGATAAATATTATAAATATTGCGTTGATTATGATCAATATCACTTTCTAGTTAAATTTCAAACTTATTTATTTTAGTCCTTGCAGTTGTTTTTATGTTTTGAGATTTGATCAACAAAAGAATTAATATGCAATATTCCCTAGTTGTGGTTTTTATATGGATTATTCAATGTTGATTAACATATTCATAAAAATAATCACCAGAAGACAAAGAATTAGATAATATGATTTGTTTTTATCTGTAAGTTACCTGTTGGTAACAAAAAGGAGAGAATCTATGAGAAAAGATTGACTAAGTAGTACTAAAACAATTTTTGCATAGGAGAAAACTTTTCTCTTCTTTGAGATTGATATTTTATATAAAGTAGCTATTACTTGTGTTTTTAACAAAAAAACATCCATAAATTTAATTTCTTCAAGATTATAATTTTGATTATAATCAAAACATTGTTGCTTACATATGCAAAATTAAATTATTTGACGTCATTCACAAAATGAAATATCCTGGTAAATATTAAATTTAATGTAAAGCGACGTAAGGTATAGTAAAAATCTTTTCGCTAATCCAGGACACATCTACTAGAACTTATGGATTAAAACTGTTGGATCATTATTAGTTTATATTTTTATTTGCGCCACTGAGGATGATGTGGCGCAAAATTTATCAGACAAGTTAACCTATTTCTGCCTGGAGAATAAGAACTTCTTTATTGATTTCATTCATTATATTGAAATGCTGCTTATCCCTAATTCTAGGGGGTAGTATTTTCCCTTTGTCAAATTCAAATACTCCCATATCTTTGATATACAATCGACCACGAAATAATATCTTAACGTAACGTGCAATCTTCAGTGGATTATAACGGTAAAAAATCTTCATTCAACTTTTTCCTCCAATTTGTTGATTTTGAAGTTATAAAAATGTGATTTATGACACATTTTATAATTATAGACTCTCGTTATAAGCTTTAGTTCTCCTTTTCCAATAAGATTTAACGATTTTACATAACATGATAACTGGTTAAATAGGTTTAATAATAATTACAATATTTTTCATTTATTACTTTAATAACTTTTCTGTATATGCCTATAGAAGCACTATGTAGCAAAAAAAATCAAGATTAGCTATGCTAATAAAAAATCATAATCATTAGTAATCAGTTTAGAAAAAATTAACAAGAAGCAGTATCTTAAAAAAGATTGCACTCAATAATAATTTTATTAACTCTCTCTTTTTTCTGCATTAACTGCTATATTTTAAAGCAATAAACTGGTGAAGAGGTGGGGAGAGAGACCCCTTTAGGTAACTATCACTGAAATCGAGGTAAACTTTTATTGAATGAAAATGGTAAACTTATTTTTATCGAGGAGTTATCCTCATTTTTGATGTATTGGATTCGCTGATGGATGGGGAGAAATTATCTCCTGCTGATTAATTTCGTGAATAATTTATTATCAGAGATAATATGCTATAAAATTTATATTACATGTATCCGTGAAACCAGTTTATTACCGTACCGTGATCCATTGCATGAATTCATCCATAATGCTTGATAGGAAGGTTAATTGGCACTCGCTGTTGAGATAGAGCTCGAAACCGTGTTTACGGTAACATGTTAAAATACCACTTGTTTACAGATCTCATCCGTAGTCCCGTAACGGTTGTTTACCTCAGTGAACCCCTATATAGACTAGTATTAGGAGATATTGATATTAAAGTGCCTAAGGTTAAAGTGGGATCACAGCAGCATATAGAATATACTTCAAAGAGCTATTGCTATTATCTTATTCGAAGCGTGAAAATATCAAAAAGTTGCTACAATAATCTGTATATGCAAGGTATATATACACCAGTGATTTTTATAATTCTGGAGGTGCTTATCAGTGAAAAGCACATAGTATTTTTTTCTAAATCCTATCAGCAGATTGAAAGAGCAATGCCTTGGAGAACGCAGGCATTAACGGCTGCATTATTTAAACGATATCGCTACATTTATTACTTGGCAGATAGCATATACCGGACTGTCAGGGGAACTGATAGCCTTTTTGCTTCTAATCAAATCAACATCACTAAGAATAGACTTAAGGATCTCTAATTACGCTCAAAAATGAATATTAAAAATAAAAATGAACTAGACTGAAATTATTAATGACCTGCGAACGCGTGTCTTAACCATATTTCAGGCTTGCTATGGGAGAATGATTTTTTTGTTTTTTTTATAATGTAATAATAAAAATATTTCTGGATACGCAATATTAATACTATTGAGTACATAAAATAACTAATGTAGTTGTTTTCACTCCTAAAAAATATGTAGCACTGAAAGTTAAGGTGAGTTACTGGAGCTCTGGCTAGCAGAGATCTATGATGTCGCTAATAAATACCTTGATATTTTGTTAATAAGGTTTTAAGTATATCCTCCAGCGATGAAGAAGCTAGAAAAAGATCGAGAATAGCTGCTGGTATCTTATACCATTCTATCAGTGCACTTGCCATCAATAAGAACAACGAATCCAATTAAATTGACTTTTGTGTGACAATAAGCCTATGAAGAGCGATACAAGCATTGTGCTTACGAAAATAATCCTTTAAATCGTATATTTAAGCTGCTACATTTTGCTCAAAAAAGCTGGAAGTGGCTCAGGGGAAGTTCAGCTGTTGATCCTGTGATTATAAACAACATTCAATTTAATGGTGGAAATAGATTTACGAAGCATTAGAGTTAAGCCTAATTACATACACTAGATTTGCTAATAACTATTTATCGATATTGCAATAGCAAAGAACTTGCCGACAAAATAAGAACCGATTCTCTATATATTGCCGAATATTTTCCGCTAAAGAGCTCAATGAGTTATTAATAGAGGTAATCAAACAAAAGAAATTTAATTAGAAAAAATTTCAGATAACGACATGAATAAATATTCATGATTCAATTTTGAAAGCAGTTTTTGTAAGAACTAGTATTCAAGAAAGCAAGTAAGAATTCCTGTTTTCGAAAATTATTATTGATAATAATAGCATAGCTAAAAAAGCTAGCAACTAAAACTTAAGAATTCATGGTTAGGAAATTAAATCTCTCTTTAAGAGAAGACAGAAGCCATCCATTTTCCTAAAAGGAAAATGGGGGATTAGTTTATAGATCTATTATAAATAAAATTTCATGAAATTGTGTGTTTCTTTAACCTTACCTAGTACACTAATTTTATAGATATTAACCCTATATTTAGCTTAGTAACTTTCGTTTTTCTCTATTTTATGCATTTATTTCTAATAACATTTACTTAGCTGCCTGCTGTCAAGCTTGCGCATTGATAAAAATAGTCTGTCACCACACAGAATGCATTTATATGAATTTGTGCGCAGGAAACTTTTCATAACCACAGTGAACTCGGTTTTTGCAATTTTTTACAAACTATTATATCTTCAATGCCTTATATATATTTGGTAATAGTATGCCTCGTTTATGATTTAATCAGAAACTATAATAGCGCTGCATCTTAAAATGCCTTATCAGAATATGCTTTTAATATAGCGCTAATTATCTTTTACTGCTTCATATTCTGCTTTCAGGTACTGTATAATCCGGTTGTTTATAATGATGTATAACCACTTCTATATCGCTTAATGCTGCAGTTTTGACGCGTGGGATACCTATCCCCCTGTACCGTTTAAGATAGCGCCTGAGGTATTCACGCTCACACGCTTTCCCCCCCCTTCCCAGTCTTTTTAACTAAGTTTTTTAATGACCATCCATATTATTCCTTCAGGTAACTGGTACCACTACTTCTTGACTCAAATGATATTCCACAGAGCAAGAAAACTATTGGAATTTATCAGGTTATAACTATAACGCAGAGGCCGAATGCTAACGCCTAATCAGATTTTTCGACTTCTTTTTAAAGAACTGTTCATGCCGTACAGCAGCATATTTAATATCCAAACTATCACGAATTATGAAGAGATGAAGAGATGAAGATGGCGGATGTTGATTGAGTTATTAAACATAAATCTGTAAGGAAAGAAGATACTAATTTCGATATCCTTTTTGTATGCCAACTTGCAGCATAATGCGGATGGCAGCAAAAAAAAAGCATTGAGTCACACACAAGCCAGTTATTGCAAAAAAGATCAAAAGAAATATGGTATAGTGAAAGGTAATGTGTTGTTGGAGTCGTAGTCTTATAAAATATAAACCTGCTGCGCTAATCACTTTTCCGTACTTTTGTAGGCGATATTAACTGTAGATTTTTGAACTTATATTTATGCAAAAAAATAGGGGCTGGAAACATTCAGGATAGACACAGAACAGTAACGCGATCGGACCAATAATATCACAAAAAGTGCCACAGTCTAGCATTCACTCGATAGATAGAGTGTCTACGATAGTTGAAATTTCACCGTATTTTTTAAAAAAATTTATTCTACCCGTCATTAATGATAAAAACTAGTTTAGTTAGACATGGATATACATCTGAATAAATTACCCTTTGAGTCTCGTTCGCTACTAAAGAAAAAAGAGTCATTTTATTTAGATTCATTAAGTCTATCAGCCAGATCTCCGTATATTTCTCCTATGAAGAAATAAATGGGGGTATCTTAGTTCTGTATAGATAATGAATTCATGGTAGGCATATTTTTATTCATTATCGACATTAAGTGCAGTATCTAGCCTTGTGGCTTGGTATGAGGGTTCTTAAAACTACAAATAATCATCACTGTAGTTGATAATATTGCATGTAGAGAAAATTAAGGTTAAAGTTAGATAGAGTGTTATATCCTTTCTTTGGAGTTGTCATAAAAATTTAGTGAAATTACCATAATTATTTTTGACTGAAAAGCAGATCATAAAGCGCTTTAGATAAGCAGGTAGCATAACAGTGAAAGTCGCCATAATTTGTTAAATTTATTTTTTTTGTATAGACTTGTCCCGAGTTATCTGTATGAATTACTAAAAAATTATAATATATTGGCAAGGGTTCTTGGTTTGCTCGCATAACAATTTATAGCACCTCTCTATAATTTCAATTCTTGTAGTTTCAAAACAATCTTTTTTAAGGCAGATCCCATTTTAGTAAAATAAAACGATCTCTCAGCATGAGAGATCCGCTCAGTTATATTTTAATTAACTGATATAAATATTTAGATTTTTAATCTAAAATTCCTTACATATAACTCTCTAATTACCTAACATTATATTAAGCGATAATAACTAATTTCATGCTCATTACTAAAAGATTCATGCCATTATTTAGCTTACTCTTAGCAAAGAATGAACTTTTTATCGATGATTAGATTAAGAAAACGGATAACACACTGTGCATTAAACTCTTCAAGAATCTTATTGGTCACATCATAACCCTGTTGATCTCGAGCGATTAAGTTCAGAATTTATTCTTTTCTTTTTATTTCCTTACTCCCCGCGTTTTCTACCTTTCCTATGTGGAATATAACGCTTCCCTTTAAAGAATTCATGAGAAAAATATTTCATCGCCTTAAACAATACCACTTAGTAAGTTTAAGTTAGTTATCGTTACTGAAGCAAAAAAAACAGTGACACCATCTAAATGCTGTTTTAAAAATTAATATCTATTTGTTTTAATAATTTCTGTAAAGTTAAGCTATTCAACATACATTGATATAACTAAAGCATTTATCTTCTCGATCTAGTTTCGTTATCAGACCTTCAGTAAGATTATTAAATCTTTTCCTACAATCGAGGATTTTTAAAATAATATTGTTGTACTATAATGAATATCACTAGTGAATGACATATTCACTTTTATATCATCAGCATAATAAAGCAAAATGAGTTGATTTAATGCATGAATCAATGTTATCCAACAGATAATTACTGAGCTAACTAATGAGATGCAGTTTTATGTTGCCAGGAAGGAAAAAAGTTTCTTTGATTTTTATGATTATTTTCAAGGCAATCTATATAGCAAAATTCTTTATATAATATAAAGGATTTTAGCAACAATTTTTCTCAAAAATAACAAAATAAAATCGGGAAATATATTTATTAATCTCTTTAATACGAAAAATGTGCTGATTGTTTTTCTTTTCCTCAGCAGTCATTAAGAAATCTATCACTCTTGTGATCTAAAAGATAATGCCGATTTACTTTATAATCTTCATGCATTACATGAACTTGTTTCCTATAAAATTGTTATGTAAAAAGATATAATATTAATATCCTGAATTAGTTGATACTATATTGAATTTGGTGTCAGTGAAATTATCGAAGCTGGTTATTCTAATAAGTGTGCACTACTGTTAAATTACTGATCAAATAGAAAAAAATATGTTAACAGTAAAAGAAGTGATGTACTTTTTTGCTAAAAACATCAAATTTCTTTAATAGTCGACATAATTTCAAAAGAAGATGAGTTATTAAAAAATTTTGTCTATGACAGTCATGAGGATGTTTCCACTCTGATTCTTCATAAATCTGTTCTCCATCCTTAAATTGAATGTTGTTTACAACCAAAGTTAGCAAGCTAAATTCCCCCTTATCAGAATTCAACTTTCCTTAGCAGACGGGAACAGCTTAAATAGCATTGAAAGAGTTGTTTTCTCAAACAAAAGTGCTTCGCGTATCGACTTCGTATTCTCACTATCGTTAAAAACTGATTCAATCGGATTCATTGTTCTTATGACGCCCAGTGCACTGATAAAAAGTCATAGAATATCAGCCGTTTTTCTCTTTCTTTCTTCAGCTTCCTCATCTCTTTAGGATACGCTGAAAATCTTGCCAATAAAATATCAATGGCTTTATCAACGTCATCACACCTCTCTGCTAGGCCAAGGCTTCCTGCAGCTCATCTTAAACTTTTAGTTGGATGTCTCTGGAGAATAAAGAAAGCATGTGAGTTGTTTATGGCACAATAGAGTTTTAGTGTTATGTATCCTAAAATATCTTGACATTACATTCCAAAACTAAGGGCACCATCTCCGTAGTAAAATTTGAAGATATAGTTAAGGTATACGCTTACAAACCATTGAAAAGTTAAACCTAAGTTCACTTCTAACTTTCAATAATTCTATTCAAGCATAAAGAAGCTCCTTACATCCATGCACAGTATCATCAATAATGAGCAACAGGTAAAGATGATCACATTGTCTGGATATGAGACGGCATGTGACATCAAAATAGAAATAAATGTAGCGCATATCGCTTGAATCATATAGCTGCTATTTACCTATGCTTTTCAAGGTATCGATATTTTAATCTACTGATGGCATCCAGAGAGAGTATGCGCTTTCCACTAAGAAGCCCAAAGAATTTCGTGAAAATTACCGGTGAAGAGATATCTTGCCGGTAGTCCAGGGTAACCTTTTCGCTGCTTTTGTACGTTTCAAACAAGGTGATAGCAACGAGCTGTTAAAAGATATTCTGTTTCCACTGCGATCCCTTTTTAATCTTAGGTACTTTAATCTCAATATCTCGCAATATCAGTCTATATAGGGTTCGCTGTGGTATAAACATTACGGATAACGGATGAGATGCGTAGACAAGATGGTATTGAGCATATTATCGCAGTATGGCTTTGAGCACCGCCTTAACGATAGTGCACTATCATTTGTCTGGCTCACCCATTACGGATGAATTCATGCAAATGATCACATGTAATTTCTTATTTCACGGATGTTTATAAGGTATAGTTTCATGGCATGTCATCTCTCTATTCTTTAAATCATCCATAAAATCAATCAACAGGAAATACGCCAACACCTCTGAAATCCATAAGACACCAAAATGAGTATAATTCGAAAAAGATTTAGTGACTTATTATTAATATGGCGCTGACTTAGTGATCTATAGTAGCGCTAAAGTAATTAAAGGCGCAACTAGTAGTTCGTCATTGATAATATCAATATGTTGAATGAGTTAAGCAAGAAAATAGTGAAATTAGTCGTGTTATAAAAATCCGTTAAAGAAAATATTTTAGGTTTAACGTGATGATTGCGTTCTACCTAACTGCTAAAAAAGATTGGCACATAAATAATTGAGAGGATGACTAACTTTATCAATGATCTTAACAAAATAAAAGTATTCAAAATCCAAATCATTTGTAATGCTGCTGTCTGTAATATTTATTCAGGTAGAGATAAGATTCGATTAGAAAGGCATTGATAAAAAACTTATGCAATAATGACAGAATTAAAATGGGAGGATACCTACTGGTATCAATTTTTGCGAATATAAACCTAATAAAGGAAAAGTTGAAGCTGATATCTATAGTGTTAAATAATAAAAAACTGAAAAAAATTATTTCACGCATACTTTAAATTATTATTGGAGTCAAATAATTAAAACAATTAACCCCCTAATTTTATCATGAAAATATTTATTTAAATGTTCTGACAGACACTATCACTAAAATGCTAAAGAGATTTATCAAGCTGCTAAAACTTATCTTATAGTTGGCGTGCTGTCGAAAAGATGTGGTGACTTAAATACTGTATTGAAGGTATGACCAAAATATACTGATGATATTGATAATATACTTTCTGTTTATTTAAGTGAAGACGATCCTAATCAATCTAATATGCTTTTATAAATTGCTAAAGTTATTTGACCTCAATATATAAATCAAATATTTAGTGGTGCCGCAACCTATTTATGAATTATTAAGTGTCATTATCCCAAAAGATAGTATGATTTTTTGAATAATTTAAATTTAATTTTGAATCAATCTTTCATAGACTAGAGTGGAATTTTACTATCAATGCTGATTGGGATAATTCCTGATTGCACAGTCAAAATATTGATGAAGAACGATCTAAAAAACTTGACTAGAATTGATATGAAGGCTTTGTAGCCGTTATATTATATTGTATTTATTAAATTACACTATATCATTTGTTTGAGGGATTGTTAGACTGCCTAAATCCGGTGTTATATACCAGGTTCTATAGACAAGCAAGCGAATTCCTGTTTTCCGGAAGCTGAATGTTTTTACAGACTAAAAAGGTAATCTATAAATTATTTGCCGTTCTATTTAAGTATCCGATAGATAACTATGAAATATGGCATGATTAAGATAACGTGAAAAACGTATAGCATTTTTTTTAGTCTTGTGTAGATAGATAAAAACTCATCGAGTGGCTTGAACTATATCATCTACAAAAAATAACGTCATCAAGTTTTCTTTAGTATTTGCGGAATATATTTCACATTTACACGCAGATAAGGATATTAATATCTTTTAAACGTTTTATACTTAGGCTTTAGTGCTTACTTTTCTCATTTCATGCAAATTTTCACTTCATGATTGGGTAAACAGCAATCCAAGCTAGATCGAGATAAAATACGAGGTTCAGACATTAGCATACAAGGAAACTACTAGCAAATCGTCGAAAGGAAGAAACGTTTTTTAAAAATGACTACAACTTCTCTTGATCAGACCACAGCGTTATCGATAAATGATAAAAAAATGGGTGCGCTAAATAGATGTAGGCTTTTGCTGATTGAATGGCCGCACTGATTTTAGGTGTTGTAGTTGCCTGACGATGGATCCTAATCATCATGATATTTTGTCATTAACTTATATACTCATAACCATCTTTCTATAAAGATGGCCTGTATAACGAGGGGGAAGGTTTATATAATAAACTGGGATAAAAGAATTAGATCAAGATCTGACTATTTTTAATACGTTTACTTTGTAAACTTGTGAAGTGGATTAAAGTAACAATTTCTACGAGGTAGAAAACTGTTAAGCTCAAATTATTCAGACACCATATTTTCTGTTGAAACAGGAAATTGCAATTCTAAAAAATATGAGCGAAAGTTAAATAAAAATTTTTAATATGTCATGGCTAAAATAGCGTGAAGAATCTAAAGTTATTAAAAAGCTTCTCCTAGCTGTGATTTTATCTTGTATTAACTAATTGTGTTGAGTTAAACCATTACATGGAAATTCTAAAAATTGCATTAATGCTAATGTAAAAAATTATTCCTCATATTTATTGCTCTATCATCAATAGAGCAACCTGCATACTCGTATTATGTTATCAACGTTATTGATGATAAATAATCACTTTATTAATTCTGTTGCACTCTAAATGGTCAAAACATTAAAACCCCCATTCTAAATTCACTTACAATGGGGGTTTTAATGTTTTTAAAGTTAGCTGATAAGCCGGGTTCTGTCGTGGACAACCATTCATCTAGGTCAGTACTCGCGCACTAACTCAAGCAGCCTACCCGGGTTCGATGCGGGCCGCATCTAGAGAACCCCTATTTGGCCTTGCTCCGGATGGAGTTTACCGTACCGCAAGCTGTTACCAGCTGCGAGGTGCGCTCTTACCGCACCCTTTCACCCTTACCTGTTCTTAATAGCCATCGGCGGTTTGCTCTCTGTTGCACTAGTCGTAGACTTTCGCCTCCCAGATATTATCTGGCACCCTGCCCTATGGAGCCCGGACTTTCCTCCCCTCTATTATCAAGTTACTAATGGTAACTAATAAGAAAGCAGCGGTTGTCTTACTAACTCCAATACTAAATTATATGGATTTAACATTAATTTGTATAGTTATTTTATCTAAGATAGCTAATAGCTAATCTACTTGCTTGTACTATCAGTGCTAACTTGTTGTTTAAGAATATATTTATATAACGCATTCTTCTTTAAACCATAAATTTCTGCTGTAATGGCGGCTGCTTTTTTTAACGGTAATGATTCTTGTAATAACGCTAATGTTTTCATCGCATCAAATGGAATGGCTACGTTACTATCTTTTACTACTCGATACCCTTCAACTACCAATACCATTTCACCACGATAACGATTTTTATCAAGTTTTACCCAATCAAGAAGTTCTCCAACTGGCAAACCATAAATTGATTCCCAAGTTTTTGTCAATTCTCGAGCTAAGACAACATAACGTTTAGGCCCCCAAATAGCGATCATATCTGCTAATGTGTCTAATAAACGATGAGGTGATTCGTAAAAAATAACTGTTCTAGACTCCTCTATTAATCTTTGTAATATTTCTTGTCGAGTCTTCTGTTTTGCTGGCAAAAATCCTTCATAACAAAAGCGATCTGAGGTGATACCGGCAGCAGAAAGGGCTGTAATTGCTGCACATGCCCCTGTTAAAGGAACTACCCGAATATCTGTTTGTCGACAGTATTTTACTAGATGACAACCAGGATCATTAATTAGCGGTGTTCCTCCATCAGAAACTAATGCTATACTTAATCCTTTTTTTAATTGAGAAATTAATTGATCTGTTTTCCGCTGTTCATTATGCTTATGTAAGGATGTCATACGGGTATTAATAGCAAAATGCTGCAATAATAAACATGTACGCCGGGTATCTTCAGCTGCAATAAGATCTACCTGCTTAAGGATCTGTAATGCACGCAGAGTGATATCATCCAAATTGCCAATAGGAGTTGGCACAATATATAGCGTTGATACCATCTCTACCTCTTTAGGTTGGTTAGGTTTATTTATTGTTCATTACAAATAACTAATTAAAATTGAGAAATGATACCTACATTACTAGACAATGTAGGCGTTCTTAAATTTTTGTTAAAATCAGTTTGATCTGTATAGCAATACTATTCTTACTTTTGTTAGTAACATGTCATTTCTGAGAGTTATTAGCAAATTTGATGTATGTAGTTAGGTTATATTCTACTCTGATGCTTCATGAATCTATTCTCCATCCTTAAATTGGATGTTGTTTACCATCAAGATCAAGCAGATTAAAATCCCTCTAAGCTATTTACAGATTTCTGAGGAGACTATAGCAGCTTAATATCATTAAAAGGATTGTTATTCTTAAAGCATAATTTTTTACAAAGCGGCTTTCATATCCTCATTATCTCAAAAAGATAATTCAATTAAATTTATCGCTATTATTGACACCTAGTGCACTGATGTAAAGTTATAGAGTGCCAATCATTCTCTGATTATTCTCCAGTTTCTTCATCGCTGCAGAATACGCTTAAAATCTTACCAACAAAGCATTAAAGGTTTTGTTAGTGGATCTCGGCTCTCTTACTAGCCTCAGCTCCATGTCAAGAGCCTAGCTTTAACTTTCGGTTGCATACTTTTGAAGAGTGAAATCAGGACATCAGCTATTTATGTACAAAACAATGTTGGTACTGCATGCCAAGTAATATCTTTGTCATTGTATTCAAAATTAATAGCACTATCTTTTTTAGAAACAATGGGAGATATAGTTAAGTTAGGCATTCACAGGTCATTAATAAGTTTGATTTAGTTCGCTTTTGATTTTTAATCTGCATCTTTGACTGTAATTAAATCCTTAAGTTCATTCTCAGTTATGCTGATTTTAGCAGAAGGCAAAAGGTAGTCAGCTTGTTTAACAGAATGAGATATGCCTTCAGCCAATAAATAAAGGTAGCGCGTATTGCTTAAATGACGAAGGCACTCATTTCCTGTACTTTTAAGCTATTGCTATCTAAATCTACTAATGGGGCGCCCTGACAGAGAAACCATGTGTTTTTCACTGAAAAGCCAAAAGAATTTCGTAAAAATATCCGGTGTAGTGTAGATGCCTTGCTGATAGGTCATGATAGAAACTCTTTGCCGTTTTTTCACGGTTCAGATAAGGCGGTAATAATGAGCTGTTAAAGTATATTCTACAATTACCGGTATGATCTTATGTCACTGACATTAAGCACTTTAATCTCAACATCGTCATACCCGTCTAGATAAGTTTACTGTGGTAAAAACTGTTATAGACGACGATAAGGTGACGTTAAGCATGCTCTTACAGATTGACTTTCAAGCTCCGTCTCAACAACGGTGCTATCATCTTCCTCCTCCTGTTACCCTATTACGGATAAGTTAATGTAATTGAATAACAGGTAATATCTGGTTTTACAGATACCTAGTAGCCTAGATTTTTCATGGCATCTCATCTCTCTGTTATTGAAATTATTCACGAAATCAATCATAAAGGGGTGGATATACCAACCAGACACTATCTAAAAACTCCATATATTAGAAATGAACATAACTCTCTAGCTGTTGCTGATCTCGTTTATTTATGTCTTAATATGAGGATAGTTATTAAAAAATATTTTTTCCAGGCTTGATAAGCAGGCAAGATATACTTAAGATAACAGACAGCTTCTGACGAAGGTATAATCCAGGTACGCTAGATTTTATTAAATAACTTTTTAAGGATTTTAATATGTAGTTAGCAGAAATAAGTATAGACTTATCAAGTAGATAACAAAACCTATTCACTTACCCATTTCTTATTAACGCAGCATATATTTTTATTCTTAATAAGAGGACTTTGCACTAGCTTCTAACTCAGAAGCGGCTATTATGAAATATGCATTATCTATATGCTGATCAAACTATTAATAGTATTGCTCTACCGTCTTAATACTGTTTATTTTTCTGATAAAATTCATGTGATTAATGAAGAATAAGTAGTTAAATTCAATAGCCATGATATTCTACTTAAGTTAAATGGATTTTATATTTAACCTTAATATCAAAAAATAGGGGAATATAGCTAAAAATTAATGCTTAAAAGGTAATTCGAGTCGCCAGTTAAGATAATATTTTATGTTTTTACTGATTATTTCTAAATCCACTTCTGACTAATAAATTGCTTTATGAAAAGATAAATTTTATCTGATAGTAGCGATAATTATCTTGCTAGGGTATGATTGTTTTAAGTAAAAAGAAAATTTCTATTAATATTTATCTCGACATAAACAATTAAAATTAGTAAACGTAATCAGTTAAAACGTGATATAAGCAAAAGGATTATGCTGTATTAAATTAAAAAATCAATGAGCGTTCTATTATGGCACTAAATATTCTAGCTCAAGAACAAAAATAAGCTGTATTGAATTAATAAAGCAAATATTATTGATTCAATTATCAAAAAAAAATCGATGAATTGCAGTTTTACTGATTTTTTATTAAAACACATAAAATTGATAAAATTATGCAGTTAGTTAATGAAATTAACGATTAATTAATAATTAATTGATCGTTATTATATTTATAATTACTACCATTAATAATGATAAGATTAAGATAACAAAATAACTTGAATTAAAATTAAGAGGTTTATTTACTTTATGGCAATGATAGGTATCTTCTTCGGTAGTGATACTGGCAATACAGAGAATATTGCCAAAATGATCCAAGAAACTCTTGGTGGCTCTGATATTGCTGAAATTCATGATATTGCTAAAAGCAGTAAAGAAGATATTGAAGCATTTGATATTTTACTATTCGGTATTCCTACCTGGTATTATGGTGAACCACAGTGTGATTGGGACGATTTCTTTCCGATATTGGAAGAAATTGATTTTACTAATAAGATAGTAGCTATTTTCGGTTGTGGCGACCAAGAGGATTATGCAGAATATTTCTGTGATGCCATGGGCACTGTGAGAGAGATTATTGAACATAACGGTGCTATCATTGTTGGGCACTGGCCAACAGAAGGTTACCACTTTGAAGCATCAAAAGGACTTGTTAATGACACCAATTTTATTGGTCTTGCTATTGATGAAGACAGACAACCAGAACTAACCGCTGAGCGGGTAGAAGTCTGGATAAAACAAATATCTAAAGAGCTAAATTTGCTATCTACCATTAATAGCTAGTTATCAATATTTTTTATATATGACAATTCTTGTAATTTTACAATGATATTATCACATGTATATTTATAAAATAATTTTATATAAATAGTATATCTATTATCAATGTTTTGATATTAGTGAATTCACTCCTAATGCTACAAGATAGGATCCGCATGACCGACAATAATAAAGCATTGAAGAATGCAGGGCTTAAGGTAACACTTCCACGTTTAAAAATTTTAGAGGTATTACAAGAGCCAGAATATCATCATGTTAGTGCGGAAGATCTTTATAAAAAACTTATTGATATGGGGGAAGAAATTGGCCTCGCAACGGTTTATCGTGTTCTAAATCAATTTGATGACGTAGGTATTATTACTCGCCATAATTTTGAAGGCGGTAAATCAGTTTTTGAATTAACACAACAACATCATCATGATCACTTAATTTGCTTAGATTGTGGTAAAGTTATTGAATTCAGCGATGAATCCATTGATATACGGCAAAAAAATATTGCGGAACGTCATGGTATTAAACTATCTAATCATAGTCTATATCTATTTGGACATTGCTCAAAAAAAGATCATTGTAATGAAAACGATTTTGAGTACCTTGCTCGCAATAGTAAAGAAGAAAAATAATATAACCTGTCACTGATTTTATTATTTTTTAGTTAAAAATAGAAGAAGACTGGCAATCTAATTTCTCCTTTTACTTATAGTGAAATAAGTATTTTATTGGATTTATTTTACTTTTAACCTGCTTGTGCAGGGATAAAAGACTACTATTTTTGATAAATTTTTAATGTGTCACTAAAAATTGTCATTTTATTAAATTCTTTTTAGAAAATATTAACTTTACTGATATGATCAACCGCAAAACTTATCTATTTTCGGAAGAAAAATAATGGATTAAAAGTATAGGCAAATGGTAGCTGCGTGATTTAAACGATCTCACTACATTTATTCTATACCGATAACACAAACCATCCTGTTAAGCAAACAGGTCGCCTTTACCTTC
>JBHEQV010000058.1:0-6866 GCA_046530735.1 Arsenophonus sp.
TCTGAATGTATATTGAATAGTTGACTTTATAGGAGTCAGTAAAAAATAGATATTGATTTAAAAACAACGTTTAAATAGCGTCGCTTCTCCTTATCTTAGCGGTAACAGCTAACATAAATCTAAGTGGTATTCTTGAAGTCAATAAAACATTTTCTTCTGAATCCTTTAAAAGGAAGTGTTATATTCCATATAGGAAAGGTAGAAAATACGGGAGAAGAAAAGATAAAAAGAAAAAATAAATTTCGCTTTTAATTAAACAGGGTGTTCGTGAGCGATGAGATTCTTAAAGAGTTTAGTCCAGAATGTGTTAGCCGTTTTCTTGAGCTAATTTTTGATAAAGAGTCCATCTTTTTTTTAGATGGAGGCAAATGATACGAAACCTTTGCTAGCAAGCACGAAATTAGTTACCATCCCCTAATAAGATTAAATAATCAGAAAGTTATTGGTAAGGAATTCCAGGTTCAAAATGTGAAAAATTATATCAGTTGATTAAAAGAATATTTGAATAGATTCCATGACATAGAGTTATTATTTACTGAATCATCTAGGCTTGGAGTAGATTATTTGAATAACAAGAATTGAATAGACGTGGCTATAAATTGCTATGAGAACAGAGTAATAACCTTTGCTAACATTATCTAAAAATAGATAGAATATCTATTCTAATATTGAATTCATCTGTTGTAGCCACTCTTAATTACATCTCTTATTTATATTTAATTATATCTAACTTAAATAGTAGATTACTTACAGGATATTTTTATTATGATAAATCCGTTACTAACAAAATCTGTATTACCTCATTTTTCAACCATCACACCGCAAGATGTGATACCTGCTATAAAAACCGTATTAAATAGCTATCGGCAGATAATTGAGACCCTTCTTAAAGAAAATAGCACTTTTAACTGGAATAATTTATGTCAACCATTAGAAGAAGCTAACAATAAACTATCCCGAGCCTGGTCACCAGTTGTTCATCTCAATGATGTAAAAAACAGCACTGAATTACGACAAGTTTATGATACCTGTTTACCTATGCTATCGAAATTTAGTACCTGGGTAAGGCAACATACTGGTCTTTACCAAGCTTATAAATCACTAAAAAATAGTCCTGAATTTGATAGACTTAATACAGCACAACGTAAATCAATTGAGAATATGTTACGTGATTTTGAATTATCTGGTATTTGTTTATCAACAGAAAAAAAGAAACGTTATGGTGAAATTGCTATTCAAATTGCCGAATTAAAAAATAAGTTTAGCAATAATGTATTAGATGCAACGATGGGTTGGATGAAACTGATTAAAGATTGCGATAAGCTAAATGGTATGCCAGAAAGTGCTCTTTTATCAGCAAAAGCATTAGCTAAATCTAAAGGAGAAGAAGGCTGGTTATTCACGTTGAATATGCCGAGTTATCTGTCAATTATGACTTATGCTGATAATCATGAACTACGCCAAGAAATGCATTACGCATATAATACCCGTGCTTCTGATCAGGTACCAAATCCTGCTAAATGGGATAATAGTGATATTATGAACAAAATTTTAGCGTTACGTTATGAATTGGCTCAATTACTTGGTTTTAATAATTTTGCTGAAAAATCGCTAGTCACTAAAATGGCCGAATCACCTAAACAGGTTCTAGATTTTCTTATCAATCTTGCTCAACGAGCCTACCACCAAGGTAAAAAAGAACTTACTGAATTGATACAATTTGCTAAAGATCAGTACGGAATTAAAAAACTTGAGCCCTGGGATCTAGTTTATTATAGTGAAAAACAAAAACAGCATAAATTTTCAATTGATCATGAACAACTACGGGCTTATTTTCCAGAACAACTGGTTATCAACGGTTTATTCAAAGTCATTAATAGAATTTATGGTTTAACAGTTAAAGAGCGCTATGATGTGGAGGTATGGCATTCCGATGTGCGTTTCTTCGAATTATATGATGAACGCAGTAATTTATGTTGTAGCTTCTATTTAGATCTCTATTCCCGAGAACATAAACGTGGCGGTGCCTGGATGAATGCTTGTGCAGGCAGATTAAAACATACCGATGGCAGTTATCAAAAGCCTGTGGCTTACCTAACTTGTAATTTTAGTCAACCAGTTGGTAATAAGCCAGCGCTGTTTACCCATGATGAAGTAATTACGCTATTTCATGAATTTGGCCATAGTTTACACCATATGTTAACCAAAATTGATGTAGCGGATGTTGCTGGTATTAATGGCGTCCCATGGGATGCTGTCGAACTACCCAGCCAATTTATGGAAAATTGGTGCTGGGAGCCTAAAGCACTTGCTTTTATATCAGGTCATTATGAAACAGGTGAACCTTTATCAAAAACAATGTTAGCTAACATGCTAGAAGCTAAAAATTATCAGGCCGCAATGTTTATTCTTCGTCAATTAGAATTTAGCTTGTTTGATTTTCGCTTACATACTGAATTTTCTCCAGGGAAAGGAGGTCAAATTTTATCAATATTAAAATCAGTTAAACAACAGGTTACTGTAGTTCCTTCATATGAATGGGATCGTTTTTCTCATGCATTTATCCATATTTTTGCTGGTAGTTATGATGCCGGTTACTATAGTTATTTATGGGCTGCTGTTTTAGCCTCCGATGCATTTTCACGATTTACCGATGAAGGTATTTTTAATCGCAGTACTGGGTTATCATTTCTTGATAATATTTTAAGTCGTGGCGGTTCAGAGGACCCTATGGTTCTCTTTGAACGTTTTCGAGGAAGAAAACCTAAGCTGGATGCAATGTTACAAACTTATGGTATTAATGAATAAATATGGCAATTGATATTCAATTAATTTGTGAACCTGGGGCTTCTCAAGGTGCCTTATTGCTAATTGCTGATAAATGGAAACTTAAACATACACCTACCGCATTAATGGCATTAGTATTAACACCAGAGTATTTACAACTAAAAAAATTATACGAACCTAAATTAGGCGGCATTTATGTTGATTTTGTTTTAGGGGCGATGAGATATCGGCGTAAATTTGGTGGTGGGCGTAATGAAGCTATTGCAAAAGCAGTTGGAATCAAAAAATTCTATTGCCCTACGATTGTTGATGCTACTGCCGGTCTTGGCAGGGACGCTTTCATCCTTGCAGCACTAGGATGTGAAATACGGCTATATGAACGTCATGCCGTAGTTGCAGCACTTCTTTATGACGGATTACAACGGGGTTATGCTGATCCTGAAATAGGAATTTGGTTAAAACAAAGAATGAAATTGCTACACGCATCAAGCATTGATGTATTAACAACACTATCACCAGAACCAGATGTAGTTTATCTTGATCCGATGTATCCCCATCGACAAAAAAGTTCCTTAGTAAAAAAAGAAATGCCAATTCTTCAAACTCTTGTTGGTAATGATGAAGATTCTAACAACCTTTTAATTCCGTCAATGACGATAGCTAAACGCCGTGTTGTGGTTAAACGACCAAATTATGCATCCCCCCTAGCAGGAATCTCTCCACAAGCAATGATAAAAACTAAAAATCATCGTTTTGATATTTATCTATTTTAAACTGATTTATTCAGTTAAATTTTATTTAACATAAAAACAACCAAAATTTTGATAAAAAGCAAAATATTATTTTAATAGAAACTCTTCTATAAAAACTTCCCATTTATTTTTATAGTTATAAAAATAGAATTTTTAATTATATTTATATAATGAACATTAAAATAAATTTGCGAAAACCTTAAAACGAATAGTAATTTAAGAAATGTTCTTATTAAATAGATGTTATTAATATTATTGGAGATAATTTATGAAGAGTTATTAGTAAATCTGCTATATGACGGATTCAGGCTAATAATCCGCTCTGATGCTTCGTGAATCTGTTCTACCCCCTTATAAAGGAGTATTATTTACCAGCAGAGTCAACAGGTCAAGTTTCCTTAGCCAGCTCCAACTTTCCTGAGCAGATGATAGCAACTTAGATACCATTGAAAGGCTTATTGTTCTTGAATAATAGTACTTCACACATCGGTTTCGTATCCTCACTGTCACAAAAGCCGATTCAATTGAATTCGTCGTTCTTATTTGACGACAAGTGCTTTAACGGAAAGGTGTAGAGTGTCAACCGTTCTTCTTAATCTTTCTCCAACTTCTCTTAATCGTTACAGGATACGCTGAAAACCTTGCCAACAAAATATCAAGGAATTTATTATCGGTATCAGAACTCTCTCTGCTAATATAACTCCCACAGATCACCTTAACTTTCTGTGTTGCATGCATTTGGAAGAGTAAAGGAAGGAGATCAGCTATTTTGTATACCCAACAGCATTTGTGCCGCGCGTTAGGAAATATCTTTAAGATTGCATTCCAAAAACAAGGGACCCCATCTCCTGTACAAAGTCTGGGAGATATAGTTAAGCCATGCAATCTTAAGGGATTGATAAGTTCGGATTCAGTTCACTCCTGACTTTCGATAAGCATCGTCTAGCGCAACAAGCTCTTTATATCCACCTACAGTGATATCAATAAATTAAGTAGAAGGCAAAGGTGATCATCTTGCCTGACAGAACCGGTCTGTGTCGGTATAGAAATAAATATAACGGCATCAGTTAAATCACATAAGTACCATATTAGCAATGTTCTTTAAGTCATTCTCGCTCCCATTTGCTGATTGATACTAGCAAAAAGAGATTATATACTTTTTTATCGAAAAACTCCTAGAGAGCTTCATGAAAATCACTGGTATATATGTCTCCACATATATAGGCCATAATAGCAACTATTACTCGTTTTTTGTACGCTTCAGATAAGGTAGTAGCGAGTTGTTGAAGCATATTCTGTCGCCATTGTGATCTCTCTTTCTTTAATCTTAGGTAGTTTAATCTCAACATCGCCAATACTCATCTTGTAGGTTTGCGGTGACACATAACCATTACGGTTGACGCCTCTAACATCCCTAGAGAAGTAGGGATTGAGTATGTTGTTGCAGCATGTCCTAGAACTCATCCTCAACTAGGCTACCTATCATCTCCCGGTATAGGATTACGAATAAATTCATTCAAGGGATTACAGGTTATATCTAGTTTCGCGGATACATATAGGATAGGCTTTCATAGCATATTATCTTTTCATGTGTTGAAATTATTTATTAAATTAATCAGCAGAATACGTCATCATCTTCGAAACTTCATACATCAGAAATAAACACAACTCTACTTTAATGGGATTTAAGTATTAAAGGACAATTCCTAATTTATTAGGTTAATTTCATATTGAAAGCTAAAAAATTGTGCTAGCTTTAGCAATATTTAATTTAAAGTTAAAAACTGAAAATAAAGAAATCGAATTATCATCAAACTATATCATAATATGGCTTATAATCAATAGTTTACAAAAAAACTTATAATTGATAGCTTATCAGAAAATAATGAAAAAAAAAGAATAGATTGGCAATCTAAAATATGGAATGATAAACATCAAGTTATTTTAATGTTTAATTGATTGATAGAACTATTATAATTATTCACTTTTCTCAGAATTATTGAGCTAGGTTAATTTCTCTAATTTGCTATTTATTTAATATATTTTACTGCTAAACTTGCCATAAAGGTTGTTGAAAATCTATCAATCATATTTACATTAGCATATTGTATTTAGGTAACTTGTAAAAATGCAATTAAAAAAAACGGCAAAAAAAGTTAGCAAAGCAGTTATACCTGTCGCTGGATTAGGAACTCGTATGTTGCCGGCAACGAAAGCAATTCCTAAAGAAATGTTGCCTTTAGCGGATAAACCACTTATCCAGTATGTAGTAAATGAATGCATATCTGCTGGTATTCATCAAATTATCTTAGTTACTCACTCTTCAAAGAATTCAATAGAAAACCATTTTGATACTAGTTTTGAACTAGAAGCGATTTTAGAAAAGCGAGTTAAACGGCAATTATTAAATGATGTACAATCCATATGTCCAAGTCATGTTACAATTATGCAAACAAGACAAGGCATCGCAAAAGGTCTTGGGCATGCTATTTTATGCGCCAAACCATTGGTAGGAGAGGAGCCTTTTACTGTAGTTTTACCTGATGTAATTATTGATCAATATTCATCGGATTTAAAACAGTATAATTTAACTGCGATGTTGAAACGTTATCATGAAACATCAGCAAGCCAAATTCTTGTTGAGCCTGTACCAAAGGAATCTGTATCTAATTATGGTGTTGTGGATTGTGATAGGTATGAATTAAAACCCGGTGAAAGCAAAGTTATTAAAGGTGTTGTTGAAAAACCTAAAATTGATCAGGCACCATCTAACCTATCTATTGTAGGTCGTTATGTATTTTCAGAGAAAATATGGTCTTTATTAAAGAAAACACCACTAGGTGCAGGTGATGAAATCCAATTAACTGACGCGATTGAAATGTTAATAAAAGGAGAAACCGTTGAAGCTTATCATTTACAAGGTAATAGCCATGATTGTGGTAATAAATTAGGTTATATGAAAGCATTTGTTGAGTATAGTATGCAACATGAATTTTTAGGCAACGAATTTTCCGCATGGGTAAAAAATATATTAGATTGCTAACCATTAATAATGGTTGATAAGTATTCAAATTAATAAAAAATTAATATGGTTTTATGCAATATTCTTTATTATTTTATATAAATTTATTATAACGAGTTTTTATTTATGCATAAAAATAAAAAAAGTTATGCTCATTTCTGCTGTATATTAGGTTTCGCGATCCTGGTGTGGCATCCTATTGATTGATTTTGTGAATAATTCTAACAATATAGAGATGATATGCCATAAAAAATCTATCTTATAAGGTATCTACGAAAGCAGGTATTAGCTGTATTCATTGCATG
>JBHEQV010000059.1:0-5438 GCA_046530735.1 Arsenophonus sp.
ATTTTTAAAATTAAAAATGCGAGTCTTAATAAAGGTTTTGTAGCTTTATCCAATATTTCTAACCGTTATTATTACATTTAAAAGTTTCTTGGATACCTTAATATTAAGGATGACTTTTTCTGTGATATGAGCCGTTTGATTTTATAAATTTTCATCTCTAAAATTAACTCTTTTGTTTCTTCCTTAAACTATCAATTGTTGTTTTCTATCCAGAATTTCAATGAGTTTTTACTTCTTTTGCCAAGTTATAAAGCGGCTTTAATGACTTTAAGGTGTAGCGGCCACTGTTTTATCATCGTATTCCTGATCCTACTTATTATAAGAGATCCTTTTGAGTAAACGAAATAACATGGATAGAAAATAATCTGTGGAATTATCGAAACAATAGTATTTCTACACTTGATAGAAGAATACCTGTTCCTAAAAGAATTTTGTAGGTTTATAATGAACACCATAGCAGTGATTGGTGATAGTTTAGATTTTATGCATACAGAAAAAATTACTGTTATATCGTTGATAAGTTGAGAACTGAAGACAATTTTCTCTTTCTAAGGTTGTAATCTAGGTTAATGTAATTATGCCGCTTTTAGTCGATTATATTGTTGGTGATGTCGTAATTATTTGGTTATGTTGGCAAAGGCCATTAGTTTGCTTGCTAAAAATTATTTGAAACCACAATAATTGAAATATAGCTGTGGCTAAAAATTGTTCTGTGAGGAAAGAAATAATCGTTCCTAACATATCTAGAAATTAACATACCGAAAAGTATAAAACAGTATACTCAGTCATGAATATCTTCGATCCAGTGTAGCTACGCCCACTCATGCATGTAGCATACTACGTTCACTTTCGACTATTTTGTTAGATCACTTTAATCACATCGATTTTGTTAAGTCTTTAAATTTGTCTCAATAAATACTGCAAGATGATAACCAATTTCCGCCAACGCATTGTATTTATTAGTTGTTGTAGCTCTGCATTGGCGAATACAGGTGGATAGGAATATAGCGGAACGTAAATCCTTCAAAAATATACTCATTAATATTTTGCAAATCGATTAAGCGAGTTAAATTGTTATTATCGATATTAGGAATATCACCCTTCTGAATAATATGCGTATTATCTAAGTCTAAAATCGTATTAATATTAACCACAGTGCCTTTAAAACTTTTGTACTTAGCTTCTTAATAAGGCGTAAAAACCATATGCGAAGGCTCATAGACTCATCTGTTTCAGTTAATTGCTAAATCACTAAGCAATTTGAATAATCCATCAACTCCTGCTTAATCCGTTGTTCTAGTACTTTGTACTCAGATTCAGTGACATCAAGGGAACAACAAAAAACAATGGGCCAGTGCTGATCACTCATGAATAATAGAATATTCATGGATAATAATATTATAGCAAATATTAATAGAAACCAAAAATGACTGTGAGCATTTTCCTCGCCGGTAATAGGCAACCGTCCATGTCGAACTATAGCACGTTGTGTTTATTTTTATTATTTTGCATTAATGGCATTGCGTCTTTTCTCAGCATTTTCATTAGATCACAAATATAATTAAGAAGTTTTTATCTAAAACATCTTTTAGATCGAAGAGGGACATAAAGATTAATAT
Source organism: Arsenophonus sp. (assembly GCA_046530735.1). GTDB lineage: Bacteria > Pseudomonadota > Gammaproteobacteria > Enterobacterales > Enterobacteriaceae > Arsenophonus. The sequence goes on from JBHEQV010000059.1 coordinate 1,620, forward strand.
GTTTGGTTAATTTTTTATTGCCTTCTGATACTCAGCAAAAGAGATAGTACCAATAATCCTAGGACTCTGGTCACTGACACTAGGTTCCTACGAAATAATTTACTTTCATTGGTTATATTGTCTTAGCGTTTGAAGAAATACCTTTTAATAACTATTTAGAATCAGGAGCTGATTCTAAAAATAAAATGAAGGCATTAGATCTTATTGCTTTCGATAAGATTATTTTCTTGCTTAGCAAGATCAATATCTTAGGTTAGTTTACTTACTATAATACAAAATCTCGGCGTTTTTCTAACTCTATATTTTAACTTCATATAACCACTCATTATTTTACTATTCTTATAGTATTTAACTACCAATAGAAATATTTTAAAATATAACAAAGTTAGTATTTATATGGGCATAAATATTAAAATAGATTGAGATTTGAGAAATATAACAATTCTTTTTAAAGTAAAAAGACACTTAGAATTAGATTTAACATAAGTTGTATCTGCTGACTGGATATGCAGGAATTAGAAAAGAGTTAATTAAGTCAATTTAAATTAACTAACCGTAAGTCAAGAAATACTCTTGAATTAGTTAATCTCCTTGCATGAAGGCTTGAATAGCTTGTAAATATTACGAATATCGTTTTAATAACTAAAATTAATACTAAATGTACTCCACTACTCAGTAGTGTTTAATAAACTGGCATATTCAAAGAATATATTCAGTTGACGGATTGTTAAAGCAATTTTGTCTACGTTTTAAGTAGACGATAAGCTTAATTGATAGTCCATTTATTTTCCGCGTAGAGAATTGGATAGAGTATGATCTCCTGAATTCAAGAAGAGATATTGCTGTTCCAAATATTGAATTGGAGATGCCCTCATTCTGGTGAGCTAGAGTCTTTGTAAAAATAGTAATAAAATGAAGCAATATTTAAAAAATCGACATTTAGGAATAGCAATAAACGACTTTGAGTTTTATCCCTAACCACGATTATCCAACACTTAGAGTTTAGAAAACGTCTATTATCATGTTTAGATCGTCTCAGTAATAGTTGAATACCGTATTTACCTCAGTAAGCGCTATTACTTTAAATATATTTTCTATTCTTATTTTTCTACTATTTCTCTAATTAAAAATTAAGTATGGGCACTTTAAAACACAATAGAATTTTAAATAAAAGAAAATAAAATAACAAATAAAACAATTAGTTAAGTAAAATTTCTCCAAATAATAGCTTTTGTGGTTTATAAATATAAATTTTGTTGTTTATTAAAAATAAAATACAAACCAAACAATCTCCTCTTACCTGCTCTTTAATAATTTAAAAAGTCAGAACAATACAGATTTTTGTTTAGAACCTCTATACTCATAAAATTCGATCTACTGTAAAACATGATCCAATTAGTAAGAACATTAGCCCAATTTAGTAAAATTGACCCTGAAATGATAACATTAAAAGAGGATATGCTAATTTCTAATTCATGGTATTTCGGAAATTCTGGCATGTATCCTTCTGATTAATTTTGTGGATGATTTCAATAACAGAGAGATAATATACCATGAAAAGTCTAGACTACAGGTATCCACAAAATTAGATATTAACTGTTATCCTCCTTACATTAACTCATTCGTAATAGTCCTAGGTAGCTGATAGCACTGCTGTTGAGGCTTTTAACTAGACTCGAAGTCACGGTTTGCAACAATATTCTGAATGCCACTTTATCGACGGGCGTACATATCGTCGTTTATAGCGGTTATTTTCTACCGCAAACTATACAGACTGGTATTAATGATATTGAGATTAAAGTGCCTAAGATAGGAGATTCTTTAAGCAGCAACGGAATATCCTTCTAAAAATCCCTTGCTACACCTTAGCTGAAGCGTGCAAAAAATGTTAAAGAGTTTTTATCATAACCTACCTAGAAGGCATATTCACTGGTGATTTTTATGAAGTTCTTAGAAGAGTGTGGGCTTTTGATAAAAATAATATGGGGTCTTTCTTAGTATCATAAGAAAACTGAAACAGGAATACCTTGAAGAGCATAGGAAGTAGTAGTTACATCATTTAAAGCGATATGCCTTACGTTTATTTTTCTACTGATAGGAATAACCGTCCTATCAGGCAAACTGATCACCTTTTGCCTGCTACTCATTATCGGCAGCACTGTGCATGAACGTAAGAAGCTCATTGCAGTTAAAAATGATTATCAAAAGTTAGGATCAAATTGGGCATAACTTTTTTAATGAGTTGGTGAGCGCCAAACTTAATCATATCTCCTAGAGCTTGGCACGGTAGACGGTGCCATTAGTTTTGGAATGCAATAGCAAAAATGTTACTGAACATGCAGCACATATGCTGTTAAGTACACAAAATAAGTAATGTAGTTGGTTTCACTCTCAAAAAGCATGCAGAGCCGAAGGTTAAGTGTGTGCTATTTGGAGTTTTAGTAGCAGAGAGACTTGACGTCGCTAACAAAGCCTTTGATTCTTTGTTGGCATGGTTATCAAGCGAAGTATTATCCTGTAGCGATGAAGAAACTGAAGAAAGATGGAGAAGAACGATTGGAATTCTATGTATCTTGTAACTACATTGGAGATCAATAAAAATAAAAAATCTGATTGAATCAGCTTTTATAACAGTGAAATCATGGATAACGCGCGAAGCACGAAGTACCGTAGTTCAACAAAACAACAATTTCAATGATATTTAAGCTGCTCTTCCGTCTGCTTATAAAACTGGAAACCGACTAAAGGATTTTGAGCTGGCGACAATACTTCTAAACAACATCTAATTTAAGGATGTAGAATAAATTCACGAAGAATCACAGCGGAGCGTTACCCTGATCGTCATATATCAGATTTTTTAATAACTCACTTTTGTGTGGCGATAAGTTTTTTTATCAAAAATAAGCAAAAATATGCTATCTAATAAGTTTACCAGATTCGAAGTTATTTACAGACTCAAGAGTAGAATCTGGTTAAAAATTAATTATGTATAAGTTAAATGGATTTTAGCTGCATCTATATGAATAGATATAAGTTTTACTGCATCTTGGTTTAACTGTCGACTGCTTATAGGTTTATCCACAGCAGTTTTAAAAATTTTTTGTTTAAAACGTAATACTATACTTGATAATAGTTTTTAACTATCGATAATTAGTTTTTAAAAGTCGATATTTTATCACGTTTTAGGGTTTTTAAAAATCGAAAAACGAGCTAGGAAGGAGATAGATGGTGATTACGCTCTAACTAGCTCTAATAACAACCATAGAATAGATAGTATAAATAAAAAGCGAAAAACAACTTAAAAACTTTTACGCTCTTGGAAACACGAGATAGATTTTTTATTGCTGATGAAATTGAACTTTCAGAATTTAGAGATGAAATGGCTAGTGTGGAACACCCACTTTTTGCTTTAAAAAGTGGTAATATCGATACGCCAAAGTATAAAAATAGTAACACAATAATATAGTTGTAGTCCATAATGATGAATATGGGATAGCAACCGTTTTTGATAAAGATGTTTGAATTTACGCTATTTTTAAATTAGAAGAATCTATTAATAATCATGAGAAAATTAGTCGTACTGTTTATTTTATACCATATGTTTTTTGTAAAAACGAATAGAACGAAAAGTAGTATAGAATATGAAAATTTAAGAATGTCACTATCTTCTCTTGTTGCAAGAAGAATTGAAACAAATGTAGTCTCTTCTAAAGATTCTAGAAAAACAGAAAATTTTTGTTTAACTTAATAAGTGGATTATTTTATAGGAAAAAAGCTAAACTTAATTATTAGCATGGGTTGAGGTAACGTTACCTGACT
>JBHEQV010000060.1:0-2366 GCA_046530735.1 Arsenophonus sp.
CTTTTGCGACTAGACTACGAAGCTGATATCCGAAACATTGTAATTCTAAAAACAACCTTTCGATGGATCTAAGCTGATCCCATTTTTACCGTCTTACTAGAAAAAGCTGGAACCGAGTAAGGAGATTTTAATTGCTGTAACCTTGCTTATTCTGGTGGTAAGGAATATCCAATTTAAGCATGGAGAATAAATTTATGAAGGATCAGAGTACAACCTGACCGTCATACACTAGATTCGTTAATAACTCAGTTAACAATAATGAATTGTTCACTCAAAAATAATCTATGTTATAAAGCATAGATATAGAATACAAAATTCATAACATAATAAAAATATCAGTTAAAATTAATAATTAATAATTAATAATTAATAATTAATAATTAATAGATCAGTTTATATAAATAAAAAGACTAATATTAAAATATTCTGTGTAAATAGCAGCATTTATTACTAATTTAAGCAATAAATATTGATTTAATTTTAATAAAATTAACATTAAATTAATAAAATTCTAAATTTATTAATTTATGTTTCTTAATTCTATTGATTTAATAAATATTTGTCATAAAATAACTTGTCGTCATTAAAAATGATTAATCCAGAATTTTTCTGTTTATTAATATTCAATTATGTTATTAGTTTATTATTTATTAGAATAATTTCCTGGTTTATAGTTAAGGACTATAATCCGATATTATCGGATTTAAAAAATTTGTTGTTTTAATATTTAAGATAAATACTTTACTAAGTTACATTGTTTAAAATTACTCCATAGGTTAAATGCTAAATCGCTATTTAATCTATTTAATGAGGCTAATTTATGTCATATCGCGTCATTGCTTTAGATCTTGATGGTACCCTACTAAATCCACAAAAACAAATCTTACCACAGTCTTTAACAGCTATAAACCAAGCTCGTCGTCAAGGAGTTAAAGTTATTATTGCTACCGGCCGACATCATGTTTCAATTCATCCATTTTATCAAGCACTCAATTTAGATACACCAGCAATTTGTTGCAATGGTACTTATCTCTATGACTACCAGGCTAAAAAAGTACTGGAATCGGATCCACTATCAATAGAAGAAGCGACTAAAGTAATTGAATATTTAAAAGGTACTGATATTAATCATTTGATGTATGTTGATGACGCTATGCTATATCAACAGTATAATGATACTATCGAACAAACGTTAAAATGGGCAGAATCATTACCTAAAAATCAACGTCCAAATATTTATAAAGTTGATAACTTCAACAAAGCAATTCAACAGGTTACTGCTATTTGGAAATTTGCCACTTATACACCTGATATTAAAAAATTACGCCTTTTTAGGAAAACTATTCAAGAAGAGCTAAATCTTGCTTGCGAATGGTCATGGTTTGACCAAGTTGATATTGCTAAAAAAGGCAATAGCAAAGGTTTGCGTTTACAACGTTGGGTAGAATCACAAGGCTTAGCGATGAAAGATGTAATCGCTTTTGGTGATAATTTTAATGATGTCAGCATGCTAACGGCTGCAAATCTTGGCGTTGCAATGGGTAATAGTTGCGATGAAGTGAAAAAACATGCTGATATAATTACCGATCAAAATAGCGCGCCAGGGATTGCTGAAGTGATACAAAAATATGTATTATAAAAACTGTAAATCTATTTGTATAACAGAGTAATAACCTTTGTTAACTCTTATTTCCTAGAAGATAAGATGTTTTTAGCCATGTTAGTAAAGGATTACTGTTTTATTCGCAGAGTAATTTGTACCCACATATGCATTTCAATTGCTGCGCTTTAAACAATCTTTTTTAGCCAGATAATTCGGTAAATAAAAGATCGCATACTATGGAATTTACTCAGACATCCTTTTGATCGGCTAAAATAACTGTTCATAGTTTAGATATAGAATTCATTTTACCAATAACTTTCTGATTACAAACATTATTAAGCAATTGTGAGTAATTTCATAGTCGCTGGCAAAATGGTTTTTTATAATTTACCTCCATCCGACAAAAGATAAACTATTTATTGGTTATCTTTTTAATAAAAAGACTAAGATATTCTGCATTAAATTCTTCAAGAATCTTGTTGCTTATATAACCCATGTTATCTTTAACAATTGAAGTTATTGATAAATTTGGTGTATGACAGATCAGGCTCCGCGATTTGATGCTTCATAAATCTATTTTTCATCCTTAAATTGGATATTGTTTACCACAAGGATAAGCAAGGTTACAGCAGTTCAAATCTCCTTACTCGGTTCCCGTTTTTTATAGTAAGACGGTAAAAATGGGATCAGCTTAGATCCATCGAAAGGTTGTTTTTAGAATTACAATGTTTCGGATATCAGCTTCGTAGTCTAGTCGCAAAAG
>JBHEQV010000061.1:0-3731 GCA_046530735.1 Arsenophonus sp.
CAGATAAGCCATTTACTACTGAAAAGGTATGGTATGGTAATCAATCTACGGTTTTATTGGGAACTGAAAAAGATGTAGCGATAACCATCTCGAAAGGAAGAGAGGAAGACCTAAAAACAACTTATAGCCTGAACTCAGCTTATCTCAAAGCACCATTAAGCAAAAATCAGGTGGTAGGGACTATTAATTTTTTTTTAAATGATCAGTTGATTGATAAACATCCGCTTGTAGTGAAAGAATCGATAGAGCAAGGAGGATTTTTTAATCGATTATGGGATTATATCGTCATTACTATTTCTGGTTGGCAACAGATATTATTTAGTTAATTAACTCATTAGATTATAAAATACCTGCAGGTCTTTTTATAATTAATTTTTATAAAAAATAAAGTATTACCTAATTAAATTAGCTTTTTATTTAATTAAAACTTTAAAATAATTTAAATATGATATTATTTATCTAATATAAATTTATTTATGTTTACAAACAAACTTTGTTGAAATATTAAATTAATGAGCGTAACTCATTGGATGGATAAAACAATGTTTTATAAGAAAATTATAGATAAACGGGCGAATTCCTGTTTTCGGTGTTTGAACGTTTTTATAGACTAAAAATCGGTCTGTAAATTCTTTGCTATTCTCTGGTAAGTACTCGGTGGATAGGCATTGGATATGCACGATTAAAATCACGTAAGAAACATCAATCATTGCTAGACACTTTGATTTTTATAAAGACAGACAAAACTATAGAAAGAGGCAATCTATGTTTACTAAAAGATAACGTCGTGAATTTTCGTTTGGTATTTGTAGAAATATTTATATCTATGTGCAGATCTAACCATATATTCGTAGTTTTTAAAGGATCTATTAGCAAATCTGTTGTATGACAGTCGTCGTGCTATACACTATTCTGATGCTTCGTGAACCTATTTCTATTTTTAAATTTGACGTTGTCATAACTAGTAACAACGTTAACTTCCCCATACCCGATTCTAGCTTTTCTGAGCAGACAAGAGTAGCTTAAATACTATTGAAAGGGTTGTTTTTCTTGAACTATAGAACTTTATGCGTCAGGTTCATAACCTCATTGTCACAAATTCCAATTTAATTAGATTTTTCATTATTATTAATGCTTAATGTGTTTACAGAAAGGCATATAATGCAAACATTCTTCTCAATATTTCTCTAACTTCTTCATCACTGTTAGGATACATTGAAACCTTGCAAACAAAATATTAAAAACTTTATTATTGGCATAATAGTTCTATGCTAGCCAGCTTCCCCGCATCTCACTCTTACTTTTGCTATTGGCATGCTTTTTGGTCTAAGGGTAGCAGATGAGTTGTTTTTGTATATCTAATCTCTAGCAGCGTTAGGGGTTGCCGTGCCCAGGTATATCTTTTCATTAAATTCTAAAATCAAGGGTATCGGTTCCCATAGCAACCATTGAAGATACGGTTAAGCTCAGCATTGACTAGTTATTAAAAAGTTAGGCCCAGTTTACTTCTAATACTAGATAAGTATTTTCTATTTTAGCTATCTCATTACGTCCATGCGCAGTGACGTCGATAATTAAGCAGCAGGTAAAGGCGATCAGCTTTTTTGACAAACGGCATATGACTTTTCAGATAAGAAATAAAAATAGCGCATATCGTTTAAATCATGTTGACAACATTGCCAATATTCTTCAATCCATTTCTATTTCAGTCTGCTGATGCTACTAGCAGAGAGACCATGTACTTTTTATCGAGAAACAGCATCATGGATTCGTAAAAATCATCTGTACTAATGGCTCAAAAGTATAGCCATCATATCAACTTTTCTGTATTTTTGCATATCCAGATAAGATGGTAGTAAGTAGTTGTTTAAGAATATTCCTCTGCTTCTAGAATTCCCTAATCTTAGGTATTTTAATTTCAATATCGCCAATACCTCCCCCAATCTGTAATGATTCGCTGCGGAAAATAACTAGTTACGAACGACAAGACAACTCCGTTAAAAAATGGGGATGTTGAGTATCTTATTAGAGAATAACTTCGAGTTCATCCTCAACAGCGCAGTGCATATCATCTTCCTATCATTCTGATTACGGATGTCTTCATGCAAGGTAACATAAGTAATATTTAGTTTTGTAGATATCTATAAGGTATAATTTCATGCTATATCATCTCTCTGTTATTGAAGTTATTCATGAAATCAATCAACAAGAATACTCAGTATCTTTAAAATCTCATCACTAGAAATTAGGATAACTCTCTGCTGCTTACTAGTAGTCGTATATGAATTCCTGAACCCCGTTATATCTTGATCTAGCCTGGATCATTGTTATGGAGACTTAAAGTGGAAAATTTGCGTGAAATAAGGTTGAAAGTTTTGAAACCGAAGCATAAAGTATTTAAAAACTGTGAGCCTGCTTATCTATATGTAGATTTAAATATCTTCCATAAATGACAAATAAACTTCACGATGTTATCTTTTCGTATGCACAAATCCTGTCCCTTAATAGGGTTTTATTATTCTTTACAAGATAAAACATCAGCAGTTAATTATTGATGTTTTTATGTGACCTTAACCGAGCACTTTCCTATGGATATTCATCGTGCTTACAAATAATGGGAAATAATTTACAGACCGCCTTTTGGTCTGCGAAAATATTCAGGCACTGAAAACAAATTCTCTCTGTTTATGTAGAAAGATTGATATAAACGCTAACTACTAGGACACTGAGATATCCTCAAATAGGAGGATATGGTCTAGCGATTTAATGGGCGTATTAAAAGAAGGGATATAAAACTATCATTTCACTTCTGATTAAGAGCTTGAAATCACATTTTGCATAAATATGTTTGGCTGTACAATCATGAATTATGCCAATCAATATTGGGTAGTAAAATCAATTGCAGTTTATGAAAAATTAGTTTCAAGTTAAACTTGAATTATTTAGTAATATACACTTTTTCAGAAAAGTGACAACTAACCACTTTAATTTCTAATTTCTCAACCAATGTACTAGAAATGGTATCTTCTTCAACATTGCTATTACGATTATTTTAGCTTGGCGGAAATAAAACTGAAATGCACTATCGTTCTGCATATTGCTTCATCAAGTTCACCTGATTATGAAATTTTTCATAAGCATATTTCTGCAAATATTTTTGGATAACTGACAGGTTATCACGCGCATAGTCTGATCACTATACCAGATATTTTTAACAGTTATTTTATCTGATTATGGTTTTTTAATGGAGAAACATCCCTATTTGCTAAGATATTATTTAAGGTTATATTATATCTTTTTATAATATCTTTAAGCTAAAATGATGATAGAAGAAATTTGCTGTTTATTAAAAGGCTACCAGATCTTAGGCCAAGTATATCTTCAATAAACCCTTTATTGACTATTTCAATACCAAAGAGCTATCATCAAGATTCAGTCTACCATTCCAATTACTTAATACTGCATGCCATACTCTTTTATTTTCAGGAACCAGATTAAATCTGATAGGTTTGCCATTTTTTTATTTTTAGTATTTCTAAAATAAGATGATGAACATTTACTTTAGCTTGAGTTAAAGTTTGCAATTAGCGAGTTTCATTATACTGCCGTATATTTAATTTGATAATCTTGGATTATCAATAAAAAAGATTTATTGATATAATAATTACTTCTATTAACGATAGGGGGTTTTAGATGAACAATCCAGTATTATTAGCACCAATAACATCATA
>JBHEQV010000062.1:0-3732 GCA_046530735.1 Arsenophonus sp.
CAGATAAGCCATTTACTACTGAAAAGGTATGGTATGGTAATCAATCTACGGTTTTATTGGGAACTGAAAAAGATGTAGCGATAACCATCTCGAAAGGAATAGAGTAAGACCTAAAAGCAACTTATAGCCTGAACTCAGCTTATCTCAAAGCACAATTAAGCAAAAATCAGGTGGTAGGGATTATTAATTTTTTTTAAATTATCAGCTGATTGATAAACATCCGCTTGTAGTGAAAGAAGCGATAGAGCAAGGAGGATTTTTTAATCGATTATGGGATTACATCGTCGTTACTATTTCTGGTTGGCAACAGATATCATTTAGTTAATTAACTCATTAGATTATAAAATACCTGCAGGTCTTTTTATAATTAATTTTAATAAAAAATAAAGTATTACCTAATTAAATTAGCTTTTTATTTAATTAGAACTTTAAAATAATTTAAATATGATATTATTTATCTAATATAAATTTATTTATGTTTACAAACAAACTTTATTGAAACATTAAATTAATGAACGTAACTCATCGGATGGATAAAACAATGTTTTATAAGAATATCATATATAAGCGGGCGAATTCCTGTTTTCGGTGTTTGAATGTTTTTACAGATCAAAAATCGGTCTGTAAATTCTTTGCTATTCTCTGGCAAGTACTCGGTTGATAGGCATTGGACACGCACGATTAAAATCACGTAAGAAGCATCAATCATTGCTAGACGCTTTGATTTTTATAAAGACAGACAAAACTATAGAAAGAGATCATCTATGTTTAATAAAAGATAACGTCATGAATTTTCGTTTGGTATTTGTAGAAATATTTATATCTATGTGGAGATATAACCACAGACTCGTAGTTTTTAAAGGAGTTATTAGCAAATCTGTTATATGACAGTAGTTTGGCTATACACTATTCTGATGCTTCGTGAACCTATTTCTATTTTTAAATTTGACGTTGTTATCATTAGTAACAACGTTAACTTCCCCATACCGATTCTAGTTTTTCTGAGCAGATAAGAGTAGCTTAAATACTATTGAAAGGGTTGGTTTTCTTGAACTATAGAACTTCATGTGTCAGGTTCATAACCTCATTGTCACAAATGCCAATTCAATTGGATTTTTTATTATTAATGCTTAATGTATTGATGGAAAGGCATAGAATGAAACCATTCTTCTCAATATTTCTCTAACTTCTTCATCTCTGCCAGGATACATTGAAACCTTACAAACAAAATATTAAAAACTTTGTTATCGGCATAACAATTCTATGCTAGCCAGCTTTATCGCATCTCACTCTTACTTTTGCTGTTGGCATGCTTTTTGGGATGAGGGTAGTAGATGAGTTGTTTTGTATATCCAACCTCCAGCAGCGTTAGGGGTTGCCATGCCAAAGTATATTTTTATTGAATTATAAAATCAAGGGCATCGGTTCACATAGCAACCATTGAAGCTACGGTTAATCTCATCATTGACTAGTTATTGAAAAGTTAGGCCTAGTATTACTTTTAATACTCGATAAGTATTTTCGACTATAGCTATTTCATTACGTCCATGTGCAGTCACGTCGATAATTAAGCAGCAGGTAAAAGGCGATCAGATTTCTTGACAAAACGGCATATGCCTTTTTAGCCAAGAAATAAACATAGCGTATATCGCTTAAATCACGCTGACAACATTGCAATGTTCTTCAATCTATTTTTATTTCAGTCTGCTGATGCTACTAGCAGATAGATCATGTACTTTTTATCGAGAAACAGCATCATGGCTTCGTAAAAATCACTTGTACTAATGGTTCAAAGGTATAGTCATTATATTAACTTTTCTAGATTTTTGTATATCCAGATAAGTTGGAAACAAGTAGCTGTTTAAGAATATTCCTCTGCTTCTAGAATTCCCTAATCTTAGGTATTTTAATTTCAATATCGCCAATACCTCCCCCATTTGTAATGATTCGCTGCGGAAAATAACTAGTTACGAACGACGACGCAACCCCGTTAAAAAATGTGGGTGTTGAGTATTTTGTTGGAGTATAGCTTCAAGTTCATCCTCAAAAGCGCAGTGCATATTCATCTTCCTATCACTCTGATTACGGATGCCTTCATGAAAGGTAACATAAGTAATATTTAGTTTTGTAGATACCTATAAGGTATAATTTCATGCTATATCATCTCTCTGTTATTGAAGTTATTCATGAAATCAATCAACAATAATACTCAGTATCTTTTAAATCCCATCACTAGAAATTAGGATAACTCTCTGATGCTTACTAGCAGTCGTATGTGAATTCCTGAACCCCGTTATATCTCGATCTGGCCTGATCACTATTATGGAGACTTAAAGTGGAAAATTTGCGTGAAATTAAGGTTAAAAGTTTTGAAACCGAAGCATAAAGTATTTAAAAACTGTGAGCCTGCTTATCTATATGTAGATTTAAATATCTTCCATAAATGACAAATAAATTTCACGACATTATCTTTTTGTAGGAACAAATCCTGTCTCTTAATAGGGTTTTATTCGTTTTTACAAGACAAAACATCAGCAGTTAATTGTCGATGTTTTTATGTGATCTTAACCGAGCACTTTTCTATGGAAATATTCATCGTCTTACAGATAATAGGAAATAATTTACAGACTGCCTTTTGGTCTGCGAAAATATTCAGGCACTTGAAATAAATTCTCTCTGTTTATGTAGAAAGGTTGATATAAACGCTAACTTCCTAGGACACTTGAGACATGCTCAAGTAAGATGATATGGTCTAGAGATTTAATTGTTGTATTAAAAGAAGGGATATAAAACTATCACTTCACTTCTGATTAAGAGCTTGAGATCACATCTTGCATAAATATGCTTGGCTGTACAATCATGAATTACCCTAATCAATATTTGGTAGTAAAATCAATTGCAGTTTATGAAAAATTAGTTCAAAGTTAAACTTGAATTATTCAGTAATATACACTTTTTTCAGAAAGTGATAACTAACCACTTTAATTTCTAATTTCTCAACCAACACGTACTAGAAATCGTATCTTCTTCAACATTGCTATTATAGATTATTTTAGCTTGGCGGAAATAAAACTGAAATGCACTATCGTTCTGCATATTGCTTCATCAAGTTCACCTAATTATGAAATTTTTCATAACCACATTTCTGCAAATATTTTTAAATAACTGACAGGCTATCCACGCGCATAGCCTGATCACTATACCAGATATTTTTTAACAGTTATTTTATCTGATTATGTTTTCTTAATGGAGAAAACATCCCTATCTGCTAGGACATTATTTGAGGTTATATTATATCTTTTTATAAGATCTTTAGTTAAAATGATGATAGAAGAAATTTGCTGTTTATTAAAAGGCTACCAGATCTTACGCCAAGCATGTCTTCAATAAACCCTTTATTGACTATTTCAATACCAAAGAGCTATCATCAAGATTCAGCCTACCATTCCAATCACTTAATCCTGCATGCTATACTCTTTTATTTTCAGGAGCCAGATTAAATCTGATAGGTTTTAAATTTTTTATTTTTAGTATTTCCGGAATAAGATAATGAACATTTACTTTATCTTGAGTTAAAGTTTGCAATTAGCGAGTTTCATTATACTGTCGTATATTTAATTTGATAATCTTGGCTTATCAATAAAAAAGATTTATTGATATAATAATTACTTCTATTAACGATAGGGGGTTTTAGATGAACAATCCAGTATTATTAGCACCAATAACATCATA
>JBHEQV010000063.1:0-67233 GCA_046530735.1 Arsenophonus sp.
ACGTTTATTTCTAGATAAGATTGGTATAACTGTCCCTATCAGGCAAGCTAATCACCTTTATCTGCTGCTCATTATTAACATCACTAGACATGGACGTAAGGAGATAACTGTAATCTAAATTGATTATCAAGAGCCAGAAACACATTGGGTTTAACTTCTAAATGCAATATGAGCAGATACCTTAATTGTATTTCCCAAGTTTGCTATGGGAAACGTCCTTTGGTTTTTAGAATGTAATGGTAAAAATATTCCTGTGAATGCAGCATAAATGCTATTTAGTAGATAAAATAGCTGATGTGCTAGATTTACTCTCCAAAGCCATGCAGTACCGAAAGTTAAGATGAACTGCTGAAGCTTTGGGTAGCAGAGAGCTACAATGACTCTAACAAAGCATTTGATGTTTTGTTAGCAAGGTTTCGATGTATCCTGCTAGCGATGAAGAAACTGGAAACGATCGAGAAGAACGCTGGCATTCTACGAATCTTCTTCAGTGTACTGAAGATTAATAAGAATTACGAACCCAATTGAATCGACTTTTGCGCGATACTGAGGCTATGAAGTCAATTCATGAAGTACTGTAGTTTTAAAAGTAACTATTTAAATAGAACTTAAATTGTTCTCGTCTGCTTAAAATATCTAGAACTAGCTAAAGTGGATTTAATCTTCTCTGACTATTGGTGGTAAATAACATCAAATTTTAGGATGAAAAACTATTTTAGGAAACATTATAGTGGGAATGTAACCTACCTGCATATATCAGTATTATTAATAATTCTTATTATACCATAGTCAAAGAAATAAATATAGGCATAATCACTTAAATGATACTGGCAGCATTGCTAATGTTCTTTAATCCATTGCTGCATTAGTTTCCTGATGGGTACTTAGAGAGCATATACTTTTCATCTAAAAATAATTCCAAGACTTCCTGAAAATCATTGGTGTTATGCCTTCTTATCTGATAAGACATTGTGACAACTATTCGCTGTTTTTTACGCTTCAGATAAGGCAGTGCAATAAGCTGTTGAAGATATTCCGTTGCAGATGCGATTCCTACTTTTTAACTTTAGGACTTTCATCTAAACATCGCTCATAGCAGCCTATATAGTTTTCTGTGACGAAAATCGTTACGGACAATAGTCATTGAAGACACGACAGCAAGCAAATGTGGCGTTTATTATTCTATTTTCAATATGACTTCGAACTTCGCCTTTCAACTAGCAGTGCCTATCAGCTACTTGGCACTATTACGATGAATTAATACAAGAGATTATAGGTAATATCTAATTTTGTGGATACCTTGTGGGATAAACTTTTTATGCCATATTATATCTCTATTATTGAAATCATCCAGAAAATTAATCATCAGAATACAGTAGCATCTCCAAATCACATACACCAGAAATTAGTATAACTCATCTATTTTTGAATTAGATATTATCTAAACCACATATATTGCTCTCTATTTTTAGAGAGTCTTAATAATGAAATATTTTTATTATTTATCTAGAATTTTATTTAGCAAATCATAAAACTTAGATATAAAGTGTATCAGTCTTATTATTAGAGAAAATATCTTTCCGTACATTTCGGCAATTATCTATATCGTCCTCACTTTTCTTGCATTTACTATTTTTTTCTGTTTAATATGCTCTGTGAGCAATACTACATCATAAATTTCGTTTCTTCATAATATCCTGTTATTTTAAATGATAAAAACAAGATAGATATATTGCATCTACTATTTTCATGATATTAAATCTCAAAATTTTAGTAGTTGAATCATATTGTTGCTGAGAAAAAGCTTTTTTACGTTGTTCCGTAGTTTAATATTCATTTTTTATGTAATGCTTAATAAATTTATCTAAACACTCTTTAATCTTTGATTATTTTTGTTAAATCCTGAGATTCCTTATTGTCTTTATATAGGTAACCTGATTAAACAGGTTGCCTATATCTTTTCAGTATCTTACTAACATTTTTATACCTCTGTGGTCTACTTAATCATATAACCCTTATTTATAACTTCTTGCTTGCAAGCGTTAAGATAAACTGTGGTAATTTTAAAAAAAAAAGTAGTATCGCCACACACATCAAAACCTTTGTATTTATGAAATAGACGATCCAATCGTGCTCTACTGGCAGCAGATTATCTGACGTTAATAAGTCATTTAGACTTATATCCTGCTTTTAGAATGTTTTATTTTATTTTATAAACTTTTTTCCTGTTCAAGTAGCCATGAGTATCACAAAGCCATATTTCGGTAACCAGTTAGTCTTTCTAGATGTTCATTTTCGCAATACTGTTCAATAGTTTTATCTATTTCTTGGCTTATTTCGCACTATTGCACGGTTTTTAGATTTTCTGTGAAATCAAAAACAAATATACCTTTATCATAGTTTAGATATGAAGCATATAAATATCACCCAGTGATTATCTATCACTAATGCTTTAAGGTTATATTGGCAACATATTTTTTAGTAGAAAACCCCCTTTACACTTTATGAAATATTTTCTCTACAGCATTTACCATGAAAAGCAAATAACCATACAGATTTAAATAGATTCTTTCTTTGTATTATGCCAACATAAAGATGCATATCATTAGTTGGTTCAGCGCGACAATCTATCGGATCATCTCATTGCATCATTATAAGCAACTCATTCTACTTTATCTTACCTATATTGTTACAGTGAACATGTTATCCGCTAAAGGGAGAAACCCACCTATTAGGGTTATATTGATATCGTTATACAATCCTTGATTATAAAAAACATTTAACAATCGTACTGGAAATCTTCTTGCGAAACTAGATCAAAAAGATAAAGGTTTATTTATCTTCGATATATTCGGATATAACTTGACTTTATAAGAGTCAGTAAAACAAATAAACATTGATTTAAAAAAGTATTTAAATAGCATTACTGTTTCTTACTTCAGAAGAAACAGTCAACTTAAGTGTACTAAGTGGTATTATTGAAATCGATGAAACATTTTTCCATAAATCTTTTAAAAAAAAGCGTTATATTCCACATAGGAAAGGTAGAAAAGTCAGGATAGGAGGAGTAAAAGAAAAGACAAATTTCGGTCTTTTATCGCTCGAAATTGCCATAATTACGCAAGCAATAAGACTCTTAAATAGTTTAATTCACAGTGTATTAGCTATTTTCTTAACCCAATCATCGATAAAGAGTTCATACTTTGTTCGGATAAAGCTAAATAGTACTAAACTTTTATTAGCGAGTACAAAATTAGTCACCATCGCTTAATAAGGCTGAATAATCAGAGAATTGTTGGTAAGGAATTTCACATTCAAAATGTGAATAGCTATATTATTCGATTAAAAAGATATCCATTAAGTGGATTTTATTGTGTAGTATCGTTTTATTTATGGTTAGAAAATTGAATTTCTCTTTAAATTAAAGAGTAAAAGTCGTTGGTTATTGCTAATAGCATATAGAATCAGTTTGCTTGCCTTTTGTCTATTGTAAATTAAACTTTTATTAGAGTGTGTATTTTTTGATCTAATCTACTAATTTTAGAGACATTAACCCTATGTTTGACTTTAGTAACCCTACTTATTTCATTTTATGCATTATTTTTGATAATAATTTTATTTCCTGTTTGCCAGGATGAGCATCGGTAAAAGCAGCATCTTGTCATACAGAACACATTTATATGGATGGATCTGTGCGGTAGAAATTATTTAATCAGAACAGAAAAACCAGGTTTTATTAACTGTTTTATCTTCATTGCCTTATACAACTTCGGTAATAATGTGCTTCATTATACGTTTTGAAAAGAAAGCATAATAACGAACCATCTTAAAATGCTTAGGCGAAATATATCTAATATAACGTCAGATAATCCCCCTTCTGTATCAAGTGAGTCTGCTACCATTACTGTAAGTCCAGTTGTCTAGCAATGATACGCAAACCCCTACTCATTAATGCGCAGTTTTGAAGTGGATACCGAGGCGTTTAAGTTAGCGCTATAGGTATTTTATGCTATACTAGACTCATTACTGTCTTTTTTAGCAAAGTGCACTTTCCAGTAATAGGTCCCCCGTACTGTGACTTCTATAATAACGCCGTCACTGTTTCCTGGGGCGGATATAACAAAGACCAGAAAATCGGAATTTATTAGGTTATCACTGTGATCTATCAATCGCATGACAGACACATCGCCAGATTTCTTTAACTATTCTTTTTTTTGAAGAATAACGGATTGTAATATAAGAATTTAATATATAACTGTCAGGAGTGACGGAGATATGAACATACAAATATTAATTAATTTATCAATCATAAGTTTGTAAGACAGAGAAAATATAAATTTCGATATTCTATTTAGCATGCTCACTACAGAATAAATGTGAGTGGCGGCTTAAAAACAGAAGGTTGAGTTGTAGCTAATTACTGTTAAATAGGCTAAAGAAGATAGGAATGGTAAAATAATGTGATTACCAGTTGTAGTTAGATAAAATATGAACCTGTTATGTTAATAGTGCTAGGTAGCTTTTTAAGCCATATTAACTTTAGACTTCTGACTTACAACTTTGGCAGAAAAACGGTTTTGGTAGCTTCAGATAGGCACACTAGTATCACTCTCCCCCCCCCACACGGACACACCAAATAGCGCAAGTGGTAAAGACAAGCATTCACTCAATAGATAGACGTGTCCAGAAACTAACGCTTTCAACGTATATTTTTAAGAAATTTATTTCAAGCATCATTAATGGTAAAAAGCAATTTAGGAATGGGCAAAGAGATTTTATATTAGAGTAAATTACTCTATATATTTATTTCGCTAGTTAGGTATAAATTGTCATCCTGTTCGCATTTATTGGGTCCAATATCCCAATTATTCATGTGTTTGAACCATAAAGCAAAAAAATAAAAATAATCTACAGTTCCTTATACGTAAAAGTAATGAATTTATCGGCAAATATACTTTTAGTCATTATTCCTATAATGCAATTATATCCAGCGTCATCTGCTTAACCTGATACGTTACTTAAAACTTCGGATAATTGTTACTATAGACTGAAAATACTGCGTGATAAAAAATTGATGCCAATTTGAACACATTACTGTATATAATAGCTTCTTTTTTGAATGTTATAAAAATTTAAAAAGCTTATTATAATTTCTTTTTTGGCAGAAAGGAGATGATAAAACGCTTTAGATAAATATGCGGCTATATAGGAAGTTACAAGTAGCCCCCCCTAATTTGCTACTTTTATGTTTTTTATAAAACTTTGTTCCGAGCCATTTGGATTAATTATTGAAGAAGTTAACATATTGGAGAGTATAAAATAGTACTTAGTTCATGAATATTTTTAAAGAAAGTATAATGTACTATATTCATGTTTTTGTTATTTATAGATTGAATTCATTTTAATTGATGGTATAATTTGTAGATTTTTTCTCTTGATACTCTTGGAAAGGCAGTTTATATACTCAACAATTTAAGGTTTAAAACACTGGAAAACCATAAGAGTCATGTCTATTTTAGACTTCTGGAAGGATAGAATTTCTTTAAAACTATTGTTATTTAAGTTAACGTGCCTTGTAATTCTCGCTATAGTTTTTTAGATGAATAATATAGAATTGGGATTCTTCTGCTTTTGTGGGTGGATTTTGCATGTTGATTACTTAATATTTTATTTATACAGTTAATACATTATACATTATAAAAAATCAGTAAAATGCTTATACCTCATATAGCATAATTTTAGCTTTGATGAGATAGTAAAAGTTACTATAACAATAACTGTATTAGTAATTGTTTTATATATAGCAGTATTTATATTATAAAGTATGGGATATTTAGTTATATTGCTTATTTATATCATTACACCAATTATAATTAAATAGTGAACCTATTAAAACAATAAAGGGTAAAAACATCATGTCAACAATGTCTTCATCAGGAGAAACGATGACTACGGAAAGTTACATAGGACACCATTTAAATAATTTTCAGTTGGACCTGCGTACCTTTAAATTAGTTGACCCTCATCATCATAATAATCCAACGTTTTGGACGTTAAATATTGACTCGCTTTTTTTCTCTATTGTCCTTGGAATTATTTTTTTATGGATCTTTAGAAAAATTGCCGTTAATACAACTAGCGGCATACCTGGTAAGTTACAAACTGCAATAGAAATTATCATAGGTTTTGTCGATAATACCGTTTGTGATATGTATCATGGTAAGAGCAAAATTATTGCACCTTTAGCTTTGACGGTGTTTGTTTGGGTGTTGTTAATGAATACAATGGATTTATTACCAATCGATTTACTTCCCTATATAGGAGAGCATTACCTGGGCTTGCCTGCATTGCGTATTGTTCCAACCGCAGATGTAAGCATTACTATGTCAATGGCAATTGGTGTATTTATCTTAATTATTTTTTATAGTGTCAAAATAAAAGGATTAAGTGGATTTACAAAAGAATTAACTTTACAACCATTCAATCATCCTATTTTTATTCCTATCAATTTGATTCTAGAAAGTATTAATCTGCTGTCTAAACCAATATCTCTAAGTTTACGATTATTTGGTAATATGTATGCAGGTGAATTAATCTTCATTCTTATTGCGGCTTTGTTACCTTGGTGGTCTCAATGGATACTTAATCTACCCTGGGCGATTTTCCATATACTGATTATTACGTTGCAAGCCTTTATTTTTATGGTTCTAACCATCATTTATTTATCGATGGCATCAGAAAAACATTAATTTCAATTTTTTAATAAATTTTTATTTAACTAAAACAAACTGGAGACTGGTTATGGAAAACATAAATATGGATCTACTATACATGGCTGCCGCTGTAATGATGGGATTAGCAGCGATTGGTGCTGCAATTGGTATTGGTATTCTAGGTGGAAAATTTTTAGAAGGTGCTGCTCGTCAACCAGATTTAATTCCTCTATTACGTACGCAGTTCTTTATTGTTATGGGTTTAGTTGATGCCATTCCGATGATTACTGTTGGTTTGGGGCTATATCTGATGTTCGCAGTTGCTTAATAGTCTAAGTTAAATGGGAAAAACATTAACTTTTACTTTTTAAAAGTATTGTGTGATAAATCTTAATGCAATAATTTTTAATTCACTAATTGTTATTTGTCCTATTTATTTTATATGAAGTTATATATGCTAACGAATTTTATAATGGTGATTAAAATATAAAAAAATGCTAACAGTTTTTATCTTCTGCAAATTGAGCTAAAAACTTAAACTAGACAAAAGCTGATCAGACTGAAAAACTTAAGAAAAATAAAAGTATAAATCTTTATTAAAGAAACTAATAAACAACGAGCTCAAACAATCAAATAAGCTAAAGTATAAACTGAAACTGAATGTAACAAGATCATTGTTCAGGTGAAAATTAAAATTGATATTGAGCGTAAGTATGTACATGAAAGTTGCGTAAATAAGTTGTTACATTAGTAATTTCAAGTGCAGAATAATTAAACGTTGTGTTGATATAGATGCTAATAGCGATATCGTTAATAAATTATTTAGCAAACTGTAAAGGAGGAAAGTAGCATTTCTGAAATTATTATGGTTGGCTAACTCCTTATGCTAAACAATTTTTTATTTTGTTATAAAATAAGATTGTTGATAAATGGAAGATATGCTCAGTTTTATTGATTAAGTAATCCTTAATCAATAAATAGGTAATCTGTTTTTAGTTCAATAGCATTAGAAATATTAATGAAAATATTTATCACTATTGTGATAACAGAAATCTATGAACATATTCGAAATCTAATTAGTATTAGAGATGAAAACAAGCGTCTGATACACTACCAGCAGATTTGAGCAATTAATTTAATTACCTACTTTTCTAGAGTTAGCCATTGACATTAACATCACTTATACTACTGAGATAAATGAAAACGGCAATTTAAAATTTCTGTAGGTATAAAAATACCTATCACGTAAAGTTAAGCTAAATTACAAAATTGATAACTCTATTATCGAAGGATTCATTATCCTCGACAGAGATCCCTAGTTATTGATGGTATCCATGTGTTTTAGGCATATTGAGAGCGTTTAACTAATGTTTTACAGGCTTACAGATAAGGGAGGGTTGAACATATGCAACTGAATTCTACCGAAATCAGTGAACTAATTAAGCAACGTATTGTTCAGTTTGATATAGTGAGTAAAGCTTATAATGAAGGTACAATTGTTTCTGTTAATGATGGGATCATTCGTATTTACGGTTTGTCTGAAGTTATGCAAGGTGAGATGATTGCACTACCTGATAATCGTTATGCTATCGCTCTCAATTTAGAGCGTGATTCAGTTGGTGCTGTAGTCATGGGACCATATGTCAACTTAACCGAAGGTATGAAAGTAAAGTGTACAGGTCGTATTCTTGAAGTGCCTGTAGGTAGAGGATTACTTGGTCGAGTTGTTAATACTTTGGGTGAGCCTATTGATGGTAAAGGGCCTGTTGAACATGACAATTTTTCTGCTGTTGAAGTTATGGCGCCTGGAGTTATTGATCGTCAATCGGTTGATCAACCTGTGCAAACAGGATATAAATCGATTGATGCTATGATACCTATCGGGCGTGGTCAACGTGAATTAATCATTGGTGATCGCCAAACTGGTAAAACCGCATTAGCTATTGATGCTATCATTAATCAGCGTGATTCGGAAATAAAATGCATTTATGTAGCAATTGGGCAAAAAGCCTCAACTATTGCTAGTGTGGTACGAAAATTAGAAGAACTCGGTGCACTCAATAATACAATAGTTGTCGCTGCTACTGCATCTGAATCTGCAGCATTACAATACCTTGCGCCTTATGCTGGCTGTACAATGGGTGAATATTTTAGAAATCGAGGCGAGGATGCGCTAATTATTTATGATGATCTCTCCAAACAAGCGGTTGCTTATCGACAAATTTCGCTATTGTTGCGACGTCCTCCAGGACGTGAAGCCTATCCTGGTGATATTTTTTATCTTCATTCTCGCTTACTTGAGCGTGCTGCACGTGTTAATTCTAAATATGTTGAAACATTTACTAATGGTGAAATTAAAAATAAAACAGGTTCATTAACAGCATTACCGATTATTGAAACTCAAGCTGGTGATGTTTCTGCATTCGTACCTACTAATGTTATTTCAATCACAGATGGACAAATTTTCTTGGAATCTAACTTATTTAATGAGGGCATTCGTCCAGCAGTTAATCCAGGAATATCAGTATCACGTGTAGGTGGTGCAGCTCAAACTAAGATTATAAAAAAATTATCTGGTGGCATTCGTACCGCATTAGCACAGTATCGTGAATTAGCTGCATTTTCACAATTTTCTTCTGATTTAGATACTGCAACACGTAAGCAGCTTAACTATGGGCAAAAAATTACTGAATTATTGAAACAAAAACAGTATACACCAATGTCAGTTGCACAGCAGGCATTATCTTTATTTGCTGCTGAACGTGGTTATCTGGAAGATATTGAGCTATCAAAAATTGGGAATTTTGAGATATCATTGCTAGATTATGTTACTCGTGAGCATTCTATCTTACTGAAAGAAATTGATCAGACAGGTAAATATAATGATGAAATTGAAACTAAGTTCAATACCTTGCTCGATTATTTTAAAGAAACTCAATCCTGGTAATTCTATTTGACCTTTATTGAAGCCGTTTGATTTATAAGTGTTTACTTAATCATTATATAGGAATCCTCTCTTACCTCTATATCATGATAAGAGGTTATTAAAAGTATAGTTGAGACAATATATCATGATAATTAGCCTACATTATCAGGTAATTATAATACTAAAATCGCAGCTACTTTTCAGGACAGAAAATAGTCTTCGTTTTGTTTTGATAAGCATCATGACAAATCCGAACTTACCTTTTCTAAAAAATAAAAGAGATTATGTTGACCATTACAACTATATTCCTACATAGTTTATAAAGGATACTATCTTCGCCTTCTCAGGAAACTTTAGTCTTCTTCCTGAGAAGAAGGTTTTTCTTTTTTTCTCTGATCTGATGGTAGTCTGTATTACTACGCGAATTTCTAAATCCAGTTGATATCTCGATCTTGTCTAAAATGGTGGATTTATGTGAAATAAGATAGAAAAAACTCGAAGCATAAAGCATTTAAAAGGTATAAGCATGATATTATCTGTACGCAGTCTTAAATATTTGCCGTAAATTGCAAATAAAGCTTTACAACATTATCTTTTTATAGATAGAACTGGCGCCAAATTTAATGGGTTTTTATCTGTGTTTACAAGGACAAGATCGTGAATAATGCTTGATGCTTATAACGTAATTTTAATCGAGGATGGCAATAACTATCCATCGAATTATTATAAAAAATAGCAAATAACTTACATACCAATTTTTGCTCTGCAAAAATGCTCAGTCATCGAACAACAGGAATTCACCTGTTTGTATGCAGAGCTTGGTATAGAACACTGATTTTAGCCCGCATATATATGCTAAAAGAAATAGTATAGTTAAGAGATTTAAAATCTATATAAAAGATATGAATTACAAATCTATCATTTTAATTCTACTCAATAGCTGAGATCACTCAGAATCAATATGATTTCTGTTCAATCAGGATTTACTCAAATCATTATTATATAAAAACTTTTATTGCAGTCTATAAAAAATTAGTTCAAAGTTAAACCTGAATTATTCAAAAATCATACTATCTTCCTATATATAACAAATAAGGACGAAATGAAATGGTGGGTGCAAAAGAAATACGTTCTAAGATCGGTAGTGTACAAAATATAAAGAAGATCACTAAAGCGATGGAGATGGTTGCTACATCTAAAATGCGCAAAACACAAGAGCGTATGGCAGCTAGTCGTCCTTATGCAAAAACTATGCGAAGTGTAATTAGCCATTTAGCATTAGGTAATCTGGAATATAAACATCCATATCTTAAAGAACGTGATATAAAACGTATTGGTTATTTGATTATTTCAACTGACCGTGGTTTATGTGGTGGCTTAAATATTAATTTATTTAAAAAATTACTGATAGAAATGAAGTCATGGACTGATAAAGGAGTTCAAATTGATCTGGCATTAATTGGTTCTAAATCAGTTTCATTTTTTAATTCGGTTGGTGGGAATATTGTTGCTCAAGTAACTGGAATGGAAGATAATCCTTCTCTATCCAATCTTATTGGACCCGTGAAAATTATGCTAGAAGCATATGATAAAGGCCGTCTAGATAAATTGCTTGTGGTAACTAATAAATTTATTAATACCATAATTCAAGTACCAATAACTATTCAATTAGTACCACTACCTGCGATTGATGATGAAACTTTGGAAAAGAAATCTTGGGATTATCTATATGAACCTGATCCAAAGATACTACTAGATATCCTGTTGCGTCGTTATATAGAATCACAGGTTTATCAGAACGTCGTTGAAAACTTAGCTAGTGAACAGGCTGCTCGAATCATAGCAATGAAATCAGCTACTGATAATGGTGGTAACCTAATCAAAGAGTTGCAATTAGCTTATAATAAAGCTCGTCAAGCCAGTATTACTCAGGAAGTTACCGAAATAGTTTCAGGAACTTTCGGATTTTAATGGATAAGTTTACTAATTATGTAGAGAATTCAATATGGCTATTGAAAAAATTATTCAGATAATCGACGTCGTAAGTGGGTGTCCAATTTTCTTAAGGTGTGTGAGATACAGCCAAAGTATACAAAACGCTTGAGACAATAAATTATAAAGAAAAATTAATATCAGAAGTTAAGCAGAAATTAAGTGGAAATGTTCTTCGTTATATTGCGATGGAAACTTATAATGATCTAAAATGTGGTTAGACGCTGTTAATTTAGCTTACTTAACAAAGCACCAATCAATAAAGAGATATTGTGTCGCATTATAAATGTATTAGGAGATCCTATCGATATAAAGGTGAGATCGGTCAAGAAGAACGTTAGCTATTCATCGTGTTGTTCCCAGTTATGAAAATTTATCTAATTCAACGGAATTACTAAAAACTGGTATTAAAATTATGGATCTTAATTTGCCAATTTATTAAATGGGGAAAGTAGTATTATTTGGTTGTGCTAGTGTTAGTAAAACGGTAACCATGATGGAACTTATTCGTAATATTGCGATTGAGCATTCCGGTTATTCAGTCTTTGCTGGTGTTGGCGAACGGACTTATGAAGGTAATGACTTCTATCAGGAAATGATAGATTCCAATGTATTGGATAAAGTTTCTCTTGTTTATGGTCAGATGAATGAACCACCTGGAAACCGTTTACGTGTAGCTTTAATAGGATTCACAATTGCAGAGAAATTTCGTGATGAAGTGGAAATGTATTGTTATTTATCGATAACATCTATCGCTATATTTTAGCAGAAACAGAGGTATGAGCATTGCAAGGTCGTGTACTGCCTTCGGTAGTAGATTATCAACTGTTCTTATCAGAAGAAATAGGTATATCACAAAAGCATATCCATTAACTAAAGCCGGTTCAATTACGTCTATTCAGATAATATATGCTCCTGCTGATGATTTGACAGGCCCTTATAAAGCAACTACTTTTGTTTACTTCGATAAAACGATCCTTTTTAATCCTTAAATTACGTCATTAGGTATTTATTCTACTGTTTATCTATTGAATTCAATATGTTATCATCTTGATCTATTGGTTATATGGCAAGAGCACTATAAGGTAGAACATTATGCTCAATCTATTTTCAGCGTTATTAAAGAATTGAAATATATCATTTCTATTTTTTGGAATAGATGAGTTGCCTAAAGAAGACAAATCAGTTGTTGTACTGGCTTGTAAAATACAGCGCTTCCTTATCTCAGCCATTCTTTGTAGCTAAAATTTTTACCTGTTCACAGGAGAAATTTATTTTTTTTAAAAGAAATTATCCATGACTTTAAAGAAGTTTAAAATTCCGATTATGCTAATCTGCCAGAGCAAGCATTTTGTACGGTAGGTAGCACACTATCGAAGAAATGGTAGAATACAAAAAATTTACAATATTGTTGATGAGAGGTTAATATGGCTGGAATGACTTACCATCTAGTTGTGGTAAGTGCTGAAAAACAAATGTTTGACGGCCTTGTCCATAAAATCCAAGTAACAGGCAGCGAAGGAGAACTGGGAATTTATCCTAAACATACACCGCTTCTAACTACCATCAAGCCTGGTATGATATGTATTTTTAAACAGTTTGGTGAAAAAGAGTTGATATATCTTTCTGGTGGCATTCTTGAAGTTCAACCAAATAGTGTTATCGTACTAGCTGATACAGCAATTCGTGGTAAGGATTTAGATGAAGCAAAAGCATTAGAATCCAAGCGTAAAGCAGAAACGCATATTCGTAAAGCATATGGTGATATCGATTATGTTCAAGCATCAGCGGAATTAGCAAAAGCAATTGCTAAATTGCGTGTCATAGAGCTTATGAAAAAATAATATTATCCTAATAAATCATTAAAACTTTACAAACATTTTATAAAAAATACAGAAAGTGAGATAACTTATTTATTTTTCTTTTTTATATATAGGTATATTAAGATTTTACTTGAAAAATATCTAGTAATTTTTCAACAAATAATTCTACTTTTACCTAACTAATGGAGTCATTAGGTTTTATGTCTATGAACACAAAAAGTGTCGTAATCCTCACAGCTGGTAAAGGTACTCGCATGC
The DNA here is from genome assembly GCA_046530735.1 of Arsenophonus sp. Taxonomy (GTDB): domain Bacteria; phylum Pseudomonadota; class Gammaproteobacteria; order Enterobacterales; family Enterobacteriaceae; genus Arsenophonus. The sequence continues at coordinate 13,713 of JBHEQV010000063.1, forward strand.
ACTCTGATTTACCAAAAGTTTTGCATCTACTGGCAGGAAAACCAATGGTGCAGCATGTTATAGACACGTCATTGTCACTTGGGGTAACTAATATTCATTTAGTATATGGTCATGGTGCTGATTTAATTAAATTAGCTTTAGATAATCAACTTATTAATTGGATCTTACAGATAGAACAGTTAGGAACAGGGCATGCAATGCAGCAAGCGGCACCTTATTTTGCTGATAATGAAGATATTCTGATGCTTTATGGTGATTCTCCACTAATCACAAAAGAAACGCTCCAACGATTAATAGAAGCTAAGCCCGAGGGTGGAATAGGGTTATTGACGGCAATCGTTAATAATCCTACAGGTTACGGGCGTATTATTCGTGAAGAAGGTGAAGTAATTGGCATTGTTGAGCAAAAAGATGCAACAGAAAATCAAGCTAAAATTAACGAAATTAATACTGGTATATTAGTTGCTAATGGCGCTGATTTAAAGCGATGGTTAAAAAAGCTTAATAATAATAATTTACAAAATGAATATTACGTTACCGACATTATTTCCCTGGCACATGAAGAAGGGTGTAAAATACATGTAGTTCATCCTAGGAAATTGAGTGAAACGGAAGGTGTGAATAACTGTTTACAGCTTTCAGCACTTGAACGTATTTATCAACAAGAACAGGCAGAAAGATTATTGTTAGCAGGTGTTATGATTATTGATCCTGTTCGTTTTGATTTGCGTGGCACATTAAAACACGGACGTGATGTAATTATCGACACTAATGTTATCATTGAAGGAGACGTTGTACTGGGTAACAATGTACATATCCATTCTGGATGTATATTAAAAAATTGTAAGATAGATGATAATTCAATTATTAGTTCTTATTCTGTTATAGATGGATCAGAATTATTTACTGCTTGTAGAGTTGGTCCTTTTTCTCATTTACGTCCAGGAACTAGACTGGCAGATAATGTTCATATTGGTAATTTTGTTGAGGTTAAAAACGTTGCGATGGGTATAGGTTCTAAAGCAGGGCATCTAAGTTATTTAGGTGACGCTGAAATTGGTGGTCATGTTAATATTGGAGCAGGAGCAATAACTTGCAATTATAATGGAGCAAATAAATTTAAAACAATCATTGGCAATAATGTTTTTATTGGTTCAGATACGCAAATAATAGCACCCATTACCATTGCTAATGGGGCAACTATTGGTGCTGGAACTACGCTCACTAATGATGTTAAGGAAAATGAACTTGTTATTAGTCGTATTAAACAGCGGCATATTCTCAATTGGAAACGTCCAATAAAGAAAAATAGTCGTAAAATAAATAATGACGATTAATCATCTATGATGAATAATAAATCTAATATCTACAGGGTTTTAGGAACAGTAAAAATTGAATATATTAATCAGGTTGTAATAACATAAAAGTAATTTAATTCTCTATTTTAGAATGAAAAACGATATATTTAATTATTAGTAATATAATACAATTTAATATAGTTAAAATTCTTATTGAATGGCTTAAGTCAACTAGCGAGGAGTATCGAGGTTATAAGTCTGTTAGTTTAACGGTTATTGATAAATAAAGCGCAACCTTACCCGTTTACGTGAAACGGATACAGTTTATTTTCTACCTGATGAAGTAGAAAATATCTTCTAATTGCTAGTACAGGTATTACCTATATATATTTAACTACTTTTGGTTACCAACCAAAAAAAAATACAAATCTCTAATATATCTGAATATATTACGATTGTTTAAAAAGGAATTATTAAAAATAATCAACAACTGTGTGAATAACTTAAAAAATTAGTTATTAGAAATCTAATCTATGATAAGTTAAGATCCCTTCTGATGCTTCGTAAATCTGGTCTAATATTTTTATATTAGGTGCTGTTTTTACCACTAGGGGTTAAACAAATTAACTCCTATTCATCCTGCCTTAGCTTTTCTGAGCAGGACAAGAAGTGAGTTTATACTATTTAAAGGATTATTTTTCTCGAATATAACAGTGCTTCATGCATCAGCTTCATAGTCTCATGTCAAAAAAGTTGATTCAATCGGAATGATAGTTCTTATTGACGCCCAGTACACTGACGGAAAATGATAGGATATCAGCCGTTATTCTTGATATTTTTCTGCAGTTTTTTTATCGCTGAAGAAGGATGCCCTGAAAACTTTGTCAAAAAAATATCATGCGCTTTATTATTAGATAGTAGCTCTTCTAGCTAGACTACCGTAGCTCACACTTAACTTTCTATTGGATTCCTTTGGGGGAATGAAAGCACCATATTAGCTATTTTATGTACCCAATATAGCATCGATATTACGCGTCCAGGAATACTTTGCGTTGAATTCTAAAAATTAAAAGACTAGGCTTTTCTCTAGCAAGCCCAAATACAGTTAAACCGTGCGCTAGCAGAAAATTGATAAGGTTATACTAAGTTCTCTTTTGATTATTGATAATCATATTCGATGACAATTCCTTTCTTACATCTATACTAAGTGAGACTAATAATGAGTAGCAGGCAAAGGCGATAATCTTTCCTGACCAGGCTGGCTTATATGCCGTCTGAACAGAAATAAACGTAACGTGTATAGCTTAAATCAGCAGTTACTATTACCTGTACTCTTCAAGCCTTTTTATCTAAGTCTTCAGAATGGAGGTACTTGAAGCGGACAATATGCTTTTCATTGTTAAGTACGCTTAGAACTTCATGAAAATCACGGCTGAATTTGACTCGTAAGTAAACAGCTATGGTAGAAATTCTTCGACATTTTTGTATCCTTCAGATAAGGAGTAGCAACAAGCTGTCAAAAAATATTTTGTTACCACTGTAATCCATTGACTTTAGGTACTTTAATTTTAATATGTCAATACCCATTTTGTAAGATACATGTAGCAAATAACTATTATGGATGAGTATATAAACTCATCGACAAGGCCTCGTTGAGTATCTTATCTGCAGCATGGATTCGAGCTCTATCTCAATATCAGTGTCTATCCAGTTACCCGGCAGCATTATAGATAAGTTTATGGAAGAGACACAGGTAATATCTAATTTTCAGATACCTGTAGGATAGACTTTTTTATACAATGTCATATTTATTTTACTAAAATTATTTATAAAATAAATCAGCATTATATGCCAGCATCTCTGAAATTCAATATGCTAAAAATTAGCATAACTCCTTAAAAAGGAAAATATATTTTTCTTCAGAAACTGATGTCAAAGTTATAACGAATTTAATATATTGAGAATTTAAAAATAGCACGTTGCTCGAATTGGAGTAGGAAATGTTATCCACTAATTAAAAAAAAACGCTTATACTTATAACGAATAGTTATAACTCCTGGATTTTCTGATGTTTGCTTAGGCATTAAGTGGCTCTTTAATTATAGTTTAGGTGTTGCTAAAATTTTCTAGCATCTAATAAATTAGCACTTTTGCCAGTTAAACATCACCTTATATATTTATATAAGGTGATGTTACTGAAGTAAGTCGTCTAACAATACGTATTTTTGATAAAAAGACTCAGAATCTGAACAAGAACAAATAGAATTCAATATTCAATATCATCTAGTAATATAGAAAGTTATAGTTACTATATGCAAAATAGATCTACGAGGAGTCTTTAGTAAAGAAATACTCTGCAAGGGCGATTTTATAAAGATCAAAAAACTATTTTTAATAAATTAAATAAAAAATCTAAAATCTATGTAGACAGAAACTATTTTATCAATACGAGGGGGAACCCCCGATTTCTGGAGTTGGGTTTTATTAGTCTTCATCTCTAGTGGTTTATGCATCCTCGGTAATACTGTGGCTGATTTACGATTTCATAAGAAACTATAGTAAACACACTATTTTAAAAATATCTTGTAAAATATAGATAATATAATATCTAATTATCTCTTTCTATATCAAGATCTGCTACTGATGCTGTTGAGTACAGTGCTTATGATAATGATACTCAACATCCTACAACCGCCCATCAGTAAATACCACAGTTTTGACGTAAAATACCGGTGAGCCGTTTAAAGTATAGCGTTAGATGTATTTCATGCTATGTCACACTCATCTTTCGTTTTTTTTAGCGAAGTATAATTTACAGTAATCTTCGTATTATTCCTTTATGGTACACGCTGCCACTCTTTCTTGTGCGGATATGTGCACAAGAACAGAAGAAAGACACTGGGATTTATCAAGTCATAGTTGTGACACAGAAGCCAGATAACAGCGCCTGATCAAATTTTTGACCACTCTTTTTTTAAGAACAGTTTTCCATACAGCATGTCTAATATCTAGACCGTCACTTATAACAGTGACATGAAAATACTGATATTGATTGAGTTATCAATAATAAATGTACAAAGCAGAAAAGATACCAATTTCAATACCCTGTTTATATGCCACTGCAGCATAGTACAGACGAGTGCGATGATGCACGAAACATAGATTTAAGGAGAGCAGCCAGTTATTGTAAAAAAAAGCCAAAGAAGATGGGGGATAGTAAAAGTAATGTGTTACCAATCACAGTCGGGTAAAATATGAATCTGCTGCCCTAATCGCTCCTTAGTAATTTTGATCTGAATGAACTAGAATTTTTGACTACAGATTTAACAGAAAACAACTGTGGGAATATTCAGGAGGGACACACCAGTAACAACCAGATTAAACCAAATGATATAAATGTCGTAGGAAAAAGTTCTTTTAACAAATAGACACGGATCCACGAGTTTATACTTTTACTGTATTTTAAAGAAATTTATTCCAGTTATCATATAAATGGTGAAAAGCACTTTAGTTTGTCTAGAAGAAGTATAGTTATTAGTAAATTACTCTCTAGGTATCTTGCCAGATAAATAAAAATCATTATCTTGTCCGCATTTATCAGATCTATTTACGCAGTTATCTTTATGTTTTTTCCAGGGAAGAAAAAGGAGAGGGTAGATTATTCTTATTTCGTTATAGGTGATAAATTTATTGACAAGTATACTTCGTCATTATCTCATCAATGAAGTTTTATCCAGCCTCATAGGCTTAGAATGATGGCGTTTTGGTTAAAATCCTGAATAATTATGACTATGGTAGGATAATGCACTTACGTGTCGAAAAAAATTAAGAACTGGAGTCTAGCTCATTACTGTAATGGCCTCTTTGAAATGTAATAAATTTAATCTATCTATCATTATTAATTTCAGTAGAGAGATCATAAAACGCTTTAAATAATTAGGGAGTGTGTAATGCGTGAAGTTCTGTATTGTCTTCCTTATTTACCTAAATTATATTTTTTAGGAGATTTATTTTGAGCTATCTGAATGAATTCCTAAAATTAATATATCATAGACTATAAAACAGTACTTAGATCACAAACTAATCCTCCAACTTAAGCAGCGTAACAACTATGCTATTCATACCATAGTGTGCTAGGTTCATGTTTTCGCTACATACTAGATTGAATTCATTTTAATAGATAATATAATTTGCAGATTTTATCTCTTAAGACTTCTGAACAAAGATAGTTTTATACGAACTCAACAATTTAAGATTTAAAATACGTGGAAAACATAAGAATTATATCTATCCTTCTATAACGGTTAAATTACTTTAAAACTGTTATTATTTCAGTTAATAAGGTTTATAATTATCAGTACAGAGAAGTACATAAATAGTATAATATAAGCCTTATCTTATTTTTTTTTGCATTCGCATCTTTATTATTTCAATGTTTTATTTATTCTGTTAATACGTTAACAAACGAAAAGACAGTAAAAGATAGTTCCTATTCACAATGGATTCTTTTTACTATTAATAAGAGAGTGAAAGTTACTATAGAAATAACTATATTGGTAATTGATTTAGATATATTTAAAGCAGAATTTATACTATTTGCAATAATCTATTAGCTATCTTACTTATTCACATATCATTACATCAGTTGCAATTAAATAGTGAGCGCTTAAAACAACAAAAAGGTAAAAACCTCATGTCTTCTTCAGGGAAAGCAATACTACAAGAAATTATATAGGACACCATCTAAATAATCTTCAGCTAAGCCTGCGTACCTTACAAATTAATTAATTCCATCATAACAATGATCCAATATTTAAGACGTTAAATATTAACTCGTTTTTCTCAGTTATCCTTGAAATTATTTTTTATAGATTTTAGAAAATTGCTATTATCTAAGCAGCACGATATCTGATAAGTTACAAACTATAATAGAAATGGTCATCGTTTTGTCGATATTACCGTTTGTAATATCTATCATAGTAAGAGCAAAGTCATTGCACTTTTAGCTTTAACGGTGTTTATTTGGGGATATCGTTAATAAATGCCATTAATTTATTATCAATCAATTTATCTCCCTATATCGGAGAATTGCCTGAGTTTACTTGATTATGTATTGTTCCGATCATAGATATAATAATTACTATATCAATGATGATTTATCTATTTATCTCAATCATTTTAATAGTTTCAAAATAAAAGGATTAAGTAAATTTACGAAAGAATTAACTTTACAACCATTCAATCATCCTATTTTTATTTCTATCAATTTTATTCTGGAAAGTGTTAACCTGCTGTCTAAACCGGGTATCTTTATAGGTTTATATTTATTTGGTAATATCTATGCAGGTGAATTGATCTTCATTCTTATTGCAGTTTTGCTACTTTGGTAGCCTCAATAAATATTTAATCACCCTAGATCATTTTCCATATACTAATTATTATGTTATAAACTTTTATTTTATATTCTAACTATAATTTATTTATCGATGGAGTCATAGAAAATTAATTTAACTTATTAATAAGTTTTTATTTGAAAAAAATAAAACTGAAGACTGTCATAGACAACATAAATATGGATTTTCTACACATGGTTACCAGTGTAATGATAGTATTAACAACGATTAGTGCTGCAATTGGTGCTAGCATTCCTAAAGGAAAAATTTTTAGAAGGTGCTGCTCATTAACCAATTTGATTTCTCTATCACATACGCAATTCTTTATTGTTATAACCTTAATTGACACTATCCTAATGATTGCTGTTGGTCTAGAAATATATGTGATATGTTCACAGTTAATTAATAATACAAGCCAAATGGGAAAAACATTAATATGTTAATTTTTAAAGAGGTTATTGTGTGATGAATTTTAATGCGACAATCCTCGGACAGGTTATTGCATTTGTTCTATTTGTTTTGTTTTGTGTGAAGTACATATGGCCACCAATTATGGCAACAATTGAAAAACGTCAAAAAGAAATTGCTGACAGTTTATCTTCTGCAGAGCAAGCTAAAAAAAACTTGTACTTAGCGAAAGCTGATGCAACCGAACGATTAAGAAAAGCAAAAACAGAAGCACAAATCATTATTGAACAAGCTAATAAACAACGAATTCAAATGATTGAAAAAGCTAAAGTAGAAGCTGAAACTGAACGTAATAAGATAATTGCTCAGGCACAAATTGAAATTGATGCTGAGCGTAAGCGTGTACGTGAAGAATTGCGTAAACAAGTTAGTATATTAGCAATTTCAGGCGCAGAAAAGATAATTGAACGTTCCATTGATCTAGCTGTTAATAACGAGATCATCGATAAATTTGTAAATAAACTGTAAAGGAGAATAGAGGGGTATGTCTGAAATTATTACGGTTGCTCGCCCCTATGCCAAAGCAGCTTTTGATTTTGCTGTAGAAAAACAGCTTGTTGACAAATGGCAAAATATGCTCAGTTTTGTTGATGAAGTAACCCGTAATCAACAAATAGGTGAGCTGTTTTCTAGTTTAATAGCCTCAGAAACATTAGCGAAAATATTTATCACTATTTGCGGTGATAAAATCGATGAACATGTTCGAAATCTAATTCGCATTATGGCTGAAAATGAACGTCTAAGTATGCTACCAGAAGTTTTTAAGCAATACATTCAATTACGCGATTTTCTGGAGTTAACCGTTGATATTGAAGTCGTTTCTGCTACTATACTAAATGAAAAACAGCAATTTAAAATTTCTGCGGCAATGGAAAAACGTCTATCGCGTAAAGTTACGCTAAATTGTGAAATTGATAAGTCTATTATTGCAGGACTCATTATTAAAACCGGAGACCTGGTTATCGATGGTAGCGTGCGTGGACGTATTGAGCGTTTAATTGATGTTTTGCAGTTTTAATCGTAAGGGAATTGGAACATATGCAACTGAATTCCATAGAAATCAGTGAACTAATCAAGCAAGATATTACTCAGTTTGATGTAATTAGTAAAGTTTAAAATGAAGGTATAATTATTTCTGTTAATAACAGAATGATTCGTATTCACTATTTTAGCTGAAATTATGTAAGATGAATGATTTCACTATCTAATAATAGCAATGCTATTGCGCTGAATTTAGAACATGACTCAGTTAGTGTCGTAGTCGTGAGATAATATCTCGACATAGTCTAAGATATGAAAGTAAAGTATACAGATCATATTCTTGAAGTGCTTGTAAGGATAAGGATTACTTGGTAAGTTTTAATACCATAAGTAAAACTATTGATACTAAAGATTGTATTGAACATAATAATTTATCTATTGTTAAAGTTATTGCACCTGCCATTATTGATCGTCAATCAATCAATTAATTATATCATACACTTATCTGGCATAACTAACATAAGTTAGTCATCAATGATCACAAACCGGTAAACCCGTATTAAATATTGATGCTAACATCAATTAGTGAGTGATTCGGAAATAAAATATATTTATATAGCAATTATACAAAAATCCTAAAATTCTACTAATCTAGTACATAAAGTAGAAGAGTTTAGTATACTCAATAATACAATAGTTATGTTGATACTGTAACTGAATCTGTAGCATTATAATATCTTGCATTTTATGGATAACTCTGTACAACGGATGAATATTTTAGGAATAAGGAGAAAAGTGCGCTAATTATTTATTATAAAATCATAAACAAGGGATTGTTTATTGACAAATTTTGTTATTGTTAAGACGTATTATATTCTAAATATAAAGACATTCTAGTGATTTTTATCTTTATTCTCCTTTACTTGAACGTGGCTATCGCAAATTAATGTTGAACATATTGAAATTTACTAATGCTAAAATCAAAGATAAAATAAATTTATTAACAGTATTATCGATTACTAAAACTCAAGCTGATGATATTTCTATATTCATACCTACTAATCTTATTTCAATCACAGATTGACAAACTTCATTGAAGTCTAACTTATTTAATGCGGGGTATTTGTCAAGCAGTTAATCCAGGATTATTCGAATAATGTGCAGGGGGAAGAGAGAGCGGATTAAAGTAAGATTATAAAAATAATTATCTACTGATATTCGTATTATATTAGCACAATATCTCGAATTAGCTGTATTTTTACAATTTGTTTCTAATTTAGATGATGCAGCACATAAGCATATTAGTTTTTGCAAAAAAAAGTAACTTATTGAAGCAATAAATAGTATGCAAAAATGTTAATTTCATACCAGTATTATTTTTATTTGTTGCTGAACGTGGGTGGTCATCTAGAATAGATTAAACCAAAAAAATTGGTGATTTTAAGACATAATCATCACTACTGACTTATGTTACACAAGAGCATTCTATCTTATTAAAAATTAATCAGATAGGTAAATCTATTAATAAAATCGAAATTAAGTTAAATATTTTTTTAATTTTTTTTTAAAACAATTCAATCTTGATAATTCTAATTAATCTTTATTGATATTGTTTAGTTAATGAAGATAAGATGAAATAGCGAGCCAAAAAACACGTTATAAGAACAATAATGTTAAAGTACACCGAAGATCACTAAAGCAATTATAGATGGTTTTCATTCAAAATACGTAAAACATAGGAATGTATGGCAGCTAGTTGTCCTTATGCAGAAACTATGAAAAGTATAGTTAGTCACTTAATATTAAATAATCTGAAATATAAATATTCATATTTTAAAGAACATGATAGAAACTGTATTGGTTATTTAATTATTTTAACTAACCGTGATTTATCTAATGCTTTAAATATTAATTTATTTAAATAAATTACCGACAGACATGAAATCATAAATTGATAAGCATTCGCGTTAATCTGGTATTAATTACTTCTGAAACAGTTTTATTCTTTAATTCGATTGGTGAAAAATATTGTTGCTCAAATAACTGTGGTAGAGAATAATCCTTCTCTGTCTGATCTTATCAGATACATAAAATTACGCTAGAAGCATATGATAAAGGACGAATAGATAAGTTATTTGTGCTAAATAACAAATTTATTAATATAATGATTTAAGTACCAATTATTACTTAATTATTGCTTTTACTTGCAAGTGACGATCAACATCGAAAAGAAATCTTGGGATCATTTGTGTAAATTTGACTCTAAGATATACTACTAAATACTCTGTTGCTTCGTTATATCTAATCATAAATTTATCAGAGCGTTATTAAAAACTTAGCTAGTGAATAGGCTGCTAAAATAGTAGGAATAAAGGTAGCTTCTGATAATGGTGATAACCTGATCAATTAGTTACAATTGGTTTACAATAAGGCTCATCAAGCCAGCCTTATTAAGTAACTTACCGAAATAGTTTCGGTAGCTGCCGCAATTTAATGGGTAGGTTTACGAATTACGTAGAGGATTCAAGATGGCTACTGGAAAGATTATTCAGGTAATCGGCGCCGTAGTGGATGTCCAATTTCCTCAAGATGCAATACCAAAAGTGTACGAAGCACTTGAGGTAATAAATGGTAAAGAAAAACTAATATTAGAAGTTCAACAACAATTAGGTGGCGGTGTTGTTCGTTGCATAGCGATGGGAACTTCTGACGGTTTAAAACGTGGTTTAGAGGCTGTTGATTTAGCTCATCCAATCGAAGTACCAGTTGGCAAAGCTACATTAGGGCGCATCATGAATGTATTAGGTGATCCTATCGATATGAAAGGTGAGATCGGTGAAGAAGAGCGTTGGGCTATTCATCGTGTTGCTCCCAGTTATGAAGATTTATCTAATTCAACGGAATTACTAGAAACTGGTATTAAAGTTATGGATCTTATTTGCCCATTTGCTAAAGGGGGGAAAGTAGGATTATTTGGTGGTGCTGGCGTTGGTAAAACAGTAAATATGATGGAACTTATTCGTAATATTGCGATTGAGCATTCCGGTTATTCAGTCTTTGCTGGTGTTGGCGAACGGACTCGTGAAGGTAATGACTTCTATCAGGAAATGATAGATTCCAATGTATTGGATAAAGTTTCTCTTGTCTATGGTCAGATGAATGAACCCCCTGGAAACCGTTTACGTGTAGCTTTAACAGGATTGACAATTGCAGAGAAATTTCGTGATGAAGGGCGGAACGTATTGTTATTTATCGATAACATCTATCGCTATATATTGGCAGGAACAGAGGTATCGGCATTGCTAGGTCGTATGCCTTCGGCAGTAGGTTATCAACCGACCTTAGCAGAAGAAATGGGTGTACTGCAAGAGCGTATCACATCAACTAAATCCGGTTCAATTACGTCTATTCAAGCAGTATATGTTCCTGCTGATGATTTGACGGATCCTTCTCCAGCAACTACTTTTTCTCATTTAGATGCAACGGTTGTTCTTAGTCGTCAAATTGCGTCATTAGGTATTTATCCTGCTGTTGATCCATTAGATTCAACAAGTCGTCAGCTTGTTCCATTGATTATAGGACAAGAGCACTACGACGTAGCACGTGGTGTTCAGTCTATTTTGCAGCGTTATAAAGAATTGAAAGATATCATTGCCATTCTGGGAATGGATGAGCTGTCTGAAGAAGATAAATTAGTTGTTGTGCGCGCTCGTAAAATCCAGCGATTCCTATCTCAACCATTCTTTGTAGCTGAAGTTTTCACTGGTTCATCTGGAAAATTTGTTTCTTTAAAAGATACTATCCATGGCTTTAAAGGAATTTTGAATGGTGATTATGATCATCTACCTGAGCAAGCGTTTTATATGGTAGGTAATATCGAAGAAGCGTTAGAAAAAGCGAAAAAATTATAACATCACTGATGGGAGATTAATATGGCTGCAATGAAATACATCTGCTTATGGTAAACGTTAAAAGCAGATATTTGATACCATTACCAAAAAATTCATGTAACAGGCAGTAATGATGAACTAAGGTTTTATCCTCAACATACACCTCTGCTTAATTACTATTAAACTTAGCTTGATAGATTTCTAAGGCTATCTTGACAAAGGTTATTACCTTGCTTGCGGAGCAATTTTAGTCACATATATATTTAAATTGCTGTATTTTTACACAATCTTCCTCTAGACCAGATAATTTTTTAAATAAAACGATCTATATAATGGAATCTACTTAACCATACCTTATATCATATGATATAATTGTTTATATTTTGAATATAGATTTCTTTTTAGAAATAACTCTCTAATGCCTAACCTTATTAGGCAGTGATGATTAATTTTATGCTTGCTAGCGAAAGTTTAGTACCATTGACTCCACACCCGAGAAAAGGATGGACTCTTTTTGATGATTGGCTCAAGAAACAGTCAATATACTCTGTATTAAACTCTTTAAAAATATCATCACTTACCATTACCCTATCAATCTCAGGCAATTAAAACCGCTATTCGTTCTTTTTTATCTTCCCTCCTCCTGCGTTTTCTACTATTCCTATATGGAATAGAACGCTTCCATTTAAAGGATTCAAGGAAAAATATTTTCATCAACTTCAATAAATACCACTTAGTGCATTTATATTTCCTGTCGTTCCTGAAGCAAGAAAACAGTGACACCATCTAAACGCTGTTTTTAAATCAATACCTGTTTGTTTTGTTCACTCTCCTGTAAAGTTAAGCTATTAAAGCTACATCATAGATAATTAAACTATTTATCCTTTTGATATAATCTCTCCAGGGGACTTCTAATCAGATTATTAAATTTTTTCCTGTAATTGAGAATTTTGTAACAATATTACTGTGTAACTTTAATGAGTGATATATAGTAGATAACACATATTCACTGTGACAATATAGTGGAGATTAAAGTGGATTGAGTTAATTGAATCCATGAATTAATATTACCTGACAGGTTGTTGCCAAACTAACTAATAAAATATAGCTATATCTTGTAATGGAGTGAGAAGAAAGTTTATTTTTCTGTATAACTGTTTGCTTTTTTATGGCAACCTCTGTACTATAAGTCGTTTATGCAGTATAGGGATCTCTACAAACTACCTTTACCAACATAGACTTTTTCTAAGTCTAAAAAGTTAGATTTTTTATCTTAAATGACTATATCGAGGTCTGAAGCATTCTATTCTACAAGAATATACTATAAATTTCTGGGTTCTCAAAATAATACAAACTAACTTATGAGTAATTTAGCTTACTCCTTGTGTTCATTTATTGAATAGCATCATGAAAGAACCTGACCATGGATAAACATCATTTTGTTAGGGCTGACCCTATTTAAGTCATTCTGATAATTTCTATTATTCTGATCCTTAGGGAAGAAAGCAGGTTACATTATAACCCATTGAGGGCATTATTCTGTTGCATTAACACTCAACTTTTTTCATCTTTAACTGAAAAGTTTTTGACACTCATACTAGTCTTGATCATTTTCAGATATAAAAATTGTACTAAAATAAACTTATATCGATTTCTTATAAAGAAAATCAGTATAATAGAACATCATATTTTTAATATTTTTATTACATGAATTACATATTTATTTAGTTACCATTAATATTTTTGGATAACGCGCCACTGAAATAATTAGGATATTCATCAATATTAAAGTTAATAACGCCTGTAATTATATTCGGCGACTAACCATAATAGACTTGGGCAATCTCATTATATCTAAACTTCTTTCATATATCACAATCAAATATTACATATAAAAGAATTTAACTCATCTACTGAAATTTTTTTCATAAATTACCCCATAAAACATTACGTTTCTTGATAAACAGCGATTCTTGCATCCTGTAAAATATATAAATTACTATAAGCATTTTGACGTGCTATTAACTTTAGCATTTCCTAACTCGATAGAAACTGACATTATTCTAGTCTTCAACTTTTACATTATTAGCATAAAATACCACATTGCTGTTGCTATTAACCTCAACTCATGAGTCGTTATCGCTAACATGTACTAATTAGTTTAGATAAAAATTTCTGAATAGTTATTAGCAAATCTAGTGTATGATAATGGTTACACTACTCTTTGCTATAATTTTTCATAAATCTATTCTCCATCCTTAAATTGAATGTTGTTTATTATCATGGTTAGCAATCAATTCCATTATCTAGTTCTAGATTTTCCACATAGACCTAGAGTAAGCTTAAATTTCATTGAAATGATTGTTTTCTTCAACTACAGCGCTTCTTTATGCGTCGGATTCGTAGAACTCACTATCGCAAAAGTCGACTTAATTGGATTTGTCGTTCTTATGATACCAAATGCACTGACTGGAAGTCATAGAGAATGCCAACTGTTCTCCCTCTTTCTTCAGCTTTCTTATCTCTTTAGAATACTCTGAAAACCTTGCTAATAAAATATCAAGAGATTTATTAGCACATCGTGACTCTTTGCTAGAATACCTCTCTCCCTCAGCTTAACTTTAACTTTCGATTGCATACTTTTAGGAAATAAATCAAGTGCATTAACTATCTTGTCTAGCTAATGACATTAAACTAGACTACCAGAAATATTTTACAATTGTATTTAAAATCAAGTGAACCATATTTCGTAACAAGCCTCGGAGATACGATTAAACAACGTATTCACTAGCCATTAAATTTATACCCAGTTCGCTTCTTATTTTCAATAAGCATCTTCGAGCTCAATGAGCTCATTACATCTATGCGAAGTGATGTCGATAAATGAAGCACAGGAAAAAGCGATCAGCTTGCCTGACAAAAGGGGATATACCTTCAACGCAGAAACAAAGATATTGATATCGATTAAATTATGTAGGCACATAATATTGCCTGCGTTCTTTAAGCCATTTCTATTTCAGTCTACTGATGAATGTACTAATTAGAGAAAGCATGTGCTTTGATTGAGAAAATCTCTATAGGTCTTTCGTTAGGTTACTGCTAGATATATCTCACAGGTGCAGACATGGTAGAAACTCTTCACCATTTTTTTACACGTTTTAGATAGGGTAATAATAATGAGTTATTAAATTATATTCCGTTGCTGCTACAATCCACTAAGCTTAGGCACTTTAATCTTAAAAATGACAATATCATTCTATATAGTTCACTGTAGTAAAACCATTACGGATGGACGGAGACAATAATCCGTCAATAAAACGGAGTTTAGCATGTTGTTGAAGCATGGATTTTAGCTCATCTTCAACAGTGATGTTTATCAGCTTCTTAGTAGAATTACGAATGAGTTCTTATAAGGGATTAAGAGGGTGCATATCTGGTTTGGGATCTACCTGTTAGAGTAGATTTTTTTGGAATATCATCTCTTTGATGTTAATATCATTTATCAAAAATTAATCAGTAGGATACCTCAGGATATCCGAAACTCTATAATACACCAAAAATGAGCATAATTTAATGAGAAATAACTCCTCTACCTTAACGGCCAAATTTAATACAATAAAATTATCTCTATCAGTTGATAATATTCTAGTTATCGATTCAGTTAAATATCACTTAATCATATTTACTAATAAATTAATTTATCATCGATAATTTTATTCATCATAAATAGCAATAAGATTAAAACCATAATAAATACGAAATTTAATTTCTTATAATATACTATCTAATAACTCAGATTATATGGTGCTAATAAAAACTCAGACGTTTCGGCTTTACGCGAACAAACAAAAAATATTTACTTATTAAAGTTATTAATATCAATTTTATTTATTATAAAGTTCATTGAGATCAATTTTACTATCTGACATATTAACTAATAATATATCATGTTTATGTAACTCTATTGTAGCCGTTACACTTAATTGTAAATCGACAAAACAACACTACTACTCAATACCAACAATCTTTTCATAAAAATAAAAGTCATACAGATTAAAAAGATTCTTTCCTTTATCCTGTTACCAACATAAATCTACATTTCATTAGTTGGTTCAGAAATGAACTGTCTGGCAATATTAATTCATGTGTTAAAACACTCATTCTACTTTAATCTCCCCCATATTATTACAGTGAATATAATATCTTCTTGAGGATATTCATTAGAATTATATAATAATATTGTTACGAAATCCCTGATTGCAATAAAACATTTAATAATCTTACTGGAAGGGGTTCCTTCCCATCTAGCAAAATTACATCACAAGGATAAATAGTTTAGTTATTTGTGATTATGTTGAATAAATTAACTTTATGAGAGTCAGCGAAATAAACAGGCATTGATTTAAAAATAGAATTCATATTACGTCATTGCTTTCTTGCTTCAATAGCGAGAACAATATAAATACAGCAAGAGATTTGTTAAAGTAGACGAAATATTTTTTCTAAAGGTTTTAAAGGGAAGTTTTATATTACAGATAGGAGAGGCTATAAACGAGTGAGAGGAAGAAATAAAAGGAAATAACAAATTTGCGGGTCCTAATCGCCAAAGATTAGGAGTTATATAAGTGATGAGATTCTTAAAGAGTTTAATTCAGGGTGTTTTAGGCGTTTTCTTTAGTCAATCATTCATAAGAGTCTACGCTTTTCTCGAATATAGAAAAATTGTACAAAACCTTTGCTAACAAGCATGAAATTAGTCATCATCGCCTAAATAAAATTAGGTAACCAGAAAGTTATTAGTAAGGAATTCCATATTTAAAATGTGAACAGTTATATCAGCCTATTAAAAATAATTGCTGAGTAAATCCAATGGTATTGGATCATTTTATTTACAAAATTATCTGACCTTGAAGAGATTGTGTAAAACTACAACAATTTAAATACAGATGTGACTAAAAATTGTACTGCGAGCGAAAGGTAATAAACTTTGATAATATATCTTAATATTATAACATAACGTGTTCATAAATATAATTCATCGAGAGAGTAGACTATTAATAGGGATCTTCTGAACAGAAAATCAAATAACGAGCACGAATTGTTAGTTTATAATCACGAATAAAGTCATGAATGTTCGCCAATGAGAATCAGTACAAAGCGTAATTTCTCGATTACCTAATCTGCGACGAACTAGTTATATATAAATAATTGCAGCAACAGAACCGGAATATCAATTATCGTAATAGTAAAGAATTTAAATCTCACATAACCATTATTGATTAGTTCACTGTTAACTATCATTTTTTTCCGGTATCGCTATTAACGTCATAATATTACTGATAAGATCAGCAAAACCTAATAGCATAATTAAACCTTCTAGAGGAATTTTTATTTATTTAGCAATATAAGAAAATAATCGGAATAAAGATAACAACAATACTAGTTGTACTCATAAAAAGCGCCTAACCTATAACAACTTTGATCATCAAAGAATTAGCATCTTATTTTCATTATTATCAGGTACACCGACTAACCAATCACTAATTTGATAGACAATACCATCCGGACTAATTCTGTTACTAAAAATAAAAGTACTAAAAATTAGCAGCACATTGTATAACTAAAACTGATTATTGCTTATTTAAGCATCAGTGTTATGGTTAGGAAATTAAATAGCTCTTTAACTAAAGATTAAAAGTGGACACCTTTTGCTAAAAGCAAATATAAGTAGTTTACTTGGATCTATTATAAGTGAAAATTTCATCGAAGTATGTATTACTTAACCTAATACACTAATTTAGAGATATTAATCATAGGATTTGGCTTAATAACCATCGCTTTTTTCAATTTTATGCATTATTTCTGACAGTAATTTTTATTACTTGCTTGTCAAGCTAATCATCCATAAAAGTAGCCTGTCTCCACACATAGAATGCATTTTTACGGATCTGTGCTCAGAAATCCTTTCATTAAAACGGAACGAACTCCTATTTTTCTGGTTTTTTGCGCCCCTCTCTATCTCCAGAGCCTTATACACCTTCGGTAATAGTGTACCTTAATTTATGATTAGCCGAAAAATCATAATAACGAACCATCTTAAAATAGCTCACCAAAATATGAGACTAATATATTGCCCGATGATCTCTTCCTATTTTAGGGACTGACGTCAGGGTGTTTATTGAGTGTGACTCATAATCATAACGTAACTACTTCCTCCTCTCAATAATGCCATAGTTTTAACGTGGATGCCGAGCATTTAAAATAGTTCCATAGGCATTTCATGCTATGCAAGCACTTTTGTATTTTTAGTGAAGTGTGTACGTTCAATAACGTTCGTACTGTGCCTTCAAGTAACGCGGCACTTCTCATAGCGTAGATATGACAAAGAATAGGAAGACACTGAGATTTATTAAGTGATAGTTGTAATACAGAATCCGGATAACAGGACCTTACCAGATTTTTTGACCTTTCTTTTTTAAGAATACCTCATTCCATACAGTATCTTAGTATCCAGACCCTCACTGATAACGGAAACATGAAATACCGATGTTATTTATCACCACGAACATACAAGACTAGTATTGAAAGATTTTGAGATTAAGTATCTAAGATTGGATGGAATCAAAGTAACGACAGAATATCCTTCAAGAACTCATTTCTGCCTTATCTGAAGTATGCAAAAAATAGAGAAGTTACCATCATGTCCTGTATATTGTAAGGCATTATCTATTGGTTATTTTACGAAGCCTCTGAAGCGATTCTCGGTGAAAAGCACATGATCTTTCCCAAGGTTCCCATAAGCAAACTGAAATACCGATATTTAGAGAGCATAGGTAATAGTAGTGCCTTCGTGATTTAAGCGATATAGGCTACATTTATTTCTGGGCCGATGAGATATACCGTTTTGTTAGTCAAGATGATCGTTTTTGTCTGCTGATCATTATTGGCGTCACTAAGTATAAATATAAGTAGTTGATTTTGTTGGTTAAGGATAGTTATCGAGAGTCAGAAAAAATTAGGCAAAACTTCTTAATTGCCTGAAAGTGCGTGATTTAACCGTATTTTAGAATTGCTACGGGAGACGGTAGCATTAGTTTTGGAATGCAATTGCAAAGATATTCCTGGGCACAAAGCACTAAATATTGTTGAGTGCATAAAATAGCTAATGTAGTGCCTTTAACTCCTCAAAGGAATCCAATTGAAAGTTAAGGATGATGCTACAGTAGGAAATATGGTTAGCAGAGAACCACAATTCCGCTAATAAAGCTCTTAATATTTTGTTGGTAAGGTTTTATGTATCCTGCAGTGATAAAAGAATGATGAAAAAAAATCAAAAAGAGCTGCTGGTATTCTATGTCTTCTCATTAGTTCATTAAGTGCCAATAAGAACGAAAAATCCTATTGAATTGGCTTTTTACGATAGTAAAGCTATGAAATTGATGCTAAAAGCACTCCTGTTTGATGAAATCAAACATTTCAATAGTATCTTGAAGTACTACAGTCTACTCAGAAAAGCTGTAATTTTCGCTAAGAAGATTAGCTTATTTAGATATCCTTGCTACAAAACACCCCTCTAATTTAAGAATGTAGAAAAAATTTGTAAAGGATTAAAATAGAGCGTAATCTGAACACCATATACGAAATTTGCTAATAACTTATGACATGAATGCGCAGATAAGCGTTCTCTCAGGAACGATAGATGGATCTAAGAAATGACACTTTCATCGTGTTTTCAAGAAATTGATCTGTCCGTCATCAATGTTGAAAACAGTTCAGTAGGCTAAGAATATATATTTAGTAAATTATTCTATGATTTACTTCTCTAGTAAATCGCTAATATTCATTCTGTTCGCATTCGTCAAGTCTGTTAAGCTCAGTTATCCATGTGTTTATCCCATGAAGAAAAAGAAATAGTGGGATAATCATCCAATTCCGTATAGGTATGAATTCATATTAAGCATATTTTCAGAGATGCCCTCAGTGCAATCATATCCAGCACTATTAGCTTGACCTGATAGTTTTTACTAAAAAACAGATAATCATCATTATCGGTGGGTATAAATTTGCGTGTCAAGAAAAATTAAGAGAACGAAGAATTAAACGCATTTCTGTATAGTATTTTTTTGGGGTCATAAAAAACTTAATTGTTTTACCATAATCATTTCAGGTGGAAATAAGATTCATAAAGTGCTTTGAATAAACAGGCGATATATAGCATAAGTTATAAATAAGTCATACTAATTTTCTGGTTTTATGTTTTCAGGAATACTTGTTCCGAGCTATTTGGATTAATTCCTACAGGATTTTACATACCGTAAAATATAAAAAAGTACTCAGCTCATGAACTTCTTAAAAGCAGCGTAGCATCCCCCTTCCAATTAACACTAAAACTACAATGACTAATAATATAACAATATCAATACAGATTTTTTAATCATAAAAGTGACTCTTATTAGCAGTAAATTAATACCAAATACCAGCATTTGGGTATTCTAAATGACCTCAAATTAAGTCTATTATAGATCTATTTTATCGTAAATAATGAAAATTCGTTGATCTAATATAGGAATTTAATATATTTTTGTTTTTGAATTATCCATAAATAATAATATCTTAATCATCTAAATTTAAAATGTTTAATTTATTAATGATTTGATAATTAGTAAAATTCTTCTTGGTATCTTTTCATTCATCCTGAGGCATGAATAGCGATTACCTGGAAGAAGAATCTAAAGACCTGTGCATCTTTTGAACCGCGTAATACAGCCTTTCAGGTAATAAATTTAGTAGTTGTACACCAAGTAAAAAAAGATCTAGCTGCGATTTATATTTTTGACCCATTAAATCTGGACACAATGTTTGAATTTTCGTAAGCCTGCAACTTTACTACAATTAAAAGCAATCTGCACTGTGCTAGAAGTCACTATTTTCTATAAAATAACAAGTGTATTAGTTATTCAACTACATCAATTACGCTAGTTATCGCACTTATATACCTGTCTTATTACCTGTTTTTAGCTTTTTTCTAGCCAATAAAAATTTTATTAATTTTAGATTTTATGTTATTTATAACATAATAAATAAAACTTTTTATTAGTTTACCGTAAAAATAGTATAAATATTTATTTTTAAATACACCAAGTCAAATAACTAAATTCTTGCAAACAATTCTCAATTATTATGTAACGAATTAATTAGCGTACATTCAAATAAAATAAAAATTCCTTATATTTTAATACCATTGATACTCTTTAAATAAATTATGTATTAATAATTTTATTAATTTCTACTGCATAAAGATAATACTGATACGGATAAAATGTCTAAACTTTTAATATTCTCATATACTTACCCAATATCAGTAACTAAGTATTAAAAATCATCGCTAACACTAACAAAATGACAATAACCAGTTCACTTTTAACTAAAAAAACAAAGATAATTAAGATTAATAATGCTTCGGCAATAGTATGAAAGCCTAAAAAAAATAACTCTTCTGTTCATGATTTTAATAATAAATTAGAAGTTTTCTTCTAGAAATTTATAAGAGATGATATATTTCCATAATATCAATTATGGTCTGACAATTTCTTCTGATAACTCAATAAAATCCGGTGTTAACTCTTTTATTTAAAAGACAAAACCACCCAATGATAGTTGGGCAGTACTGATAATGTTTAGCATTACCCGAATCAAGTGTAACTAGTATTTAATACTGGTTAGACAAAATTAAGTTTCTGCATTGATCATTTACATTATTACTTTTTTATAGTTAGAAATTTGCTAAATAATCACATTACCTCTCTTTTCCTGCTATTTTGTGGTGATAATTTATATTTTATTAATCTAAAAAGGCTTTTCCATTTTTAATAATTAAAAATATATTTTCTAATTGCCAATTATAGCTACTACTAACAAGTTAATTAAATAACCACTAAATTATGTTATATACCATCAATAAAAGAGCAATCTAATTATTTACTCCTAATACCTAATAAGGCTATTTTTTTGACGGATATTTATAGTAATTACTGGTTGATTAAATTTTTACGTTTTTCATAAAACTAACTCAGTAATGCTTGATGATAGTGGCGTAACTGAACACTTCCCTAGCACCTTAAATCCCTAAATAAAAGTTAAGCTACAAACAAAAAATCTATAACTACAGCCGACCCCCTAGATAATAATTTAATATAAATTCTGATAAGGTAAGAGTAAAAAACAGAAATAGCAGACATATAACAAATCTAAAATTAACTAATACAGCAATCTTACGGGATCTTCAAAAAATAGAAATCAATATATTTTTATAATGGAGAAATATCTTGATAAGAGACACTGAGACTTAATTTCAATTTTTATAAGAAAATAAAAATGGGGTCGTTTCTGTATCGTATTCATTAATATTTCACATGACTTCAATCTATTTCTCATACAAAATTTAAAAAAAATCTATTAAAACATAAAATCTTTTTAGTAGAATTTATAAGGCAATATTAGTTGTTTTATAAACTATAACTTCTATAATCTATAAAAAACTCATAGCATATAAAGTTTATATTTAGTCTATTTAATATATTTTTAATCCATAAATCAATATTATATTGTATATTTAATATAAACATTGCAAACATAGTTATTTAGTTAAAAAACTATTGAAATATCATAGTATTCCCTAATTATGATATTAATCATTCAATATGATCTCTGAGATTAAATCAGGTTATTATTATTCTATGAGATTGATATTTATTAACTCTAGTCTTCCTAATTAATCTAAAAAAGAAGACTCCATAATAACGATATAGTAGGTAATTTTATGTTAAGTAAGCTGGTACTTGTCCTCAATTGCGGTAGCTCTTCTCTTAAATTTACTATCATTGATCTTGTTAACAATAAAGAACAACTATCTGGTTTAGCAGAATATTTTTATCTACCAGAAGCCCGCATTAAATGGAAAATAGATGGTACTAAAAATAAAGCTGATTTAGGTACAGGCGCTGCTCACAGTGAAGCACTGGTTTTCATAGTTAATAAAATTCTCATCCAAAAACCAGAATTATCTCAAGCAATTTCTGCTATTGGTCATCGTATTGTTCATGGCGGTGAAAAATTTACCAAATCAGTTATTATTAATGATGAAGTCATTGAAGGTATTAAAGCATCCATTCCATTTGCTCCATTACATAATCCTGCTGGAATTATTGGATTTGAAGAAGCTAAAAAAGCATTTCCACATTTAAATGACAAACATGTTGCTGTATTTGATACAGCCTTTCATCAGACTATGCCAATTGAATCATATTTATATGCTCTACCTTATAATCTTTACAAAGATCATGGCATTCGTCGCTATGGTGCACATGGTACTAGCCATTATTATGTTTCTCAGCAAGCAGCAAAAGAACTAAATAAATCAATTAATGAATTAAATGTGATCACTAGTCATTTGGGCAATGGCGGATCTGTTACTGCTATAGTTAATGGGAAATCTGTTGATACCTCAATGGGCCTCACACCGCTAGAGGGCTTAGTGATGGGAACTCGTAGTGGTGATATCGATCCGGCTATTGTGTTCCACCTTCATGACGCATTGGGTATGAGTGTTGATAAGATCAACACATTATTAACTAAAGAATCTGGCATACTTGGATTAACTGAAGTCACTAACGATTGTCGTTATATTGAAGAGAATTATGATACTAAAACAGATGCAAAGCGGGCGATGGATGTCTATTGTCATCGTTTAGCTAAATATATTGCAGCTTATTGTGCATTAATGGAAGGACGACTAGATGCTATTATTTTTACTGGCGGTATCGGCGAAAATTCAACTCTGGTACGTGAATTAACTCTAAAAAAATTATCTTTAATTGGCATTAAATATGATCACGAACGCAATTTAGCTGCTCGTTTTGGAAAATCAGGCAAGATTACAATGGACGAAAGTATTCCTGCATTGGTCATTCCAACCAATGAAGAGTTAATTATTGCTCAGGACACGATCCGACTAACAGCATAAATGTATTAGAAAACTTCTAGTTTATCTATTGTCAGTAGTAAGTTTGAATATCTTCCAATTACTAAAGAGGTATCCTGTGTCCCGTATAATAATGTTAATACCAACCAATATTAGCATTGGCTTAACTAGCGTTAGTTTAGGGATTGTCCGTTTAATGGAGCAAAAAAAAATTAGTTTAACTATTTTTAAACCCATTTCTCAATCTTATTTTTCTAATAAAGATCAAACAATTGAAGTATTAAGCTCTCATTCTAATATTCGGATCGCTGAACCACTAAAAATGAGTTATGTTGAATCTATGTTGGCTAATAATCAAAAAGATATCTTAATGGAAGAAATTGTTGCCCGTTATCATAACAATACGCAACCAGCTAAAGTTATTCTAATCGAAGGTTTAGCACCTACCTGTAAGCACTCTTTTGCTCAATCGTTAAATTATGATATTGCAAAAACTTTGGATGCTGACGTTATTTTTGTCACCGTGCTAGCCAATAACACACCAGAACAGTTAAAAGAACGCATTGAATTAGCTCGCAGAGAGTTTGGTGGAGAACAAAATAAAAATATTATTGGGGTAATTATTAACAAACTCAATGCACCAGTTGATAACTATGGCCGTACTTGCTCCGATTTATTTAAAATATTTGATGAATTGACAAAATCCACAATCGCAAAAATTGATAGAAAAATGTTAGTTAACAATAGTTCGATTCCAATATTGGGTTGTATTCCCTGGAATTTTGATCTGATAGCCACTCGTGGTATCGACATTGCAAACCATCTAAATGCCAGCATTATCAATGAAGGCGCACTACAAACTAGACGTATAAAATCAGTTATTTTCTGCTCCAACAGTGTAGCAAATATAGTTGAACTGTTTCGTCCTGGCGTATTGTTGGTGACTTCTTCTGATCGCTATGATGTTATTGTATCTACCTGTTTAGCCACTATGAATGGGATTGAAATTGGCGCGTTACTTTTAACTGGCGGTTACCCGATTCCTAAACAGATATACAATCTCTGTCACCATGCATTCAAAACAGGTTTACCTGTGCTGATGGTAAATGCCAATACCTACCAAACTTCATTAATTTTACAAAGTTTTAGCTTAGAAGTATATGCAGATGACCATGAGCGGATTGAAAAAATCCAAAACTATGTTGCTTTACATATCGATAAAAAGTGGATTAGTTCACTAAATGTTGATTCAAAACGCCCAAAACGGCTATCACCGTCAGTTTTCCGTTATCAATTAGTAGAGCTCGCGCGTAAAGCTAACAAACGTATCGTGCTACCAGAAGGTAATGAACCACGTACAATAAAAGCGGCAGCTATTTGTGCGGAAAGAAGCATTAGCACTTGTATTTTACTGGGTGAGCCTGATGAAATAAAACAAGTTGCTAAAGCTCAAGGGGTTGAATTAAGAGAAGGAATTGAAATTGTGCCACCTAAATCAATACAGAAAAATTATGTTGAACGTTTAATTGAACTGCGTAAGAATAAAGGGATGACTAAAATTATCGCCCACAAGCAATTAGAAGATAATGTGGTGTTAGGCACAATGATGCTAGAAAAAAATGAGGTTGATGGTTTAGTTTCCGGCGCCATTCATACTACAGCTAATACTATTCGCCCAGCATTACAACTGATAAAAACTGCAATAAGTAACTCAATCGTCTCCTCTATATTTTTTATGCTGTTACCTGAGCAAGTATTAGTTTATGGTGATTGCGCAATAAATACAAACCCAACAGCTAAACAATTATCAGAAATCGCCATCCAGTCCGCTGACTCTGCTAAAACATTTGGTATTGAGCCACGTGTCGCGATGATTTCTTATTCTACCGGCAACTCCAGCGCCGGAAGTGAGGTAGATAAGGTGCGTAAAGCAACCAGTTTAGTAAAAGAAAAACGGCCAGATCTGATAATTGACGGACCATTGCAATATGATGCTGCTATTATTGCTGATGTAGCTAAATCTAAAGCACCAAATTCACCTGTAGCCGGCCAAGCTACAGTATTTATTTTCCCAGATCTGAATACTGGCAACACAACTTATAAAGCGGTACAACGCTCAGCTAATCTGCTTTCTATCGGCCCAATGCTGCAAGGGATACGTAAACCAGTTAATGACTTATCCCGTGGCGCACTGGTAGATGATATTGTTTATAGCATTGCTATTACTGCCATTCAGGCAACGAAAAGTCAAAAATAATTTATTTTTTAGCTAACCTAAAACCTGAAGCCACATTATTTTTCAGCTTTTTATTGATTAATATTTAATTAAAACTAATCTTAAGAGTTATTAGCAAATTTAATTTACCCTGGTCAGGATACATTTCACTATAATGCTTTATGAATCTGCTCTACATCCTTAAAATTTGATGTCGTTACCACCAAAATCAGCAGGTTAACTTCTCTGAGCCGGTTCCTGCTTTTTTAAGCAAACGGGAGTAATTTAAATGCCATTAAAAGAGTTCTTTTTCTCTAACCACAATACTTCTCGGCGTTAGATTCGTTATTCTTATTGAGGTGCAGTGGCTTCCAGGAAACTATAAAATGCCAGCAATTCTTCTCGATTTTTTTATTATCCTTTTATCACTTCAGAATACGCTAAAACATTGCTAACAAAATATCAATGGAGGTTTATTATCGGCATCAATGACTCTCTGATAGTCAAATCTCCCGCAGCTTACCAATTAACTTTCGCTGCTGCATGCCTTTAGAAACTAAAGCATCAGCGCACATTAGCTGTTTTGTATCCTCAACAGCATTAATAACTGTGCATCCTGAAATATTTTTGCCATTGCATTACAAAACAATAGCATCCAATCTCCAGTAATAATCATGAGAGATATAGTTAAGCTACGAAGTCGGGGTAGGTATTGAGAAGTTTTACTCAGTTCGTTTCTGACTCTCGATAACCATCTTTAACCGCAATGAACTCCATACGACCATGCGAAGCGTCGACTATATAAATGAGCAGCAGTCGATGGCGATCAGCTTGCTTGACAGGACGGCATATGCCTTCAGGTAAGAAATAAACGCAGTATATCACTTAAATCATACTAACACCCCATTCTCAATGCTCTTCAAGTCATTACTGTTTCAGCCTACTGATGGTACTAAATAGAGAAAATATGCTTTTTGCTTAGAACGAACCGGATCAGGGCCTTCGTAAAATCAGAGGTGGATAATACCTTGCCTGGTATATAGTCCAATGGTAAGAAATCTTCGTTGCTTTTTGCACTCTTCAAATAAGGTGATAAGCAATGAGCTTTAAGCATATTTCGTTTACACTGTTATTCCTGACCTTAGGCACTGTAATCTTAATATTGCCAAATAGTAGTTTATATAGTTCATTATAGCAAATAACCATTACGGACGATGGCCATGGATACTCGTTGACAAGACAGCATTCAGGATGTGATCCTAGCATGGCTTCGAGCTCCAGTTCAACAGCGGTGCCTATCAGCTCCCTGGCATAATTACGGATAAGTTCATCTAATAAATCAAAAGTAATATTTAGTTTCACGTCTACATGTAGGGTAGACTTTTATAGAATATTATCTCAATATTATTGAAATCATTTATAAAATTAATTGGCAGGATACACCAACATCTCCCGAAATTTAATACACCAGAAACGAACCTAACTTAATGAGTTCTATCCAGAAAGATCAGCTTGATTTTTGCGTTGCTCAAAATCTTGGCTAATAGTGACTAGAGATGGACAATACTACGTGTTAAAAGATAATTGGGATCAAATCGGACACATTACTGTATGTTTTATTTTTAGTATCATAAAAAATTCAATCGGTCTATCCTCATTAATTTTAGGAGGAATATCATAAAATGCTTTTGGTAAAAGAACAGTTAACACGTGAAGTGTCGCCTGTTATCTCTTTCTAATTTATTCAATTTACGATTTTTAAAAGATTTCTTATGAGAGACATCTGGCTGAATTCCTAAAAAATTAACATATTGCAGAATATAAAACAGTACTTAAATTATGAACATCAACAAATCACCGTAACTGCACTGCTAATATCATAGTGTGCACATCTAATGTAGTTTCATCAAAAAACTTCCAGTAAGATTATTAAATACTTTCCTAAAATTTGGGGAATTTATAATGATATCGCTATAACCCTAATAAATCTCCCAAGTAATTACATCTTTACTCTGAGAATATGAGCAGAATAAAGCGAAATCAGTTGCTTCAACACATGAATCTATATCATCAGGTTTTCGCTGAACTATCTAATGAGATGCAACTTTATGTTAGCAGAGAGTAAAAAAGTCTCTTTAATCTTTATGATCGTTTACTTTTCATGCAACCGCTGTAGCGAAATTCTTTGATACAATATAAGGAATTTCTACCAATAATTTTTGCAACATAGTAGATGATCAATATCATCTCGTTTTACCCTTCAGCAATGTTAAAGTTTGGATATACCATAATGTTTAGCCAAAATAGACGCCGGTTCTTTGCTTATCTAAATAACAGCTCAGATTTCAGGTGTTCTAGTTTCTTGAAGATGGAGGATCATTATCATGATATTTTCCTTCAACTATATCTCTCAGTAGTCATATTGCTATAAATAGAGGACTGTGCGACAAAGGGTCTATACAATGACCCTGGAACAAAAAATTAGTTTAGCTTATGGAGAAGAATATTTTATCTCTGCTGGTATGATTGATACAAATCTTCTTATCTTCTTTTTGTGCAAGTATTATGTCCAATTATTTTTATTTCAACATTAATTACTATCCTTCAACATATCAAAGTGTTACCTTTTGTCATTAAACTAATTAAGAGTATTACTAACTAAAGTTAATGATATGAAAAGCTAAAAATCTTTTAATGCGATCAGTTTATTAACTTTTGGTCAGTTAGAAACTGATACTTATAAAGATATATCGAGTCGAATGCATAAGATCATATGTATACGATGACGACAATAGAAATGTCGACGGTGTCTCTATGGCGATTGTTGGTATTTATATATGAGAATTCTTGATTCTAAGATATGTCGTTTAAGCGTTGATTCTGAATATATTCAGTACATTTATTATCTTATCTTAATTAATCATTATTCAGTTGATAAAGAAGAGAGGCATTAAAGTCAGTCATATTCATGATGAACAAAATTTTTTAAAATATTAGGGGAAAATATATTCTGGCTAGTTTTAAAGTTTCTTTGATTATAGCGGTAATGTTGATAGAATTTATTATGATTATTTCCAAATTAATGCTATTTCAGTGCAGTAATAAAAATAAGCTTTCAAGCTTATTTGGGTTATGGATTTTATCCATTAACTTCGATTTTGTATATATCTGATGAAGATATACTTAAATATAGATAATATTATAGCCATAAGATTAATATCTAATAAATTTATCGCTATAGGATGTGAATCAAGTTACTGTTAAATTATCCTTCTTATTTAAAAAGTATTTTGTCGATCTTTTTAGTTTTTTGTTAACTATTATCAACAGGTATTATTATCTAAATAATAAAAGGTCTTAATAAAAACATGGAAATGTTATTTCTAGTTTTGTTTAAAATTATTATTATGTGCTATTCTAGTAAGATTTTTATCGACAGCTAATACTATGATTAGTTTTGTGATAATTTAATTTTATTTTTATGAAGCGAAATTATTGATTAATGAATGTCACGTTTAACTCTATAAACCAATAGATCAAAATTCTGCATATAGAAGCAGAATCTGATCGATATAGCTAATACCGTTTTGTCATTCGACAAATATAAAGGAAAAGTTAGATCTTGATTTAAATATATTTAACTGGAATTTGAATTGGAGCTAAGCGGGATCGAACCGCTGACCTATTGCATGCCATGCAAGCGCTCTTCCGGCTGAGCTATAGCCCCATAACACTCCTATACAAATTTAGTTAAACGATCGGATGATATGCAAGCTAAATAAGACTGTCAATTGATTAATAGAAAATATCACTTAACCGTTTAAAAATATTTATAAAGCCTGACATGAATAAAAAAACAGAGTAATATTATGCATTTATGTTAAGATAATTTAATTAAATTATATTTTTTTCACGCTCATTAATATAAACTAAAGCTTTATCAATGCGTTTTAATGAACGATATTGACCAATAGCATGAACAGTGGCATCAATACTAGGTGATTGGCGTACCCCTGTAACAGCGACTCGCAGAGGCATACCAACTTTGCTCATCTTAATTTTCAGTTGTGTAGCCGTTTCTTCTATTGCCTGATAAACATTTTTACATGTCCAGTTGCTAATAGTAGCCAATTTTGCCCGTACAGCTTCTAATGGTAAGCGCGTTATCGCGCATAAATATTTTTTAGCGGCGTCGCTATCGAATTCAGCAAAATCCTGATAGAAATATCGACATGAAGCGGCTAGTTCTTTTAAGGTCTTATAGCGCTCACCGAGAAGCTTAATTAAATCTACTAAGCTTGGTCCAATTTTTATATCAATGCCTTGCTGTTCAATATGCCATGCTAAATGAGCAGCAACATATTCAGTAGGTAATGAATTAATATAATGATGATTCAGCCATAATAATTTGTCAGTATTAAAGGTAGTGCTGGATTTATTAATTACATCTAAGGAAAAATAACTGATCATTTCCTCGCGGCTAAAAATTTCTTGATCACCACGGGACCATCCTAGACGAACTAAATAGTTTAATAAGGCTTCTGGTAAATAACCGTCATCGCGATATTTCATGACACTAACTGCACCATGACGCTTAGATAATTTTTTACCATCGTCACCTAAAATCATTGGAACATGCGCATATACAGGTATTGGCGCACCAAGAGCAGTTAATATATTAATTTGTCGTGGGGTATTATTAATGTGATCTTCACCACGGATCACATGAGTGATTTTCATATCCCAATCATCAATAACAACACAGAAATTATAAGTAGGAGAAGAATCAGTACGGCGGATTATGAGATCATCTAGCTCAAGATTACTAAATTCAATTGGCCCACGGATTTTGTCTTCAAAAATAACAGAGCCTTTCTGAGGATTACGAAATCGCACTACATGAGGTTCATTCAGTATATGATTTTGAATATGCAAGCGGCAGCAGCCATCGTAACGCGGTTTTTTTCCTCTAGCCATTTGTTCTTCACGTAAATTATCTAATCGTGCTTTAGAGCAGTAACAGCGATAAGCTGTCCCTTCGCTAAGCATTTTGTCTATCACGGCATGATAACGATTGAAGCGTTTAGTTTGATAGTAAGGACCTTCATCCCAATTTAAATTTAACCAATTCATTCCATCCATTATAGCGTCAATGCCTTCTTGTATTGAGCGCTCAAGATCAGTGTCTTCAATACGTAACACAAACACTCCGTTATTATGTCTGCTATAAAGCCATGAATAGAATGCGGTACGAACGCTGCCAACGTGAAGATAACCTGTTGGGCTTGGTGCAAAACGAGTTTTTATTTTATTCATTAGGATTGTCTTAATGATCTTTTTATATCAAATCTAGTCAGTGATAAATTTATAATTGATTATTTTATCACTATAACTTAATTCCTCAATGTTATTAGCGCAATATTGATACTTTATTTTATTTATTTAGCTATAGAATATCTTATTAGGATAAATAAGATATTCTATAGCTAAATAAAGCTTAAATAAATATTATTTTGTATCGATAATATTAGGTATATATTACTTAATTTGAAACGATTCAATACTTTTCTTTAAAAAATCGTTGACTCATTTTCAGAAGTATCCATATAATCCACCTATATCACAATAAGTAATTATCTGAGTTGAGATAGATCTAGTTTACAAGGATAGGGTCATCAATTCAAATCTGCTATCCTCACTAATCGTAGTTAAGTAAAAGTATTATTTATTTTTATTATGAATGGGCGATTAGCTCAGTTGGTAGAGCATCTCCCTTACAAGGAGAGGGTCATCAGTTCAAATCTGGTATCGCCCACCATTTATCTAAAAAATCAAACATTACTTATCTAAGTTATTTATAATAGCTTTTGCTATTAATAGCATCAGTAAAGAAATTATCTTTAATAAATTACTTACAGGTTTAAATCCTATAAATTCACTAATTAAAACAAAGAGTTACCGTCATTATATCTTATATAATTTCTTGCGTGCTGCATGGCAACATGAAACCTAAATATCCCATCAATGTTTTAGAATGCTTTTGCAAGTGTTAATAGAGTAATTATTATACTTTTTAATCATTTGCATACTTTTCTAATTAATATCTATTACAGTGCGGATAGTGTTATACCAGATTGAATTAACCAATTTCCCAGAGCATTCATCAGATCATGAAATCTAAATCTTTAAATTCCTGCTTTCATTAGGGGCTGACTTAAACGCCTTGTTATCATCCGTTCTCATTGATACTATATTTAATTAACTCCGTTAATTTTCGCTACCTAATAAAACATAGTGGTTATGATTATCCACCTAATTATGGGTAATCTGACAGACTGTGTTATTTAGGAAAACATCAATTCCGCAAAAATTGCGGACTGATCAAATTAATTCAGTCAACATTACAAACTAAATAAATCTCTAACTATTCTAATTCCAGAATATTGAATCTTCATAAACCCGTCTTCTAGAATAGAAGGAATTTTTTAGCTTGAAGATAATCAATTGCTTTATCAATTAAAGATGAGCTTTCTCTTTTATGAGCCACTTAACTCTTGATTATCTATGGATAGTTTATATATCATCCATTTTTAATCATACTCCTTCATATAAGGATATTTTTAATAAGACACGAATAAAACTAATTGGACATACCTTGATATTTGCAATGAAAAGCCGCTATCTTTACCTATTCTATTTTTATCTTTGAAACAATATCTTGATATTCATCATTCGTGATCTCACAAATTTTTTAACTTGGAAAATACTGCAAGCAAAATTTAATTTTTCTTTATTTTTATCTATTGTTAGTTTGTGTTGTTTTTCCTTTAGTTATAATAAAAGCTCTTCTTCAAAGAAGAATATCTAACTCTTTACTTAAATGTTGAATTTTTAAAAAATCGAATTTTAGTTTATCATGAAGTTTTTTGTTAATTTTTTATCAGCTGCACCAAAATTCTATTTAATTTGTTTACCGCTTAACTAAACAAAATTATAGTGGTAAAAATTACATCGTAATTTGATTGATATGTTTTAAACTCTATTTTGATTTATCACAACAATTAGCTTTCATCCAAACATTCTGATATATTTGATACATATATTCAACACAGGAGAACTTAAATATTTTATAAAATCCTTCGTTATTTTCCAATTTTATAGGTAGGCACTAATTCTCTTTGATAAATTCACTGACTCTCATAATTGAATATTTTAAAAGGACTCTCACATGATATTCGTTAAAAACTTCATGATTCGTATTTATTTAAAAGTTCCATAAACATTATATGGATATAAATTTTTAGCTTTTAAAAATGCACATACTCAGAGGTGCTTGAGTTCTACACAATAACTAATAATAAAATGCAAATGATTACATTAATTCTTAGTTAAATCGATAAGATATAATTCGTTGAATGTGAATGTTGATCAAGAAGGAATTACTTTTAAAATTGCTTGGTAGCATAATTACTATTGTATATTGGTAATCACAAGATTCTCTTGTGTTGGGCAATCTTTGTCTTGATCTTTTTATTTAATCTTATTTAGCAAATAAGAAGAACGAGTAATTTATTAAATTCTTTTAGAATAATTCTTATAAGTTATTAGTAAATTTGGTGATATAACAGTCAGGCTCTGTTCTGATTCTTCATAAATCTATTCTCTATCCTTAAATTAGATATTGTTATCACCAGGATCTCTTAGTCAGAAGCTTAAATCCACTTAGCCACAATTCTATCTTTTCTTAGCAAACTAAAGCAACTCAAATAGCATTAAAAGAGTTGTTTTCATTGAATTATATTACTCGCGCATCAGCTTCGTATCTTTACCATTCCAAAAGCCTGCTCAATCAGATTCGTCATTCTTATTGACGCCACAGTGCACTGATAGGAAAGCATAGAATACCAGCGTTCTTTCGATTTTTTCAAGCATCTTCATTGCTGTAAGATGATACTTCGCTAAAACCTTGCTAACAAAATATCAAGGGCTTTATCAGTAGCATTGGGCTATTCTGCTAGCTAAACACCCATTTCCCTGCAGATCATCTTAACTTTTGGTGTTAAAATGCCTTTATGGAGTGAAACCAGTGCATTAGCTATTTTGTGTACCCAATATTGTTGGTGACGCGCGCTCAGGAATATCTTTGCTATTGCATTAAAAAACTAAGAGCACCTAGGTCTCCTGTAATAAATCAGTAAATATGGTTAAGGGACGGCAACGATTTCGATCATCCAGAAGTTCGGCTCAGGTGCGCTTCTGAGTCTCGATAAGCATCCTCTACTGCAGAACCTAGCTTCTTTTATAGGCATGCGCAAGTACTGCTGATAATAAGCAGCAGTCAAAGACCATTATCTTTGCCTTACAGAGGGCAAATAATGCCAATCGGCCAAGAAATAAACGTAGTACGTATTACTTAAATTATCCTGGCACTAATGCCTGTAGTCTTCAAGGTATTTCTGTTTCACTTTTCTGATGGTACTAGAGAGACCATGTTCTTTTTTACCAAAAGTCTCACTTCCAAGGGTTTCGTAAAAATCATTGGTAGAGATACCTCAGAGGTACAGCAATAATACTAGCTTTCGACGTTTTTGCACGCTTCAGATAAGGTGGTAAACAAAAGAGCTGTTGAAACATATTCCGTTCTCTCTCCAATTCACCTAATCTTAAACACTTTAATCTTAACATCTTCAATAGTAGTTTATAGTTTTATGATAAATTAAATAACCGTTACGGATGACGATATTAATGTCCATCGATAAGGAAGTGTTCAGAATAACTTTTAGCTCATCTTCAAAATCAGTGCCTATCAGCTATCTAGCATGCTGTTACGAATGCGTTCATGCAAGAAGTCAGGATTATATCTGATTTAAGGGATACTTATAGGGTAGAATTTTTATTATATATTATCTCTCTATTGTTAAAATTATTTATGAAATTAATCAGGCAAGAGATATGCTCACTCATCTTCGAAACTTTATACACTAAAATAAGCATAACTCAAATACCATATAGTTTTATTTTTGAATTTTTTCAAACCATAAATTGAATAAATACTATAAGATCAAAGTAATTTTATAAAATTTTAATTCATTATGACCAATATATAGCTATATTGACAAAGTTGTTGTTCTTCTCGCGCAAAGCAATATATAACCAGCTCTATATTTTAATTGTTGTAGTTTTAAATTATCTTCTCCAGGTAGATAATTCGGTAACTCTATATGATAAAACCTATTCACCTATTTTTTGTAATCGACTAACATAACTGTTCACATTTTAAATGTAGAATTTCTTACCAATAACTCTCCTGCTTATCTATCTTTATTAGTCTACAATAACTAACTTTATGCTCGATAACAAAGGTTTAGCACCATTAGTTCTACCAAAAAAAAAGGGATAAATTCTTATCGATGATTGCTCAAGAAACAGTAAACATACTTTCTATTAAACTCTTTAAGAATATCATCACTCACCATGACCCTATCAATTTCGAACAATTAAGATCGTGATTTGTTCTTTCCTTTTATATTCTTTCTCTCCCTCGTTTTCTAGCTTTCCTATGTTGGCTGTTGCTACTCAATCAAGGAAGCAGTAACGCCATCTAAATGTTGTTTTCAAATTAATCTCTGTTTGTTTCGATAACTCCCGTAAAGTCAAGTTATTGAATATACACCGCAGATAACTAAAGCATTTATCATTCTGATATAGTTTTACAAAAAACTTCCATTTTCAGTAATATTCTTAAATGATTTCCTTTAATTAAAAATTTTAAAATGATATCGCTGTAATCTCCTAATTAACATCTTCAGTGAATAACATACTAACTGTGATAATATGAATAGGATAAAGTAGAATAAATTTCTTTAATATATTAATCAACATTATCCGTTAAACTTTTGCAGAGTTAATTAACGAGAACTAGATTTACGTTAAGAGATACTGAAGAAAGAATTTTTTTTGATCTGCATGATTTCTTCTTTTTTATGGTAACCACTCACTGTAGCAAAATTCTTCATACAAAATAATGGCTTTCTAGCAACTAGATTTGTCAATATAACCAAATTTATTCATATAAATAAAAAATATAAAAAATAGTTAAGTAAATTTTAGATGCTCTATAATATCCTCATTAATTCAATATCATAACGAATTTATTGAATTAAATTTTATCACCTTAGAGGTGTTCTGTTCCAGATCATTATTATAGAAAGACTCTCTTCTCACAGCAATTTTCATGGAAAGAGATGGATACTAATGGATAAATTGAGAAAAAATAAGATGGTGTTGATAATCACAGGTATATCTCCCCGTCGTTTTCCGACGATGCCTGACCACAGTTTAGGAAGCGTTGTCGCTTTTCTACTAAAAACGTTTTTTCCATTTCAATAATCTGTTGGCAGATATACACGAATTTCTGAATCTCTCAGTATCTGAATCTGGCCTGGATCAGGATTTAACATCCACGAAGAAGTTTTCGTTAAATTAAACATCAAACTATGAAACCAAAAGCGTTTAAAAAAACTACGAGTCTAGTTATTTTGCACGTGTTAGTGTGAAATATCTTCCACAAATGTCAAATGAAACTTGACGACTATATCTTTATCATAAATATAGATAGCGTCACTTGATTGGTTTTTATCTATCTTTACAAGGCTAAGACTGTGCCCAATACTCGACGATTCTTGCGTAATTTTAATCGAGAATGTCCATGACTACTTATTGGACACTTACGCAATGGTAAAGAATTTATAGATCCCTTTTTGGGAGCTGCAAAAAGGTTTAATCACTGGAAAAAGGAATTCAGCTGTTTCTATACAGAATTTTGTATAGAACACCGACTTATCTTTCTGATGAATTTTTAAATAAATTTATAGTCGATAGATTTAATCTCTCATGGAAGATGCACTGTAAATCCTGTCATTCCTCTTCTACTGAAGAGCTTGAAATCACTTCATATCGATATAGTTCGACTGTAGAATCAAGAATTATCCCAATCAGTATTGGCTAGTAAAACTCCATTGCAGTCTATGACTATTGGTTCAATATTAACCCTAAATTCTTCAAAAGACTATACTATCTTCTAAAAAGAAATTCCTAACAATAAATTATTATTTCTCAGTTCACAAAAGGGTGATTAAAATTTAGTTATTATTTTTATAGAAAGCATAGAAAGTCCTGCATTCAATGAATAAAACTATTAATTCATTAACTAGTAATAAAAATTTACTAAGGTAAAATAAAAAATGGTAGAATCTTTTTTTAGGGTAGAAAACCATCTGATTGCCAATTAGATTAAATATTATCCTTATCTTGGTTATAAGATTAAGCTGCATCTTGTTGGTAGCATTCATATAGCCAGAAAAATATCTTTCCTCTATCTCAAGCTCTAATAAACAAACTCAATCAATGCGATTCTTTAATTATAAAGATGAGATTACCGATGCCGTAGTTTTTAACTAACCATCCTGCCATCCATTACCTAAGAGTTAAATAGTAATTATTTCGCCTTTATTATTTCTAATATTTAAATATTATTGTAAGAAATAAAACTGTACTATTAGAAATTAGATTACCTTGATATCTAGTAATTGCGTTAGCCTTACAAGTCAATTAAGTACAAAACTTAGCATTATTTTCTCAATACAGGATAGATTATCAACTGTTAGAAACTTATCGTCGTTAATAGAAATCGATTATTGATCTAGAAGGCGTTGTTCCTCAAATTAAACTACTCATCAGTTTACATAACAACGGGAAATCTTTATTATAAAAGATATGCTGATATATTATTAATAGCAATTCCAATTAGCTATAGATAATGTTTAATAGGTGGCAAAATTTAAATTTTAGCTAAATTTTAAAATTGCTAAGAACTTTTCGTGATGATGTTTATCAATTATTAATGCAAGAACGTAATTTATTACGGCGTCAATAATTAAAAATTATCAACAGTAAATATGACGTAGTCGTCATAGCACTAAAACATTTATATAGCAATAATAATTTTGCTAACTTATTTAAGGAATAAATAAATTAATTTAATTCCAGTTTTTTATTTAACCAATATTACCTATTAAAATAATTAAATGCCAACTTAATAATTTATGCTAATTTCTGGTGTATGGAGTTTTCCAGAGATGGTGGTGTTATCTCTGTTGATTAATTTTCTAGATGATGTTATCAACAGAGAGATGATATATCATGAAAGTCTACCTTATCCATGTATCCACGAACCAGATATTACTATGATTCCTTTCATGAACTTATCCATAATACTGGCAGGTATCTGATAGATACTGCTGTTGAGGATGAGATCAAAGTTACGCTTAACACGCTACCTATGTTGATGGACGTTCATATCGTCATCCGTAACAGTTATTTAACTTATCATAAAAACTATAAACTACTATTGAAGATGTTAAGATTAAAGTGCTTAAGATCAGGTGAATTAGAGCAGCAACGGAATATGTTTCAACAACTCCTTTGTTTACCACCTTATCTGAAGCGTGCAAAAAACGTCGAAAGCTACTATTATTGCTGTACCTGTGAGGTATCTCTACTAATGATTTTTATGAAACCCTTGGAAGTGAAACTCTTGGTAAAAAAGAACATGGTCTCTCTAGTACCATCAGCAAAGTAAAACAGAAATACCTTCAAGACACAGGTAATAGTGCCAGGATAATTTAAGCAATACATACTACGTTTATTTCTTTGCCTATAATGGCATATGCATCCTGATCATAGGCAAACTGGTTCCCTATTCCTGTTAGTAAAATCTGCTGGTACTGCACATGGACATAAGGAGCTCGTTGCACTTAAAGATATTTATTAAAAGTCAGAAGCGAACTTATCTGAACTTTTAATTATCTACATAGAGGATAACTTAACTATATCTCTCAGTCTTTGCCACGAAAGACGGTGCTATTGATTTTTATAGTGCAATAGGAAAAATATTCCTGAGTACGCGGTATAAATGCTATTGGATACATAAATAGCTAATGTACTAGATTTATTTCTAAAAGGCATATATGCAGCACCTAAAGTTAAGATAACTACCGTAGATTTAGCTAGCAAAGAGCTATTATGCCGATAATAAAGCCATTGATATTTTGTTGGTAAAGTTATCAGGATAAGTATCCCTACAGTGATAAAGAAGCTGGAGAAAAAGTGAGAAACAGCTGATATTTTATGATTTTCTTCACTGCACTGAGGATGAATAAGAACGACGAGTCCGATTTAGTAGGTTTTGTGACAATATGAAGCTATGAAGCTGATATACGCAAAGCACTGTGATTCACAAAAAATAACCTTTTCAATGGTATTTAAGGTGCTTCCGTCTGTTCATAAAGCTGGAACTGGATCAGAGAAGTTAACCTGTTGATTTTAGTAATAAACAATACCAAATTTAAGGATTGAGAATAGATTTATGAAATCTTAGAATGAAGGGTAACCTGACCGACATACACTAGATTTAGTAATAACTTTAGATTAATGAAATAACCATATTATCCTCATGGTTTTTATAATTATATGAAGACTAAAGTAGTGAAGTTGATTTGCCCGCATTCATTGCTAAATTATAGAAATAAAGCTTATCCTATTAACCCTTTCTTTTTGTCTTTTATTTAGACAAAAGATTTTAAAAGTTTTCCACAAAGATTATAAAAATATTTTTTTATTTCATTTGATTATGAATCCTGATAATCAACATAATATATTTTTAATATATGTTTATTATTATGAACAAGTTAGTATATTTAAATATTTTAATTTAAAAATAACACCTTTATATTAAAAATATATGTAATAATATTATTATTAGTTAATATTTATTATAAAATTTAGCTTATGTTATAGACTATAAAAATTAAATAAAAATAAAAAATATATTTTTTTATTTAAAAAAATTTAAATATAAAATAAATACTATCATTTTATATTTATTTTATACTGTTCAAAGTATCTATATATAGGATAGATAATATTTTCAATTAAATATTATATTACTTTTTTATAAAAGTTTAATTTAAAAAATAAATTTAATTTTGTTTTATAACTTTACTATTGCAGAGAAATAAATAGCATTTTATTATTAGTAAACATCAGCTAACATTCAATTTAATTCGAGATCAGGAAAATGAGCGATTCATTGAAATATTTAAAATCATTAAACAACATTCGTACCTTACGTTCGATAGCAAGAGAAATATCGTTAGAATCATTGCAAGAAATAAATGATAAACTTAATACTGTTGTAGATGAACGTCGTGAAGATGAAAATCAAGTGAGAGCACAATTAGAAGCTCATAGTCAAAAAATTGCAAAATATATTAAATTATTAGAAGAAGAAGGGCTCAGTCTAGATGATCTAGTTACTGCAAAAACTCCATCAAGAATATCTAGCCGCACTAAACGCGCAGCAAGACCAGCTAAATATCAATATAAAGATGAAAATGGTGAAATTAAAACCTGGACTGGTCAAGGTCGTACACCAGCTATTATTAAGAAAGCAGTAGAAAAATACGGTAAAAAAATAGAGGATTTTTTAATCTAAATATTCTCTTTTTACTTTTAAAATACCCTTTAATATAAAGGGTATTTTTACTATACATAATATTAAGTTTTTATAAATAAAAACTGATCTTAATAAGATCTAATAAATGTTAGAACGTAAATTTTTTCCTTAAAAAGATATTAAAAAAATATTATTAATAACATCTAAGTATATTCTATACTAAATACTTTTCATTAAAAACTAATTATATCTTTTCCTATAATAAAATTGATAAGATCAAAATATCTATCTATCTGTTAAGATAGATATCTTATTATCCGCGATATACCAAATCTTATATAACTTTTTATTGTTTGAACATTTCAAATTATTCCTTCAAGGAATAGGATCATTGATTTTTATTGACATAAATTCATGCATTCAATAATTATTATTAGAGTGCTATCTATTTTATTTTAAAAAAATATCGTTAAATTTTATTTAATTTATTATGTAATATTTAATATAGAAAAAGTAAGTAGATTACTATATAAACAAAAAAATAAACAACTAATCTGATATGTGCTAAATAAATTAAATATAATTATTATACTTTTTTATTATAATTATCATCAGCATTAATATAAATATTTTTAATAAAAATTTTCTTGCTGAGTCAAGAAAATATAATCGAAAACTAAAATGATATTTTTAACAAAATATTTATCTAAAATAAAATTTAATATTTCATTTTTGAAAACATAGTAGCATACTGATAAATTAATAAAAATCTGAGTTATTAGCAAATCTAGTATATGGCTATTAGATTCCTATCTGATGCTTCGTGAATCTGTTCTCTATCCTTAAAATTTAAGTTGTTTGCTACTAGTAAGTGTAGGCAGGTTAAATCTACCGATCCAGCTCAGTTTTTCTGAGCAGAAGAGAACTCCAGGTTCAATTTTATTGAAAGGGTTATTTTCTTGAACTAGATTGCTTCGCGCATCAGCTTCATACCATCACTATCGCAAAAGCTAATTCAATTGTATTCATCGTTCTTACTGATATCAGTGCGCTGACGGGAAGGTATAGAATGACAGCCGTTCTTATCCATACTTCTCCAGTATCTTAATCACTGCAGAATATTCTTTGAAACTCCCTTGCCAACAAAATATCAAAGGAGGTTATTATCGACATCGCAGCTCTCTATTATCCTAAGCATTCAGAAACTCTCCCTTAATTTTTTTATTGTATGCCTTTAGGGAGTAAAATCAACTACATTAGTTATTTTATGTACTCAACAATATTTGTGTTATATGTACTGGAATATTTTTACATTATACTAAAACCAATAGACCAGGCTTTTCTAGAAAGCCTTAGAGATAAGATTAAGCTACACGCTTGCATATCCCCCCCATTAGAAGTTAAGTCCAGTTTTCTGCTAATTCTCAATAACCATCTTCGGGTTCAACGAGCTCCTTACGTCCATGCAGTGATATCAATAATAAGAAGCAAGCAAAAGCGACCTACTTGCCCTGTCAGGACAATATGCCTTCAGCTAAGAAATAAACATAGCGGTATCGCTTAAATCATACAGTTGCAGGCTGTATTCTCTTGAAGTCATTGCTGTTTTAATCTCCTTATAGATCTCAAAGAAGATCAATGTTTTTTTCATCTGAAAGTGCCAATAAAGATTCATAAAAACCAGTAGTAAGAAATTTTTTATGCAGGAACTTATCCCCCTACTATAAGCAGCCATAGTAGCAACTATTTGATGTTTTATACATTTCAGATAAGGAAGAAACGAGCTATTTAAGGATATGACGTTCTCTCTGAAATCCATATAACCTTATGTACTTTA
Organism: Arsenophonus sp.; assembly: GCA_046530735.1. Classification (GTDB taxonomy): domain Bacteria; phylum Pseudomonadota; class Gammaproteobacteria; order Enterobacterales; family Enterobacteriaceae; genus Arsenophonus. The sequence goes on from JBHEQV010000063.1 coordinate 56,290, forward strand.
ATCTCAATATCGTCAATACCCGTCTATATTAAGTTTTCTACGGCAAATTAATCGCTACGGATTACGGTATAACTCGTTCATCGAGAAGGCGCTATTGAGCATGTTGTTTAGCATGGCTTCGAGCACCATCTTAACAGCAGATATCTATCAGCATACCTATCACCATTATATATGAATTCATAGAATAGATTATAGGTAATATCTGGTATCGCTGATACTTTTAGGGTAAACTTTTCATGAAATATCATTCTTTGATGTTAAAATCATTTAGGAAATCAATCAGAAAATACGCCACTTTCTCATAAACTCTATACACCAAAAATAATCATAAATTAAAATATCAGCTTCCTGATCAGATAATATCATCGTTGGCAACCGATGGGAAATATGACTGTGATCATAAGCATTTATCTCTTTTACCCTTTAGCAAAAGATAAGTTCAAATATGCCATAACGTCTAGTTAAAGTAGACACAGGACATTTGTTAGCCTAAAAATCAACGCTAATTTTAGGTATTGTAGTTTCTTGATGATATAGCCTAATCATCTAACTGCATCGCTCCAATAACCATATTACCATGAATAGGCTGTGCAACGAGGGTCTATATAATAATTCAAGACCAAACAACTAATAAAGAAAATATCTTTATCACTTTTTCTATTATTTATTAAAATTAATTAATGCAATATTATAATATTTAAAGATATTATTTGTTAATTAAATATGTTTTTGTTTATTAACAATATGATTAATAAACATTACTAATGTTAAAATCCCCGCAATAATACTTAGCGATATAACTGTTGGAATATAAAAAATATCCATTAATAACATTTTGATACCAGTGAAAATTAAGATAATAGATAGCCCATACTTTAGCATAAAAAATTTTTTAGCAATACCTGATAAAACAAAATACATCGCCCTCAAGCCTAAAATTGCAAATAGATTTGAGGTCAGTACAATAAAGGGATCCGTCGTTACTGCAAAAATAGCAGGGATGCTATCCACCGCAAAAATAATATCACTAATCTCAACTAAAATTAATACTATAACTAATGGAGTAGCAAATAAAATGCCTTGTTGACGAATAAAAAAATGTTCATCATGTAATGTATTTATCATACGTAAATGAGAGCTAACCCATTTTACTAATGGTTTTTTATTAATTAATTGATCATGTTCTTTAACAAAGAACATTTTGATACCAGTGAATAGCAAAAAAATTCCAAAGAGATACAAAATCCAGTGAAATTGTGAGACTAACCAACTACCTGTAAAGATCATGATAGTACGTAATACTATCGCACCTAACACACCATAGATAAGAACTCGACGCTGTAAATTAATCGGAATTGAAAAATAATTAAATAACATTAACCAAACAAACACATTATCAATAGCTAAGGCTTTTTCCAGTAAATAACCGGTTAAAAAGGCCATTATTTGTCGGTTAGCAATCCTTAAACTAGTCATCTGATTAAAATAAAACCATAAGCCTAAGGCAAACAATAATGCCAAACTAATCCAAATTAAAGTCCATATAACAGATTGTCTTACTGTTACTTCTCTTTCTAGATGTTTATCTTGTAAAAAGATATCAATAAGTAACATGACTACAATAACAACAGTAAAGATTGCCCATAATAAAGGAGTACCAACGGAATGCATTTTAGCTCCTAAAAATCAAAACAACCAATTCTCATAGAAGGCCTCAGCCATTATAATCCATTTTAATCTTCATAGGTTTCTATTCTACTAATTTAAATTAAAAGAAAACCTTACTCACTTGTAAGATCTCACTTACAATACAAAAAGTTATGCTTATTTCTAGTGTATATGGTTTTATAGATTGTTTCGTATCCTGTTGATTTATTTCGCAAATAATTTTGTAACAGATAGATGAATTCATGAAAATCTACCCTTACAAATATCCGTAAAACCAGATATTATCTGTAATCCCTTGCATTAACTTATTTTAATTCTACTGGGATCTAATAGCAGCGATCTTGAGGTAGAACTCGAAGCCATGCTCTGCGATAAAACCATGCAAACTAATATTATCGATGTTGAGATTAAGTTATCTAAAAGTTAGGATCGCAGCGGCGATAGAATATATTTCAATAGCTTATTGCTACTGCCTTATATGAACGTGAAAAACGTAAAGAGTTGCTATTTTGCCTTGATAGCTATAAAGGTATATCCATTGGTTATTTTCATGATTCTAGAGGGCGCTTCACGGTGAAAAGTATGTGGTCTATCTGTGCAAGTAACATCAGCATACTTAAATACTAATGATTTAATGATTAGGAAATTGAATCGCTTTTTAAAATAAGATAAAAAGCTTGTTTTTGCTAAAAAGAGATAAAAATCTGTTTATTGAGTCTATTGTAATCTAAATTTTATCGAAATATATATTCTTTAATCTAATATACTAATTTAAAGACATTAATCATAGGATTTAGATTAATAACAATCGTTTTTTCATTTTATGTATTATTTCTGATAACAATTCCGTTGCTTGTTTGCCAACCTAAGTGTAGCTAAAAAATAGCTTGTCGATACATAGAATACATTTGTACGGATCTATGTAAAAAAATTATTTTATCAGAATAGGCTAACCCGGTTTTTGCTAGCTATTATCTTTGGCACCTTATACATCTTCGATAACAGTATGCTTTATTTACGATTACGATTTCAGAAGAAATCATAGTAACGCATCATCTTAAAATGTCTAGCTGGAATATGGTTTTAATATAGCCAAATCATCTTTTCCTGCTTAGAGTCTGGTGCCGGTATTGCTTAGTCTAATAGTAATAGTAATGATGCACAACACTCTCCTCCCCTATCCATATTTTGGTAATACCGCAGTTTTAATACGGATACCTAGCGAGGCGTTTAAGATAGCACTAGAGGTATTTTACGATATACTACAGCCCCTTTTCATCTTTTTAGTAAAACTTATTTTCCAGTAATCTCCGTATTCTACCTTCAGGTAACACTGTCACTTCTTTCTGAAGAAGGTATGTATACAAGAACAGAAAAATACTTTGACTTATCCAAGTCATAGTTTCACGCATCAGCCGGATAACAGCGCTTAGTTAAATTTCTTCAATCACTCTTTTTTTGAATAACAGATCATTTCATATAGCATATTTAATATCCAGACTGCTACGATTGATGGATATATAAACATGTCGATGTTAATTGAATTCTTGACGATAAGCCTGAAAGGAACAGAAGATATCAATTTTGATATCTGACATTGTACTGCACATAGCACTCAGATGTGGAGGTGCAAAATAGAACATTGAGTAAGTGGTCAATTATTTTTGAAAAAGTTAAATAAAATAAGAAATAATAAAAGTAATATGTTGCTAATTGAAGTTAGGTAAAATATAAACTTACATTGTTAACTACTACTCGATAGTTTTTACGTCGCATTAACTTCAGGTTTTTGGATTTATAGAGTTTTGGCAGAAAACAGCTGAGGAACATTCAGGATAGATAAAGCAGTAGTGCTAAAAGCCAGTACACCTAATTGGCACAAGTCCCGCAGGTAAGAATTCGCTTCACAGATAGACGCAGAAGAGTCCACAAGTTGACATTTTCAATGTGTTTTTAATAAAGTTATTCCAGACATGATCAATAGTGAAAGTAGTTTAGTCTGGAAATGTATATCTGCGTAAATTACTCTCTGGTTATTTTATCAGAGAAATAGAAATCGTCATTCTTGTCTAAATTCATCAATATCTATTCTCCATCAGTTATCTTTGCGCTTATCCCAAAGGGATGAAAGAAATGGGGGATTATTTTAGCTCCCTATAGGTAATAAATTAATCAGCAAATATACTTTTAGTCATTCTTCCTTAATGTAATTATAATCCAACATTATTGGCTTAACCTATACCATTGCTCAAAACTAAGGATAATCGTGACTAGAGAGACAATAATATTTGCGTGTCAAGAAAAAAATGGGGACCAAAAAGCGAATACATTGCTGTATCCCCTCTTTATGGTATGATAAAAATCAGTTGGTCTTTATTATTAATTTTTAAATAAATCATAAAACGCTTTGGATAAACAGTCGGTGTAATAATATAAAGTAACCTGTTGTTTTCCTGATTTACCCAGTTTACACTTTCTAGGAGATTTATTTTGAGCTATCTATATGAATTTCTAAAATTTACATATCGAATAGTATAAAACAATACTCAGATCATGAACATTTTCGATGCAGGATAACTATACAGTTCATAACATAGTGCACATTCATTGAAAAGCATAGGCAATGGTAGCTGCATTATTTAAGCGATACGCGCTACATTTATTTCTTGGCTGAAAGCATATGTGCCGTCTGTAAAGCATGCTGATTGCCTTTGCCTGCTGATCATTATCAGTATCACTGCGTATGGATCTAAAGAACTCGTTGCGATAGAAAATGCTTATCGAGAGCTAGAATTAAACTGGACATAACTTTTCAATGGCTGGTGAACGCTGAGCTTAACCGTATTTTCCATAGTTACTACAGAAGATAGTACCCTTGATTTTAGAATGGGTGTAATGGTAAAGATGTTCCGGGATATGCAGAAGAAATGCTATTGTGTACAAAAAATATCTGATGTGTTGGCTTCATCCACAAAATCATCCAATCGAAAGTTAAAATTAAGGTGAGATAGGTATGGCTACCAAAGAGCCGAGATGTTTCTAATAAAGTTTTTTATGTTTTATTGAGAAGGGTTTCAACGAATATCCTGCAGCGATTAAGAAATTGAATAAAGAACGAGAAAGAGCTGCTGGTATTCTACGATTTCCTGTAAGCGCATTGGGTGTCATAAGAAAGACGGAGCAGATTAAATTAGCTTTTTTGCAGCAATAAGAATAAAAAGTTGATGCGCGAAGAATTGTGATTCAAGAAAATAACCATTTCAATGGTATTTTAGATGTTTACGTCTGATTAAAATCCTGGGAGAGCGGTTAAGTAAGGTTTCATTGCTGATCCTGATGATAAGAACATCTAATTTAATAATAGAAACAGATTTATGAAGTATCAGAATGAAACTTATCCTGAATTGCCATATACTAAATTTTCTAATAACTCTCAAGCAACTAGAACCCCTAAAAATTAGTGCTGCTCTTCGAGTAAATAAAGAGTTTGCATCTATCTTGGTAAGCATTATAGCATATTTAATTTACTGTTATTAAATGGCAGAAATAAGATGATGTTGATCATCGCAGCCATATTCCTCATTGCTTGCCGATGACGTTGTTGGCACGATAAAGCAGATGTAGTTGCTTTCTTGCGAAAAACATTTTCTTCCTCTCGCCGATCTACTGGTAGTCGTATGTGAATTCCTGAATCCCGTTGTATCTTAACCTAGATTGCATCGCCGTTTATGCAAAAACGGAGGTGAAATTTTCGTGAAATAAGGCAGAAAAACTACGAAGTCGAAGCATAAAGCATTTAAAACTATGAACCTGCTTATCTGCACGATAGATCTGAAATGTATCCATAAATATCAAACAAAACTTCACAACGTTATCTTTTTATAAGCACAGATCACGTCACTCAATGGGTTTTATTCGTTTTTAAAATCCAAAAACCATGGTCAATGCTAGACGCCTTTTTGTATGATTTTAATCGAGCATGCTCCTGAGATCCATTGGGTACTTACAAATAATAGCAAAGAATTTACAGAGACTGCCTTTTTAGTATAAGAAAATGTTTATCATCGAAAAACAGAAATTTGCCAGTTTATCTACAGAGCTTAGTATAGAACAGCGATTTAAATACTGCCGATTAATCCTCAAACAAATGGTATGGTCAAGGGATTTAATGTGCGATGAGAGAAGATAGACTATAAAGCTCATAATTTCAATTCTACTCAAAAGCTTTAGATATGACTCTGCATCGATATGTTTTATTTTACAATCAAGAATTACCCCAATCAGTATTGGGTAGTAAAACTGCATTGCAGTCTATGAAAGATTGATTCAAAGTTAAACTTAAATTATAAAAACATACTATCTTCCAGAAGATAATACTTATATTACAACTTTTTTAACCAAGATCGCATTATCTATAAGTAAGAGATAATAGGTAGCAACTGCCAATTAGGTTTAAAGATAACGGTATTTAGGAAACACTTGATGGAATTAGTTAAAGAACTTTTTTTTGCACTCTGGTATCAAGATTACAATATGATAATGAATCCTTCATTAATATGGGCTATCTACATTATATTATTTATAATATTATTTCTGGAAAATGGAATATTACCTGCTGCTTTTTTACCTGGTGACAGCCTACTCATCTTAGTAGGCGTTTTAATAGCTAAAGGTACTATTAATTACCCATTAACAATTATTATCTTAACTGCTGGTGCTAGTTTAGGTTGCTGGGTTGGATATCTCCAAGGTAAATGGCTAGTAAACAATAAAATCGCACAAAATTGGCTCTCTCATCTACCTGAACATTATCAGCAACGTGCTTATAGTCTTTTCCATCGCCATGGCTTGACAGCACTACTTATGGGCCGTTTTCTTGCTTTTATAAGAACAATACTACCTATCATAGCCGGTCTATCCGGTTTACCTAATGGACGCTTCCAGTTTTTTAATTGGCTCAGTGGATTGCTTTGGGTATTGATTTTATCCACTATTGGTTATATCTTTGGTAAGAGTCCTCTCTTTCAATACTACGAACACCAGATTATGAGTATTTTGATTCTAATCCCGATTATTTTGCTTTTTATTGGCCTAATAGGCAGTATAGCCGTAGTACTAAAGAAAAAATTTAATCGTCGTAATCTTTAAATCCAATCTAATTTATGCTATTTCTCACTTCTTAGTAAAAGCATATATTTCGGTTAAACCATTTATTAAATTTTCATACTAATATAATTATTTTTATATTTTAATATAACAAATTGAATTATATTTATTCTAGTGTATAGAGTTTCGGAGATCGTAGCGTATCCTGCCTAGTTGCTTTCGTGGACAATTTCAATTATATTGAGATAATATTCTATGAAAAGTCTGCCTAGAGGTATTTGCAAAACTAAATATTACCGTTATTCATTTCCATAAATTCATACGTAATTCTATCAGGTAGTTCATAGCATCACTGTTTAGGCAGAATAAAAACCATGATTACAAACAACATCTTCAACGTCGATTTTTGTTGACGGACGTTACCATGTCGTTGTTCATAACAGTTACTTGCCAGCAAGGCAAACAAGACAACGGCTATTGCCAATGTTGAGATTAAAGTGCTTAAGGTCAAGAATCACAGAAAAAACGGAATATATTTCAATAAATTGTATGTTACCTCCTTATCTATCTGAAGGGCACAAAAATATCAAAAAATTCTAGCCATTCCTGTATATGCGATCCATATCTAGCGATAATTTTCACGAAATTATAAGAAGACTCACGGTAAAAAGAACATGATCTCCTTCAAGTAACATCACAGACTTAAACAGTAATGGATTAAAAAGTACAGTCAATAATTATAGCTCTATGATTTAAATGATACACCTACGTTTATTTTATCCTAATAACATAACCCTCCTGTCAGGCAAGCTGATCATCTTTGCTTATTAGTTATTATTGACATTACTGATCATGGATGCAAGGAGCTCGTTGCGGTTGAAGATGGTTATTAAGAGTCAGAACCGTATTGAGATTAACTTCTGGATAGCCGCGAGAGCATTGTGCTTTAACTATATCTCCTTGGCTTACTAGAAGAGACGGTTCTATTAGCTTTTGGAATACAATGGATAAAGATATTCCCGGACACACAGCACCAATATTGTTGAGTACATAAAATAGCTAATGTGCTGCCTTCACTCCACAAAGGCATGCAACCGAAAGCTAAGATGTAATCTACGGGAGATTTATCTAGCAAAAATCCGTGATGTAGCTAATAAAGTTATTGATGTTTTATTGGAAATGGGATTTAGCGAATATCTTGAAGCAATTAAGAAGCTGAAAAAAAAAGATTGAGAAAAACGAGTTAGCATTCTATGGCTTCCTGTCAGCTTACTAGGTATCAATAAGAATAACGATTTAATTTAATTGCCTTTTACAGCAGTAAAGCTACTAAGCTTAACATACGCGAAGCTCTCTGATTTAAGAAAAAACACTTTCAATGTTGTTTTAGCTACTTCCGTCTAATTAGAAATCTGAGATAGCGGTTAAGTATGATTTCATTGCTGATCCTGATGATAAACAACGTCTAATTTAAGGATGGAGAATAGATTCATGAAGTATCAGAATGAAACTTAGTCTGCATCATATACAGCCGATTTGCTAATAACTTCAACTTAACTATTTCGAAATCTATTTTTCGCGATTTATGTCTAGCACATTAAATAGCATTTAATTGAGAATTGTTTTATCTTAATTAAACAGTTAAATTTGCGAAACTATCAAAAGTAATGGAAAAAGGTTATTATGTATAATAGCTGATATTCCTTTATCTTATAAAGGAATATCAGCTATTATACATAATCAGGCTTGTAGATGAATATTAAAAGGATACAATGTTTGTATTAATGCCATTGGCATCGTAAATGGCAAGATAGTAAGATACATTAAGATGTAATGAGTAATGGTCTTTATTGATTTATATTTATCTAAAAAGAAAATTTGAAATAATTTGCATTATTAACTAAAAGCGTTAATTTATAGATTATTTCTGCCTACCCGAGTTATTTAAAGACAACAAAAATAAAATAATCCTATATATCAATACGCTTAGTTTGCCAACGTTTGGAATACCAACGCCAGGAATTAGTTAAACCTCGTAACCATTCATCACATAAAAATCCAAACCAAATTCCTAATAATCCCATTTCCATTTTTAAACCTAAAAAATAGCTAATTGGTATCGCAATACCCCACATAGAAATAAGCGCGGTGCAGAAGGGAAAGCTGGCATCGCCAGCAGCACGTAAGGCATTTACCATAACAATATTTAGTGTTCTACCAGGCTCTAAAAAAACAGAGAGTAAGAAAAGCGGAAGTAATAATTTTATTATATTGCGATCTTCAGTAATTATTTCCAATAGAGGTATACGTAATAACCAGAAACAAAATACTATAACGATGGTAATAAAAAATCCCCATTTCAAACTTTTTAACCCTCGCTGATATGCATCTTCAAATCGCTTAGCACCAACTAAATGACCCACCATAATTTCATTACCAATGCTAATGGAAATACCAAATAGCATAATAAATAATGAAAGTTGGAAATAGAGGGTTTGAGCAGCTAAAGAAGTTTCTCCCATTAAACCAATGAAAGTAGAAGCAACCATATAATGTAAAATCCAAACTAAATTTTCGCCTGCAGAAGGAAGTCCGATATGTAATATTTTATTCAATATACTTTTTGACCATTGAAAGAGTAAAGTGAGAACAAATTTTATCTTCAAGCCACTGAATAGCAAAAAGAAAAGTAATATAATAGCAACCATACGACCAATTGCTGTAGACCAAGCAACACCAATTAAGCCATATTGGGGTAAACCAAAAAAACCATATAAAACGATAATATTACCGAAGATAGTAATTAAATTGGCAATAAATGTTACCCACATTGCCGGTTGTGATTTACCATAAACACGTAAGCAAGCCGCTAATATGATTGAAATTGCTTCTGGTATTAAACATAAACCAAGAATATGTAAGTAAGCATATCCATAATCCAGCAAATGTATTGGTATATTCATAATACCAAGTATCTTATAGCTAAAGAGTAGAATACTTGTAGCACTGATAAAGCCTAATAAAAAATTAAAAGCGATAGAGATATGAATAGCTTGACTAGCTTTTTCTTTTTTACCTACTCCTAAATATTGAGCAATAACAACACTGCATCCTACACTGATAAAATTAAAGATAGTAATAAAAAGATCAAAAACTTGGTTTCCTACTCCCATTGCGGCTAAATAAGCAGTTGAGACGTGACTAACCATATAAGTATTGATAAATAATGTTAAAAAATGTAACAATATATCAATAAAAATGGGCCAACTTAGCGAATAAAGTGAACGCTTGATAACATCAGATGAATGCATCATGCACCTTTTTAAATAAAATAATGTTTTTAGCAAAAACAGATAAAAACAGTTAAATATTTTACACATTTTATTTTTGTATGATAGATGATTAACTATTTATTATTTATCGGCGTTTTTATTTAAATTTTATTAATTAGATGTTTAGTTCAGGATTGTTATATAAATTCTCGTTGCATATCTTTATTCATGGAAAGATAGATACTGAGGGTATAATATAGTTGAATACAAATATCATGATAATGAAGCACAATTATCAAACAACTACAATACATAAAATTAGAATACTCTTCAGGCAAGCAAAATCCTGCGTCTACTTTAGCTAAGCTTTATAATATATCTAAACTTACCGTTGATAAATGTCAAAAACGAGATGTTATTGATGATTATAGCCATTATTTTCTATCGTTTGCCGATGACGCTGTTACCAGCTCAGAAAGCCGTAGTGATTTTCCTGCAAAAATGTTTTTCTTCTTAATGATCTACTTGTAAATCGTATGAAAATTCCTGAGTTATTAGCAAATTTGGTGTATAACGGTCAAGCTATGCTAGCCTTTGATGTTTGATAAATTTATTTTTCATATTTAAATTAGATGTTGTTTATTCCATGAGTTATCCAAACAGATCAAATCCCCCTTTAGCCTGTTTTAGCTTTTTTGAGCAGGGCAAAAAGTAAGCTTAATTCCATTTTAGGAATTGTTTTTCTTAAAGCACAGTGCTTTGCGCGGCATATTCCATAGGATCAAACGTCATAAAAGTTGATTTAATCGGATTCGTCGTCTTATTTGATGCCCAGTACGTCTGATTGACAGGAAGCTATAGAATGCCAGCCGTTCCCCTCGCTTTTTTTCAGCTTCTT
>JBHEQV010000064.1:0-5168 GCA_046530735.1 Arsenophonus sp.
GCGCTATTAAGCGAAAATCAAGTGGTAGGGACTATTAATTTCTTTTTAAACGATCAGTTGATTAATAAACATCCGCTTGTAGTGAAATAAGCGATTAGAAAAAGAAAGATTCTTTAATCGATTATGAGAGACTATATCGATCACTATTACTGCGGTTGTCAGCATGGCATTATTTAGTTAAATAACTCATTAAATTATAAAAACCTGTGTGTTTTTATAGTTAATTTTATTAAAAAAATAAAGTGTTAATTAATTAAATTAACTTTATATTCAATTAATAGTTAAAAACTAATTCAAACATAATATTATTTATCCATTATAAATTTATTTTATGTTTACAAACAAACTTAATTGCAATATTAAATTAATGAACATAACTCAATCGTATGCTAACTTGATGTTTTATAAGAAGATTATAGATAAACGGGTAAATTTCTATTTTCAATTCTTGAGAGTTTTTACAGACCAAAAATCGGTCTGTAAATTCTTTGATATTCTCTGTAAGTACCTGGTGAATAGTCAAGGGAAATGCACTATTAAGATAACGTAAGAAGGGTCGAGAATTTACCATCTGTTTTGGGTTTTTATAAAGACAGATAAAATTCATAGAGAGGCGCGAGATCTATGATTATGAAAAGATAACATCATGAAGTTTTGTTTGGCATTTGCAGAAGATATTTTGCACTACGTGCAGATAAGCAGACGGGTAACTTTTAAACAAGTTATTAGCAAATCTTATGTATAACAGTTAGGCTACGTTCCACTCTGATGCTCCGTAAACCTATTTTTCATTCTTAAATTTAATGTTTTTTAATAAGAAAGAATTAGCCTGCTAACTCTGTGGTGTCAATAACGTCTAATTAAAAATGAAGAATAGATTCATAAAGTATTAGCACTTGGTGATGTAGCATAACTATGCATACACCAGATTTGATAATAACTCCACACTTTTTATCGAAGCAAGTTTTCTCGCACCTTTGGTTATGGTAGAAGATTTTATCATTGAAGATATAATTAAAACTCGATTTAGCACGAAAGATAGAGATAAAAAATGAATACGGTGGAATTAATACTATTGCAACCTATTATAGTATGATAGAAAAACTTAAGACCCGTGAATTTATTCTTTTGAATAAAATAAACCTTTTTTCTACACAAAAATGGTTTGATCTTTTTTAGGAACTATTGGATATTGCCATCAATCCCAGACATGACTGCTATTATTTGGCGGAAAATAGTGACAGATTAAATAAGGAAATTCACTGTTGATGAATTTATTGAACAATTGTATGTTGACATTAATCATCTATTATCCAATAATTATTAGACAAACCATAAAGATGAATACCCCTACAAATCATCAGACAAACAGCGCTATGTATTGCCCTAATTGCAACAAAGTATTACTGGATAAGCCTAAACTTTTTGTTTGTCAATCCAAATATAGCCATGAAATATGGAAACAATATGTGAGAAAACTCTCATCATAAAACAGATTGAAGCATTGATTGAAAAAGGAAAAACAAATATTATGAAGACTTTTAAAGTAAAGTGAGAAAAACTTAGATGCAGGGTTGATATTAAAGGACAAGGTCAGAGAGCTAACTAGATTTTAATTCTAAAATAACAGGTAAATTAATATTAGTGAAACATCCAGTAAACGCTAAAAAACAAAGATGAATATCAAATTATCACTAAATATTTTAGTAGTATTACCACTATATGAAAGTTTGCGTTAACGAAAGATTTCTACTGGCCACAGGAAATTAAAGGCAAGCTGGAAGCAATTATTGAGAAAATATAGAGAACTCTTGAACAGACAAAAGAGAAACTGAAGAAAAAAAGAAACAACGTCTTCAGCTGATTAAACTGATTGAAAAGAAAGTGGGGATTTAACCTTCATTCACTGTTAAGTCATATTCGTCACTAGTAAAAATTAATACAAAGAAAAATAGTATTAATGCGGGGAACTAAAATATCAATTCCTCAATGAAAACGGCGATACTCAAACATGGCCAAACAATGGCAAAGCCACCAACAGCACTATAAAATTACTCGATGATAGAAATTATCTAGAGGAGTTCTTAATAAAAAACTAAGAATTTTTTATAAAAATTGGTACAGAAATAAAATTTCTCATATAAAAACTTTAAAAGTAAAAAGAATCAGTAGATAACTAACAATATTTATTTAAATTAAAAAACAGACAATTATTTATTTGTATTTATATCTCTTTTTAAGATAAGAAATGTTTTTCATAAAATATTTAAAAGAATTTTAATATAAATTATTTTTAAATTCCTTTTCTACAAACTGAAAATTTTTTTCTATTTTAGATTATTTAGAATTAATATTGGTAAAGTTATTTGTTGAGTGCGTAGTAAAAACATAGTAAGGATTACTATCCATATATGATTTTCCTTTATTTATAATTTTATAGATATTAAAAAAGTAAATATTTTATAAAAATATAATTTAGATAAAGTTATTAAACTTGATGTAATCAACTACAGTATTACAGAAATAAAGGAGCAAATTTATAATTTACTTATAAAGATAAATAGTATTTAAATTAAAATTTATTTTACCTAATCATGATTAGGATAATAATTTTGATAAAAATTACTCTCGTTTAAATTGATATAACTTTAAATAATAAAGAAAAAATTTATCTAAAATAGAAAACTATCTGTGTTTGGTCACTGACCATTATATAAAACCTCCTTGCATAGATCTCTATTCATGGTAATATAATTACTGTTGGATATAATTAAGATAAATATCTTAATGATGAGGCTCAATTATTAGGCAACTATAACATCTGAATCAGAGCTCCCTTCAGGAAAACGAAGGGCCTGTGTCTATTTTAGCTAAGCGTTATAACATTTCCGAACTTATCGTTGCTAACAGATAAAACGAGATGATATTGATGATTATAGTCATATTCAACCATCGTTTTCTAACGATGGTATTTTCTGCTTAAGAAAGCGCCGTAGTTGATTTCCTGCGAAAAACGTTTATCTCTCTTAACGATCTACTAGCAGTTAGAAAGAATTTCTGAACCCCCTTTATATCTCTATCTGACATCGATCGCTATTTACACAGGCATGAAATGAAGAATTTGCGTGAAATAAGACAGGAATTACCGAAGCTGAACATAAAGCATTTAAAAAAAGTTATTTTTATTTCTGGTACATGTAAGTTCAGAGATGGCTGCTTGCGGGTGGTGGGGTTACCCCTCCTGCTAATTGATTTCGTGGATTATGTAAACAACAGAGAGATAGTATGCCATGAAAAGTTTACCCTATAGGTATCTGTAAAAGCAGATATTATCTGTAATCAATTGAATTAACTCATCTAATGGTGTCAAGTAGTTAATAGACACCGCTGTTGAGGCTGAGGTAAAAGCTATGCTCAACGTCGATTTGTTGAGACGAGCCTTAGCATGCTGTCATTCGTAATAGTTATTTGGCAGAGCAAACCTACAAAACAAGTATTGGTGATGTTGAGATTAAAGTGACTAAAGTTAGGAGGTCGCAGTAGCAACGAAATATATTTTAACAGTTCATTATTGCTGCCTATCTGAATCATGCAAAAATGGTGAAGAGTTGTCACTATAGCCTGTATATGCGAGGCATATCCACCTGTGATTTTCGAAGCTTTAAGCCGATTCTCGGTGAGAAGTACATGGTCTCTCTGTTGGTACTATTAGCAAATTGAACACTAATGCCTTTGAAGGCACAACTATTTATGTCCTATGTGATTTAAGCGATACCGCTACGTTTATTTCCTTGGCCAATGATATATACCGTTTTGTCAGATATGATGATCGCATCTTTATTTGCTAGTAAAATCGGCGGCACTGCACATGCACATAAGGAGCTCATTTGAATCGAAGGTGGTTATCGATAACTAGAATAAAACTGAATCTAACACCTTAATAACCTTGAAGCGCGTTATTTAACTGTATTCTCAGACTTGTTGCGGAAGAATGGGTGTCTTTTGTTTTGTACCATAGCAAAGATATGGTAAGGGATGCAGCACAATTCTGTTGGGTAAACAAATAACTAATGGTACCAACCATTACTCTACAAAGGAATGTAATCGAAATAAGGGTAAGCTGCTTGAGCTCTTTTGGTAGAAAAGAGCCGAAATGCCTCTAACAAAGTCTTTAATGCTTTGTTGACAAAGGTTTTAGCGAATATCCTGCAGCGATTAAGAAGCTGAGGAAAGATCAACAAGAATGGCTGGCATTCTATGTCTTCTCGTCAGCAAACTGGATATCAATAAGAGTGACAAATCTGATTGAATCAACTTTTGTGACAGTTTAGGATATGAAGCCGATGCACGAAGTATTTGTACTTTGAGAAAATAACCCTTAATTTTTTAGAATTTAAGGGATCATATAGGCTGCTCAGAAAATCTAGAATCGCGGCCCCTAAGGAGATTTAGCTGTTGATACTAGTAGTAAACAACGTCTAATTTAAGGATGGAGAAATAGATTACAAAGCATAAGATCGTAGCCCTGATAATCATACACCAGATTTGCTAATAACTCTTATCTATATTTACTTTTATTATCTCTGAATTTGGTATAGCTTATATTCATAGAATAAGTAAAAAAATTCTAAAGACTAATTTAATTATATTCTACTTTAAATAGTTCATGCAAAATAGTCAATTTCAATCACTGCAATTTCTAGAAGGGATTGTTGAACGAGTCACTTTTTATAGTGAGATATCCGGCTTTTTTGTTATTAGGGTTAAGGTTTCTACACATAAAAATTTAATTACTGTGACGGGTAATATCGCTTATATTACTGTTGGGGAATATATTGAATGTATGGGTACCTGGATTAACGACGTTAATTATGGCCTACAGTTTAAAACCCATCATGTAAAAACTATTGTTCCTGCAACTCTGAAAGGCATGGAAAAATATCTAGGCTCAGGAATGATCAAAGGAATAGGCCCTATTTTTGCAAAACAACTTACCCAATACTTTGGTGCAAATATTTTTGATATCATTGAACAGAACCCTGATAAATTACTTGAAGTTGAAGGTATTGGGAAAAAACGACAGCAAAAAATTCGTGCTGCCTGGGTAGAACAAAAAATGGTCAGAGAAATCATGCTTTTCTTACAATCTAATGGGGTAGGAATCTCAA
>JBHEQV010000065.1:0-34490 GCA_046530735.1 Arsenophonus sp.
AAATTGCGTCTTTCTCATCTTACAGAATTAGATTTCTGATACGTGAAATTAAAGAGTTTTCAACAAATTAAATAAGACTATCAAGAACTTTTCTTTAATTAAAAGAAAGTCCGACAAAGTTCTTTTTCAAATACAGCAACATGACTTACCAATTTAGTTGTAGTAATGCTCTGACTTCCACGCTCGTTTCTAACATTTACGCAAGGCAAACCCACTGTAAGATTTTCTCCAGCCTGTTTTTTTATTTGTTATCTCTTTCTTACTGTTGCGAAACAAAACCTGCGTAAAAGGAAAACCAGACAACACAATCTTTGTTTTTCAATATTTATAAAACACAAAATTCAACAAATTAATAATATATTAGAAATAACAATATTATTATTGTCGCCCTGAATGACCGAATCCACCAATACCACGTTTTGTCGTTTTAAAATCTTGTACTAGCTCAAACTCAGCTTGAAAAATTGGTATAAAAACCATTTGTGCTATACGCTCACCAGGTTCAATAATGAAACTTGTATCACCACGATTCCAGACCGAAATCTTCAATTCACCTTGATAATCAGAATCAATTAAACCAACTAAATTTCCTAATACAACACCATGTCTATGTCCTAAACATGAACGAGGAAGAATAACTGCAGCCAATTGTTGATCTGCAATATGCACCGCTAATCCTGTAGGTAATAGCATAGTTTTACTTGGTTCTAATTGAATAGCCTGATCTAAGCAAGCTCGTAGATCTAAACCAGCAGATCCTTTTGTCGCATAAGTTGGAAAAGGAAATTTATATCCTACACGAGGATCAAGAATTTTAATATCTATTTTTTTCTTCATAATGTTAAAGTATCTCATCGAGTAAAGAGTGATCAAGTAATAATTTATACTTATGCGGTAAATATATCTCTTTATCTTAGCAAAATAAATTTTAGAGTATTGCTTTTTCTAGAATATTGCTTTCTGAATTAAATTCAGGATCACTAATAAAACATTATTTGCACAAATAAAATCTAGACTTTTATCTACCATTATTAATGATATATTTCTTCATAGTTTTATCTCTACCACAAATCAATTACGTTAAGAACGATTTTTAGTCAATTTAATAAAAATTATTACGTAATATCAAAATTTTCTACTAAAATAAAAATAATTTTATTTGCCTCTTTTTAATTTTTTCTTTTATAATTTTTTTTGCTCGATAAGAAGTAACTGCAGCACACATCTAATAAAAATTTTTTATTAATTTATTATATACTTAACTATATATCTTTAACGCGCTAATAACATTAATATGTTTAACTCTGCTGGTGTTAATAAATTGACTGAACTGAATAAAAGTGAGCATGATCTTATCATCGTGCTTGAGCTATACGTAAAACCAATTTTTCTAAACTATGATTAAATTGCAAAATGAACGGATCGATTTCTTATTGTGTTTGGCTTTAGCAGTAATTACTAAATACAGATTTATCATAATCTTGCTTATGCTGAAAACTATACTCAGCCAACTTAACAATAACTAACAGATTTGATATTTAACTAGGATATCAAATTAAAAATATGGCAATCTTTTTTAAGTATTGTAATATATTACTTGGTAATATTAGCGAGATACATCCGATGATTTATTACCTGCACGACCGTTATTTTTAGCTATGAAGATAAAAATCGTTATCAATAAATTATTAGTTATACTAATAGATAAATGAACAAGCAAATTTGCAGTTGTGGGTGTTAAAAATAATCAAATCTGCCTAATTACTTAATTAAGTATAACTTATTACAACCTCTACGACAGGATTTAATAAGTAATCAGTAAATTGAATATCCCAAAAAGTCTAAGCGACAAAATGCACGTCTGTAATGAAAGATTGTCAGAATTCACCATTACTACACCTATAATTGCAGCATGATCAGACAAACGACGAGCTAATTGTTTAGCAACGGATTATTATATAAATCCTTATCAAACAACTCTATTCATGGCAATATAACTACTTAGGATATAAGTTAAGGAAAAATATAATGATGATGAGCTTCATCGTAAGGCAATTAACAACACCTAAAATTAATATTGATCTTAAGGCAAGGCAAGGCAAGTAAAGAGTCTGCATTTTATTTGTCTAACCGTTATGATAAATACAGAACTTACTGTTGTTAAATAGTAAAAACGAGATGATGTTGATAATCGGTTATCTTGGTAAAGGTTGTTTGTACAAACCCCATTATACTATATGAAGAATTTTGCTAGAGTTGCCATGAAAAACAAACAGTCATACAGATCAAAGAGACTCTTTTCACTCCATGCTAACGCAAATCAGTATCTTATTAGTTAGCTCAGTGAGAATCTGTCGAGTGATGTCGATCTACGTATTGAAACAACTTATTTCACTTTATTTTGCTCATATTGTCACAGTAAGAATATAACCGACAGGGGATTTATTAGGATTACAGTAAGATTGTTGGAAAATTCGCAATTGCAGGAAAACATTCAAGAATCTAATTAGAAGTCCTCTGGTAAAACTAAATCACAAGAATAAATAGTTTAGTTATCTACGATATATGTTGAATAGCTTAACTTCATGAGAGTCAAGCGAAACAAATAGGTATTGCTTTTAAAGCAGCATTTAGATGCTGTTACTTCCTTTCTTGATTCAGTGGAACAGCCAACATAAATGGCTAGTGATATTGTTAATATGAATGAAATATTTTTCCTTTATCCTTTAAATGTAAGTGTTATTTTCTAATAAAAAAGCAGAAAATGCGGGATAAGGAGATAAAAATAAAAAATAAATTGCGCTCTTAATCCTCCTAAATCGAGAGAGTCATCTAAGTGATAAAATTATTGAAAAGTTTAATGCAAAGTGCATTAGTCATTTTTCTTGATCTGATCATTGATAAAAGTCCATGTTTTACTCGAGGATGGAGCAAAATAGTACGAAACTTTTGCTAACGAGCACAAAAGTAGTCACCATCGCCTAATAAGGCGAGGTGATTAGAGAATCATTTGCTAAGGAATTTCAGATTTAAAATCTGAGTAGTTATATCAACCGATTAAAAAGATGCCTGAGTAGATTTCATGATGTAGGGCCTTATTTATTGAAATATCTGCCTGAAGCAGATGATTTGAAATCACTATAATTAAAATATAGACATGGCTATAAATTGCTCTGTTAGCAAAGAAATAACCGTTGCCACGTGCCTGATGATGGGAGCTATATTCCACATCGTTTTCTAACGAAACTATCGCTCCTTCAAAAAAAACCGTAGTCGTTTTCTTATAAAAATGTTTCCCCTCTCGACGATCTACTGGCAATAGTATGCGAATTTCTGAACCTCCGTAGTATCTGGATCTGCCCTGTATCACTGTTTATGCAGATACGAGTAGGAGTTTGCGTGAAATAAGGCAGTGGAAACTCGAAACCGAAGCATGAAGTGTTAAAAAACTACAAGCCTTCCCGTCAAGTGCATAGATGTGAGATATTTTCCACAAAAGCCAAGACTGCAGGACTGCGCTCAACTCTTTTTACGTGATCTTAATCGAGTATCTCCACATAGCTACCTATCAAATACTTACAGATAATAGTAAAAAATTTATAAAATATCTTTTTGCTCTGCGAAAATATTCAGCCACCGGAAAACAAGAATTCATCTCTTTATGTGCAGAGCTTGGTGTAGAACACTGACTTAGTCAGATAAGGCATTCTGAAACGCAATGGTATAGTTAAGCGATTTAATCATATATAGAAGATGGGCTGTAAAGCCATTATTTAATTCTGGTGAACAGTTTAAGATCACTCTGAATCGATATGTTTTAGTGTACAATCAGGAATTAGCGGAATCAGTAATTGATAGTAAATCTTTATTTTAGTCTATGAAAATTGCTTCAAAGTTAAAGCTGAATTATTCAAAAAAACTATACTATCTTCCGGGTTGTGATATCTAATGAAAGATCATTGATAGCTAAACTGTTGATTTATAACTGTTTACCAATTAGATTGAATACAGATAAGCTAAGCATTTTATTTTATTTTAAAAGCAGTTATGGTATTTATAGATATTGCAGCGACTAAAATAGTGCCTGAGTGTTGAAGAATGAAATGAATGATATGAGTCAAGCTAAAATTTAATTAAGTTTTTAAAAAAAAATCTTAATTAATTTATTTTAAAATAAATTAATAAATTTATTGTCAATAAAGTTATCCTTTTAGCTTATATATCTATATAATTTTCTTTAATATAAAATACCATTTAGATGAAAATTATTAGAAAATCTAGTGTACTCTAATTAGAGGCTATACGTTTCATTCTGATGCTTCATGAATCAGTTCTCTATCCTTAAATTAGATGTTATCTACCACAGTAGACTTTAGCTCATCAGATCAGCTTCCTTAGCTACTTCAAGCTTTTCTTAGCAGACTATAGCAGTTTAAATACCATTGAAAGGATTCTTTTCTCTAATCACAGAGATTCATCCGTCGGTTTCATAACCTCACTGTCGCAAAAAGCTAATTCAATAAAATTCTTCGTTCTTTTTGATGGAGGAAGATCTACATAAAGTGATTAACGGGGGGACATAATAGAACATCAGGCATTCTTCTCCATTTTTCTCAAGCTTTTTTATCTCTATAGGATGATACTTTTCTAAAAACTTTGCCAACAAAAACATCAAGGGCTTTATTAGCGATATCAGGCTCTCTGCTATCAAAATATTTAGCATCTTACCTCTTAAACTTTCGGTGCTGCCTACCTTTTTAGGAAAAAACTAGAATATTAGCTGTTTTGTATACCAATAGCATTGATGCTGTTTGTCCAGGAATATCTTGCCATTGCATTCAAAGGCATAGCACACCGTCTCTTCATATCAATATCAGGAGATACGCTTAAGCAATGCGCTCGTAAGCTCATTAGAAAGTTCAGATCAGTTTGCTTTTGACTTTTGATAAATATTTTCGACTGCAGATAGCTCCTTAGTACATCCATGCAGCACTGCCGGTAATGAGCAATATATAAAGGGAATCAGATTTCTTAATAGGACGGTATATGCAATCAGATCAGAAATAAATGTAGCAGATATCGGGTAAATCACGTAGCTACCATTGCCTCTTACTCTTCAAGCCATTATTGTTTTAGTCTCCTGATAGGTATACCGATAGAAAAGATCATATGCTTTTCACCGAGAAGTGCCTCCATAGTTTTATGAAATCACTGGTGATATATCGACAAGAGGTGTTTACTTAAAAAATCCATGGTAGTAATTTCGAGGTTTTTGTACACTTTAGATAAAGTGCACTAAGGAGTTTTATAAGCATATTCCGTTGCTGCTGCCATCCACGATCTTAGGTATTTTAATCTTAATATTATTAAACCAGTCTGTGTAA
This sequence comes from Arsenophonus sp., assembly GCA_046530735.1. Lineage (GTDB taxonomy): Bacteria > Pseudomonadota > Gammaproteobacteria > Enterobacterales > Enterobacteriaceae > Arsenophonus. Next base: position 5,385 of record JBHEQV010000065.1, read on the forward strand.
CTACGATATGGAAAATAACCGTTACGAATAAATTAATACAAGGAATCAGAGATAATATCTGGTTTTACGAATACCTCTAGGAGAGACTTTCATAACATATTTTCTCTCTGTTGTTGAAATCATTCATGAAATTAATTAGCAGGATACCGCCAGCATCTCCAAAACTCTATAACATCAGAAATCAGAATAACTTACTCTTTATAGTTTTAACGGAAAAAATCGACGAGTAATTTTAGTTAAAACCGACGGCTTAGTGAAGCTCAATAACTTTATTTGTTTTTTCTTATAGGCATTGAAAGGATAAAAATATTCATATCCTGAGATTTAAAGGTAAATAATCTGTAATAAATTAAATATTTTAATTAAACCATAAGGGTGTAAATCATAAATTTTATGCATTAAATAGATAAGCGTTTCATTGCCTATTTTTTCTGTACCAAAAGTTTTTATCATGATGAATGTCGACTCATCGATACCAATTGCATAAGAAAATTAAATTTCACAGCAATCAGCAAGTTCTTCGGCAACAATATTCTTTACTACGTATCGTGCCGGCATAGGCAACAAAACGATAAACCTTAGATGGAGGAATCTTACCAGAAAAAGCACCACTACCATGACGAGCTATTACATCGTAAGTATTGACAATAATTTTACGATCAGTTAAAGCAGAATCACGCATTGAACAGCCTATAACAAAACAACCTATTGAATTAATAAAATATTTAGTATTTTTATGTAGCCATTCTCTAGGTAATACTGAAAGAATGTGAAATATTTAAAAGAGGGAACGTGCGATAAATGTAGATCTCCCACTGGGGACAAACTGGATCTATCTGTGGCAAGTTAGGGTTATTAAGTTATACATAGTGAAATAGGAGTCATCACGCAAATTAACCGATTATTGAAATCATATTACTGCTTAAAGTCGTATCCGGTTCAGTAGGTATAAAAACATGATGGTTTTGCTTCTCTTCCTCCTGATCTCTATTGTGGTAGTTTGATCTTCAGGGATTTAAGGTAGCGAGAGTGCCACAGTCATGATGAATAACATCCCCATATTCTACCCACTCATCACTATTTCTTGAACTTCTATACGTGATATAGAGAATAACATCGCCATTATTACCAAGTGTAAAATGGTCATTTGGAAGTCCCTTAAAGCGTCCTGGTAATCGTGACAGCAAGCCAAAACCATCCTTTAGTACCACAAATAATTTGGTAACCCAATAATCCGTCAGACTAAATATTTATTGATAGTCAGAGTGGAGCACCCATCAGACTACAAGGATATTCTGCTTCCGGAAAAACGCGTACAACCGTTTATGCCCATATTTACGTCACGATCCACATCCAGTGTAGATGCCAATAATACTGATAATAACGTTGCCGTATAAGAATTGACGCCAATACCGTAGTGTGTTACGTGGTATGCTGCTGTCAGCAACAGGATAAAATCAGTGTGGAGAAGAAAATATCAATAAGTTCATTGCGCTCTTTCAGACCGACATTCGCAATAAAGTAGCTAATGTAGCCAGAGGCCAGCGTTACCAGTATCTTTCAAGGTAAATCGAGTAGGGTTAAATAAAGCATATTCATCTCCTTTACATAGATGCTGTCCTGGCGATGATAATAACAAAAAGCACTGAAATACTGAAAGTACGTTATAAATGATCATCCTGCCTGCTTATCCTCATCTTCAAATAGATTTTTCTAGATTCGGGCCAATTCTTCTTTTTTAACCCGTTTAATTACGGAATAAATCCACTGTAGTGAGAGACTTCGTACTTTCGTGCCAGGAGCGATACTTATCTCCATTGAAATCGGCAAATATCTTCAGGTCACACTGATTAATTTTTCACATGCAATCTCATTGGGAAATAAGCATTCTGTTCGCCCCAGACCTCGTATCATTTAGCTGGTGACGACATCTTCTGTCTGACTAGCAACAACGGGGGTCAACATCGATAATCTGTCTGACGGTCTACGCCGTATGTTCGGCCAGCTCAACTAGTAACTCCGGCCCTTTATTGCGAAAGGTATTCTCTAGTATGAGCTTTGTCCTCACTATACGTTTTTGCCACTACTTAAGTTTCTCGATAACCTGGCTGTAGGCTTTCTGGCTATCTAGCCAGCAAGGCAATCACAACCGGTTTCCAGTTTAACAAAATGGACCAGGACTTTTTTGCTGACGCATCACGGAGAATATCCTTCTCATCGGCCATCGGCTTGCCACAGAGTCTGCATTTTCTGAATTTGCGGACGATCGTCTGCTTTTTCGTCGTGGGTTCAGTCAGTTGGATACAAAAGCCTTTTGCTTTCATAGCGTTTAACACTTGTGGCAGTTATCGATATTCAGGGTTTTTGCGAGATTTCTCCCGTTAGCCTGCGAAGCATTTAGCGGTAAGTTGTGTCGTCCAAGTTTGAGATGATGGGCGGCAATGTGGATTACTGCAGGTATTTTTGTCGGGTCATCGGAAGCGTCCTTTATCATCGTGATCAAGGTTCCTTACGCCATTAATAAAAAAATAATCCTTCGGGTTTTGAAGGGTTATAAAATAGATATCATTGCTATACAATTGAATGCGTCAAATACCGCTTTTCCACTATGACTTCTTCACGCAAATCGTCTTGGCATCCATATCTTTGAATATTTCAATTTTTTTGCTAACTGTTCGGCGCCTATTAACAGGCGGTTGCCGTATTAAACTTCTGTATATGCAGCGTGGGAAAATCATTACCGGAATTAAGAGTGGGGCTAGCCGTATACCCCTAAAAATTAATATCCACATAGTGATTTTTGCTCTTTTACTGAATTAATGTCTGGTGTTCAATAAAGCAAAGACTGAACGCAATGAATACAGTAAACCAGCAAACAGACGGTTTTGTTATTTATGGGTTTTTGGCGATTGAAAATAAGACCGCAAGCGGCAGAAATGAGCGCATAGAACATGATCATCAGTGCATAGACCATCGTCATCATCAAGGTCATGAGGGTAATTTGTAGCCCTAACGATTGTGGCGGATTAAGAAAGACCAATAGTGTGGGAAGCAGGAAATGGAGCGCTTTGGTGTTGGTGATGTCGGTCAGAAAACTCCAGCAGAACCGTTTCGCACAGCGGGTCAATGTCACGACATCATAAGGATCCATGATGACTGGTGCATACCAGGTTCTTGTAGACAGAAACAGTATCCAGAGTATACGTTAATGCCTTTCAGCAACGGCCAGGCCTGTCGATTAAGCGCGTAAGGCTTCAATGCTCAGTGCTACAATTGGCATCATCAAAACTAATACCGTGTAGCCTGACCGACAATAAGCGGCAGCGTTTAGCACCATCCCCGCTGTAAGGAATAGTTAAGGGTAAGGATAGCGACAGCGACAGGTAATATGGCACTAAGCAAGGGCACCCACTAAAAAATTAACTAAAGGTCAAGATTAATGTTTTATTTTTCTCCTCTGCTTAAGGATGTGGAGAAGTTGGCGTTTAGGGTGAATGCGCTGTTATACCCGTTAATAGATTGATCTCCAAGCTAAGTACACAGGCACCATATCGCTGCCAGCAATCAGGGCAGGCCAGGATGAGGTCAATCCCACTACTCACCATTTTCCGGTTGTTGAATGATGTTTGTCTGGATGAAATTAAGATGAATTATTGTCTGATTGTAGCTGATGCAGGTAATGGTCATGATTTAATTTCCTTATCCAGTAATGCTATAAATGCGGTCATATTTTGTTGAACTACCTGGAACTCGCAATAAGCTACATAAGGTTGATTCTCAAATAGGTAATGCATAGCTAAACTGAAGCTTTTTTTTAGCCTTATTCCAATAGGCTTTATCGTCTGATAAAGCCTATTGCAGGATCGACTCTTTTATTAAGTGATATCATTGATTAACAAGATGGATTCGGAAATTTTATCAAAGAATGCATTGCATCCGTTGCGGAAACGCTCGTATGTAATTTCTACCCGTTTAAGCTAAGCGTTAATTTTTTGATCTAAAGAAAACTTACTTCTTTAATCACGATGTAACCTCCTGCTCAAAGGATGTAATAATGAAATCCTCAAGCTGATTGCAAAACATAATGCCGGAAAATTTATTCTCTGGATGGTGTCCTAATTTTTGAACAGGGGATTTTTATCAACCTGTGCTTTACGAATAATGCAGTCGGTCTGTCCGTTTTCTTTTATCGCCTGCAGATATCGTCTATTCCTTTTAGCGAAAAAGACTATGGGCGGTTACGCTATGGACTCCTCTCCGGTCATCAGGTTAACCGTTTTAGTTTTACTATTTTCGGTAAACTCTTCACGGTTGGCTTCATACCAGGTCTGGATACCTATTGCAATAGGGTTATCAGTGCTTTCTTGCCTTCAATATTGGCAACATGTTTATGGGTTAACTGCGCAATTTCATCATTAATCTGTATCTCCAGTCGAGTCATTTCCCGTTGAATATCATCCAGATTTTTAATATCATTTATGGACTGCTCATAGGTTTTCTGGGTGTAGGAATCTGCTGCGGCTTTAAGTCGCGTTATTATTTTTGCCATCTTTTTACCTTTTCATTAACAACGTCGGGAATTAAATGCGCTCGAAAATAATGTCCTCAAATGCGTAGTGTGTTGAATACACTCAAATACGTTAATTCGATATTGGGCCGCAATCTCACCGAGATAGCAATCCTGTTTATTAAAATCACGACAGTTTTTGCAAATCGATAAATAGGTTTCATAGTCCTTATCCGGCATATCGACGGTTTTTGCTAGATAAATCCATTGTCGTGCGGTAATACGGACAGGGTGTGTTTTCATGATTAACGTATCTCCACAGCTTATTCGGTAGTTATCTTCCAGTAACTGATATTTCTAGTAGTGCCCTGAGGATCGATATCCAGGGAATAACAAACGGCATGGCCATTTTGATGTAAGGCATCATATCCTCGGTTATGTAGCAGGGTAATGGTCTGGCAACTATAGCCATCGACGGTAAACTGATTGACTGTAAAGATTTCCTGGCTGAGTTTGTCCATCACCGACAGGGATTTCCCTGAACTGTTGCTAGATGATCTGCTAAGCCATCACTGACTGGTTTTTAATGGTAACGGCGGATGGGTTCAGAATAAAAGCTTCCTTTTAATGCACACTATAAATAATATTGGCGTCGATAACAGGGATGGCATTTTGCGAGGCCAGGTTCATGGCAGAAGTCAGCAGATTGCCGATAGCTAGCGGGTACAGCAGACAAACTGGCATCTTTTTGTCGTAGCTATCTTAAAGGGTTGACGCAGTGTCTGGTATCGCATCTGGGCCAAGGACTGTGTTCATATTGTCATCGACGCGTTTAAATTTGAAATCAAGAAAGTCGGTCAGGTGTTCATTCAGCGGAGGAAGGTCAATTACCTGGCAGCGCTGTACTGTTTACCTCACCGCTAACAGGGGCTCAGATAATTTGTCGCCAAATTCGGGTTGTTCCAGCAGGACGATGGACAGCAGTTTTAAAAAGCCATTTTTCAGCTCAAATAAGCGTTTAAGGTGCTTTAAAGTTGGGATGGGCGGCAATGGGGCGCTTCCTTAATCAACAGTACATGGGTTTATCCGACACGACTGCTCTCTCTTTTAATAGTCGGTGTAGCTGATGGAAGCGGGATTTTGGTGAGCGTTTGAGTTTTTTCAGTGGGACAGCCGCATGGACAATAGCCTCGGCGATACTAGCGGCTTTCAGGCTTTTACCCTGATGGTCGTTATTTTCCATCGCCATTACGTAGGATTCAATCATTACTATCGAAGCGTTTTTCCGATAGATGCGGTCAGTCAGGTTACGTCTTAGAGTGCCTTTACCCAACCCGGATTCGCCGATAACGGCGATAAAGCTGCTATAGTGGGCGGGGTCTCTTGATGAAATTCCTAGCGCACATAACGGCTTTCCGGGGGTTAAAAACATCTTCATGCTCCTGTATGGCCTGGTCATCAAATGTAGTGTAAAACAGCTAAAATGCTTTTTGCTGGCAAGCAGTAATATCTGTTGTTTGAATAACATGATGTCTACTCATTGCTAAATAGTGTGCGTTTTCCCTTGCTGCTGAAGGTTACCCGTCAAAGCAGCAGTCGTCCGCTGCGATTCCCTGGTTACATAGCCAGGCCCGGATATGCTGTTTTAGTACATCGGTTCCTTGTTTCGTGGCCCACTCTGGTGATAGTTGACTATCTGCACCAGCGTCGCCTCGGAAAGGTCAAGCGTACGGGAAAGGGTTGCCTGATTCAGATTCTGGTATTATAACAGGATTTTGAGTTTTAGCATGATGATATCCGCTTAACCGTGACTATCTAGACTGACTATTACATTGCCCGTCATCGCCATTAACTCATCACCCAGTACGTTAAGCTTGTTATCCGAAATGCCGTCCTGGAAGATCTGGGTTAACGTGGTGTAAAATTCATTGCGCCAGGTCGTCTTGCCTGCTGCCTGAAAACGTGCCGCAGGCGTTCTACCACCACGACCGGGTTTAAGCGCTCTTCAAAACTCGGCACGCAAACTGTAGAGGGCCTTCCCCCTGCTTGGCCAGATAAATTAGTTGGCATTGTATTCATTGTCCAGATAAGGGTTAAAGCGACTACCAAAGGGTAAGACGTTGGCTTTTTTGCGCTGGGCAGTTTCGCCTGGCGTTTGGTGGCATGCAGGTGTTTGTTAAACTTCCGGTAGATGGTGCGTGCTGTTGTGTGAGGTAATCCATTGAACGATTTGCCAAGTGTCTGGCCATTTAGGGCAAATCCGTAGTCGTTTTTCGCTACTTCCGCATCCGGCAGAAACTTTCCAGACTGTCCTTATTAATCAGGACCACCTACCCCTCACTGTCAGGCTAGGGGTTACGCACTATCTCTACGGTAATTCACCCACGCAAACGCCTGGGACTTGCTATACATCGTATTCACTCCCACTGAACGACACGCAAAGATTGCTGTTAATCTTACAGTTTTCCAGCAGACTCACCACTAGTTCGCGCATATGCTAGAAGGCGTGGAGTCCTTGATTAACTATCTAGGGGTAATACGCAGCTAGCAGTGGGTGCCGGTTATAATTTTAGGATATAACCTGACCAGGTGGTTCAGTTCATCAATATTATCGACTTCCACAAACCGCAGGCTAGATTCAAAATGGCACTCGATAATATCACGTGCCTTTTCCACTAAGTCAGTAACGCTGGAATTGTGGGCTTTATGTACGATAAGTTGAATATAAAGTGTTTTATATAAATTTCGCATGGTGGACGAGACCAACGCGTAACCGGGGTCGATATAAGGAATGAATTGAACGCTATGTAGTACCTCTGGCGCCCACCGCATTCTTGCATGGCATTAATGAATGCATCTGTAAAGTTTTGTGTCATTTCACTGCCGAAATGGTACTCAGCGTAAATCCAACCGCTGGCATGGTCGATCAGCTCAAATGAGAAAACGCCCTAATTTATAATACAGGCCAGATTTTTGGGCTTGTTTTGGTTAAATTCTATTTCACGCATCACACATCATGCACAGGCCGGTGTCCACAAATTGTGCGCCGCTTGTCTGGATTTTTCAGGCAATAAAGTACACACAGCGATGCATCCGCTGCCAGACATGATTGAGGTACAGGCTTTTTACCTGTATACAGAGAGGTGTAAGGTTCGCCTAACTAGCGGTTTGGGATGCAGGCGATAACGGTACAGCGCCAAGCTGATGGTATACACCAACAAGGGAAAGCACTTGTTTGTCTCGTTATCAATGTACCCGGTATTAATCAGATTGTTCGCCAGCAGATTGTTAACCGCCTGCTCCAGGCTATAAAGGCGCTTTTGTCGTTTTGCGATGCGAGTCCATCATCACGCCGGATTCTGCATGGCTTTCCTTATGGGGTAAAGAGGGCACTGGTGCCATAATCTACCTCTGCTTCTTGCGCAGCAGTTTAGCGCTTATCTGTTTGATTTTATGCATCAGCGTGACTTTGGAAATACCGAGTGCCTGACACCTTGTCTGATAAATCGCGTTTTGCCGCCATGCTCGGCTATTTAGGCGGTTTTGGACTATTGTTAACAGACGTTCGGTTAGGATGCAGTTCATTACACCACCTCCTCGACATTATCCTGTCCGGTATTGCTTAGGTTTTACGATAATTGAAAATCTGCATCGGATTTTGCCCAGTCTGGTGCTAACTTTGATACTGTATGATAGGATAATGAAAATCATTATGTAACACATTGATTCTAAATGAATATCATTAAGTAAGCCCGCTAAATAGTCCGCGTGGGACGTGATATCACCACTGTGACTACTCAGTTTTCAGCCCTTCTAAAAGCGCCCCATTAAGATAGCTTTAACATTAAAGCCCACAAGGCCAATTTCTTCATAGAGCTGGCGTACGTCCCATTTCCTTAATGGGCGATATTGATGGAGCAGGCCTTTTTCGCTCAGTTCATTGATTTTTTGATCTTTCCATTGACCAGATGGCGGCTGGCTTTAAGTGACTCTTCCGTATCACATAGTTTTGTCCTAAGTGCTTGTGCATCGACATGCTGTAAGGGAATTGAAGGTAGCACTGTATATAAAGATACAGTATCCATTAAACGAAGCCAAAAACTGGTTCCTAAAAAAGAGAAATAACTGCAACAGTTAAGCCAGCAACTGACTGGAAAGGCCTCGTCGATTACTTCAAGCTAATGAACAGACACCACTTGATACTCAGCAGTGGGTATCATGCTGATGCTGGAAAATTGGTTGGAGAGATCGCCTCAAACAGAGCGCTTGCGTTTTAGCTTAGTCAGGAAATCTTTGCCGTGAATTGTACGGAGTTAAAAACTCACTCAGTGCAACTATAAAAAAGTGAGCAATATTCTGATACTGGCTACTTAATCGCAGAGAAATCATTAGAGGTTGATCTCAATTATATGATGACCTAAGAGCAAAGTGATGAAGCCAGTGTGCTCGATGTAGTACGCGATGAGGAGGAGGGTAACTTATTGACAGCTTTTAGGCATATCCCAAGTGAGTCACGGGATATTCTCTAACGAACAATATCATCCTTGTCTAAGAAGAAAAGCTGTCCGCAAATCCGATTAAGTGGTATCCCTCTTTTCCTTGCCCTAAATAGGGTTATTTGACAGTATAATCAACTTACGCTATTGGGTAGCTGATTGGTATTGAGACTATAGCGAATTGGTACACTCTTCATCATAAAGTTCTGAAATATTTCCCGCATTTCAGGAATATCGTTGACTAAAATAATTATCATGCCGCTCAAGTCTTGCCCCGTCCCTTCCAGTTTTCATATTGCTCCAGACAAAAATCCACGCCATAGCCCTCTGTCCCACAGTACGGTTATATGCAGTAGAAACAGCGTATGCGGACGATGATACCTGTCAATACAGCTGGCCAAATCCAGCTGCTCAATGGTTGTCCATGACAATCGCAGATGAGTGAGCGATAACTCTTTTTACATGTGGAACAGATTCAGGTGTGGCCACGTGGTGGTCACGCTAAAGGTGTGCTACGGTACTTTTCCGCTGAACAGTTGTTTTTGCAGGTAATAGAAGCGGCTGCCCGCTGAATATCGGTTAATGTCTCGGTTAGCGTGATGGTAACTATTAATACATTGCCAGGCTGACTAATGTCCATTTAAACTGGCGCATAAACTTTTCCAGATGGTGTTTCAGCACCCAATAGAGATTAACCGGCTCACCGTTTATATCGTTAATCACTTCCGCTTTGCCAGGTAACTTCATAAAAGAAGAGTGCAGTTGCGCCATAAAATAGCTCCACGTGTAGCAGGGGTATGCTCAGGAAAGTCCGGTAAAGTCTGTTTTTCTAGCCGCCGTTTACCGCCTATCTAGGTAGTATTGATAAAAATGTTGCATCATTGTCTATAAGCTTGTTTCACTGATGAAAATTCATGTAGACTCTTTCCCTGTTATCGAGAACGAAAAGCGCCACAGTTGATTAATATGTCTCTTCTGTGTATTGACAGGCTGTCCGGTGTTCCTGCACCGCGCGGGTCGCGTTTTTTTCCTTGCCCTTATCTGAGAAATTGCAGATACTAATCTAACGACCCCTCCCCCATGTTATTCCCACTAGTAAACCGCTTTAAAAGCGGCTAGCGCACCGTCTTGTTACACTATCTGACTGATTCTTAAGCAGATGGTGATGAAAATCCAAAAAAATGACCTTTATCCCCTTTAAAACTCCCGCGCCTCAACAGTTGATTGCTCACTACAGTCGGTTTGTTGCTGGTGATTAGCCTGGTCTTGCCGAAGCAATTGCCGGTGGTTCTCTATAAGCTGGCCTTGATCAACCTGACAGACATCGGTGGTTGATTACTGACTTGACAGTTTACTGCCCCCCAAGGTAACGACCCGGTCAATACCTTCACCATGACAACCCGGAGGTAGCACAGGGCCGAGAATCCAGTGCGCGGTGGTTGCTATCAGGTCTTTGGCGCCACCAGCTGCGTCTGACGGCGATTGTCTCTGATGTCTAACTTAACATATCAATATTTGTTATGACCATCAACCGCTATCAACATCCATATGGCGACCTCAGATGGATATTATTGTGCTTATTAATATTGCTCATTTGTGGCGCGTTTGATGTCGCCCACCCGTCTTCCGCAAGTCGCACACTCCCATACTGAACTGATCTGATACCAAAACGCCAGTCTAGTGTGGAGGCCTTAATGCGCTTGTGGCGGATTTTACCGCTCAAATTGACCACGAAAAGTAACTGGCACAGCCACGGGTATTACCAACTGCATCGAGACGCATGGGCTGTGGCAGTTTATGCCTGAAATTACGGCATGGATTGGATAGGTAATGCCGGCACTGTCAGCCAAATCGCCACTCAATTCCGGATAGAATTTACGTACGATAGTGAGTTTCGATAACTTGCTTATGGAAATGCTTGTTAGTAGTGAATCGCTATGAGCGCATGACAATATGACCCTATTGGCCTATAATAGTGTTCCCTGGATTTGGTGCAGCGTGATTGACGCCTGCCAGAATGGGCAGGGGTTTGATGGTGGTTGCTAGTTTGACAGCATTAAACGGATGAATGCTGGACGTCGCGTGAGGTGGCGCCCTGGCGTGAGAATCGCTATTATCCCAGCCGTATTTTAAAATCCCTGGTACCGAATTACCTGACCTATGTAGGGCAATCTGTGTTTAGTTCAGTCAGCCTGAAAAGCCTCATCGGGGTGTTGGATAATGTTTGTTGTCGGGCTATCTGGTAGCACGGCTTACACGTAAGGCGTAGGGTCGCGCTCAACGAACGGTAGGTGGCAAGAATAAGTCAGCTGCACGGAAACGTTTTCCATTCAGGAAAAATAGCGTGCTGAGCAGGCAGCGCAAGCTCTAAACCCCCTGCAGCAGCGTTTTACCCATCAGGTGAAAGTTGCGTATCAGGCTGAACAGGACTCTGAATCGCATTGCACAGCTTCGTGAGAAAACTCAACACTTAACTAGGTGGATGGATGACATTACCCAAACACTGCCGGGATGAAAAAGGCTAGGCGCATACTGTGTGGTCTGCGTATTTACTCCTGGCTTTATGCAACACTAGAACGCCACCTAGGCCCTTTGTATTCGATGGTAAGGAACGCCGAACTGAGTGCGGTTAATCCAAGCACAATATCCTTGCTAATGTCACCGACAAAGGTCAGCAATGCTAGGTCTGGCTGGAACAGGTAAGTGGATTACTGGATTATATTGAAAGATGATAACCATGACATTGTAAATCGATTTCTTGGTACTAGTGAGCTATCTGTTTGGGCTGTAGATTTTCTAGCCTGGCTGGCCCCTAGTTTATCAGGGAGACTGAAAAGTATCAGGCCGAACGGTTTGCATCACTGTAGAGGTTGATGCGAGAGGCGTCCGATAAAGGTTCACATCTTGAGCGCGAGGTGCCGAAATTCAAAGTGGAGGGTGCCGGAGTGTTACGTCTGGTGCGACGAATTTATTTATTATCAGCAGGTTGTGGAGTCACTACTTGACGCAATTTACCAGAAGTTGAAAACTATGCAACTGCGTCAGGTGGCAGGAGGGTAAGGATTATAGAGACGAACAGAAGCGCCGAGAAGGGTTGCGACTGGGCGTTACTGCAGGTGATAAACAAGGCGCCGTTCTATCTTACCAATGATCAGCTACTGTAGGATGTTGGCTGTTCTCTCCACCAGGACATGACCATGCTGGAGCTGCAAAAGAGTTGCTGCTCCTTTAGGACTTAAGTCTAGGTGCCTGACCAGATACGCCCGCCTGCTTATGGACGACCACACTGACGCCGAAATGAGTGAATCTGCTGGAATACGTGACGGACGATATCTCCAGCATTGCCAGGCCAGCCAAATACTGGGGAGTCACGATGGCACTGCACAGTCATATCGAAGTCTTACCCATCTCGGTGCGTTAATAGCTCGACCTGGCGCCATGACCGAACGTAATTTCAGTGGCTACCGTGAGCTAAAGATGTTGCTGCGAGATAAAGGGTGCAGCATCGGTTTGGCATAGATTTCCCGCTACGGCCAGAAGGTACAACGCCGTTTTGCTGCTATCCGTGAAACCACCAAGATGGCACGCGTCATTACCGAAGGGGCGGAAGATAAGCAGGACAAATGCTCGGAGGGATTATCGCTACTATTTAGGCAAATATTCTGACTGCGATGATTGATGTGTGTGAGGCAAGCGATGAAGAGATAGAGCCGGCAGAGCCACCTATCTGTTAGGAAAGGTAGGCAAAAGTATTGCCACTATGACCCGCTCATCAGTGAGACTAAAGCTCTATCATGCGGAGGTGCGTCAGAAAATCGCTGCCTATCTCGATGAGCTGGATCAGGAAGTCAAAAACAACGACGGTCGCGTGAGAGTGGAAACCGTGTAGAATGTCCGTCAACAGATTTACAGGATTATCCAATGAACGCTTTCTTCCTCCTTTATCCTTAACAACATCACTTGTGCCTCGACTGATCGCGCTTTAAAATCGGCCAGTTTTTCCGCCAGACCGGCAAAATCTTTACCACCACGCCAGAGCTAGTTGACAATTGCTTTAAACCGAGGCGCGCGTCGGTTGTCGTACCCGCTGAGTGACTCTCTCGCACGGTGAAACGACAGAATAAAGAAGGGATAGAAGAATGGAGATCAAAAAGTATTATCAGGCGTATAGTCTGACCATCTGTAAAATCGAAGGTAGCGTGAAACGATACCGCGGAGACTGGCCTTTCATGTTCATGCCCGTCGGGCGCGCTTTAGCTGGCCTTGTGGCTTACTGAAGGACTTTAAATGACGCTCGATATCATTCCCGATCTTCTAGGCCTGTTGATAAAACGCTTGCTGCACCTTGAGGCACCTTATTTCCTTAGCAGTCGGAACGCTTTCATCTCAATCATCAACTCGGTGCGGTGTTGCTCAGTTTTGCCACTCGCGTTTTTGTGACATTCAGGATGTGGGTATGGTATATTCCAGCCGCGGGTGCTGCATTTCACGATGACTTTGGTAATGTGCCAGCTTAACGGTAACGATGGGGATGATTAATAGCTACCATCGATACCTTAAGTCAGGACCTGGAGCCTTATGCCGCCGGACTGTCGCCGCCCACTGTGGCTGATAGATGAGATCTTTTTTGGGGAATCTGAGAGTTTATGGCAATACACGTTGACAGTGGAGACAGAAACCTGGTTTGTGCAGGGTGGTTGGCCACAAGATTTCTTACCACGCACGCAGGAAACAATAACTATGAGTGATAATAACGAGGTGCTGCATAGCGAAGTTTCGCTACAACGGTAAATTTCAGAATTAGGGGATCCCCTGCGTTGTTCGATGGTCGTACCCAGGATGGGATGTTTTATCCCAATCAGGTGGTCGATATACCAATCGATTATCCGTTTATTATCTCTCTCTGGAAGCGTAGGGCTATCTAATCTTTCTGGGATTTGATTATCCCGATTTGCATGTTGAACCGCAAAAACTGCTAAGCGATTTTGAAAAACAATCACAACAGACTAACAGCAGCCAGATCGACAAACCAGCCCGTTATCGTTATGACGTCGAACAGATGGGGTGCTTCGTTACTTTTACCTGATGTCATCATGCTAGATGTGATGTTCTTGTCGGATCAGGAAGTGAGCTTGCCGATGGATTAATGATTATGTGCTGAGGCTGAAAGCACAGGAGTATTTAACCTTTCTTGATAAGGAAGCGGAAACCACCGCAAAACCCCATCGTGACTCCACCGTTAGTACAGGAAATCACATTGTCGATCGTCATTGTGTGGCTTTCTTCTGATGAGGATAGACTAGTCGAACCGTCGCTTAGTACAGTGTTAGTGATGCCGTCAGAAAAGGCGCAAAAGTGCTATCAGATACAAAAAGTAACGAGGTCACCTCATGAGTAGAGAGCAATATCACGGCGTTGATACGCTGGAAATTGAATGTGGTCCCTGTCCCGATCAAAACGGGAAAATTGTCCGTTATTAAGCTTATCAATAGTGCGCCTAAAGGCCTGATCAATGCCCTAAACCCTGCGTATATCAGAAAAGGATGCAGCGCAATTTGGCGATGAGGTAAGTGGATTTACTCTGCCACAATCCTTATTCGCTATCTATAAGAACAGTATCTGCACCATTTTGGTGGTCAATGTATTTGACCCAAAAAGGCATCAGAAAACGACAATAGCGGAAAGTGTCACCTTCGATAGCACGCACCACATTGCCACACTTAGTCAGTTAGCCGTTGGCGATATCGTGGTGAAAAGTGACGATAAGCAGACTACCTATCAGGTGTCGACCGACTATACTCTGGCATCCCTAACTGGAAAAGTCATCCGTCTGAGGCGGCATGGTCAGTGTGACCTACAACACCCCGGATGTATCAAAAATTACCGTCACTGAAGTTTTGAGTGCCACCAATGCCGCCAACCAGAATACCGGTATTAAAGGGCTATAAAATGCCGAAAGCTTGTTTGGTTTTCGCCATAAGTTACTTAATTGCACCGGGCTTCTAGCATTTTAATGCCGTAGCACCGCCATGATATTGTCCTGGCCGACAAATGTGAGGACATCGCCTATATTGATGTCCCCAGCGGGAACGATATTTTCCAAGGCCATCCGATTGATAGGTCTAGAAAGCATCATTAATTTTAATACCGCCTCTGATCTGGTACGCCTGTATTATATTCAGGTCAAGGTCTATGACAAGGTATCAAACCAGACTCGCCTGGGAGCTGCTGTTGGTGCGCGTGGGGTTTTTGATGGCAAAAGTGGATAGGGAAAAAGAGTTCTGTTGGTCCTCTTCCAATCAGGCGCTGATGGGCATTGTCAGAATTGAGAGTCCGTTAATTGCGCGCATTGATGACACTAATAGCGAGGTCAATCTGCTTAACCAGAACGGCATTACCACAGCGTTTAACCACTTTGGTGGGGGATTATACCTGTGGATGCAATAGCACCGAGTATGGCCGACCGGTTACGCATCTGAAGAATTTTGAAAATGTATGGCGTACCGAGGACATGATTAATGAGTCTATCCGCCATTTCAGTCTACAATATATTGATCGTTCTATTAGTAGGGGCTGTATTGATGCGCTAATCAAATCGGTGAATGCTATGGTTGTCTGTTTATTAGAGATGATGGGGCGTTGCTGCACTTTTACTTCTTGTATGTTCCGGTGAATAACACAAAGGATTCCCTCAGTCTGGGACAGTTGAAACTGAATTATAAATATATCCAGACGTCGCCGATGGAGTATCTGAGCTTTGAGAGAGAAGTCACCGATGAATATATCACCTTTCTGGAAAGTGGGATTTCCACATGAGCATGACGCACAGGGTCAATAAGATAACGATAAAGAACGTATAATGACGGGCAATGCATTGCATTTTATCACCAATGCCAACGTTTATCTGGATGGAAATAGCCTCCTGGATCTGGAAAAGAAATCAAGCTAGCGGAAATTAACGTTGTGCAGCAGGAACATCAGGAACTGGGAATGATTGAAAAAATTTATTTATCGGCAGGGTTTGACAAGCTGTAATAGAAAACTCACTGGAGCAGTATGTATGAAGAAGTCGCGCTGCATACATGCACCATCACAAATTCTTTCAAGCGTATTCGCTGCAATGTCGCAGCAGCCTGCAGCATTATAACCTGGCAACTAGGGTCGCCATGATGAATTACCGCTGGCGGTGTTTATGACAGTGATGTTCAGTAAAAATAGCCTGGGTAGCTTCAAGCAGCACGAAGTGCTGAAGATGAACAGCAGTTTTACCTGCAGCTATATCAAGCAGGTAATGGATGGGCAGGTGCTGCTGGAGTTAGATCTGATCGCCAATATTTTTAAAATCAACGATAAAGATATGCTCATTGATTATCGCAGCAATCTGGGTGCTTAACAGTAACAGATAAAGAATAACCCTTATGACACAGTCTTTACATTGCACCTTGCAATACCCTTAATTCCCTTGGCAGTGATGAAAGTCTGATCCAGGTCAGCTTAAACCGAATCAATGTCAGTGACATCAAAGCGGTACACCGCTTAAGTGAAACGTCAATAACTAGGACAGCCTATTGATTGCTCATATGATCTGGCCTGATACCGGGAAGATATTTACAATATGATTTGGTAGATTATCAATAGTTGCAAAACTACTTTCACCAGTGTTTTCGGGGGCTGGATGCACTCGCTGAATACACTGCGTCAGGCACAGGATCCCTTGTTTGCGAGATGGTTCCGCTGGCAACTTGAGTAAGGTTGAATGCGTTGACAGTGGTAGAATTTGAGGACTATTTACAGGAAGCGCTACCAAAATTCGTCAGGAGAAACGGCAACGCAGAGCAACCGATAAAGAGTGAATGGTGTAACAGAGGCAGGTGACGAAGTATCGAGCACATTTTTGATTAGGGTGGTAGTGATTAAGAAGGAGTAGGTGATGCCTTTCGCTCGGCGATGAGCACTCCAGGCGCAGCCTCAGTAGCCTGGGTGAAAGGACTCACCGCCTGCAATCTCGCCAGCAGCAACTGACCCCCTAGGCGATAAACTGATACAGTCAGTTCGCTTTGTAGGCGCCAGTAGCATTAATAGCGAGCTGGGTCGAGTGAGGCAGACGTTTTTCCATCTCGAGAAACAGCGCAACCGTTTGCATCGCACGCTGATGGAAAATTAGATTGCTGGATAACAACGCCACGCCATGATAACGAAAGAGCTGGCGTTAGGTGGCACCACCATGGCGATATCGGTGGTGAGCATCCCCGTTCACACCGTCTGATAAGTAGTCAATGACTTTTCAGGACAATCTGGTCGATATGGGTATCATCCCTGGGTTACGATGGTGATACCCAGGCAGTGTTGTGTAAAGATATCCGCGACTGGAGCCAGCAATATAACTAGACCCAGGTCGTTTTACAGGCAGCAAGCAGCGCGCTCATTGGTAATAATATTGACAGCCTGGATGCTAAATTCGCGTCTACCTCCTACACATCGCTCGAGACGCAACTGCCACCCGAATGTCAGTTGAGCTGTGATCACACAGGCAGCGGTGACCATTCAGCAGTTTCTTGGGCATTGCGCAAAAGATTTTACCACGGTACAGAATATCATGGCGCAAGAGGCAAGGCGAGATAATTTTAAATTACAGACAAGGTGAAGTGGTTATCAGAGCTGCTGGCCCACAAAGGCCAACATGCCTCATAGGAAGGCAGAGCAGTGACGAAATGGGCTGGTCTCCGCCTCCTTGCAGGTAGCAAAAATGGGCGCGGGAAGCACGGATAAAGCGGCTAACAATTTTTAATAACTTTCTTGAAAAACTGTTTACTACGGAAACTAAAAAATGCTTTTCGGATGTCGGTATCGATATTGAAAAATCCTTAATGAAAGAAAAGCTCACGGGATTTCGCCGATTGAAGGGATTATGAATACCCTGCAAACCTATCTTGCGCAAAAGAGTCTGAGGCGCTGGCACAATTTAAATCAGCGATGGCGCTGGTCAGGAACGATACCGCGCGCGATTAGGCGTTACTGACCCTGCAGCAGAGTTTAGATTAGGTGAACTGTTTATCGATATGCAGGTGATGACGTTTATTCGTCCGATGCTATCGGATATTGACAAGTACCAGCACATCCCATCCGCGCCAAAGCTTTGGCTTCCGCTAACAAGGATGTATTAATCGGTAATTATAAAAATATTTACCCTTACCGATTGAGCAGATGAAAAAGTTAGGCATTGCCAGTCGAGAGCTGTCACTGAGTATCGGTGAATCCTCTTCCAGCCATACTGTCGTTAACGAAAACGGTCCTGCTTTATCTGAATGCAGTCAATGTCTGGGTTAAAACTTATCCGTAACTGGTCAGCGGTATCCCAAAAACCGTGGGCGGTCTTCCTGCTGTATTAAGGACGTCCTGCTGGTTGTTCGTCTGCCACTTAATCTGCTTGGTTTACAGATATGGCTGCTGTTGGGCGGGTTTACCAGGCTGCGTATCGGCTTGGTTATTACTAAGCACCCCCAATTTAACATGGGGCATTTAAGCTAACTCATGGCAGTGTGGGAAGTGGAGAAAGTGTTGGCCGGTTGGCTGGTGACAGGTCCCTGGACCTGGCTGAACATACGCTGCTGTGGCTTGGTCGGGCACTGATGTTTACCCCCCGATTGGCTTAAGCATTATTGCGATTGCTAACAGGGATTACCTGATTTACTGCTACTTGTAGGCCGATAAGCGTTTTCTTTCATGACGCGTTGTGTCGAGGGAAAACAAGCGTTTTCCGACGTTATTATGGGCATTGGCACACTTATCCTTAACTAGTCTCCGTTGGATCTGTTGTATAAAGCCTTTGCCTGGGTGATAAGCTACTTTCATGTTAAACTGCCCGTCCATTTTACTGACGCGGGTGCCATCTGATTGATGGTCTGGTCAACAGCATTAAAAGTCATTTAATCCTCGCCAACAGAGACGATTATCTATTTTGGTGACAGTGTATTAGGTTGGTTTAAGGAGACACTCGACATACATATTATATCAAAAGGTCTTTTTCGGATTGAGGAATAATATTATGCAGGGGACCGCCAGTGGTAGCATTATCGCATGCCGTCGGCTGCCATGGCCGCTGATGCAACCGCCCTCCTCGCTCGTGCCAGCTGTCTAATACTTCGATGACCGCAAAACGTCAGGGAAAGGGGCTATCAGAAAGGGATATACATCACCTTTGCACCGCAGATTGTGATGAACGGACACTTCCAGATTGCCCAGGCGGCGTTATCTGACGCCTTGGCTATCAGTATGCGTGAGCTGGAAAAACGCCTCGCGCAGGTAATGCACCAACAACGTTGCGACTTTTACTGATACTGGCGTTCTCTTTTGTGAGATTGAAGTGCAGTTACAGACCGCCTTACAGTGCTGTAATCCACCCTTGGCAGTGAGTTTACCGAGCAGGCACATATTGGTCGTAACCCGGATCTGCAGTAGGTCAGCGATAAAGGGGATGAATATCGCATCAGCATGCGGTTTAATCAGCAGTACTGTCAATTAATCCAGCAATGGCAACAGATACAGTCCGTCTGTCGTACCCCATCAGGCATTAGCGTTTGTACTCGACAATGAAATACCTGGAGCACTTTGTGATCAGCACGCTCACGGGTCCTCACGGTGTTAGCGCATGCACAGTATCGCCCAATGCCTGGAGGTCAATATCAGTCTGCGCGAATTTACCGGTGGATCTGCTCCAACCGCTTAAGTCGTCGGAAATGCCACGATACTAAACAGAAAGGCGCCTGCTAATTCGGAGACGAAGACCACCGGTAGATCGCTATCGCCGGGCGGTGGGGTCGTCCCGTAAGGCGAAGTCGACAACTAGCTACGGTCTCACAAGTGATCCGAGTGTTGGATCAGATAAAAACGTATCCGGTCGCGGCGTTAACACGCGTCCCTGGAGTATTAATAGCCTGTGTTAGGTGTGATTACCCACGTTGATACAGGCGATATCGTTGTTGTCAGGCTTAGAAATCAATTTTCCTGCGGCGAGTAGCCTCACCAGTGCAGCGGGTAAGGTGACGATCACGACTAGCCAGGAGAAAAACACGCTTCTACTCTGACCCCATAGTACCGGCCAGGCGCTGCCAGGTACACTGGATATGGTGGCCGTTCAAGTGGGAGGTGCTCCAGTACCTGGAATAACATCGCTCCGGCACTGAGCCCTTTGACGGGCATCTGGTGATGCGTAGCTAAAGGAGAATAGGAGATATCTGCAAACTAGCATGAACAGAAGAATAAGCCGTTGGGGGGATCCTGGAAGTCATATTACCTGTGATGGCGAGCGCTTGGATACGCTGGCAGCTGCCTACTATTTCGGCGACGCGTACGGATATGTACGAATCATTGTAGTCAATCCGCCTATTACAATCACACCGGTGTTTTCTGCCAACATCATATTGACTATTCCTCTGATTAATTCACAGAAGCACCATGTGGTAGAAGAATCCTGCCAAGGTTGTATTAACGACATAAAGACAGCCGGCTGGTACCGGCCCTGACCTTGGACCCCTGCATTATAGCTAACAAAAACATCACGCATGGGATATCACCCCCGGACGTGCTTGGGATACGCTTTCGATCAATTCAGTGGTTAGTCTGACGAGCTGACGGTAGAATTGAAAAGAAGCAACGAGTGCTGGGGCAGGGTCTGGTATCCGAGTAAAAGCGATACGTTCTCATTAGCGCTCCGCATGGTCGGTGCGCCATTACGTCTCTGTGGTACCTTTTCAATTAATGAAATAGAACTCAGTAGCTTGCCGGATACGATATCGTTGCGCGGTTATCCGCTTCAGGACCATTGCGTTTCGGACCTGTAGCCTACCGAGCGTTTGAGTAGACCAATCTAGCGGCTATCGCCCAGAAGCGGATTGCACAAAACACAACCTGACACTGAAAGGCCATATTGCGCCGCTGCTATTTGATCGGGTAACGCAGCAACATGAAACGATCTGGCTTTTTTTGCGCCGTTTGTCGGAGGGAATGGGTGCGGCTATATCGTTAAAGTCACGTCAGGGAAGCTGATTTTTTAAGCACGCCAGATTGGATTAGGCAGCGCCGGTCAACGTCATTACCCCTCAGCGATAAGTCATTACAGCCTGCGCAATACGCTTAATCGTATCTATCCAACAGGGCAAGGTGAAATACCATGACAGCCAGCACAAACAACTGGTCACGATCGATATGAAGGCTGATGCACGGATAGGCAAAGTGTCCAGAGAAACGGTGCCTCAAAAACAGGGACGTTCAACCATCGCCAATATCTTAAAACTGCACAACTGGGCACGGATCCGGGAAGAAGCTACTGCCAAGATGTGTACGCTCTGAACTGTCATAATGAATATTAACGGGTATGGACGGTAGAGTTGGCTGGCAATACGGCATATCAAGACGGGTTGACCATGTGCCTGTCCCGTGGGTTGTAGCTGATTACTGAAGTTAGCCATTCCCTATCGTGCCAAAGCGGTTACACCTGTAAACTCACCATGGGGTCAGTGGCCCCTATTACGCGCACGAACAGGAAAGCAAGACACGTAAATCAGTCAACGATCCAACAGGTGATTGAAGTTAAAGCTGATGGCAGCGTGGATCAGATGAGTGAAAAAGAGACGATAATCGGAGAAAAGGAACTATGAAAGGACTGAAATTGATGTTCGGTACCATCAGCCAGATTGATGAGGAAAACGTCATGGCACAGGTTATGGCTCCTGACCTGTGATAACCTGCGCACCGCCTTGACTGCTGGTATTGCAACGCAATATCTAGAATAATAAGGATTACGGCTATCCGATGTGGGTAAACAGATGAGTCTGCTGCTGAATGCTGACGGCGATGACGGCGATTACGGCGTGGTGTTAGTGGGTAGTGATTCTGATGTCGACTGCTTATCCAGCGCCTGCCGCAATAAACGGTGTGTGGATTTTCTCGATGGGGGGAACCCTGTTATCGAGTATGATCTCAAAAACTATGCGATGGCTATCTGGGGCGAGATACAGATCCTGACTCTGACCACCTCAAGGCCACTTGATCCTGATCTAGACACACATCGCCAGCGTGATAGGCTACGATATTCTCATCCTGGATAGCTCTGAAACTATCGCAAGGAGAAATTTTACTGTACAGAAACGGTTAACATATCAAAGGGAATTATCCTGGCACGGTGGTACCGACATTGACGGCTGCTCAGATGGGAATTAATGGGCATTCAAACCACAGAAGATATTAAGGCGGAACAGACATCCGTTGATGACCATGTGCATAGTAATGTGAAAATGACGGTAAACATACCGGTAAACCGTTATAAGCGAGAGGGAACACTTTTGATGAATACAATGACCGTTCTCAACACTGCAGACTGGCAACCCCGTACTGTACGCGTTATGAGAACAGATCAGTGACGTCAAGAATATTCAGCAGTGTCTAAGACTTATTTTAGGCACACCGAAAGGTAGAGACCAACATCGACATGATTTTGGCAGTGATCTGGATCGTTATCTGGATATCCCAACTGAACGTGCTTTGCCGCATGTGGTGCGGGAAACCGATGAAGGCTATCAAACCACCTGGAGCACCGATGCGAATTACATCAGGTCACGCTTGAATTCGCAAGGTTGAGCGGGTCAATCTCCTGCTTCGCTGTCCTCTGTCAGGACGTCAGGCTTATTAAAAAGGGAGGTTGCATGGGCGTTAAACCCTCGAGAATCCGGTTTTTGTTGAAGCGGATGCACAGGATCCATTACCTGCGATATGGTACGACCTATGGAAGCGGCCAGCGACAAAACCCTGTGCTAGCCGCAGGCTGAGCGGATACTGATAGACCTGTTCGCCTACCGGGAAACTCTGGTGCGCAGTGTCATTCAATTCGCAGCGAACAAAACTTGATAGCCTTTTCCCCTGCCCGTTCTGGATTATCTGGTTGAGCTGGTCGGCGTTTACTGTCTAGCGGCTACCGACACTAATCACGGTGCAATTTTTACTGGTAGGTCCAGCCCCTCAGTCACAATACTGATACAGGCTAGTATACGGCTGATCGCCACGAACAGTCTGATATTTACCACAGACAGCAAAGTTAGGTTGACGCCAACGGCATTAAGAGTGACGGTGAACGCTACCTGCAGAAAGGCGGAAACAGAAGGTAATGCCTGATAATCGGTGAAAATCAGCACCCTGATAGAACCCATCGATAACGAGGATATCCAGTTGAGAAATAATACGCCGAGCGCGGGCGGCTCAGACGCGGAGGACAATAAGCATTTTTCGGAGTCGTATTCATCTGACGCTAGCGTCTCCTTCAGTACCGTCATTCACCCGAAGCGTACCGTTTTCATGGCATGAGTGCGCATCCGAAGGATTTGTGATGTGGCGGTGACCCGCCAGAAATCCAGCACGATTAACCTGTATCCGCGACTAACTAGCCTGGCCACCACGGATAAGACGCTGCTTAGTCTGGTGACGGCCATGTGCCCGAAAAAGCGGATATACCCGCGTTGGACGATACGGTGTAGGGTGCTGGTCCCCGAAAAAATTAAGTATACAATTACCACACAACTGACCTGTTATGTCAGACAGTCGGGTAAGCCGGTATTGAAATAGGGTGCGGCAGGCCGCTGAGCAGTATGTCACCAGTCAGGCTAAATAGCTAAGTCTCGATATTGTGGCAAACTAGATTATCGCCCCCTCTCCATTCCTGGCGTTTACCGGGTGAAGCTCACCAGTTTTTTTCTACCCTGGAGCCGACGATACTGGCAGTGCAGCAATGAGCGCATTGTAGCAACATTCAGTTGATCCTTGATACGGAGAAGCAGCGATGACTGATAATATCCTGTTACCGATGTTGTTGCAGAAGAGAAACATTTTCAGGCGCTATTGGTACAAGGCGAGCACGGTTACAACAGATTGACCTGACGCGCTGCTTGTTTATCTGTTGAATATAATCGAAGCGTCGGCCTGCCCTAGCCGGCTGAACAATTGACGTTAACCTATTGTCAATGGCTGATCTATTGCAGAATGGGATGATGCCTGCCATGCGATGTTGAAATCATCCATCACGCTGCATCGCTATTTTTAAGGGGGTTCCCCTGGTCAATTTGTACCATGATACTGGCGCTAGGTTTGGAGAAATGGCGATAACTGAAGGAGGAAGGACGCTCAAACCGGAAAAGGTGGAAGCATATCTTGATAGCGAGACGCACTGAGCATTATACTGGCTCATACTCAACCAACTGATTACCAAGCGACAGGTAGTAAAACTACGCGAGACGCTTTGGGCCTTTTCGTCGGCGCGGAGCGAACTGATGGCGCTGGATTATACGGCGGTGCCGTTCTGCTATAACAATAAGACAACCTATCACTGGCGCTATAACTATGACAGAAGTTAATAGTATTCAAAAACAGTTAATCAATAGACAAAAATAGACTATACTTTAACTAAAAATCGACCAAGATGAAATTAAGTCCGAATGAGAACAATGACATGAGCTATTTTAAGAAACGGTTTACTGGAAAGACGGTATCTACCGATAAAAACCTTCGACCCGGTATTGGGATTGACCAGATTGCATTACCAACCGGCCATACACGTGAACTAGGGAATCCTACCACCTAGTTAAAACAGCAATTAAAACAAGCCGAACCGGCGTTGACTGCACATACCGTGCTCCAGAAACCACTCGGATGTGAGCGTAAGTAAAAAGGGTCTCGTTAAGCTCAGCAATGCTAATCAGAGCAGTAGTGAAACGGAAGCAGCGACTCCCAAAGCGGTGAAAATTATTAATGACAAGCTGAATGCTGTGGTCGACCATCCGTCTTCCGATTTAGATACGCTGAACAAGTTCTCGCAGGCCATCAGCAATAACTCGAAATTTCTGAAAGCATGACGCAGTTTTTAGGTGAGAAACTAGCGAAAAATGAAAATGGGGGACGACATCCTAGACAAGAATCTTTTTTTTTAAAAAACCTTGATTTGTTAGAAACGGTAAATTTGGCTAAAAATGTAGCGCCTACTTCTCCTAAAATTAATGATAAAATACTGACTAAAGATGTACAGCTAACCGCCACCGATGTTCACGCTGTTGCATCCGAAGTATTGCGTATTGAAATCCATGTCGGCGTTCTTCTACCCTTGCCGACTGAAATAGTACCAAGAAGGTTGGTTTATTTGCAACGTAAGCCATTCGATAAGAAAAAATACCAGCTCTTGCACTCGTCTATCCCTCAGGCAAATGCCCTGATTTTCGTGGTGAATTTATTCGTGGTTTAGATCCTGGGCAAAAGTGGATAACGGACGCAAGATATTAAGTTCGCAAGGTTATGCCTATGTAGAAAATTTTGGCAGAGTGGACTATGGATGATCAGACTGTTATTTCGTCAAATTTTCTACTAACTAAAAGGTGCTTCCTATTGTAACCGCAGAGCTTCCGTTAGCTACAATGCACGCTCTGAGGCAGATTGGAGCGGATGCAAATGGCATTTTGATTCATCTCGTGTAATAAGAACTACTGAGGAAACCCTCCAAAGAAATGTCGCGTTTAACACATAGTCAGGACGGCCTGATAATGTTGAATTAGTAACAAACTAACTTCCAGGTTCTTGGCGTTTGAATCGCTGTCCTTATATAATCAGCACTGATAATTAACGATTTTCCTTCTATTTCAATATAGGTCACTAAATTAATTTTTGAGTAATACCTTTATATTTTTTACTGTCCTGTTGCCTATAAGATAGCATGAAAAACCGGAGAAGGCAACATCACGGTATAAATCTGTCAGGGATATAGTGCTGGCGTGATGCCACATTTCTATCATCAATTGGTATCAAGGTGAACGCTATTCAGTTGACAGTAAGTTCCCTTTTTTGGCTGGTAGCACCGGTCTAATTTCACTTTGGTGAAAGCCTGAATATCATTGGCGGTAAAACCTGCAGCTATACATATCAATGGTATCTTCCATATCCCGACGACTGCGAATATAAATCGGGGAATGAGTACTATTAACACTTTTCCAACTAATCAGCAATTCCCACTTTCCCCGCTACCGATTAGCCACACTTGAGATGGATGTCATTACCGTAAGGGGTTGGATAACCATTGCCGTAAGCCTCATAAAGCTAGATACCAGACGTGCCCTGATTTTTGCCACTTAATGCCGAAACCTGGTCATGGGATATCATACTAGCGTATTGACACCAATATCTACTGAGCCATCAAAGGGTACGCCGTTAATCTTTCGCAGCGTCTGCAATGTTTTGCTTACGCCGAGTTGCCATCAAGATTAGCGCTGATTAATGTGTTAAAAATCTATTTATTAATCTACCTATTTTCTTTTTCCAACAAACCAAAGTTTTATTAAATCGAGAATTTAGCTAACATTTTGACAAAAACCAGTGATGCAAGGCCTACCGATGGGTAGAAAAGATCAAAAATGACAAAATAGGCTATATGAGAGTATCAAAAAATGATCAAAACACTGATTTACAGTGAAAATCACTTATTTGTGTAAATTGTGAGCAGATTTTTGAGGATAAAATCAGCGAAAAAACAGATGAGAGGAGCTGGATTAAAACGCGCCCTAAATGCACTGAAATCTGCTGACACCACCTTAGTCGTCTGGAAGCTGGATAGACTGGTCTCAGCATTAAACATTTGATTACTTTAATATCCAATCTGGAAGATGAAGGTATTCATTTTTATAGTTTTACTGATTCTATCGACACTTCTTCGTCAGCAGGTCGTTTTTCTTTCATATGATTAGTGGCGTTAGTGCAAATAAAGCAAGAACTGATTGTTGAACGTACTCAGGCAGGTTTAGGCGCAGCGAGAAGCAGAGGACGTATTAGTAAAGTAGACCTTTTGCTCATTATCTTCTGCAAAGCAACAGCAGTCTAAAAAACTATTTAAATCCGGAAATAATAGAAAACAGCTAGCATTACTATATGGTGTTTCATTGACCAGCATCTACAAATATTGTTCAATTAATTGTACCACTCAAACAGATCAAAGTCTCTCCGATGAAAATGACAGTGTAATTTCGTTACACTGATGGAAACAAAAGTAGTCTGCCATTTATCCCACGTTTTGCTTCAAATATCACACGCCGCATCAGGTATCGTTATGTCTCTCTATAGTACAAAGAGCTGCTGGCAAGAATTTGTGCGACAGGATCAACTGATCCATAAGTTGATATTTTCACCATGTTTTTAGGAAAGTTATTCCAGAATAATTATGAATGGTGAAAAATAGTTCAGCTTTGGAATGTATATCTATATAAATTACCTCTAAGTATCTTGGCAAAGAAATAAAAATTGTCATCCTGTCCAAATTCATCAATATCTATTCGCCACCAGTTATCTTTGTGTTTCTTGCAGAATGAGGCGAAGGAGATGGGGAATTATCAATAGTTCCATATAGATAATAAATTCATCGGCAAGTATACTGTCATTCATTATTCCTAAATGTAGTTGTATCCAGCCTCATCCATCGGATTGGCATGGATCATTGTTTAAAACTCCGGATAATCATGACTAGAGGCTGGATAATAGTTTCATATAAAAAATGGGAATTGGAATCTAAATACATTCCTGTATGAGCTATTTTGGATCTCATAAAAATTCAGTCAGTCTTACCCTTATTTATTTTAGGAGAACGATGATAAATCGGTTCAGATAAACAAGCGGTGCAACATGTAAGTTGTGTTTTGTCTTCATGATTTTATCTAGTTTATCCTTTCTAGTAGATTTCTTTCAAATCATCTGACTAAATTTATAAAAAATTAACATATCGCAGAGTATAAAACAGTATTAAGATCATGAACATGCCAGTAGCAGAGTAACTGAGCTGGTAATACCTAGTTAGCTATATTCTATCACAGAAGGATAATTATAATGACAACAGCGCTGTTTACCGAGACCCAGATTGTGCGGATGCCGTCGCATTTTTTGTCGGGAATAGACTGGATTCTCAGTAATGTTGCAAGTTAAAACGTCAAAAAACGAAGAGTGACAGTGAAAGAGGCTAAATTTCATGGTCAATTACTGGCTCAAGATAGCCAGAAAATTCGCAGTGGGTGATGAAGTGCTGTTCAACTTTGGAAGTTAACCTTGCCAAAAGGCTGCAAGGATGGTTATGTGGACTGGCACCGCTCATCGACAGGCAACTTAAAGTTGGTATCTTTTATGCCATGTCGCGATAGAAACACGTATTACGGTTTTGTCAGCAGCATTGACGGCGTGCTGATTAATTATGTGGTCGGCGACAAATCGCGCAATTACGCAGACACAAAACTTTCTTTAGTTTAACCGTAAGCCGGAAGAGAGCTGGAAGATTTTTCCCTTCCAGAA
This sequence comes from Arsenophonus sp., assembly GCA_046530735.1. GTDB lineage: Bacteria > Pseudomonadota > Gammaproteobacteria > Enterobacterales > Enterobacteriaceae > Arsenophonus. The sequence continues at coordinate 33,741 of JBHEQV010000065.1, forward strand.
TGGAATATTCCCGTCCTCAATAGCCAGTCTTTTGATTTGGATGATTCGCTAACCGTGGAAGGCTTTTCAGCCAGCGTCCGTTTTCAGATAATCTTGTACAATCTGTAATTGTTAGTGTTTCTGAGAAGCTGTACGCCCTGACATTGGCAGTTATGTCTGGCTTTAAAAATGGGTATCCTGATCCATCAGAAAGCATTACGTCATCAAGAGCTGTGCGTGTTGGTGTATGACTGGCGCAGTAACCGGCAAAACATCCTATGTCCTCTTTGCTCAGTGTAGTATAACTTCAAGCAATTAATATCATTTATTAGCGATTGCATAGAACGCTGGCAAAAAGTTCCCTATTGTTTGTTGGTTTGTGATTTAGGGAAGTACAGTGCGCTTAGAGAAGCAAACATTAAGACTGGCATAAAGCAAACTAGTTAGATGAAACTCTGGGCAATTTTATTTATCGGATTAAACAGGTTTACGAAGAGCAACCTACGCCCTATTTCAATTTACCAGGTCAGGGGGTGATACCAGCAGTTTTAGTAAATCGGTAATCTTTACCACTTTAACGAATTCCGATTCTTTACAAAGTAGATAGATAAATCTAAGGAATTAACTACTTTTTCGTAACGGGATTCTACTGCTGATTAACGTACAGAAAAGAAGATAAGTATCAGGTCAGTACTAACGAAGAAGAGCTAATTTTCCGTGGTGCCATTTCAATTTTTTATTGAAAATCAGGATTTCTAATCCTGATGTTTG